>NZ_LT160639.1:5000-853189 GCF_900048895.1 Neglectibacter timonensis | reverse complement strand
AATAGGCCGAGGGCTTGACCATAGCTTTCTTTTAGGTCAGGCTTCTTTGAGACATTTTCTTCTGATTTTGTCTCCCCACTTCGATCTCTTTCTCGCTTCTTCCTTTATTCAGTTTTTAGGGTATTCTCCCTTTTTTAATCCCATCCATTCGGATGGGATTTTTTATTTCCGCTCTATTACTTTATCTAGTAGGAATGAGAAGCGCTGCAGTTTGAACTGGTTCGGTTGTGCCGATTCCTAAATACTGGTATAATGTCTGAAATTGCCTTGCTGTTCGTTGTTGGGATGTCCTTTCCATTCTGTTCCTTTCCGATAATCCACCGCCGAGAAAAGGACTGTTCCGTAGCAAGCATAGGAAGAGGGTACCCTCTTCCTAAAAATGTCTTGTTGGGATAATCCCAACCCCCCTTTCATTTTTATGCAAATGGCTATCCGTGTAGGCTTACGGAATAACATTGAAATACAAAACAAGATATGAGATAATAAGGAGTAATAATCGGAAGTTATAATAGGGGATAGAAGCTATGAGCAATCAAAACATTTATGACAATCAAATATTTTTCGATGGGTATAAAAAGTTAAGAAGCAACCCGTCTGCGGCGAATGACATTGTCGAAAAGCCAGCACTTTTCAGTCTTTCACCAAATCTGCAAAATAAATCCATTCTTGATATTGGATGCGGTTATGGTGAAAACTGTGTAGAGTTTATCAAAATGGGAGCTTCAAGCGTTACTGGGCTTGATATATCAGTAAAAATGCTTGAAGTTGCAGAGAACGAAAACACTTCACCGAATATTAAATACATCAATAAAAGTATGACCGATTTAAATGAAATTGCAGAAAAATATGATGTAATTTTCAGTTCGCTTGCAGTTCATTATATAGAGGATTTTGATAAACTGATTAAAGATGTCTATAACCTGTTGAATCAAGGTGGTTATTTTATCTTTTCGCAGGAACATCCGTTGACAACCGCTCTGTTAACGCAAAACTATTGGACATGCAATGAAGAAAACGAGCGTATTCATTACAATTTAACCACATATGCGCTTGAAGGAGAGAGAAAAGTGACGTGGATAGTTGATGGAGTAATAAAATATCATCGCACCATGTCGAGTATTATAAATTCTCTTTCAAATGCAGGTTTTATCATCAATAAAATGCTTGAGCCTATACCAAGTAAAGAAATTATGAACCAATACCCGTCATATAAGAGATATATTCACAAACCAGATTTTCTTTTGATTAAGGCGAAAAAATAATTTTCTATTATGAGCATATAACTCAATCCAGTTGTCCCCTTCATAGAAAGATGAACGGTACTGTACACACCGCCATTGACCGTGCTAGTTGTCTATGCCTGTCGGGTAATAAAGATGGGCGTAGTTGTTTTTGCTAACCGCAAAGTATGCTTTCGCCCTCTGCTATTATAGGATACATAAGTTACGCAGTAGAGGCTAAAAAAACCTTGCTACAAGCGGATTTCAAAGCACATCTTAAGGTGGGCGAGTAAATACCCTTGAAAGCTTCAAAGGAGCTTGTAACTCCTTTACAAAACACCAATAAAATGATGTGCTATCTTATAGTTTGTTATATTTTCCTGTACCTCTTTATATCTGTGAGTGAAATCTGGGCACCATTTGGGCACCAAAGCGTCAAAAAACCAATTGAAAAAGCAAACGGTAAGTTGCTGTAAGTCCAGAAGTCATGCGGGTTCGCAACTTTTTCGTTTGTGTAATACTACTTTTTATTTCTTTTCCTCCCCCTTGATTTTGATGGCTGGAGATGGAAAAGGGTCTGCAGCGTATGCAGCGGACTGGAAAAGAGTGGGGTTCAGCCGCAGGGTCCGGCAGACAAGTTGGAAAGAAGCGAGGCTATGGAGATAACGTCTCTACAGCCTCGCTTCTTTCATAAATGTTGATATTGCTATTGGATACAGCCGTAGGCGACCGCCCGCACACGGTGATGGTGGTACTCCTCATTGTTGGGATCGGTCTGGTGCATGTAGACAACAGAGACGCCTTCGGAGGGATCGATTGAGGTCCAGGTACCGGCCACGCCGGTCCAACCGAACTCTCCCACGGACAGATTGCCTGCACCGGCAGGCTCCATCATCGTCCTCACCCCCAGTCCATAGCCGTACCCTTCCAGATAGGAATTCCGGAAGTCCTGGAGTTGGACGTCGTTGAGCATGTTTCGGCGCATCAGATCAATAGTTTTCCGGCCGATGATCTGTGTACCGTTATAATTGCCGCCGTTGGCAAGCATCTGCGTGAATTTCAGGTAATCCTTCACGGTGGAGAACAGTCCGGCGCCTCCGCCTTCATATACGGCGTCAGGCTCGTGATTGGCGTCCAACGATCCTTCCATTAAAGTGTAGGTACCATCGCCGTTAGGACGGTACATTTTTGCCATCCTTTCCCGCATATTGCCAAAATAGCGGTAACCGGTACTCTCCATCCCCAAGGGTTCGAAGATTTCTTTTTTGAGAAATTCTCCGATAGACATGCCGGACGTCTCCTCCACCAAAGCAGCAACCATTTCATGTCCAAAGCCATAGAGCCAATGGCTGCCGGGCTCGAACCTTACAGGCACCTTGCCCATAGCGCGCACGTCATCCTGCAGGGTGTATTTCCCGATCCTGTTGGTCAGCGTTTTGCGGACTTCTCTCATCTGCAAGTCAGTGTAATGAGAGGAATTGGGGTAGGGCAGGCCATTGGACATATTGAAGGTGTGGCGTATCAGGATGGGATTTTGGGCAGGCTTCACCCGGATTTCGCCGTTGGGGAGCACAGAAGCAACTTGGGTGTCCCGGTATTCGGGAAAGTACTGTGAGTAAGGCTCGTTTAAAAGAAATTTGCCGCGCTCAAATTGGATCATAGCCGCGGTGCAGACGATGATTTTTGTCATAGAAAACAGCCGATAAACCGTATCTTCCGTGATGGGTATGCCCCGCTCTAGATCAGCATAGCCCGAATACCCTTCATAGAGGATTTTTCCGTGCTGTGCGACGGCGCAGCCGCAGCCGGGCACGGTCTTTTCAGAAAAGGTTTTCAGCAGTCGATCCAGATCATCAAAATTTGACATCAAATTTCCTCCCTTGACAGCAAAAATAGTTTCCGGGAGACAAGACTGTTTCTTTCCCCCAAGAATATTTGCTAAATTATTTTCTATCGTACGCTTTTTCTCAGACAGTGTCAACAGGTCTTTGCGTGAGAGAAAGACTCTCCAGAAAATGAAAAGGATGGGATAGAAATAAGGTTACAGCAATTATTGGCATAAAAAACTATCCTTTTGGCATGCAATTTTATGCAAG
This sequence comes from Neglectibacter timonensis, assembly GCF_900048895.1. Classification (GTDB taxonomy): domain Bacteria; phylum Bacillota; class Clostridia; order Oscillospirales; family Acutalibacteraceae; genus Acutalibacter; species Acutalibacter timonensis. Next base: position 849,873 of record NZ_LT160639.1, on the reverse strand, counting down.
GAATGCTATGATGCTGATAAGAGCATGGGGGGCTTTGCCTGGAGCTTTTCCAATGTGGGAAGGAAGGGGACGATAGGATATGAAACCAGTAAAAGTTGCCATGATCGGCGTAGGCGCCATCAGCGGAATTTATCTCGAAAACATCACAAACACCTTTCGGGAGGTAGAGCTTTGCGGCGTCTGCGATCTGATTCCGGAGCGGGCCCAGAAGGGTTTGGAGTACGTGAAGGCGGAGCAGGAAAAGGGCGCGCCTGTAGTCACGCCCAAAATTTATGCCGACATGTTTGAGGCGTTTGAGGACCCGGAGGTGGAAGTGATTCTGAACCTGACACGGCCCTATGAGCACTATGAGGTCACGAAGCAGGCACTGCTGCACGGCAAGCATGTATTTTCTGAAAAACCCCTGGCCGTAGACATGCAGGAAGCGGACGAGCTGATGGAGCTTGCCGCAAAGAAGGGCCTGCGCATGGGCGGAGCGCCGGATACCTTTATGGGTGCAGGAATTCAGACGGCCCGGAAGGTGATTGACAGCGGGATGATCGGCGATGTGATCGGCGCCAACTGTGCTATGGTTTGCCACGGCCATGAAACCTGGCATCCGGATCCCGAATTCTACTATAAGCGGGGCGGCGGCCCCATGATGGACATGGGACCCTATTATGTGACGGCCCTGGTGCAGCTTTTGGGCGAGGCCAAGGGTGTAATGGGAATGACAAAGAAATCTTTTGAGCGGCGCATCATCACATCTGCTCCCCATTGCGGCGAGGTGGTGGATGTGGATGTGGACACCTATCTGACAGGGAATATCCTGTTTTCAAGCGGGGCGATCGCCCAGATTTTCACCACGTTCGACGTCTACTACGGGCCCAGCGCGCAGGCGCGGTTTGAGGTCTATGGAACCCGAGGCACCCTGGTTGTACCGGATCCCAACACGTTTGGCGGCCCCGTGCTGCTGCTACGTCCTGAGGATCAAGCGGCCACGGCAAAAATCGATCCGGGTTTGATGCGTCACAGCACTCCCAGCTTCTATGATGGATACAAGGAAATCCCCCTGATGTTTGATTATTGCGAAAATTCCCGTGCGTTGGGGCTTTCCGACCTCTGCAAGTCGCTTCGCACAGGCCGCGACTTCCGTGCCAACTGCCAGCAGCAGCACCATGTGCTGGAGATCCTGACCAGCTTCAGCAAGTCCTGCGAAAAAGGGGAGTATATCCCTTTGACCACAAAATACACCCGTACCGCGCCGATGCAGAACAATCCCATGCACGGCATTTTGGATGACTGAAACATAGTTTAGGAGGAATTTACAATGATGAAAGTTGCTTACACCGGATGGACCTGGATCACCAGCCACGAGCCCGAGGCGGCAAAGCACCTGTTGGAACAGTCGTTCCGTGAGTGCAAATTTCTGGGCTACGATTATGTGGAGAACTTCGCTTTTATCCGAGATTATTATGCGGAGGACCCCCAGGAGCTGGTACAGCTGGCAAAGGACTGCGGCGTCAACCTCTGCAACCTGTACGGCCACTTTACCTTTGATGTGGAGAAATCCCTGGAGACTGCCAAGCAGCAGATCGATTTCTTGGCTGAGATCGGAGGAAAATGGTACAATTGCCAGAACGGCGGCTTTGGAGATGACGGTCCTTCTGAGCGGCCCACCAATCCGGAGATGGTCGACAAGATGTGTGAGATTACCAACCGGTTGGGCGAGTATGCCAAGGAGAAGGGAATCACAGTCTGTTTCCATCCCCATTATGGCACCTGCGTATTTTCTCAGAGCGATATTGATTACTTTGCCGCTCATACCAACCCGGAATATGTCTCTTTCTGCCTCGATACAGCGCATACCACATTGGCAGGGATCTGCCCAGTAGAACTGATCCATCAGTATGGCAGCCGTATTGCCTATATGCATCTGAAGGATGTGGATACCTATGCGCTGTCCAAGGCGGAGGGGCCGCAAAAGATGGGTAGCTTCCGCGCCCTGGGACACGGCACCGTCAATTTCCCGGCGGTGAAGGCTGCGCTGGAGGAAGAGGGCTTTGACGGCGTTCTTTGTGTGGAGCTGGATCGGCCGGAGGTGTGCAACTTCCATTCAGCTGAAGTTTCCCGCATCTATATCCGGGACGTGCTGGGCCTGTAAGAAAGGAAAAATACGGAAGAGAGCCCGGCACCACGCCGGGCTCTCTTTTTGCACCTCTAGACAGGAGAAAGTTCCAACGATTCCGAAAAATACGATCCTGCCCACAACTATGGGAGAATTCTTCAGGCATGGAGGCTATAACATGTTACGAAATCCGGACGGAAAATAGGCCAGGAAAGTGAGGATTGAAATGGGAAAAGAGAATCTGCTTTTACAGGAATTTTGATTTTGAATCCTAAACCCTACCCGTTTGTTTGGATTTGGAAGCGGCGCCCTAAGATGCAGAGGGTTGCGGCCATAGGCAGAATTACGGATAGAATCAGACCATTTCTAATACCAAACCGGTTTGCGGCCATTCCACCCAGCAGATTTGCCAGAATACCGCTCAAAGCTGTGACAGAGTAAAGTATGGCCTGGCCTGTGGCTCTATATTGGTTTGAAATTCGTTTTAACAAATACTTTGTGGCAGAGTAAAACGCCATGGTGGTGGCATAGCCGGTGGAGAAGCAAATGAGAAGAAGGAGCGGGAAGCTGTGCAGGAATATCAACAGAAGATACCGAAGAACAGTCAGGATCCCGGCTGCGGAAAGGATGGCTTTGAGGCTGAAACGGAAAGTAAGCCGGTCGAGATTGATCAACAAGGGTATCTCTCCCAGGACGGTTGAAAAAACAATCAGCCCCCAATACCATGTGGGGTACCCTAATTGGTAAACAAAATATTCGGAGTAAAAGCTGTAGAAATAGGTCAGGGGAAAGTGAACTGCAAAGACAAGAAATAAGATCAAGGCGAAGTGCGGGGGCCGGATTCTTTGTGATTTTTTGGGGCGGCACTCCTTCCGTGAGCGGGAAGCAGCGGGGTTCCGATTGGACTCCTCGGGGAGCGGGAGGATAATGCAGGCTGTGGTAGATGCTAAAATAAGATACAGCGCTGGAAGAAAATTTGCAGAGAGTTTAATGAGCGCGCCCGACAGAACGGCAAAAATCCCATAGCCTAGAGTTCCCATCAGCCGGATGCGGCCATAGGGAAGACCGTATTGATTGCAATATCCCAGGGTGAGCGTGTCGGACAGGCCTCCGTAGGAGGAAGAGAAAAAGGCGTAGAAGAGGATGGCGGAGAAAAGGACCGGATAGGAGACGTTAGTACAGATAACCAGAAAGAAAACGGAACTTAAAATACACAGTGCGGAAAGCAGCCTTTTCCTGTACGTCATCCTATCCGCGAGGACGCCCCACAGCAAGGGTGCGAGAAGCGATACGGCAGGAGAAACCGTAAGCAGCAACCCCTTCCTTGCCTCACCGAGAAAAGAAAGCTTTAACGGAATGTAGGAGTTGTACAGGGTAATCATGCTATAGAGCATGATATTCATCCAATAAAACAGAATGCTCTTTTTCACTATTTTCACACCTGCTGACTGACAAGTAGCCTGCCATTGTGGACCATCCCAATAGCAGGCTACTTTGCAGTTACTACTCAATTTTTAGTACTGCAGTTTAGAATTTTCCATCGAGGAAATCTTGATAATACTGGATATAGTAGCCGTAATTGTATTTATCCAAATCCTCCACGTATTTGTTCCAAGAGGCGTCAGTTACGCCGTCTACAATGCTGGTGGCAATAAAGTTGTCGATAAATCCGCTGAGATCGGTGGTCTTCAAGGCAAACTCCGCGCTCTTATCAGCGGGCTGATTCCGATAAGGAAGTCCGTCCTTGGGAAGAAATTCAATTGCTTCATCACAAGTGACTTTTCGAATACCGAGGGGAGAATTGGGGTCTGCCGGGATTTGCGCGATTTCTTCAGGCATGGCAAGAGGAACACTGTTGTTGATCTGATAGGTATATTTGGCATTTTCAAAGGAAAAATCGACCGAATAATCGCCATCCGTCAGTACTGTGTATTTTCCATCCTTTTCTTCAAAAAGCCCGGTGGGGTTTTGTTCGGATTTGATGGGGCCGTAATAGAATTCGTTTCTGGTAAAGGAATCAGTAGCGATATAATCCCACCATCTCAGAAGCGCGGTGGGGTTTTTGCACTTGGTGGTGATCACGAAGGAATTGTTTTGAGTGGAAACCTTGTTGTAACGGCCCCTTAACTGGGGTTTCCCACTATAGCCATTTGCAGCAAAGGGCGGCATGAATTTGTAATCCAGAGCTGAATCGTCGCTGATGAACTCCACCGGGGACCAAAACAGAGATATGCCGACCTTTCCTTGCTTCACTTTAGAAGAGAACTGTTCCCTGGTCTGTGAAAATCCTTCTACGTCCAATAGGCCTTCGTTGGCAAGCTTATTATAAAAAACTAAGGCGTTCTTAAAATCTTCTGTGTTCATGGTAGGGATAACCTTGCCGTCTTCTACGTTATAGTAGCCGGTAAATCCCCAATAGCCAAACATATCCTTAATGTTTCCGGCCCAAAAATTGTTACAGAATTCCAGGGGGATTTCATCGTTCGAGTCGCCGTTCCCATTTGCGTCCTTCTCTTTGAAAGCCTTTAGAACTGCATAAAATTCATCCTGCGTCTTGGGAATTTCCAAGCCGACATTTTTCAGCCATCTTGTATTGATAAATTGAACGCCAGTGACGGAAGAATCGTTGGAGGTAAGGCTTCCGCCGATTAGGGAGTAGATGTTGCCGTCCGTCTGTCTGGAAAGCTGGTCTTTTACGTCAAATCCGATTAATTCGCTAGCCTTTTTGTAGGAGTTCAGCACATTGGGCATCCAGCCGTCGTTCATATAAGGCTCAATGCTGACAAAGCTTTTCAGATTTTTAGCAAAATTAGCGTCGCTTAGTGTGAAGCCGCCAAGAAAGGCATCTGGTAAATCAGAAGCCAGCAACAGGGGTATTTTTTGGTCTAGATCGCTGGAAAGTATCTCCTTCCATTCTATTTCGATACCAGTTTCCTCTTGAAGCTGCCTGACAATTTCTTTTTCATTGAAGCTTTTTGATTTATCCATGGGATGATGCTCTACAACAATGCGGAACTTTTCTGGATCCTTGATAATCGGCAAGCCAGTTTTGTAGGTGTTGCCCACAAGCTCGCGGGAGCCGTTTTCCTCAACCGTCTCCGAAACCGTGGAGTTCTTTGATAGTTCCGGGAGCTTGGACGAAGCTGCTTGTGGTTGGCAGGCGGTTAGCAGGCTCACTGTGATAGTCAATGAGAGAATGGCTGGAATAACGCGTTTGCTCTTCATCATTTTCAGTCTCCTTTGTGAGTGGAATAAATTTATCCATTTATTTTTCCGGTCGTGAGGCCGGCGATAGCCAGTAGAAAAGCTTATCCCTTGATAGATCCTATCATCACACCTTTGACAAAATACTTTTGCAAAAACGGATAGACGCAGAGAATCGGGAGGGTTGTGACAACGATGATACCGTATTTTACAACCTCCACTAAGGTTGCAGCCTTTGCCGCGGCCGCGGGGTCATCCACGATGGCGTTAGTATCGGAGGGCTTGGCGGTAATCAGTATTTCCCGCAGTAGGATGGGGAGGGGATATTTATTCACGTCGGTCAAGTAGATCATGGGGTTAAAGTAGGAGTTCCAGCTGTTGACGGCAATGTAGAGAGCGATGACGGCGACAATTGCCTTACTCAGTGGAAGGGCGATGGCAAAGAAAAATCTGGTGTTTCCGCAACCGTCCAGCTGTGCGGCTTCATAGAGGCTTTCAGGCATCATGGTAGTAAAAAACGACCGGATCAAGATGATGTTATACACGGAGATACTGCCGAGTAGGATAATGATTGCCCGAGTATTCAGCAAGTGCAGATTGCCCACCAGCAGATAAGTGGGAATCAGCCCACCGCTAAAGTACATGGTGACAATAAGCATGGCCATAATCACCCCGCGGAAGGGCAGATCTTTCCGCGAAAGGGCATAGCCCGAGAGCACGGAACAGAACACGCCCAGGCCGGTGCCGCCCAATGTGTAGAGTATGGTGTTCATATAGGAGGTCAACAGGCGTTCGTCGCTGAAAACCCGTTCATATCCCATTGTAGTAAAGCCCTGGGGGAAAAACAGCATCTTTCCGCTGTTCACATACTGCGGATCTGAAAAGGAGGCGACCAATACAAAGTACAGCGGATAGACGATGACAATCAGAACTAAAAACAGTAGAAGATGCGTTGCAATATCAAAAGCAATATCCTTTTTGTTTTGCTGAATTTTATTTTTCTGTTTCCACATAGGCATAGAGATTTCCTCTTTTCTGTTTGGTTTCCTGCTACCCTGCACGTGTTACCAGAGGCTTATCTCCGAGGTGCGCCTCGCAACCGTATTTACTATAACGAGCACGATAAAGTTAATCAGGGTATTGAAAAGGCCAATCGCAGTGGAATAACTAAATTCTGAAAGTTGAAGACCTATCTTGTAGGTGTAGGTGGAAATAACCTCGGACACATTGAGATTAAGGTAATTCTGCATGAGATATGCTTTCTCAAAACCAACGCCCAAAATTCCGCCGCAGTTTAAAATCAGCAGCGTGATGGTGATGGGTAGGATGGAGGGAAGGTCTATGTTCCATATCCGCTGTAGCTTTGACGCGCCGTCAATAATAGCGGCTTCGTGGAGGTCTGGGCTAACAGAGGTGAGGGCCGCAATATAGATAATGGAATCCCATCCGGCGTTTTGCCAAATCCCAGACCAGACATACAGGTGGCGAAATAGCTCAGACTTCCCCATAAAATAGATGGGTTCTATTCCGAACATGGACAGGAAGGTGTTAACAAAGCCAGAGGAGGGCGACAGAAAGGAGGACATCATGCCGACCAATACCACAACAGAAATAAAATGGGGCATATAGGTGATTGTTTGGGCAACTCGTTTGAACCTGGGAGAGGCGATATAATTTATGATCAAGGCAAGGATGATCGGTGCAGGGAAGCCTGCTAGCAGACTGTATAAGCTGAGAATCAGTGTGTTTAAAAAGTAGTTCCAAAACATTGGGGAAGAAATAAACTGCTCGATCCAATAGGTTCCTACCCAAGGACTCCCCCAGATGCCGTCAGAAGCAGAGAAGTTTTTGAAGGCAATTTGGATGCCGTACATGGGAATATAATTAAAAATGATAAAATACACAACAGTCGGAAGTAAAAAGAAATAAAGGGCCCAGTTGCTTTTCATCAGTTTCCACGTAGCTGTCTTTTTCCTCTTTTGTCTTGTATTGCCGGGATGATGTGGCAATCCTCTTGTGCTGGTATGACTCATACCCGATTACCTCCTGTATACCGATTTCTTTTAATTTAGCTTACCATCCCGCAGGATATTTTTAAATTCTTTAAATTTGAATCTGAGTATGATTTTTTGAAAAAAGCGGCTGTGTTTTCCAGTTACTTCAAATTCTCCTATTCCAGGAGGTAAAATTCAAATTTTGTTATACCTATTTCCAGCTCTTTCTGTTGAAATATACGGCAGGATGTGCTATTTTGGTGAAAACGGTATAAAGTTTTTTTCAATTCACATTTTTTTATTGCAAAACGAATATATCCAGATCTGCAAAGTACAGCTGGATGAGACAGACACCGCGGGCCTGTCAGGACGGCTGGATTTTACTGAAATATTTTGATACCCAGAAAGGGGAGTGAATCCATCATGTCGGATATCTATTGTAATGTACGTGATTTTGGAGCGAAGGGGGATGGAAGAACCGATGATACAGATGCCTTTAAAAGCGCCTTGGCGCAGGCTGGTAAGGGACACGGCTGCGTTCTGGTTCCGATGGGCAGGTACTGTATCCAGCCCATCAAGGTGCCGAGCCATACTACGTTATTCGGCAATGCCGCCTGGGGGTATTCTGCCTTCGGATATGAGAATAACAAGAGGCTGAAAGGAAAACCGGTTGACATCGAGATGAACGGTAATACCGTGATTGAGCCGCTGTCTACTGAGGGTCCAGCACTGTTGGACTTAAGCGGAAGCGTTGGTACCAGGATCATAGGGTTGTCTTTTGATGGGATGTACCGAGGACAGAATTTTCACTGCATTTTTTGTTCTGGGGGAACAGAAAGGCTGGGACTGGTCTTTGAAGATATCCGGATCAGTCATTTTACCGGAGTGGGCCTAAAGCTGTTAGGCGTGGGCGGATTTTCCGTCCGCCGCAGTCTCATTATCAAGAATCAATCACATGCGATTGACTGCAGTTGTAGCGAAGATGGTTCTTTCATGGATAATCAGCTGGCGTACAACCTGGGGGCAGGCTTGTATGCCTGCCGCGAAAATGACGATGGTACACTTTCAGGAGCAAAGAATCTTTTAATTACCGCAAACAGGATCGAGGGAGGATATCCCGGAGGCATTTACCTTTGGGAATCCGAGGGCTGTACGGTGGTCGGAAATTCTTTTGACAACTGCCGCGGCCCAGCAGTGACACTGATCTGCTGTACAAACTGCGCCCTGACAGGCAATATGTCCAGAATCCACGGCTGTACCCAGGAAGCAGATGAAAATTGTCATTACCGGCTTGAAAGCATAAAGGGGACAACTGTTACAGGAAATACGTTATGGTGTTGGTACCGTCTGCTCTGGAGCCGGAGCAGGGATGCAACAGGCCCGTTTTACGGGATGATTCTGAAAGAGCTTCAAAATTGTGTAGTTGTGGGGAACGCCATGCACGAATGCTGCAGTACAGAATTAATCCATTCTATTGGAGACTCTACGGACTTCGTGATAAAAGATAATATAGGCTGTGTGTCTCCACTGGCAGAGCGGAGGGATTGACAGTTTCAGAAGCATCTTTCTGAAGCGGGTCTCAGGGAAACAATTGTGATGGACATCGATCCATCAGGAAAGGCGGTTAGAGAATGTTATATTGGAACATACGGGAGTTCGGCGCAAAGGGCGACGGAAAAACGGACGATACCGCGGCACTGGTCCAGGGGTTGGAGGCAGCGGCAAAGGAAAATGGGACATTATATTTCCCAATGGGAAACTATGCCATCCATCCGGTGAAAGTACCCAGTCATGTGACACTGTTAGGAAATTCAGCGTGGGGGGAAGGAGAACCCAGCAAACCGGATTCTCTCGGTCATACCCGACTCACAGCTTTAAGCGGAGAAGCACGGGCCCTTCTGGATCTGGATGCCTGTATGGGGACAAGGCTGATAGGTTTGACCCTGGACGGCAAGAATTTGGGGACAAAAATGCATGGAATCTATTCCTGTCATGGGGGAGTAGAGCAGAATAATTGCTATGAGGACTGCTTAATCTGCAATTTTTCTGGAAGCGGCATGAAGATGGATTGGGTCTGGGTTTTTGCTGTGCGCAGGTGCCGGATTACCAACAACAGGCTTTACGGTATTGATGTTGATCGCGGGTATGACGGATGGGTCATAGATAATAATATTGTGAAGAATGGATTGTGGGGCATAAATGCGGGGCCTGGAATGGTATGTTATACGGCAAATACAGTTGCCCAGAATTTGGAAGGCGGCCTGCTTGCTGACGACACCCAGAACATAAACGTGACGGGGAACAGTTTCCGGAATAACGGAGGCCCTGGGATTCTGATCCGGAATTCCCGTGCCTGCGCTGTCAGTGGAAATACGGTGCTTGGAAACGGGGCGGCGAAGGGAGAGAGAGGCTCCTGCGGCCTATCAGTTCAGGACAGTGTGGGGATTACCATTGTGGGGAACACGATTTCTGAAGGCGGTCCCCTCAAAGGCGGACCGCAGGTTCCTGAGATCGGGCTTGAAGCCCGCGGGCTGGAGGACTGTACCATTACGGGAAATACCCTTTATCGTTCTGCAAGGCGAGAATGGCTGAAGACTTCTGAAAACCAGCGCTCGGTGATTGCTAACAACACTGGCAGCTTGGCGGTTTAGCAGGGAAAGAATGGAAAAGCCAACCACCCGGCATTGAGCGGGGTGGTTGGCGATGTATTCACAGCAGGTGTTACCACAGGAGGCACAAACTGGAAAGGGCGTGGAGTTTCAATAGGAAGGAAGTATCGCGCAGTGGGGTAAGGGATCCTAAAAGGGAGGGTATCAGATGAAAAGGCAGCGGCATACAGGCAAAGGATTTCTGAAATTTATAGTCTCGTTCCTTGTAATATTATTTTTTCCGGTTGCCAGCATCACGGTGGTGTTTAACTCCTATTTTGTGAATCTCTATCAGGAAAACATTCTGCAACAGAATCAGATGAATCTTGAGATTTACAAGACGAAAATTGATTCCTGTATAGACAACTGTACCTCTGTTGCGGTTCAGATACTCAATATCGACGGCTTTTCCCCTAATCAGCTTCTCGGATTCCATACAAGTTATGAAAAGATTATTAATATTTTAAAGGCCTACCAAATTGCGCAAGATTATTATCAGGAAGTAAGATTCTACTCTTTTTACAACCCAGATACGGTTTATTCCGCAAACGGAACCATCAATCCGGCCTATTTCTGCAGATACGGAGGGAAACGCATGCTGTTGACGGAGTTGCTGAAAGAGAGAACCAAGAGCTTTTGGACGATAGCCTCTTCCTATACTGAGGGAGGAGAGAAAAAGCTGATTCAGTATATTGTACCGGTAGCCGGCAGGAATACGGATTTTATCTTGTTTGATATAAACGAGCATATTTTTGAAGATATCAGTACGGAAAATTCGATTGTAAACGAAATCTATTACCATGGGAGACTTATTTATTCCTCCAATCCGGATCCGGACATCCGTTTAGAGAAGATGCAGTTGCTTTCCGAAAAATCTGAGACGACGGGAATGGAATATCGCAGGTACATACCCACCGGTGTTTTGCTGGACAAGGTAAAAAAAGTGCAGAGAATCTTTATCTATGCCGTGATCGCCATCACAATAGTCGGCGGGATCCTTGTCTATTGGGTTGCGGTAGCCCGGTATCTTCCAATAAAACGCCTTTCCGCTCTAGCCAAGGGGGCATATCCGAATCTGATCCCGAGAAGTATCGGTGAGTTTGAGTCGATTGGATTTGTCATCGACCGCATAAAAATCGGAAAAGAGGAAGATCTCCTCAAAAGCCGGATCAGCAGGCTGTTTTATTCCATTATCTACAGGCAATATGAGGATTTGGACGTTATTTCAGAGCAGTGTAAGCAGGCCGGACTTTTTTTGGAGGGAAAAAAATGGCGGGCAATCATATTGATGCTTGGAGGAAAACAATTTGTGGAAAACGCAGATATTGCCCAAATCTGCATCAGCATTCTGGAATCAGATTATGAGGTTTATTTTCTGGATTATGCCTCTCAAAATTATTTTACAATTATTTTAGGACGGGAAACAGATGAATTGCCATTACTGAAAAATAAACTGGCCGCAATTTCAGGGGAGATTAACGCCTGTTTCCAAAGGGAGGCTTGCTTATCCGTAGGGGGGTGTTATGACACTATAGACGAGCTGGCCAAAAGCTACAACGAGGCGGTACTGAACAGCGAGAGGGAAGGACCGGAAGGGGTCAGCTTTTATGAATCGCAGTTAAAGCTGGAGAAGCGACCAGCAGTTTATCCCAAAATCGAGCTGGAAGTCCTACGTAGCTCGATTTTAGGACGTGATCCGGAGAGAACTTCCTTTTTTACAAACGTGCTTATGAGAGCGGTGGAGACTAACAAATACAGTAATTTTGAGAAGATTTCGATCTGCCACGATATTATCCACATCTATCTGGATACGGCGGAAGAGCTGAATATAAGAGAAAATTTGATTCATGAAATGCGTCATACTGAATGCTGCATACAGCCCTCCTGCACCATAGGAGAGTATTTCTATGTCATCAAGGGTTACGAAAAAAACCTATTGCAGGCATATTCTGAGGATTTTAGGTTGGATCCTCTGCAGGAAAGTACAGAATTACAGGGGTTTATTGATGCTTATCCAGATATCAGTCAACTCAGCGTCAGCTTTGTGGCGGAACATTTCGGTTTATCCATCAGCAATCTGAGTCACCGTTTTAAAGGGCAGACTGGTGTCAACATATCGAATTATATTGTTGCAAAACGAATCGAATATTCAAAAAGGTTGTTGACGGAAACCAACATGAGCCTTTCGGAAATAGCTGGAAAACTTAGCTACTGCCATACCAACAGCTTCATGAGGGTTTTTAAAAGTGTTGTGGGGATGACGCCGGGAGAATATCGAAGGCTTTTTAGTACAAGGATGGAAGGACATCGCTGAAATAAACTTCATTTAAAACAGCTTGCTAAAAGAGAAAATACCCTCGAATCTAGCTTTTACGGCCAATAAACTTTTTCCCGTCAAGTAGCTGGATAAAAACTGCCACCAGATATATATCTGGTGGCAGTTTTTATCCAGCTATTCTGTTATCTGCATTATATTTGTCGTTTTATCTCCGTGTGAGGATTATTCTCGGAAAAACAAGGAGAAAGGATTCGTGCGACATCCCAAGTCGATAATCAAAGCTCCAGGAAAACAGTGCCGGCGTCCGGCATCCAGTCGAAAGTCTCTTCTCTGCCGGAAAGATCCCAGCGGCGGGGACAGGTGGTATCCTGCCAATCCAGAGGAACAGCGCGGGATTCCCCGAGGGAGGCCTTCGAAAAGGCGGCGCGCATTTCTCCTTCCTGTTCCTGAGAAAGCACGCCAGGACGTATCGAGACGAAGAGGGGCGTACCGCTTTCTGAAAGGAGCTGCAGCCAGCGGCGGTTCAGTTCCCAGTCGATTTTTCCGGTGATGCCGACGCAATCTGCGTCTATGGCAAAGAAACTGCCGTGCTGAGGCAGAGTGAAGGCCAGTGTGTTCACTCCGCGCTGACGGGTCCTCTCCCACAGCACTCCGCTGGTGTCATCCCCGGTACGGTTCAAGTGCATCAGCCCCGCCCCCAGATGGCCCATGCAGTTGCAGCCCAGAACCAGGGAATCCCCTGCTGCCCGAAGAATCGCGCCATACAGTCCCAGCACTACCTCTGCTGTGGTCTTCGTCCCGTCCCCGAAATGCCAACCGGGACGGGTGATGACGTGACCCATCTGGAAGCCCCAGCCGCCCAGCAGGTCAAAGGTGGAAAAATCATGCTTGATCAGCCGGTACCCCCAATCGTGCAAGGTGCGGATATCTTCGGAGATCCAGTCGAGCACGGCGGGAAGGGAGGGATCCAGATATTCCGGATCCCGCTGCAGCCGCCATTCGGCGGGGATTTCCGGATCCCTGTTCCAAAGGGGACGCATCCAAATGCCGGGACGCACGCTGCGTGCCTCCATCTCCGCCGCCAGAGCGGCCATATTGGGGAAACGGCTGTTGCCTTGACGCCAGGGCCCTCCGTTAAAGTCTCCCGTGCGCTGCGCCTGCCAGCCGTCGTCGATAACCATGTAGGGCCGGTTTTCCAGTCCCCAGGTCAGGGAGGCCAGAAGGGAGGCATCCTGCAGAATTTCCTCATGGGAACTGTCACCGTAGGCGTAATACCAGTTGTTGGAACCATATACCGGGTGGTCCGGCATAAGGGGTGAGGGACAGAGCTCGGAACAGAAGCGTTCCAGAGCGGCGAAAGCATCCCCTTCATAGAGGCGGAACAGCACCTGCGCGGCTGTAAGCCTGCGGCCCTGAAGAACCACACCTTCCCCCCCGGAGCGCAGGTCCAGGTGGAGGGAGACTCCCTGGGAATCGGCAGTCCAAAAGCACATCGCTTTCGGTTGGGTCATCACGCCGAAAGCAAACACCTCGTCGCCGGAATCAGCTAAAAAATACCAGGGCATGACACGTTCAGGCACAAATCCCCGCCATTCCAGATCCCCATAGCCGCGCTCCCAGGCGCCGCCTAGAATGCGGCACCCCTGACCCAAGGTCAGGCTCCAGCGCAACACCAGCCGGGAAAGTGGCGTGTCTCCCGCCGTGACGGAAACTGTGAGGCGGTCGGCCTTTTCCTGCAGGGAGAGGCAGAAGTCCTCACAGACGAGCTTGTGGCTGCCGGGGGAGGTGAAGGAACCTTTCCCAGTGACCGCAGTGATACTGTCAGGCAAGCGGCACTGGCCGCGAAACGCTGTGTTCATGTGATAACCTGCTTTCATGATTGAGATATAGGGCATCAGAAAATTGGAATATGGCGGGGGATGGAAGAACTCTGTTCTTTCCCGGAAAAGACGAATGCTGTGGGAGAGGAAGATTGCTGTCGGATACACCCTGGCGATGCGGGACCGTTCCTACAATTTCCCCAATACGCGGCCCTGGCAGTCCAGCCGGTCGTAGTCGCTGATCAAAATGGGAGGATATTTCTCATTCAGGGAGATCAGGCGGTGATCCCCCAGACGCTTGATAAATCCCTCGCCGTTGAGGAAGAAAATGCCAATCTCCCCCTCGCTGACGCTGCCGTCGAGACGCTCCACAAAGACAATGTCACCGTCCCGGTAAGCGGGTTCCATGCTGTCGCCGTTGACGCGCAGACAGTAATGGGCGTTCTCCGGCACCCGCTCGGTGGGAATTTCCAGGCGGGTTTTATAATAGGTGTCGCCCAAGGGCTCGCCGGTGCCGGCGGAGACAGCCAGATCGTAACAGTTGATATAGGTGATATTGTCCCTGTGTTCCACCAGGGCATCGTCATGCCGGGTCATGCGGGCATATTCCTCGTCCAGAACCGTGTCTACGATTTTCTTACCGTGGAGGTCCAGAACACGGTATTTTTTGACGCGAGTCCATTCATCCATGGAAAAACGGGCTTCCCCGCCGGTCCAGCAGTCCAACAAATAAGCGATGGGAACGTTCAGCACCTCGCAGAGCCGCACCAGCTTGTCGGCGTCCGGTTTGTTAAGCCCTTTTTCCCAGTTGCTGATCACCGCGCCGCTTACCCCTAAGGCCATGCCCAACTGACCTTGGTACAGACCCATCTTGTCCCTGGCTTCCCGAATTCGTTCTCCCAAGGTATTCATACCCCTCCACCTTTCTGAAATGGGTTCCATCAGCATCAAAATGACGGTTTCTATTTATTTTAGTATACACGCCTTTTTGTGTATTATCAAGAAAATCTTGAGGATAATACTTGACAATTAAATAATTCTGTAATATCATATATTCAATTTAAGAAATAATTGAATATCAAACGAGGAGGGATCTGGTTCATATGGAGCAAAAGGAGAATGGTATATGAGCGGCTGCTGCAGTGCATGTGGAGAGGAATGCGGGGATTTGATTTCTCTGGGATTCACGCAGGTATGCCGTTACTGTTTTCGGGAGACCTGTCTGGAGGAACCGCTGTTGGAAGATTTCGGACCGGATTTTCTGGAACGGCAGGGCGCGGATTTTTTTCTTTCCTGGTGGTGGGGAGGGGATGCTTACCTGACCGAGGAAGAAAAGTTGGAAGCAGTAAAAAGCATATTTGCAAAAAGGGAGAAGCGTTTTCCAGAGGAGGCGCGAACCGCAAGGCGGGAATACATACGGGAAGTATTTCCGGAATGGGAGGATTATCTGCGTGGACGGTAACAGAGGGAAAAAGATAAAAGGCCTTTCGGCCGGGAAGGAGAAAGTGCTGGGATGACGGAAGAGAACAGGCGTCCGCACCGGGAAGAAAAGACAGGTCAGAGAACCCCAAAGGAGTTTTTGGCAAAATATCGGGATTTGGGGCAGAGTATCGATGCGAAGAACCAACAGATTCTGGAACTGCGCACACAGGCGGTCCGGTTGGGAAGTTCCAATTTTGGAAGCCGGGTGCAGCATACTCGGAATGACCGGATGTCCAGAGCCGTTGCGGAGATCATAGACCTGATGGGAGAGATCGAAGTGGAAGTTCTCCGGAGAAAAACCGCCATGCAGGAAATTGAGAGGGCAATTGAGCAAGTTGAGGACGGAGTTCAGCGCGAAGTGCTGCGGTGGCGGTACCTGACCAACCTGAATATGGAGGAGATCGCCGGTAAAATGGGATACAGCAGGATGCAGGTGAGCCGTATTCATGGACGCGCACTGGAAGCAATTCGCAGCATGTTGGAACAAAAAAGCGGAGAAGAAACTGAAAAGGCAGAAATATCGGGAAAAGGAAGGGAGGAATGAAAACATGACATGCCCGTTACCGGGAAAATGTGTACATGACAGAGTTGGAACAAAAGGGGAGCATTCCTGTACGGCCGGACGCTGCCCTCACGCACGGCTGGTTCGAATGGCTCTGGGAGAGCAGATCCAGGCAATCTGCCGGAAAGGGCAGAGAACAGAAAGGGAGGAAGAGCGGCTGGAACGTCTGAAAAAAGAGTATGCGGAGGCTCTGAGGGAGAGCGGAAGGAGGAGAGAATGATGGAAAAGGGGCAGACAGGGAAGAGGGCATCACAGAGTGCAAGAACTCTGGAGAAGAAGATCGAGTCCTATTTTGCAGCCTGTGAAGACCGTGGAGAGCTGCCCAGTATAGCGGGTTTGGCTCTGGCGCTTGGATATCCCGGACGCCGGAATTTGGAGGAAGCGTTAAAGGAGGAAGGACAGTCGAAAAAAGCCGTGTATCTGATTCGTGCCAAGGCAAGGATCGAGGAGGCGAATGTGCAAGCTGTATACAGGCGTGAAACCTCAGCCGGGGCAAAGTTTATCCTGCAAACTGAATTTGGATACGCAGATAAGGAAAAAATTGACCCGGCTCGGTTGATCGAGGTCAAGCTGGTGCCGTAGAAAGAGTCCTGTTGCATAATGGAAGTTTATACACAACGCACTTGTCAAAGAGATAGCTTTGACGCAGAGCAGGGTGTGGGAGGGGGCGGTGAGCTCCTCTCCCATCAACATTAGACGTAACATGTTCGTCTCCCGAACATGTTAGGGCGCGTTATAAATGAATGAAAATTCATTTTGCAACGCGCCCTTTTTTAAGATTAGGTTGCGATGTAAGCTGGGCGTCAATTTTGTCAATTCATTTACTCGATTATATTATTGTTTTGCATCAGGTCCACCTTTTGGCCTATTTTTCACCGGCAAACAGCTTTTCATATGCGCCGTAGCCGGCTGCCGCTAATTTTTCGTAGGGAATAAACCGAAGGGCGGCACTGTTGATGCAATAGCGCAGGCCGCCTTTATCCTTTGGGCCGTCTGGGAATACATGGCCCAAATGTGAGTCCCCGTGTTTGCTGCGAACCTCGGTGCGCAGCATGCCGAAGCTGCTGTCGGTATGCTCGGTCACGGTGTCCCCGGCCACCAGCTGGGTGAAGCTGGGCCAGCCGCAGCCGGAATCGAATTTATCCATGGGCGTAAACAGCGTTCCCCTGTGACGATATCCACATAGAGCCCGGGGCCGTATGGTACCAATAATCACCGGAAAAAGGCCGTTCTGTGGCGGCATTCTGGGTTACATTAAACTGCTCCGAGGTCAGGCGAAGCCGAATCTCCTCCGGCGTGGGCTTCGGGTAGGCTTGCTTTTCTGCTCCAAGATCCTTCAGGGATTCGAAGCTGATGTGGCAGTAGCCGTCTGGATTCTTTTTCAGGTACTCCTGGTGGTATTCCTCGGCGGGATAGAACTTTTCCAGCGGGAGGCATTCCACCGCAATGGGGGCCTGGTGTTTTTTTTGCTCCTCCTGCAGCATGGCGGAAATGAAAGCCCGCTCTGCTTCCTCCGTATAATAAATGCCGGTCCGGTACTGGCGGCCCCGGTCGTTTCCCTGCCTGTCCACCGCGGTGGGATCGATGATTTTAAAGTACTGGCAAATAAGCGTTTCTAGTGAGACCCGATTGGGGTCATAGCGAAGCTCCACTGTCTCCGCATGGCCGGTATTCTTCCTGCACACCTCCTCATAGGTGGGGGTTTTCGTGTGGCCGTTGGCATATCCCACGGTAACCTGAAGAACGCCGAGAATCCGGGAGAAATACTCGCCCACGCCCCAAAAGCAACCGCCTGCCAAATAAATTGTTTTCATGTCTGTGCTCCTTTTTATTGTTTCATATAGTATACGCAGAAACCAACGATACTACTAGCATTGCGCACCCAACCAGCCCTTGTCTTTTAAAATGTTACAATTGGTTATTCCGCCTTCTCCCTATGAGTTAAGCGGTACTCGTTTGGGGTGAGGCCGGTGTCTTTTTTAAACATGCGGATGAAATTAGAGGTGTGGTAATAGCCCGCCCGCTGGGCAATCTCGCTGACCGGGAGCTCGGTTTCCTCCAAAAGCTGTTTCACTAGGGTAAGCTTTGTCTCGTTGATAAAGCCGGACAGGGTATTGCCGGAACGCTTTTTGAAGTAATGGCTGAGGTTTGAGACAGACAGACCAAAATATGCTGCCACGCTTTGCACGGAAAAATCCATTTGATTGATGTTCTCATAGATATAGTCGGTAATCTCCTCCACCGAGTACAGCCTTTTCTCCCCTGGCTCGTCCCTACATTCATCCCTTAATTCCGCCACGGCGCGCTTGATCATGGCCTCTGCCAGGGCGACGCAATCCCCTTGGTCCAACTGCTCCGGGGCAAAGACCCGGTCGGACAGCTGTTCCCAAAAGGGTTGGTTTTCCTGGCTTTGGGGCAGTGCCAGCCGCAGCTGGCAGAAAAGTGCGGCGCAGAGGGACCGGCAGCCCTCTGGGGCGTCCGACTGCTGCATTGCGCCCCGGATATTGGCGCTGCACATGCGGATACTGGCATAATTTCGGTCACGTATCCCCTCACAGAGCGCGGCGATATCGCCCCGCAGCTGCCTGCGAATGTCGGATCCGCCCCGCAAGCTCTTGTCTGTGCCCCGCAGCGCCTGCCGGGCGCTCTGGTAGGAGCGGGAAATTTCACCGAGACCGCTTACCGGAGCGCCCAGGGCAATTTTTGGGACAACCGAAAAGCCTGTTCCGTGCTGCCGAAGCTTGTTGACGAACTCCGCCGCAGGCTCCGCTTCCCCGGAGGACAGCAGGTAGACACAGGTGTGCAGGGAGGGCTCCAAATAAAGCCAGCACACAGCATGCCCCGCTTCTGGCGGATTTGCGCACAGGGCCGGGGCAGTTTCGTCGGCAGAGGAATATTCCAGCAGCACACACTGGAAGCGAGAATGGGGTGTATCCAGGCCGCACAGCATCATTTGCCGCAGAATTTCCTGCTGCTCCGTCCCGCCAAAGCCGCCCAACAGAAGAGAGAGCAGCATCCGGTCCCGCTGCTGCTGCAGCCTGCGGCTGCGGTCCTCCTGGTTTTCGTCATGGAGCCTTAAAAGGGAATTGGTCACCAGCTCCAGCAGGCTGCCCATACGCTGGGGCCGAGACGCAGAGACCTTTTCCAGCGCGGCGGCCAGCCTCGCCATGGGTGCATACTGGCGCCGAACCAGGAGCGCGATGAGTAAGGAGGCCGCCATAATACTGATGAGGCTATATAAAAAATACCGCCGCAAAATATCGGATTGTGCCCCGAATAGGGCCTTTTTCTTTACAACCGCCGAGAGGCTGATGCGCGCCTGGCTGCTTCTGAATTGCAGCTCGTCCGCCCCGGGCGCCCCGCTTAACACCTCCCCGGTTGTCCCATAAAAGACGGTTCCATTACAGGCCAGCTGAAAGCGCTCCGTCCCGGTGAGCTGCACCCCGTTTAGCTCCTCCCAAAAATAAGCATCCGCCATGGGGAAGAGCAGGTAGGAGCAGTAAATGCCGGGGGAATTCTCGTCATCTTCAAAGGGGAGGATAAAATAGGCCCGCTGGCGGCTGGGGTCCCGCCACACCGACAAGTCCCGGCAGCCCCGCACATAGCGGAGGAACGCCTCCCCCTCCCGGCCAGACCAGCCCTGGTTGAAGAAATAGGCTTCCTCTGACAAAAAGGCCCCGCCGTAAAAGGAGCTTGTGGTATCTGAATAAAAGGTAATGTCCTTTCCCATGGAAAAAAGGTACCGCAGCCCGATGATTTCCTGATTGATGTAATTATAGGCGCCCGGGTTCTCTCTTAAGTAAAAACGGTAGAAATATTTGCTTTTTGATAGGGTTTGTCTGGATTGGAGCACCTGCTCCAAATCGCTGTTCAGGCGGTGGCAGATGATATCCAGCTGCTGTTGGTACTGTTTTTCCGCCCGTTCCAGATAATCATTTTGTGTTTTCAGATAGGCGAAGGTGCCAAAAATAGATAACGGAACCAGCACCGCCAAAAGAAACGCCATGGTCATCTGCAGCAGCAGTCTCGCCCGCTGTGAATTCATTGCCGCACCCGCCCTTTCTATGCAAATTGGTTGTCCATATGGTATCATAGAAGGAATTTTAAATCCAGTGAAAGGGATAATCAATTCTTGAATTTCCGCTCAAAAACCACAGAAATACGCCAATTATTCAATAAATAATCATATGAAATGATGGATTTCCATGCTAGAGTGTAGCTATGAAAACAGTTTGAATGAACATTCAAGCAATGAAAGATTGGAGGCCAATTCATGCGAAATTCGTCCGTTTCTCTCAGGTCCCCGCCTGCCTTGTCCGGGGGCCTTAACACACCCACCCACCTTAAAAGGTTCCGAAGCTCCATTCCGCTGTACATTTTTTTGCTGCCCGCAGTCGTCTATTTGCTGCTGCTTTCCTACCAACCCATGTACGGCGTGCAGATCGCCTTTCGGGATTACAGCCTGGGGGCGGGAATCACCGGAAGCCCCTGGGTGGGGCTCAAGCACTTTATCACCTTTTTTGAATCCCCCAGATTTCTGCATTTGGTGCAGAACACCCTGACCATTACGGCGCTTTCCCTGCTGACTTTCCCACTCCCCATTCTGTTGGCCATTGGAATCAACTATTGTACTTCCCGCCGCCTGGCAAAGGTGGTACAGATGATCTCCTATGCACCACATTTCATTTCCACCGTAGTTCTGGTGGGTATGCTCACCATCTTCCTATCCCCCTCCATTGGCTTTGTAAACACCCTGTTGGAAATGGCGGGGTTTGACCGGGTCAATTTTCTAATGATACCCGAGAACTTCAAATTTATCTATGTGGGGTCGGATTTGTGGCAGCATCTAGGCTGGAACTCCGTACTGTATATCGGCGCCCTGGCCTCTGTCTCCCCCGAGTTGCACGAGGCTGCCACCGTGGACGGGGCCAGCATTTGGAAGCGCATTTGGCACATCGATTTACCCGGCATCTCCCCCACCATCATAATTATGCTGATCATGAACCTGGGCTTTATGATGAGCGTGGGATTCCAAAAGGCCTTTTTGCTGCAGAACAGCGGCAATATTGTGAGCTCAGAGATTATTTCCACCTATGTGTACAAAATCGGGCTGGTACAAAGCAATTTCAGCTATTCCACGGCCATCGACCTGTTCAACACGGCAATTAACATTGTCCTGCTGCTTACCGCCAACGCCATCTGCCGCAAGACCACCGAAACCTCGCTGTTTTAAGAATGGAGGCAGATATGAAAACGAAAAAGCATTTTTGGAACAATGCGCCTGTGGACACCGCTTTTCACCTGATGAATTATTTTATATTAATTGTTATCCTATTGGTCTGCGCCTACCCGCTTCTGGTGATCATATCCTCCTCGGTGAGCGACGCGGACTATGTGAATCGGGGCCTGGTCACGTTTTTGCCCAAGGGCTTTCAGGTTAAGGCATTTGAACTGGTCCTGCGGGATTCCCGAATTCTTTCCGGCTATTTGAACACCATTTTCTATGCCACGGTGGGCACACTGCTACGGGTTACGGTTACGGTGATGGCGGGCTTCGCCCTCTCCCGCAGGGATATGTTTGGGCACAAATGGATTATCTGGTTCTTCCTTGTACCCATGTACATCTCCGGCGGCCTGATTCCCACCTACATTCAGGCAACAAGCCTTCACCTTACCGGCACCCGGGCCGCCATCATCATTATGGGCTGCGTCAGCATTTGGAATTTGATTGTGTGCCGCACCTTTTTCCAGAATTCCATTCCAAATGAGCTTTGGGAGGCGGCCTCCATTGACGGCTGCAGCCTGTACCGGTTCTTTGTCTCTGTGGTGGTGCCCAACTCCTCCGCTATCATCGCCATTATGGTGCTGTATTACGCGGTGGATTTGTGGAACGACTACTTTTCCGCGCTGATCTATTTGCAGGATTCCTCCCAGTACCCGCTGCAGCTGGTCATGCGCAACATTTTACTCTCCAGCCAGATGATGAGCGCCACACCCCAGAGCGCCATGGATCCAACCGCTATGGCCGAGCTGACCAAGCAGGCGGACAGCATGAAGTACGCGCTGATCATCATCTCCTCCCTGCCTGTATTAATTCTGTACCCCTTTGTACAAAAATTCTTTGTAAAGGGCGTCATGATCGGCTCTGTAAAGGGCTGATTCCTTATTCAAATAAAAACAAACGGAAAGGACTTTTTACATGAAAAAATTATTCCGCGCCGCCGCTGCCGGCCTGGCCGTGCTGATTGCGGCTTCCGGCTGCACAGCGGCCCCCGCCGCCACCTCCTCCGCCTCCTCTGCCTCCGGTGCAGCGCCTGCTGTTTCCGAGAATTTTAATCAAACCGGGTACCCCATTGTCAACGAGGCAGTGACCTACCGCCTGATGGTCAGCACACACCCCCTGTCCAAAAAGAACATGGCGGACAAGGAGATCATCCAGAAGCTGGAGGAAAAGACAAATGTCAAAATCCAGTGGGAGGAGGTACCCACAGAGGGCTGGAGCGAGAAGATCAACCTGGCTGTCAACAGCGGGAACCTGCCCGACGGAACCTTTAGCGCAACGCCCAATATGCCGGAGGCCATTAAATCCAACCTCATTTTACCCCTGGACGATTACCTACAGTACATGCCCAATTACACAAAAACCCTGGAGGTCACACCGGAGATCAACATGAACAGCCGGGCCCTTAGCGATGGAAAGCTGTACGTGGTCACCGGGGCGGAGCCTGTTGGCGAGGCGGGCATCGAGCTGCCGCTGTTTATCAACAAAAAATGGCTTGACCATTTAAAGCTGGAGGTGCCCACCACCACCGAGGAATACTACCAGGTGCTAAAGGCCTTTCAGGAGCAGGACGCCAACGGCAATGGGGACCCCAACGACGAAATCCCCCTGGATACCGGCGAGATGTGGGGCGAAATGACCCTGACCTGGCTGTTCAGTGCCTGGGGCATGATGGCCAGTAAAAACGAGGTGATGACCACCGTACGGGACGGAAAGCTGGACTTTAACCCCGTGAACCCCAAGTACCAGGACGCCTTAAACTACATGCACCGCCTGTATGCCGAGGGCCTGATCAATGAGGAATTCTTGACCCAGCCCCAGAATGTACGCCATGCCCTTAACAAGGTAGACCCCACCGTATACGGCTCCTTTATCGAGTGGGACAGCTCCATGCTGACCATGCCCGAAAACACCGATGAATATGAGGTAATTCTGCCCTTAAAGGGGCCTGACGGCGACCAGCTGTGGACCCAGGGCACCCGCCGCCTGAACCTGAACCCCGCGCTGGTGGTGTTCCAAAACTGCGAGAACCCCGAAATCCTTTTGCGCTGGATCGACACCTTCCAGGAGCCTGAATTCGTGCATAGCTCCCACCTGGGGCCGGAGGGCTATTTGTGGGAGATCGACCCGGAAACCAAGGAATATGTGCAGCCGAAGGACAGCATAGACGCTTTGACCTCCGCCGGTTCCTCCATTGAGGAGTACAGCGCCACAGAATGCATTTTTGGCGCAATATCAAACCGCGACCCCCGCATGACAGGCAACGAGATTCGCTACAAGGGCACCAACAAGGAAACAAAGGCCGTCTGGTCCCAGATGTATGAGCCCTACATATTCCCGGATTATTATCCCCCCTATCTCTCCATTATGGAATCCACCGAGGAATCCAAGGAGGTCGGCCTGATGTGGGAGGACTTGAAGGCCTATGTGAACTCCTTTATGGCCGACGCCATTACCAACGGCGTCACTGACGAGCAGTTCGCGGCCCATGTCAAGCAGTGCGAGAGCCTCAACTATTCCACCATCGTGGCCTATTACCAGAAGCAATACGACCGCATGAAGGAAATCGCCCAATAATCGGGCATGTGAAAGGAACCAGTAATATGAATCGCATTCTAGTAGATTTCTCCCGCCGGACGGGCTCCATAAAGCCCCTTCACGGCATCAACAACGGCCCGGTCTCCAACTTTGGCTTTGTGGACACCAGCGCCGAATACCGGGCTGCGGGAATTCCCTTTGTACGGCTGCACGACTGCCAGTACCCCCGGCCGGACCGGGTGGACATTCCCCAGATTTTTCCGGATTTTAACGCCGACCCCGAGGACCCGGCCAGCTACCAGTTCGCATTGACCGACAGTGTGATTTCCCCCATTGTGGCCTGCGGCGCACAGCCCTTTTACCGCCTGGGCACCAGTATTGAACACGAGCAAGTGAAAAAGTATGTATTTCCGCCCAAGGACTACGAAAAATGGGCCAAAATCTGCGCGGGCATCATTCGCCATTATACCCAGGGCTGGGCGGATGGCTTTCGGTACCCCATCACCTACTGGGAGATTTGGAACGAGCCGGATTTGACCCCGGAAATGTGGGTGGGTACACCCGAGGAGTACTTTCGCCTGTACACCACCGTGGCCCCCCTGCTAAAGGCCTGGTTCCCAGACCTGAAAATAGGCGGCTGCGCACTGTGCTCCGTGTGGAACCGGACGTTTATCAACGGCTTTTTGTCGGAGGTTGCGCGCACCAACGCCCCCCTGGACTTCTTCTCCTGGCACTGGTACGGAGATTCCCCGGAGCAGCTGCGGGATACCGTAATCCAGGTAAAGTCAGACCTTGCGGCCCACAGCCTTACCGGAGCCGAGAGCATCTGCGACGAGTGGAATTACATGCGCGGCACCATGTGGGTCCCTGCCCGCCGGGAAAAGCACATCCGCCGGGAATTCTACGAAAAGCAGCGGAACCACGTGGGTGCCTCCTTTGTGGCCGCCTGCATGGCTGTGATGCAGGAAAACGGTGTGGACCTTTCCACCCACTACGACGGTCAGCCCCACATGATGTTCTGCTCTATTTTTGACCGATGCGGCATCGAGACCAAAACCTACCGGGCCTTTGAGGCCTTCCACAAGCTCTATCAGCTGAAAAACGCGGTTCCGGTGCAAACGCCCCAGGGCTTTTACGGCTTGGGGGCAATGGACGAAGGCCGCGCCGGGGTACTGCTCTCTAACTTTAGTGCGCCGG
This sequence comes from Neglectibacter timonensis, assembly GCF_900048895.1. Lineage (GTDB taxonomy): Bacteria > Bacillota > Clostridia > Oscillospirales > Acutalibacteraceae > Acutalibacter > Acutalibacter timonensis. The sequence goes on along the minus strand of NZ_LT160639.1, from coordinate 824,762 downwards.
GAGAGAATTACGAGGTAACCTGCAGGGGGCTGCGGGGAGGAAGGGCGAAGCTCTATGTGCTGGACGCCCACCGGGAAATGGAGCTCCTACAGGAGCTCTATTTTGAGGGCGACTTTACAGTGGACCCGGTGCTGCTGACCAACTCCCTTCTGCTCCTGCAAATTGAGCTGCGGTAGGCCCGGATGAGCGGCAGTGTTTTACTGGCCATTGCTCTTGGCGTAAAGCTGTTCCAGACCTACTTTACCAAGCGAACCAGCATTGCCCTGAAAACAGAGCGGGAGATTGTGGCCTTTACCGCATGGCGGTACCTGCTCTGCGTTTTGCTGGCCCTTCTGCTCCTTCTGTTTGAGGGCGGTCCTAGTCTTTCCCCGGCAGCACTTGGAATTGCGGCGCTGGGCGGGGTCTCCCTGGCCCTCTGTGGGGTGTTCGAGTACGTGGCGCTGCGGCACGGGGCAGTGGTCCTGGTCCAGCTGGCCGGTATGTCCGGCATGTTAATTCCCTGCGTTGCGGGCAACTGGCTGTTTCATGAGCCCTTTACCCACCGCCACCTGCTGGGAGTACTGCTGCTGGGCGTGGCCGCGGTGCTGTTGGCAGGCTACCACCGCAGCCAGGCGAAAAAGTCCTCCTTTCTGGTCTGGGGCTGCCTGCTGGTGGTCCTTGTCACAAACGGACTTGTTATGCTGTCCCAAAAGCTATTTTCTGTTTGGCTGCCGGAGGAACCCGTATCCCTGTACTCCTTTTGGACCTTTGCCATTGCCTCTGCTGTTCTGTGGTGCATTCTGCCTTTGATTCCCCCGGGAGGGATAAAAACCAGATTGCTTCCCGGAAAAAGCACCCTCCCTGCCCTGGTGATTCTGGCAGCAGCGGTATTTTTGATCAGCCAATTGGTCACCTCGGCCTCGGCGGTGCTGCCCTCTGTGGTGATATTTCCGGCCTTTAACGGCTTGGGGCTGGTGCTCGCCACCCTGCTTTCCGCCATCTGCTTTCAGGAGCGCCTGACCCTGCGCAGCGTTTTGGGCATGCTCCTGGGCATTGGGGCACTTTTATTGATGCAATAACAAAATCACCCCCACTGGGCCTGTCCAATGAACAGGAACCCTGTGGGGGTTTTTCTTGACCATGATTCGCGGGAACGGTGTAGCTTACAGACGTGCGCCTACCCCTGCGGACTCAAGCACCTATTTCCGAGGGCTCTGCCGGTTGGGGCTGCTCTGTGAACAAATCCTCCCTGGTAACGTTTTTCAGCCATTTTTTGCTGCGGTAATGGCGGATGACCCAGGGCCATTTGACAAATTCGTCTGTACAGATCAGGAAGTAGATCCACAGCACCGGAAGATTCAGAACAAACGCCGCAATAAAGCCCAAGGGTACCGCATAAACCCACATGTCCACAACATCGCAAATCAGTCCAAACCGGCTGTCGCCGCCGGAGCGGAACACACCGGCGATCAGGGTGGTGTTTACCGCCGCGCCCATGACGTAGTAGACGTTGATCAGCAGTATGACCTTCAAATAGTACGTTCCGGTTTCACTGAGGGCGGCGTAGTTCAGCACAATGGGGTGGCCGCCAGCACGATCAGCCCGCCCACAACTCCGGTGATCACGGTGAGGCGCAGGCGCTTTTTTGCATTCGCCGCAGCTGCCTCCAACTGGTTCTGTCCAATTTTCTGGCCCAGCAAAATGCCGCCCGCGCTTGCCATGCCAAAGCACAGAATCGTACCAAAGTTGCGCACCACCACCACAAAGGAGTTGGCCGCCACCGCATCGGTGCCCATGTGGTCGATGATCACGGAATACATGGCAAAGCCCACGCCCCAGACCACGTCGTTGCCCAGCGCGGGCAGGGAAAGCCGCATAAAGTCGGAAAACAGCGGCTTATTCCGGATGAACAGGTAGGAGAATTTCAATAATGCCCCAGCAAAAATAGGCCACGCTTAAAATTCGCAGATACGAAGCGCCCAGGGTGATGAGCTCCGCATCGCTTGTGAGTGTTTTCATCATCAGCTCGGGAATACAGAGGGACAGCAGCGCCCAAACCGTAGAGATCAGCATGGAGAAGCGCAGGGCAATCCCTCCACCGCATTGATGGCCTGCATATCCCCCTTGCCGTAATATTGGGCGCAGAGCATGGTAGCCCCGGTACCCAGGCCGTAAAACACCATAAACAAAATACTGGCGTACTGGGTCGCCAGGGAAACCGCCGAAATTGCCGACTGCCCCACAAAGTTCAGCATGACCACATCCGCCGAATTCACCGTAGCGCTCAACAAATTCTGCACCACAATGGGAATGACCAGCTTTTTAATCTGCCCGTAAAAGGGATCCTGTCCTAACTTTTTCATGCGGTACTAATTCCTTTACCACATTAATATAGAACCCATATTTATGATAACGCACCCGGCACCGGGCGCGATCCGATGCACGCCGGTCTCTGCAACCCTATCTACCATATTATAACAACAAAAAGGCGCATTGCAGCTTTTCTATTCTGCAATGCGCCCCTCATCAGCCATCATTGGAATCACTTATATGTATAGGATACAAAAAGAAAGAGAATCTGCAAGGCTCAGTGGCAGCCGATCTGTTTACAGCGATAGACTGCGGTGGGGTCGGTGGGATCCCAGGTGTGCCAAGAAGGAATCTGGAGGCCGTCGGGCTTGGAGAGCGGGCCGGAGGTTTCCGTGCCTGAAATCGTCACCTTGGTGCCGAGGGTACAGTTGTCGAAAATCCATTTGGCGTCCCGGCAGTTGAGGCGGATACATCCAAGGGACCGGGTATCCCCCAGGTGGTTGTATTCGTCCACTTCCAGATCGAAATTGTTCAGCGTCCAGTTGGGAACCGAGTGGAACAGATAATTTCCCTGAATCTGGGTGCACCATTGAGCCCAGGTATCCCCGACCATCTGCAGCCAGCGGTATCGGGCCGGTGTATAATAGGTCCCGGTTGGAGTGGGGTTCCCGCAGGAAACCCGCATGGCGCGCACAGGAATGTTATAGTTCCCCTTTTCATCTTTTGCAAAGATGATCAGATAATTGGATTTTTTGTAGACCTTTATGAAATAAGGCCCTTCTACCACGCCCAGGGAAGAAATGTCGTTTTGGAGAACGCCGTCCTTATAATACCGCCGCCAGGAGCCCCGGTTGCGGAACCCGGTAATCGCCTTGCCGGTAGAGGCGTCCAACAGGTACTGGACGCCGTCCAACGTCACCTCGCCCCGGAGGAATTTCCGGGTTTTCGCGTCCAGATAGTAACGGTCTGCGCCGTCTCTGATCCAGTGGGATTTTTCCACCACACTCTCGTCCTTTTCATAGTCGGTCCAGGTTTCCCCGGCCTCGTCGGAAAGGTAGGTATGGGTGGTTGCAGCCTCTGCAATCTGTCCGTAGGCCCAGTCGGTGGGGAAGACGTCGTAAAAGTTTTTGGTGTCCGTCAGGCTGAGAATCTCTGCGTCGGGAGACCGGCCCAGCATCCGGTTGATGATGGTTACCGCCTCAGACCGGGTGATTCGGTCCTCCGGATGGAAGCCGTCCTTATAACCGTTGATCCAGCCGTTCTGAGTAGCCGTTACAATGTAGGGGACAGCCCAGGAGGAGGGGGAGACGTCGGGAAAAATCAGTTCCCCATCCTGTATGGTGTCGAAACTCACCGCCATTTTGACGAATTCCGCACGGGTGATCTGCTGATCCGGACGGAAGGCGCCGTTTTCATAACCCCCGACGATGCCCAGAGTGGCCATGGTTCCCACTGGATCCGCATACCATTTTGAGGCGGGAACATCGGGGAACGTTTTGATTTCCCAATCGTGGCTTCTGAGCAGCGCGTAGAACATTTTGGCCGCTTCCGCACGGGTAAGTCCGGCCTCGGGTTTGAACATGCCGTTTTCATGGCCCCCGATATAGGCGATATGATCTGTGGTATTCAGCAGGTCTCCGAGACTGCGGGAAAACCGGGCGGTAAATTTCCTATCCCTGTCGATGGGGAGGCTGGAAGGATAGGTTTGATTTCCTTCCTCATCAAACCAGCCCAGAAAGGCGGCGCCGGGAAGAGTAGGGTCATCCGGAGTTTGGGCAAGATACTGTCCCTCTTCCACCTGGTAGGAAACATTGCCCAGTGTTCCCATGACGAACAGGACGGTATATGTTTTGGGCGCAGGAGGTTCTTCCGGCTTGCTGCTTTCGCCGCCGTCCGGTTCGCTGGATTCGCCGGACCCCTCTTGGGGCTGGCTTTCCGTCTTCTCCCCCCCGGCTGTGATTTCCTCCGGCAGAGCGGAAGAACTCTCCTGGGGAGGGGCGTCTTCCGGTTGAGAAGAGACTTCTGAGGTCAGGGCGGATTCTCCCGGGATGGCTCCTCCGTCTCCCTCTGCTCCTAAGGCCATTGGGGTAAAGCAGGTGAGAAGAAGGACCAGGGACAAAAGCAGAGAAATGGAGCATCGTGCCTTTCGGCTGAATTTGTTCTGAGAGGCGGTTCCTTTTATCATGTTGTTGACTGTCTTCCTTTCTGTGAGACACGAATACTGCGGCACTGCTAAAGGCATACCACGCAAGAGGGGTTATTGGATTTTATGGGGGGAAGAGATTTTAGCGCTGTGTTTGCGGAAGGGATGGGGAAGCCGTTTCGGCAGTGGAATGCTGGGGAGCGCTAGTTCAGGCAGCTTGAGATTTACCTTGGGTTTGGGTAGATTGCCGATGGCCAGAGAAACCAGGGAGCGTACTGTGAAAAGAATACATTTATAGGTGTCGGCGTCCAATTCCTTCATGCCGCCCAGTACATTGAGCACGATTTTCCACCATTCCTCCGGCAAATCTGCAAAGGTTTCTCCGCCAAAGGAGCAGAGCACTTTATACAAGGCATCGACAAACGCGGAAAGTTCCTCTTCTGAAAGCGCGGAAATCCATTCGTTCAGGCTGCGATTCAAAAAGGCAGCGCTGCTGGTCAGAGAGGCCTCATAACTGAAGCTGCCGTTCTCTACAACCCAAGAAAAGGGGTCATGCTGCATGATCCAAAAACTGTCGCTGCGAATGACTTGATAGGATTCCTGATGCTGCAAAAGTACTCCTACCAAAGAGGATTGGGGAATGGTCTTATGAATCCGCTCTTTCATTCGAAGGTATTCCGGGGTTTCCAACACTTCCGGCTGAAAACCCGGACCGTCGTGGCTGAAAACAGCGTCCACCTTACGCTGCGCTTCCGGGGTGCAGAACAGGGACGCGTACACGGCCAGGTTTCCGCCTTTCGAATGGCCGCCCACCAGAAGCCGTCCGGAAACGGGAACAGCTGTATGGCTCAGGTATTCCGCGGCCTCCACCTGGGAAGGGACAGGGCAGATAAAAGCCAGATTGAAGTCCTCTTTCCAAGCTACATAGTAGGCGTCTGTCCCCCGAAAGGCCACATAGGCATCTTCCCCAAGAAGGAAGGTGACAGCGGAAAACTGCTCCTCTTTTTCCTCGTCAATGTGGTTGATATAGGCGCTTAGGCGCAGGTTCTGAAAACGGGGGCTTTCCGCCAGCAGCCAAAACAATTTTGTGTTGAGATCCGGCGCCCGGATACCTTTCACCATGGCTGCCACGGTTTTCTCATTTGCCAGCTGTGAAAGGAGAATGGAATCTCCTTCCCCGGGGCCAGGTACCAGACCGTCGAAGTTCAGGTAGGAGAGCTGCGAGAGAACCAAGCTGTCCACCGCACAGAAAGGATACTGTGTAAAGCTCTGCTTTTCCTGTTCAATATAGTCGAGAATATTTCCCATGGGGATACCATCTGCCTCCCTTGAACAGTCAATTTGATTCTGTTACGGCCGCGGCGGGAAAAATTCCCGCCATTCCGGTTTTTCCGTTTTCCAGCGTTTTACATTCCTTTGAAAAACCATACTTTTCTGAAAGAAAAGAAGAGGACCTGAAAAACTCGAAGCTTCTGCCGGATCACGGTATAAAAGCATTATATCATAGGTATGTCCGGATGGGAAAGTGCAAACCTTAAAAAAAGAAACTTTTTAAAGGGACATGGGGCGAAAGCCTGTAATGTGCTATAATTGAAAAAATACGGGCCTGTTTTCAGGAAAGGAAGGAATGTTTGGCTATGGATCAGAATGTCATTATGAAAGGGATTTTGGACAGTTACCCTTATCCCATTGTTTTTGTAGACAGCGGTTATGTCATCCGGTACATGAACCGGTACGCAGAGTATCACTATTACAAAGAGCGGGGCTATGCCGGGCTGATTGGAAAGAGTATTTTTGACTGCCATAGCAGGGAGGAATCCAAAGAACGGATCCGCAGCGCATTTGAGCAGATGAAAAAGGACGGTAAAGAACGGTTTGTGGGAGTGAATACCCGGAATCTGCGGATCATCATGCAGCCGGTGAGAGATGAAGAAGGAACCCTCATCGGTTTTTTCGAGCGTTTTGAACTGAACCTGCATATAGAGCAGCGCTGACTGGGAGGTCCGGAAAAGACGGCGGAGAGAAGCAACGGCACAGGAAACGATCCATACTTGGCTGCGGGGGATGAGGGGTTAATCGCCTGGTATTTCCAGCGCATTGGACATGAAGCAGCTCTGTATGGCCGGAAAAACTCCAGGCGGATATGCCGGCTATGGGAGACAAGGGATAACGGAACGCCTCTCCGCTGGACAGGCCCGAACATCCCATGTCGGAAAGCGGAAGATTCCTGAAAAGGAAATATTCCGCTTATTTACTTGGAATGGTTGACAAGAGAACAAATGTTTGCTATGATGGTGCCGTAAAATAAGAGGGAAGGTAAAAACATGGCAAAGGGAAAGAATAAGGGGACTTTTCATGTGCTTGGACCGCCTCCGGAGGAAGAGGCACGGAGAAAATTGCTGCTGGAAGTTTTTTGCAGTTTTCTGGGACCTGAAGAGGCTGCACAGCAGTTGGATTTGCTGTTGAATCGGTTCGGTTCCTTCAAAAGCATCCTTACCGCGCCGGAAGAGGAATTGGTGCTGGCAGGGGCATCGGAACAAACGGCACGCTTTCTCCGCCAATCCACGGAATTGGCGAGAGCATATCTGGAGGAGGACGCCAAATCTCTCAAACGAATTTTCGACACGAAATCGGCCTGCGAGGTGATGCGTCCCAAATTTCTTGGAAGAGAAAATGAACTTATGGCAGTACTGCTTCTCAACGGCAGAGGCCAAATACTTTATTGTGACGTTCTGGCAGAGGGGTCGGTCAGCTCTGTGCCCATCTATAAACGCAGATTGGTGGAACTGTGTATCCGTTATAATGTGCAGACCGTCTTCATCGCCCATAACCATCCCAGCGGGCTGGCATGTCCTTCCCGCAACGATATTGTGGCTACCAGGCACATTCAGTTGTCGCTGAAAGGGATAGACGCCTGGCTCAGCGATCATATTATTTTTGCGGGGGACGATTACTGCTCTTTTAGGTCAATGGGCCTTCTTGAACTGATCGGCCAGAGCATGGATGAGGAATGGCTGCGGGAAATTGAGGCTGCCCGGCAGCTGGAACAGTCCCTGCTGTATGCGGAAGAGAACGGTAAGGAGAAGCCCCGAAAGTGAAGGGCACGGCAGGCTGTGGAGGCGGTTCCGGGCAAGGCTGTTGCAGAAAGGCCGGAATCTGCAGATCATATGATTATGGCTTTCCGCGGCTTGAAAGAACCCTTTGCCAAATAACGACAATGAGTTTGGTTTTATTGTAAAAATTACGCCTGTATGTTATACTGAACCACTGATGAACAGAGAATGAAGCGGCTAGGACTGCATTTTGATAAAATGGGATTGTTTTCTAAACGAGGATGTAAACAGGAGCGAAAAGGCTGCTGTGATAGGAGAAATTTCCGATGAGTGAGCAAAGCAAGCAGGAAATGTTCAAATTGGTTTCCTCCTATAAGCCCACCGGGGATCAGCCGGAGGCCATCGCAAAATTGGTGGAAGGGCTTAACCGGGGGGATAAGGAGCAGACTTTGCTGGGGGTGACGGGCTCCGGTAAGACATTCACTATGGCAAACGTCATTCAGCGGGTACAGCGTCCCACACTGGTGCTGGCCCATAATAAGACCCTGGCGGCACAGCTCTGTTCGGAGTTTCGGGAGTTTTTTCCCGAGTCTGCCGTGGAATATTTCGTCAGCTATTACGACTATTATCAGCCGGAGGCGTATATCGCCCAGACGGATACTTATATTGAAAAGGACTCCGCCATCAACGACGAGATTGACAAACTGCGCCACAGTGCCACCAGCGCCCTCTCTGAGCGCCGGGATGTAATTATCGTGGCGTCGGTATCCTGCATTTACAGCTTGGGCGACCCCATCGATTACCGCACAATGGTGATTTCTCTGCGGCCGGGGATGGAAAAGAACAGGGATGAGCTGCTGAAAAAGCTGGTGGAGCTGCAGTACGAGCGCAACGACGTAAACTTTATCCGGAATAAGTTCCGGGTTCGGGGCGACGTGGTGGAAATTTTTCCCGCAGAGTCCAGCGATAAGGCAGTGCGGGTGGAGTTCTTCGGAGATGAAATCGAACGGCTGCGGGAGTTTAACCCCCTGACCGGGGACGTGCTTGCAGAACTCAAGCATATCGCCATCTATCCCGCTTCTCACTACATTGTGCCTAAGGAGAAGATGGAGAAGGCCATTGGAGATATTCAGGAAGAAATGGAGCGGCAGGTGGAATTTTTTAAATCCCAGGGCAAGCTCATCGAGGCGCAGCGCATTGAACAGCGTACCAGGTACGACATGGAGATGCTCACGGAGATCGGCTTCTGCAAAGGGATTGAGAACTATTCCAGGGTGCTTTCCGGCCGGGATCCAGGCAGCGCGCCCTTTACACTGCTGGACTATTTCCCTGAGGATTTCCTGCTTTTTGTGGATGAATCTCATGTGACTCTGCCCCAGGTGCGCGGCATGTTCGCCGGGGACCGGGCGCGAAAAGAAATGCTGGTTCAGTACGGCTTCCGTCTACCCTCAGCGTTTGACAACCGCCCGCTGAATTTTGACGAATTCTATTCCCATATCAACCAGGCTGTCTTTGTCAGCGCCACGCCTGGGGATTTGGAACTTGGAAAATCCGCCCAGGTGGTAGAGCAGGTGATACGTCCCACCGGACTTCTGGATCCCAAGATCACTGTAAAGCCTACCGATGGGCAAATTGACGACCTCATTTCAGAGATCAACCTGCGGGTAGAAAAGAAGGAGCGTGTCCTGGTCACAACGCTGACCAAAAAAATGGCGGAGGACCTGACCTCCTTTTTGGAGGGATACGGCATCAGGGTGCGGTACATGCACCACGATATCGACACGGTGGAGCGCATGGAAATCATCCGCGATCTGCGCCTGGGAGAATTCGACGTGCTGGTGGGCATCAACCTTCTGCGGGAGGGATTGGATATTCCGGAGGTCTCCCTGGTGGCCATTCTGGATGCGGACAAGGAGGGCTTCCTGCGCAGCGGACGCAGCCTGGTGCAGACCATCGGCCGTGCCGCCCGCAACTCGGAAGGCCAGGTTGTCATGTACGCCGACGAGGTGACCCCTTCCATGGAGTATGCCATCACTGAAACGGAGCGCCGCCGCACCATTCAGGAGCGGTACAACAGGGAACACGGCGTTACGCCCCGGACCATCCGCAAGGACGTGGCCGAAATCCTGGAAATCTCCACTCATAAGGAAGACGGGAAAAAGAAAAAGAAGAAATATACGCCTGCGGAAAAGCGCATGATGATCGAAAAGCTGACGAAGGAAATGAAAGCGGCTGCAAAGCTTCTGGAATTCGAACATGCAGCCTATCTGCGGGATAAGATCAAAGAATTGGAAAAATAGATACGGAGCAAGGCGTCCGACGACGCCGGGCTTCATGGGGAAAGGGGGACCCGCGCTTTTGTCCAAGGTGAAAAAGGAACTATTGGCCGCCGCTGCCATGCTGCTGGCCCTGCTGTTGTTTCTGGGGATTGCAGCGCCCATTCTGTTTCCCAAAGGCGTAAAGATGGGCGCTACCTGGGATCTGTGGGGGCCCTATGAAAAGGAGCCGGAGAACAGTCTGGATTTTTTAGTGACAGGCAGCTCCCTCTCCTACTGCAACATCATCCCGGCGCAGATTTATGAGGAGACAGGATATGCCTCCTACCTGGTAGCCGGCCCCAGGCAAACTCTGGCGGTAACCTATTATTCCCTGAAGGAGGCCTGCAAAAAACAGCAGCCTAAAGCGGTTTTTCTGGAGGCCACCTGTTTTTATTATCCCCAATATACCCAGTACACCAAGGCGATCATAGGCTCCATGCCCTGGACGGAAAACCGGCTGGCGGCCACTTTTTTAGCCGCGGGGAAGAGTGACTGGCTCACTCTGTTGTTTCCTCTGTACGGTTATCACAGCCGTTGGGATGAGCTGACGATGAACGATGTGCAGAAAGGGCTGCTGGGCTATGACAGAGACTTGCTGGCGGGGTACTCCTATCTTGACGCCATCTCTCCTCAGGGAGAGGTGACCCAGAGGGAAGATGAAACCACGCCGGAATCCATGGAATGGAATCTTTCCTATCTGAGGAAGATCGCCTCGTTCTGTGAGGAGGAGGGGATCCGGCTGGTGTGCTATTTGGCGCCGGGCTTTGTCCGGTTCAATGAGGAACAGCTGTCCCGGATGCGCACGGAGCTATCTCTGCTGGGGGTTCCCTTGGTGGATTACAACGAACAGTTTGATGCCCTTGGCATGGATCCGTCCAAGGATTATTACGATACTTCTCACATGACGTTCTGCGGCGCGGAAAAGTTTACGGCTGCCTTCACAAATCTGGTGGAGGAGACGCTCAGGGGTGTGTCGCCCCTGCGGGCGGAGCCGAAGCTCTGGGGGGACAGGGTGGACTATTATCACAGCCTGCCGCCGGTGGGCTGAGAGGTACTGGGAAAAGCGGAACGCCTGCCTGCCGGGAGACGCCTGGAGGCAGGGAACATGGGACATGCAGAAAACAGACGGCAGGCCAGGTTGGGGCAGTTCTCCAGCCCGGGAATTCTGTGTCATGAGAAAGGTTTGGTCATCAATTATGAGTCTGGATAAGATCGTCGTACACGGCGCCAGAGAACACAATCTAAAAAATATTGACGTGACTATCCCCAGGGATAAGCTGGTGGTGCTCACAGGGCTTTCCGGTTCTGGAAAATCCTCTCTGGCTTTCGATACCATTTATGCGGAGGGGCAGCGAAGGTATGTGGAATCCCTGTCCTCCTATGCCCGCATGTTCCTGGGACAGATGGAAAAACCGGATGTGGATTTTATTGACGGGCTTTCGCCCGCCATCTCCATCGACCAGAAAACCACCTCGAAGAATCCCCGCTCCACCGTGGGCACGGTGACGGAAATCTATGATTACCTGCGGTTGATGTATGCTCGTATCGGTATCCCCCACTGCCCGATCTGCGGCAGGGAGATTAAGCAGCAGACCGTGGATCAGATTGTGGACCGTGTAATGGCTCTGCCGGAGAAGACGAAGATCCAGGTGTTGGCTCCCGTGATTCGGGGGCGCAAAGGGGAACATGTCAAAGAATTCGACGCGGCGCGGCGCTCCGGATTTGTACGCGCCCGGGTGGACGGCCTCATCTACGACTTAAACGAGTCGATTCAGCTGGAAAAGAACAAAAAACACACCATTGAAATCGTGGTGGACCGTCTGGTGGTCAAGGCGGACATCCGTTCCCGTCTGGCGGATTCCATCGAGGTTGCGTCGGGACTGACGGGCGGTATTGTCATCGTAAACGTCATCGACGGGGAGGATATCACCTTTTCCCAGAATTATGCCTGTCCGGAGCACGGTGTGAGCGTTGAGGAGCTGACTCCCCGGATGTTCTCCTTCAATAATCCCTACGGGGCCTGCAAAAAATGCACCGGACTGGGCGTATTCATGAAGATTGACCCGGAGCTCATCATTCCGGATAAGCGCCTTTCCATCAATAAGGGCGGTTTGAAAGCCAGCGGCTGGGCCATGGAGGGCAGCACCATCGCCGCCATGTACATGAAAGGCCTGGCTGAGCATTACGGCTTCTCTCTGGATACCCCCTTGGGAGAACTGCCGGAGAAGATCCTGGACATTTTGCTTTACGGCACCAAAGGGGAGAAGATCAAGCTCCGCCGGGTCAGCGAATACGGCAGCGGCACCTATACTGCGGAATTTGAAGGCGTCATTAATAATCTGGAACGCCGTTTCCGGGAGAGTTCCTCCAACTGGGTCAAGGAAGAGATTGAGACGTATATGAGCGCCGTTCCCTGTGACGCCTGCCAGGGCAGGCGGCTTTCCCCCGAGAGCCTGGCGGTCACCGTAGGCGGTATCAATATCAGCGAGTTCTGTGACAAATCCGTCACGGAAGCATTGGAATTCGTCAACGGGCTGGAGCTTACCGAACGGGAGAAGCTGATTGCCGCTCCCATTTTGAAGGAGATCAAAGCACGTTTGGGCTTTCTGCAGAGCGTAGGGCTGGAATACCTGACGCTGAGCCGGTCCGCCGGAACGCTTTCCGGCGGCGAGAGCCAGCGGATCCGCCTGGCCACCCAGATTGGCTCCTCCCTGATGGGAGTGCTGTATATTCTGGATGAGCCCAGTATCGGCCTGCACCAGAGGGATAACCACAAGCTGCTGGAAACGCTGAAACATCTGCGGGACCTGGGCAATACGGTGATTGTGGTGGAGCACGATGAGGACACCATGCGCGCTGCGGACTATCTGGTGGACGTGGGGCCTGGCGCGGGAATTCATGGCGGCAATGTGGTGTACGCCGGGCCTACGGCGGGGATAGAGGCCTGTGAGGGCTCCATTACCGGCCAGTATCTCAGTGGGAAGAAAAAAGTAGAGGTTCCCGAAAAGCGCAGAAAGGGAAACGGGAAATTTCTGGAAATCCGGGGCGCCTCCCAGAATAACTTGCAGAATATCAATGTGAAAATTCCCCTGGGGGAATTTGTGTGCGTTACCGGCGTGTCCGGCTCTGGAAAATCCTCTCTGATCAATGAAATTCTCTATAAAAAGCTGGCGGCAGAGCTGAACCGGGCTCATACCCATGCCGGTAAGCATAAGGAAATCCGCGGACTGGAACATCTTGATAAGGTGATTCAGATCGATCAGTCGCCGATCGGGCGCACGCCCCGCTCCAATCCCGCAACCTATACGGGCCTGTTCAACGATATCCGCGAGCTGTTTGCCAGCACCCAGGAGGCCAAAATGCGGGGCTTTAACGCATCCCGCTTCTCTTTCAACGTGAAGGGCGGCCGGTGCGAGGCCTGCCAGGGAGACGGTATCATCTGTATCGAAATGCATTTTCTCCCCGACGTGTACGTGCCCTGTGAGGTGTGTAAGGGCCACCGTTATAACCGGGAGACATTGGAAGTAAAATATAAGGGCAAGAGCATTTACGACGTGCTGGAAATGACGGTGGAAGAGGGCCTGGAATTTTTCCGGGACATCCCGAAGCTTGCAAGGAAGCTGCAGACCATTAACGATGTGGGGCTGGGGTATGTGAAAATTGGCCAGCCTGCCACCACGCTTTCCGGCGGCGAGGCCCAGCGCGTCAAGCTGGCCACCGAGCTGTCCCGCCGTCCTACAGGGAAGACTATCTATATTTTGGACGAGCCCACTACCGGTTTGCACATTGCGGATGTGCACAAGCTGATCGAGGTGCTGCAGAAGCTGGTGGACACCGGGAATACCGTGCTGGTGATTGAACACAATCTGGATTTGATCAAAACCGCGGACCATATTATCGATCTGGGGCCGGAGGGCGGAAACCGGGGCGGCCTGGTAGTGGCCCAGGGGACCCCGGAGCAGGTGGCGAAGGCGGAGTCCTCCTATACAGGTCAATATTTGAGGCCGCTGCTGTAAAGCTGGGACAAGTTTGCGGGAAGGTCCGGAAATTACACAGTTTGGGTAGAGGAGGATACCATTGAAGTTTTATCTGTCATCAAGCCTGCGCAACAGGGCGCAAGTGAGGCGTGCGGCAAACTTCCTGAAGGAGAATGGCTGGACACATACCTGCGACTGGACAGAGTTTGAATTGTCTTCCGAGGAGGGAACGGACGGCCTGCAGAGAATCGCCGAGAGGGAATTTGAAGGAGTGAAAACTGCGGATATCGTCATCGTGCTCACGCCTCAGGGCAGGGGAACCCACATAGAACTGGGAATGGCGCTTGCCTTGGGGAAAAAGGTGTACCTATACCATGAGGATAATTCCTTTTTTCAGTGCGATGACGCCACCTGCGCGTTTTATTGGCTGCCGCAGGTGAGCAGGCTGACCGGGAAATTGGAAGAAGCCTTGACAACGGTTTTACACGAAAACCAGTAGCCTTGCGCTGCCACGGGCCTATCTGCATTTTGTACAGCAAAGGCTTGTGCCTGCTTCTTTTAGTAAGCAGGCACAAGTCTCTCTTTTTGTCTTGGGATTTGGCGTGTTGGCCCGTCGGCAGCACAAAGGTTCCCTAAGCAGGAAGATGCGATTCAAAACAGGCTGTGTATCCCATTGCTTTCCACCTTTTCGCCGGGTGGACAACCTTCGTTTCCTCCATTTGCGATAGGATTGTGATCATAGACTGTAAAAATAGTGTGACAGGCTAACATCCAGACGGAAATTTTCCGGTGGCTGGAAGCTTTTTCCTTGTGCTTTCTTAAGGTTTCGACTATAATTGTTTACAGTGTGTTCAACAACTTCCTGCCGAAATACGCTAAAATGAGCGGCGAAAGGATGAAGCTATGTTTGGTTATGTGCGCCCGTACAAGTCAGAATTGCTGGTGCGGGAGTATGAACAGTATAAATCGGTTTACTGTGAGCTGTGCCGTGAGCTGGGGAAAAGCTATGGCTGGACAGCTCGTTTTACCTTGAGCTATGACTGTACCTTTTATGCTCTTTTGAGCTTGGCCGTCACCGAGGCCAAGGTGACCCTTCATCAGGGCCGCTGTACGGTGAATCCTATGAAAAAATGCAGCTTCATCGAATCCGGCGGCGAAGATTATAAAAAAGCGGCGGCGCTCTCTGTGCTGCTGACCTACCACAAGCTCCGGGACAATGTGGCGGATGAAAACTTCTGGAAATCATTGGGCTGTAGGATGGCACTTCCCCTTCTCTCCCGGAAGGCGCGCAAGGCGGCACAGAGGTACCCCTTATTGGGGGAGGCGGCGCAGCAGGCAGTGGAAGAGCAGAAGCGGGCGGAGGATACCGGGGCAGGTGTGGACCAGTGCGCCGAGCCAACTGCAGTTATGCTTTCTACCCTGTTTCAGGAATTGGGCGGCTGCGACCGGACTTTGAGCGTGCCGCTGGAACGGTTCGGCTATTTTCTGGGCCGCTGGATTTACCTGATGGATGCGGCGGATGACCTGGAGGACGATTTACAGGAAGGCGCGTTCAACCCCTTTGTCAGCAGGTTCGGGCTTTCCGATAAAAAAGAGCTGACGGAGGAAGAGCGTACCGGAGTCTGCGAGGCGTGTAACCAGGCGCTCAATGCCACGGTGTCACAAATGCTGCCGCCGTTAAATTTGCTGACATTGCAGAATTTTGGGTCCATCATTGAGAATGTGGTGGAAAAGGGGATTCCGGAGATGCAGCGGGAGATACTATTCCTGCATGTAAACCGGAAGAAACGGGAAAAATCTTGGAAAATAAAGCAATAAGCTTTGCCAGTTCCGAAGAGCAGATTGCTTTTGCGGAGAATTCGTTCCCCTGCCGTTTTGGGCGGCAGGGCGGCGGAAAGCTTCATAAAGAAAAGAAGGAGACAGAACATGACAGATCCGTATAAGGTGCTCGGCGTATCGCCGTCCGCAACAGACGAGGAGATCAAAGAGGCATACCGGAACCTGGCCAAAAAGTATCATCCCGACCAGTATTCCGACAGCCCTCTGAAGGATTTGGCGGACGAAAAGATGAAGGAGATCAACGAGGCCTACGACACAATCACCGCGCAGCGCAAGAACGGCGGGGCAGGGCGCACGGGGCAGAGCGCTTACGCAGGCGGTTATAACCATGTCAACGGCACGGGTGGTTCCGGGTTCAACGACGTGCGCAGCTATATCGCCGCGGGCCGTATTGCTGATGCCGAACAGATCCTCAACGGAGTCCCCCCTGAGCGCCGCAACGCTGAGTGGTATTTTCTCAAGGGATCCGTATTATATCGCCGGGGCTGGCTGGAGGAGGCGAAGGACCATTTCTCCCGGGCCTGCCAGATGGATCCCGGCAATGCGGAATACAGCGCGGCCCTGAACCAGGCGATGAATCAGGGCACCGGCGTCTATGGCGGCTACAATCCCCGCGGCAACATGAATGCAGGTGGCTGCAATTCCTGTGATATGTGTTCTTCCCTGATCTGCGCGGACTGTTGCTGTGAGTGTATGGGCGGCGATTTGATTCCCTGCTGTTAAGCGGCTGCTGGCTTTGATCAGCGGCGCGGTTCAGGCATTGTGGAGCGTGGTTCCGGCCAGCGCACAGCCAAAGCCGAAATAGAAGTCTTTTGCTTCCTTTTCTTTTAGAAAGGGAAGGCCGGCGGAAAGTTTGGGCATCGTGGAGCTGGGCTCCGGCCAGTGCCCAGCCGTAGCTGGAATAGAAGTCTTTTGCTTCCTTTTCTTCAGAAAAGGAAGGCCGGCTGAAAAGTTTGGGCATCGTGGAGCGGGGTTCCGGCCTGTGCCCAGTCGAAGCCGGAATAAAAGTCTTTTGCTTCCTTTTCTTCAGAAAAGGAAGGCCGGCGGAAAGTTTGGGCATCGTGGAGCGGGGTTCCGGCCTGTGCCCAGTCGAAGCCGGAATAAAAGTCTTTTGCTTCCTTTTCTTCAGAAAAGGAAGGCCGGCGGAAAGTTTGGGCATCGTGGAGCGGGGTTCCGGCCCGTGCCCGGCCGAAGCCGGAATAAAAGTCTTTTGCTTCCTTTTCTTCAGAAAAGGAAGGAAGGAGCGATACGGTTGAAAAATTCCATGAAAGTGGCGTTCTGTGGTATTGTGGCGGCGCTTTCCGCAGTGCTGATGTTCCTGACGGGTCTGGTGCCGGTGGCGACGCTGGCGATCCCCGCCATTGCAGGTTGTCTTTTGATTCCAGTGGTGGTGGAGTCCGGTTTATCCTGGGGATTCGGCGTCTATGCTGTGTGCAGTGTGCTCTCATTCCTGCTTGCAGCTGACCGGGAAGCCGCCCTGTTTTACGTGCTGTTCTTTGGCTATTACCCCGCCCTGTATGCAGTGCTGGGACGTGTCAAAAACAAGGTACTGCGGATTCTGGCAAAGCTTCTTGTCTTCAATGCGGCAGTGGTCATAGAAACCCTTATCTCAATCTACCTCCTGGGAATTCCGTTGGAGACCATCAGTTTTCTGGGACCCTTTACCCCGGTAGTGCTGCTGGTGCTGGCCAACGCGGTATTTTTGTTGTATGATTCTGCCCTCAACGGTCTTATTTTGCTGTATGTGCACCGGATTCATGAGCAGGTCAAGCGGATGTTTCGTCTGAAATAGGTGAAGTGTGCTTTCCAAAAACTGGATGAGATGAAGCACAAAAAAAGTTTTCCTGCAAAAACCGTAAGAAATAAACAGGAAAATGTACCCTGTCACTTGATTTTTGCAGGGAGAACCCTTAAAATGAATCTGTTGATCGCCGTTGGCATGGCGCCGGCGGCGATTTTTGTTTGCCTCTGAAAAGAAGTCCGGCGCCTTTGGAAAGAGGTGCTTCCGTTCTGAGAGGTTCTATAGCCAGGGGGCTTTTGCGACAGCATTCCCGGAAAGAGAAAGGAATTTGCCATGAACAGCCAGCTTTCAGATCGAATTAAAATGAAAAGCGCTACCTTTTCCAAGGGTCAGCGCCTGATCGCCAAGTATATAGAGGAGCATTCCGATAAGGTGGCCTTTATGACTGCCTCCCGGCTGGGCGCTACGGTGGGGGTCAGTGAGTCCACCGTGGTCAGATTTGCCACAGAAATCGGGTACTCCGGATATCCCGCCTTGCAGCAAGCCATGCAGGAGATGATCCGCAGCAAGCTCACCAGCGTACAGCGGCTGGAGATGACCTCCAGCAATATTGCGCCGGAAAGGCTGCTGGACGCGGTGCTGGAGCAGGACATCGATATCCTCAGGCGGACCAAGGAGACGGTGAACCGGGAGGATTTCTACCGTGCGGCGGATGCGCTGCAGCGGGCCCAGCGGGTCTACATTTTGGGAGCCGGCAGCTCTCTGGCCCTGGCTACCTTCCTCTCCCACTATTTCCGCCTGGTCTTTGATACAGTGCATCTGGTGGAAGCTACCAGCGAGGCCACGATCCTGCAGCAGATGATCCACGCCGGGGAGGGGGACGCCATCATTGCCATCAGTTTTCCCCGGTATTCCAAAAAGGCTGCTAAGGCTCTGCAGTATGCGTCGGACCGGGGGGTCTCCACCATTGCCATCACGGACAGCCCTCTGTCCCCGTTGGCGCGGCATGCTTCCCATGTACTGCTGGCCCGCAGCGATATGGTTTCCTTTGTGGATTCCCTGGTGGGTCCCCTCAGTCTGATCAACGCACTGATTGTTACGGTTGCGATCCGGAGAAAGGGCGAGGTGGCGGATACCCTGAGGAAGATAGAGAATATCTGGGATGAATACGGAGTTTATGAAAAGGTGGATGAGGCAAACAATTGAGCGTGGGGAACAATTATGATGTCATTGTGGTAGGCGGCGGGGCTGCCGGCCTGATGGCGGCAGGCGTATGCGCCGAACGCGGCCGAAGGACCGCTGTGTTCGAGAAGAATGAGAAACTGGGCAGGAAACTGCGCATTACCGGAAAGGGAAGGTGCAACGTCACCAACAACTGTACCGTACAGGAAGTGATTGCCTGCACCCCCCGGGGCGGGAAGTTTTTATACGGCGCTTTGTCTGCCTTTCCTCCAGAGGAAACCATGCGCTTTTTTGAAAACCTGGGGATTCCGCTGAAAACAGAACGCGGCCGGCGGGTATTTCCCGTTTCCGACAGGGCGGACGATATTGCGGATGCGTTGGCCGGATTTGCGCGGGAAAACGGCGCGCAGGCGGTGCGGGAGCCGGTGCAGTCGGTTCTGGCGGAAGGTGGAAAGGTACTGGGGGTGCGCACCTCCAGAGGCGAGTATCGCGCCGGCTCGGTGCTGTTGGCCTGCGGGGGCGCCTCCTATCCAGGAACAGGCTCAAACGGGGACGGCTACCGGCTGGCAAGAGCGCTGGGACATACGGTCGGCCCTGTTGTGCCGTCCCTGGTGCCTCTGGTGGAGCAGGGCGGCGACTGCTCGCAAATGATGGGCCTATCCCTGCGCAACTGCGGCGTAAAGGTGACGAGGCAGGACAGGAAAAAGCCGGTATATGAGGATTTTGGAGAGCTGCTGTTCACCCATTTTGGGCTTTCCGGCCCGACCATCCTCAGCGCCTCCGCCCATATGCACCCCATGGAGGCGGGCTTGTACACCATACATCTTGATTTGAAGCCTGCCCTGTCGGAAATTCAGCTGGATGCCCGTCTGCTGCGGGATTTTGAGAAGAATAAAAACAGAATCTTTGCCAATTCTCTGGATGAGCTGCTGCCGCAAAAGCTGATCCCCATAGCTGTAAGACGCAGTGGAATCCCCGGGGAAACCCGCTGCCATTCCATCACCCGGGAGGAGAGGCAGGCCTTTGGCAGGCTTCTGAAGGATTTTCCCATCCGCATTTCGGGATTCCGTCCCCTGGCAGAGGCTATCGTCACCTCCGGCGGGGTCAGCCTCAAGGAGGTGGATCCCCGCACTATGGAGTCAAAGCTGGTAAAAGGCCTCTATTTTGCAGGAGAACTGCTGGACGTCGACGCCTATACCGGCGGCTACAACCTGCAGATCGCCTTTTCCACCGGACACCTGGCAGGCAGCTTTTTGTAAAATTTTTGAGGCCGCCGGGAGGTTCTGTTTGAGGTGTGGATTGTCCTGACGGATGATTACAGGATCACCGTAGACGATTATTAGGCGGAATGATGTGTCCGGCTGAACTTTACTGATCGGTTTTGGGGGCTTGTATGGAGGAAAAAAAGCTGGGGCGGGAGGATATCCTGCGCCTGATGAACGGACTGGACTTTCTCGGAAAAGAATATTGGATCACGGCGGGTGCGGGGCTGGTGCTGCATGGTGTGAAACAGGAAACTCACGATGTGGATTTCGGCTGCACCGCCGGGCTGGCCGATCTCCTCGTGGAAAAGGGATATCCCTTCCGCGTTTCGGAACAGGACGGCAAGCGTATTTTTGCCGTGGGGGAACAGGTAGAGGCGCTGGAAAATTGGTTTGCGGACGAAATTGAAGAAAAATACGGTCTGCAGGTGGCCAGCCTGGAGAGCATCCGCAGGCAGAAGGCTGACCTGGGCAGGGAAAAGGATCTGGAGGACATCCGGAGAATCGACGATTTTTTGGCGCGAAAAGAGAAAACTCAGTATATTGGAAGAGAATGCTGGAAATCAAGTGGAAAAGAGGAGACTGATATGTTTGCGGTAGCAATCGATGGCCCGGCCGGAGCGGGAAAGTCCAGCGTGGCCAAAGCGGCGGCGCAGGAACTGGGTTTCGTCTATGTGGATACAGGGGCGCTGTACCGTACAGTGGCGCTCTATTTATTGGACCATGGCGTCGATCCCGCCGACAGGGCGGCGGTGGAGGCTGAGCTGCCCAAAATTGAAGTGGGCTTGAAACACACCCCGGAGGGGCAGAAGATGTACCTGTGCGGCCGGGATGTGACTGGGGAAATCCGTACGCCGGAGGTGTCCATGGCCACTTCCACCTGTTCGGCCATTCCCGCGGTGCGTTCTTTTCTGCTGCAGTTGCAGCGGGATCTGGCGGAGAAAAACAATGTGCTTATGGACGGCAGGGACATCGGTACGGTGGTGCTGCCCCATGCTCAGCTGAAAATTTTTCTCACCGCCTCCCCGGAGGAACGGGCCCGGCGCCGGGTACGCCAGTTGGAAGAAGCCGGTCAAAAGGTAGAGTATGAAAGTATTTTAAAGGATATTCAGCAGCGTGATTATCAGGACTCCCATCGGGCTGCAGCGCCCCTTAGGCCGGCGGAGGATTCCGTTCTGTTGGACACCACCGGAGATACTTTTGAGGAATCGGTGGCGAAGTTGGAGGGGCTTGTGAGGGCCCGGCTCTGAGCAGACGTGAAATTAGTGATTTTCAGAAGGGATGGATGCGCTGTGGCGCAGAGGAAAAAAGCGAAGAAAACCGGAAAACTGTATGCATTTGGTCGGATGCTGCTGAGTTGGTTTTATCTTCCCGTATACCGGATCCACGTTCTGGGGCGGGAGAATGTTCCGGAAGAAGGGCCTGTGCTGCTGTGCAGCAACCATGTGGCCATGAAAGATCCGGTGATGCTGGGTATCGTGCAAAAGCGGCAGGTATTTTATATGGCCAAGGAGGAGCTTTTCCGCAACGGTTTTATTGGAGGCCTGCTGCGGAGGCTGGGCGCTTTTCCGGTCAGGCGGGGTACGGGCGGGACGGATGCGTTGGAGGAGGCCTATACCCTTTTGGAGGAAGACGCCGTTGTGGGCGTGTTCATCGAGGGTCACCGCTCGAAAACAGGGGAACTGCAAAAGCCGAAAACAGGCGCCGCGCTGCTGTGTTACCGCACCCAAGCGCCGGTGGTTCCGGTGTGCATCACAGCGGAGGACGGCAGGCTGCCCCGGCCTTTCCACAGAACGGTCATTCAGTTTGGAAAACCTGTCCCTGCTGAACGCCTGCAGATTCCTGACGACTCCAGCATGCAGCTCAGAAGGGCCAGCCGTACCATCATGGGTGAAATCGCCGCGCTGCGGGAAGAATCCCTGAAGTATCTGGGCAGTTCCTCTGCTCAGGCAGGGGAGACCGAGAGGAAAGCATAGGCTTGTCGCAGGCAGGCGGAAAGGAGATGAGCTTATTCAAAATTTGAAGATTGAAGTGGCCTCTTCCGCAGGCTTCTGCTTCGGCGTAAACCGGGCGGTGGATGCGGTGTATCGCTTGTTGGAAGAAGGAAAAAAAGCAGCCACCTTGGGCCCGATCATCCATAACCCGCAGATTGTTTCAGATTTAAAGGAACGGGGCGTCTGTGTGGTGGAACGGCCGGAAGATACCCCTCCCGGCGCTGTGTTGGTCATTCGCTCCCACGGTGTGCCCAAATCGGTGACGGACCGTGTCGCCGGACTGGGGCTCAGCTGTGTGGACGCCACCTGTCCCTTTGTCAAAAAACTTCACGACCTGGCCAGGTGCGCGGGGGAGGAGGGCAGGACGTTCCTGCTGTTCGGCGACTCCGGTCATCCCGAGGTGCAAGGCATTATTGGACATTGTGTTGGGGAACATTATGTGATAAAAGATGCGTTGGAGCTGCAGAATTTACTGGAAAATAATTCTTTGCTGGCAAATAAGCCGCTTACAGTGGCTGCGCAGACCACTTTTAACGCCCAGGAGTGGGAGAATACTTTAAAAACTCTGAAAAAAGTATGTACAAACGCCGTGGTTTTTGCTACAATATGTAATGCAACTGCGAAAAGGCAGAAGGAAGCGAAGGCTCTCGCTGAGCGGTCGGATGCCATGTTGGTCATCGGCGGGAGAAACAGCTCAAATACGGCGAAGCTGAGGGATATCTGCGCGCAATACTGTCCGACGTACCTCGTTGAGGGAGCGGACGAGCTGCCGGCCTTTGAGGCCGGGACCAGAATTGGCATCACTGCGGGGGCTTCCACACCCGCAAGCATTATAAAGGAGGTACTAGTTACCATGGCAGAAGTGAACAACAATGAGCTGAATTTTGAGGAGATGCTTGAGGAGTCCCTCAAAAGCTTAAATACAGACGAAAAGGTACACGGTGTGGTAGTGGGCATTTCTCCCACCGAAGTGTATGTGGACGTTGGAAGGAAGCAGGCTGGTTTTATTCCCGCAAACGAGCTTTCCAACGACCCGAGCGTCAAGCCTGAAGACGTGGTGAAAATCGGCGACGAGATGGATCTTCTCATCATGAAGACAAATGACCAGGAAGGCACCATCATGCTCTCCAAGCGCCGTGTGGACGCCATGAAGGGCTGGGACGAGATTGCCGAGGCCCAGGAGAGCGGCGAAGTGCTCGAAGGCAAAGTGATCGAGGTGGTCAAGGGCGGTGTAATCGTGCTCAAGGGTGCGATGCGCGTGTTTGTCCCCGCTTCCCAGGCGACCGCAGCCAGAGGGGAAGACCTGAACGAATTGATGGGCAAGGAAGTACGTTTCCGCATTATCGAGGTCAACCGCCAGCGCCGCAGAGCGGTAGGCTCCATCCGCAGCGTGCTTCGCGAGGAGCGCAAAGCTGCCCAGGAAAAATTCTGGGAGCAGATTGAGGAAGGCCAGCAGTACACCGGCAAGGTGAAATCCCTCACCAATTTTGGCGCCTTCGTAGACCTTGGCGGTGTGGACGGCATGATCCATATTTCCGAACTCTCCTGGAACCGGATCAAGCATCCCAGCGAAGTGCTGAGCGTGGGCGACACCGTTGACGTGTACGTCAAGGGCTTGGATCGAGAGCACGGGAAAATTTCCCTGGGCTACAAGCGTCCGGAGGACAATCCCTGGGAAAAGCTCAAGAACGAGTATCCCGCCGGGACCGTCTGCGACGCCAGGGTTGTGGGTATGACCCAGTTTGGCGCGTTTGCCAATGTTATCCCCGGAATTGACGGCCTCATTCATATTTCGCAGATTGCAGACCACAGGATTGAAAAACCTCAGGATGCGCTGAAGGTCGGGGATATCGTCAAGGTAAAGATCACGGACATCGATTTTGATAAGCACAGAGTTTCTCTCTCCATCCGTGCGCTGCTGGAAGAACAGCAGGAGGCAGATGACAAAGCGGCTGCTGAATCCACGGAGGATGCCGTAGTCTATGTGTCCCAGGAGAGCGGCGTTTCCGAAGCAGATGAAGAGGCGGCTGCCCCTTCGGAGGAATAAAAATTAAGCTCGGCCAACACACAGGGTAGTGTTCACTGCCCTGTTTTGTATGGTACCCGAATAAATAAGCCTGACCGCCTTTTGTGTGAAAGCCCAGCGGTCAAATTGGAGGAAAGACACCCATGAAGCGAGTAAAAAAACCTGTGTTTTTTGTAGTCGCTCTGTTGATTCTCGCCTTGGTGTATACGTCGCTTTTCGGCGTGTACGGCCAGCGGGGCGATTTTAAGGAGACCTACATAAAGGGCGCCGGCGATATCCGTTGGGGCATCGACATCCGCGGCGGCGTAGAGGCCACCTTCAGTCCCGCAGGGGATGTGAAGGCCACTGCTACCGAGCTGGATTCGGCCAAGGCCATCATCGAGACTCGTATGGTCTCGACAAACATCACTGACTACGAAATTTACACCGACGCGGCCAATAACCGCATTATCGTCCGTTTCCCCTGGAAAAGCGGCGAAGCGAATTTTGACCCGGAGGCGGCCATTGAAGAACTTTCCGCCACTGCTATGCTGACCTTCCGGGAGGGCATGGAATACGAGACCACGGAATATGGTTCCGACGGGAACCCGGTTTATAAAACGCCGGCGGGAACCACTGCGGAAAACATCATCCTGGAGGGCGCCGACGTAGTCAAGGCGGAACCTGTGGTGAACCAAGATACCTCCCAGTTCATGGTCTCCCTGGAGTTCTCAGAGAGCGGCAAGGAAAAGTTTGCCGAGGCCACTGAGCGGCTGAAAGGAAAGACCATCTCCATCTGGATGGATGATGTGATGATTTCCTTCCCCACGGTAAACTCCGTCATCAGCGACGGCAAGTGCGTGATTGAGGGAGACTTCACCAGCGAACAGGCCGCGGCTCTGGCTTCCAAGATTCAGGCCGGCGCGCTGCCCTTTGCCCTGGAGACCTCGAACTTCAACTCCCTGGCCCCGACGCTGGGTTCTCAGGCTCTTGACGCGATGATGCTGGCTGGAATTATTGCTTTCGCCCTGATCGCAGTGCTGATGATTCTGGTTTTCAGGCTTCCCGGCGTTGTGGCTGTGATCAGCCTTGCCGGTCAGCTGGGCATCTGCTTTGCAGCCATTTCAGGCTTCTTCACATTCTTTAATTCCTTTACCATGACGCTGCCCGGTATTGCCGGCTTGATTCTCTCCATCGGTATCGGTGTGGATGCCAACGTGATTACTGCAAGCCGCATCCGTGAGGAACTCAGAAATGGAAAGACCCTGGACGGCGCGCTGCAGCGCGGTTTCCAAAGCAGTTTCTGGGCTATTTTTGACGGCAACATTACCACTGCCATTGTGGCGATAATGCTGATGGGCGTGTTTGGCCCCAGCAATATCCTTTCTCTGATATTCGGTGAGTCCACCACCGGTTCCATCTTCTCCTTCGGCTTTACCCTGTTGGTGGGCATCATCGCCAACTTTATCATGGGTGTGCTGGCTACAAGACTGATGACCATGTCTCTTGCCGGATTCAAAGGCCTGCATAAGAAGTGGCTGTTTGGCGGAGCCAGAGAGGGTGAGGCAGCTGCGGCTCAAAAGCCCCGTTCTTTCCAGTTTTATGAAAACAAGAAAGTTTATTATGCCATTTCTGTGGCAGTGATTCTGGTGGGCATCATCGCCAGCATCATCGTGGTGCCGAAGCTGGACATCCAGTTTGCTGGCGGCGCCATGATCCGCTACTCGGTAGAGGGTGGAGAGATCACTGCGGATGAGGTGCAGAAAACCTTGAAGGACGAGTTGGGCAAGGACTGCTCCGTGGCTGTCAATGAGGGAATCAATTCCGGCTCCAAGTCGGTAACCGTTTCCTTTGCAGGCAATCAGAGTATGACGCCTGAGGAACAGAAGGAAGTGGCTTCCACGCTGACCAGCGCCTATGACGAGCTCACCTTCAACCTGCTGGAATCAAACTCGGTAGACGCCACTATGGGCGCCAGGTTCTTCCAGAAATGTTTGGTCTGCTTCGCTATTACTGCTATATTCCTGTTGGTTTATATTGCGCTCCGCTTCGGTAAGATCGGCGGTTTCTCGGCAGGTCTTACGGCAATTGTTGCACTGCTCCATGACGTGCTGATTTCCTTCTGTGTCTTTGTGGTGTTCGGCATGCCGATTAACGATATCTTCATCGCGGTAGTGCTCACCATTTTGGGTTATTCGCTGAATAGCACAATTGTCATTTATGACAGAGTGAGGGAGAACAAGCGGAAGATGGGTCCCAGGGTAAACTTTACGGATGTTATGAATTTGAGCCTTAATCAGACGCTGGGCCGCACTCTGCTCACCTCTCTTACCACATTCCTGGCTCTGCTGGTGGTGTTGATTGTGGCGGCTGCCTTTGGAATTTCGACCGTTGTCTCCTTTGCCCTGCCTATGATGGCAGGTGTTGTGGCCGGCTGTTTCTCCTCTCAGTGTATCGCCCCCAACCTTTTTGCCATGTGGCAGATTCGCAAGCGCGAAAAATTGAACGCCAAATAGGGCTGTTCCCTGTGAGGCCTGTGGTGGCAGAATAAAAAAAGAAGCTTCCTTCTCCCGGATTTCAGCCGGGGCAGGAAGCTTTTTTTGCTGTATGCGGCACAGGAAATCAGACCAGTAGCTTTAAGATGAATTCTTCTTCCTGGGTGGTACATTCCAACACGCCATGGTATTTTTGAACGAAGTTAAAGATGGAGCGGGTGCCGTAGCCATGTCCCTCCTTTTGGTTGGAGGGTAAACCTGTGGCAGGATCCAGGCGGAGGGGGCCGGAGAAAGAATTGGAGATTTCAAGCAGCAGCTGGGTCCCACAGGGCTTTCCAAAAAGGGAGACATGGGGCTCCTTTGTTTCAGTTTCCTTGTCCACAGCTGTCAGTGCGTTTTCCAAGGCGTTGGAGATGACCACGGCCAGCTCCGTAACGTCGGCCTGCAGAAATTTTGGCAGCTCCAGCACTACAATAAACCGGATTCCTGCCTGTTCCGCCCTGGCGGCGGCCTGCGTGAGCACCGTGTCGAGAATAGGGTTCCCGGTATAGCGGTGCAGGACCCCCAACCCGCCGAGAGCGGCCGTGTTTTCCTCCAACCGATCCAAAATTTCTCCGGCATGCCCCAGGTTTCCACTAGCAAGGCAGCTGCGCAGCAGCCGGATAAAGTGGCGCATGTCGTGCCGGAAGATCCTGACGCTCTGGGAGGCGGCCTCAGCCTGGGCTGCCTCCTTTTCCAGGAAACCCACTTCAGAGCGCAGGATGGCGTTGTATTTCTGGATTTCCGCCTGCTGGCGGATTGCGCGCTGGAAGCGATACAGCATCACATAGAGCAGCACCGTAGTGATACAGAGAACGAGAGTAGGAAAAACTGGGGCTCTCCTGCTTTCCGCCACCGCCGGATACACGCAGAATGCGACCAGGGAGATCCAGAGGAAAAGGGGGACCCAGACCACCTGTCCCCACTTGATCTGGTTTTCATCCAACATTTCCAGCAGAGGCTTTCTGCAGAATTTCCAAATCAGCAGGGTTTGCAGGACTGTGATCAGTACCTTCAGCAGAATCCAGAGGAAATGGTCACGCTGCACAAAAACCGTTGTCAGGGCGTCACAGATCGAGGTATCCAATCCGGCGGTAACCAGGATAAAAGCCAGACGACCGTCCCGAAGTTCGCAGCAGGCCAGAAAGGCAATGGTGCAGATGACGGGAAGAAGAGTTCCGGCAATCCAGGCAGAGATGACCGTAGGCCCCAGCAGTAAGTAGATTAACAGGCCGAGCCCAACCATGCCGCCCTCTATTTCCAGAAAAATCCGGTTCATCCGCTTAGGAGGAAACCGCCAGGTGGAGATCAGCAGGAATACAATGGGAATCACCAGCGGCAGGGTTATGGAAGTGGCGAAATAGCGCCATACAGTAATTTCAGTCACGGAAGATCCTCCTACTTTATCCGTTTTCCATCCACACCTTGGGTGCGAAATTCAAGCACCTGCGGTTGGTGGTTCGTGCAGTACAGTGACAGCTGACTTTCGGCCTTTTTCTCCGCTGAGAGAACTACGCCAGCGGTGTTAGTCTACACGGTACGGCAAAAAGTTTTAGGATTTTCCCTATGCCGGCGACTATGATACCACACCTGCGGTGGGCAAGCCGCGCATCTCAACCTCTTCGGTTCTTCGGCCCACCGCACGCGTCTCAGGTTATTTTTTATTATACCATATTTAGATCCTTTGTGCATGCAAGGATAAGCTGCCATGAAGGGAAAAGCAGTTTTCGGACGTGTGCCTCACCGCCTATTGCTCACTGTACAGAAATTTTTCTGGAAGGGAAATGGCCTCAGCCTGCGCTTATCGACGAACGTGTGGAGCTGTATCCCGTAATATGGAATGTATCTGAAAAGCCTGAACAATCTTTTATTCCTTGAGAAAGCTGCCCGTAGGGCTCTTGTTTGTATGAAAAATGCTCCCCTGAGAGACAGCGTAAAATTGCTGTCGTCTAAAGGGGAGCATTCGCCGGCGCTGGGCCTGATTTCAGTATTCTTACAGATTTACCTGAGGCAGGGTGGCAAAACTGGCCTCCAGTTCCTCGTCACTGGGGATGGTGTCGGTCATCTTGCCGTCGTTGAACCTCTCATAGGCTGTCATATCAAAGTAACCTGTGCCGGTCAGGCCGAAGACGATGGTCTTCTCCTCGCCGGTCTCCTTGCATTTTAAGGCCTCGTCGATAGCCGTGCGGATGGCATGGCTGGACTCCGGGGCGGGAAGGGTCCCTTCCACACGGGCGAACAGCTCTGCAGCCTCAAACACGGAGGTCTGTTCCACGGAGACAGCCTCCATTAGGCCGTCGGCATAGAGCTGGGAAAGGACGGAGCTCATGCCGTGGTAGCGCAGTCCGCCGGCATGGTTGGCGGAGGGAATGAAATTGGAACCCAGGGTGTACATCTTCGCCAGCGGGCACACCATGCCGGTATCGCAGAAATCGTAGGCGAACCTGCCTCTGGTTAAAGAGGGGCAGGAGGCTGGTTCTACGGCGATGAAACGGTAGTTGTCTTCCCCGCGGAGCTTTTGCCCCATGAAGGGGGCGATCAGTCCGCCCAAATTAGAGCCGCCGCCTGCGCAGCCGATAATGATATCGGGGTGGATGCCGTACTTGTCCAGAGCGGCCTTCGTCTCCAATCCGATGACGGACTGGTGCAGCAGCACCTGGTTGAGTACGGAGCCCAGCACATAGCGGTAGCCGGGAGTAGAGGTGGCCACTTCCACCGCTTCAGAAATTGCGCAGCCCAGGCTGCCGGTGGTGCCGGGATGGGCTTCCAGAATCTTCCTTCCCACCTGGGTATTTTCTGAGGGGGAGGGGGTGACGGATGCACCGTAAGTGCGCATCACCTCTCTGCGGAAGGGCTTCTGTTCATAGGAGACCTTTACCATGTAGACTTTACAATCCAGGTCGAAATAGGAGCAGGCCATGGAAAGGGCGGTTCCCCACTGGCCGGCGCCTGTCTCCGTAGTAACGCCTTTAAGGCCCTGCTTTTTTGCATAGTAGGCCTGAGCGATGGCGGAGTTGAGCTTGTGGGAACCGGAAGTGTTGTTTCCCTCGAATTTGTAATAAATCTTAGCCGGAGTATCCAGGGCCTTTTCCAAAAAGCTTGCGTGTACCAGAGGAGAGGGCCGATACATCTTATAAAACGAACGGATCTCGTCGGGGATCTCGAAGAAGGGCGTAGTGTCATCCAGCTCCTGCCGAACCAGATCGTCGCAGAATACAGGAGTGAGATCTTCGAAGGTCATGGGCTTTAGGGTGCCGGGATTCAACAGGGGGGCAGGCTTATTTTTCATATCGGCCCGCAGGTTATACCAGGCCTGGGGCATCTCGTTTTCTTCCAGATAAATTTTGTAGGGGATCTCTGCCATTGTTACCATTCCTTTCACAATTCAGTTAAATATAAAAAATGCACCTGTCCTAATGTCTTAGGACAGGTGCATAAACTATCTGCCCTAAAACCTTAGGACAGATGTTGGAACATCTGCGGTGCCACCTAAATTCGCCCGAAAGCGCGCCTCATTCGCGTACAGATCAAGATATTCGATACGCTAGCCGCTGTAACGGTCGGCCTCCGTCTCCCCTAACACTGCCGCCAGTGCTCAGTTTGCCCTCCCGGGTCCATTCCTTACCCACCGTACCGCCATGATCACACCCTTCACGGCTCTCTTTAGATACGGTTGTGGGAAAGTACTCCTCCCAGTCAACGGTTTTTCTATGTTGCAAAAACTATAACACTGCACATTTCATTTGTCAAGGGGAAATTTTTAAAAATGCAGCGTAGCTTTCCAGCAGTATCCTGTGCCCACATGAAAATAAAGCATCCGAACGGCTTCCCCTGACAACGTGACGGATACAGGCAGATGAAAAGTAATACCAAATGAGAGAACTGAATTTGGGACTCTAAAAATCGGTGAAAACGGACT
The DNA here is from genome assembly GCF_900048895.1 of Neglectibacter timonensis. Taxonomy (GTDB): domain Bacteria; phylum Bacillota; class Clostridia; order Oscillospirales; family Acutalibacteraceae; genus Acutalibacter; species Acutalibacter timonensis. The sequence goes on along the minus strand of NZ_LT160639.1, from coordinate 794,506 downwards.
GCGGTAGCAGCCGCAGCTGCGCTGCACAATCCTTATTTATAGCCCTGATTTTAGGACTGGAAATTTGGAAAAAAGGTAAGTCAGAACAAGAAAAAAACTTTAAAAATTGCGGCAAGAAAGCGAACTGCAGTGTCTAGCACCGCCTTCTTGTAAAGCAGCGCTGTCTTTAGGCGTTTTCTTGGGAGGCGCTCCTGTCAGGAAAAAATTCTTCCGCCCAGGTCTTAATGATTTCTTGCCGTAAGAATTCCGTCAGAGGAGTCAGATCATGCTCCCGGTCGTAGATTGTGAGACATTCCAGATAGCGTGCCCTGTCCTCGGAAAAGATGATGAGAGGAGGATGGTTTCTGGTAAGAAAAAAGTAATTCAGAAGAATACGTCCCGTCCGCCCATTCCCTTCGGCGAAGGGCCGTATGTTTTCAAATCTGGCATGCAGATAGGCGCCAGTGCCAAGCAGATCCGGACCGCAGTAGCCGTTTACTTCCTCCATCAGCTTGTCAAGCTGCTCCTCCACTTCGCGGGCGGGAGCCCCAACCTCATAGAGACCTGTGACATAGTCATGCTTCTTAAAGGCGCCGGGCCTCTCGCCATCTGTCGCATAGAGCGGTTCATCATATGTACCGCTGGTCAGAATCCGGTGGACGTCCAGAAGAAGACTGGTATCCATATCGTCCCGGGCCAGAATTTTTTCCCGTAAGTATTCGTAGCAGAGTTTTTGGTTTTTCTGCCAGAACAGCGTTTTTGAGCCTTCCGGAAAGGCGGCGGCCGTGCCGGTTTCAAAAATCTCCCGGGTGGTCTGATAGGTGACCTGGTCATTTTCCAATTTTCCGGAATGGTAAATAAATAGAATATTAAAGCGCTTCAGCAGGCGGTCCATCTCCGCGGATGAGACAAGCTGGAAGGATTGCCAGCGCGACATAATTTCATAGTATAGATTCATGTTTTCCGGCTCCTTGCTTCTTGATACAAATCACAGGATGATAAAGCTTCAGTATTGAATGGATTTTTATGGGGAAAAGCACTGTCCCGCCAGAGAATGCTTTAGGAGGGACAGAATGGCTACTTGTAGACATAATATTGGGGATTGTCAGTATTATACCATAGATTTCTGCACTGTGAAGAAGAAACTTTACTTTTCTGGTTTTTTTATTGTAGAATAACGGGTACGAAAAAATCAAGAGACGAGTAGCTTTTGCCAAAGTAAAAAGAGTTGAATCATTAAAAAAATGGTTCAACTCTTTTCTTTATAGCCGAAAGACAGGACGGACCCTGATTCCCCTTATTCCTGCGGGATGAGGCGAATCAGGATCCCGTGAGCAGCAGATGAATGGATGGGGAAAGCTTTATTTCTTCTGGCGGGATACCGTGACGCAGTAAGCACTGCTCTGCCAAAGGGAACTGCTGGGAAAGTAATGTGCGCACAGCTATCCCGCAGCCAGAGAAGTCATTGTCCTTCAGGCAGACAATGATGCGTTTGGTAAAGGTTAACATGCCTGCATCCTGTTCCCTGTTTTCCTGTTGGGAGGCTTTCAGGGGATATCCCCAAAGAAACAGGCTATAGATCCGGCCATAAATATCACGCAGACTTTGCAGCCTTGTGTTTTTTATCACAAAAAGGAGCCAATGCCACAAAGATAATTCCTGAATGCCAGACCGCAGGTTATGCTCAAATTGTTCGGTAAGCAGACGCACCGCTTCGGCCGGCACGGATTCAAGAACAGAACATGAGACCGGTTCACAGGTACAGAGGAGGATCTCGAAGGATTGGACAAAGTAGGAAAGGTTCCGGCGGACAGCTGGGCTTTTGAAATCCGGCTTCCTACAGGGTTCCCCAATGGAGAAGACGCGCACCCCCTTCCCATTCACCGGCTGCAGGACGCCAAGCTGATCCAGCACAGCTACCGTACGGCGGATGGTGCTGAGGGAGACGCTGTATTTCTCAGCCATTCGCTGATAGGAGGGAAGAAACGCGGAATCCCGGTATTCTCCTAGGTAAATCTCATGTAAAAGCCTGCCTGCCAGGCTGTAGCAGCACTGTGGCCGTTCCCGGTAGATACTCCAGGAGAAAGGAATCTGTTCTTCTTTCGGCAGAGGAGGCCTGGTGTCCAGCTCGGCGATAAACGGGGCGAATGTATCCCGCTGGAGTGCGGCCAGTTCCTCTATAAGAGGTTCCCATGCCTGCCGCTGGGCGAGCAGTAGGAGAGACTGCATCCGGTCCTGAAGGAAATCCCGGTGGATTGGTAAGTTTGATTTACTGTATTTGAGGAATGGCATTCCCCAGAAAACAGTAATCTCCCAATAGAGATTCATCACAAGGGGATTGTCCAGGCTCTGCAGGACGCAGCTGAAAAAATGGAGCACATCATTGATAGATGGCCGTTCAGCCAGCCTTGAGAGATAAGGGAACTTGTTTCTTTCGATACGCTGAAATCCTGCGGCCAACAGGGTGGGAAACAGCAGGCCCGCACAGTTCTGCAGGTCAAGATAAGCGTCCCTGCGCAGGATAAAGTAGTCCTGAGACAGCTGCATGGCGTTCTCCAGGGTCTGCTGGAAGATAACAGTGGTGGGGCGCCCTCTGTGCATGTCGATGTACCCCTCTTCCCGAAGGCAGCGCAGCGCAGTCTTCACTGTTTGGGGCGAAACGCCGAACTCGTTGCACAGCGTGTCAATTGGGGGAAGCTGCTCTCCGTATTGGTAAGAGCAGAAGATCAGACGGTTGAAAAAATAGTTATAAATGAGGTTTGAAATTTGGTTTCTGTCTTCCATGAAATCCATTCTCACCACCGCTGCCGATTTTATTATATGATACCATTTTCAAGCTGGGATTTCCAGAAGCCAGTTGAGTTTTTCAGAACTGCGTGATATAATAAAAAAACTAACATGAACAAGGTTGCTCCGGCTTCTGGAAAACTGTACCCAGCTGGGGAAGATGCAGATAAAATCAGACGGCCGGGCAACGGCTGAAAACAGAAGAGCCATGATGTTGGCAGGAAGCGCAGTAAAAATGATGGGGACATTTTTCCGGTATGGCTGTCAGGCTGGAACAAGGATATACTGCAGAGGCGTATGAGCTTTTGACGGGGATACGAAGAAGTACACGGATGGCGGAATGGTATGGCCTCTCTCCGAATCTGTAAAAGCAAAACAGCTGTTGAAAAAAATGATCCGTTCTATGGAACAGCGGGCGGAGTGGGGAGACAGTCCGAATCCTGAAACAGGAATGCGTGACATGAGATACCGGCGGAAGGAGCCATTGGTATGAGCGAGCAGAGACAGGAGTTAGCAGAAGAAAAGGACGGACCGCGTTTTGCACCTGCAGACTATGAATACAGCACGCTGATGGAGTTATTGGGAGTCAGTGTCAGCAAGCATCTGTTGGATGAACATTTCACCCTGATCTGGGCCAATAAATTTTATTATGAGTTTACCGGATGGTCCAAAGAGGAATATGAAGCAACTTTTCACAACCGGCCCGACCTTTACTACAGGGACGATCCCGAGGAGTGGAAGGAGCTGACGGAAGCAGTTTTGGGGGCTCTGGCCGCACATCAGAAGGGATACCGGCTGCTCTCCCGGTTTCGCCGGAAAAACGGGGATTTTATCTGGGTTCAATTCTCTACACAGTTTGCCGATGAGTATATCAATGGGTATCAAGTGGCCTATTCGGTGTTGACCAATGTTGACGGCATCGTGCAAATGCAGAGAGAGCAGTCGGTCACCTATGAGAGCCTGCCGGGCTTTGTGGCCAAATACCGGGTGGGCCAGGATCTCAGTTTGAAGCTGCTGGAAGGGAACAGGCGTTTTATAGAATATTTTGGCGATGGAGAAAATGGAGAGAACCCCCTGCACTTGAAAAATATCAAGGCCAATTGGACTTCAATTCAGGAAAATCGGGAAAAGCTTCTCTGTGGGGAGCCGGTACAGTTCGTGATGAATGTGATGAGCCGCAATGGAAAGGCCCTCTGGCTGCAGGTCAATGCCTCCTGCGTAAACTGGCAGGACGGCTGCCCTGTTTATCTGGCCATCTGTATCGACATCACCGACGTGACGGAGCTTCGGGAAATTCAGCGCAGACTGACGGAACAGGCTGAAGCTTTGAAGGATGCTCTTACAGTGGCAGAGCGGGCCAACCGGGCTAAATCGGAATTTCTTTCCCGGATGTCCCATGAGATCCGCACCCCCATGAATGCGATTATAGGCATGACCACCATTGCAGCCGCCTATATCGAGGACCGTCAGAGAGTGAAGGACTGCCTGGAAAAAATAGGGTATTCCTCCAAGCATTTGATGACCCTGATCAACGATATTTTGGATATGTCAAAAATCGACGAGGGAAAGATGAAAATTGCCCACGAGGCCTTCAATCTGGAGACTGTCGCGGAGCAGCTTACCTCTATTATATATCCCCAGGCTGTGGAAAAAGGCCTGACCTTCACCGTCCCGCTGGTGGACTTGACCGGGACGGTGCTGATCGGCGACCCGCTGCGGCTGAACCAGGTTCTTTTGAACCTCCTTACCAATGCGCTGAAGTTTACACCTGCAGGCGGTTCCATCCGCCTGGAAATCCGGCAGCTGCAGCGGAAGAGGAGCCGTGTGCGGCTGCGGTTTTCCGTAAGCGACACAGGGATTGGCATGAACAGGGAGTTTTTGGATCGGCTGTTCATCCCCTTTGAGCAGGAAAGCGCAGCCACCGGCCAGAAGTTTGGCGGCACCGGCCTTGGCATGGCGATCACGAAAAATCTGGTCACCCTGATGGGCGGCACCATCTCGGTAAAAAGCGAGATAGAGGTCGGAACCACCTTTGCCGTTGAACTGGATTTTGATGTCCCGGCGGACGGCGACGGTCAACAGCACTATCAGCAGCCAGAGCTGGAGGCGCTGAAAGTGATGGTTGCCGATGACGACCGCGACAGCTGCATCCATGCGGCCCTGCTGCTGAAGAACTTGGGAATTGTGTCTGACTGGGCGCTGACAGGTGAAGAGGGAATTGAGAAGGTCCGCCTCGCCCACCAAGTCGGGGAGGATTTTGACGTATGTCTCATCGATTGGAAGATGCCGGATATCGACGGCATCGAGGTAACCCGGCGCATACGGGAATTGGTGGGGCCCGATACCACTGTCATCATCATGACGGCGTATGACTGGAGTTCGATCGAGAAAAGCGCCAGAGAGGCGGGCGCCAACGGGTTCCTTTCCAAGCCGATTTTCGCCTCTACCCTGTACAATGCCCTACTCTCCGTCACCGGGCTCAGCAAGGTGGCTATGGCCTCTTCCCAAGGTGAGGAGAGGAATTGGCCGGAATTGGCAGGCTGTTGTGTTCTGTTGGTGGAAGACAACGTCCTGAACCGGGAAATTGCTGTGGAGTTGCTGAAAATGGCTGAAATGAACGTGGACTGCGCGGAAAACGGACGGGAGGCGTTGGAGCGCTTTTTGGCCGATGGGGATAAATACGATCTCATTTTGATGGATGTGCAGATGCCTGTGATGGACGGGTATGAGGCGACTCGGGCAATCCGGAAATCCAACCATGAAAGAGCTAAAACCATCCCCATCCTTGCGATGACTGCGGATGCCTTTCATGAAGACGTTGTGCGCGCCTATGAGGCAGGCATGAATGGGCACCTGGCAAAGCCAATTGACCCCAGATTGCTTTATCAGACTCTTGCGGAGATATGGAAGAAGGATGGAAATTGAAGAGGCTGTATTTTCGAGGGGAACAAGATCTAAATATACAGAAAAGGAAGCAGCCGAAACGGCAGCTTCCTTTTTTTGATTTTCTCCGGGGAACGAGACAGGCTAAAAATGCTCCCACACCACCAGCTCTTCCAGAGGGCGGGATTCAGTATGCCTGGGAGAGGGCTTTGCATCTTCAGCAGGGTAACCCAGCACCAGAAGGGCAGTGGGTTCCAGCTGTTCCGGAACCTCGAATTCCTCGCGGACGGCCTCCGGGTTAAAGTACATCACCCAGGTGCTCCCGATGCCAAGAGAAGCGGCTTCCAGCATCATATGCGTGGTTACGATACTGGCGTCAATGTCGCCGCTGCTTTTCTCATCATACTCCCGTTTCCAGCACTCCTCCCTGTGATAACAGACCAGCAAAGCGGCGGGGGCGTTAAAGTGGCATCTTGTGCAACGGCGTAGCTTATCCAGGGATTCCTCACTGCTGAGAACAAGAATCCGCTGGGGCTGAAGATTACAGGCTGTAGGGGCCAGATTTCCTGCACGGAGGATTAGGTCCAGTTTTTCCGGTTCCACAGGATCAGGCCTGAATTTGCGCACGGAATAACGGGCTGCGGCCAGCTTCAAAAAATCCGTATCCATTTGGGAGCCTCACTTTCTAGAATATAGTTCTCAGTTCAAATTTTCAACCAGCTGTACTTCATATCCGTCCGGATCAGAGAAAAAAGAAAAACGGATGTGGGGATGGGGCGAGATGGGGCCGCGGCGCAGCGGGTATCCATGGTCTGCCATTTTCTTTGTCGCATAGCTCAGATCACCTACCTCGAAGCCAAGGGAAATTCCGTCCCCCTGTCCCTGGAGCGGGGCGTCCGCCTCATAAAGCAGTTCAATTTTCGGACCGTCCTCCGGCCCCAGCATGGCAATGGAAGCGCCGCCGTGGGAGGAGCATTCTGCCACAGGCAGGCCAATGAGGTCGCGGTAAAACCGCAGGCTCTTGTCAAAATCAGAAACACGCAGGGTAGTCCAGCAGAACTTCATCATTAATCACACTCCTTTTCTCCATTGTAGCGTTCTTTTGGGAGAGAAGCAAGCGAAGAAGCAGGTTTTATACAAAGATTTGCAGCGGCGGACTGCCGGCAGGAACCGAAAACGGAGAGACTTCCGCACAGATTCAGCCATAATAGCGATCCAGGGTTTCCTGAACGGTCCGGGTCCATTTAATCAGGTTTTCCGGGTGTTGGGAAACCGTGCTGATATCCTTTAAAACGAACTCGTAGGGACAGCGATACCTGATACAGACACGGACGGTATCTTCAATTTCTTTCCGGACTACGTCCTCGTCGAACTCTCCGGCCACAAAGGCCGGATTGGGCTTGCGTGCATAAACATAATCGCTGCCAAGCTGCTCTGCGCAGGATTCGATATCCGCCCAAGGACTGACGCCGATTTTCCGCATATTCGGGATGGTCTTGAGCAGAGAAATCTTGTTGTCCAGCGGTTCGCAGCAGCCGTAATAAACCAGGCCGCATCGGGCCATCAGCGGGCGCATATATTCCAGCTCGAACTCGTCGTGCATGGCAGGGGAGACAGTGGAGAACATCTGCGCCATGCTGCGGAACCAAACGTTCTTCAGCCTGACGGACTCTCCGGAACCGGCCTTGGGGAGGTCGTCGGTATAAGCGGGCGTGCAGTGCAGTTCCGTCAGCTCATCCTCCAGCAGGCCCAGCTTCTCCAGCTGAGTCATCAGGCTGTCCTGATTGGCCGTGTAGCCTGCGATAATCTGATGCAGGAATTCCGGCCGGTCCATCATGTCATAGAGGATGGGCTCCACTCCCCGGAGCATGGCGATATCATCCCAGGGGGCATAGTAAATCTGCGTTCCCATCAGCCGTACCGGCATGGTGCCGCCCAGCAGCTCTTCTGCGGCCGCACGGTTTCTGCAGTCGATTTCCGGATGGGCGGTCAAGACCGGCGGATGCAGCTTTGCGAGCTTTTCCTCTGTATCCAACACGTCGTGATAGGAGTGGGAGACGATGTTGTTGTATTCGTCCGTCCTGCGCACATCTTCCTGAATTCCCAGGCCGTTTCCAGTGCTTTCGTAAGATTTTTCAATCGGATAAAAACCCTCTACCACCATGTCAGCCTGGAAATACTCCCAGCGGAACAGGATGCGCCGGAAATACTGTTCCATCTCCCTGGCAAAGGGATCCGTACAGTGCAGAACCAGTTTACCGTCGATGTCCATCTCGTGCCAGGGGATTTCATTCAGCCATACGCCGGGCCTGAGGCCGGTATGAAGATCATTGACGGCGCGAAGCCTGTCCTTCCTCTTTTGGTTGATTTCCAGAGAAGAGAGGTCCAACACCTGCCTGGCAAGTTCCTGAACGATTTCTTTGTCCCTGTTAATTGCGGTATGCTCTTGAATTGTCATAAAACAACGCTCCTCCCGCAGCCCATTCTCCAGTTTTGATACAGGGCTGCCTACTGTATTCAAAAACAGGACGACTCCGTCCGGTTTTTCTCTCAATTGCCGGTTCTGTCATAATTCCCGTACTGTTCCCAGAGGGAGAGCATCAGCTCGTAGCGGGAAAGCGGCAGGCCGGTGTAGATGCAGTTGGAGGTGGAAAAGAGATATCCTCCTCCATTCTGCATGCCCTCGTGCAGGGAACGCAGGACGTCTGCCCGGCATTCTTCGTCAGTGCCGGTCTGCAGCAGGCCGCAGTTGACGTTCCCGATCAGGGCAACGCGGTCACCATAGGTTTGCATCATTGTGCCGAGGCTGACGCCGCCCTGGGGATCCAGGGAATGCAGGGCATGGGGACCGCAATCCACCAGCAGGTCTGCTATCGGCATGATATTGCCGTCCGTGTGCTTGATGGTGTAATAACCCAGCTCCCGGTATCCGCGGATTACACTGGAAAGATAAGGGGTAATCAACTCCTCAAATTTCTCCCGGGAAAAGAAGGGATTTACATTGAAACAGTAATCAGAACAGAGGGTGAAGCCGTCCAGCAGGTGACCATGGCTATCAAGCCTGGCGGCAAGCTCCAGACAGGCCTCTGTCCGGCGTTCTGATTCTTCATTGAGCAGTTCTGGTTCTTCATACATTCTTCTGGAAAACTCCATCATGGTATTTCCATCTGGAATGGACCAGGTGGGGTCTCCGTGCATGGTGAGATAATATTCATCCCCGGATTTCTCCCGGATGGTTTCCAAAAGCCATTGGATCTCTTCAAAGGTACGGCCCGGGTTAGGATGCACGAAAATACCGCTGTGGTGAAACCGCCGGGCAGTGTCCAGATAAAGCCCAGCCATATCCTCCATATGCAGCTTTTTTTCTGTGAGGCTCATCTGATTCCACTGACCGTACTCCCGGTGGGAGGGATGTACCTTGCCGAAAGCCTCCATAGTCAGAAAAAATACCAGCTCGAAATGGGGAACCTGGCCGCCGATTTTTTCCCGCTTTAGCGTTCTGATAAACCGTTCGCGATGGGTCATTTTATATACCGCCTCCAATGTGCACTCTATCGTTTCGGAAAACGCGCCTATTTCGCCGAAACAGAGAAGTGAAGGCGGGGCTTTCCTTAAGCTTCATCATAGCTGATTCTTTGGTCAATTGCAAGGAAAATACAGTGCAAAGAAACCTCTTTTTTGTGCTGGTTTGCAGAGGACAGAAAAAAGCAGGAGCGCGCTGCAGTTTTTTACAGCGCGCTCCTGAAAGACCTCTTGTTTATCCTGTGGAAAGGTTCTGCTTTTGAAGCTTCTCCTTATGTCCTCTATGGAGTTTCACAGGAACAGGCCCCTTTGTCCTGTCATATCAGCGGGATTCCGTGAACAATTCAATTACCCGCTGCACGCCGGAGAGCCCGGGATAAATTCCGGCGGGCTTTTCTCCTTCCAGCACCAGGGTCGGCGCCTGCAGGATGTCGTACCTCTGTACCAATTCGGGCTGTTCCTCTGCGGGAACCACTGTATAGAGGACTCCCGCCCGCTGCAGCATTTCCTTTGCGGCCCTGCAGTTGGGACAGGAAGCGGTGGTGAACAGTAACACATTTTCTCCTACGGGCGCTTCGCGGGGTTCCCTTTCCTGCCGTCCGGGAGCGGCGGCCGGGGCGTTGCAGAGAGGGCCCGGCGCTGCGGAAACCTGATAGTTCTTCCGCTGCTTATATTCCTGTGCCTTTCCGTCGTTCCAGTTCTGTACCGGACGATAATACCCGGTAATCCTGCTGTAGACCTCTGTCTTCTCGTGACAGACAGGGCATTCGTATTGCTCTCCAGCCAGGTATCCGTGGTTTTTACAGATGGAATAGGTGGGGGACAGGGTATAATAAGGAAGCTTGTAGTTTTCCGCGATCTTTTTCACCAGCTTGGCTGCAGCGTGCCAGTCTCCCAGACGCTCTCCCAGAAAAGCGTGGAACACCGTTCCGGAAGTATAAAGGGTTTGCAAGCCGTCCTGAATGTCCAGGGCGGAGAACAGGTCGTCCGTATAACCTACCGGCAGATGGGAGCTGTTGGTGTAATAGGGCGTGCCGTTGTCCTCTGCGGCGGTTACAATGTCGTGGAATTTTTCCACGTCGTGCTTGGCCATGCGGTAGGCAGTAGATTCCGCAGGAGTGGCCTCCAAATTGTATAGATCTCCATACTGTTCCTGATAGTCGGAGAGACGTGTCCGCATATGGTTCAGGACATCCCGGGTAAAGGCCTGCGTGGCCTCGTGGGTCATATCTTTTTGCAGCCATTTCGCGTTCAGGCCGGCCTCGTTCATGCCAAGCAGGCCGATGGTGGAGAAATGGTGCTCAAAGGTACCCAGGTACCGTTTGGTATAGGGGTAAAGGCCCCCGTCCAGCAGTTTGGTGATGACGGTGCGTTTGATTTTCAGGGAGCGGGCGGCGAGATCCATCAGATGATCCAGCCGGCGGTAGAAATCAGCTTCGTCTTCCGCCAGATAGGCAATGTGAGGCATGTTGATGGTTACAACGCCCACGGAACCGGTGCTCTCCCCACTGCCGAAGAAACCGCCAGTCTTCTTGCGCAGTTCCCGCAGATCCAGCCGCAGGCGGCAGCACATGCTGCGGATATCGCTGGGCTCCATATCGCTGTTGATATAATTGGAAAAATAGGGGGTGCCGTATTTGGCCGTCATCTCAAACAGCAGACGGTTGTTCTCTGTTTCCGACCAGTCGAAATCCCTGGTGATGGAATAGGTGGGAATGGGATACTGGAACCCCCGGCCGTTGGCGTCTCCCTCGATCATGACCTCGATAAACGCCTTATTGACCATATCCATTTCCGCCTTGCAATCCTTGTATTTAAAAGGCATCTCCCTACCGCCCACAATGGCGTACAGCTCGGCGAGGTCGTTGGGCACGGTCCAATCCAGGGTGATGTTGGAAAACGGCGCTTGGGTTCCCCAGCGGGAAGGCGTGTTAACGCCGTAAATGAAGGATTCAATGCATTTTTTTACCTGGTCGTAGGTGAGCTGGTCCGCCTTGACGAAGGGGGCCAGATAGGTGTCGAAGGAGGAAAAGGCCTGTGCTCCGGCCCATTCGTTCTGCATAATTCCCAGAAAGTTCACCATTTGATTGCAGAGCGTAGCCAGATGCTTTGCCGGAGCGGAGGTGATTTTTCCAGGAATCCCGCCCAGCCCCTCCTGAATGAGCTGCTTGAGGGACCAGCCCGCGCAGTAGCCGGTCAGCATGGAGAGGTCGTGAATGTGGATTTCCGCGTTCCTGTGAGCGTTGGCAATTTCGTCATCGTAGATTTCCGACAGCCAGTAGTTGGCGGTGATAGCGCCGGAATTGGAGAGAATCAGCCCGCCCACCGAATAGGTGACGGTAGAGTTCTCCTTAACCCTCCAGTCGTTCACCTTAAGGTAGTTGTCTACTACCTGCTTGTAATCGAGAAGGGTTGCCTCGGTATTGCGCAATTTTTCTCTTTGGCGCCGGTACAGAATGTAGGCCTTCGCCACATCCGCATATCCGGACTGGCTCAGCACTGTCTCCACGCTGTCCTGAATATCTTCCACTGAAATACGGCCCTCTTTGATCTTGGGTTCAAAATCCGCCGTTACACGAAGCGTCAGCAGATCGATCACAGAGGAATCGTACTGCCGGTTCCTGGCACAGAAGGCTTTTTCGATGGCCGCTGAAATCTTATGCAGATCAAACGCCGTGATACTGCCGCTGCGCTTGATGACCTGGTAGTTTTTCATGATAATACGCCGCTCCCTTTCTCCGGGCAGTAAGGCTATGTAGCTCCTGCAAAGCAGAATCCGGCGCAGTTTCTGCACCGGATATTTATGACTCATCAGGCTCAAACATAGAGTGCTCTTCCTGAAAGCTGAAACCCTGCCGCCGTTCCTGTGTTCTATTGCGCCTCTATGGTAGCACAATATATTGGGCAAGTCAATGTGGTATTCTGCAATATCTTGGGAAATCTGAGTGACGGTTTCTCTCCAAAATTTCAAATTCCTCTCAGCGCAGCCTTCGGGCAGTGCTTCCTTGCAAGCTGAAGCATCTGTTGCAGCTCTCCTTCAGAAAATGCGTCCAGTCCGCCGGGAGAGAGGATGTCGCCGGAGTCCGCGTAGGACTGCAGAAAATAGGGGGAATCCCCGGCGATCCATCCAGCGATTCGCTCCACGTCTCCGGGTGTATGGAGCCCCTTCACCAAGGTGGTGCGGAATTCATAAGGTGTTTTGCCGTGCATCAGGAGGGAGACGCTTCTTTCTATCCGGGGCAGCAGCGGGGCGGCGTCTATACCCGCGGCTCTGGAGTAGCCTTCCGGGCTGTGTTTGAGGTCCATGGCGATATAATCCAGGAGGCCGGCGCGCAGCAGATCTTCCAGCCGTTGAGGGAAGCTGCCGTTGGTGTCCAGCTTGATGAGATATCCCAGGCTGCGGACCTCTTGGAGGAAGCTCTCCAGATCCGGCTGCAGCAGAGGTTCTCCGCCGGTGATCACCACACCCTCCAACAGCCCGCGGCGTTTTTTCAGGTAGGCTAGTACCTCCTCCTGGGAGACTTCCCCGGCATCCTCCCGCTGGAGGACCAGTCCTGCATTGTGGCAGTAGGGGCAGCGGAAGTTGCAGCCGGGTGTGAATACGATGCAGGCCATCTGGTCGGGAAAATCGAGCAGGGTAAGTTTCTGAAAGCCGCCGATGCGCATTTGACAGGATCCTTTCTGCTGTGGCGTCAAAATCTGACGCCTGTTTCCGTTCCATCTTAGCACAACGGAAGAGTATGGACAAGGGCAGGACATTTTTTCGTGAAACTTTAAGAATCTGCAGGAAAAAAGGGCTGTATTCTGGAAGCAGTCTCTTTCCCCTCAGCACTGTCTGTGTTATAATAACCGCAGAAGTCTGGGACTGGCCGGAAAATCGCGGGTGGTCGCCTAAAAGCCTGAGACGAGAAAACGCTTCTCTTATCTTGGGAAAAGGTACGGAGCTTCTTTTGGGAAAGATTTTTATGTGATATCGTAGCGTAAAGGGAGGAAGAAAAAATGATAGAAATCTGCCGGTTTGATCCGCTGCAGGCTAAGCCGTCTCACGAGGGGACGATTCTCGCAGACGACGTTGTGCCGCCCAGCCTGCATCCGCCGTTTGAGCACGCTTACGGATACCTGCTCAACAATCGCAGTATGCTGGGGCACCAACACCCTACTGATGAAATTTATGTTGTGACGTCGGGTACGGGTTATGTGATGGTGAACGGAAAAAATCTTGCCGTAAGGACGGGCGATGTGGTGGCTATTCCACCAGGCGTCTATCATACCATGTTGTGTACCGACAGGGATGAGGCTCCCTTTCAGTGGGCGGCCCTTTGGTGGCCTCACTTGGAAGGCGGAGAGCCCTTTGGGGAGGAAATTTCCTTCTGCCGCTTCAACGCAGAAGCGGCTCAGCACAGGCAGAGGGACGGGGCGTTTTTTACCTGTGCCGTACCGCCCCAGCTGAAAACGCCTTTCGGGCAACACTATGGCTATTTGACCAAAGAGGATGCGGTAGAGGCCCATAGCCACCAGGAAGAAGAAATGTATCTCATTCTCCGGGGCAAGGGGATGATAACCGTTGGGGAGGAGACGGCCGAGATTACCAGCGGCGACGTGGTTGCCGTTGCGCCGGACCTCCTCCACTTCCTGACAGCCGAAGGAGAGGAACTGCTTTGGGTGTCGTTCCGCTGGAGAGCAAACCAATAACAAAAACACAGGCAGGCGCCGGATGAAAATGTTTCCAGCGCCTGCCTGTGTTTTTGTTTCGTACCGGCAGAAAAGAAGATAGCATGGCCCCTCCTCTGGGAGCCAAAAACATCATTTTCTCTCAGAGGTTCAGCATCAGCAGAATAGCTTCCTCGTATATTCCCTTTGCAGCTCGATAATTATCCTCGCTGAAAAGCGCGAAGCATTCCATCATGACGCCGCTGTTAACCTCCATAACCCGATACCCGGATTCCGTATCCGCAATATCGACGGAGCAGAACCGCATGGCCAAGGCCTGTGCGGCGTTCCGGGCCAGTCCGGCCAGGATCGGATAATGGATGGAGGACATTTCCAGCACCGCCGGACGGGCGCCTTGGGCCAAATTAAACTTCCAGCTGAGCCGGCATTCTTCCCCGGCGGCCGGAATCCGGTTCAGCTCCTGTGGGGAAAATTCGAGGTTACTCACAAGGCGGTTGTTCTTCCTGTAGGCGAGCAGCAGGTCAAAGAGAGAGGATTTCCCGTCGCCGGTCACAGTCGGGAGCTGTTTCGCATAGATCAGCTTTACCTCCCCATCCAATACGACGGCTCTGTATTCTGTTTTGATTTCGAAGTAGGGGGACAGGGCCATGGCCCTGAAATGCCGGAAGATTTCCTGCGCTGCCTTTTCTAGTTCGAACTGGGTCCGGACCTTCCATACGGAATCACCCCCCGCCCCTTCGTTGGGCTTACAGACCGCGGCGCCGTACTCCTCAAGCAGGCGGTACAGCTTCTCCCAGCTTCCAGTTTGCTCGATCTGATGGGCGTCGTCCGGCGACACGAAAAGGTGATGGGGAATATGGGGGATGCGGGAGTGAGCCAAGACCTCGCTTGCAGCACATTTGTCTTTGCACAGCGCTGCAGAGGAGGAGGAATTCAGGCCGAAATTATAACCGAAGATGATCCCGCTGCGGTCATCCTTTGTAAGCTTTAGAATCCAGTTGTGTGAAAAGGAAGTGCAGTGAATATCCTTTTCGCTGCAGATTTCCTGCACAATCCTTACCAGGGCGCGTGTTTTGTTGTTCATGGTGATTCCTCCCGGTCTGCCGGTAACCTTTGCTGAATTTTGAATAGTACTTTCCCCGCAGCAATGAACAAAGGCCTCAGATACGAAACTCTTATACCGACGGAGGAATCCGTCAATCGCTCTCATACTCCTGTCCGATGATCGCACAAAACGCTTTGCGGCACACCTGTCAACCCTCTCAGGCGCCAATTTCGTATTTTCAGATACCAATTTCGTAAAACGGCCCCGCTCCGCCCGCAAAAATCTTATAATAGGGATAAATAGGCCTTGCGTTTGCAGTTCCATTTTAACGAGTCCGACCCGGTTCGTCAAGGTTTGGATGGGCATGCTAAAGGGGAAGAGGCCATGAGCGGCGCCGGCCCATGAGACATACGGAAGGGTATAAGAGGCTCGGAAAACCGCGCCGGATGGAGGAGTTTTTTTGCCTGATCTATTCGCCGTCCTGACAGATGTGACGGTTATCTTTTTTGATCTTCTCATTTATTCCATGATCTTCAAATTGAAAAGAGAGACGCTGTTATACCGCGCCTTGATGTACGGCGGTTGTGGGGTCATCCTGTTTTTTTATTTTGCAGGGGTCTATTTCTGGGAAATCCCCGCTTCTCTGGCTGCGGCCGTGTTTATGACGGTGCCGAGTTTTCTGCTGTTTTTGACGTTGTCGCGCCACAAGGGGAGCCGGTTTCTGTTGACGTTCTGCTTTGTGGACACCGTGTCGCTGATTGTTGCGTTCATCGGCCGTTACATGGGTATCCTGTTCCAGGGAGGGTCGGTCTGGACTTTTCTGGTAGTCCTCTCTCTGTTTTCGATTCTTTTTGTTATGGGCTATAAACGGATCCGTGCCTATCATGTTTTGCTGGATACGGTGGATTCCGGCTGGGGGACGATGGCGTTTTCCACCGTGCTGATCTACTTCGCGCTGATTTTTTTCGCCGCCTATCCCGTGCCAATGGTCCAGCGTCCCGAGTACGCGCCCTGCTGGCTGATCTTCGCTGCCGTGGTGCTTGCCTGCTATGTAGTATTCCTGCAGTCCATCCGCAAGACCCTGCATATTCAAAAACAGAATGAGCGGCTGGAAGGGGAAAAGCATCTGTTTCAGCTGGTGTATACGGATGCCCTGACCGGCCTTTACAACCGGGCCGCCTATGTGGAGCGTGTGAATACGCTGGAGCGGGAGCGCGGAACGCGCACGATCTGCTGCGTCATGCTGGACTGCAACCACTTCAAACAGGTCAACGACAATTTCGGGCATCACGGCGGGGATAAGGTGCTGCGGCGCGCCGCGGACGCGATCCGCACCGTCTTTTCCAATACGACAGAGTATTTGTTTCGCATCGGCGGGGATGAATTTTCCGTGATCCTGCCGGACTGTCCGCCGGAGCGTGCGGAAGCGCTGCTTGCGGATTTGACGGTGGAGCTGGAACATGTGTCGATGGAGCTGGAGATGCCGGTCTCCATGGCCGCCGGCCATGCCTGCACCCGTCCGGGAGAATCCATAGAGGATGCTTTTATCCGTGCTGACGCGAATATGTATCAAAATAAATCGGCGTTGAAATGCCGAACCCCGCACTGAGCGCAGCTTGGGAAGACTAAAAACAGATCTCACAGTGAGACGCATTGTCAGTTGTTGCACCATGGAACTCATGGGTGAGGCTGCGGAAAGATCCATAAAAACGAAATGACGGCTGCCCGCTAAGGGCAGCCGTTTTGTTTTGACATTTTAGTTCAATAGTGTTGTGGAATAAAAGTTTAGATAGATCCTAAAAAGAGTTCGTGTTAAGTCAAATTGCATCCCTTGGTTAGTGTAAATGGTAGGTGCTTCATTTTTACTGTGAGTTCTGTTATAATAAATAAAATCTATATAAGGAGCTCAATATGAAAGAACAGAGAAAGATCATTACTTGCTTATTGGCCATCCTGTATGTTTTTGGTCTGTCAGCCTGCAGCTCAGAAAAGGAGTTTAAACCTGATTATGAATCTGCGGTGGGCGTCATTGTTGTGAATGACACGGAGGAAATTGCCGCGTCCTCAAAGAACTACGCGGCCTTTGAAAATAACAGATTCACCTTCGATCTGGATGCTGCTGCAGTTTACTACTTTGATGTGGATGAGGAGGTCTCCTATGCGGGGGATCAAAATTTATCAAGTCTCCAATTTGGAGCCAATGTGGATGATGAAACGGTAGCTGCTGTAGGAACCGTCACGTATAAAAGCGGTGCGCAAGGTACTGCTTCGGCTTATTATCTGTATCGCGATGAAAGTGGTTTATACTTTGATCCGGGAGATGCGTTCCAGCAAATCGAATTTAAGGATCAGGTCACCATCGAGGGGAGCGATTATTCCTGTGTGCTGACATTTTCAGCGGGCGAACCGGCAACGTCAGTCAAACTAAAATACTATGACGGCAATAACCAGAAAATTTCCGCCAAAGCAAAAGACGAGGTTCTGGAGAAGTACTTAATCATTTATGCGCAATTCCCATACACCAGAGTTAACCTTATGAAAAACATCGTATTTTCCAAGGTATGCGGTTACGTCACTCGATTTATAACACAAATACGGGGATATCTGTTTTTACAGTTATCCCCGTAGCTTCTATCATGAAGCGTTTATCTGATATCGGTCGTTTTGTAAGGCGTCGATATTTGCCACGCACCCCTCGACGCGGAGCCATGGCCATGGCTTCGGGAATGTACCGGACGGACAATAGCTCTTGCCCTCATAGGAATCTCATCTCCGCGTGGTTCTCACCCGGCTGCCCTCATTTCTCAATGACTGGACAGAAGTTCTCTGTTCTCCCGGCATCATGGCCATCCGGCAGGTGCCGCCTGCTGGTTTAACTGTTGGTCAGTCTGATAGCTCCGCTTGGGGGAGTGATGTATCCGATACACGGTGTATTCTGTTGTCAAGGAGCTGCAGGAGATTTTGTCCCCTCACTTATATAGGCAGCAAGAAGGACCTTTCTACACCCCCTTTTGCAGAATATTTTTAATTTTTTTTAAATGCCGGTTCACGGCCTGTTGAGAGATCCCCATTTTTTCGGCCGCAAATTTCTGAGAGTTACCGAGGCAAATAAGCAGGAGAGCTTCTTTGTCTCGGGCGGTGATTCGCTTAGATAATCCGGGGAGTAGTTACTCAAGCAATGGGTCAAGATCTTTATGCAAATTGCTAAAGTATTGGTCGCCGTCTCCTGGAATTGAGACCAAATCCCAGAAAGTCTCCGGCAAATCGAATTTGGTATGGCTTGTGTATGTTCTGCTACTGCGGAATAGGTAAGCATCAACTACTGCAAAAACTGCGGATTTATTTTCAAACGCGAGTGTGAGGTGGACGCCTGCCCGGATTGCGGAAAGCAAGAGGTCAGGCCAGCACTGGAACAGGAAGTCAAAGAATTTGAGAATAATCAGTCCACAGTATAGAAAGACGTCCCTTTGAAAGAAGGGACGTCTTTCTATACTGTGGACACTTTATTGGCCCAGATTCGATTTCAATATTTTAAGATTTTTTCTGACAACAAACAGAATAATGTAGTTAGGAGAAGCCTATTCTTTAGTCTTTTCATAGCTGTAATTTCTGTCAATTCGCAAAAAATTTCTCCCTTTACGCAGAAAGGCGGTCTGTTTATGAGCGTACGGATGGTTTGACTCTGCTCCGATGTGAGTTTTGCTTAATGGCATAGGCTGGCCCCAGAAGCTGGGACATTCGCAAAAGCTTGCATTACCTTTCATGAGATCTTCCAATATTCTAATGATATTTTCAAGGCAATCATTGTCCAGCGGCATACCCAAGGCACGAAAATCATGGTGGCCATTCCAAATGCCATCGTACTTACTGCTCATGCCCTGGATGCGTTTCATTGCAAGCAGAGTAGTGTCCAAGGGAACAGAACCTATGCCCAAATTGAAATTAATAGCATCTCCAGCAAATAACATACGGTTGGTTTCATCCAAAAACACCACCTCGCCTGCGGTATGACCAGGGCATTCATAGACAGTGATAATTCGGTCTCCCAGATTGAATTGCTGTCCGTCATATAAATCTTTAACTATCGGTTTTTTTTCGTCTTTGGGATCTCTCAAATCAATCTCTATATCGTAGGGATAAAGATTGAACATGTTATATGGCGCGCCAATACTGCCTTTTTGTCGGGCAGCGATACGCTCGGTATCATAGCGTCTTCGTTCCACAGAATCTGGGATCGGCATATCTTGATCGGCAGGATGGAGCCAGATTTCCTCGAATTGTCGAGAGTTTCCTGTGTGGTCTATATGACCATGGGAGTGTACTACAATTATGGGTTTGTCGGTAATCCTCTCCACCGCACCGCGGAGATCGCCGATGCCCATCCCGGTATCAATCAGCATGGCTTTCTCTGTACCAATGAGAAGAAACAGACTTGCTACATCAAATTCATCAATTTCCCAGGTATCCTTTCTGATTTGTACAATGGGATAAAGCTTGGTAAGTGACTGTTTGTTTTCCATGGATTATTTCTCCTTTTTAGTAATGATTTATTTAATAGCGATAGCTTTGCACGGACTTTTTATAGTGCCAAGGATTCTTCGGTTGTGTCCGTAGATGTACTGATATCCTGATTCTTGACAAGTTTCAAGGTTTTCCATCTACCGCTGTAATAATAAATTACGCTGATAACAATGGGACCTAGACGAGCTAGGGCATTACCATAGAAAAAGCCGATAACTCCCATGTGGAAGCCGTAAGCCAATAGGTAACTGATGCCCAGACGGAGTACTACGCCATCCAATACACCGGAAATAAAATTAAGCTTAGCATTGCCGGAACCCACTAAAACAGCGGAATAGCTACCCTGAGGTGCAGTAAACAAAAAGATCAAAATACAGATGTGCATATAGGTTACACCGAGATCCAGGATTTCTGGTTCCGCCCCAAACAGTAGAAAAGCCTGTCGTGGAAGAAAGAAAGAGACCAGACACGATAACAGGCATACCACTCCGGAGCAAGCAAGGGTGATATAGACGGTTTTTTTTACTCTCTCAAACTTTTTTGCGCCGATGTTTTGGCCGACCATAGCACCGGCACCAGTGGTAATACTGGTAGAAAATACGGTAATCATCTTCTGAATTTTGGTGCCGATGGAGTTGACGGAAGAAGCGGCTAGGCCGAAGGTATTGATACTGGAGGTACAGATGAGTTGGGTGAAATGGATAAACGCAGATTGAGCGGTTAAGGGCAGCCCCAACTTTAAAAGGACTTTTAAATGCTCTTTGTTCATTTTTAGTCCAAACATATGTAGGTCAAATGTTTTATGTTTCCGGTAGAGGAAAATGCCAGCTGCAGCACAGGAGGCATACTGGGCCACAACAGTGGCGATAGCAGTACCAGCTGCTTTCAAAGGGATCACAGCCACCAGCAGTAAATCCAGGAGGATATTGCAAACAGCCGCTACTGTGATAAAAATCAGTGGGCGCTTACCCTCACCCATACCGCGCAACACGCCACAGATCATATTGTAGCCGAAGATGGCAGGCAGGCCGAAGTTCACAATCATCATATAGTCGTGCGCCTGAGAGAACGCTTCCTCCGGCGTGTTGAGCCAACCAAGGAAGACATCACAGAAAACAATGCAGACAACGGTAAAGACAACGGAGACAACACCCATGAAGATTAAGGATGTAGTAAGGGTTTCGCTGATGGCTTTATGATTCCTTGAACCATAAAGCTGGGATACATAGATTTGACCGGCAGAACCGAAAGCGGCAGCCATAAAGGTGATGAGGGTGGCAACTTCTCCCCCAGTGGACACCCCTACCGTACCTGTGGAACCCACATAATTGCCGATGATGGCTACGTCAACCGTATTATAGAACTGCTGAATCAAATTACTCAAGAGTAGGGGGATTACAAAAATCAGTAGTTTTGATAAGACGGGTCCCTCCGTCATGTCCAGACCAATTGTCTCTTTTTTTTTGACAACTTCCATATCATCGCTTCTTTCTTAGTTCATTTTTTAGCACGATACTATCATAACAGCACAAACAGGACAAAACCAAGCCACTTTCTGCGGTATTTATGTTGAAATGGAATAAATCCTAGCAAAAACGGTTTGCTTGCTATGCAGGTAATGTCCATAATAGTCATAGACAAAAGAAAATAAGACTGTTACTTAAAAGATGCGAGGGAAAAGCCTATGGACGCCTTACAATTTTTTGTGCACGAGAAAATTAATGATCATTTCTATCATATTACAGAAAGTTACGCCCCTTGCCGAGATCCTGGTTTCGATAATGGAAGTACTTTCAACATCTATGTGATCATCGGAGAGGAAAAGATCGCGGTCATTGACACCGGTCTGGGAGCGACAGATGGTCTGAGGAAGTACATTGAGCAGAATATCGGCCTAGACCCAAATAAACCTATGATTGCACTTTTGGGTCACTGCCATCCGGACCACTGTGGAGCGGCAACTCTGTTTGATGAGGTTCATTTCAACAGTGGTGAGCTGCAGACCTTAGATTGGGACTCCGATATCGAGCGCAGGCTCAGCGATTTGGAGCTTTTTGCAAATTACGACCAAGAAATAATCGAATTCTGCAAAAAACACTACGTAAAAGGCCGAATTACCGAAAGTTATCCTTATTATCTGGCAGAGGACGGAGATATCATCGATCTCGGCGGAGTAAAGCTTACTGTTGTGCTGTTGCCTGGGCATAGCCAAGGTTCGGTGATTTATTGGAACCAGGAGGAGCATTGGGCCTGTGGCAGCGATTCCGTGCAGATACTCAACAGCTATCGTGGCGGGTTCGACGAGTTGGAAAAGTATCGCCGTTACTTAAAACGAGCGATTAGTTTATTCCCGGAGGACATTCAAATATATAGTGGCCATGACCGCATAGTACATACGAAAGGGACACTATACCTGATGTTGGAATCTCTTGAGGACATACTTTGTGGGCGAAACCTTTCCCACGACATCCCCAAGCCGCCGCGATTTGCCATGACTAAGCCTGGCCCGACGATGTTGATCCATCGGCTTGGTCACATTCGTTCCAGCTATAGTTCTGAACTTTGGCACAATTCCCATCCAGAAAATTCCATGAGCAACGAGGAACTCATCGAGCTGCTTATTCAAGAGAAAGGTCTTTAGGGAGGAGTAGTCCCCCGCAAAAAAACCGCTCTCCAGTAAACCGGAAAGCGGTAGAAATCATATTTACATATTTTTAATGAAATGAATAAAATTCTTACATTGTTGCGTCTGGTTGTGATTAGCCATATAGAGAAGATGAACTGAAGTATCAATTTCAGGTTCAATATCAACCACACGGATATCAGTGTTTTTTCCAAAAGCACCAAGTAAGTACTCTGCTGCTATTTTTGGCATGAGACTGATTCCCGAGCCACTGGCTACCATGGAAAGCAGGTTCGCCGTGCTGGGGGGATCAAATGTCATCTTATAGGAAATATCATTTTCTTTAAGTAAATTATTGCAAAAATCCGAAAGAAAACTGTGCCGGGGACGAGGGACAAAGGTCATGCCATTCAGTTTTCCCAAACGTACTGACCTCAAACTAGATAATGGGTAATCCATTGGCACAAAAAGGGCCATATGGTCCTTGACAACGGAAAAATGAACTGTGGTTTCTCGGTATTCTTCTGGGAGAAAAGAAAAGACGAGATCCAATTTATTAACGAAAAGCATAGAACAAAGTTCTTTGGTCTCCCCTTCATACATCTCCACGGAAACCTGCGGATTGGCCAGCAAAAAAGCGGAGATCAGATCCGGAAGATGGTAAGCGGCACCTTCGACGGCGAGCGTCCCGACACGCAGCATATCCGGTTTTTTTGATTGGTAAGTATCCAAAAAATTGTAGCAACGCTCTTGGGCGTGAACGATTTCTTCCGCGAAAGGTGTAAAGGCTTTAGCCAGTTCACTCGGGACAAGCGAACGGCCTTGTGGAACAAACAGTTCAAAACCAAGGTCTTCTTCCAACTTTTTGATATGTCGGGCAAGACTGGCAGGAGAGGTATACATTTCCTCTGCTGCGTCCAGATAGTTTCCGACAGAGAGCAGCGTGAGATACTCCTGGACATAATTGATTTCCATAAATTATTTCACACTCCTATATTGGGCCTTTGCTCACGAATAAATCTAATTAGCTCCCTGACTGCGGGAGAAGCGTTCTCCTCACAGTAAAGAAGATTTAAATCTACACGAATGGTGGGTTTCATATCAAGGATGACTATACCGTTGGCCTTTCGTGGTAACTTGAGTAGAATTGAAACCCCAACATTTTTCCGAACCATTTCCAACACATTATCTTCAAATTTTGAGGCATGCACAATACGAGGTTGGAAACCGGCAAGTTGACAGCATTGCAAGGAAAGCCTGCCAATCATATAATCTTCCCGCAGCAAAATGAAGCCGGAGGAAGCTAAGTCAGATAGCGAGATGAAAGGTTGTTCAGAAAGTTCATGCAGACTCGGCAGAACGGCCGCCAATTCGTCGCTGAAGTAGGTTAAGCGAGAGAAACCATCCTCGCAGACATCTTTCTTTTCGTAAGTGATGACTAGATCAAGTCTTGAAGAATATAGCATTTCTTTTAGTTTGTCTGTTGGACCTTCGGAAAACTGGGGTGATATCCCGCTGGCAGTAGCAAACCGAAAGATCGTGTCATGGATGCTGGATTGGCTGAAAGATTCTGCCATTCCAATTTTTAGGGAGAGGCTTCCGCCTGTAGCTTTGCTATGAGCCGCTGCGTTCCTATAATTTTGATAGGTGTCGACCATTTGTTGAGCGTAGGGAAAAAATAGAGCTCCGGATGCGTTCAGTGCAACCATTCTTGTACTTCTGTCGAATAGGGAGTAACCGAGTTCTTGTTCCAGTTTTTGAATGTGACGGGTCAATATTGGTTGGGAAATGAGAAGTTTTTGTGATGCTTTGGAAAAACTCCCAGTCTCAGCTAGTATACAAAATTCCTCCAATACCTTTATTTCCACGCCATCACCTACAATTTATCATTTTACCATTCGGTTTTTTATAGTATAACACAAATTCTCTATTTGTAAATTGACAGATATTGATAAGTCTGTTGATGATAAATTTTAGAAGGGAAGAATAACCATGATGAAAAAAGTATTCGCACTGATTCTTGCCGCCGCACTGTGTCTGTCATTTGGAGCCTGCAATTCCCAGACAGACAGCACTGGAAATGGAGGGACCCCCGATGCTGGACGGGCCTCTGAGGTCGTCGTTGGTATTGCGGCAGATCCCGGAACCCTGGATCCGTTCGTGGCCAGTAATACCGGCAATATCGCCACCTATCAGACTGTCTATGAGCACTTACTCTACATCAACGGCATGGGAGGCGAACCGCAACCCAGTATTGCAAAGAGCTATGAGTTGGAAAGCGAAAGCAATGGTCAGTGGGTCTGGGCCTTTGAAATTAATGAGGGTGTTAAAGATGCAGACGGTAATACTTATACTGCCAATGATGTTAAATGGTATGTAGATACCATAAAACCACTGGGTGTGGATGCCAATATGGAATATATTGACGAGATCGAAGTTGTGGATGACACTCATTTTAAAATGCACTTAAACGCCTCCCAAATTGGCTTAGTCGAGTTGCTGGCTTCCAGTATTAAGGGCGTGGTTCGGGAGACCTATGAGAAATATGGAAACGAGTTTGCCAAGAATCCTGTTACCACAGCTCACTACCAAGTCAGCAAATATACTACTGGTTCTGAAATTGTAGCCGAAAAACGGGACGACTACTGGGGTGAGAATGTCAACAAAGCCCTGCAGGCCAAGGCTAATGTGGACAAAATTACTTTCAAGATCATCACCGATGCTACTCAAATGGACATTGCCCTGCAGAACAACGAAGTCGATATGATTCCCTCCGTCGCCAGTGCAGATCTATTTGATTTTTTGAACGAGGACGATCTGAGTGTGAAAGATGGTTTCTTCGCCGATGATTACCTTCGCGGCGCCACTTTGATTATGTTCTTCAATAATTCGGAAAATAATGCTTTTGCTAACGAAGATCTACGTAAAGCTTGTGCATACGCAGTTGATACTGGTGCCATTGTACAAAATGTTCTAGGCGGTCAGGGAACTGCGCTATGCACCGTAGGATCGGAGTGTTTCGGCGATTTTCAAATGGACTGGTATGATGACGAATACTATGGGCGCAATGGTGTGAATTTGGACAAAGCTAAAGAATTGTTGACATCCTCCGGGTTTGATACCAGCCAGGAAATTCGTATTATCACCGAGACCGACAATACTATCGTCCGCGTGGCACAGATTGTTGATTCCTACCTGCGTGAATTGGGATTGAACCCGAAAATTGAAAGCTATGAGGCAGCACTTTACGAAGAGATGTGTGCCGACCCGGATGCTTGGGATATCTTCATCGGCTATCGTGGAGCAGGGGACTATCTGGCCAATATGTGGCGATGGACTTTTGACCAGGAGATTCGAGATGGATTTACAGCCAATTTCGTTCATGATGAAGAGCTTCAGGGCTACCTAAAAGCCTGTCTTGATCCCAACAGCCATACTCCGGAGGATATGACCAAGTTCAAGAATTTGCTCAACGATAAATGTTATGCTTATGGTATCTTTGCTCAAAAAATGTATGTACTGGGCAGCAAGAAAGTTACTGAATTCGTGTTTGCCGAGAACTGGTCCATCGTACCCGGGGCCTGCTCTTACAATTTCTAAGACTGAATTGTGTAGATTGCTAGGAGAGATACCTGGTTCGCCTAGCAATCTTCCTTTCGACCGAACTTTACTAACTTGAGGAAAAGAGGGTGCTGTATGTATAAATATATCCTAAAACGCCTTCTGTGGATGATCCCTATTATTTTGGCGGTTACCATCGTAATCTTCACTATCATGTATTTCGTTCCCGGTGATATCGCCAAGATTATTCTGGGTACGAATGCCAGTGACGAGGCTTATGCCGCACTTCGAGAGCGCCTAGGTCTCAACGATCCATACTTTATCCGACTGTTGAATTACCTGAAAGATGTATTTCTGCACTTTAACTTTGGAGAATCCGTTGTAGATGGCACCTCAGTAACGTCTGCGTTAATCTCCAGATTTCCTGCGACATTGATCCTCGCATTCACGTCCATACTGATGTCGATTGCTTTTGGTATTCCGTTGGGAATTGTGGCGGCTCAGCATAACGGCAAATGGCAGGATACCACATCCATGTTCATAGCTCTTCTGGGTATTTCCATGCCGGGGTTCTGGCTGGGATTGATGCTAGTACTACTATTTTCATTGCACTTGCATTGGCTACCTTCTACCGGAATTGGGACTTGGCAGCACTGGATTTTGCCGGTGATTACCAATGGGTTCGGCGGCATTGCTGCCACAGCCCGTATGGCCCGTTCTTCGGTTCTGGAAGTTATTGAGGCCGACTATGTAACCACTGCCCGAGCCAAGGGGGTCAGTGAGCGAAATATCTTGACTCGGCACATTCTACCAAATTCCATGATTCCCGTCGTCACCTCTCTCGGAGGCAGCTTTGGGATGCAAATGGCGGGTACCATCGTCATTGAAAATCTGTTTTCTATACCAGGTATCGGTCAGTACACGGTCAACGCTATTGGCAGCCGGGACTATTATGCAGTTCAGGGCTCTGTCATAATGCTGGCTATTGTATTTAGTGTTGTTATGCTGTTGGTAGATATTATCTATGCATACATTGATCCTAGAATCAAGGCACAGTTTGAAGGTCAGTCCAAAAAAAGGAGAGTGAAATCAGGTGTCAAGTAATACAATAGTTGCCGCCCGGGATAAGGCCAAAAAGCATCAGGCTTCTTCTATGACGACGCTAAAGCGCCTCTGGGCGCATTCTGGCGCACGGATTGGAATTATCCTCTTTGCGGTTCTGGTGTTTATGGCAGTCTTTGCCGGAGTTCTTTCTCCCTATGATCCTATTAAGTTGGACATGGCCAATGCGAATGCACCCATATCACTTTCACATCTGTTGGGAACAGATGAGCTGGGGCGAGACGAACTGACGCGTATTATGTATGGTGCTAGATATTCTCTTGCTATCGGTACGTTGTCCACATTAATGGCCCTTGTGTTCGGTGTTATCACGGGAGCTATTTCTGGCTATTTTGGCGGTATGGTGGATAACTTGATAATGCGTTTTTTCGATGTGCTACAGGCTATCCCCAATTTGTTGCTATCCATTATTGTGGCCATAGTCTTGGGCAGTAACTGGTTTAACCTAATGATTGCTCTCTCAGTAGGACATATTGCAGGATACGCAAGGACGCTGCGAGCACAGATTCTATCGATCCGTAATCTAGAATATGTGGAGGCGGCAAAGGCAACCAACTGCGGTTTGTGGGAGATATTGTTCAAATACATCGTGCCGAACTCTTTTGCTCCCTTGATTGTTCAGGCAACGTCTAGCGTTCCGGGTACAATCTTGGCCACAGCCTCTTTAGCATTCATCGGCCTAGGAATTCAAGCGCCTACGCCTGAATGGGGGGCAATGCTTTCTTCAGGCAAGGATTTTATCCGTATGGATCCCAAATTAGTCATAATCCCTGGCATCTTTATCATTATTACGGTATTAAGCTTAAATTCCATCGGCGATGGCCTTCGGGATGCGCTTGACCCGAAACTGAAAAAGTGAGGTGGGGAAGATTATGAATGAGCGGGGAAGAGACTTTTTAGAAATCAAAGACCTGACGGTTGAATATACCTCCGAGGGACAGGTTGTTCATGCAGTTAATGGTGTAAGCCTGAAGCTAGATAAGGGCCAGACTCTGGGACTTGTGGGAGAGACTGGAGCGGGAAAAACTACCATTGCAAAATCCATCATGCGTATTCTGCCCCCACATTCCTCTGCAGTTAAAGGGGGAGAGATCTATTTTGAGGGAAGAAATCTACAGGAACTGAGCGAGTTGGAAATGCATGAGATTCGTGGAAAAAAAATATCTATGATCTTTCAGGATCCCATGACTGCGCTGAATCCTGTTATGCGTGTAGGTGAGCAGATTGCCGAGGGTGTAGCTCTCCACGAAAAGGTAAGTAAAAAAGAGGCTCAGGAACGGGCGGAACAAATGCTTGAAATGGTAGGAATCCCCAAAAATCGTTATAAGGAATATCCTCATCAGTTTTCAGGCGGCATGAAGCAACGTGTTGTCATTGCTATGACGTTGGCTTGTAATCCCCGACTTCTTCTAGCGGACGAGCCAACTACCGCGTTGGATGTGACCATTCAAGCACAGGTGCTGGAAATGATGCGGAATCTTGTTAAGAAGAAAGATGCTTCCATGATCCTGATTACCCATGACCTAGGGGTTGTGGCAGAAATGTGCGACTATGTGGCGGTAGTTTATGCCGGGGAGATCGTCGAACACGGAGACTTGTTTTCTGTATTCGATCACCCCAGTCATCCCTATACTAAAGGCTTATTTGGTGCCATCCCAAAATTGAACGAGGATAAAGGCCGTCTACATTCTATTGAGGGTCTGCCTCCCGATCCCACAAATCTGCCTCAGGGTTGTTATTTTTGTCCACGCTGTCCCCTCGCAGACGAAAGCTGTGTTTCTAAAAAGCCGGAACCGGTTGTAGTCGGTCGGAGTCACTACTGTAGGTGTGGTAAACTGAAAAAATGGGAGGCAAATAAATGAGCGCTCCTCTGATTGAAGCCAGACATTTAAAAAAGTATTTTGATACGCCGTCAGGTCAATTGCATGCGGTAGATGATGTCACTTTTTCCATTGACCAGGGCAGAACCATGGGTGTGGTTGGCGAATCAGGTTGTGGCAAGTCTACCTTGGGTCGTACAATGATTCATCTGTTGGAAAGTACGGAGGGCCAAATTTACTTTCAAGGAGAAGATATTACACGAATTGGAAAACGGAAATTGCGGTCTTTGCGGGAAGATATGCAGATTATTTTTCAGGATCCATACTCCTCACTGAATCCCCGTATGTCTGTCCGTCAAGTAATTATGGACCCTCTAAAACGCAGTGGACGCTTTCAGGGAAAAAGCGCTCTGGATGCAGAAACTGATCGGATTATGAATTTGGTCGGTATTGAGGAACGTTTGAAGAATTCCTATCCTCATGAGTTGGATGGCGGCCGCCGTCAGCGTGTGGGCATAGGACGGGCTTTAGCATTGAACCCTAAGTTTATTGTCTGTGACGAACCTGTCTCTGCGCTGGATGTTTCGATCCAGGCACAGGTGCTCAACCTTCTGCAGGACCTGCAGGATCAGTTAGGTTTGACTTATATGTTTATTACCCATAACCTATCCGTTGTCAAGCATATCTCGGATGATCTTTGTGTCATGTATCTTGGACAGCTCGTAGAGACTAGCCCATCTGATGAGATATTTAAGATGCCACTTCATCCATATACTAAGGCACTGTTATCAGCCATTCCCTCAACGGATGTACACAACCATCAAGAACGTATTGTAATTAAGGGCGAATTAACCTCGCCGATCGAACCCCAGCCAGGTTGCCGCTTTGTCAGCCGTTGCCCTCATGCCTGCAAGGCGTGTTTACAGCACCAGCAGTTGGAGGAGTTGCTGCCGAAACATTTTGTGGCCTGTTGTAGGGCTAAAGAGCTTTACGAACTGGAAGGCAGGGTGGTAAAATGATAAATTTGTCTGAGCTGAGAAATGAAATGACTAAAGCAGCCTTAGAACTGCTGGAGTTTTGGATGAAAAATGATCTTGACGAGGAAAATGGAGGATTCTACAACGTAAGTTGCTGGAATGAAGTTATGCCAGACAGTGAGAAATCTGCAACTCTGAACTTCCGGATCTTCTGGACTTTCTCTTATGCTTATCTGATCTATCATGACGAACGTTATCTAAGAATAGCTGATCGCGCTTATAACTATGTCTCTGAACATTTTATTGATTCCGAGTATGGCGGAATCTTCCCTATTCTGCAAAGTGACGGAACACCAATTGTTACGGAGAAACATGGATATGTCCATTCCTTTGCCATCGCAGCGTTTGCCGCTTACTACCGTGCATCACACAACCACGAAAGTTTGGCGATGGCCCAGCAGTTATTTGAAAAGGTGGAGAAGTGTGGGAAGAACCAGTACCACGGCTATCATGATGTTTGTAGCAGAGACTGGGTACCTGCGGATAAGCACACAGGAGGTACAATGGATTCTGTGAAGAGGGATAAGTCTTTGCGTCCTAATATGCATCTGCTCTGGGGATTTGATCAACTTCGACAAGCGCAGCAAACATCCGAAGTGGATGATGCCATCGAAAGACTGTCTATCTTGCTCAGCGACCGGATGGTAGACCATAGGACTTGGGCCGCAATCCAGGCTTTTACAGGAGATTGGGAGTGCGTTTCTGATTTGGAGGCTTATGGTGACAATTTCGAACTGGCATGGATTCTTTGGACAACTCTTCCCTGTATCAAGGACAGTGCCAAAGCTTCCGAAATCAGCCAGGTGTGCACTAACATTTCGAATCACAGTATTTTAAGCGGTGTGGACAGAGAGTATGGGGGTGTTTACCAGCAATTCCACCACGGAAAAATCAATACGGAAAAGGAGTGGTGGGTGCAGGCGGAGGCAATAAACGGTTTATTTAGTGCCTACTGTCACACTGGGGAAGAGCGCTATCTCGAAGAGGCGGGAGCCTGCTGGACATTCGTCAGAGACAAAATGATCCGGCCAGATGGAACTTGGATCTGGAAGACTAAACGAGCTGGAAAATGCTTCAAAGCTTGGGAAGTTAGGGGACCGCTGATGTGTCCCTATCACAGTGGTAGAATGCTGCTTCAGTCCCTGGAACTGCTGGAAACCACATTGAATAAAGAAATAAATGGAGGACACCATCATGAGTAAATACCGGTTGAAAGTAGGCGCTGCCCGAAAGGATGTCACACCGCTGCCTTCTATGTTTCCATTTAAACAGGCTGATTTAAACGGCGACGGACAATATACTTATGCTCGTCAGGCTATTCATCTGCGAGCTGTGATACTAGATAACGGTGTAAAACGCTTTTTGTTTTTGGTTAGTGAAACTGAGTGTGGCAACCTGCATTACATTAAGAAATATGCAATGGAAAAATACGGAATTACTGAGGACTATATCTCATTTAGCAACACTCACAGCCACTCTTGTCCTCTGAAAGCGGTCTATGATCCGGGTACCACCCTAGAGGAGATGAACCGTGAAGTAAAGATGGGTGAATTTGGCCCAGAATCTCCGGTACAGCAAAATGAGTGGGATTATGGTAAGTATTGTTTCGAGCAATCTATAGCTGCTATTGACGATGCGGTCGCCAATCTGAAACCCGCTAGGTTTGGACATGCAGAAGGGAAAAGCTATATAAATATAAGCCGTGATGAGCTCCTGCCTAACGGCCAGTATGCTTTCGGTACCAATCCGGAGCGTCCCAGCGATAAAACACTATCTGTATTAAAATTCGTAGATGAAAACGGCAGCATGATAGCAGGCATCATTAACTATGCCGTCCACTCTACGATGGGTTTTCGTGTCAAGGACAAGGATGGGAATATGGCTGCCTACGGTGATTTGGCTGGTGAAATCGCCAACTTTGTTGAAGAGGCCTATGCTATCCGCGGAGAAGAGACCGTTGTGGCCTGGACGATAGCAGCAGGTGCCAATCAGACTCCAGTTCACAGTTTTTTCCATACCTATCATCCTGACGGAAGTTGGGAGCCAGACGAACGATACAATCATTACTTGGGTGAGTATATGTGGAAGTTAAGCGCTCACATGGCAGCACGTCAAGGGAACGATGCACTCAAGGTTTTCGACAGTATTTCAAAGCTAAAAGAAAATATCAGAATCGATGTAGCGGAGCGTTATCTAAAACTTCCAGCCACCAAGGTGACTAACTGGGGGCTACCCCAGCTCTTTGATGATCGGGAAATCGATGACAGCAAGATGCATAATGTAGATGTCCCCAACCAATTTGTTTACATTGGATTAAAGCTCATAAAGATTGGAGATTTACCCGTCTTTTGCTACGAGGGCGAGATGATGGTGGAGATCGGCATGCGCTTAAAGGAAGCTGCACCTTTAAAGAACCTGGTAATAGTCACCTGCTACCAACCTGCTGTTGACCGTGATTTACATGATCGGTTTCACGGTTCTCACTATTATGTGGACAAGTGGGGATTTGAAAACCATACTCCTTCCTATGGTCGAAACCCGGTTAAAGACGCTATAACTGAGGAAAAAGTGACTGAAGCCATGTTTGATATGTTCGACGAAATCTTAAATCCTGATATTTGAATGAGGAGCCATATAGTATGATCTATACGGATATCAAGGCAAACGGAGATTTGCTCCATGTATCGAAACTGGCAATTGGTTCCGCCGTCCGGATGCAAGCACTCTCTAAGGAAGAGCTGTTTTCTATCTACGACTGCTATTTGGAATACGGTGGGAATTGTATTGATACTGCTCGTGCTTATGCCGGTGGCAGAGCTGAGGAATTGGTAGGCGAATATATGAAGATTCGGGGCAATCGAAACCGGATTATTGTCTCTACCAAATGTGGTCATCCTAACGAAGACGGAAAATCCCGTCTGTCCTATGAGGAAATGAAGTCGGACCTCGATACAAGTTTAAAGGCTCTAAATACTGATCATGTAGACATCTATTGGGTGCACAAGGATGATAAAAAGGAGCCAGTGGAAGGTATTATAGATGGATTAAACCGTTTGCTTAAAAGTGGCAAGATCCGCATGATCGGCGCTTCTAACTGGACAGTGGAACGCATTGCTTCAGCGAATAATTATGCTAAAGAAAGCGGACAGATAGGTTTTGGAAGCAGCCAGATTCAGTGGAGTTTTGCGGATACGCTCAGTCTCTATTTTCAACAGTACACTTCTTTGGTAATGGATGATGATTCCTATGAATGGTATAAGAAGCACGAAATGCCCGTTTTTGCATTTAGCGCTCAAGCTCAGGGATTTTTTCAAAAGGTTGCAGCCGGAGGCTTGGCCTCTTTAGATATGGAAGTCCAGCGTAATTACGGATCACCGGAAAATATGCGCCGACTGGCTCGCGCTCAAAAATATGCTAGGGAGCACGAAGTGCCATTGGCGGTACCGATCTTGGGTTATCTGATACAAAACGAGGTTACTTGTATTCCAATCATTGGATCGGATAACAAGGAAATGTTACTGGAAAGCCTGTTGGCAGGAGAAAAGCTTGTTACCCCTGAAGATGCCTGCTGGCTTGCCCGTGGTTGATGGAGGCGGACATATGATGAAAACGATGCTGCAGCAAGTGATGATATCCCCTGGCCAGATTGAATTCCACGAAGTGCCGGTACCGGATCCCAAAACGGGAGAGGTATTGATTAAAATTATGAATATTGGTATATGTGGATCGGATATCCATGTCTATCATGGGAAACATCCATTTACCAGCTATCCCGTCACTCAAGGCCATGAAGTATCTGGCTTGATCGAGAAGATTGGAGAGGGTACAACGGGGTTTACAATCGGCCAAAAAGTGACCGTACAGCCCCAAGTAGTATGCGGAGAATGCTATCCCTGCCGCCATGGTAAATATAACCTTTGCGAGAAGCTGAAGGTTATGGGATTTCAAACAACGGGGATGGCTTCTCAGTATTTTGCAGTGGATGCGAAAAGAGTCACAGCGCTTCCGGAGACAATAAGCTTGGAGGAGGGGGCCCTGATTGAGCCTTTGGCTGTTGCAGTCCATGCAGTTGGCTGCGCGGGCGATGTGAATGGGAAAAGCATATGTGTTTTAGGGGCTGGCCCTATCGGAATTTTGACTGCGCAAGTAGCTAAGGGCCTGGGAGCTCATAATGTAATGATTACTGATGTAAGTGATATCCGATTGGCTAAGGCCAAAGAGGTTGGTGTTGAGGCGTGTATCAATACCAAAACAGAGGATTTCGCCACAGAATTTATACGATATTTTGGTCCCGATAAGGCTGATGTGATTTATGATTGTGCCGGTAACAATATCACTATGAATCAGGCTATTCGTAGTGCTAGGAAGGGCAGCGTTTTAATACTAGTGGCTGTGTTTGATGGAATGGCCACAGTGGATTTGGCTGTACTCAATGACCATGAACTGAGTCTGAATACATCCATGATGTATCGGAACGAGGACTATCAAAAGGCGATCGAGCTAGTAAGCGAGCGCAAGGTACAGCTGAAGCCCTTGATTTCCAAGAAGTTTTCTTTCCAGCAATATCAGAGCGCTTATAAGTATATTGATGAAAATCGTGAAAGCACAATGAAGGTTATCGTTGATATGCAACCTGAAAAGCGGGTACAAAATAAAGATGAATTCGAAACCGTTCCTGCATCAGTAAACAGCCCCGAACTATCCACAGTCTGATCTGACTGGCGGAGATGCCCTGGGTTTTCTGGCGGAAAATTCCGGTAGGCTTGTGAATTGCAAGGCAAGAATCTCTGAGACTATTTATGGATACTGGAGAATACAGGAACTCGTGGAGGCGTTGAGAGATCAACTGAGGATGGTAAAAAAATGCTTGCCTGAGATGGTAAATGAGAAAGAATTTACAAGAGCCAAAGAGAATAGAGAGATTACAGCGGAAATGGCCATGAATTTCATCTCACTGGGGAATAAGTGTCTGGTAGCAAATTCGCTGATGTCGGCGGCCAAGCCCGAATTGAAGGTAAATAAAATCATTTCGGATGTTGTGAAATAACGAAGGACCGAGCGTATTGCTCGGTCCTTTTTTTGCCCACACTGAATACCTCACGTATCATTATCTTTTAAATTGAAGAGAAACTCAAATATAATCATCTGTATGTTTTAGTTGCTTTGGAAGCATTATTTTGGGAAATGTGATGATGAATCCCCTGATTTTCTTGCTTTTCAAGAAATGAAAACAGATCTGTCTTTTATCTTTCAATAAAAAACAGATCTGTTCTGTTGGTGGACCTGAAGAGACTCGAACTCTCGACCTCTCGGATGCGAACCGAACGCTCTCCCGAACGCGACATAACGCATCCACCGATCATGTGGAAGAGAATGGATGCGTATCGTTCAAAACCGGCACGGGATGCGTATTGTTCGGAATTTTTCATCGGACGGTGCGCACTCCTGCTCCGATTTTGAGCGGACAAGAGCGGTTAATCGGCCCTTTTCTTCGCCAACCATCGGAATAATATTTCGCCAATCTTCGGAAAACTCTTGGAATATCTGACAACACGGTGTATACTAAAGAAAAAGCGGAATCGAGGGAGTCGAAATGAAGGTCTACAGAAAACGAGTTGCTGATGACATATTGAAGCGTAAGCTGGAAGGCAAAGGCGCGGTTCTCATCGAAGGCCCCAAATGGTGCGGCAAAACCACAACCGCCGAACAGATTGCAGCCAGCATTCTGTATATGGATGATCCCGAAAAGAAAGAACAGAACCTCACCATGTCTGAACTGAATCCGAAAAGGCTCTTGAAGGGCGCCGTGCCAAGATTGATCGACGAATGGCAGCTGGCTCCCAAGCTGTGGGACGCTGTTCGTTTTGAGGTAGACCACCGCGGTGAACTTGGACAGTTCATTCTTACTGGCTCTGCTGTTCCTGCCGACACCAAAGAAATAACACACTCCGGCACAGGCCGCTTCACCTGGCTAACCATGCGGCCCATGAGTCTATATGAGTCTGGAGACTCTACAGGGGATATCAGCTTAAAGGTGCTGTTTGAGAATACGGAAGAGGTTGACGGAACTGCGAACCTCAGCTTGGATCGTCTGGCATTTCTCATATGCAGAGGCGGCTGGCCACAGGCTATCGATATGCGCGATGAAATCGCGCTGGATCAGGCGCGCGATTACTATGATGCTGTGGTGCACTCCGATATAAACCGGGCAGACCATGTTCAGAAAAATCCTGAAAGAGTCAAGCGCCTTATGCGCTCCTATGCAAGAAACCAAGGTGGGCAGGTACCGAACACCGTCATCGCACAGGATATTGCCGCAAATGACGAATCCCCTATCAGCGAGGAGACGGTAGCCTCCTATCTCGACGCTCTTCGTAAAATCTTCGTTGTAGAAGATATGCCGGCATGGAACCCGAACCTTCGGTCAAAGACTGCGATTCGCTCGTCCGACACACGATATTATATAGATCCGTCGATTGCGGCAGCGGCTCTTGGTGTTGGTCCAACCGATCTTTTAAACGATCTCAAAACCTTTGGATTTCTGTTTGAAACTCTTTGCGTGAGGGATCTGCGTGTATTTGCGGATGCTCTGAACGGGGAGGTGTATCACTACCGTGACAAGGACGGGCAGGAATGTGATGCTGTCATTCACTTGAGAAACGGGAAATACGGCTTGATTGAAATGAAACTCGGCGGCGATAAGCTTATCGAAGAAGGGGCAAAAAGTCTGAAAGCGATGCAGGAGAAAATCGACACGGAAAAAATGAAGTCCCCTTCTTTCCTTATGGTTCTGACGGGAATCGGGGATTACGCGTATCGCCGGCATGACGGCGTTTGTGTGGTTCCCATTGGATGTCTGAAAAACTAAAGTGAGCCCATGCTTTTGCATCATGGAAAGAAACCTCGTTATCATCGCGCCCCCTCACCCCATCTCCAGCCCATTCAAAAACTGCGCCTCGGAGATATTGAAGTCGACCTGGATCCCATAGCCGCGGGTTAAGGTGACCGCCTTGATCAGGTAGGACGCAATGACCTTCTTCTCCCCTATCGCGGCGGAGTCGAACAGTTCTGCCCATGTCAGAATCTGTTGATGCTCCCTCAGAAGATCGGCTGCCGCAGGCTTCATCTGACGGCTCTTCTCTTCCAGCTGCTGAACCTGGTGGGCTATCTCGTCCGCTGTTGCCTGCACATCGTCCAGCCTGGCCTTCACCTGCTCCGGCGTAAAAACACAAGTGCCATCCAGAGAGTCCAGCATCAAATCTCCCCACCTTGACAATTCCTTCATCGTCTTGGTATATTCCAGCTTTGCGGCTTTCAGCTCCTGCTGACACTGTTCCGCCGAAGCGTCGACCAGCATTTTTAAAATGGTTTTTTCATCAATCCTCTTGGCTCGTTCAAAAATCCCCCGCAGAAGATGTTCGATCACCTTATCCACCTTCTCGGCACGATAGGTGGATGGTCCGTCGCATTGTTCCTTGTGCTGCGCTCGGTTGTAGCATTTATAGATGGCGATACGCTCATTGTCCTCCGTTGGGCGATGCGTTTTTCTTGCGGTAGTTGCAAAAATGCGGCCACCGCAGTGACCGCAATACACATTGCCTGACAAGAGGGCTTTTCCTACGATCTTTCGAGGATAGGCGCGAGGCGGGCGAACGACGGTGGCTTCCGTGCCATCCTCCAGCTGCACTGTCTCGGTGGTTCCGCCGCACTTTATCGCATAATTTACGGAACGCTGCTCACGAGCCTTTGCCACACGATTAAATTGTTCCAGAGAAACAATCTGCAGCTCAGGAAACACCTCCGACTTCGTTTCTCCGCTGCGAAGAATTCCTGCATTCATAATGTTGGAAAGAATATGCTGGATTGAGGCGTAATGAAACGGCTCTCCCGTTCTCTGAGCAGAGCACTTGCGAATGATTGCACTTTCTTTTCTCATTTCAGTCTCCTTCCTTGGGACCGCAGGCTTTACTCAAACTATTGAATTTACTTTCTATATGTGTATGTGTGTCATATTTCACGGGATGTTGAAGTGTTAATTCATTTTTACACCTTATCTGGTAAAAAGGCTGGCACCGTTCCATTTGGGAAACATGCTTCCTGAATTGGTCATGTCCCCTGGCAGAACCGAAGGCTTAGAAAAGACCTCCTGGTTTTTTATTGTTGCAGTTGACCGACCGCAACTTTATTCTACCAGAAGGTCTTTTCATTATATAATTTCTTTTACTCTCCCCGTCCTAGTCGGGGGCTCTCGTTTCGCTAAAGCATATCAAAACAGGGAGGCACCGCTTGCACGATGCCTCCCTGCAGAAAGTTTACGTATCTGACCAAATGATTTCTGATATTTCTTTATGCTTCCTGCTCAGCCTGCCATTTAGGATTTATTTTCGCAATAAAACCGTGACGTAGAAAAAACAGAAGCCAAGCCAAATCATTTGTTCATCCCTGTATGAGAATACGATCCACCACCAGTTTTCTGAACTCCGGAGTCAGAGAGCAGAAGTACGCCGTAAAGCCCGTGACGCGTACCACCAGGTTGGGGTACTTGCTGGGGTCCTTGTCGGCTTCGAGAATCTGCTGACCGTTCACAATATTGATGTTCAGCAGGGTGGCCCCCTGCTCGAACAGCGTCATGATATAGTCGGCGATCTTTTGCACAGCCTCCTCACCGCGCCCCATACCAGGGTCAAGCTCCAGCTGTACCGGCGCGGTATTCCCATAGCCCGGCTGCACCGCGCAGATGGAATTGCTCATTGCGGTGAGGGCGCCGTCCTTGCGGAAGCCGGGGTGCGGGTTGGCCCCATGGTTGATCGGCTCGAAGGCGTGGCGGCCGTTGGGGGTGGCACCTACCTGCTTGCCGAGCACAATCGTATTCGACCAGCTGAACCAGCCGGGGATAAACTGGTAGCCCGGATACTTCTGGCTGACGGAGCGCACCTGGTTGGAGTATGACTCCGAAATTTTCACCGCCCACTGGTCGCTGATGGTGTTTCCGCCGCCGTAGCGGGCACTGCGGGAGAGCATCTGGCGTACAAGCTCACCGCCCTTATCCTGGAAATCTGTTTTCAGATGATGGTAAAGCGTCTCCCAGTCGATCCGCTTCTCCTCCTCCACCCGCTGCTGCAGTGCGCCAAAAGAGTCCGCCACCGTGGCAATAGCCGAGCCGTCCATGCAGAGGTTGTAGTACATGGCGCCGCCGCACGTCATATCCAGACCTTTTTCGATAGGACCATGACTGATCAGGTTCAACATCAGCTCCGGCTCGTTGTACTGTTGGTACCGCAGGTGGAACGCGATACCCTCGGCAGTTACCTCTACAGCCCGGGCCATATGTCTCTGGTACAGATCCCACAGCAGTTGTGTGGAGTATGGGCCCTTATGGCTCATCATCTCATCCATGGCAACCTCGAACACCTTAGCGCTGTTGATTTTGACGCAGTCATTCAAGCTGTACTCCATGCCGGGCAAGCTCATCCAGTGGCAGCCCACCGCGATCCTCTGCCGGGCAAGCGATTCGGGATAGCCCAAACGCATGAAGCCTCTGTTCAGGGCCTCGTCACCGGAAAAGCGCGGCCAGCCGTTCTTGTTCTTGAACAGGTAGTCCACCGCTTTGTTCAGGAACTTTCTGTCGATGTTTTCGTCCACTCTTACCGTGATGTTGCAAGCCGAATCCAGCTTATCCGCTCCCTCGAGCACCATATAGCTGAACTCGCTGAGCAGGGGATCGCCGTTTTCGTTTGTCCCTCCGATCTGGTAATAGTGCGGATCGTTGAGCAACAGACAAGCGATGTAGAAGATCGCCTCGTCCCTGGTGATCCTCCCCTCTTTCATGTCGGCATCGTAGTACTGTTTGAGCACTTCATCGAGCTGGAAACCCGCTCCGTCGCGGTTGTAGGTGCGGCTGGCCATGTTGAACCAGCAAACCCACTGACAGGCTTCCCGCATGGTTTTGGGCGCACCGTTGAGGATGTTGCGATTTACCTGCGCCATTTGAAGCAGGTTTTCCCGCAGGACCGGATGGCGCTCCACACGGGCCAGACGCTCGCTCTCCTCAATCGCGTGCGAGATCCAGTTCTGCACACCGTGCACCACAAGTTCCTCCGCGTCGTAAAACTCTGCGTGTTCGGGGTGCTTTTTGCGGTAGAAAGCCAGCTTTTCCAAGATCCCGCCCCAGCCAAGGCTCAACCCGATCCGGTAGTCGCCGCCGAAGTGCGCGTCCGAGCCGATCCCGGAGATAATGCCATACAGTTCCTGTTCCGGCTTGAGATCATCGTAGGGAAAATTCGGGTTCCAGTTCAGCCCCTTGTCCGGGGATTTCTCGTCAAACCAGATCATACTGAACATCCAGCGGCAGGTGAACGCGTCCACCGGATCAATGTAGACCGGGTGCTCAGTCATCAGCTTGTAAAAATTCTTGCTCCACCCGTCATACCCGTACCAGGAACCGTTCTCGTGGTTCGGAATGCAATGGAACTGGTACGTCTCCGGAGCCGGGATGCTTCCATAGTCATCCCCGTCCTGATACACCTTCATGGTGGACTTCACCCTGGTTTCCTCAAGCTTTCTTTCCTTTAAAATTTTGATCCTGTCATCGTAGCTCATGGGAGCATCCGGCTGGAATATATTGATTCTGTTGACCATACAACCTCTCCCTTTCTTCGTCAGCCTACCCTCACGGAAAGTCCGGGCGTTTGAGCGGCCACCCATTTCAGGCGTGCTGCGCCTTCCTCTCCAGTGGGGCGGGTCCCGGCAAATGTATTGTCCATCTGCAGGGCGTCATACTTGCTCTCTCCCAGGGGATTGAACAGCAGAAGCTCATAATATTGAGCGCCTCCCAGGGTTCCCACGTAGTTGGCAATGCTGCCGATCTCCTCCTCCGTGTCGTTCACTCCGGGGATCACCGGGGTACGCACCAGATAAGGCTTGCCGGAAGCCGCCACCTTCTTTGCGTTCTCCAGGATTTGACGATTGCTCACGCCGGTCCAGCGTCTGTGCGCTTCCTCATCGAAAATCTTGATGTCGAACATCACCAGATCGAGGAAGGGCAGCATTCTTTCGTAGACGCTCCATGGCGCATGCAGGTTCGTCTCGATCGCCGTGGAAATTCCCTCCTTTTTCAGGGCCTGCAGCAATTCCAGGGCAAATTCTGGCTGCGTGGAAACCTCGCCGCCGGAGAGTGTTACGCCGCCGCCGGAATTCCGGTAGTAAGCCCTGTCCTGCAGGATCTCCTCCATCACTTCCTCAACGGTCATCTCCTTTCCGGACATGACGAGAGCACCGGAGAAGCAGTTCGCGGCGCAGGCTCCGCAGTGCTTGCAGGCGGTGCGATCGTACTGCAGGGCACCGTTTTTGCCGAGGGTTCTGGCTCCCGCCCTGCAGGCCTCCACACAGGCGCCGCAGCCAATGCATTTGTCCGGATAAATCATCAGCTGTGGCCGAACCGACAGCGTTTCCGGGTTATGGCACCATTTGCACGCCATGTTGCACCCCTTGAAAAACACTGTGGTGCGGATCCCCGGTCCGTCTTTCAGCGCAAACCTCTCAATCTCCGTTATGATTCCTTTCATGGATTCCTCCCCTTCCGTTGTCGTCTCGCACACCAGAACAGGGGGCTCTCCCGCCCGGGCAGAGTCCCCCTGTTGCGTTTCGTCCCAAGGCGAAACGGCAAGTTCTTCCGTCACGCCGTGCTCTGTGCAAATATCCCTTGCAGCTTCCGCTTACCGGTCCAGTTCCTGAGCAGTGACTTCCCTGCCCAGCTGTGCAGATTTGTAAAACGCTTCGATGATCGCAACCACATTCATAACCTCGTCCTTCTGGATGGGGTATTCCTCCATGGTCATTTCCCCGTTGAGGACCTTCAGGATGTAGTTCATCTCGTGGATGTGGCCGGTGAAATCTGAGAGTTCCGTATATGGGTCGGGGAAAACCCTCGGCAAAACGTCGGCCTGGTAATTGCCCTGCGTCGTGAGCAGCTTGAGTCCATCGTCCCCAATGGTCAGACCGCCCTTGTCTCCGCAGATGCTGACAGTGTTGCTGTTGGGCAGATTCAGCGCCCAGGAGATCTTGAAAGTGACTGTCATGCCATTTTCCAGACGAATGTAGCCGTTGGCAAATTCCTCAACATCAAACTCTTTCATGTCGAACTTTCTGGGAGTGAACAGACCGGTGGGAGCTCCGCTCTCCGCATTGGAGAACTCAATATTCTTCTCCTTGTTGACGATCCTGGTCACAGCACTTCCACTGACGGAAACCATCTTCGGGTTACCGGAAATTGACATCAGGTAGTCGCACATATGAACGCCCAGGTCGCAGAAGGCGCCGCCCACATTTTCTTTCGCCATGTGGAACATGCCCCATCTCGGAACGCCGCGGCGCCGGACCAGGTTCAGATCCGCGTAGTAAATGTCTCCCAGGCAACCGCTTTTTGCCAGTCCGGCAGCCGCTTTGAAGTTACCCGTGAAACGCAGAGACTGGATGACAAACAGATGTTTCCCCGCCTTCTCCGCCGCGTTGAACATCTCCTCCGCATCCGCGCAGGTTACAGCCACAGGCTTTTCGCAGACTACATGGCAGCCCGCACGGAAACCGGCAAGGGTATACTCCTTGTGGTATGCGTTCGGTGTGCACACGGAGATGATGTCGGGTTTCTCCTCCTCCAGCATTTTATACGGATCCACATAGTACTTGGGGATCCCGTGACGCTCGGCGGTTTCTTTGGCGGCTTCCTCGCGGATATCCGCCACTGCGACAATCTTCACCTTGTCACCCATGGCTTTGTAGGCGGGAATATGTGCCGCGTTGCAAATCATACCGTTGCCGATGATGGCAACCTTATACTGCTTCATTACTCCTACTCCTCTTCCAAAAAAACATGATTTTTATCCGGCGCCGCGCCCGGATCGAGGGGGATACCCCCTGTGTGCCTCCAGACGGCAGCTCAGTATTCACCCGCAAGGCAGAGCTTGAGATGATCCATCGCCTGCTTGTTGTAGCGGCGGGGGTTGTCTGTGAACTCCAGCTCGACGGAAAGGTTTCCGTCATACCCGACATTCTTCAGCGCCTGAATCACAGCGGGATAGTCGGTGATGCCGCAGCCGGCGGGGATGTTGTTTCTGGAGACGGCATCGCTGTCTTTGCAGTGAACATTGAAAATACGTTTGCCTCCCAGCATGTAGATCGTCCATTCCGGATCGATGTGCTGCATGATCAGGTGGTTCGTGTCCAGCTGAATGCCGAAATCCGGGTCATCGACGTCCTTGAGCAGCTGCAGCATGGCGTGCGGTGTGGAGATCATGGAATAGGGGAAGCACTCCACGGACATGCGCAGCCCGTACCGCTTTGCAATGGCCAGACACTTGCGGTAACTGTCCATCAGGGTATCCCAGTCCTTCTGGTAGCAGTAGTCGGCGGGCATATGGTATCCCTGCTTGATCGCCGGTGCGGCGGGGTTGAACTTCCAGGGGGTTGCGCCGCAGGGCATCGGCACCAGCGTGGAGACAATCCGGCATCCGATCCACTTTGCGGCCTGTGCGGCCTTCTCGAAGTGCCTGACGCTGTCCTCCCTTTTTTCGCTGCAGGCGTCGTTCCACGAAGCGTCCTGGAAGACGAACACGTTGGGTTCAAGGCCGATGGAGCGGGAGTGATCCCCCAGCGCCCGGCAGGCTTCCTCCGTGAAGAATTCATCCAGTGCTTCCGGGGTTCCCAGATAGTCCACGCCCTCGAAGCCGAGTTCACGGATCTGATCCGCGATTCGGATCAGAGAGTCCCCATGCGGCATATCCTCCGGGATCGGCGTCCAACCCCAGGAAACGTTTGCAAGTTTCATGTAGCATCCTCCTCTTATATTACCCAATCGTCCAACAAGCGGTTTTTACTTCTTCCATTTTCAACGACCGGCTGGAGCGAATTCCCGCATCCAACATAGCGGCAGACCAAAGATTGTTATTGAGATCCATGGTGTAGTGTACCGGTTCTCCGGTCTCCAGGTGATGGAAGACCTCCTGAGCCAGGTTGGATCTTCCCTCAGGCAGCGGGTAGTCGTCGGAGCAATACACCTTGCTGGGCGTTGTGGAATAACGATCGAGGTAAACACAAACGTTGGCGTGGATGCCATGGTCGCCGTTTTCCACAATCAGGGCGCCCTTTTCGCCCCAGACAATGGGCCCGGAGGGATAGCCGCTGCTTATGGTGTTCCAGGTTCCCTCCAGAATGGAAACCGCCTCGGGGTACCGAACCATCAGGGAGGCGTAGTCCTCCGCGTCGCCAAACCGGTGGTTAAAGTTCGCCTTCAAGCCATACACGCCCTGAGGCTTTTCGCCCAGGTACCAGTTCGAAAGGATGGTGCCGTAGCAGCAGTAGTCCA
The DNA here is from genome assembly GCF_900048895.1 of Neglectibacter timonensis. Taxonomy (GTDB): domain Bacteria; phylum Bacillota; class Clostridia; order Oscillospirales; family Acutalibacteraceae; genus Acutalibacter; species Acutalibacter timonensis. The sequence continues at coordinate 750,576 of NZ_LT160639.1, read as the reverse complement.
GCAAGCTGCCGCCTCCCGCCGCTTCCTGATGCCACCATTCCTTGCCCAGCTGCCGATCCGTCATGACCTGGCCGTAAGAGAACGGACCCATGGAATCCGGGTTGCGGAACTGGAAACGGTACACCTTTCCCACAACACCTTCGCTGACAAGCTTCTGGCCCAGGCGGACGCTGGCCTGCCATGTGGTCGGCCAATTGATCATGCAGTCCGCCTTACCGATCCGGGAAGCGCGGGCAATAGCCATGGCGTGTTCAGTGGAATAGGCCAACGGCTTTTCCACCACCACGTGGATCCCGCGCATGAGGATCTCGGGGATAACGATTCCGTGAAACGCGTTCTCGCAGTTCACAAGGACAAGGTCGGGTTTGAGATCGAGAAGATCACGGTAATCCTCAAACACGCGGGTGAACCCACACTGCTCCTGACAGAGCTTCAGGTTCATGGAGCGGCTGGAGCTTTCAAAATATTCAGACTCTACCATCGGCTTGATATCCGAGGCACCGATCCATTCCACGCGCTCCGGCATGGACAGAAACGGCTTGATCTGACCCAAAACGTGCATGTGAGCGAAGCCCACCAGACCAATGCGATATTTCTTCATAACATTCACCTCATCTGTGATCAGTTCCCCTCTGCTCAGAAAGTGGTGTGCAGCGGGACAATGCTCTTTGTCTTGATCGCTTCCGGAATAGTGCACATGATGTCCACCACGTGTCTGGCGTGCTCCGGGGGCAAACCGACGGGACGGTCCTCCTCAATGGCATGGATCAGATCCTGAACCACCTTGCATTGGAAAAAGTTCATCTCAGAAGCCGGAACATCCCACTCCATAGGCTTCAGCCAGCCGCGAATACCGCGCTCCGGCGCATCAAGGTAAACTTCCAGCGAATCGAGCGGGTTCATGTTACCGTTGTTGACGAAAGTGATCGTTCCCTTTGTACCGAAAATCTCCATCTGAGGTGCGCGGCTGTCCTTCTGGCAGAAGCCGGACTCCACCACCGCCATGGTTCTCTCGCCGTAATCGAGCGTAATGATGTAGTTATCGTACAGCTGGTCGGCCTGGATCTGCATGCCGTCAAAGGTACCGGTTCTTACCGTGCGGACAGGCTCGGAGATTTTGGCCATGCAGCCCACAGCCTTCGCGGGACCAAGGATGCCCGTGGTCATGGTAAGGCCGTGGACGCCCATGTCGTACAGGGCGCCGCTGCCGGGCCGGTGGAACCAGGTGGGGTCCGCCGTGCGGTACTGGAAATATTCCGGGCCGCCGTGGCAAACGTTGGTGTGCACCTTCATAATCTCCCCGATGCAGCCGTCGGCAATCAGCTTTTTGGCAAAGCGGATGTCGTCACGCAGCATGTGGATCGGTGAAGCAGTGTATTTCACACCGGCTGCCTTGGCAGCCTCGATCTGCTCGGTCACCTCCTCCACCGTCAGGCCGACGGGCTTCTGTGAGTAAAGATGCTTTCCGGCCCGCAGCGCCTTCATGTTGATCTCGTGGTGCGCTGGGATCGATGTCGTGTTCATCAGGATCTCGAAGTCACACTTCTCCAGCAGTTCATCGATGCTGGTGTACCAGGCCGGCACATGAAATTTTTCTGCATAGTTCTTTGCTCTCTCCGGGATGATATCGCAGACTGCAACCAGATCCGCCTCCGGAATCTCGCCGATCCGGGGAAGATACGTATTGTCCGCGATCGATCCGCAGCCAATTAAGGCAACCTTCCATTTTTTCATTTCTGCATTCCTCCATTGTGTCAGTATTGTAATGCCGGGAAACCTGTTCCCGGGCCTGGGTTCAGCTCTTGATGCCGGATGTGGCGATTCCCTGCACGAAGAACTTCTGGGTAAACATGAAGAAGATGATGACAGGGAAGGACAAGAGGAACACGCCGGCCAGAGTGAGATTTTCCTGCTGGAAATGCTCGTTGTTCACCGTTTGCAGCCCCACCACCAGCACGAACTTCTCCAGGGTGGAGATGAAGGTGGAGGGAACCAGGTAAGAGTTCCAGGTGCCGGTAAAATTGAAAATCGCTATGGTGGCGATGAGCACGCCAGAAATGGGCAGCACAATGCGCACATAGGTGCCGAACCGGCCCAGGCCGTCGATGCGCGCCGCCTCCTCCAGCTCCTCAGGGATTCCGTAGAAGAACTGCCTGGCCATAAAGATAAACATGGACTGGGACAGGTAGGGGATGATAATGGCGGCAAGCGTGTCAACCAGCCCCATCTGGGCCATCATAATATACTGGGGTAATAGCACCAGCTGGCCCGGGATCATCATGGAGAGCATGAGGCAGACAAAAATTACCTTTTTGCCCGGGAACCTGAGCCTGGCCAGGCCGTAGCCCGCCATGGGCGTGAAGACAATGTTGCCCAGCACCACCGCCAGGGTGGAAATGGCCGTATTCTTATACCACCCCATGATGGGGAAATCCGCAAAGAGCTCCTTGTAGTTGTCCAGGCTCCAGACGGAGGGCGGCACAAAGGAGCCGATGTACCGCTTTGGCAGCAGCGAATTGTACATGACGTAAAACACAGGAACCAAAAAGATCAAAGCCAAAAGGGCCAGGAAGAAATAGGTGAGCACCTTTCCGACTACGCTTCCCCGCGTTCTCATTTATTCCGACCTCCTTCCTAAAATTTCCCGCACGGTGGACAAGGAAAAGATGATGAGGAAAAGGATCACCGCGGCGGCGCTGCCGTAGCCCATGTCCATGTAGCTGAAGGACTGCTGGTACAAAAAGGTGACCAGCGTGCTGGTGGCGCCCGAAGGGGAACCCAGCGGGGACTGCTTGGACATGGCCGCTATCTGGTCAAAAACCTGGAACGCGTTGATCATGCCAAAGGTCAAAACCAGGTAGGTGGTGTTTTTCAAAAGCGGCACCGTAATGCGGATGAGCCGCTGCCAGGGGCCGGCCCCGTCTACCTTGGCCGCCTCGTACAGCTCTGCCGGGATCTCCTGCAGGCCGCCGATGAAGATCACCACGTAAAAGCCCACCTACTGCCACACGTAAAGGATGATGAGGAAGGGGAGCGCGTACTTCACGTTGGCAAACCAGCTTACATTTTCAAAGCCAAAAAGGGTAAAGAATTTGGTCGCGGGCCCATCCTTGATGAAGAAGTACATGAAAAAGATGGTAACCGCCATTGACGAAATCACGTAGGGTATGTAGCAGCTGGAGCGGAAGAACCCTTTAAACCGGATTTTCCCATTGAGCAGGACCGCAATGGAAAAGGCAAAAAGGGACTGCAGCGGCACAATGACAAGCACCATGAGGAAGCTGTGCTGCATGGCCTCAAAAAATTTGGGATCCTGAAACAGGCGGATGTAGTTTTCCATCCCGATAAAGGCGTTAGTCTCCGGCGTGGCGTAGTTGTACCGGAAGAAGCTGATAGAGATAGCCTTTACCGCCGGGTACAAAAACCAAACAAGCCAGAAGATTACCGCGGGCAGCACAAAAAGCCAGCCTGCCACTGCCTCTTGCCTGCGCAGCTTACTGTGCTTTTTTCCTCCGCCGCCTGTATTCTCAGTCGTCATCCCCATAATCCCTCCTTTGATTATGCCCCCTGACAGCCGTTGGCCGCCAGGGGGCACCGACAATCTCATTCTTTCGTTTTTATTCCTCTTTGGTGCCCTTTACTCGCCATACTCCGCCTGGAGTTCTTCCACAATCTGAGCGCCGGTTACGGTGGAGTCAGGGTTGAAAAGGGCTTCCTCCATTTTGGAGATCAGCGCGTCGGCAAACATTTTGCCGGAGGGGGGGTAGCCGAAGCCGTTGGAAAGAGGGAGAGCTTCTATCTGGTCGGCCAGCGCCGGCTGCTTCTCCCGGAACTCGTCGAAGAATTTCTCATCCACTGGGATATAGCCCAGGTCAATGATGGCCTCGTAACGAGCGTCATTCATCAAATAATTGATGGCCATGGCGGTCTCTTTCTCGTGGGCGCCGCCCTTCAGGATGGCGTAGGCGGGGGCGTGGAAGGTGCCGGAAGCGTCCTCGTGGCCTTCCGCGTGGGGGATCTTGATGTAGCGGACCTCCACATCCGGCGCGTTCTTGGCAAAGTCGTTGATATACCAGGTGCCGCCGGTGGACATGGCCGCGTCGTTTGTCATGAGCACGGAGCCGTCATAGCTCACGCCCAGCTCCTTCGGGGTAACCACATAGCCCTGGTGGTAGGCGTCGATAAGGAACTGCAGGGCCGCGGCGTTCTCGGGGGTGTTGATGGTCTTGCCCAGGCCCCAGCCGCCGCCGAAGGAGAGGGCGTACTGGGTAAAGTGGAACTCCTGGGTGTTCAGGCACAGGCCGGTCATCCCCAGCTGGTCCTTGAACACCTGGCAGATCGCCAGCACATCGTCCCAGGTCTCCGGGAAGTCGTCCTCTGTCAGGCCAGCCTCGTTCCACAGGTTCATATTGATGGCGAACACCGCGGGGGACTGGTGGGTGGGGATGCCGTAAATCTCGCCGTCGATCTCCCAGATATCCTTCAGGTTCTGTGCGATGGAGTCCCAGCAGCTGATGGTGCCGTCCTCCACATAGGAGGTAAGGGGAACCACCAGGCCGTCGTTAATGTACGGAAGGTACAGCTCGTTGGTCAGGGAAATAAAGTCGGGGGCCGTCTTGGCCGCGATCTGGGCGGGGAGGTTGTTCCAGAAGTCCGCGTCGGTGGGGTATTTCTGGAATTCTATCTTAACGCCGATGGCCTCCTCCATGCCCACGGTGCCGGGCGCGTGCTCATCCTCGAAGTTGCCCCAGCCGCCCATGCGGATGGTTACCACTTCTCCGCTGGGGGCGGCGTCCCCTGCCGGGGCGCTGCCGCCTTCCGCTGGGGCGCTGCTGCCCTCTGTGCCCTGGGAGCACCCTGCCGCGGACGCTGTCAAAAGCGCCGCCAAACACAACGCAAGTAATTTCTTGTACATTCGGTTATCTTCCTTCAATTTTTTTTGAAAACCGGTTTCTCTCTTCCCTCCATTTTGTCTGTTTTCCCGAATTAGGTTACTTATATTATAGAGAATCTGTTCACTATTTTCCATAAACGCTGTTGAAGAAAATATCAGGATATTGAACAATTTTAGTACACAAAGCTTAAACCCGCGGAGGATCTTGAACTTTATTTATTCATATTGACCTTTCCCTCACTGCTTCAGGCCGTTCCTGTACTCTGCCGGAGTGCACCGCATAATCTTTTTAAAGACGATATTAAAATGGGTGGAGCTGTTGAAGCCGGTAAGCTCTGCCACCTCGTAGATTTTCAGCCGGAAGTCGTTCAGGTACTCCTTCGCCTGTTCAATCCGGGTGTGGTAGATGTACTGCTGCACGGAAATCCCCAGGTTTTTTTGGAACAGGCGGCAGAGATAAGACTTACTGATCATCAGGTGGTCGGCGATCTCATCGAGCGAGATGTCGCCGCGGCTCAAATTCTGCCGGATATAATCCGCCGCCTCGCGAATCAGGTAGTTTTTCTGGTCAAGAGCCGGCTCTCCTGTCTTCAACCCCTTTTGGAAGTCCTCAAGGAAACGCTGCGCTTCCTCCACGGTTTCGCAGGCCTGAAGCTTTTCCACCGTTTCTTCCGGCGCCTTTCCCTCCTGCAGGAGAAGGAAGCGCACCATATTGGAGAAAAAGTTCTGCACCCCCATAACGTCCAGGTTCTCCCTGTGGTGCTGCTGCAGCCACTGGATGAAAGCATAAAATCGGGAAAAGATTTGCGTGTATTGCTTCTGCAACACACAGATATTGATATCGCCAAGGCATTCCTTGACTTCCGGGCGGCTCATCGTCCGATCCGGCTTGCGCATCTCCTTGATAAGGAACCTGTCCGGCTGAAAATAGTGAAGATGCAGAGAGTAGCGCGCGTGCTCGAACGCCTCCGGCAATGCAGAGAATTTCGAGACGGCGCTGCTGACACCGTAGCAGGTGTCAGCATTCAGATAATTCTGGAACACGGTGTGGAGTTCGTGGACCAGGCTGCAGGCTTTCTCCTCCCACTGGGTGCTGCTGACACTGTTCTGACTGCTCAGCAGGATAACATACCGGTTTTCCTGCAGAAGAAAAACTTCCAGTTCCTGCGTCCACTGGTGCAGCACTTCCACTGTGAGGTTGATAACGCTTTGTTCCAGTGGGAAGGGGCGTCCCTCTCCGTAACGGGCCTGTACTTTCTGGTAATTCTGCACTGCAAACACAATGCAGCAGAGGTTTCCTTCCCGGATGTGCAATTGACTGACAGGCAACTGCCGTTCAGCAGGTTCGCTGCTGCCGGTGATCAGACGGTGCAGGCAGACATGACGCGCGTAACTGTCCCAGCCTCCCTGCCCCTCGTCCTGCTTTTTGCACAGTGAGTGCCGTACCTCCTCCAGAACCGTCAGGATGTTCGCGCTGTTGGTCTCATTTTTTCTCAGGTAATCGAACGCACCGTTCTTCATTGCCTCTTTTACAAAACAGAAATCATCGTGGCAGCTCAAGATAATAACCTTGCACTGAATCTTCAGCTTTTGCAGGGATTTCAGAACTTCGATCCCGTTCATCACCGGCATACAGACGTCGAGCAGGACGATATCCGGGTGTTTTTCCCTGATCATCTCCAGGCCGGTCTGCCCGTTGTCCGCTTCTCCTACAATCTCATAGCCATACTCTTCCCACGCCACAGAAGATTTGATTCCGAGCCGGACCAGGCTCTCGTCATCAATGATCGCGATCCCGATGTTACGCATTTGCCATCTCCTCCTTATAGATACGGGCTGGAATTTCCACAATCACCCTCGTGTACTTGCCGGGTTCGCTGTCGATTTGAATACCGTACTCCTCTCCAAAAATATACTGGATTCTCTTATTCACATTATAAAGACCGATCTTGTTAAACGAATGGGAGTTGAGGGGGTGATCTTCCTCCAGAGCCTGTCGGATCTTCTCCTTGCTCATCCCTTTGCCATTGTCGATCACCTCATACAGAATACGGTCTTCTTTTCGGGTAATGTTGATCTGCACCGTGCATTGCCGGATCATACTGCTGAAACCGTGGTAGATGGAATTCTCTACGATCGGTTGCAGAAGGAATTTCAGCGTTTCGTAGTTTTCCAAGCCCGGCTCCACATGGACATCAACAAAGATCCTGTCGAAATATTTGAGGTTGATCAGGTTGATGTAGTCCCGGATCAGATCGATCTCGTCCTGAATCCGGATGACCTCCCGGCTGTTTTTGGAGGAAAACTGCATGAGCTTGATCAGGGAATCCAACGCCGTTACCATACGCTTGGATCCTTGCATATCCGCCATCCACTTGATGGAATTGAGCGTGTTGTAGATAAAATGGGGATTGATCTGGGATTGGAGCGCCATGAGTTCTGCCCTGCGCAATTGGATCTGCGTCTCGTAGTTTTTGATGGTGAGGGCGTTGATCTCGTTGATCATGTGCTGGTAGCTGCGGGAAAGGCCTTTGATCTCCACCTGATTTTCAGGGAGCGGAATCCCGCTTTTTTCCGCTTCAAAGCTCTGGAGCTTCACATAAAGCTCCTGAAGCGGACGTGTAGAGATTTTGGAAATAAAGATTGAAACCAGAACTGCCAGAACCGTAAGGATCAGCATGAGGAGGAGCGTCATATAAGGAACAACGGCGATCTCTTGATCCAACTGGCTGCGTGGAATCATTTTGACGCTTTTCCATCCCAGGCTTTTGGAGCCCGAGACGATCGTATCGTACAATTCCCCGTCGATTCGGCAGGAAGAAATGCCGTCTTCCAGGCCGTCCTGAAAGAATTTACTGCCAATCTCCTCCGTCAGATTGCTGAACACAACGTTGTTTTCGTCATCCAGCAGGTAAAACCGCTCCTGCGAATCTTCCTTGAAAGCCGGCCAGCAGGTCTGGAGATCGTGTACGTTAATGTTGATTAGCATAGTGCCAAGCAGTTGGGAATCATATGGGGAGTAAATCGATCTTCCGACAGTTACGCAATAGGGTCTGGCTGCGTCGGAGAATGCGTACACCAGACGGTTTTGGTGCACTCCCACCAATACTTTCGCCCCCTCTTTACTGGCAATCTTTTCGTACCACTCTTCCGCATGGATATCATAGGACGGATTGACGTCTTCCTTTGTGCAGTAGTAAAACATGCTGTTGTTCCCCGGAAATATGGCGATAGTCTCTATTCTGCCATCCAGGTAATAGCCGTCCTTGTAAAGCAGCTTGTCCACCTGTGCCTTGTCGCGGTATCCTTCGAGAGGTGAACTCTGTTCCTCATAGCTTTTCTGCAGAATGTCCATGAGCTCTTCATTCATTAGCAGGGAATCGGAAATCTTGAAGATTGAATTGAAAAAGTTATCAACGCTGTAAATAATCTGGCTGTTATTCTGCAGCTCCCGCTGCTGCACGTTGCTCAAAAGGACCCCGCTGAAATACTGATAATAAAAGCCTCCCAGTACCATCACGGGGATCACCGCAATCATGAGCATAGACAATGTCAGCTTTTTTCTCAACGACATATCGTTTTCCTTTCTCGAAAGACTATCGTCCTATGGCAGCACCGCACAATTGCTGAGGCAAGCGCTGTCGAATCACCCATCAGGCAGGAAACCATAGGCTTCCCGGCGCATTTCTTCGCGAGAGCGCACAACTTCAAGCCGCCAGGCAGGGCCTGTCAGCCAGAAGCAGATTCGCCAATGCGAACATGATATTGAATTTGGCTCGCTGCTTTTCGAGCCCTCGGTATCGCGTTTTTCGAAATTGCAGCTGTTTCTTGACGACACCGAATACGTGCTCTACTTTTGCCCGAACAGAAGACTTTGCGTGTTCTGCTTTCTTTGCGGCATACTGGCCGCTCTTGCTCAGCTTTTTTAATTGAGATGGACGTCGGTTAATTTTGTATTTGATCTTGCGTCCGGATTTGTTCCGAACGATCGCGTCCTCACGGTTCCCGGCTCCAAGATAGCCACTGTCGCCGTAAACGACATCTTCCTCACCGGTCAGCAGGGATGAAGTCTGCGTCACATCATGGACATTAGCTGGTGTCGCCTCCACTGTGTGTACCAGTCCGCTGTCCTTATCCACCCCAACATGGGCTTTATAGCCAAAGTGCCATGTGTTGCCCTTCTTGACCTGATGTGCATCCGGATCCCGCTTTTTCTCCTTGTTCTTGGTGGAAGACGGCGCGGAAATAATGGTGGAATCTACGATCGTTCCCTTTTTCAGGATAAGGCCCTGTTCAGTGAGCGCGGTAACAACTTGTGCAAACAGTTTCTCCTGCAGTCCATTCTTCACCGGCAGGTTCCGAAAGCGGCCAATGGTATCTCCGTTCGGCACCTGATTGCTGGAATCAACGCCGCAGAAATCTGAAAATGCCCGGCTGTCGATTGCCTCCGCCGCTGTTGCTTCATCACTCAGGTCATACAGATTTTGCAGCAGATACAACCGCAGCATGGTCTCCAGTGGATAGGGTTTATTGCCGCGCTCTCCTTTGTAATAGCACGGCTGGATCAGCGTAAGCCATTCCTTCCACGGGACGATCCGCTCGATCTGGGCTGGAAATTCTTTCTTCTTTGTCCGTACCTGCGCCAACTCATCACTAAGCGCAGACATTGTCATCTGTTTATCCATGGTCTTATTATATCACTTCTGGCAGTATCGCGCCTACTTTTCTGTGCGGTATTGCCCTATATTTTCCTCGTTTTTTCATTCTTACAGCATAGACGAAAAGCCGCCTGATGATAATTTCATTAGGCGGCTCTCATTTGAGTTTACAAATTTAATTTTTGAGAGAAACAAGTTCTCCTGTTTCCGCGGAGCGGAATGCAGCTTCGATAGTTTTCAGCACTTTCCGCACCTGCCAGGGCTGTACGATCAACTCTGCTTTTCCGTCGATCGCATCCCGCACATTTTTGTAGTATTCCGACCAATCGGCTTCCACGTCCGGAAGCTCACTCTCAAGCTTCACGTTATCCGGCCTGGGCGCAAACGTCCTGGTTGGACCGGCCGAGGTCATAATAATCTCAGACTTTGTCTCCACTGTGCTGTCCAGCCGGATGATCCCGCCGCTTCTGGAAAAATCGTTCACATAGGCAGTTGCCTCATCGCCAAGCAGAAGCCATCTTGGAAGCTCTTTGAGTACAAATGTCCCTATCTCCACTTGAACGTGACTGCCATCCTCCAAATCAAACACGAGGAAGAAATAGTCCTCCACCTCCGTAGTTTTTACATTGCTGGTCTTGCAGAATACGCTCCTGAAATTGTCATATCCCAGCATCCACATCAACTGATCGATAAAGTGAACGCCCCAGTCGTACAACATGCCGCCGCCGTGCTTCTTTTCACCGCGCCAACCGAACATTACTCCACCGGATCCATGCAGTCTGGACTGGATGGAATACACCTTTCCCAGTTCCCCGGAATCAAGGATATCCTTAACGATCCGGAAGTCCTTGTCCCAACGGCGGTTCTGATGTACGGTGAAGAGTTTCCCGTTGCGACCAGCCGCGGCAATCATCTGATCCAGCTCGTCCACGTTCAAAGCGGCAGGCTTCTCGCAGATGACATGCTTGCCGGCATTCGACGCGGCAATGCAGATCTCCATGTGACAGTCGTTCGGCACGGCAACCAGAACAGTGTTGATGTCCTCACACGCAAGCAAATCCTCCAGGGACGAAAATCCCCTGAGCCCGCTTTCCTCCGCCACCTGTACCCGCACGGGGTCAATGTCGTAAGCGCCTACCACCTGAACCCCTTCAATTTTGGAAGCGTTTCGGTGATGAAATCCGCCCATTCCTCCGTAGCCAACAATTCCCAATTGAATCCCCATGTTCATTTTCCTCCATTCTTTGCTGCATTTTTGCGCTGCGTTTGATTTCCTGAAAACAACTTTCATCCGATCGGATGGGACAAATTCACAATCATGCCCGGCCTTTTAAAAACATTATATCTTTCGAAACACATACTTACAATTAACATGATTATTCATCCTCATATACTGTTGAACAACTGCAGCATTTTAAAAAGATGTTCCGAGAATATTTTCCTTGGAACTTGAAAATATGGTATCCGCTCAAGTCTCCTCAATCCATATCTCTTTGCCAGTCGCACAGTTCAGTGGAATATCCGGTTGGTTCTGGAAAATCAGACAGCTTGATTCCGTCACTCCGTAATTTGCTTCAAAATACTGTTCCGCATAACATTTCATAAATCATTAATTCATAAAACTTGTAGGCCTTGCAGATTTGGAAATCACTCACTTTAGAATAAAACAGATTTTCCCTCGTGTCTTGCTGAAATCAATTTTGGCCAATATCTGACAGCTTTTTAACATTTTCTGTCTGCGTCAGAACGTATATTTGCCGCCTGTGATAATCGGTTGCAAACACACCAGGACAAATCACAGCGAATCACATATTCCTCCTCATAAAAAGAAAGTGGCTCCGATAAAAATCAGATCCACAAATCTTATTTTCATTCTTTGAGCAGATTGCCGACAAGCTTCATCGGTTTTCACAAAGGGAATGCGAATCGTTTTGGTGTATCCGCTTGGATGCGAACGGCTCGGTTTCACCCAAAATGGCGTTGTTGGCTCTCAAAAAGCGTTTCTCTGAAAAACTCCTGTTTCCTCCTGAATTCTCACTTTTTCTCCGTGCCAGATGGATGCGAATGATCTGCGGGGCGAAGGCAACAGTTCTGCATTTTTCAGGAAGAAACTGGAAACGCCCAAAAACACAAAAAAGCCGTGAAATCAGCGATTTCACGGCTTTTTTGATGGTGGACCTGGAGGGATTCGAACCCTTGACCTCTCGGATGCGAACCGAACGCTCTCCCAGCTGAGCTACAGGCCCTTATGCCAATTTTGGGGTAGGGATTTGGGCCCGCGTTATGTTGCTCTCGCACTCCCAGCTGAGCTACAGGCCCAAATGTGCTGTCCGCTCTGAGACAGCACGCTTATTCTAGCACAACGGCGGCTTGTTGTAAAGTGCTTTTTACGACTTTTTCGTTTGAAACAGGTCAATGTTCAGCCAGCGGCCCCGGTATAGCCGGACCATGAAGATGAGACCGCGGACACAGAGTTCTGCCGCCATAGCCAGCCAGACACCATTAAGCCCCAGGCTGCCTGCCAGCAGGAAGGAAAGGGTGATACGCACGCCCCACATGGTTGCGAGGCTGATGAAGAAAGGCCCTTTGGAATCCCCGGCGCCTCGCAGGGCGCCGGAGGCGACGATGGATGCGCCGAACAGCGGTTCCGCAAAGGCCACGATGCGCAGGACCTGGGTGCCCAGGGCAACGACCTCGGATTCGGAGGTGAAAATCCGGATCAGCTGAGGAGCCAGGCAGAACAGCAGCAGGCCGCCAAAGGTCATTACCAGAATGCCGATCCAGGTGACCAGGCGGGCAAAGCGTTTGGCCAGATCCTTCCTTCCCGCTCCCACTGCTTGGCCCACAAGAGTGGTGGCCGCTACCGCCACGCCGTAGGCAGGCAAATAGCTGATGGATTCGGCTGTCACAGCCAGATGGTTGGCCGCTACAGCCGTTGTGCCGATCCCAGTGATCACCGCTGTGATGATGATCTGTGCCACACTGACGGTGGCGCGCTCCAACGCTACAGGCAGACCAAGCCGCCAGACTGCGGAAAGGCAGGTTCTTTCAAAGGAAAAACGTTCCTTCAGGCTGATGCGGATGGGAGAACGTTTGCGGAACAGCACCAGCACAAACAACAGGAAAACAACGGCAGTGGAAAGGCCCGAGGCAAAGGCTGCGCCTCCCACGCCCCAGCCCGCTCCCCAGACGGAACACTCGTGTCCAAACAGCGTAAGCTTTCTGGAGGGATAGATAAACAGAAAATTCAGACAAATATTGAGAAGGTTGATGAGGATGTTGAGGATCATAGGGGTACGGGTATCGCCTGCGCAGCGGATGGCGGCGCTGAGCATATTGGCGCCCAGGGTAAAGGGCATGGCGCACGCGATAATGCGGAAATAAAGAGAGGCATCCCCGCGGATGGATTCTTCCGCTCCCAGCAGGGTTGGCAGGGGAAAGGAGAGCGCAAGGGCGAGAAGCCCTATGGCGGCGCCGAAAATCCCGACGAAGCGAAGCGCCTGCCAGGTGACTTTTTTCGCTTCGGTTTCGCGGCCTGCGCCCAGATGCTGGGCCACCTGCACAGAAAAGCCCACGGAGGCAGCGTTCAGGAAGCCGTTGAAAAGCCAGGTTGTGCTGGCCGTGAGGCCGACGGCAGCGGTGGCGGCAGAGCCCAAAGAGCCTACCATGGCCGTGTCCACATACTGTACCAGTGTAATCATGATCTGTTCCACCACAGCCGGCCAGGCCAGGAACAGCACCGCCCCCAGCGTAGTATGCAGGCGGGGGATCCCCTGCTGAGAGAGCAGTTTTGCGATGCGGTTTTCTTCCATTCTCATACCCCTTCTCTAAGCCATTCACCGCCCATTATACCGAGGATATGGAAAAAAGTAAAGAATACTTCCGCAGTGCAGAAGCTGCAACGCTTTGCCCTCCGGCTGCGGCGGAGGAACGCGGTTCCGGAATGCTTAGAGCTTTTGTGGACAACTTTCGATTTTTTTCATACTATGGTTTGGAGAGACCTGTATTTATACGACGTTCCGGGTTTTTCCAAGTTCTGACAAGAAGGGAGGTTTTTTGAATCAATGGCGAGCTTACCGACAAGAGGAATCGATATCTCTGAGTTCAACGGCGACGTGAATATTGACGCGCTCAAGGGACAGATCGATTTTGTAATCATCCGCTGCGGCTACGGCAGCAATTATACCAATCAGGATGATACGCAATACGAAAACAATGTCCGCAAATGTCTGGCAGCGGGGATTCCCTATGGGGTCTATCTCTATTCCTATGCCAAAAATACGGATATGGCGAAAAGCGAAGCCGCCCATACGCTGCGGCTGCTTCAGGGAAAAACGCCTTTGTACGGCGTGTGGTATGATGTGGAGGACAGCTCCCTGCCATCGGGAGAGACAATTATCGACAACTGTATCACTTACTGCAGGGAAATCGAAAAGGCGGGCTATTACTGCGGCATTTATTCCTTCCTGAACTGGATGGAAACCCGGCTGAACAGCCCCAGGCTTGATCCATTCGATAAATGGGTCGCCCAGTGGAACGACGTGCTGGAGTATGACAAGCCCTATGGAATGTGGCAATATACGAACAACGGTATTTTAAACGGGCGGCAGTTTGACATGGACTACGCTTATAAGGATTATCCCGAGATTATCAAGGGGATGGGAGGCGATGATATGACTAAGGAAGAGGTTCTGAAGCTGGCACAGCAGGTTTACGATGAAAACGAGAAAAGGTATCCCACTATCGATTCCGTTCCCAATTGGGCGCGGGAGGGGGTAAAGCAGGTCTACGAGGAGCTGAATCTGGGAGGCAACGGCACAGACCCCGGGAAAATTGAGCTGGACGCAAGCTACAGCTATGTGCGGGCAGTCTACGTGATCTCCAAGGTGCTGGAGCGTTTCGACACGCTGCTGCGACAGGCAGATGCAGAGATTTCCGCGTTTTCCCAAGAAATGCCCGTAGATTCCGATGCTGAAAAGAAAGAAGAAGTGGAAGGACAAGAGGAAGGCCGGGCAGAATAAGAGCTGAAGAAACAAAGTGGATTTCCGGGATAGGCAGTCCGGAAATCTGAGGCGGGCCGAAACCGGAAAAGGTTTCGGCCCGCTGCCGTTTGAAAGGAAGTTTTTTCTCACCTTTGATTTACTGCGTCCGCTTGTTTCTATGCCGTATTTGGTGTAAAATTAAGCTTTGATACAGAAAGGATGATGAAACATGGGCACAGTCGACCTCAGTTTGGAAATCAGCAGGCTGCTTTGCTACGGTCTGCAGAAGGGCCTGCTTGCGCCGGAGGATGCGGCCTATTCCGCCAACAGAATCCTTGCGCTGCTGGGCATTTCGGAATTTGAATGGAAGCCGGTGGAGGAGAAGCTCCGTTTCCCTGCGGAACCTTTGGAACGCATCTGCGATTGGGCCGCGGAACAGAGTCTTATCGATCCGGACACTTTGGACGGGAGAGACTTGTTCGATACGGAAGTGATGAACTGCCTGATGCCCCGTCCTTCCGAGGTGGTTTCAAGGTTTTACGGACTGTATGAAGGGAACAAAAAGGCTGCCACCGATTACTATTATGAGCTGAGCCGTTCTTCCAACTACATCCGGGTTGACCGCGTGGAGAAGGACCGGATGTGGACCGTGCCCACGAAGTACGGCGAACTGGTTGTTACCATCAATCTCTCCAAGCCGGAGAAGGATCCTAAGGCCATTGCCGCCGCCCGGAACGCGCCCCAGTCGGGTTATCCTAAATGCGCCCTCTGCAGGGAGAACGAGGGGTACCGGGGCACGGCCAATCAGGCTGCCCGGGGCAATCACCGGCTGATTCCCCTGTCTCTCTGCGGGGAACGCTGGTTTCTGCAGTATTCCCCCTATGTCTACTATAACGAGCACTGCATTGTGTTGAGCGAAGAGCACCGGCCCATGAAGGTCAGCCGCGCTTCTTTTGAGCGCCTGTTGGATTTTGTCACAGTGCTGTCTCACTATTTTGTGGGCTCCAACGCCGATCTTCCCATTGTGGGAGGGTCCATCCTTTCCCACGACCATTTCCAGGGGGGCAATTATGAGTTCCCCATGGCAAAAGCGCCCCTTCGGGAGCAGGTTCGCTTCTCCGGCTTTGAAACCGTGAGCGCAGGTATTGTGGACTGGCCCATGTCGGTGCTGCGTCTGCGGTCTGCAGACCGGGAGTCTTTGATTGAACTGGCGGATAGGATTCTGGCGAAATGGCGCGGATATTCCGATGAGAGCGCAGAGGTGCTGGCTTTTACCGGTGAGACGCCCCACAACACCATCACCCCTATTGCCCGGCGCAGAGGGGAGGAGTACGAGCTGGACCTGGTGCTGCGCAACAACCGCACCACGGAGGAGCATCCTCTGGGATTGTTCCATCCCCATGGGGAATATCACCACATTAAGAAGGAAAACATCGGTCTGATCGAGGTGATGGGCCTGGCGATTCTGCCGCCCCGCCTGCTGCAGGAGGCGGAGTTGATGGAGCAGGCTCTTTCCTGCCCGGAAGGCGCGGAGGAGATTTTCAAGAGACCGGAGATGGAAAAGCATCTGGATTGGTATGCCGATTTGAAAGCGGCGGGAGTTACGGCGGAGAATGCCGGCCGGGCTGTGAGGGAGAGTATCGGAAAAATTTTTGAGAAGATTTTGGGAAACGCCGGCGTTTTTAAGGATACGGAAGCGGGAGAAGCGGCTTTCCTCCGCTTTTGTAAAGTCATATGAGCCGGGAGGGAAAATTTGCGCTGGGTGACAGGCTGCTTGCCCTGCTGTTTCCGGAGAGATGTCTCTTCTGCAGGAAGCCGGTGGATGCTGGACAATGCTTTTGCAGCGCCTGTGAGAAAAAGGTGCCCATAGCGCCTCTGGCGCGCAGGCTGGAAGCAGCGGTCCCGGGAGGCGCGGGGTTTTCCTGCCGGTCTCCCCTCTCCTACCGTGGCGAAGTGGTGGAAGCGATGCGCCGATTCAAATTTCAAGGGAAGAAAGGCCTGGCAAAACCCTTTGCCCGGCTGATGGCGCGGGCAGCGGATTTCCCGGAGCAGCCGGAACTGGTCACCTTTGTGCCTCTGTCGAAAAATCACAGGCGGGAGCGGGGCTATAATCAGAGCGAGGCCCTGGCGGAGGAACTGGGGAGACTGCTGAATCTCCCTGTGAAACCAGTATTGGAAAAGGTGAAAGAAAATAAAACGCAGCATCTTCTCTCTGCAAAAGAGCGCAGGCAGAATGTCAGGAATGCCTACCGGGCTTCCTCCGAAGTTCACGGGAAAAAGGTTCTGCTGGTAGACGATATTGTGACTACAGGCGCAACTCTTCGGGAATGTGCCGGACAGCTGTACCGTGCGGGGGCGGAAAAGGTATTTGCCCTGTGCGCAGCCGATGCGGAGCTTGGAGGCGGCACAGGCAGACGGGAAGAGAGACAGGAGGAAAAATAGAATGGCAGACCGTTTTGCCAGAGAGGCGCTCCTCATTGGGCAAGAGGGCGTGGAAAAGCTGAGAAGGGCCCGGGTAGCGGTGTTCGGCGCGGGCGGCGTGGGCGGTTATGCTATTGAAGCCCTGGCGCGCAGTGGCATCGGCGCTTTGGACCTGATTGACGGAGACGTGGTGAGCTTCACCAACCTCAACCGGCAGATTATCGCGCTGACGGACACCGTGGGGAAGCCCAAGGTGGAGGCGGAAAAGGAAAGAATCGCCGGGATCAACCCTGAATGCCGGGTTGAGGCGCTGCAGCTGTTCTTTACAAAAGAGACAGCTTTGGATTTTACCCAATACGACTATGTAGTGGACGCCATCGATACAGTATCCTCCAAGCTGGAGCTGATCTGCAGGGCTAAGGAGGCCGGCGTGCCGGTGATTTCCTGTATGGGAGCGGGAAATAAATTCGATCCCACGGCTTTCCGGGTGACAGATCTTTCCGAAACCAGCGTCTGCCCTCTGGCCAGAGTGATGCGCCGGGAGCTGAAAAAGCGGGGGATTGAGGGCGTGAAGGCCGTGTGGTCGGCAGAAGAGGCGAGAACGCCCTTGCCTGCGGAGGAAGAAGATAAAAAGGGCACGGCGGGCCGTCCCACCCCAGGCAGCATGGCCTTCGTCCCCGGAGCGGCCGGTTTGGCGCTGGCCGCCGAGGTGGTAAAGGATTTGCTGGGCGGCTGGCCGGAGTAGATAAAAAAACGGGGGAAAGGACGTCGGCATGGAATATCGAGAAGGAAACCGCGGGCTGCGCATGAAGTTTGACGAGGACGAAATAAACTATGACCGCTGGCGTCCCGGATATCCGGACGAGCTGTTTCAGGCCGTGGCGGAGTATGCCGGCCTGGAACGGGGAATGCGGGCTTTGGAGGTGGGGATCGGCACTGGGCAGGCCACTCGACCCTTTTTGGAGGCAGGCTGCCGGGTGACCGCCGTGGAGCTGGGCGAAAAGCTGGCAGCCTATTCCCAGGTGAAATTCCAAAATTTTTTCAATTTAGAGATCCTTCAGGGAGATTTTATGAAGTGTCCCCTGCAGGGCGATTCCTTTGACCTCCTTTATTCGGCTACGGCCTTTCACTGGATACCGGAAGAGCAGGGATATCCCAAGGCACTGCGTCTGCTGAAAAGCGGGGGAACGCTGGCAGTCTGGTGGAATCACCCCTGCCCGGCGCCGGAACAGCCGGAGCTGTTCCAGGAAATTCAGAAAGTGTATGGGAGGTTCGGCCGCGCTGTCAGGAAATCTCCAGTGGAGTTTACGGAAGAAAACTGTGCGCCGCTCGCCCAGCAGCTGAAAGAAATGGGATTTTCGGGAGTGGAATCCCGGCTTTTTCACAGCAGCCGTTCCTTGGGGCCGGAGGAATATTGCGGACTGCTGAATACCTATTCGGATCATCGGGCGATGGAGGAGAACGCCAGAGCCGGTTTGATGGAGGGGATTTCCTCGGCAATCATGCGCTTTGGCGGCAGGCTGGAGCTCCGTGATACCATGGATTTATATTTGGCCAGAAAGCCCTGAGGCGGCCGGGCCGGAAGAAAGGATGAGAGCGATATGGATATGGAGAAAATAGAACGGGCCGTGCGGGACATCCTGGAGGCGGTGGGCGAGGACCCGGACCGGGAAGGGCTGCAGGAGACTCCGGCACGGGTTGCCAGAATGTACGGAGAAATTTTTTCCGGGCTGGGCGCTGATCCCAAACAGCATTTAAAAATTTTCACAGAGGGGGGGAAGCATGACGAGCTGGTGCTGGTTAAGGATATCCCCCTCTATTCGGTGTGTGAGCACCATCTGCTGCCCTTTATCGGCAGGGCGCATATTGCCTATATCCCAAAAAACGGGAGAATTATCGGGCTTTCCAAATTTGCCCGGATTGTGGACTGTTTTGCCCGGCGTCCCCAGGTACAGGAGCGTTTGACAGGACAGATTGCCGATTTCCTCTATGAGAATATGGAGCCGCTGGGCGTGGCGGTGTTTATCGAGGCGGAGCATCTCTGCATGACCATGCGCGGGGCCAGAGCCGCCGGCGCGAAAACGCAGACCTCGGCCCTGCGAGGCTGTATGAGGTCTGATGCGAAGACCAGAGCCGAGGTGATGGCCCTTCTGGGGGGCAGGTAGGGAAAGGAGGGGCTTTTATGGAGACAGCTGCTTTTGAAGCGCGGGAAAAGCGTTTTCCCCTCACCCGCACCTACGTGATGGGTATTTTGAATGTGACGCCCGATTCGTTTTCCGACGGAGGGAAGTTTCTGAATCCGGAGCGGGCGGTAAACCGTGCGCTGGAGATGGAGCGGGACGGAGCGGATATCATCGACATCGGGGGACAGTCCACCCGTCCCGGTTATACTGCCGTCTCTCCGGAGGAGGAGTGGGCGCGGATTCAGGCGGTAGTGCCGGCGGTGGTGCGGGAAACCGGTCTGGCGGTGTCCGTAGACACCTTTTATCCCTGGGTGGCGGAAAAAGCCCTGGAGGCGGGCGTCCAGATCATCAACGACGTGTCCGGCTTTGGGGATGAAATGCTGCAGGCCGTGGCCGTCTCGGGCTGCGGCTGCATTGTGATGCATCCCCGGGGGGCGCAGCATGGGGATATCCTTCGTGAAGTGAAGAGCTTTTTTGAGGAACGGCTTCGGGCGGCGGAATGCTTTGGCGTGGGGAAAAGCAGGCTGTGCTTTGACCCTGGGGTGGGCTTCGGCAAGACCTATGAGGACAATCTGAAGCTGATCGCCCATGTGGAAAAAACCAGACTGCCGGAAACGGCTTTTCTGATGGCGGCCTCCCGGAAGCGGGTGACAGGCCAGCCCTGCGGGAATCCCCCCTTTGAAGAGCGTCTGCCCGCCACACTGGCGGCCCATACCGCCGCTATTCTGGGCGGTGCGGATTTGGTGCGCGTCCATGATGTGAAGGAGGCGGTGCAGGCGGCGCGCATGGCGGACGCACTTTGCCACCTTTCTTCAGAAGGGTGACGCCTGAGCCTTTGTTTCCGATTTCGGCTCCTCCGGCCTTTCGGCCCGCTCCACGATGCCCATACGGTATCCCAGGGCTTCGGAGCGCTTGAGGGCAGGCTGTTTCAAGCGGGAGGCTGCACGCTGAATTTAGCAGGGAGACAGGATAGAAAGGAAAAGAAAACGATGGATACAATCTATATCAAGGGGCTGGAGATTTTTGCCTATCATGGGGTAAATCCGGAGGAAAAACGGGATGGGCAGGTATTTCTGCTGGACATCGCCATGGTGGCTGACCTCACAAAGGCCCGGGAGAGCGACAGCCTGGACGACACGGTCAATTACGCTGCAGTGCGCAAGACCGTACAGAAGGCCTTTACGGAGACAAAGTACAATTTGATTGAACGGGCGGCTCAGGCCGTGTGCGAGGCGGTCCTGGCAGAGCATGAGAAGGTGGAGAAAATTACCTTGCTGCTGAAAAAGCCGGAGGCCCCCATGAACGCTATATTTGAGTATGTAGCAGTAGAAGTCACTGCCTCCAGAAAGGCTGGGGAAAAGGAGAAAACAGGAAATTGAGAGAGATGACAACCAGGCGGCTGGTGCTGCGCAGGTTTCTGAAAAGTGATGGAGAAGGGCTTTATGATTACCTCTCCGACCCGGAAGTGGTAAAATATGAACCCTATGAACCCTATACACGGGAGATGGCCGAACAGGAGGCGGCCCGTCGGGCGGAGGATCAAAACTTCTGGGCGGTCTGTCTACTGGATGGCGCCCTGCTGGGCAATGTCTATTTTGCGGAAGGTGAATTTGACACCTGGGAGCTGGGCTATGTGTTCAACCGCAAGTACTGGGGGAAAGGGTATGCAGGCGAGGCGGCCCGGGCTCTGCTGGATCTGGGCTTCACGGAATGGGGAATGCACCGGGTTACGGCAATGTGCAATCCTGAGAACGAACGGTCCTGGAGGCTGTTGGAACGGTTAGGTATGCGCAGGGAAGGCAATTTGAGAAAGAATATTTTTTTCTTTCGGAATGAGCAGGGAGAACCGCTCTGGCAGGATACTTATGAATATGGACTTCTGCGGGAGGAATGGGAGCAGATGCCGCCGGTAAGCATTGAAACCATGTACTGAGAGAGGGAGAGAGACAGAAATGCAGGCAGTTTTGGGAATTGGCTCGAATTTGGGCGATCGTGAGAATAATATAGCTTTGGCGCTGGACTTGCTGGAGCGTTTGCCGGATACGGCGGTGCAGAAGTTGTCCAGTCTCTATGAAACCGAGCCCTTTGATGTGATCTCTCGGCAGGACAGGTATCTGAATTGCTGCGTGCTGCTGGAAACGAAGCTGGCGCCGGAAGAGCTTTTGGACCGCTGTCTTGCCATTGAAGCGAAGCTGGGGAGAGTGCGGAAGGAATACCACGGTGCAAGGACTATGGATATCGACGTGCTGCTTTGCGAGGGATATACCAGCTGTACGGAAAAACTGACCGTACCCCATCCCCATATCCGAGAGCGGGCCTTTGTCATGGTGCCGCTCTCCGACCTGTTTCCCGCCCATAACGCTCTGGGGTTTTTATTTCATGACGCTTATGAGGCGGTGGAGAAAAGCGGTGTAAAGCTCTATCACTAGGGACTAGCTGAAAAAATCACGCCGGATGGCCCGGCGTCCATTCTGCGGATCGGGCTCCGGATTTTCAGTGCGCACCTTGCGTTACCGGCATAGAAGGAGGAATTCGGCAACGAAAGCCGAATTCCTCCTTTAAAGTTTTGCGTGCATTTCTCTTGGCGGACGCCGTACTTCCAGACTTCAGGCCTATATTCTGCCGAAGGACTTCCTGCCTACAGCGGCAGCAGCTTGAGACTCTCGGCGTGGGAGCAGGAAAGCAGGTCGGACTCCGCTTCCTTGAACAGCGGATGCAGTTTTTCTTCCGCATGAATCGGGAAGCAGCCCATCTCCGCACGGAGGGAAACCCCTTTTTCCGTCTTCTCCCTGCGCATGGTGGAAAGGTTTTCTTTCAGCCGTTCCCCAAACAGCAGCAGTTGTTCCTCCGGCTCCCCAGTCTGGGGCCAGCGGGTCAGGTGGAGGGAAGGCTCCGGTTCGAACTTCCGGAAAAATTCCAGGTAAATGGTTTCCGTGATGTGAGGCGCAAAAGGAGCGTACAGCTTCAAGACGGTGAAAAAGGCGTGGTACAAGGCGTACTGGGCCGCCCTCCGGGCGTCTGTTCCCTGCCGTTCTGCCGAGTAGAGCCGTTCCTTTGCCAGCTCGATATAGGTGTCGCAAAAATCGTTCCAGAAGAAGCGGTCGATTTCGTGCCGTGCCTGGCCGGCCTCATAATTGCTCAGCTGGAAGGCAGCGGAGCGCAGAGCTTCGTCGGCTCTGGCAAGAATCCACCGGTCAGCGGAAAGCAGAGGAGGGCTCGCCGGAAGAGGGGAAAAGTCTTCCAGTAAGGGAAGGGCAAACCGGGCCGCGTTCCAAAGCTTGGTGAGAAAACGCTTTTCGGGCTGAAGGTCCGCGGGAGAAAAAAAGGTGTCCGTACCCAGACGGGCATTGGCTGCCCACAGCCGCAGGGCGTCCGCCGAATGCTCCCGGATCAGGGAGGTGGGTTCCAACCCATTTCCCTTGGACTTGCTGATTTTTTCACCCCGTTTCGCCAAAACGAAACCGCTGATCATTAGATGTTTCCAGGGAAGCTTTCCCGTGTGGTACAGGCTGCGGACAATGGAATAGAAGGTCCAGGTGCGGATGATCTCGTGGGCATGGGTTCGCATGGACAGAGGATATTCCGGCAGCCCACGGCTCTTGTGCAGCAGGGGAGTGACGGAGGAGGTGGCCCAGGTGTCCAGAACAGCGCTTTCCGGGAGAAACTCTGTGCAGCCGCAGGCGCAGGTCCCCTCGTACGGCTGTTCCACAGGATTGACGGGCAGGGAATCCTGCGAGGCGAACACGGGCCTGCCACAGTTCCTGCAGTACCAGACCGGGAAGGGGACGCCGTAATACCGCTGACGGGAGATACACCAATCCCATTTCAGGTTTTCCACCCAGGAAAGATACCTGTCCTTCATCTGCGCGGGATGCCACACAATTTCGTCAGCCGCCTGACGGTACCGCTCCTTTTGAGACAGCACGTCGATATACCACTGCCGTGAGGGCAGAATCTCCACCTCGGTGCCGCAGCGTTCATGGACGGCCACTGTGTGGATCACGGGTTCTGCGGAGAGAAGAAGTCCTGCCTCCTCCAGCAGCCTGATGATTTCCTTTCGTGCCTGTTTCACCCGCAGGCCTGAAAGATAGGGCACGTCTTCTCCCATTCTGCCGTCCTTTTGGAGCACCCCGCGGGTGGGCAGGCCGTGCTCCAGCACCCACTGGGCGTCGGTGCTGTCGCCGAAGGTGGCGCACATCACGATCCCCGTGCCCTTTTCCGGGTCGGCTTTCTCATCTGCCAGGATCGGAATCTCAAAGCCGTAAAGGGGCACGGCTGCTGTCTGCCCAATAAATTCCCCGTATTGGGGATTTTCCGGATGAATAAACAGACAGACACAGCCAAAAAGCAGCTCCGGCCGTGTGGTAGCCACAGGCAGCACGGTTTCCCCGCAGGAGAAGGGCAGTGTATAAAAGACCGAGTCGGTTTCCCGGGTATCCAGCTCTGCCTGGGCGATGGAGGTACGGCATTCGGTGCACCAGAGCACGGGCGCTTCTCTGCAGTAAGCCTTTCCTTGGCGGGCCAGCTCCAAAAAGAGCTTTTGAGAGAGCCGCTGCGTCTCTGGAGAGGCAGTTTCATACTGCAGGTCCCAGTCCACTGAAAAACCCAGCGATTGAAACAATTGGCGGAAATCCGCCTCATAGCGGGATGCAGTTTCCCTGCAAAGCTCTGTGAAGTCAGCGTGCGGCAGGTCTCTGGCTCGCAGCTTTTTCTCCCGTTCCACCAGCCGTTCAGTGGGCAGGCCGTTGTCGTCAAAACCGAAGGGATAATAGACGTTTTCCCCCTGCATCCGGTGGAAGCGGGCGATCATTTCCGCCTGGGCATAGGAAAACAGATGGCCGATGTGCAGGCTGCCGCTGACAGTGGGGGGCGGCGTGTCGATGGAGTACACCCTCCCAGGCGCATCGGGAGAAAAGCGGTAAATTCCTTCCCTCTCCCAAAATTCCTGGGTCTCTTTTTCGTGCTTTTGAAAGTCATATCTCTTTTCCATTGCAGTACATCCTTTCAATCTTTGCAAAATAAAGGGGGACGATAAAACAGAACACCGCCGGGCAGTTGGCACATGCCGGACGGTCCCGCAGAAGAAAGGTGTAGGCGTTGGGGAGCGGGCAGACAGTAACCGCCGCGGAAGAAAAGTCTTTGCCAAGCTTTCTTCCGGAAAGCGGCAGAAAAGTGGATAAAAAAACGCCCTAAACAGCAATTGCTGCTTAGGGCGAATCTCATCTCCGCGGTACCACCTAAATTCGGAAGCTCTCCTTTTTAGGAGCTTCACGCACTCTTTCCGTACGGGACTACGGGCGAGAGAGCCTTGTCCGATACGTTTCCCCGCTAACGGTGGGATTCCGGTGGCGTCTACTTGCTGCTGCTTTCGGGCCACGGCTCCGGGGCTACTTCTGCGTTTCCTTCACGGAGACTTACACCGTCCGTCTCCTCTCTGCGCTTCGGGGGAACGCATACTCCTCCTCTTCCTTGCCTTTGCTTATTTTGTTTTCTCAGTTTTAGCACGGACGGAACAAAAAGTCAAGGGGAATTTTCAGGCAGGTATTCCATTAGCCAGCAATCCCGTCTTTCCCCTTCATGCATTTCATGCTTTTCCAGTAATTTAAGTTTCCGGAATCCGCAGGCCTCGTAGCACCGCAGAGCGCGTGGGTTGTCGGCGTGCGGGTCCAGAATCACAGAACGGGCGCCTTCCGTCCCGGTCAGGTACTCCAGCACCAAGGTGAGAAACGTCCGTCCAATTTTTCTGTTCCAGTATTCCGGTTCGCCGATAAACTGGTCGATGCCAAAGCTGAATCCGCCCAAATGGGAGTAATGGTACTCCCGGCAAAGTTCTTCATCCAGCCGGTAAATCTGAAGGTAGCCGATCGGTTTTTCCTCATACTCCACAATGCACCGGCGGGCGTTCCATTCCTCCTGATAAAAGTCTTTCAGAATGCGTTCCGGGGTAAAGACTGCGTCCCGGCCCTCATAGAATTCCAAAACCCGTGGCTCGGTCATCCATTTGAGCAGAAAGGGAGCGTGCTCCGGCGTCAAAGGCCGCACCGTCACCGGCCCCCGGGTCAGGTAAATGCCGTGTTTCATAGGTCAGACCTCGGTGAACTGCATGATAAAGCCATGGGGCAGCAGCTTGGACAAAAGGTGGTAAAATTTGTAGAAAAAGCCCTTGGTATAGACGGCTTTGCCGCG
This sequence comes from Neglectibacter timonensis, assembly GCF_900048895.1. Classification (GTDB taxonomy): domain Bacteria; phylum Bacillota; class Clostridia; order Oscillospirales; family Acutalibacteraceae; genus Acutalibacter; species Acutalibacter timonensis. The sequence goes on along the minus strand of NZ_LT160639.1, from coordinate 725,252 downwards.
CTTTGCCGCCCGAAGGGAACCCGCTGCCACCGCTTTGGGATCCACCCGGGGCAGCTTGTCGATCAGCCTGGATTTCCCCTCCGGAACATTAGCCACGTTCCAGAAATCCGTATCCATGGGGCCGGGACATACCGCGGTCACATTGATGCCGCGGGGCTGCAGCTCGTCATGCAGCGCTTTGGACAGTGCCAGAACAAAGGCCTTTGTGGCAGAGTAGACCGACATTCTGGGGGTGGGGGCAAAGGCTGCGATGGAGGAAATATTCAGCACTAGGCTGTTGTCCAGCATATAAGGCAGACAAAGCCGCGTGATACCGGTGAGGGCCCTGCAATTTAAATCCACCATACCGGTTTGAAAGGCCCGGTTGGAGGAGAAAAAATCGGTGCACTTGCCGAATCCTGCGTTGTTGACCAGCACCTTGATCTCCGGGTTGTTCTCCTTGAGCAGCTGTTCGAACATGCCGATGCTCTCTTCTTTGGAGAGATCCAGGGAGATGGCGGCGATGGTCTTGTCCGGATGCTCTTCTGCGATCTCTTTCAATACTTCTTTGCGCCGCGCCACCAGCCAGAATGCGTCCACACTGGGATACTGCGCGATGATGGCGTTTATGTATTCTTTGCCGAGCCCGCTGGAGGCTCCGGTAATCACAGCCGTTACCATGGATGCTTCTCCCCTTTTCCACTTCAGGATTTTAAATCAATTTTACGCCATTGTCATTCCGCCGTCAATCGCAGACTGTCGAAAAGATGAAAAATGATGGAAGGAAAACAACGGTTTTAGAGCCGGCGTCTTCAAAATGCAATCATTTATGAATTTTTTGTGTTATGCCTTTTGTACCGGGTCCGCTTATGCTATAATAACAGAGAAATTCGGAAAAACCGGAAAAAAAGAATCAAGAGGACGGATGAAATTGAAATTCAGAAAAGCTGCTGCATTACTTCTTGTATTGGTGGTATTTGCAGCACTCCCGCTGAGCGCGGGGGCGAAAACCTGGGAGACCGAGGACTTTACCGCAGAGGTGCCGGACGACCTGTATCAATTTTCCCTTGACACGCCGGTGGGCGATCCGGCATGGGCTTTGGCCGGTATCGCCGAACCTGCCCAGAAGCTGGAAGAATATACTAAAATGAACGCAATTGCGAACTTTGTCAGCAAGGACGGCAAACTCAGCATACTGGCAATGAAAAAGGAGTCGGACTATTCCAAGCAGATCTATAATTTTGGGGAAGCTACTGCGGAGGAACAGCAGGAGGTCCTGGAAAAACTCAGCTCGACAGATTCCGACAAATTTCAGGTAGACCGCAGCATTTATGAGGGTGGGGAGCTCCCCTTCTTCCGAATCAAGATTGACGGGGAGGTGGACGACGGCACCACCCATCATGAGCTGATTTACGGTACGATGGTCAACGGGGCCGCCTACACCTTTGATATTTACGGAGGCCAGGAAGATATCCCTCAGGACCATATTGCCATACTGGAAGAGATCCTGAACACGGTGCACTTCACGAATGTTCTGCCGAAACCGGACAATACCCTGACACAGGAGGACCTGGTGAAGACGGTGGGGCTGCTTGTGCTGCTGCTGGCGGTCATTGTCACGCCTTTTATCTATTTCCCTCTTAAGAGCAAGGCGGATAAGCGTAAAAAGGCAAAGCTGGCGCAGCAGCTGGAGGAATACCGGAAAACTCATGGCAACGACGATACCCTTTCCGGAAATATGAGGTTTGCCAATTCCACCGACTGTACCCGGGAAGCCATCAAATCCTTCAGCATTTTCCATGCCTACATCAAGAATATCGGTTCGCTGATTATCGGGGCTGTTTTGAGCCTCGTCACGGTGATTATCACCTTTACGCTGGATTCAGAATGGTGGATGAAGCTGCTGGCAGTGGGAATTGTGGTCTATTACGGCTACAAAATATTTTCCACTCCTACCAATATCGAAAAGGTGCAGCGGAAGGTCTATGACAGGGGGACTTCTTCCACTGCCATCTACGCGTTTTACGACGAGGCCTTCCGGGTGTCCGGCGTGCAGTCTGCCAGTGTTTACCCCTATTTCCAGATCACGGATGTGCGCAAGCACGGCCATTATGTCTATCTCTATTACGGTCCGGACAATGCGTATATGGTAGATCAGTTCGGCTTCAAACTGGGCGAATATGAAGACTTCCTGAAGTTTATTTCTGAGAAGACGGGAAAGAAGCTCTAAAAGAAAACTGCCGCGTTTTTCGGAAACTCTTGGTACACGGCTGAAAGGAAGCTGATTGCAAAGGATGGCGGAAAAGAAAAAAATCGGCATTATCGGCGCTATGGCGATGGAGACAGAAACCTTGGCGGCCGCATTGGAGCACCGGAGGACAGAGGAGATTTCCGGTATCGCTTTCCATCAGGGGGAGCTCTGGGGCGTCCCCTGCGTGGTGGCCCAAAGCGGTGTGGGCAAGGTAAACGCAGCTGTTTGCGCCCAGACAATGATCTTGAAATATGCCCCATCGTTGGTGGTGAACACAGGCGCAGCCGGAGGTGTGGGCCCGGAAATCCGCATAGGGGATCTGGTGGTGGCTAGCGCCTGCGTGCAGCACGATATGGATACCACGGCCCTGGGAGAAAAGCGGGGAGAGATCTCCGTTCCGGGAGGGGTTCGGATTGAATTCCCCTGTGACCGGCAGGCAGCCTCCGTGTTGGCGGAAGCGGCAAAAGCGCTTTACGGCCATGTGCACAGAGGCATCGTTGCTACAGGCGACCTGTTTGTAGCGGATCCAGAGAAAAACAGGGAAATTGGCAGGCTTTTCTCCGCCAAAGCGACTGAGATGGAGGGGGGCAGCATCGCCCAGGTCTGCTACAGGAACGGGGTTCCCTGCGCGGTTCTCCGGGCAATCTCAGACAATGCCGACGACAGCGGCAAGGTGAATTTCCTGGAGTTTGCCCGTATGGCGTCCGAAAAAAGTGCGGCTCTGCTGCAGAAAGCTATACCGGCGCTTTCCTGAAGGGGCGCGCCGGTTCATCCGCCTGCCCCGGTCAAAGCCGTGGCAGGCTTTTTCTGTAAAATTTAGAAGGGGAAGGATTTGTTATGGAGTATCGGAAATTTGGCGACACCATCGTGCTGCGGCTTGAGGTTGGAGAGGAAATCGCGGAGTCTCTTGCCGCCCTGTGCGAAAAAGAAAAGCTGGAACTCTGCCAGGTCAGCGGCTTGGGCGCTGCCGGCCAGATCACGGTGGGCGTGTTTGACACGGAGAAAAAGGAGTATTTCAGCAGGGAATACCAGGGTGATTTTGAAATTGGCAGCCTTACGGGGAACATTACCAGAAAAGAAGGAAAGCCCTACCTGCACCTGCATCTGGTATTCGGAAATCCCCGGCAGAATGTCTGTGTGGCCGGGCACCTGAACCGTGCTGTCATCAGCGCCACGGCGGAACTCTTTGTGAGAGTGCTGCCCGGTTCCGTGGGCAGGCGAATGGACGATGAGGTGGGATTAAACCTGTTTCAGTTTTCTCAGGACAGCTGACAAATGGAAAAAGCAGCCGGTTTGTCTGAAGATTGTGCCGGGAAAATCTATTCCGGCCCGTTGAAAAGAGAGGAGCAAACGATGAAAATTTATGATCTGTCCCAGGAAGTATTTTCTTCCCGCGTTTTTCCGGGAGATCCCTCTCCCCGCAGAAGGCCTGTTTCCAGCATGGAAGAAGGAAAAGCCTGCAATTTGACTGAAGTGACCATGGGCACTCACAACAGCACGCATATGGACGCTCCGCGGCATTTTTACAAAGACGGACGGACCATTGACCAGCTGGACCTGCAAAAATGTGTGGGTCCCTGCAAGGTGATTGCCCACAGCGGGAAGCTGCTGCCGGAGACGGTGGAGCAAGCCCTTGCGGATGGAACCAAAAGGCTGCTCATCAAGGGAGAGATCGAAATCACCCTGGAAGCGGCCAGAAAGATGACGGAGATGGAGCTTTGGTTTTTGGGGGTGGAAGGGCTTACCGTAGGGCCCATGAAAAATCCCATGCCGGTCCATCTGGAACTTTTGGGACATGAGGTGGTTATTCTGGAATCCACCCTGATGGGCGAAGTGCTGGAGGGTTCTTATTTTCTGGTTTCCGCGCCTGTGAAATACGGCGGAATCGACGGGGCGCAGGCACGGCCTTTGCTGTTGGATTTTGAGGGCTGATTCCATGAAGGAACAGGCTGTTCTGAGGCAGGCTGCCCTGGAGTATCTGGAACGTGATCGGCCTCTCCATATGGATATGCTGGAACCCATCCGCCGGGGACAGGCGGAGATTCTGAAGGCGGGTCCCGGGGGCGTCCTGATCTATGAGACCAGAAGCCGGACTCATATGCTTTCGGCGGAGAGCCTGGAAGCGGGAAAAGCATTGTGCTGCCGGGTGGAGCAGCCCTATCTGTTTGTAGCACATGACCGGGAGAACGCAGAATACTTCCGGGGAAAATATGGCTTCCAGACCGCGCAGGAATGCTGGGCGGCAGCCTATTTGGGGAATGTAGCCCTGCCCGTCCCGAGGGATATGGAGATCCGGAGGCTGGGAGAAGAGTATTTTGAAATCATCAATGCAAACTACAGCACCTTTTCTGGCGAGGAATATATACGGGACCGCATCCGGGAAGGTGTCATGCAGGGGGCTTTTCGGAACGGTGTGCTGTTGGGGTTTGCCGGAATGCATCCCGAGGGCAGCGTGGGAATGCTGGAGGTGCTGCCTGAGTACCGCCGCCAGGGCGCGGCTACGGCACTGATGGCAGCCATGGTGAATTTCTGTCTGGAGCGGGGCTGTGTGCCCTTTTCGCAGATATTTGCGGGAAATGAAGCATCCCTGGGACTTCATCGGAAAATGGGATTTTCTATCGCGCAGCGGCCCATGTACTGGGTGATGAATAACGACTGAAAGCCTTATTCCTGGGAAGGAGAAGAGCGCTTTGGATGATAAAAAATTTATCAGGATGAATGGTTTTGCTCCGTGCAGGATCTAACCGGACACAGCTGCATGGAGCATGATGGGTATTACTGAAAAAGGAAATATTTGAAAGATATGCTTTTTTAGAATGAATGTGTCCGCTTGGGTTTTGCACTATGAGGTGAATCACACTTTATAGGGGGTAAAATCCATGAAACAACAAGTGAATTTTTTGCTTTTCTGGGGAAGTCAGTCTCTTTCCCAGCTTGGCAGCGCCATGTCCGGCTTTGCCCTGATTCTTTGGGTCTATCGGCAAACGGGCAGCGCAATGACCACCTCTCTGCTGACGTTCTTTTCCTACCTGCCCATGATCCTGGCCAGTACGGCGGCAGGACCGTTTGTGGATATGCATAAAAAGAAAACCATTATGCTGCTGTGCGACCTGATTGCTGCGTTGTGTTCCTGCAGGGTGCTGGCGGTGCTGCTTTTGGGGAGACTGGAGCTCTGGCATATCTATGTGGTAAACGGTATCGTGGGCTTGATGAACGCCTTTCAGATCCCGGCCCATGCGGTTGCTGTGGGGCTGATTGCACCGGGGCAGCAGTATGGCCGGGTGAGCGGCCTCAACTCCTTTTCCTCAAACCTATGCACTGTGGCGGCCCCTATGCTGGCGGCTGCTCTTTATTCAATTGGCGGGCTGAGCGGAGTTGTGCTGTTTGATCTGTGCACCTTTCTGGCAGCGGAGCTGCTTTTGCTCCTCCGGATCAGGATACCGGAAGATATCCCTGTAAAGGGATCTGGACGCAGGAAAATTTTTGCGGGATGTGCGGAAGGCTTCCGGTATCTTGCTGAACGCCGTGATTTGCTGTTGCTCATAGCGGGGATGGCCGTACTGAACTTTTTTTCCAGGCTCACCTATGAAAATATCCTTTCACCCATGGTTCTGGCACGCAGCGGGGGAAGCGAGACGGCGTTGGGGACGGTAAATGCCGTGTTGGGCCTTGGCGGCATTCTGGGCGGTCTTGCTGTTTCGGCAGGAAAATTGCCGGAAAGTGATCCCCATAAGTTGATTTGGTTGCCTGCGGCCTTTTCCTTTCTGTTTGGAGACCTTTTGATGGGCTTTGGCCGTGGGCAGGCGGTTTGGTGTGTAGCGGCGGCTGCCGCCAGCATTCCCATTCCTTTCCTCTCGGCAGGGCAGAATATCGTTCTCTACCGTACGATTCCAAAAGAAATGCAGGGAAGAGTGTTTGCCGTGCGTAATGCCCTTCAGTACAGCACTATCCCAGCAGGTATTTTATTGGGCGGTTGGCTGGCGGATTTTGTTTTTGAACCCTATTTGGTTTCCGGAACCGCCCTTTCCCAATTTCTGCAGCAGTTGGTAGGAGCGAAAGAAGGATCAGGCATGGCAGTGATGTTTTTATGTACGGGAACGTTGGGCGCGGCTTTCAGTCTGGTTTGGTATGGGCTGAGCAAAAAGCATGGCCCAAGATCCTGAAAAAAGGAAAGCAGGCGCCCCACGGTATCTTGACGGATCCATGGGGCGCCTGCCCTTTCTTCTATGAAAAATCGTGTCTCTCGGAAACCTTAAAATCAGCCCTCCTCCCCTTTTTGACAGAGATAACGCTGGGAGCCGGAATTGTATTTGTCTCCCAAAGAGGTGACTGTAAATCCCAGGCTGCGGTAGAACCCCACGGCCTCTTCGTCGGTCTCGGCATAGAAATCAGTAAGAGCAAGGCTTTTGATGATCCCGGAAATTAAGAACCGGCCGATTCCCTGCTTTCGATCTTTTTCTGAAACAGCAATGTCCAGCAAAGTGCCCAGGCTGCCGGTCCGCTGCACAACGGCAACTCCTTTCCAGATATCTGCCTCACGGCAGGCAAATACGGCGATAGAAGCATTCTGCCGGTAGGCGCGGACGCGCTTCGCTAGCCGCTCCGGCGTGGGATCGTAGACACTGGCGGCCAGAATTCCATTCAGCTCAGGCAGTTCCAACAATTCTTTCCTCTGTAAAAGTGTCAGCACAAGATATCCCTCCTGAAGGTCAGTATATCACAGAAGAAGGAGAAGAGAAATCCACCTTGACAAAACTAACAATTGATAGTATTATTAATAAACTATCAATTGTTAGTTTAGGGAGGAACCCATGGGAACCCGGGAAAAAATTTTGGAAGAGGCTCTGACACTCTTTTCCCAAAAGGGATACAATGGGGTGTCTGTACGGGAAATTGCCGGAGCGATAGGAATCAAAGAAAGTTCCCTTTACAACCACTTTGCAAATAAGCAGGAAATTTTCGACCAGACGGTAGAGTTCTGCTGGCAGGAGGCAGAGACCTATTTCAAAGAACAGGGATTACCTTTTACCGGAGAAGAGGATCTCAATATATTCGGTGAGGAGGACTTTTCCCTGCTGTCAGAGACGCTGCTGAGCCTTTTCAGATACTTTTTTGACGATCCTGTCAATGTGCGGTTCCGCAAGCTGTTGCTCCTCAGCCAGTTTGAGAACAGGCGTGCGCGGGAGTTGTACCGAAAGGTGTACTGTGAATACCCGTTGGAAGTACAGGCAAAAGTTTTTTCCTGGCTGATGGAAGCTGGGATTTTTCAGAAAGGAGACCCAGAAGCTGCTGCTTTGGAGTTTTACGGAGGAGTCTTCATGCTGCTGCATACCTGCAGCAGCATGGAAGAAGCCAAGCCGTCTTTTCTGGCACATTTAAAGCAGTTTGTGAAGCATCACCGTTGTGAGGGACCTAAGGCAGCCACTGGATAACGACACTTACATCGGACAGCATTTGAACTTTTCACGTTATAAATCCAGGAAAAGCAGCAATAAATTTTCGGTTTTTTCCTGGGGATGGCTTGAAATCTGGCTGCCTGTCGAAGAGAATGACGCTGATTAAGGAAGAAAAGGGGAGGAAAAGCCGATGAAAACATTGATTCTTTACCATTCCAAAACTGGATTTACAGAGCGTTATGCCAAATGGCTGGCAGAAGCCCTGCAGGGAGACTGCGTGCCTTTTCAAAACCGGAGGAAAATTGACCTTTCCCTCTATGATAGGGTGGTTTTCGGAGCGGGCTGTCATGCCGGGACAATCCGGAAACTCAAATGGCTGAAAGACAATTTACCGAAGCTTGCCGGGAAGAGGGTGGCAGTATTCTGCACGGGCGCAATGCCGCCGGGTTCACCGGAAATAGAAAGGCTGCTGAACGGAAGTTTTACCCCGGAAGAACAGAACAGATTGAGGGCCTTTTATCTCTGGGGCGGTATCAATTATGAAAGGATGGGCCTTGCAGACAGAACGCTGATGTCTATCTTCCGAAAAATGCTGAACAAAGAGCAGTGGGAAGAACAGAAGGAGATGGCAAAAGCCATTGCGAAATCTTTCGATCGGACGAACCCAGCTTATCTGGAGCCATTAAAGGAGTACTTGCGGGCAGATCCATAACGGTGGGGAGGGAGATGCATTCGGAATCTGCCGCGGTTAAAAAAGGAGTGCGCTGCAAAACTGCAGCGCACTCCTGACTCATATAGGTTCAGTTGTGAAAAGGTCTGTCCAGGAGGTCCAGATGGCTCCCGGCCAGGAACGCGGGAAATCTGTCGAAATCCCCCGGACCTGCTCAGTAATACCGCACAACGGCAATTACTTTGCCCAGAATAAATACATTTTCTGCATAGATAGGCTCGAAATCTGGATTTTCGGGCTGAAGGCGTATGCGGCTGCCTTCCCGGTAGAACCGTTTTACTGTGGCTTCCTCCTCGATCATGGCCACCACAATTTCGCCATCCGAAGAGGTAGGAGTCTTTTCCGCCACCACATAGTCGCCGTCCAAAATTCCGGCGTCCCGCATACTCAGTCCGCTTACATGCAGGGCAAAGAGCTCCTTTCCCTCTTTCTGGGGAAAGGGAATATAGCCTTCAATATCTTCCACAGCAAGAATTGGTATCCCGGCCGTGACCTTCCCTAAGATAGGAACCTGCGCCGCAGCCTCGCTGCCTTCCAGGCGGATGGAACGGTTGAGCCCTGCGTCCCTGGTAATATAACCCAGCCTTTCCAACGTTTTTAAATGGGCGTGTACGGTAGAGGTGGAGCGCAGTCCCGTGGCCGCACAGATTTCCCGTACGGTAGGAGGCACCCCCCTGGGAGCTTCCTTGCGGAGAAAATCATACACCTTTTGCTGGCTTTTCGTGAGATGATCCATGGTTTTGACTATCATCCTTTCTCCGCGTTTGCGGTCTTTTTCCAAATCAGCCTGAGCCGATAAAAGGACTCTTCTGCGGTCATTCTGCTGTACCTGCGGCGGGTAAGCCGTGCGTCCCATTTCTTCGGTTCTTTTAGCCTGCCACACGCGTCTCAAGTTTTTTTTATTATACCATGGTATTAACAGGAATGCAAACGTTTGTTTGTGTGAATGAAAGGAAAAATATTCTTTTAAAATCTATTTATAATACGGTTTAAGTGATTCAACAAGAATTCACAAAACTTCCGGAATTATTTAAATGTTTATTCACAGCAAATTAACAACTCAAAAGAGTTTTCGGCTATAATAAAAGCGTACTCAAAAGAAATGGACCGCACCTTTTCTTGAGATACATGTTCTACCCTCCTCAATTAATACCCCTCAAGCTAAAAGAAGAAGGACCGGCCTTGGGCCGGTCCTTCTTCTTTTATGCCAGCCCGTAGATACAGCAAAAAAAACGATGTCCTTCTATTTTTTGTGAAAACAGGGGATAACCTCTGTTTCTGCGCATAAATTTCAATTTTTCGGTTCAGACTACAGACACGAACGAATTTTATGGAATCTATCCGAAAGGAATGTAGTGCTGTATGAACGGACAACGTTTTTCGAAAGACAAGGCGCGGCGGAACGGATTTTATCTGGCATTGGCGGTATGCCTCGTAGCAGTTGGCATTGCTGCCTGGAGCACCTATGATGCGGTGCATGGTTATCTGGCGCCGGTAAATGAGGCGGTCAATCAATCATCGCTTTCGAAGGAGCAGGAACAGGAGGTGCTCAGCGGTCAGGGGACAGTTTCGGTAGTGCCGGACCGTGACCGGGAAGACCCGGAAGCGCCCAGACAGAGCGCGTCACCGGAACCGGCCAAGCAGACGGCGGGCACAGTAAGCCGCACGGAATCTTCTGAGGAACCGGAAAGCTCTGCCGCACCGGAGATCGAGCCGGAGGAAGGGGCAGAGAGTACGGTCCACGTCAATGCCGGAGCCCTGTATGAATTGAGCACGGAGCTGATCTCTCCGGTGGAGTCCAATGAGGCAGCCAAAGCTTACAGCGCTGGAGCGCCTGTCTATTCCGAGACCATGAAGGACTGGCGTATTCATACCGGGCTGGATCTGAAGGCTGAAAATGAAGAAGCAGTGGCGGCATGCGGCAACGGCATTGTGAGAAGCGCTTACACTGACAGCCTTCTGGGCAACGTAGTTTGGATAGAGCATGGAGATTACGATTTTTACTACTGCGGATTGGGAGAGAACTTCCAGGTCAAAGAGGGCGACGTGGTCACCAAAGGCCAGCAGATCGGGGTGGTAACTGCGGTTCCCATGGAATCTGCGGAGGGCCCTCATCTTCACCTTGAGGTAAAGCGGGACAATGTCTATCTGGATCCGCAGACTGTGTTGAACGGAAAGGAATAAATGTCTTTGACGTTGCTTTAGTTGTCTGGCAGGAAAGGCTGCAGTGGGAAGGTTTCATTGCAGCTTTTCTGTTTTTTCATGCTTTCCTGCCCCGGTGAAGTTTATTTTTTTGGAAAGCTGTGAGATGCTGAATTTTAACTGACAGTGAAGGCTGATAACACTGCAGAAATATTCTCTCCACAAGACAACAGCACCGCAATGTATCAGAACATTGCGGTGCTGCTGCCTTATTTTAAGGATTCATATTTCTTCTTGGTAGCCAGGCCCCCTCGGATATGTCGCTGCGCCTTATTGACAGCAAGTATGTTCTTTACATCTTTATAAAGGCCGGAATCAATATATTTCAGCCGCTGAGAGACGTCTTTATGTACCGTCGATTTGCTCACGCCAAACTGTTTTGCGGCGCGGCGTACGGTGGCCTTGTTTTCCACGATATACTCCCCAAGCCTTGTGGCCCGGTCGTCGATGACATTATTGGACATATGGGCACCCCTCGCTTCCAATGTGATAATACATATGAAGAGAAAGATGCCTTTTAGTACTTACCTCGCAGGTTTTTTCGGAATCGGAAAAATTTTGAACAGTCATTTTTAGAACAAAAAAGGACACGGATAGAACAGTAACGTCATAATGTACAGAAACAGCTCTGTGATATAATTAAATTGAATAAAAATATGTCGAGACGAAAAGAAAGGAACAAAAATGGGAGAGAAAAAGCGGAACAGGAAGCGGCTCTATTCCATTAAAAAACTGCAACTGGCGATGATCTTCTTGTTTATTGTGCCGATACTTACATTGCAGCTGGTTCAAAATGCCTATTCACTGCAGGAATTCCACTCTGAAATGGAACAAAACGGCGAGGGGACTATCTACCTCTATCAACGGCAGCTGGAAAGCGACATCGGCAGAATTGAAACCTCTATTTCTGGCTATTGGGCGCAAGATTACAGCCATGGGAGGCTGTTATACCGTCAAAGCGAGCTCAATGCCTACAGGTATTCCTATGATGTGATTACAGAATATAAGGCCCTGATGAGCAGCGAGCCGACCATTGCTGCCATGCTGATCCTCTCCAACGAGAACCGGATTTTAAAGGGAACGTTTGCCGAGGCCACCACAACTTATGAGGAACGGACGGCCATGTGGGAGTATGGCGCAGGACTGCTGAAACAATGGGAGGAGGACTTTCCAAAAAGCTGGTTTCCTCTCAGTATGGGAGGCCGTTGCTTTTTGGTACGTTTTTTCGGAAACCGAAGCGCCCGTACACTCTGCTTCATCGACCTGGATCAGACGGTAAAGCCACAGGATGCGCCCCATTTTCCGGAAGACTCCCTGATGCTGTATGCCGATCAGGAAGGGAACCCACTCACATCCCAGGCCCTTCTCGCAGATCACGGAATATTTCTGAAAACAGAGGCTCGAAGCTCCTACTTTTCCGGCAGGCATTTCATCGTGCAGAATTATTCAGCAGTCACCGGCATGTATATAGTTTTTCTGGAAGCCTATCCGGGAGGGCTTCATAAGATGAACCAGATTCTTATTCTGATCCTGTTTCTGTCGGCTTTTATTCTGGCTCTGGTCCCCATGTTGTTTCTGGCGCTGAAGCGCTGGTATCTGAAGCCTATGGAGCATATGACGGAAACGTTAAAAAAAATCCGTTCCGGAAAGCTGGACGCCCGTTTTAGGGAGGAACAGAAGGTGGAGGAACTCCAGCAGCTGAGCACCTCCTTCAACGAGATGATGGATGAAGTGAAGAATCTTAAAATCGAAACATATGAAAAGGAGATTCAGGTACAATACGCGGAGCTGCAGTACCTTCAGCTGCAAATCAGCCCCCATTTTTTCCTGAATATTCTGAAAACCCTGTACGGAATGGCGGAAGGAAAAAAATATGACAAAATCCAAAATGCTATATTGATGATTTCTGATCACGTCCGGTATATTTTTCATGACAACAAGGATCGGGTGTTGCTGGATACGGAGCTGAAGCATGCAGAAAACTATATCCGGATGCAACAGTATATTACCTCCCATCCTATACGGCTGAATATACGAGCCGGGGAAGAAGTGCGGGAAGCGATGATTCCGGCACTCAGCATCCAGACCTTTGTGGAGAACAGCTGCAAGCACGCATTGGTTCCCGGCAAGGAACTTGTGATCTCCTTGGACGTACAACCGCTTGACTCTGAGAGGGGGAGGCTTTTGGATATCTCCGTTTCGGATAACGGCCCCGGGATACCACCGGAACTGCTGAAGGAATACAATGGCCGGGTAACTTTTGAACACAGGGAGGAACATATCGGCATTCTGAACGTGCGCCAGAGACTCTACCTTTTGTATGGGGGACAGTTTGAATTTGCCTGTATGGAGGGGAATCCCGGAACGATTTTCGAAATGGTTTTTCCCTTGGATAAGATACACGGAGACGGGAATGCTCCAGCTGAGAATTGCGTCCAGAGGAGGAGAATATGCGATGAAAATATTAATTGTTGACGATCAGCCGGATGTGGTGAAGGGAATACTCTCCGGTGTGAACTGGGAAAGAGTGGGAGTAGACGCTGCCTTCGGAGCGCACAGTGGGGAGGAGGCAAAACAGGTTCTGCAGGAGGAACATATCGATATACTACTCTGCGATATTGAGATGCCTGGAGAGAACGGTCTGGAATTTTTTTCATGGGTACGGGAGCGGTATCAGGACGTAAAGTGCATCTTTCTGACAGCTCATGCCGATTTTACTTATGCACAGAAAGCGCTGAAACTGGAAGCGGCTGATTACCTGCTGCAGCCTGCCAGTTATGCGGGAGTTGAATCCTCCATTCTGCGGGTTTCCGAACGAATCCGGGAGGAACAGCTGGTGCGTTCTTACAGTTCTGTAGGCAAGGATGCCCTGCGGGAGGCCATTGGGTTTCGTCGGAATATTCTGCGTGAATTTTTGCAGGGAGTACAGATGAGCGCTCAGGAAGCGGCGGAAAAAGCCGGAGTATTTGGCTTTCCCTGTACGCCCGATACCCGGTGCCGTTGTTTCTGGCTTCAGATTCAGCGGTGGGAGGGGAAGCCCTGGGAATACGGCCTGCTGATTTACGGAATGCAGAATATCCTCAGTGAGCTGCTGGAAGAATGTTCTTCTCATGTGACACTGTTCCATGGGGGAAAGGACGCCTATCCTGTGGTAATGATTGCGGAAGGTTCGGACCGCCGGAAGGAAGAAGAAGCTATGGCGCAATTCTGCGAGACATGCAGGAGCTTGTTCCGGATGGAGGTATCCTGTTATGCGGGACCTTCGACGGTACTCTTCCGCGAACTGCCGGAGGAATACCTGCGTCTCCAGGAGGTCGACCGAAACAATGTGACCAGGAGCACGGGCTTTCTTCCCTTGGAGGGCACGGTGCTGCCAACGGATTATTTTCCTGATTTTCCCAAGTGGAAAAGCCTTCTGGGACAAGGCTACGGCGGTGCGGTACGGGAGGAAATCCATAGGTATTTTGAAACCCTGGCTGAGGCGGGGTCTCTCAACCGGGAGCTGCTTGCCCGGTTCCATGAGGATTTCCTGGAATTGTTTTTTGGGGTGATACAGAGTTATCAAGAGAGGGTTCATGAAATCTTTTCAGAGACCTATGATTACGACGCCATGCTTCATGCCAGCACCTCTCTGCCCCAGCTGCTGGAATTTGTAGATTTCGCCACCCGGTACGTGGAGGAAAAACAGGATACTGCTGAAGGAAACAGGGCTCAAATCGACCGAGTTTTGGATTTCATCCGGGAAAACCTTCCAAGAAATATTGGCAGGCAGGAGATTGCCAAAGCCGTGTACCTCAATCCTGAATACCTGTCCCGGCTCTTTAAAAAGGAAATGGGGATTGGTCTCAATGAATACCTGGTGCAGGAACGTATGAAAATAGCGGAGTCCCTTCTGCGCAATACCTCATTTTCTATCAGCATCATTGCTTCCAAGGTGGGGTATGTAAATTTCTCCCATTTTGCCCGAGCTTTCAAAAAAGAATTCGGCGTTTCACCGACGGAATACAGGAAGGAGTGTGAAAGGGACAAGCCTGAAAAATAGTTTTGGGAAAATGTCATATTTAGAACAACGGAAGGTCATTCCGTTGGCAGAAAATGGTATGGTTTCCTAGCTATAATAGGCTTAATCCTCCGCTGAAGTAAGCAGTGAATCAATTCGGCGTCCATCCCGCGAGGCGGATTTTGTTGCAGTTTCAGGAAAAGAATGGGAGAGTACATATCCAGGTTTCTTGGCATGGAAAGGTTCATAATCCATCTGCAGGCGGGGTCATCAGGCACAGTTTTTTTCATGCTTACAGAAAGGGTAAAATTTGGGCTGGAAGATACTCCCAGCTCAAACCGCGGAGACAAAAGGAGGAAAACAAAAATGAAGAGATTCTTGGCAGCAGCCCTGGCTACGTCGATATGCGTCACGGCGTTTGCAGGCTGCGGGAACAACAACAATGGTTCTTCAGCCGCATCGGCCTCGAAGAATGAAAGCTCGGCCGTCAGTACTTCCAGCACAGCGTCTGCCGCAACAGGGGAGACGGATTTCAGCACGCAGGATCCCTACACGGTAAAGCTGCTGATTCCCGGCGATGCCAAAACAGAGGATTGTAAAGAGGTTTCTGAAGCAGCCAGCAAAATTCTGCAGGAGAAATACAACACTACCCTGGACATCACCCGCGTAGGCTTTGGAAGCTATCCGGACCAGGTGAACCTGATGCTCTCCTCTGGTGAAAAACTGGACGTTCTCTACAACAACCGCGATATTTTCGTATCCGCAGTCAACAACGGGCAGATTGTCCCCATGGAGGAGTACCTGTCCGAATATGGACCCGACCTGCTCACTGAAATTCCTGAAGAGCGCTGGGCATGCACCTCTCTCAACGGCAAGAAATACGCTGTGCCTGCCAACAAGGAAATTGCAGTCAGCTGGGGATTTGCCTGCGTAAAAGAAATGGCGGACGCCACGGGCGTGGATTATAGCAATATTAAGACAGAGGACGACTTGCTTCCTCTTCTGGAGGCCGCGAAAGAAAAGTTTCCCGATGTATGGCCTGTGGTGGCCAGCTACGGTGGCATGAGCATTATGAACACTGCGGATGATCTGGGCGCGGACATCGGCTCCCTGGAAGACTGTACAAATCCCGACGATACTACTGTGGTGAACTTCTTCGCTACAGATACCTATAAAGATATTGTGGAGCGCCGTTATGCCTGGACACAGAAGGGACTAATTATTCCCGATGCCTCCTCTACTTCGGAGGACAGCTCTGCACAGATCGCAGCGGGCAAGGGCTTCGGTATGTTTACCAATACAAAGCCCGGCATCGAAGGCGAACTGGAGAAAAAGACCACGAAAGAGATGCTGGTATTCACCCTTACCCCTGTATATACCTCAACCACACGTCTTGATATCCTGTGGTACATTGCTCACAATAGCGAAAAGCCGGAACGCGCCGTACAGGTGCTCAATGAAATTTATACCAACCCCGAGCTGGAAAATATCTGTATCAACGGCATTGAGGGAAAACATTTTGAAATCAAGGATGAGTCCAAGGGTATTGTTGGCTACCCTGAGGGAGTGGACGGCACCAACACCGGATATCCCTCCTATCCCTGGGCCTGGCCGAACGAGATGATCTCCTATACCTGGGAGGGCGATCCGGAGGATATCTGGCAGCAGACCTCCGATTGGAACGATTCTGCAGTGATCTCTCCAGCCATGGGCTTCAGCTGGGATAACAGCAGTGTGCTCAATCAAGTGACAGCCTGCAAAAATGTGAAGAGCAAGTACGAGAACGCCCTGGGTACTGGGTCAATTGATCCTGCCACCGCACTGCCTGCTTTCCTACAGGAACTGGAGGATGCTGGCGTCAACGATATTATTCAGGAAAAGCAGAAACAGCTGGACGCCTGGCTGGCATCCAATTCCTGACCTGCCGCCGTTCTGGCGGGAACAGAAGAACAGTAGTTTGAGCGGAGCCTGGTCATTCTCCCTGACCGCTCCGCCTCTCTTTTGTCACGGATCAATTTATGGAGGTGCCCTGATGATCAAACAGAAAAAGAGCTTGGGAAGAAAGTTGAAGGCATATCTTCCCCTCTATCTGATGATGGTGCCGGGAGCGGTCTATCTCATCATCAACAACTATATCCCCATGGCCGGAATCAGCATTGCCTTTGAGCAGTTCAACTATTCCAAGGGCATGTGGGGCAGTCCGTTTATCGGGTTGAAAAACTTTGAATTTCTGTTCAAGACGAAAGACGCATGGATTATCACCCGTAATACCATTCTCTACAACGTGGCGTTTATTGTACTGGGTACGGTGTTCGCCATTGCTGTGGCTGTCCTGCTCAACGAAATCCATTCCAGCAGGGCGAAAAAGCTGTATCAAACCACCATTCTGGTACCTTTCCTCATCTCTATCGTGGTGGTCAGTTACCTGGTGTATGCCTTTCTCAGCAGTGACTCCGGTTTCATTAACAAAACATTGCTGCCCGCGCTGGGAAAAGAGCCAATCTCCTGGTACACTTCGGCCCAGTATTGGCCCTTTATTCTGATCCTGGTAAATATTTGGAAAGGATTGGGCTATAACTGTATCATCTATTATGCTACCCTTGTGGGAATTGACAGGGGATATTATGAGGCGGCGGTGATCGACGGCGCGAACCGGTGGCAGCAAATTCTGCACATCACCCTTCCTGCGCTTAAGCCCACCATCATCACCCTGACGCTGATGGCAATTGGAAAGATTTTTTATTCCGATTTCGGCCTGTTTTATCAGGTACCTATGAATTCCGGCCCCCTGTTGGATGTAACCAACACCATCGATACCTATGTTTACCGCGGACTCATGTCTCTGAACAATATCAGCATGGCTTCGGCTGCCGGCGTTTACCAGTCGCTAATTGGATTCTTGTTGGTACTGGTGGCGAATTTCGTGGTCAAAAAGCTCAGCGCAGAAAATGCACTGTTTTAAAGGAGGCACAAAAAATGGTAGATAGAGGAAAGAGTTTCCAGGTCGTAGCCAACCTCATCATGGTTCTGCTGGTGCTGTTCTGCCTGGTTCCCTTTGTACTTCTGATTGTTTCTTCCATCACCCAGGAAAACAGCCTGGTGAGGAACGGATACAGCTTCATCCCGGAAAAAATTGATTTTTCTGCGTATAAATACCTATTGGTGGATTCCGGCAGTATTGTGCGTGGGTACATCCTGTCGGCAATCGTCACTGTGGTGGGCACTGTACTAAATCTGACCCTCACCACCCTGTTTGCCTACCCGCTCTCCCGCAGGGATCTGCCAGGCCGGGGAGTTCTGGCGTTCTTTCTGTTTTTCACCATGCTCTTTAACGGAGGCTTGGTGCCGAGTTACATCATGTGGACCCAGATGTTCCATATCAAAAACACCATTGCGGCGCTTTTGTTCCCCAACCTGATGATGGGCGCTTTCTATGTGATTATGATGCGCACCTATTTCACCACCAATATCCCGGATGCTGTCATCGAAGCCGCCCGGATTGACGGCGCAGGTGAGCTGCGGATTCTTCTACGGGTTGTGATGCCCATGTCCGTTCCCATCATCGTCACCCTTGCCCTGCTGGTGGGACTGGGATACTGGAACGATTGGCTCAACGGCCTTTACTATATCAATGAGGACAGGCTTTACAGCATTCAGGTGCTGCTGAACAAGATGCTGATGGATGTTCAGTTTTTGATGAGCAATACCAGCGCGGCACAGTCCCTACAGGGCCAGGATTTCACCCTCCCTTCCACCGGGATCAAGATGGCGGTGGCCGTGATGGGCGCGCT
Source organism: Neglectibacter timonensis (assembly GCF_900048895.1). Classification (GTDB taxonomy): domain Bacteria; phylum Bacillota; class Clostridia; order Oscillospirales; family Acutalibacteraceae; genus Acutalibacter; species Acutalibacter timonensis. The sequence goes on along the minus strand of NZ_LT160639.1, from coordinate 706,903 downwards.
GCCAGTACTGGTGATCTATCCTTTCTTTCAAAAGTATTTTGTGAAGGGCATCATCATCGGTGCAGTGAAAGGCTGAGAAACCGGGAATGGCCCGGATATGCTGAGAGGAGTTTGTTTTGATGGAAGAATATCGCTTTGCCCGCTGTGGCTCTATATATCCACAGCAGTTTGACGATCCCAGGGCTGTTGTACTGCAGGTTGACGGCCTGACGCCGGATGAAAACGGCATCTGTGATGTGACAGATAGGCTGCAGAGTCTGCTTGACAGTGTCAAACAGCACGACCGAAGGGGGATCGTCCTGATACCAGAGGGGGTCTACTGCATCAGCCGGACCGTGTACCTGCCCCGGGCGGTACGCATGATCGGTTTCGGCAAAAGCAGGCCCCGGTTCGTGCTGAAAAAGAATACTCCTGGTTTCCAGAAGGCGCCGGAGGGAGAGAAAGGAGAGGCTGTCTACCTGTTCTGGTTCACCGGAAATATGCCTGCGGTGGAGGGGACGATTCAGGACGCCAATCCGGGAACCTTTTACAGCGCTGTTTCCAACATTGATTTTAAAATTGAGGAGGGCAATCCTGCCGCTGTGGTCCTGCGGGCGCATTTTGCCCAGCATGGGTTTGTTTCCCACTGCGTTTTCGATATCGGAGAGGGGAAAGCGGGAATATTCGATGTGGGAAATGAGATGGAAAACCTGGTGTTTTTGGGCGGGGAATACGGAATTTATACTACCAAGTGTTCTCCGGGCTGGCCATTTGTGCTGGTAGAGAGCGCCTTTAAAGGACAGAGGACGGCGGGAGTGTTATCACGGGAATGCGGGCTTACCTTCAGCCACGTTGAGTTCAGCCATATGCCTGCGGCCTGTGTCGTGGAAGATGGCTACTGGGAAAAGCTGTTTTGGAAGGATTGCGTGTTGGAACAAATTTCTGAACCCGCCCTGCAGATTTCCCGGGAGGACAACAGCTGTACACAGATCAATCTCCGGAATGTATGGTGCAGAGATGTGCCCCGGCTTATGCGGCAGAAAGACAGCGGAAGGGAAGCCAGGGGAGCAAAGGGAGCTTACTGGGTAAGCAGTCTGCTTCATGGAGATGTATTCACGCTGGGGGAGAAGGAACCTCAACGCGAAACTGTATTGGAGGCAGAGCCTGCTGGGGAAATCGCCCCTGTTTTCGACCGGGAGATTTCTGACCTTCCTCCCCAGGAGACTTGGAGAAACGTTCGGGAGTTCGGCGCAGTAGGCAATGGGGAGGTCGACGATACGGAGGCGCTTCAAAGAGCCCTGGATCAGTGTGCGGCAGTTTATCTCCCTCAGGGAACGTACCGGGTGACTGATACCCTGCACCTTCGGGAAGGCGGTGCGCTGATCGGCCTAAACCCGATCACGACCCAATTGGTGCTCTGGGAGAATACTTCGGCCTGGGCGGGAATGGGGGCGCCCAAGGCGGTGTTGGAAAGTTGCAGAGGCGGGTATAATCTCCTCAGCGGCGTGGGAATCGATACGGCTGCCCGGAACCCTAGAGCAGTGGGATGTAAGTGGATGGCGGGAAAGGGCTCCTACTGCAACGACATCAAATTTGTGGGAGGACACGGGCAGATTACGGAACAACAGGAAAACGTGCCCACCTATAACCCCTCCCGCACGGCAGACTATGATCCGGACCGGCCCTGGGACTCCCAATATTGGAGCCTGTGGATCACAGAAAACGGCGGGGGAACCTTTAAGGATATCTGGAGCGCCAGCCCCTATGCGGAGGCGGGGATATTCCTTTCGGAGACGAGTACGCCGGGCGTCATGTATCAGGTATCGGTGGAGCATCATGTACGTCATGAAATTTTAATGCGTAATGTGGAAAACTGGAAGTTCCTGGGCATCCAGACAGAGGAAGAGGTGGCTGAGAGCAGCTGGTGCCAGCCATATGAGCTGACCAACTGCCGGAAGCTTCTTTTTGCAAACTTCTATGCCTTCCGGGTGATTTGGGTAGATAATCCCTATCCCAGTGTGGTCAGGGCGTGGAACTGTCAGGAGCTGGAGTTTCTAAACTGCCACAATTTTACTCAAATGAAGTATACCATGGAGAATCTGTATCAGGACGGGAATACCGGAGAGAAGGCCGGATTCTGGCAACTGGCAAAGCTCAGCATCCCTGCGGTGGTACCGGATGGGAGACTTCCCACAGAAAAAGGGTTACTCCGGAAACTGACAGGGGGGCTGGACTGTGTAGACGCTCTCTGTGAAGACGGGAAAGGCAACCTCTATCTCTGTGATTCCCGCCTGAAGCGGATCTATCGCTGGGATCCGGAAAGCCAGCGGCTCACCCTGTTGACCTCTCTGCATTTTCGGCCTCTCTCCCTGGCCTGTGATACGCAGGGAAGGTTGCTGGTGGTTACAGAATACAAGCCGGTGAAGGGTTCTGTAGTAAACGGCAGAGAGGAGCTTTCCACAGATGAATTTGAGGGCAGGGACGGAGGAGGCTGTTACTATCCGTTTTTCAGTATGGACCGGCGTGTCCGGGTGGCTGTTATGGATCCGGATTATCCGGAAGATTCCCTCGCCGTTCTGCCCGTAGTCCCTATTGAGGAAGTAAACCCCCAGGTCCTCTGGTATCCGGCCAACCAGTGGAGGGACAGCGGAGATATGATGTCTTCCTTCTCACAAAGGGATACCCATTGTTATCCGGCACCGGACGGAAAAACTGCAGTAGTTCACAATCCGGCGCTGGCTAGAGCGGTGGGGCTGACACCCATACTGCCGGGGAAAGAAATTTTCCTGGTGGATGAATACAGCAAATGTGTTGTGGAGGTCCACGCAGAGGAAAATTTTACCCTGACCAACCCCAGAATCAGCATTCAGCGCGGGGAATACAGCTGTGCCGTAGCAGAGGATGGGACGCTGTATGTGCCGGACTGCCTGCTCTATGAATGCCGGAAAGGGAAGAAACAGAGAGCAATTCTTATGGAAGACCGTCCTTCTGCTGTGTTGATAGCGGGCAGGGAAAAGGAGTATCTTTATATCACGGCACGCTGTGGATTTTATGCCCTGAGGCTGAAATGAGCGGTCCTTCAGCGGAAAAAAACGGAATAGGAAGCGCGTTCTGCATGAGAGCGGCGTTTGTACCAAGATAGCCAACGCTGTAAAAACAGCCGGCTTCGCGGTTTTGTTTCCGCGAAGCCGGCTGTTGCTTTCAGTGTGGAGCTGTAAGATTTTCTTTACAGATGGGAATCAAACCAAGCGGTTATCTCCTTCAGCCGCCGGATGCGGTGAAGAGGCTTGCCGCTGCGGCTGAGCTCATGGTTCTCCCCGCGGAATACGCACATCCTCGTTTCCACGCCCAGCTGCTGCAGAGCTGCGTACATCTGATACCCCTCCGACAGGGGGCAGCGGTAGTCCTCGTCGCTGTGTATAAACAGGGTAGGGGTAGTGCAGCGATCCAAATACTGCAGGGGAGAGTGAAGCCACAATTTTTCCATGCTGTTCCAGACATTACCCTTTTTGCCAAGGCCCATTTGGTCTTTTGCAAAATCGTCGCCAATGTCGGAAGTGAAACCGAAGCCGATCCAATTGGCGATGGAACGCTGGGAGGCTGCCGCCGCAAAACGGTCTGTGTGGCCGATGATCCAGTTGGTCATGAACCCGCCATAGCTGCCGCCGGTGACTGCCAGACGCTTTTTGTCCAGCTGGGGGTATTTGGTTTGTACCTCGTCGCAGAAGGCCATGATATCATCGTAGTCAATGGAGCCATATTTCCCTCTCAGGTCCGCAAATTCATTGCCGCGGCCGTCCCCGCCCCGGGGATTGCAGAAAAATACAAAATATCCTTCATTGGCCCAGAACTGCATTTCATGGTAAAATACTTCCCCATATACGGTTTTCGGGCCGCCATGGATATCCAGAATGCCGGGATAGCTTTTCTTGGGGTCAAAATCACGGGGCTTTAACACCCAGCCGTCCAAATCAACGCCGTCATTTACAAAGGAGAGCTTTTCCGGAATGGCGACATAGACGTTTTCCAATATGCCGCGGTTGAAGCCGGTGAGCGGAACAAGCTCTTTCTGCCGCAGGGAGCAGGTATAGAGTTCCTGCAGCTTCATATCCTGCATACCGACGAAATACAGCTGTCCGTTCCAGATGTCCAGACAGTCTACCGAACCCTCCCGTTCCAATACGGGGGTGAGAACGCCGGACCCATCCAAGCAGTATATGTGAGAGGCGTTGCGGATAGTGGCAATGAAATAGAGCCGTCCGTCCGCCATCTTCCAGGAAGAGCCGTCTCCCAGCCGGCAGTCGCTTCCCACGGAAGACCCCACAGCATCCTCAAAGGGGGCGAACAGGGAAACCGCTCCTGTCTCAGGATTCAGCTGGTAAAATTGTGCGTTTTCATTGCTGCCATAGCGTTTCTGGTCGGTTCCGAGAAACAGGATTTGCTCTCCCTGCCAAAAGGCATCGTAAATTTCATAGGTACGGGCGGGCAGCAGAGAGCGTGATTTCCCCGCGGCAATGTCATAAACAAAGATACCCTGCTTGTTTTTCCGTTTAGTGGCGTAGCTTTCCCCGGTGTAGAGGATCTTCTCCCGGGATTCATCCAGCCGGGCAGAACCTGCTGCAAAGGTTTCCGGAGTGATCCGGGTCAGGGAACCGGAGTTCTCATGATAGAGGAACAGGGCGGTGCGCCGCTTGTTGATGAAACCCTGACCGTTGAAATAAAAGGGAAGTTCATCCAGAACATGGTAGTCCTCTTTTTTCTCCGCCAACAGGGCTTCTTTTGCCTTTCCGCTTAACGTATAGGCCTTGGAGTAACGCATGTCCCAGTCCGCCTGCAGCAGATAAACGCCCTCACGGACCTTTTCGAGAGGGGTCACGGAAAGGGGGACGGAAAAAGCTTCCTCCGCTTCGCCGCCGTGAAGGCTGATACGGTAGAAGTCCGTCCGCTCCTCCCCGGCCTCTCTCTTCTTTTTCCCTTCTTCACTGCGGGAGGAGGTGAAAAGCAGGGTGTCTGCGCTGTCCCAGAGAAAAGCGCCGGTTTTGCCGTCCCCGGTCAGGCGCAGGGGCGCATCCCTGTCTTTCAGAACCCAGAGATCGCGGAGATACCCGTTTTCTCCGGTGTCGGCTTTGGCGCAGAGAAAAGCAGGGGTCCCGTCCTCGGGTGCGCAGGCCAGACCGGAGAGAAAAGTGTATTTTGTAAAGGCATCCAGCGATAAACGTTCCATAGAAATCCATCCCTTCTGAAATGATCGGTATTTTCTATATTATAGAGCCGGACGGCCCAGGCTGCAAGCCGGGCGGAGAATACTTCTCCCACGTCCGGCTGCAGCGTCCTTGTTGGGAGGAAAGGGGGAGTCTGACAAAAAGAGCTTCCTGGATTTGTAACTAACAGGCCTTTTCAGCATCCTTATAAAATCCTTCCTGTTATCCCCGGAACTATGTTACAATAATAATAAGGCCGCAGCGCGAGGGAGGCTGTTTGTCTCATTCGTGTGAAAGCCGTCAGGAACCATATTTTGGAAAGGATGCACAGCATGTCGGACTCCATGATTACCAAGAGGGCGTTGGCCGCCTCCCTGAAAGAACTGGTTCGGAGAAAAAGCTTCGAAAAAATCTCAGTTGCCGATATCACCGGAGGCTGCGGGCTGGGGAGGCAGGCTTTTTACTACCATTTTCAAGACAAATTTGAGCTCTTGAATTGGATTTATTATCAGGAGGCTTTTGCAGAGCTCTGCGAGGGGATCACTTTTGAAAACTGGCCCGAGCACATGTACGGCCTGTTCCGGATTATGCAGGAGGACGCCGCCTTTTACCGCAATACTGTCGGCTCCCAGCCGGAGGATTTTACGGAATATCTGGAAAGCGTGACTTCTGCGCTTTTTCTGGAAGCTATCGAAAAGCTGGACGAACAGAAGCGGATTCCCGGGAGGAAGAAGGAATTTTACGCCCGGTTCTATGCCCACGGCTGCAGTGGTACAGTGCTGGAATGGGTGAGGGGAGGCATGAAACTGTCCGCCCGGGAATTGGCTGACGACCTGTACAGCTTGGCAAAGGACAGCGAAAAGGTGGCTTTCCGCCTTTACAGTGAGGAAATTTCCAACAGGGATGAAATGAAGTGAGTGGAAAAGGCCGGCTTCACTCTTTTAAAAAAGGGGCTTGACAAAGCTCCTTTTTTTCTGTACACTTATGTTTGTTAATTACTTGACTAGTTAACCATAAAAGAAAAGGAGGCGATCCCGTGCAAATTGATTTTGACTCTGAGCGGCCGATTTTTCAACAGATTGCGGATGGCCTGGAGGATGCAATCCTATCTGGGGTATTTCCTGAGGGGTCGCAGATTCCGTCCATTACAGAGTTTTCCGTCACCTACAAGATCAACCCGGCCACCGCGCTGAAGGGGATCAACTTGCTGGTGGATGAAAATATCGTGTATAAAAAAAGGGGGCTTGGCATGTTTGTAACCGAGGGGGCGGCAGAAAAGCTTCGCCAAAAACGGAAGGAAAGCTTCTATGAAAATTTTATTAAGGCAATGGTGGAAGAAGCCAAGCGCCTTGAGATCAGCCGGGAAGAGCTGAAAGCAATGATGGAAAGGGGTTTTGAGGGATGAACGGCATTGAGATCAGGCAGGTTTTTAAGCGATATGGAGCAGTACAGGCTCTGTCAAACGTGAATATCTGTTTTGGGGAACAGAAAATTTACGGTCTGCTGGGCCGTAACGGAGCGGGAAAATCCACTTTGCTCAACGTGGCGGCAAACCGCATTTTTGCCGATGGAGGAGAAGTGCTGGTGGACGGGGAACGGGCGGCGGAAAACGACCGGGCTCTTTCCAAACTATATTTGATGAGCGAGAAAACCTATTATCCTGAAAACATGAAGGTGGGAACAGCCTTCCGCTGGGCAAAAAATTTCTATCCGGAATTTGACGAAGAGTATGCCAGAAATCTGGCGGGCAGCTTTGTGTTGAACACAAGCAGCCGTATCAGTGCCCTCTCTACCGGCTATCTGTCCATTTTCAAGCTGGTGATGGCTCTGTCGGTGAACGTGCCTTATGTGTTGTTGGATGAGCCGGTGCTAGGTCTGGACGCCAACCACAGGGAACTTTTCTACCGCATCCTCCTGGCCAAATATGGGGAAAAGCCATTTACTGTAGTGCTTTCCACCCATCTTATAGAAGAGGTGGCTTCCATCATCGAGGACGTGGTGATTCTCAAGGAGGGAAAGGTGATCCGGAACGAGTCACGGGAGGAGCTGCTCTCCAAAGGTTATACGGTATCCGGCGGCGCCCGGGCGGTAGAGGACTACCTGAGGGGGCGGGAGGTTTTAGGTGTGGACGCCATAGGTGGCCTGCGCACCGCCTATGTGCTGGGAAAACCGGACCGCTCCAACCCGGAGTTGGAGTTTTCCGGCCTGGATCTGCAGAAGCTGTTTATTCAATTGACGGGAATGTGAGGGAGAAAGCGATGAAGGTATTTGCATCGTTCCGCTATCAGCTGGCGGATCAGAAAAGAGGAATTCTGACCTACTACGGGGTGCTGCTAGGGTTTTACGTGCTGTTTGAGATTCTTTTTGTGGTGGCGGCCGTGGGTGAAGATGTGAACGGCTCCACTACAAACGGTATTACTGCGGTTACGGCGGTTTACGTGTTTGTGGCGTCACTCTGCTCTTTTAAGGACAATTTTGGGATGTCCCTGCAGAATGGAGTCTCCCGGCGCAGCACGTTTCTGGCCCGGCTTTGCACGGCGGGGGCCATGTGCGCGGTTATGGCTGTGGCGGATGAGCTGGTCACCATTCTGGCCCCTCTGCCCAGTAGGCTGATGGGCATTGAAATGGGCTCCATGAGTCTCATGGAGAATCTGTATTTCAGCGCTGCGGGGGCCTGGCAGGCGGGCGCGTTTCTGCTGCATCTCTGTTCCGCCGCCTTCGGCTTTTTTATGCTGCTGGCTGCGGCGGGTTTGGGTTATCTGATCACCACCCTCTTTTACCGGCTGAACAAGCTGGGGAAAATTCTGGTGGGAGCCGGTGTTCCGGTGCTGGTCTTCTTCGGCCTGCCGGCGCTGGAATTATTGGATCAGTTTATTAGTAACGGGGCGGTGATAAAGGCTGTGTCAGGTTTTTTTGCCGTAGTGTTTCAATTTGCCTTTGGCCAGCCGCAGAATACGGCTCTCACCTGTCTGGTTTTGTTTGCGGCCATGAGCGGGCTTTCCTGGCTGCTCATGCGCCGTGCAGTGGTCAAGTGATTTTTCATCAGGAAGGGAAACCGGAAAGCAAATGCTGCTTTCCGGTTTTTTATTGGGAACATATAAAAAAATCTTCCGTAACTTCATCGTTTTGAACAAAGTATTTCCTCTGATTTTATGATATAATGAAACGAAAATTATTTAGTGAAATGGGAATGAAACCCATTTGGGGAAAGGAAGAAAAAGATTTATGGCAGGTAAGCTTTCTGCGATGTTCGGCGCGCAGGATATGACAAAGGGGAGCCCGGCGAGCAACCTGATCAAATTTTCAGTGCCTTTGCTGATCGGCAATTTGGCTCAGCAGCTCTACAGCACGGTAGACTCTATCGTGGTGGGAAATTATGTGGGAGACGGGGCGCTGGCCGCGGTGGGGGCCAGCGGCCCGATTTTAAACCTGCTTCTGGTGCTGTTCATGGGCATCTCTGTGGGTGCAGGCATTATGGTGTCCCAATACTTTGGGGCCAAGGAAAAGCAGAAGCTTTCAGATACGGTGGGCACCACTATCACGGCTACTCTAATCTCATCCATATTCATCATGATTGTGGGGCCGCTGGTTTCCCCCCTTTTGCTCAGCGCACTGCAGACGCCAAGTGATATTTATCAGATGTCCTGTGACTATCTGGTCATCATGTTTGCGGGCATCATGGGCTCTGCGTTTTACAACATCATTTCCGGCATCCTCCGTGGATTGGGGGATTCCTTTATGCCGCTGATTTTTCTGATTGTGGCGTGCGGGCTCAATATCGGTTTGGATATTTGGTTTGTGGCCGGGTTTGGCTGGGGCGTGGCCGGTGTAGCCTGGGCCACTATCATCGCCCAGGCAATTTCCGCCGTGCTCTGCCTGATAAAGCTGTTTCGGATGCACGATATCCTGGTGATCAAATGGAAAACACTTCGCCCCAAGAAGGTGCTTCTGGGCCAGCTGGTCCGGCTTGGGCTTCCCAGCGGACTGACCCAGGCGATTTTCTCCCTGGCTATGATCATTGTGCAGTCGTTGACCAACAGCTTCGGTACAGCGGTTATCGCGGCAAATACTGTGGTGATGCGTGTGGACGGCTTTGCCATGATGCCGAACTTCACCTTCGGTACCGCCATGACTACCTTTGCCGGACAGAATATCGGCGCCGGCAGGCTGGACCGGGTGGAAAAGGGCACTAAGGACGGAATGAAGCTGGGCGTTTCCGTTTCCGTTGTGCTGGTGGGCCTGATCCTTCTGTTTGGCCGGTACTTAATGCAGCTGTTTACGAAAACCCCCGAGGTGATTGCCCTGGGTACCAGGATGTTGTTTATCCTGGCGGTGGGTTATGTGGCCATGGCGGTCACGCAGATTTTCTCCGGCGTCATGCGCGGCGCGGGGGACACTATGACACCCATGTGGATTTCCATCATCACTACGGTGATTATCCGGATGCCCATTGCCTACGGCCTTGAGGCGCTCACCCGTCCTGCGGGCGGAGCGATGGGAAGCGGCGCGCCGGACTGCCTGTTCATCTCCCTGCTGATCTCCTGGGTGCTGGGCGCGGTACTCACCGGATTTGCCTACCGGATGGGAAAGTGGAAGAAAAAGTCCATTGTGAAACGTGATTAGAATATCCTGTCCCCTGCAGGTTAAAACAATGCAGGGGACGACGAGAAGGCCGGGCTGAATCATTCAGCCCGGCCTTTCAGTCTGTCGATAAACGTAAGAGCCAACGCCTTCGGAGGGAGGAAGGGTGTGGGAGGGAACCGTCAGGGTTCCTCTCCCGCGTTGATTCAGAAACAAGTTTGCACAGGGAGAAGCCTTCTGAGAAAACTATTTCTTCCCTGCAAACTTGTTCAGCTTGGCGAAATGCTCTTTTTCGACAAGCTGAAGGCCGGGCTGAATCATTCAGCCCGGCCTTTGGCTGGAATTTGGAAAGAAGAATTGCTGAACCAGGCTGAGCGCCTCTTTTTCATTGCCCTCCCGGATAAAGCGGGCCATCCCCGATAGGAACAGGGTTTCCTCTTCCGGAACCAGGTTTCGGTGCGTGAGCACACAGGCCAGCTCTGTAACATTGCGGGCGGTCCGCTCTGGATCTCTCTTCGCTGTGCGCAGCAGATGGACCACCGCGGTTTTTACCATTGCTTCCTTGACAGGGCTGTCGGCTGCCATGAACGTTTCCCTCCTCTCATCCTATCTCAGGATACCGCTTTCCGCTGTTCCTGTGTATAGACAAAAGCCTGATATTGTCACATTTTGCGACAATGAATTTCAGCTGTATGTTTTTTGTACAGCGTGAAAAACCTGTCTAATGATTTCTAAGATTTCCCATGGTAGAATGAAGCCAGCTTCCGGGGACAGCGGCGCTGGTTCCCGGAAAAGCGTCAGAAACGAGGACGGATTGCGCATCGATTCGTGCCGAAACAAATATCAGGGAAGAAAGGGAACCGACTATGAAAAAACTTGGTAAGATTCTTGCAGTGGGCGCGGCAGGGGCCGCAGCGGCAGCGGTTGTTAACGCTGGGAGAAAAAAGGCGGAGGCTGAAACGAGACGCATAGCGGACGAAGAGGTCAAAAGCCGGGACTATGGAGAACGGAAGGTTTATCTGGTAGGCGGGGGTCTGGCTTCTCTGGCAGCTGCCGCATACCTGGTGCGCGACTGCAGTTTTCCAGGAGAAAATATCACAATTTACGAGGGGATGAAGCTCCTGGGCGGTTCCAACGACGGTGCGGGCAGCGTGGAGCAGGGCTTTGTCTGCCGTGGCGGCCGGATGCTCAATGAGGAGACCTATGAAAATTTCTGGGAGCTCTTTTCCTCTGTTCCCAGCATAGAACAGCCCGGCAGGAGTGTGACGGAGGAAATACTCAATTTTGACCATGCCCATCCCACCTGCGCTCACGCCCGGCTCATCGACCGCAATGGGGTGATCCAGGATGTGCACAGTATGGGTTTCAGCAACGGCGACCGTCTGGCTTTGGGGAAGCTGATGATCACACCCGAGGAACAGCTGGACGGCCTGACGATTGAAGATTGGTTCCAGGGTACGCCCCATTTCTTTACCACCAATTTCTGGTATATGTGGCAGACTACCTTTGCCTTCCAGAAATGGTCCAGCCTGTTTGAATTCCGACGCTATATGCGCAGGATGATCTTTGAATTCTCCCGAATCGAGACGTTGGAAGGCGTTACCCGTACCCCCTACAACCAATATGAGAGCGTGATCCTGCCGCTGAAAGCTTATCTTGACAATCACGGCGTCAGATTTGTGACGGATACCACGGTGACGGATATCGATTTCAAGCCTGACAGCACCATTACCGCCACAGCGCTGCATCTAAAGGATTCGGTGGGGGAAGAGCGGACCATAGAGCTGGGAGAGGGCGACCTGTGTATCATGACCAATGCCTGCATGACGGATTCCGCTACCCTGGGGGATTACAGCACCCCGGCTCCCGCCCCGGAGGAAAAGCCTATATCCGGCGAGCTCTGGAGCAAGGTGGCTTCGAAAAAGCCCGGCCTCGGAGACCCGCGGCCCTTCTTTGGAAACATGCACGAAACCAATTGGGAGAGCTTCACTGTGACCTTGAAGGGGAACCGGCTGCTGAAGATGATAGAAAACTATTCTGGCAACATCCCGGGCTCGGGCGCTCTGATGACGTTTAAGGATTCTTCCTGGCTGATGAGCCTCGTGGTTGCGGCGCAGCCCCATTTCCGGGCACAGGATGTAAATACCACCATTTTCTGGGGTTACGGCCTCTACACCGATCAGCTGGGCGACTATGTGAAAAAACCCATGAAGGACTGCACCGGCGAGGAACTGCTTTATGAGCTTATCTGCCATCTCCATTGGCAGGACCGCTGGGAGGAAATCAAAAAAGATGTGATCAATGTGATTCCCTGCTTCATGCCCTATGTGGACGCCCAGTTCCAGCCCCGCAAGATGACGGACCGCCCTGCTGTGGTGCCGGAGGGCAGCACAAACTTTGCCATGATCAGCCAGTTTGTGGAGATTCCGGAAGACATGGTGTTTACCGAAGAATATTCGGTACGCGCCGCCCGCATTGCAGTCTATACGCTGATGGAAATTACCAAACCCATCTGTCCAGTCACACCCTATGTCCGTGACCCCAGGGTTCTGAAAAAGGCTCTGGAAACCACCTACCGATAATTGGAACGCCCTGAGGACAGCTTGTACAGCCGTCTTCAGGGCGTATGTTTTTGCCTCCATATTCTGTGTTCTATCAGGGAGAAACGTCCTCGTTTTCCGCAGAGACGCTGTCCTGGATGAGCAGCCGGAGCTTCTCTATCTCCTGTTCCAGTGCCTCCGCTTCCTGATACAGTATACGGCGCTGCAGCTCAGCGCTGTTCAGCTCCGTTTTCAGCGTGCCCATGCGGCTTTCCTCTGCAGTTTCCAGGTCGGAAGCCAGAACCTCTATGCGCGCCTCGTAAGAACTGAACTCCGCCTGAAGTTCAGCCAGCTTTTCCTCCCGAGCCTCCAAATCTCTTTTCCATGCTTCCTGCTCTTCATCCTGCAGCCCTGTTTCCTCCATGGCAGAGCGAAAAAAGTACTGCTGCAGGCTGCCGACCTCCTCTCCCAACAGGAAGGAGGTCAGCTTGCCTTCCGACTCCTGTACGGATACGGGGATTTCAAAATCCTGCGATGCGCCTGAAGGCAGCAGCACCGCTCTCACAGTGGCGGTCCAGCTGCGGGCGTCTGTTTCCGCAGGCAGACGCTCCGCCTTAACTAGGCGCAGTTCTCCCTGCCCGGCAAATGATTGAAAGAACCATTGGGAAGCAGCCCTCTGCAGGAAACGGGCATAAGCCTCTTCTGTAAAATAGTCTGCCGGAAAACGGGCTTGATAGTATTGCTCCAAAGCCTCGTCTATTGCGGGGTTAGAAGTCATCGTGGGATAGTCTCCGTTGGGAAGCGGGGTGACGGAGGGGGCGGGAAGCGCCATGATCTCCAGGAGCTCGCTGTCCTGGCAGTCGAACAGCAGGCTGAGAAGCTCTGCGGTGTGGAAATCAGTCTCGTCCTCCGCACCCATCATTTCATAATTATGATTGGAACTTTCGGGGACTTCGGGCTGAATCGGGTTTGCGGAGCAGGCCGCAGCCGTCAGCAGACAGGCAATGACGGCCATAATGGAGACGAAAGCTCCGGTTCTGCGGTAGGTGAGCACGTTCTTGATCCGCTCCCGGAGGCCCGTCTCTCCGAAGGAAAGGGGATTGGGAGCAGGAAATCTGCGGTTTGATCCGAAGGAGAGCAGGGAGAGGCTGTATTCGCGGCGCAGATCGCCGCCCAGGGTTTCCAGCACCTTTTCGTCGCAACTCATCTCCATATCTCTGGACAAGAGGACAAAAGCCAGCCATACCAGGGGATTCAACCAATGCAGGCACAGAAGGGAGAAGGCCAGCGGCTTGATGAGATAGTCACGGCGTCTGATGTGATACTCTTCATGACAAAGCACGTATTTCTGCCGACCGGCGTCCAAACCAAAGGGCAGGTAGATTTTTGGCCGGAAAAATCCCAGCACAAACGGAGATCGGATAGCGTCGCACTCATAAACGTACGGGCGAAGCATTACGGCAGCGCGCACCCGCAGGCAGATTTTCCGGTAACTGAACACAGCTGCGGCCAGCATCAGCACAACGCCCAGCATCCATATAAGGCTGAGTATGGCAACAGAATCGGGACCCGGATCCGGAATCCCGGAAACCATGCCAGGATATGTGAGCGGCTGGGCCGGATCTCCGGCAGGGGAGACAGCCGGCAGGTAGCTCATCCTGGTGACAGGGCCTGCGCTGTGTACGGTCCCTGCGGAGGAAAAGGAAAAAATACTGAAGACCGCGGAGAAGGAAAAAGGGCAGATGAGTCGAAAGGCTGCGGCGGCCCACAGCCAGTAAGAAAACTTTTTCGGGGCCCGTTTCAGCAGGAACCGCAGGAAACAGATTACGGCGATCACAAGGGAGGAGGTCAGGCTCATGCTGAGCAGCTGCAGAAAAATCTCACGGAGGGCGGTCATGATGTCCCGCCTCCCTTCCGGGTGTGTTGGTCGATCAGTTCTTTGAGTTCCCGAGCCTCCTGCTCGGAAACGGGCCTGCCGCCCAGAAATGCGGTGAGAAAGCCAGGCAGGGATCCCTCGAAGACATGCTCGACAAAATGCCCGCTCTGGTAAACCTGTACTTTTTCTTTGGGAATGCAGGCGGATACCACAGTGTTTTCATTCCTGACAAAGCCCCGCTCACAGAGCTTGCGCAGCACTGTATAGGTGGTGGACTTCTTCCAGCCCAGCCTTTCCCGGCACAACTCCACAAGCTTTCCGGAGGGGAGGGGCTCTGCCTCCCAAACCAGCAGCATAAAACGATAGTCGCTTTCGCAGAGTTTCAGGTCTTTCATACAGACGCCCCCTACTTTAAATTTTGTCAGGTTTGTTATTATAAACCCAGTCTTTGATTTTAGTTTATAATAATAAACCAAGATTGTCAAGAGGAGAAGAAAACTCTCTGGAAAATAATTTGGAGACAGCTGGAACCCGGGGCAGAACGGGAAAGCGCGCCCAAAAACAAGGGAACAATCCTTGCTTTGGGGCGCGCTTGTAATGTCACAAAGAAGACCTTACACGGCTGTGGCTTTTTCCCGCTCTTTGCGTACCATCTCACGCCAGATGGTCAGCAGCATGGTGAGGTAGCAGGCGGCGCCGCCGATAAAGTTGGAAATGGGTTCCGCCAGGAACACGCCGTCCACGCCCAGGCCGAAGAGCCGGGGCAGCAGCAGCGTGAGGGGGATAACGATGACCGCCTTGCGCAGCAGGGAGAAGAATACGGCCTGCTTGGAACGGCCCAGCGCTACGGCAGAGGACTGCCCAGCATTCTGAAGGGACATCATAAAGAAGCCGAAGAAGTAGATGTGCATGGCGGGCACACAGGCCTCCCGCAGTGCGGCTTCCTCGGTAAAAATGGCGATGAAGGGCTGTGGGGCCACGAAGAGAATCAACCAAACCAGCGTAGTGTAAAGCACGCAGAGAATGGACATAAACTTGATTCCCTTTCGCACTCTCCGGTATTCTTCTGCGCCGTAGTTGAACCCGATGACCGGCTGGGCCGCGCTGGTCAGGCCGCTGATGGGTGTGGAGACCACCTCGCGCACCGAGTTGAGCACGGTCATCACGCCCACGTACAGATCCCCGCCGAAAAGCTGCAGGGTGGAATTGCAGACGATCTGCACGGCGCTATTGGTCACCGCCATGATAAAGCCGGAAAAACCCAGGGCGCAGATCCGGCCGACAAGCCGCCACTGCAGGCGCATGGCGGAGCGTTCCAGACGGATCACCGCTTTTCTGCCGCGGAGAAAGGAGACTGCCCACAGGGCGGAGACAAACTGGGCGATCACCGTGGCAATGGCGGCACCCTGCACTCCCAGATTCAGCACAAAGATAAACAGCGGGTCCAGCGCGATGTTGACCACGGCGCCCAGCAGCACGGTCATCATCCCCTTGCGGCCGAAGCCCTGGGCATTGATAAAGTTGTTCATTCCCAGCCCCACCATCACAAACAGGCTGCCGCAGAGATAGATGGTGATGTAGCCGTCCGCGTAAGGGAAGGTGATGTCGCTGGCGCCAAAGGCGTAAAGCAGCGGCTTTTTGAACAGCAGGATGACTGCCATAAGGGCAAGGCCCGTATAGAGGAGCATGGCAAATGTGTTCCCCATGATCCGTTTTGCCTTTTCCGCGTCCCCTTTCCCTCTCTCGATGGAGAAGAGCGGTGAGCCGCCCATTCCGAACAGGTTTGCGAAAGCGGTGATGATGGTGAGGATGGGAAAGGTGATGCCCACCCCGGTAAGGGCATCCGCCCCCACGCCGGGAATATGCCCCAGATACATCCGGTCCACCACGCTGTAAAGCACATGGATGAGCTGGGCCACTGTCATGGGCACTGCCAGCCTCAGAATGTTTTTGGCCACGCTGCCCCGGGAAAAATCACTGTTTTGCGATTGCGCTGCCGTCTCTCTCACCGTCTTTCCCTCTCCGGGAAGGGAAACGCCGTCTCCCGCCCGGAGCTGAAGTTATGTTCCATATTATACAGGATGTGGGGGGAAAATACAACGGCCGCCCGGCGGGCTTTTGGCTCGGTTTGGGAAAAGCTATAATTTTTACAGCTTTTCTGCATAATTTGTGTCTGGATTTCAGGACGGGGAATTCGTAGAATGTAGACACAAGGAGCAAGTGTCTGGTTACCGGCATTTGAAATAAAAAGAGGAGGCGCGGCTATGGCTGCCGGATTGGAACAGGGGCGCTCTGCGCACCGAAAGGGCTGGAAAAATTTTTTCTGGAAGGTAC
Organism: Neglectibacter timonensis; assembly: GCF_900048895.1. Lineage (GTDB taxonomy): Bacteria > Bacillota > Clostridia > Oscillospirales > Acutalibacteraceae > Acutalibacter > Acutalibacter timonensis. The sequence continues at coordinate 690,392 of NZ_LT160639.1, read as the reverse complement.
ATAAGAATAAAACTTTTTTGCTGATGCTGCTTCCCGGAACGGTTTTGATGCTGATTTTTAATTATCTGCCTATGGCGGGAACCCTGATGAGCTTCAAAAAAATGCAGTTTTTCAGCGACAATATCTTTACCAACTTTATGGAGAGCGAATGGGTTGGCCTGAAGAATTTTGAGTTTTTCTTTAAGACCCCGGATGCCTTCCGTATCACCCGGAACACGGTATGCTACAACCTGGTGTTCATTTTCGTGGGGCTGGTTGCGGCCATTGCATTGGCAATCGGGCTCAACGAGCTGATCAGCAAAAGGCTGAGTAAAATTTTTCAAACCACCTTTATGCTGCCCTACTTTCTTTCCTGGGTTGTGGTCAGTTACATCGTCTATTCTTTCCTGAACCCGGAATCCGGTATTGTGAACCGGATGATCCTGCCGGCACTGGGGATCGAACCGATCAGCTGGTATACCGAGCTGGCCCCCTGGCCCTATCTTCTGGTGTTCCTGAACCTCTGGAAGTATACCGGGTACAATTCCGTGGTGTATTTGGCGGCTCTCTCCGGCATCGACCAGGAGCTCTATGAGGCTGCCAGCATCGACGGGGCCGGCAAGCTGAAACAGATCATCCACATCACCCTGCCGCATCTGGTGCCGGTGATGACGATCCTCACCATCCTCAGCATGGGTAAAATTGTGCAGGGAGATTTCGGGCTGTTTTATTTTGCCACTTCCCAGTTGGGAAACGGAGCCCTGAAGCCGGTGGCCGACGTGCTGGATACCTATGTGTATCAGACCCTGATGAACACCGGAGACCTGGGCATGTCCGCCGCCGCCAGCCTCTATCAGTCTGTGATTGGATTCATACTGGTGCTTACCACCAATTTGTTCGTCAACAAGCTCAATCCCGACAACGCATTGTTTTAGGAGGTGTAGAATCAGCATGAAAAAGAAATCCCGTTCCCGCACTTCCATATCCGCCCCGGCCAATGCGGTGCTCATCGTGCTGTTCAGCCTGATGATGGTGATGTGCATCTATCCGGTACTTCTGGTTTTGGGCATCTCATTCTCGGATGAGAGGGATGTGCTGATCAATGGCTACAGCATGATTCCGCAGCATTTTACGACTGATGCTTACCGTTTTATCTTCAAATGGTCCGGCACCATCCTCAATTCTTATGGGGTTACGCTGCTGGTCACGGTGGTGGGGACGGTGTGCAGCACCTTTCTCGTCGCGCTGTTCGCCTACCCGCTTTCGCGCCGGGAGTTCTCCTTCCGCAAGCAGTTCTCCTTTTTCGCGCTGTTCACCATGCTGTTTAACGGCGGTATGGTGCCGTGGTACATCGTCTGCGTCAAATTCCTGCATTTGAACAACACCATTTTTGCGCTGATCGTCCCCTATCTGATGAATGCCTTCTATGTGATGATCATGCGCACCTTTTACCAGACCACCATCCCGGATGCCATTGTGGAATCAGCGCGTATCGACGGCTGCGGGGATTTCCGGATTTTTCGGACCATCGTTTTGCCCCTGGCGCTGCCGGGCCTTGCCACAATCGGCCTGTTCAATACCCTGGCGTTTTGGAACGATTACTATCTGCCTCTGATGCTGGTCACCGACCAGAACCTGTATAACCTGCAGTATATGCTCTACAAGCTGCTGGTGAGCCTGAGCATTCTGGAGCAGATTCCCAGCACCAGTTTCAGCATGGAGGCCATGAAGCTGCCGGGGGAGACCGCCCGTATGGCCATGTGCATCCTGTCCATCGGCCCCATAATCATTGCCTATCCGTTCTTCCAGAAATACTTTATCAAGGGCCTGACCATCGGTTCGGTCAAGGGATGACGGTGCGGCATATGGAAAGCAGGGGCCTTTGCGCCCCAGAGAAATAAGGGAGGAAGAAAAAATGAAAAAGAGTAAGGCAAAAGGACGGATACTGCTGGCATTGATTCTGGCGCTGTGCCTGCTGGCCGCAGGCTGCGGACAGCCCTCGGGCAGCAGTGGAGCATCCAAGGGCGCAGAACCGGGGGAGACTTCGGGTTCCGGCGAACTGGAACCCTACGATCTGACCTGGTATGTACTGGGGCCCGCCCAACAGCGGGATAACCAGCGCATCGAACAGGAGATCAACAAATACCTAAAGGACAAGCTCAATGTCACAGTCAAGATGAACATGCTGGACTGGGCCTCCTACGACCAGAAGCTGAAGGCGGCTATCGCGGCCAGCGAACCTTTTGATATCTGCTTTACCGGCGTGGGGATGGTAGACTATGTGCTCAATTCCAAAAACGGCGCCTTTATGGAGATGGACGGCTATTTGGAAAACGAGATGAAGGGCGCTGCCGAAGCAGTGGGAGAGGACTTTCTCAATGCTGCGAGGGTAAACGGACATATCTACGCACTGCCCTGCAACAAGGAAAAAGCTGTCAGCTATGGCTTCGTATACAACAAGACCCTGGCAGACGAATATGGGATTGACATGAGCGATATCAAAACGTATAGTGATATCGAGCCCAAACTGCAGCAGTTTATGGAGCACAATGAAGAACTCACTCCCCTGTTTAACGACAACAGCCAGAATCTCCCCTTCGTATCCATTATGGAAATGGGTGCTAACCCCCAGGAGAAGATAGGAATGATCCTGCCGGACGGCACGGTGGTCAACCAGTATGAATCGGAGGAGTATAAGGCGGCCTATCAGCAGATGCGGGACTTCTACAACAAAGGCTATCTGCGCAAGGACGTGGCCACCATGAAGGACGGCCAATCCCAGAAATCCAACGGTCAGTTTTTCACTTTCCCTGTGAACCTGAAGCCCTGTTATGCGGATGAACTGAACATTCTGGCACAGGGGAAAGGCTTCACCCTGGCTCAGGTGGATGTTACCGACATCTATCTCACCAATGCCCTGGGTTCCATGCAGGCCATTTCCAGAACCTCGAAGAACCCTCAGCGTGCGGCCATGTTCCTGGAGCTGGTAAATACGGATAAATACCTCAATAACCTGATCAACTTCGGCGTGGAAGGTGTGGATTATGAAAAGGTATCCGACAATGTGATCAAATTGATCCCTGACAGCGGCTACGCCCCCAACATGCAGTGGATGTACGGCAACCAGTTCCTGAACTTCCTCAATGAGACAGAAGCGCCGGATAAATGGGAGCAGTTTGAAGCGTTCAATGCCAAGGCAAAACAGCTGCCGGATTTTGGTTTTATCTTCGATGAGACCCCGGTGCAGACCGAGGTGGCCGCCACCCTGAACATTGTAAAGGAGTACAACAACGTTCTGAAGGTGGGGGCTGTAGATCCTGAGAAAACTCTGCCGGAATTCCTCAATAAGCTGCGGGAGGCGGGATCCGAGACTATTGTGGCGGAGATGCAGAAGCAGTTTGACGAATTCAAAAAGGGCCAGGAATAATTTTTAGGAGACATCTTTCGCGGTCCGGCTCCTCCGGCCCGGAAGCTGCCGTCTGAAAAGGGGGATTTCAAATCCCCCTTTTCAGTATTATATTATGATTAAACATTGTAAAACGGAGAGCCCCGCCGCACGGTTTATCTGGAAGGAGAGGGCTGTGATGAAGAAGAGGAATAGCAGGAGAGAGGGGAATTTGTTATGAGAAGAGAGATTTGCGAGATCACCCGGGAAAGCTTTGCGGCCTATGGGACAGTGCTGGAATTCAGCGGCCCCCGGGGCTGGGAGATCGCCGTGCGGGAAGAGAGCCCTGGATGGCGGATCGCCCTGTTGGAATTTGGAGCGGGGCCGGCACGCCGGCTGGAATGCCACCCCTTTTCCCGGGAAAGCTTTGAGCCGGTGCAGGGGACAGGAATTCTGCTGACTGCCCGGCCTGAGGCTCCCGAAGAATTCCAGGCCTTTCTGCTGGATAAGCCTGTGTGCCTGAATAAGGGCGTGTGGCATCAGGTGCTGACTCCGGCGGGAAAAGCTTCCATTAAGATCACTGAAAACCTGGAGGTGGAATCAGAGTACTGGGAGCTGCCGCAGCCGGTTTCGGCAGCCGTGATATTGGGAGAATAAAAACTGATTTTATGTTTTGGGGAAGAAGCCTGTGATAGATCTGCTTTTCCTGCGGAACACATGGCGGTCTTCCTTGAATCGGCACTGAAAAAACGGAGAACAGCGTTTGACGCAAACACGGGGAGGAATTTTAATGGAAATATCTGTCTATCAAAAACCGTTTGCCGACGGTGAGGCGGTACAGTTCAGTCATCGGGAGGGTGATGTCACCCAGGCGCTTCAGGAGGCAATCAACAGCCTGAAGCGGGAAAAAGGGTATGGTATTATCTTTCTGGAGGAGGGCGTCTATCTTTTGTCGGACACGATCTATGTGCCCAGGGCCATCCGGCTGATCGGCTGGGGGAAAACGCGGCCAAGGCTGGTGCTGAAAGAGCGCTCGCCGGGCTTTCAGGAGGACGTGCCGGAGGATAAGGGAAAGTCCCGCTACCTGCTGTGGTTTACCGACCGGGTTCCCGATCCCGGGGAGGCGGTTGCCGACGCCAACGCAGGCACCTTCTACAGCGCCTTGTCCAATATTGATTTGGAAATCGGCGAGAGAAATCCCTGCGCTGTGGCCCTGCGCACCCACTTTGCCCAGCACAGCTTCATCTCGCACTGCAGGGTGTGTGCAGGGAGCGGGCGCGCCGGGCTGTTCGACGTGGGAAACGAATTGGAGGATGTGGCATTTGAAGGGGGAGAGTACGGCATCTATACCACCCGCACCTCGCCCAGCTGGCCCTGCCTGCTGATGAACGCCAGGTTTTCCGGTCAGCGCCGGGCAGCCATCCACACGCGGGAAGCGGGGCTTACCATTGTGAATTTGGAGGTTCGGGACTGTCCCCGGGCCATAGAGATCGAGGACGGCTTTTGTGAAAAGCTTTATCTGGAGGACGGTGTTTTTGAAAATATTTCAGACTGCCTGGTGACAGCGCCTCTGGACCGGTGCGCGGCAAACCAGCTCAGCCTCCGGAACCTTTGCGGCCGGCGGGTAAATTTTATTGCAAGACTTGAAGAGAGCGGAAGGAATGTCAAACCGGAGCAGGAGACGTTTTTCCTCAGGGAGTTTTCCCATGGCCTGGTCATGAAAGGGGTATCAGGGCAGGCGTCACTCCAAACAGTCTGTGAGACAGAGGCGCTTTCCTCCTTCCCTCTTTCCTTCCCCAAACGCATTCCGGACCTGCCTCCCCAGGACGAGTGGGTAAATGTAAGGGAGCTGGGGGCCGCAGGCGATGGTGAGACGGATGACACTGCGGTGCTGCAGCGGGCGGTGGACAGCCACGCCGTGCTCTATTTCCCCCAGGGATTCTACCGCCTGAGCGACACGCTGCGCCTGCGGGAGCATACGGCGTTGATCGGTCTCAACCCCATCTCCACGAGACTGATGGTAAAGGATAACGAGCCGGTCTTCGGAGGGTTTGGCACGCCAAAGCCGCTTTTGGAAAGCGGAAAGGGCGGCGGAAATCTGATTAACGGCATTGCCATTGATACGGCTGCCAGAAATCCGCGGATCTGCGGCTGCAAGTGGACGGCGGGTCCGGACTCCTATATGAACGACGTAAAGTTTTACGGAGGGCACGGCTCTATGAACCCCGGCGGAGAAAATGTGCCTGTCTACAATGAGAGCCGCACAGCAGATTCTGATCCTGCCCGGAAATGGGACTCCCAGTACTGGAGCCTGTGGATTACGGAAAATGGAGGCGGAGTCTTTAAAGATATCTGGAGCGCCAGTCCCTATGCCGCCGCGGGCCTTTTCCTCTCCGACACCGCAGCGGCGGGAGCCATGTATGCGGTTTCGGTGGAGCACCACGTGCGCCGCGAGGTATTGATGCAGAATGTTTCCGGATGGAGTTTCTATGCCCTGCAAACCGAAGAAGAGGTGGCGGAGAGCAGTTGGTGCCAGCCCCTAGAGCTTTCCGGCTGCGATTCCCTGACCTTTGCGGACCTCTACCTGTTCCGGGTGATCTGGGTGGACAACGCTTTCCCGCAGGCGGTTTTGGCCCGGGACTGCCGGAACACGGAATTCTGGAATCTGCACAATTTCACTCAGATGAAATATACGATGGATTTCACCCTGCGGGATGCCGACGGCGGGAAAGCTGTTCGGCCCTGGCAGCTGACCCGGCTCACCCTCAACACAGAACGGCCCGCCCCTAAGTCCGGCGGGCGTGTGGAAAGGCTGGCGGACGGCTTTGACAACGTGGACGCCATCTGCACGGACAGCCGCGGAAATGTGTATTTCTGCGATTCCCGGAAGAAAAACATCTACCAGCTCGATTGTCAGACCGGACTGATCCGCCCTGTTTGGGATACGCCCTACCGGCCCCTTTCCCTGATCTGCGACGGGGAGGATCGGCTGCTGGCGGTGTGCGAATACTTTCCGCCCAAGGGCTCCGGCGAACGGTATCCGAAGCCTGCGGATGCGGAAGGCACAGCCTACGGCGCTTGGTACAACACTGGGTCTGCTATCAAAGTATATGCAGTGGACCCGCAGGACCCGGGCAGGACCATGACGGTTTTGGAATGCAGGGACAGGGCGGAGCTGACAGGGGTGAAGACGGTGGTCTATCCCGGAAACCGCTGGCGGGACAACAACGACCACCTCTCCATCGTCTGCCGCAGCTGGGAAAAAGGCTGGCAGGCGCCGGACGGCGCAACCGTGATTGCCTGCTGCTACGATTTGGTGCGTGCTTGCTGCCTGCAAAAAGCGGTTCCCGGAAAGCCTTTTCTCTCCGCAGATGAATTTTACAAAAGGACGGTGCGCCTGCAGGTAAACGACGCCTGCGAGCTCTTCTCGCCGCAGGTGCTGGAGGAACGGGGAGAATACTGCTCTCTGGAGCTTCCCTCCGGCACGGTGTGCATCCTGGACGGAGGACTCTTTGTGTACCGGCAGGCCGGAGAGCCGGAGTATTTGGAATTTCCGGAGCGGCCCGCCTGTATGGTCCCCGTTGGGGAAAACACTCTGGTGATCACGGCGCGTACCGCGCTGTACAGGGTGAGACTGTAAAAGAAGGCGGGGAGGGAAGGGGCTGTGGGAATTTCAGGAAAACTCAACCGGATGGGGATTCAAAAAAAGCTGCTCTTTGGATACGGGTGTTTTGTCCTGCTGCCCATTTTGGTGGTCTGCGGTTTCTTCCTGCAGCGGATGGTGAGTTCCACCCTGTCCTATACGGAAGACCTGGACCGTGTCTATTTCGATCAGACCGCTGCAAATGTAGACAGTATGCTGCGGGCTAATTTCGCGTTAGCTGACAGCGCAACCTCTTCCTATGAATTAATGAAATATGTCAATACCCTCCATGAATTCCATCCGGACGAGATCGAACCCTACCTGGACTACGGGCGCATCTATGACAGCTGCCTGGTGAAATTCCCCATCACCTCAGGCAGCCTGTCAAAGCTTTCCGTCTACACGACAAATCCTACCATTCTTACCGACAACGTGTTTTTGGTCTCCCAGAAGCAGACGCCCCTGAAGAAGGAAATCCGGGAACGGGTGATGAAGGCAGCCGGAAGCAATGTGCTGTTGGATCCCATTTTGGAGGACGGAAAGGCATATCTTGCAGTGGGAAAGCTGATCGTATCCGACGGGCAGGAACGGATTCAAAATATCCTGTTGCTTCGTACCCCCGAGTCGGAGCTTTGTTCCCTGCTGGGCCGTGGGGACCAGCAGACCTATGTGGTGGGCAGCAGCGGGGTGGTGCTCTCCTCCAATGTCAGGGAAGCAGTTGGAAAGGATGCGGAAGAGTTCCCTGCGCTGCAGCGGATACTGGAGCGAATGCCGGATCAGCCCGTGCGGGAAACGGACACGGTTTCTTTCTACCGCAGCATGGAGGAAGAACCTGGGGTAAGCTGGAGGTTGGTTTCCATCATGTCACGGCGGCCGCTGATGGAGAAAGTGACGGAATCAGTATGGCTGTGTATCATGCTGTGCCTGCTCAGCATTGTGGGGGCTGTAGGCTTCCTGTTGCTGCTCTCCAAAACGCTGACGGACCGGCTGAAGCTGTTGGTGCGCTATGCCACCGATTTTCACGGGGGCGAAGCTAAACCGGAAATCAGGCTGGACGGGCATGATGAGATTACGGAACTCTATGAGGACATGGGACGGATGATGGATACCATCAACCGCCTGATCAACGGTGTGTACCGCCTGGAGCTGGAAAAGAAGGACGCGGAGATCAAGGCGCTGCAGTCCCAGATTGATCCGCATTTTGTTTTTAACACCATGGAATCTGTGCGGATGCGCCTTTGGAAAAACAGGGATTTTCAGACGGCTGAGATCATTCAGAAATTTGCCCTCCTAATGCGCAGAAGCATGGAATGGGATAAGGATACCGTCACCCTCCGGGAAGAGGTGGAGCTGGTCAAAGCATATCTGCAGATTCAGCAGTTCCGCTTTTCGGACCGGATTTGCTTTGAGCTGCAGGTGGATCCCGCACTCTCAAGCTGTAAAATTCCCAAGTTCAGCCTCCAGCCTCTGGCGGAGAACGCCATCCGTCATGGGCTTGAGCCCAAGCAGGGGCATGGAAAACTGAGGATTTCCAGCGAAATCGGCACGGGGGAATTCTTCATCTTTGTGGAAGATAACGGCGTGGGAATGGAGGCGGAAACGCTGCAAAAGCTGCAGGCAGAGCTGGATTCCCTTCCCAGGCAGGAAAATATCGGCATAAGAAATGTACACCGGCGGATCCGGCTGCTCTTCGGAGAGCCCTATGGCCTGCACTTCCGCAGTGAGCCGGGGCAGGGAACTACAGCCGAAGTCAGACTGCCGCTCTGCCAGTTTGAAGAGGGGGAAAAGGAGGAAATTTGACGTGTACAATGTGCTGATTGCGGATGACGAGAAAAACATTTGTGAGGGCATCGCAGAATTTCTGGATTGGCAGGAGCTGGGGTTTCATATCATTGGGCTTGCGGCAAATGGAGAAGAGGCTCTGAATATGCTGTCCTGGCAGCGGTGCGAACTCATCCTTACAGATATCCGCATGCCTGGAATCGACGGGCTGGCTCTGATCCGCCGAATTCAGGAGAAGGATCCCGGGATTAAGATCATCATCGTCAGCGGCTACAGTGATTTTGCCTATGCCAAGCAGGCCATTGAGATGGGGGTAAAAGCTTTCCTGCTCAAACCCATTGACCGGGAGGAACTGCTTGCCGCGGTGAAAAAAATCAAACGTGAACTCGACGGAGAGCTGGAGGAGTACCGCAGGAGCCTGGAAAACGACAGGATTGTGCGTAACCAGTTGTTCCGGGAGCTGCTCTCTCCCGGCGTTTCGCCGGAGGCAGTCAGCAAGCGGCTGGCAGACCAAGGAGTGAAGCTGCAGGGCGGGCGGTTTTTGACGGCTGTGCTGCAGCCGGACTTCGGAGGGGACAAGGATGCGGGCCTGCTGGGCTACAGTATCAAAAATATCGCCTGCGAACTGCTGGAACTCAATGATCTGGAGGGCTACGCTTTTGATTATGACGGTCGCAGGATCGGCCTGCTGTTTTGTGGGGGTAGCAGGCTCGAAAGCGCGGCGCCCGCCTATCTGGCAGAGCTTCTTTCCTGTGTGGAGACCTATCTTCACCTGAGCGTTTCTGCAGGCATGGGAAGACCGGCAGAATCCTTTGGGGAACTGCGGAATTCCTTTGAGGCGGCGCTGGAGGACTGCGGCGGGAAGGCCCTGTTGTCCCAGGCAAGGGAGCCGGAGGAACGGCCCAGCGAGGCCTTCGGGCTGAGCTGGCGTTCCGAGGGTCTGCTCAACGCCCTGCAGTTTCTGGAAGAGGAGACTGTCTGGACTGAGACAGATCGGTTGCTGCAGGAAATTGCGGAAAAGCAGATTCCGGAAAAAGTGGTGCGGGGCGTGTTGTACGGGGTGTTGTTTGAGCTGATGGGCCTCTACCAGAAATATAATATCGGTTATGAGCTGCGCTGGTACGATGAGAAGCTCCGGGTACTGGAGGAGGGATTGTTCCGGCACAGGGAAACGGTGAAGGATTTCCTTTCTGCGCTTTGCAGGGAGGCGCTGCAGCTCTTTCGGGAGACCAGTGTACACCGTCCTTCCAACCTGGTGCTGCAGGTTCAGCAGTATTGTGAGCAAAATTACTCACACGCCTTGAATTTGCAGATCATCGCCAGGAGGTTCTACATGAACCCAGCCTATCTTGGACGATTGTTCAAGGCGGAGACCGGGTGCAGTTTCAGTGATTATTTGAACCGGCTGCGAATTACTGCTGCCAAACGGCAGCTTGCAGCCGGAACCGGCAGAGTCTCTGAGCTGATTGAAACGCTGGGATACAGGAATGAGGAGTATTTCTATCGTCAGTTCCGAAAGCAGGAAGGCCGGTCTTTTGCCGAATACCGCCGTCAGCTGACAGAGCGGCGCAAAGAGGCTTAAGAGCGGAGAGGGGAATCCCTCTCCGCTCTTTTTGCGGTTTTTTGTGCTGCAGCTGAAAATTTTGGATATGGAATTGCCGGAGAGCCGGAGCGGGCTCCAAAGGAAATCACTTTCGCCAGCTGCGGCGGAATAACAGGGAGAAATTTAAAAAATGGCGGCGGTTCCTCACTTTTTTCTTTTCAAAACTGCCGAACAGTGGTATAATAATTCGGTTCATGAGAAGTGATAAGAAAAAGGACTTTTTGGTGCATCCCGGCGCGGCGTGCGCGCCTTCAGGAAAGGAAGTTTATCGAATGGGTACAAGAGAAAATCTGCGGAATGTGGCGATTATCGCCCACGTCGACCATGGCAAGACCACTCTGGTGGATCAGCTGCTGCGGCAGAGCGGCATATTCCGGGCGAATGAAAACGTGGCGGAGCGCGTGATGGATTCCAACGATTTGGAACGGGAGAGAGGAATCACCATTCTCTCTAAGAATACGGCGGTCATGTACGAAAATACAAAAATTAATATTGTGGATACTCCCGGCCACGCGGATTTCGGCGGAGAAGTAGAGCGTATCCTGATGATGGTAGACGGCGTGCTGCTGCTGGTGGACGCCTTTGAAGGCTGCATGCCCCAAACCAGATTTGTGTTGAAAAAAGCTTTGGGCCTTGGAAAAAAGCCTGTGGTAGTAGTCAATAAAATCGACCGTCCCGGCGCCCGCCCGGCGGAGGTTGTGGACGAAGTTTTGGACCTGTTCATTGAACTGGGTGCAGACGATGAACAGCTTGAATTTCCCGTGGTATACGCCTCTGCCAGAGGCGGGTATGCCTCTTTGGATCCCAACGTGCCCGGCACGGACATGAAGCCTCTTTTTGAGATGATTCTCAACGAGGTCCCGGCGCCTCAAGGCGATCTGGAAGGGCCCACACAGGTGCTGTTCTCCAACATCGACTACGACGATTATGTGGGACGCATCGGCATCGGCCGTGTGGAGCGCGGCAGAATCCAAACCGGCCAGATGGTCACCATCTGCGGGGAGGAGGAGACGCCCCGCAATGCCAGAGTGACAAAGCTCTACCAGTTTGAGGGGCTCAAACGGGTAGAGGCGGAATCCGCGGAGCTGGGTGATATTGTGGCGGTCTCCGGTATCGCAGACCTGAATATCGGGCAGACAGCCTGCGCTATGGACTGTGTGGAGCCCCTGCCCTTTGTGCAGATCGACGAGCCTACGGTTTCCATGATGTTTATGGTAAACAATTCTCCTTTTGCCGGAAAAGAGGGAAAGTTCGTCACCTCCCGGAACCTGAGGGACCGGCTTTTTAAAGAGGTGGAGACAAATGTGGCTATGCGGGTGGAGGAGACGGATTCCGCCGATACCTTCAAGGTTTCCGGCCGTGGAGAGCTGCATCTTTCCATCCTCATTGAGCAGATGCGGCGTCAGGGCTATGAGTTCCAGGTTTCCCCTCCCAGCGTGATCTACAGGGAAAAGGACGGAAAGAAGCTGGAACCCATCGAGCTGCTGATGATTGAGGTGCCGGACGGCTATGTGGGCGCTGTCATGGAGAAGCTGGGGCCGCGCAAGGCGGAGCTGCTCAACATGGGCACCAGGGATTCCGGCACTACCCACCTGGAGTTTAAGATCCCGGCCCGGGGCCTGATGGGCTACCGCTCCGAGTTCTTAACCGACACCAACGGAAACGGCATCATGAACCACGTGTTTGACGGCTACGAAGCCTTTAAGGGAGACATTCAGCACAGGACGCAGGGTTCCATCATTGCTCACGAGGCGGGGGAATCCACGGCATACGGCCTGTTTTACGCACAGGAGCGGGGACGCATGTTCATCGGACCCGGCGTAGAGGTGTACGAGGGCATGATTGTGGGTTCCAACCCCAAGAATGAGGATATCGTGGTGAATGTCTGCAAGAAAAAGCATGCCACCAACACCCGTTCCTCAGGCGCCGACGAGGCGCTGAAGCTCACGCCTCATTCCGTACTGAGCCTGGAACAGTGCCTGGAGTTCATCGCGGAAGATGAGCTGGTGGAGATTACGCCGGAGAGTATCCGTATGCGCAAATGCGTGCTTTCCAAGGAATTGCGGATGAAGCAGGCCAGTAAACGCAAATAACCGGGGACCAAAGTTCCCGCGTCATCTGATCGGATGGGAAGAGAGGAGGCGTCTTTTGGACATCGTGATTCTGGACCTTGAGTGGAACGGTACCTACAGCCGCCGTCTCAAGGGCTATATCAATGAAATTATTGAATTCGGCGCCGTGAAGTGCGGCGCCGATCTTCAGGAAAAGGAGAGCTTTTCCTGTTTTGTGAAACCCCAGGTGGGAAAGCGTATCAGCACCACCATTTCCAACCTTACCAGTATTACGGATGAAAACCTGACCGACGGGATTCCCTTCATGCAGGCGGTCAGCAGGTTTCGCAAGTGGGCGGGAGAATGTCTTGTGATGACCTGGGGCACCTCCGATATCCTGACACTGGTGGAAAACTGCCGTTATTTCAGCGAGAGCGGGAAAATTCCGTTTTTGACCCGGTACTGCGATCTTCAGCGTTACGCAGAGGAGAAGATGGGCCTGGGAACTAAGGAGCAGGTGGGACTTGCCAAGGCGGCGGATCTGTTGGGCCTGGACCTTTCCGGCATGGAGCACCACAGGGCGTTGGACGACAGCAGGATGACGCTCAAAATTCTCAGGGAGATTTATGATATATCGGCGGTCGAGCCGTTTGTGGAACTGTGCGACGAGGAATTTTACCGTCGGATCACCTTCAAAACCACCTATATCTGCGACCTGAAAAGCCCGTTGGTGCAGCGCAGCCATCTCCGTTTTGTCTGTCCTAAATGCGGCGGCTCCAGTGAGCGGAAGACCAAATGGATGCTGAAAAACAAGAGTTTCCGAGCAGAATTCCAATGCAGGGCCTGCGGGCATCCCTTTGCGGGCCGTCTGCTGATCAAACAGAAATATGAGGGCCTTACGGTGAACAAAAAAACCTATCCCATTGCACAGATTGAAAAACCACGTCAGGCTGTTCCCGGTCCGTTGGGGGAGATGCGGCTGGAGGTGCGGGAAGGCGTGGGGATACTGCGTTTCCCGCAGCTTGCCGCCCTCGGCGGCGTTAACCATGCCTTTACCACCCGTGTGGGCGGCGTCAGCGAAAGAGAATACGCCGCCATGAACCTGGGCTTCGGCCGGGGGGATACAGAGGAGAAAGTGGCGGAAAACTACCGGATTTTCTGCCGGGCCGCCGGATTTGACAGCGATTCCCTGGCGGCGGGCGCGCAGGACCACCACTGCAATATCCGCCGGGTCACCCGGGAACAACGGGGTGTTGGGATCTGGAAGCCACGGGACAGGGAGAGCATCGACGGCCTGTGCACAGATGACCCTGAGGTCACGTTGGTGATCTACTGTGCGGACTGTGTCCCTCTCTATTTTGTGGATCCTGAGCATCACGCCATCGGGCTGGCTCATGCCGGCTGGCGCGGCACGGTGATGGGTATGGCCAGGGCCATGGTAGAACGGATGAAGGAGGAGTTCGGTACGGATCCTGCCCTCCTCCAGGCGGCAGTCGGCCCCTCCATTTGCCGGGATTGCTTTGAGGTGGATGAGCCTGTGGCAGCGGAGTTTTTGAAGCTGCCGGACAGCGGGCATTTTGTCACGGGGCCGGTCGGAGAAAAATACCATGTAGACCTTTGGGAGTGCAACCGCCGTTTCCTTCTGGAAGCGGGGGTTCCGGCGGAACAGATCACAGTGGGAAAAGTGTGTACCATGTGTGAGAGCGACCTGCTGTTTTCCCACCGGAAGACCCAGGGACGCCGCGGCAGCAACTGCGCTTTCCTGGCGCTGAAGCCGGCGGAAGCGGATCAGGCTCGCTGAAGGGCGGAGAGAATGGAACTGGAAAAGATAACCGCCTGCTGTGTCTGCCCCCGCTGCTGCGGGGCGGCCAGAGGGAAAACGGGAGACGGCATATGCAGAAGCGGCGCGGAAATCCGGGTGGCGAGAGCTGCTCTGCACTTTTGGGAGGAGCCGCCCATCAGCGGGGAGCGGGGCTCCGGCGCTGTCTTTTTCACAGGCTGTCCGTTGCGCTGCCTGTTTTGTCAGAATGGGGAGATCAGCGCTGGGGAAAACCTGGGAAAGGCCTTTTCTCCGGAAGAGCTGAACGGGCTGTTTCTCTCTTTGGAGGAGCAGGGGGCCCACAACATCAATCTGGTTACGCCCACCCATTTTGCGCCGGGTATCCGCAAAGCGCTGTTGCTGCGCAGGCCGGAAGTTCCAGTGGTGTACAACACCTCCGGCTATGAGCGGGTGGAGACGCTGCGGACATTGGAGGGCTTGGTGCAGATTTACCTGCCCGATTTTAAATATGCAGAAAGCGGGCTGGCCGGAGAGCTGTCCACGGCTCCGGACTACCCGGAAACCGCTCTGGCCGCAATCGGGGAGATGGTGCGGCAGACGGGAGCCCCTGTCTATGATGAAAACGGCATGATGCGCAGCGGCGTGCTGATCCGGCATCTGATTCTGCCGGGGCATACCAGGAATTCCATTGCTGTGCTCCGGCTGATCCGGGAAAATTTCCCCGGGATCCCTGTCAGCCTGATGGCGCAGTATACTCCGATTAAGGGGAGGCTGTTGGATGCTTCCTGCGTCATCGGAGCGGAGCTGCCTGAGCTTTTCCGGCCCATTACGGCGCGGGAACTTCGGAAGGTTCAGGAAGAGCTGTTCTCTCTGGGCCTGGACGGCTTTGTGCAGTCCCGCAGCGCTAAGGGAACAGAATATGTGCCCGATTTTCATCAATTTGAAGCGTGACTTCCGGTCTCAGTGCCGCCCGCACAGGCGGGCGGCATTTTTGACTGCAGCTTATTAAAGAAAGGAAATCTGTCATGGAAGAACTCACATTGCTTCAGCAGTCATCGTTGGAAAAGGTGTTTTTAGATGCCGGTGAATTCAAGCCTCCCTATCTGAAGGCCAGCGTCCTGCAAGGGGAAGAGTTTGCCTATCAGCTGGTCTTGAAGAAGACTGAATGGGGACGGGCTGATTTTTCCTTTTTCCTGGATTCTCCCCTGAAAGAGCATATTCAGCTTTTTGAGGTGGAATCTTCCCCCTGTGCGCTGGCGGCATATACCAGGGAGGGAAGACACGACGGCGACTATCTCTCCCTGCATGCCGGACTGTTTCCCGACCTTCTCCGTCCGCTGGAGGGAAATACGCTGACCGTCAGCCCTTATCAGAACGTGACGCTATGGGTCAATGTGGCGGTGCCGGAGAACTGTCCTGCCGGGGAATACCCCATCATGTTCCGTGTGGAGGGACACGGCGCCAGGACGGAAAGCACCTTTACTCTGGAGGTGATTCCTGCCCGGCTTCCAAGGCAGAGACTGCTCTATACCCAGTGGTTCTATGCGGATTGCCTGGCGGATTACTACCAGGTCCCGCTGTATTCCGAGGAACATTGGAAGCTGATGGAAGCTTATTTTTCCACGGCGGCCCGGGAGGGCGTGAACACCTTGCTTACGCCTGTTCTCACGCCTCCGCTGAATACTGAGGTGGGGATGGAACGGCCCTGCACGCAACTGACAGAGATTGAAAAGGACGGAGATACCTACCGGTTCGATTTTTCCAGACTTCGCAGATATATTGATACAGCGCTGAAATGCGGGATAGAAAATTTTGAAATCTGCCATCTGTTTACCCAGTGGGGCGCAGAGTTTGCACCCAGTGTCTATGCTGTGGAAAACGGGGAGCGCAGACGTGTTTTTGGCTGGGATACCAAGGCGGCGTCTGAGGAATATATGTCTTTTCTACGCCAGTTTCTGCCTGCGCTGGTGGTGTTTTTGAAGGGGATGGGCCTGGAGAAACATGTGCTGTTTCACATTTCCGACGAGCCGGAGGAGAAGGATCTGGAAACTTACCAGCAGAATAAGGAGTTGATATCCGATTTAATCGGCGGTCTGCCCGTGATCGACGCCCTGTCAGACCCGAGTTTTTATGACCGGGGCCTGGTCAAGCATCCTGTGGCGGCCACCGACCATATCGAGCCTTTTCTGGAGCGGAAGGTTCCCGGCCTTTGGGCCTATAACTGCTGCGCCCAAAATGTGGATGTGGGCAACCGGTTTATGAGTATGCCTTCCTACCGCAACCGTATCCTGGGGCTGCAGCTGTATAAATATGGGATTTCCGGTTTCCTGCACTGGGGATATAATTTCTGGTATTCCTGGGATTCCAGGAAGCAGATAGACCCCTTCCTTACCACCGACGCCCAAGGCGCGTTCCCCGGAGGGGATTCCTTCTCCGTCTATCCCGGAGCGGACGGGACGCCTCTGGAATCCATCCGCCTGAAGGTGTTCCACCATGCGCTGCAGGATCATCGGGCCCTCAACCTGTTGGAGGAATTGGGGGGCAGGGAACTGGTGGAACAGACGGTGGAGCGCTTCCATGAGCTCACCTTCTCCCAATATCCCCGCAGCGCAGAATATCTGCTTGCTGCAAGGGAAGCGGTGAACCGCAAAATCCGGGAACTGTCCAAAGCCTGATAGATGGGAAAGGGAAGACATGTGGTTTTTACTTGCGCTGATTACGGCGCTTTTCTGGGGCGGCTCCGATCTGTTTTCCAAGATGGGTACTGATCCCCGCGATAAGTACAGCCATCTCCGCATGCTCATCATGGTGGGAACCGTGATGGGAATCCATGCCACGGCGATGCTCCTCCTGAACCATGAGACGTTCGATCCCAGAAGCATGGTGCGCTATCTGCCGGTGTCGGCCTTTTATATCGTGTCCATGGCCATTGGCTATATCGGCCTGCGGTATCTGGAACTTTCCGTCTCCTCGCCGGTCTGTAATTCTTCGGGGGCGCTGGCTGCCCTGCTTTGCTTTCTGTTTTTGGGGCAGACTATGACCTGGGTGCAGTTTGCAGCGGTAGCGCTGGTGATGCTGGGTGTTGTGCTGCTCTCTGTATTCGACCTGAAGGATGAGAATAAGGCCCGGAGATTCCGGGGAGAAGTCATTGAGGAAAAGTACCGGGTCAGCGCGCTGGCAGTGGCCATTCCTGTTTTTTACTGTATCCTGGATGCGCTGGGCACTTTCGGCGACGCCCTGGTGATGGACACCCTGGAACTGGTGAGCGAAGAAGAAGCGGAGATCGCCTATGAGTATACATTCCTGCTCTGTGCCGTTGCGGCGTTTTGCTTTTTGGTGGTGGTCAAAAAGCAAAAGTTCCGCCTGTGGGACGAACGGGAAAAGGGCTTGGGCGCCCTGTGCGAGACTGCCGGCCAGTTTTTCTATGTCTACGCCATCTCGGAAAACGCCATCATGGCAGCTCCGCTGATCTCCAGCTACTGCCTGTTTTCCGTGGTGCTCTCCCGGGTTTTCCTTCGGGAAAAACTGACCTGGAGGCAGTACGGGGCCATTGCCGTCTCTGTCTGCGGCATTGTGATCCTGGGTTTTTTTGACGCTGGATAAACTGAGGACAGGCAGAAAACTTCATGTCCATACCGGCTGGTCCGGAGAAAGAAGGTAGGTTCACATTGTCTTATACTGAAAAACTATTTGATTTTATCGAGAGCAGTCCAACTGCCTGCCACACAGTGGAAACCTTGCGGGAAATACTGCTGGGGGCGGGCTTTACCGAACTCTATGAACAGCAGTCTTGGGAGCTCGAACCGGGAAACGGGTATTTTACCGCCCGCAGTATGACCTCCCTCATTGCCTTTCGGTATCCCAAGAAGGGATTTCACGCATTTTCCATTGTCGCGCCTCACGGAGATGCCCCCTGCTTTAAAATCAAGGAGAGTCCGGAAATCCGCGTGGACGGCCGTTACACCAAACTCAATACCGAGGTATACGGCGGCATGCAGCTGGGGCTGTGGACCGACCGTCCCCTCTCAGCAGCCGGCCGGCTGTTGGTGCGTACGGAGCGCGGGGTCAGAGCAGTACTCTGCGATTTGAAGAGGGACCTTTTCCTGATTCCCGGGCTGGCTATCCATATGAACAGGGAGGTAAACTCCGGCGTGAAGCTGGATCCCCAGAAGGACACTCTTCCCCTGCTGGGCGGAGAAGAAGCGGATTTCCTCCGGCTGGCCGCCGAAAGTGCGGGCGTCAGGAAGGAGGACGTTCTCTCCTATGACCTTTACGCCTACAATCGGGCCAGAGGAACCGTATTCGGAGAGAAGGAGGAATTTATCGCGGCACCCAAACTGGATGACTTGGAATGCGCCTTTTCAGCCGTCACAGCCTTCCTGAAGGCGGAAAACCCGGAAAACGTGACGGTCTGCGCGGTGTTCGACAATGAGGAAATCGGCAGCATGACGAGGCAGGGCGCGGACTCTTCCTTCCTATCCGATGTGCTAGCACGTGTCTGCCATGCTTCCGGACTGTCGGAGGAAGAGAAGCTGCGTGCAGTTGCAGGGAGCTTTCTGCTTTCGGCAGACAATGCCCACGCGGTGCATCCCAATTATGCGGACAAGTCCGATCCCACAAACCGCTGCTATCTCAACGGTGGCGTGGCGGTAAAGCACAGCACCCGCTATGCCACTGACGCAGTCACCGCGGCAGTTTTCCAGCGCATCTGTGAAAAGGCGGAAGTACCCACGCAGACCTATTTTAACCGCTCCGATCTGCCGGGCGGCTCTACGTTGGGCAATCTCTCCAACACCCATGTCTCCCTGCCCACAGTGGATATCGGCCTGCCCCAGCTATCTATGCACTCCCCCTATGAAACCGCTGGCAGGTTGGACGTGGAATACATGGTGCGCGCCATGAGCGCTTTTTACAGCAGCGTCATAAGCTGTGATAGGAACAATTTCTTTGAAATTTGCTAAGCGAGAGGAAAAAATTATGTGTGAAACAGGCTCCTGTACGGATAAAAATACTCCAGTGGGAATCGGCCCCCGTATTCCCGGATGGGCCAATGAGACCGTTTTTTATCAAATTTATCCCATGGGGTTCTGCGGCGCCCCCTTTGAAAACGACGGGGTGGAAAGAAACCGGATCAGTAAAGTGAAGGAATGGATCCCTCATCTGCAAAAATTGAATGTAGGCGCTGTTTACTTTTCCCCGGTGTTCGAATCCGATACCCACGGGTATGATACCAGAGATTACCGGAAACTCGACTGCCGCCTTGGTACCAACGAAGCATTCCGGGAGGTCTGCACCGCGCTGCATGAGGCGGGAATCCGCGTGGTGCTGGACGGCGTCTTCAATCATGTGGGAAGAGGTTTCTGGGCTTTTCAGGATGTGCTGAAAAACCGGGAGGCCTCCCCTTATCGGGACTGGTTCCACATCAATTTCGGCGGGAACAGCAATTATAACGACGGGCTTTGGTACGAGGGCTGGGAAGGCCATTTCGAGCTGGTCAAGCTGAACCTTCAGAATCCCGCGGTTGTGGATCACCTGCTCTCCTGTGTGGAATTCTGGATGCAGGAGTTTGGGATCGACGGCCTGCGGCTGGATGTGGCCTACAGCCTGGACGAGAATTTCCTGCGCCGTCTCCGCGGCTTCTGCCGGGAGCGGGATCCCGGCTTCTTTCTGCTGGGGGAGATGATCCATGGGGACTATAAGCGGATCATGAATCCGGAAATGCTGCATAGTGTGACGAATTACGAATGCTATAAGGGGCTCTATTCTGCCTTTAATTCCCTGAACCTGTTTGAAATTGCCCATTCCCTGGCAAGGCAGTTCGGGCCGGAAAACTGGACGCTCTACCGGGGAGAACATCTGCTGAACTTTGCCGACAACCACGACGTAACCAGGATTCACAGCATTCTCGGCGACAAAAACCAGCTGATACCTTTGTACGCAGTGCTGTTTTGCATGCCGGGCATTCCCTGTCTCTATTACGGCAGCGAATGGGGCGCGGATGGGGAGAAGAGCCAGGGAGACCCTGCGCTGCGCCCCTGCTTTGAGGCCCCAGTGGAAAACGAACTCACCGCGTTCCTCTCCAAGCTGGCGATGGTCAAACGGGAAAGCAAGGCCTTGTGCTACGGGGCGTTTCAAAACGAAACGCTGCTCAATAAGCAGTGGGTGATGCGCCGGGAATGCCCGGAGGAAACTGTCCTGATGGCGGTGAATGCCGAGGGTGCAGGCTTTGCCGTCAACTGCAATCATCATGGCCCCGCCACGGAACTGCTAAGCGGGGAAGAAGTGAACCTGGATGGAAGGATTGAATTACCCCCTTATGGAGTGAAAATATTCAAACTCCACTAAAAAAAGGGACTCGCCGCGGCGAGTCCCTTTTTTCATTCTGAATTTTCATCTTTTTTGGAACTGCTCAAAATCTGACCTGCAGGCTATCCATCGAACGGAAGCTGCATTAGCTTGCGCCAGGCTGACGGAGCACTGACTCCAAAAACTTGTTATCGGGAACCATACTGCTTCGGGGTCACGCCTTGGAAGCGCTTGAACACGCGGATAAAGTAGCTCAGGTCGTTAAAGCCGCAGGCAAAGGCTGTCTCCGTGACGGAACTTTTGCCGGCGGACAGCAGCTCGCAGGCATGCTCTACCCGGCAGCGGTTCAGGTAGTCGATAGGTGTGTGCTGGGTCATGGAGCGGAAAAACCGGCAGAAGTATTTCGGCGACATGCCAGCTTCCCTGGCAAGCTGTGCCAGGGTGAGAGGTTCTGCGTAGTGTTCTTCCAAGTAGGCGAAAAGGCGTTTGAGCAGGCGGATATTTCTTCTCTGAGCTTCGTTTTCCGGAAGCTCCGCAGAGTACCAACCCATCTCAATCAGGAGCCCCAGAAGCCCGCAGAGCGCCCCGAAAGCACGCAGGCGGCTTCCTTTTTTTTGCTGCCTCACCGCAAGAAACAACTCGTCGGCCTGCCGCAGGACGGAACTGTCCCGGGGAAGCAGAGGCTTGAGAAACAGGCTGTGCTCGGAAAGATCCGTCAGGTGTTTGGACCAGCCGCCGCAGGCTTTCAGCAGGAAGTCCAGGTCAAATACCAGGCATTCATAAATGCAGCCCTCTCCCGGAATCCCAGTGTGCAGAACGCCTCCTTCCACCCAGAGCAGGTCGCCGGCAGAGAGCTCATAGAGCGCGCCGTTGAGCCAGATGGAGAGCCCGCCGGAGAGAACCCTCACCAGTTCGTATTCCATGTGCCAGTGGTAGGGCATCACATACCGGATATGCCCGGGATCCAGATGATAGAGTTCCATGGGAAAACCGGGTTCTCCCCGAGGCAGCAGTTCGTTGTATGCGTGGCCCTGCATAGAAGCGCCTCCTCTAAAAGTGAATATTGTCCTGTTTTTTGCCATGATAACACAAGCTGGGGAAAAAAGATAGGGATATAATGAAAATATCTATACTGACAGATTCGTGCGGAGAGGCTTCGCATGAAAATAACAAGCCGCCGCCCAATGGGGCGGTGCGGAAAGGATGGGAAATATGGCAGAAAACAGATATAGGGGAGAATATCCCGTCATCGGCATCCGTCCCACTATCGACGCCCGCAGGGGCGCCCTGAAGGTGCGGGAATCCATGGAGGAGCAGACCAGAAGCATGGCGGAGGCGGCGGCAAAGCTGTTCCGGGAAAATCTCCGCTATTCCAATGGGGAACCGGTTCGCGTGGTGATCTCCGATTGTACCATCGGCCGGGTGGGAGAGACAGCTGAATGCGCCGCCCAGTTCCGGCGGGAAGGGGTGGACATCACGCTGACGGTGACCCCTTGCTGGTGCTACGGGGCGGAGACCATGGACATGGATCCCATGACCATCAAAGGCGTCTGGGGATTTAACGGTACGGAGCGTCCCGGCGCGGTGTATCTGGCCTCTGTTTTGGCTGCCCATGCGCAGAAGGGACTGCCTGCTTTCGGCATTTACGGCAGGGACGTACAGGATGCGGACGACAGGGAAATTCCGGAGGATGTGAAGGAAAAGCTTCTGCGGTTCGGCCGGGCAGCGGTGGCGGCGGCCTCCATGCGGGGGAAGTCCTACCTGCAGATCGGCTCTATCTGCATGGGCATCGCAGGTTCCATTGTCGATCCCTCTTTCTTTGAGGAATATCTGGGCATGCGCGTGGAATCGGTGGACGAAGTGGAGCTGGTTCGCCGGATGACGGAAAACATCTACGATGAGGAGGAATTCCAAAAGGCATTGGCCTGGACAAAGGCCCACTGTCCGGAGGGGCTGGATAAGAATCCGGAAGAACTGCGCAGGACGCCGGAACAGAAGGAGCAGGACTGGGAGTGGAGCGTCAAGCTGATGTGCATTGTCAAGGACCTGTGCTGCGGAAATCCGAAGCTGCCCAAGGGCTTCGAGGAAGAGGGTGTGGGGCACAATGCCATAGCCGCCGGTTTCCAGGGACAGCGCCAATGGACGGATTTTTATCCCAACGGGGATTTTGCAGAGGCTCTGCTCAACTCCAGCTTCGACTGGAACGGGCCCAGGGAGTCCTACATTCTGGCTACGGAGAACGACACCTTAAACGGGGTATCCATGCTGTTCGGAAAATTGCTGACCAACCGTCCGCAGATCTTTGCGGATGTGCGCACTTACTGGAGCCCGGAAGCGGTGAAGCGGGCCACCGGCTATACCCTGGAAGGCAGGGCGGCCGAATCCAAGGGGTTCCTGCATCTGATCAACTCCGGTGCCGCCTGTCTGGATGCCTGCGGCGAGGTGAAGGACGAAAACGGAAACGCGGTGATGAAGCCCTTCTGGGAGATGACGGAGCAGGATGTGGAGGCCTGTCTGCGCGCCACGGAATGGTGTGAGGCGGATTTGGGATATTTCCGCGGCGGCGGCTATTCTTCCCGGTTCTGCACCAGATCGGAGATGCCCGTCACCATGCTGCGGCTGAACCTGGTTAAGGGGATCGGCCCAGTGCTGCAGCTGGCGGAGGGATGGACGGTGGCCCTGCCCGAGGAGGTTTCCGACAAGTTGTGGAAGCGTACGGATTACACCTGGCCATGCACCTGGTTTGCGCCGCGCCTCACCGGCCAGGGCGCCTTCGCCACCGCCTACGATGTGATGAACCATTGGGGCGCCAACCACGGCGCCATCAGCTACGGGCATATCGGAGCAGACCTGATTACCCTCTGCTCCATGCTGAGAATCCCCGTGTGCATGCACAATGTGCCGGAGGAAAGAATTTTCCGTCCCGCCAGCTGGAACGCCTTCGGCATGGATCCGGAGGCCCAGGATTATCGTGCCTGTGGAGCTTACGGCCCGCTGTACCGCTGAAAGTTTTTCAGGAAAGAACCGGTCTGGAACTTCGGGTGAACGGGCTGAGGGAAAACTGTTGGCTCGCAGCCGGATGAAAAGTCTTTGGCTTCGTTTCTGCGGAAAGAACCGGTCTGGAGCTTCGTGGAACGGGCTGAGGGAAAACTGTTGGTTCGCAGCCGGATGAAAAGTCTTTGGCTCCACCTTTCTTCTGAAAGGTGGAGGGAAGGGAGAAAAAATGTTTGATGGACTGCAGATGAATTTGGGGAACCTGTTCCGAACGTCGGAGGCAAAGACGCGATCGCTTTCCCCGGAAAATATCACAGGAGAAAAGGGCCGGGGCGGCATGTGTGAGCTGGAGGACGGCTCCGCCCGCCACGCGGCCCGGGATCTGGGAAAAAAGTGGAAGGTGAATCCATTCCTGGTCATCCAGCCCGGCGAGACGCTGAACATCGCCGACGTGGCCGGGCCCGGCTGTATTCAGCATATCTGGATGACACCCACGGGAAAATGGCGGAATACCATTCTGCGCATGTACTGGGACGGAGAGCAGCAGCCCTCGGTGGAGTGCCCGGTAGGGGATTTCTTCGCCAGCGGCTGGGGGGAATATGCGCCCCTCTCCTCTTTGGCGGTATGCGTCAACCCGGGCAGCGCTTTTAACTGCTATTGGCCCATGCCTTTCCGGTGCTCCTGCCGGATGACCATGGAAAACCGGGACGAGGAGCCCATGACCATTTACTACCAGATCGACTATACCCTGACGGAGCTGCCGGAGGACACGGCCTATTTCCACGCCCAGTTCCGGCGGGTGAACCCCTTGCCGTACAAGCAGGATTATACCATCCTGGATCATGTGCGGGGCAAGGGGCAGTATGTGGGCACGTATCTTGCCTGGGGCGTCAACAACACCGGCTGGTGGGGAGAGGGAGAAATCAAGTTTTTCCTGGACGGAGACGGGGAGTATCCCACTGTCTGCGGCACCGGAACAGAAGATTATTTCTGCGGCTCCTACAATTTTGAGAACCAGAAGAGCCACCGGTACGAAACTTTTTCCACGCCTTATTCCGGCCTGCACTATGTTTCTCAGCCGGATGGCGTGTACCAGAGCCAGCAGCGTTTCGGTATGTATCGCTGGCACATCATGGACCCTGTGCGTTTTGATACAAAGCTCAAGGTGACTATTCAGGCGCTTGGCTGGCGGGAAGGGGGAAGGTATCTGCCCCTGCAGGACGATATCGCCTCCGTGGCCTATTGGTACCAGACAGAGGAACACAGCGTATTCCCGGAACTGCCGGACCGGGATACCCTGGAAGTGATCTAAATTTCCATAAAACCGAGCAGCCCTCCTGAACGATTTGTTCGGGAGGGCTGCTTGATTCTGGAAACGAAAATAAGTAAAGGAAGAGCAGCACTACCGGCAAAAATATTACGCCACTTCCCACTACACAGCCACCTAAAAGACAACCGTATAGTATACACTGTGCGACGCGGTCTTGCAAGGTGTTGTGTGAGAGCAAAATTGTAAAAAGAAATATACAATAAGCTTGACTTTCTGCTGCCACATAAAGTATACTTTATGTGGCAGCAGAAAGTGAGGTGAAATGATGCCGCCTAAAAAAATGGGGCGTCCGCCTGCTGATAATCCTAAAAGTAAAACACTTCGCATTAGAGTTGATGACAAAACAATAGAAACGCTGGAAGACTGTAGTAAGGCGTTGGAGATTAGTAAGTCGGAAGTAGTGCGAAAGGGTATTGGCATGGTAAAGGACAGCCTCAAAAAATAACAGGAAGTGGCACCCCTCCACACAAGAGAAAATACCACTTCCCCTACACAACCACCCAAAAGGCAGCTGCATAAATAGTATACACTGTGCGGCGGGGTCTTTCAAGGTGTTGTGTAAAAACAATACTGAAAGGACATGAAATACATGGGAAACATACTCAGGGCATTTGCGTTCAATGAGCTGGAACTGGAGCCAGCCACGGAATATGACAGCGAGGAAACCAAGGCGGCCCGGGAAAAGGCCGACAGGCTGGAGGATCTCTTTCTGGAGACGCTTCAGGCAGAACAGCGCGGGGCCTATGAACAGTTTAGGGACGCACAGCTTGAGGAAGAATACCTCTACAATATTGACCGGCTGATCCTCGGGTATCGTCTGGGCGTGCTTATGACGATGGAGGTATTTACGGACAGGGAAAGGCTGACCATCCGCGGGGAGGGGCATTGAATGGATACGGTGATGGAACTGCTGTACCGGGCCACCCGGACGGACAATCCTCTGGAAGCTCACGGGCCGGATTCCGCATATGCCAGAGAACACGCGATCAGGCGGGAGATCATAAGATCGCTTCTGGAGAGCATGACAATGGAGCAGAAGGTAAAATTCGATGAATACGGCCTTGCGGATAATAGGGCCAGGGAAATCCTGAACTTAGAAAGCTTCTGCCAGGCTTTTCACCTGGGTGCACAGCTCACGGCGGAATTGCTGCAGGGCGGGAATGGTTTTCTTCGGTAAACTGCATAACGATGAAAAAGCAGGTGCAGGTCTCTTGCCCTCCGGCGGAATGAAAGCGTCTCCTTCCGAACAAATCGTTCGGAAGGAGACGCTTTGGTTCAGACGGTTTTTTCAATCAACACTGCGGAATGGGGGAGCAGCAGGCTTTCGCCGGCGGGAAGCTGGAACTCCTTTTTCCCGGGAAGGCCGCTGCAGTCCCAGGGATAAGAGGTGTGGTTCACCACCACATAGCAATCTTCAAATTCCGCGGTTTCAATGCCTCTCTGGACTGGGACCCGGGCGGGCAGAAAGGCGGACACTGCTTCCTGCATGGGGTCATGCTCCGCCACACAGAGCGGGTATAGATCTCGATTGCCGTAGGGTACCGGGACTGCTCCGGTTTCCTGCATCAGGTATTCCGCGCCGTACTCCATGCCCAGTGCCAGTACTGCGCCCTTGCCAACGGGAAAACGGCAGACAGCAGGTTTTCCGGAATCTTCGTAAACCGCCAGGGCCTCGCCGCCAGTGTAGCATTCGAAAACCTCGCCGCCGGGAATAATGCCCTCTCCCCGGTACCGGATGCACTGGGCGGGATGAGATTCTGAAGCGATGCCGAATGCCCGCCGGAGCAGCGGATGACCGGCGCTTACCAGCAGCAGCCCGCCCTCTTCCACAAAGCGCACTGCCTGCGCTTCGAACTGCGGATTGATTTCCTCTTCATAGCAGGAATCGGCGGGTACCGCCAGTATACGGTATTGGTCCAAAATACCCTGCGCGGCCTGGTCGGGGTGGAGGACGTCCACATTCAGTCCCAAATCACAGAGAGATTGGTAATAGCCCAGGAGGTCCTGACGGCGGCGGGGATTTCCCTCCACAAAGTAGGGCTCCGTCAGCGCCATTTGAGCAGGGTAGAGTACCGCGGCCTGGGTCAGGCGCCTGCCGTTGATTTTGGGAAGGATCCGCTTGAGCCACTGGTTTCCGGTGCGCACAGAGGAGACAAAGGGATCGTGCAGCTTGTGCATCACACCGCCGTCATCCAACCCGCCGTAGCCGTAACTCTGATAACCGGAGGCTCCTGAGGCGGCCGCCATGCCGATCATCTCGCAGGGAGTGATCACATTGTAAATATCGTAATAGAGATAACGGCCCAGGTAGAAACCCACGGTGAACTCACGGTCCGGATTCATGGCGCGCATCATGCTGTTCTGGCAGGAGGAGGCATAGGCGCTGGGGGAGGAGTCCTCCAGAATGGGAACTGTGAGAAAGGTACAGTTGTCCACATGGGGGGCAATACGGTAGGGGTCAATGCCTCTCTGGCAGGTATCCCACAGCCCGCCGGGCTCCCTGCGGAAACGGGGCTGGGAGGAGACGTTGAAGAACATGCCCCATTGGGAGAGTACAGGGCTGGTATAGAGTGCGGGGTCCAGAGCGTGCAGTTTTTCCTGCATGGAGCGGAAATACCGGGTCAACTCTTCTGCCTTCCAGCGCAGATTGTCCGTGTAGCGGCGGAAGAGAGGCGTGTGCTCCTGAAAATCCCAAGCGGTGGGCTTTGCGCCGTTCTCGTCGTACCAATATTCCTCCGGGGTGATTGCAGAGAAGCTTTCGGCAGAAAGCCCGTAAGCCTGGTTAAAGGCCTCAATGGAGCCGTAGCGCTCCTCCAGCCATGTCTGGTAGCGGGAAATTCCTTCCTTGTCGAAACTGAAAGCTACGATAGGGTCCCACATGCTGCACAGGGGAAGCCGGTCCTCCGTGCCGTTTACAGAGACGCGGGTGGCGTTTTTTCCGTAAAGTGCATAGAGTTCCTTTACGTGCTCCGTCATGGAAGCCTGGGCGCGTTCCGACCAGTACTTGTACCATTTTCCGGGCTCGCCACTGGGAGCAGTGGTCTCCTCGCCGAAAACCGGCGGGCTGTAGCGGATGTTGGGATACAGGTTATCCCCATTGAGGTAGATGGCCAGAAAGCAGTGGGAAAGGCCGCTTTTCTGAATTTCAGAGATCATGTGTTCCTGGGCCGCCACATACTGGGTGGCCTCCTGTCCCGCGTAGCGGTCGAAGAAATCCTGCCAGGCCTTGGAATCCAGCAGGATGCTGTTAAAGCCCATGTCCCTGATCCTGTCAATTCCCTCGGTGCGGAATTCCTCTGAACTGAACGCCGGCTCGAAGAAATTCCCGAACCAGAGGTTGATATAGGGATTTCCGCTGTTTTTTTCTCTCATAATGATACACACCTTTCCAGGTTATTTGAACCAACCTGCCCCTGCGCGGACTGCGCCGTACGGCAGGATCTTTATATCCCTCACCGGTTTGCCGGAATGGTTCCTTTGGCTCTCAGCATACACGATGAACCGTCAAAATGCAAGGCTGGAATAAGGAGCAGCAAAAAAAGAAAGCCGGCCCTATTCAGGGCCGGCAGGGGAGACGGTCAGGCAATACAGAAGTTCAGGGCGGCATCCGCGGCGGAGGCCGCATCGGAAGTATAGCAGTCCGCGCCGATCTTCTGGCAGTAGGCTTCTGTGACGGGCGCGCCGCCTACCATCACCTTTACCTTGCCAGAAATTTCGGGATCCGCTTTCACCAGATCCACCACGTTCTTCATCTCACCCATGGTGGTGGTGAGCAGGGCAGAGCAGGAAATGATATTGGCATGGTGTTCCTTGGCGGCTGCCACGAAGGCTTCGGGGGATACGTCGACGCCCAGGTCCACCACTTCCAGGCCCTTGCCCTCCATCATCATCTTTACCAGATTCTTTCCGATGTCGTGGAGGTCGCCCTTCACCGTGCCAATGACCACAACGCCCTTGGTCTCAACCCCAGCCTCTACCAGGTAGGGCTTCAGTATCTCCACTCCGCCGTTCATGGCTCTGGCGGCAATAAGCACCTCCGGGACAAATACTTCGTTGTTTTTAAATTTTTCCCCGATCACGCTCATGCCGGACAGCAGTCCCTCTTCCAGGATTTCCTTGGGCGATACCCCGGCCTCCAACGCCTGCTTGACCAGCTCTTTTACCTTGGGCATGCGGCCCTTCTGCAGCAGTGCGCTGATCTCGTTCAAATACTCCTGACGTTCCATAAATGTGTGTCCTCCTTGTCATCTTTTTCGGCTTTCCCGATATTTTTTCGGGGACTGGCCTGTTATGGCTTTAAAAACCTTGGTAAAGTAGCTCTGATCTTCAAATCCCGTGAGGGCGGCCACATCCACCAAGGAAATATTCTGGTCGGCAAGCAGCAGCTTTGCCCGGTCGATACGTACCTTGTTGATGTAGGAGGAGATGTTTTCCCCCGTCTCCTCTTTGAAGATGCGGCTCAGATAGGTCTTGCTGAAATTGACGTGCCTGGCAATGCCGTCCAAAGTGATTTTCCGAAAATAGTTTCGGCGGATGTAATCAATTACCTTGTACACGGTGTCGGAATGCTTCACTGCGGAAAAATCGAAGGAATAGCTGAGAAACCGCCGCATGGCCCCGGTGATCCAGACGCTCAGCTCCTCAATGGCGGTGCATTTCTGCATTTCCCGGATGCAGGCGGCGTTGAACCACATGATCTCCTCTGTCTCCGCACCGGCGTCAATGGCGGCGCGGGACAGTACCGAAAGCAGCTCGATGATACGGATTTTGATGAGGTCCACGTCGAAGTCGGAGAGAAGATAGATGTTTCCCAACAGGTCGTTGAGCAGGCGCTGAGCGCCGCTCTTATCTCCGCCCCGGATGACGGACTGCAGCTCCTTTTCTGTCTCAATCGGATAGACCTCCGCCAGAGCAGGGTCCGCAATTTCCTTCTTTTCATAGAGAGACTGCAAAAAATTCTCCTGCTTGAAGGCGATGCCGCCCATCAGACTGTGGGAAACTCCGGAAATGCCCTCCGTGACACCTGCAAGGATCTCTGCAATGTGATTCACCATTTCAGTGGAGAGATTGACGATGGACATGACGTTTTCCTGAACGTCCGAATTTTGGTACAGTTCTACGGTGTCGTCCATCTCTCCCATAATGATGGGGCCCAGCACCATGCCGCCGGCCAGACTGCCGTTTTCATCGGATACGGAAGAAGCGATGAAGATGAAACTTTCCGGACAGTAAAAAATATACTTTCCGCCCCAGCGATAGGCCTCGTTGACGCCATAGAGACAGGTGTTCAACAGTTCACACTCCTCATTGCGGCAGTAGGGGCTGAAATCGGGATGATCCCGGCAGAGCTCCGCCAGAAAACGGCGCTCCTGTGTGTCTACAATCCGGCAGCACAGATTCAAAAGATCAGAGAAATGCCGTCCGTAGAAGATTAATTTTTTCAGAGTGGTCTCTTCCATTTCAGTCACCTTACCCTTCTATTTTAGCGGGGCGGGAATTTTTATTATAGTAAAAACTTATGGTTTTTGGTAATATCTTTTGGGATGCATCTATCAGAGAAAGGTAAGCTTTTTTGCATCGTAGCTTGGCGTCACCGTCTTTCCGGGGGGACAGAGCAGGACCTCTTCTTCGCGAAAATCACCGTCCAGCAGCCGGGCGAGAAAGGTGATATCACCGGGGATTTCCCGGAAATTCCAATGGTTCCGCTGCGCTACGTCTTTGGCTTCCTCCCGATAGGGAGCCAGGTCGCAAACCTGGGAGGTGATGTATCCGCAGGCGGAGTACTGTCTGACCCAGGCAGTCTGCTGTTCCAGGAGGAAGTCGGCGTTTTCCTCGCCATACTGCTCCGCGTAGGCCTGACGCTGCTGCTCCGGATTTTGGCTGCCTGGCAAAGAGGCGGCCTCAAGCCAGCCGTTATTGAGCCAGTAGGTGCCGGGATATCTGGAAAATTCTCTCAGATACCGCGCTTGCGATCCCAGAAAGATTCCGATGCAGTCATCTGTACGGGGGATAACCAGGGGATAGTGCCGGGAGGAAAGCCCGGCCACCCCGTTGGAACAGAGACCGTAGCACAGCAAAAGATAATCGGGCCTGTGCCGCAGGGTTCCATTTTCCAGAGCCAGGTCGAGACGGTCGATTTCGGACTGCAGGTTTTTGCGGAGCAGATCCGGGGTATCGTGCATGCCCTGGGGCATCCAGGAAACTGAGGTGATCTGTTTGCTCTGGGAAGCAAGATAGCTCACCTCCCGGTAAAAGACTTGGCAGGCAATCAAATGGAGTATCATAAAGAACTTTCCTTTCCATGGGATCATGTGAATTTCCCAAAAGTTCGTAAAAAAATGCTAGAAATAAAAGATGGATCCGGCTATACTGAGAAAAACAGAGTTGGAATAACGGAGGCATCCCCATGTTTCAGATCACCATACACAGCGGTACGAATGATTTGACCTTACAATATCAGAAACCGACCCTCCTGGCAAGCGTTTTGCAGGAGGCCGGGATGGATTTTTCCATGCCCTGCGGAGGGAAAGGCACTTGCGGAAAATGCCGTGTGACGGCGCGGGGCGCGCTGTCTGAGCCTGGGGAGCAGGAGAAAAGAATACTGGGAGAAGCGCTGCAGGCAGGGGTGCGTTTGGCCTGTATGACAACGGCGCTGGGGGATACCGAGCTGTTTTTAGCCTCCCGGGACAGCGTGGTGCTCTCCGAGGGAGAGCTTCCTGATTTTGTTTTGGAGCCCGAGGGAAAAGGTCTGGGTGTGGCTGTCGACGTGGGGACCACGACGGTGGCGGTTTATCTTTATGATCTGGGAATAGGAAGGCTTCTGGGAGAGGATTCTTTCCCCAACCCCCAGGCCCTTTATGGGGCGGATGTGATTTCACGCATTCAGAAGGCGTTGGAAGGGGAGGCTGAGGCGCTGAGAAGCTGTCTGCTTATCCGGCTGCGGGAAAGTTTTCTGCGGCTCTGTGCCGGCCAGGACCAGGACTCCGGAATGGTGGAAAATGTTGTCGTGACAGGCAATACCACCATGCTGTACCTGCTTTTTGGGGAGAGCACGGAGCCTCTCTCTCACGCTCCCTTTGAGGTGAGAGAGTTCTATGGAAGAACGCTGAAACCCTCCGCGCTGGGGATTCCGGAATTTGGCCGGGCGCGGGTGACGGTGCCGCCCCTGGTATCCGCCTTCGTGGGCAGTGATATTATGAGCGCTGTGCTTTCCAGCGGGATGACCCGTAGGAGGGGACTGTCCCTTCTCATCGACGTGGGGACGAACGGCGAGATGGCCCTGTGGGACGGTGAAAAGCTGTTTTGCTGCTCCACTGCGGCGGGTCCGGCCTTTGAGGGGGCAGGCATCTCTATGGGCATGAATGCTGCGCCCGGCGCGGTGAGCGGTGTGAGGCTCCGGGAGGGCCGGCTGGAGTACACGGTGATCGGAGGGGGAGAAGCGGCGGGAATCTGTGGTTCCGGCTTGATTGACGCCATGGCTGCCCTCCTGAGGGCCGGACTGGTTGATGAGACCGGCTGTGTTGACGAGGAGAACGAGCCCTATTCCCTTCTCCTGACGGAGCAGGACGGCGAACCTGCGGTACGCATCGGGGACAGCGGGATTCTTCTGACACAGAAGGATATCCGGGAAATTCAGCTGGCCAAGGCCGCCATCTGCGCGGGGGTCCGATCTCTGGCCCACGAAGCAGGACGGAAGGTTGACGAGGTAGAGGAACTGCTGCTGGCCGGAGGTTTCGGCAGCTTCATCAATTGTGAAAGTGCCGGCAGAATCGGCCTGATTCCACCGGAACTGGCGCAGAAAGCCCGCGCCGTGGGAAACGCGGCGGGCATGGGCGCTGTGCTGGAACTGTTGAGCCTGCCCTGCCGGGAGGAGAGCAGAGGAATTGCCGCCCGGGCAGAGCTTTTGGAGCTGTCCTCCTCCCCTTACTTTATGGAACAATATGTGGATTCTATGCTCTTTTGAGGCGCCGCCGCACAGGGGATGACTTATGAACCGGAAGCAGCCCGGTCCGGGCCTTTTGGATTCCAAGGGCTGGGCCGGGCTGTATGAGAGCATAGGCGGAAGGGAAGGGGGGCGCCAAATTATTTTATCTGATTAAAGATAGGTCATCACAAAATTTATGACGGCCGCAAACCTATTGACAATTTGAGGAAGGGTTATATAATGATATAGTAAATTCAGGCGGATCGGGTTTGATGCGTTTAATTAATTAGATTAATTAAATTGAAATCGTCTTCGACATTCTTTCACAGAAAGGGGGAACCGGGTTTGGATGAAATATTGAAAAGGCTGCGTTCTACGGCAGCTGTTCCCGCCGTGATGGTGGGATTCGACGGGTATGTCGACAGTATTTTCCGGGTGTGCAGACAGACAGGGGAAGCGGGGACGTCCTTTTTTGAGACTATGGCAGAGTTCGGTGGTTACATAGCGGAAAAGGCAAAAAAGAGCTGTTCTTTGGAACTGCAGCTGCAGACAATAAAGCTTGGCGGGAATATGCCGATCTTCTCCCAAGCCATAGCAGGATTGGGTGCTTCCGTCAACTGTATCGGGGCGTTGGGAAGCCCGGAAATCCTTCCCCTGTTTCAACAGATGCATCCGAACTGTGTGCTGACCGGCGTCAGCAACCCTGGTCTGTGTCAAGCGCTGGAATTCGACGACGGCAAGGTGATGCTGGCCAGGAATGAGGGGATAGGATCTCTGGATTATGAACGTCTTACGGCGCGGCTTTCTGCCGGGCGGCTACGTGAGATGGCGGAGCAATCCTCTGTGATTGCCTTCCTGAACTGGAGTGAGCTGCAGGGAAGCAGTTCCATCTGGAAGGGCTTTCTGCGGGAGATCCTGCCGGGAATATCCCGAAGAAAGTTGCTCTTTCTGGACCTCTCAGATTGTTCTCAGCGCCCGGTGGAAGAGGTGCGGGAGGCAGCCGGGCTGATTTCTGAATTCGCCGCGTTTATACAACCCGTACTCAGCCTGAATCAAAACGAGGCAGAAGTTTTGACCCGAAGCATTGGGCTGCCAGTGTCAGATAGTGAGGCTATGGCCCTGCGGTTGAGAGAAGCGCTTTCCTGCAGCCTGGTAGTAATCCACCATCTGGACGGGGCTTGCTGTGCTGGTGCGGAAGGATGCTTCCGCTGTGCAAACAAGCGGATTGAGAAGCCCAGACTGTCTACTGGGGGCGGTGACAATTTCAATGCGGGGTTTGTTTTGGCGCTGCTGCTGGGCCTTACGCCGGGACAAGCGCTTTTTACAGCCAATGCGGTTTCGGGGTACTATGTTTCACAGGGAAAAAGTCCGGACCGTGAAGAATTGATCGGCTGGATGGAAGCCTATGGTACAGAAATCATACCGGGGGAGTTTTATCGCCCGGAACAGAAGAAAGGATGAATTGATGTATGAGAACGCCTAAAATTGTCTTTATCGGAGCAGGCAGCATGTCGTTTGGCACACCGACGTTCCGGGACATTTTTACGTCCCCGAAGATGAAGGGAGCCACTCTTTCCTTGGTGGATATTGATCCGGAGAACCTGGAAAGAATGTATGGCCTGGCGGTCAAGCTGAACGAGCACACCGGCTGGGGGCTGACCATCGAAAAGACTGGGGACCGCAGGGAAGTACTGCCAGGCGCCGACTTTGTCATCAACAGTCTGGCGATTGAGCGCTGCGAGCTGTGGAAGCAGGATTTCAATGTGCCGAAAAAATATGGTGTGCGCCATTGCCTGGGAGAAAATGGCGGTCCCGGCGCCTTGTTTTTTACCATGCGCACTTTTCCCGTCATTATGGATATTGTCCGTGATATGGAAGAATTGTGCCCTAACGCATGGTTCCTGAATTTTTCCAATCCGGAAACCCGCATCATTCTGGGCGTCAACATGTATTCCAGCATCAAATGTATCGGTCTGTGCCACGGCATTTTTATGGCGCAGCACGACATTGAGAAGATTCTGGGAAGAGAGCCGGAATCTATCGACGTCTTTGGAGCGGGTATGAACCACTTCCAGTGGATTCTGTCCATTCGTGATAAGGAAACCGGAGAGGACCTGTATCCGGAATTCCGGGAGAAGGAAAAAGCCTTTGACCCCTCCTTCATGCCCTACTCCAGAAAGCTGTTCCGCTTTTTCGGACTTTATCCCACGTGCTCTGACGATCATCTGGGAGAATACCAGGCTTATGGGTATGAGGCTGGAGAGCATGGCTATGATTTTGATTGGGATGCACAGGACCGTGTACGTATGAAAAGAGAAATTGCCGCGCTGGTTTCCGGAGAAAAAGAGATCGATGAATGGCTGGTGCCTTCGGGGGAACAGGCAATTGAAGTGGTGACGGGAATCTTTTTCAACGACAGAAAAAACATTCCCTCTGCCATTGTCTATAACGATGGCGCGCTTTCCCAGCTGCCGGACGATGTAGCGGTGGAACTGCCCATCACTGTAGATGGCGACGGCGTCCATAAAAGGGTGGTGCGCAGTATGCCGGATGGTGTGATTGGATTGATGAACCAGCAGGTCTCCGCCCAGAGGCTTTCGATCCGGGCAGCGGCCCAGGGTTCCAAGGAATTGGCTCTTCAGGCTCTGTTGTGCGATCCCGTCATTCAGAGTACAGATGCGGCGGTAAAGATCGTAGAGGAGCTATTTGAGAGAAACAGGCAGTATATCAGAAAATGTGTGTGATCTGAATCGGAAAGGGGGACCGGTACAGACCAGAAGAATTTCCCCTTTCCGATACGCTGTTTTTTCATGTGTCCTCCGCGAGGGCCGAAAAACAGTTTCGCGGTATCCTCCTTCAGAATAGGAATAGTTAGGGAGAAAGGTTCCCCAATGCCAAACCCTCTGAACAACAAAAAGGCTGCCCACAGATGGGCAGCCTTTTCCCTTTCTTATCCTGCCGGGCAAAGGGACGCGGCGGCACGGTCACACCAAAGAGCGGCATTGGGGAGGTCTTTCAGTCCGGTAGCAGGCAGCAGGTTTGTTACAGGGCTCTCCATAACCTTTTGGAGAATTTGGCTTTTTCGTTCCCCGTTTACCACCAGCAGAATGTTTTTGGCTGCGGCGATATCAGCGAAGCCAATGGTAAGGCCGCCTGTGAGTTCTGGGGCGCTGTCAAAATATTTCTGCCCCACCTTCTTTGTAGTGCCGTCAAGCTGTGTAAGATGCACGGAAAGGGTGAAATCCACACCCGGCTCATTGAGCGCCAGATGGCCGTTCATACCCATCCCCAGCAGGATAAAATCCAGGCCTCCAGCCTCTGCTATGCTGCAGCGGACCGCTTTGCATTCGGCCTGTAGGTCGGACGCCTTTCCATCTATCAAGCGGACCCTTTCAGGCGGGAAATTCACCTGTGACAGAAAATTTTGAATCAGAAAATCACTGCAGCTTCCCGGGGTGCTCCTGTTCATTCCCAACCATTCATCCATAGCGAGGAAGCCGGCCTGAGAAAAATCCACCTCGTTTTGCCGGTAACGGCGGACCAGCTCTTGGAAGACGCCCAGGGAGGAATGGCCCGCCGCAAGGCAGAGCAGGCTGCGGGGATTCTGCCTCAGCTGCCCGCAGATGGCATCCGCTACTGCTGAGGACAGGAGAGTATCGTCAGGGAATACTTTAAATTGCACAAGGCACACCGCCAATTCTAAAGATTGAGGAGAATTTTTAATTTATTAATAAAGCTAATTAAAGAATAGAATATTCTTAAAAAAAAGTCAAGGGAATCTGCAGTGTTTACAGTAATAGCTGTCATTTTTGAAGCACTTGACAGTGTGTTAAAACACCTTATAATATATTTTAAGAGGATTAACGATTGGAGGGGATTCCGTGAAATCCCATGTTTCATCTCATCTGAAGGATATGAACCGCAGGAACGTATACAAACTGCTCTGCGGGATGGAGGAGACTTCCAAATCAGAACTTGCCCACATCACCGGAATCAGCCCTCCCACGGTGATGAAGATTGTGCAGTTTTTGGCTGAGAGGGAGCTGGTTCTGGAGGTAGGAGAGGGGGAATCTCCTCTGGGAAGGAAGCCTCAGATGCTGCGCCTCAACAAAAACCGGTATTATTCCATCGGTGTGATACATGAGGGAGATTATCTCAAGGTGGGGATCAGCAACCTGAAAAACGAGGTGCTGACGCTTAAAAAGGTAAGAGTTCAGGCAGATTTTGACCAGGTGATGGGGGAGACCCTCTTCCAGGTAATCAATGAACTGCTCGTGGGAAGCGATATCCAGCTTTCCAATGTGCTGGGCATTGGCCTGGGAATTCCCGGGACATACGATGTGAAACGGGAAAAAGTGATCATGGCGCCTCTGATTGGTCTTACGCAGGAAACCGGCATTTCGGATGTGATCCGGAAGGTGGAAAGCTACTATGGAAAGCCGGTGTATGTGGATAACGATCTGAACATGGAGGTGATGGGAGAATTCCTGTCCCTGGGGCTGACTGAGGAGAACGATTTGATC
This sequence comes from Neglectibacter timonensis, assembly GCF_900048895.1. Lineage (GTDB taxonomy): Bacteria > Bacillota > Clostridia > Oscillospirales > Acutalibacteraceae > Acutalibacter > Acutalibacter timonensis. Next base: position 653,092 of record NZ_LT160639.1, on the reverse strand, counting down.
TATCTCTCCTTCGGCACAGGCATCGGCAGCGGCGTCATCCTCAATGGAAAACTGCGAAGAGGGAAGAATTACATGTGCGGCGAAGTGGGTTATATGGCTTTTCTGGACGACTATGTGGCTGACGCGCATCATGCCGGATGGCTGGAGAGCAGGATCAATCTAAACGCGCTGCGGGAAAAATTCGGATTTGCCCAGGATGGGAGTATTCCAGAGGAAAGCCGGGAGGCTATCATTGAATATGTCGCCGTCTCCGGCGCACTCTGCATCAACAACATGATGATGTGTTATGACTGCGACAATATTTCCCTGGGCGGAGAATTGTTCGACCTCTTGGGAGATGGGCTGTTTCATTCCATGGAAGAAAAATTGAACCGCCTCTCTGTGAGCGGTGCGCGCCTGCGCAGACGGTCCTGCATGGATCCTGGAGTTTTGGGGGCCGCAGCGGTGGCAAAAGAAGAAATGATCCGGCAGCTGCTGAGAGAACAGGAGTAAGACCGGCAGAAGGAAGAGGGCTTTGCTTGCAGCTGCAGATGGAAAACGGATTGTCTTCCGGAGGATAACAGGATTAAAATATAGTTCTGTTTTGAGACGGCGGGGAGATGTTTTCCTTCCTCCGCTCGCTTTTTTCATACCCGGCGCGAGCGGATGTGCGTGTTTTCTGAGAAAATGCGGAACTGCGGTATGGAAGAAATAGACCGTAAAAAAGGACAGCGGAAATTACAAATACCACTGTCCTTTTTATATCTGGAATTATTTTTGGTAATATTCCTCTACAGCCCGGAAAAATGCGTCAATGTTTTCCCAGCTGCTGGCGGGTGGGATATCACAGCCGGAGGAAATGACAAAATTGGAATGGCCGGGGCAGCACTCGGACATGATACGCAGGGTTTCCTCCCGGATGGATTCCGGCGTGCCGTTTTTAAACTGTCCGGCGGGATCCACGTTGCCCATCACCACCACATCGTCAGGTATGTGGGGAAGCATTTCTTTCATGGAAATGGCGTTGCCGAAATGATAAGCCGCAGCCCCTGTGCGGAGGATGGAGTCGATCATCTGGATGGTGTTATTGCCGCAATTGTGATAGATGACCAGGAATTCGTCGGTCTGCACGGCATCAACGATCTCTTTTACATAAGGTTCGGAAAATTCCTCGGCCAGATCGGGGGAGAGCAGACCGGTCAGTGGTTCCGCCAGTACAACGCCGGCGGCGCCGGTATCCCGATAGGCAAGAAGGTAGTTGATGAGGAAAGCGGTAACCTTTTTCATCGCTGCGTGGACAAAATCCGGGTCGGCATAGCAATTGACCATAATTTCGGTCACATCCATCAGCCGTCCGGCAAGAGAGTAAGGGCCTATCACCCCTGCAAAAACAGGTCTGTCCTGAATCAGCCCGCAGGCCTGGCGGATGGCTTCGATATACTGACCCGTACGTCCTGCGCCCACGGGGGGAATGGAGAGGGCGTCGGCGTCCTCTTGGGAGATAAGGATGGAACCGATTACAGTGGGAACTTCATCATCGGCAAAACGGATTTCTGAGCCAAAGGCTTCCGCTTCCACAGACAGGTCCATCATGCTCACGGCGGCGGCGGAGTCTAACCGGTCAGCAATGAGCTTCATGCCCTTCGCTTGCAGTTCGCTGCTGTTCACCAGATCCCGCACAGTAACTCCCATCAGGCTGATAGAGGGGAAGGACAGTACAGGAAGGGCTTTCTTTTGAGGCGATTCTTTCAGTTGTTCAAGCCAAAGCTTTGCGTTCATGACGCTTCACACCCTTTTATAATTGCTGCTGCCAGTATAGCGGAAACAGAAAAAGGCAGCTATCACTTTCTTTTGATTTTTAGGAAAATCTTATTTATCTGCCAATTTATTTGAATCCGCTGAAAAATTCATCTCAGCAGCTGGTCTTATCTCCTCATCGGGCAGGAGGATTTCCACGCAAGCCCCTTTGTCGGAATTGTAAAAATGCAGGGAAAACCGGTTTCCGTAGATCAGGGAAAGGCGTTTATGGATATTCCGGATCCCCACGCCCCTGCCGCCGTGGCTTCCGCCGTCCAGATAATAAGCGGGATCATTCAATAGTTCCAGATACTCATCCGGGAATTTGGAACCATTGTTTTTCACGATGAATCGGAGCTTTTGCTGTTCCTCCAGCCGGGAAACAAGGATGCATACCGTGAGGTTCCAGGCGTTCAATTCCGCATGCTTCACCGCGTTTTCCACGAAGGTGAGCAGCAGCAACGGCGGGATTTCCCGAGAGAGAAGGGCTTCTTCGATGGAATCCTGCATCTGGTTTTCCGTCCGGTGGCGGATATTCTGGATGTCCAGATATTCCCGGATCACGGAAAGTTCTTCCCGCAGAGTGACCATTGTAAACCCGTCCCGGAACAGGAAGCGCACGTAATTGGAAAGCTTCAGACAGAACTCCTGGATGCGGGAGAAATCTTTTTTCTGAGCCATCCCAAAGATGATACTGAAGCAGTTGACGAAAAAGTGAGGTTTGATTTGCAGCTGAAAATATTCCAGTTCTGTTCTTGCCAGGGCCAATTTTTCCTCATAGACGTCTATTTTCAGTTCCTGAAGCTGCATTTGCAGGGAGTCAAAGGCCTCCACAGCTTCATCCAATTCAGCAAAGCCCCGTTTTTTTACATGCCTGCGCACGGAGGCATAATCGTTTACATGCTGCTGGAACTCCTGGAATGGGGTTTCGATGTACCGATGGAAATAGGTGAGGGTATACAGGGAAAAGGCGAGGATGATGAGGAGCGTCACGCAGAAGAAGGTGATCAAAAAAAGCAGGTTTTCCTGGTCTATATAAGGGTCGTCATTGACCAGCAGGCGGATGTCCGCCCGGTGCATTTCGTAAACCTCGCAGAACTCCCCCCAGCGGGAACAGGTGGCGGTGCCGCCGTCCAGTTCAATACCACGATCTACAAGCGTGCCTTTTCCCAGAACAGGTTCATAGCTGCTGTCCAGCACAACATAAAGACCGTTGGGGCTCAGGACAGCGCCCTGCAGGACGGAAAAGGCGTCGCTGCAGGAGAGCCAGCAGGCCACATAGTTTCCCTGGTAGGTATATATCTGCAGCAAGTAGGCGCTTCCGTTCACTGCTAGGGGCTTCCAGAGCAGATGGCTTTCCCCAAACAGAGCTTTTCCGGCGGATTCCTTAATCATGGTGCGGATGGCGTCGTTGTCGGAATAATTGCTGCCGGAATCAAAACGGGAGACAGACAGGCTCCGGGAGGGGCAGTAGTAAAAAAGATTGAAATTTCCAGCCCACAGGCTGTTCTGCCGGTCGAATTCCTCCCACAGGCTTCGGGCCGCAACCAGCCTGTCGTGAGTATCCTCCTCTGTATTTATTTTTTTGGTCAGAGAATTGTTCATAAGGGTTTCCGTGAGATAAAGGTTTACCATGGAAAGAGAACTGTCCAGGTCTTCCAGCTGTGTAGAGACGGCTGTGTCAATCCGTTCCCGCCCGCTCTCTCTGGCATTGATGATAGAATAGACCAGAAAACCGGCGCCGGCCAGGAAAATAGGGATGAGCAGCAGTACCAGCAGGAGCAGGATTTTTCGCAGAAACGGGGACATTCGCCTGCGGGGCACAATGGTCTTTTTTTCTTCCATAGACAGCCACCCTTTCTGATCGAAAAGCGCAGGAATCGCATCCTACAGGAGATGCATTTTGTTCATCATACCGAATTTTAAAGAAAAAAGCAAGGATGGTTTTTTAAACTGACTATCAAAATATCCCAAATTTGATATTTGATATCCCGTTTTATTATATACTTTTTTTCTCCAATTGGGTATGATGGGCTTGCTGATTTCGAAGCGGCTGCCGGCGGGCGGCCCACCAATTTTATGGAGGTATGTATGATGGCGAAAAAAATCCTGAGCACCCTTCTCGCACTTGCGATTGTCGCGGCGACCTTTGCCGGCTGCGGCGGAGGGGACAGCGGCTCCAAGACGAGTTCGGCGGCGTCTAAGGAGTCCAAGGCGTCCACATCTTCTGCGGGCGAGGACAGTTCGGCTGCGTCCACAGACATCAATTTTGACGAAGCTCCCTATGAGATCAATTACCTGTACCTGGTAGCCCAGGAGGGGGCAAACCAGAGCAAAGTTGCTCAGGCGGTGAGCGACCTTGCAAAAAAAGAGATCAACATGACTGTGAAGCTCATTCCCATGACCTTCGGCACCTACAATACGCAGATTTCCATGATGCTGGCAGCCAATGAGCCTTTGGATATCTTCCCTGCCATGTCCAACCAGTTTTCTACTTATATTGATTCTCAGTATTTGATTAACTGTGCGGATTATCTCGATTATATGCAGGATGCGGTGAAGGTCTTGGGCGATGACGCCTTTGCCGGATACATCGGCGATTTCCTGGTGGGCTTCTCCAACATGAAGGAACGCGCTTATCCCGCAGGCCTGGTGGTCCGCAAGGACATTTTTGAAGAGCTGGGCTACAAGGCGGAGGACTTCAGCGTAACAGTGGATGATTATTCCACCTTTGATCAGATCACCGAATTGTTTGCCAAGGTGAAGGAAGCTTATCCCGACATGACTATGCTGGATGGCACCTCCATTATGGGCCTGCAGACCGGCTCCTATTTCGATAATATGGGCAGCAACTTCGGCGTATTGGAAAATTACGGCCAAACCACTACAGTAACCAACTGGTACGAATCCGATCAGTACAAGAAATTCTGCGAGATCGGCAGAGACTGGTTTACCAAGGGCTATTCCTCCCAGGACATCGCAGTGAACCAGGATTCCGGTGAAATCAAGATGAAGGCCGGAAACACCTTCTCCTATATCACCAATGTTAAGCCCAACACCAACGTGGAAAAGCTGGCGCAGACAGGCTACGAGGTAGAGGTTGTCTATCTCAGCGATATCATGAAGAACACCAATGCTGTGAACGCCGACCTGCTGTGCATTGCCAACGCCTCCAAGGATCCCAAGAAGGCTGCCCAGTTTATGAACTGGAGCTATGTCAGCGGCGATTTCAACGACCTGATCAACTGGGGTATTGAGGGCGAAGACTGGGTTCTCACCGACGACGGCATGGCGGCTTATCCGGAAGGCGTAGACGCTCAGAGCGTAGGGTACCACAACGACTTCGGTTTTGTGTATCCCAACCAGTTTGCGGGCCATCCCTGGACAGGAAACCCTGCGGACATTTGGGATCAGTATGCGGAATACAATTCCAGCCTGATGGTTTCCAAGGCCTATGGCTTCACCTTTGACTCCCGGCCGGTAGCCACGGAAGAGGCGCAGCTCAACTCCGTAGAGGAGCAGTACAAGAAGGACCTGGCTTTCGGCGCTGTGGAGATCGAAAGCAAGCTGAAGGAGTTTAACGATGCGCTGTATGCTGCGGGCCTGCAGACTGTGATTGATGAAAAGCAAAAGCAGCTGGACGCATGGCTGGCAGAACAGGGCTGAGTTCCCGGTTCCCAAAAACAGAGAAATAGAAAAGGGCCGCTGCTGCTTTTGTGGCAGCGGCTTCTCTGTTCACAGCACGGCTTTCCGGCAGTGCAGGGAGTCCGGCGCCAGGAAAGACAGTGTCTATTAAATATCCAAAATTTGATATTTGGTATCCGGTTTTATTATATACATTTTTTTGCCAATTCGATATGATAGGTTTACGGAATTACGAAAGGGCTGCCTGCCGGGCAGCCAACCACAAACTTGATGGAAGGGGGAGCTTGCCTTTCCGGCCAAAGGGAGCCGGGGAAGAAAAGCGTGTTGTTTCGGACCGGAACAGATTGAGAGACGTGGGGCCTGCCTTGCGGCGCAGCCGGGGCGGCTGGGGATCGGCCAAGATTCCCGGCGAACGGCGGAGAATGGACGCTGCGTCTGGAGAAAGGAAGAGAATTCATAAGTTATGAAGACAAAGAAAATGACCGCGGCGCGGTTCAGGCAATATATCCCGCTGTATATCATGATGATTCCGGGCGTGGTATATCTGTTCATCAATAACTACATCCCCATGGCAGGCATCGTGGTAGCGTTCAAAAAGTACAATGTTAACGACGGCATGTTTGGGAGCCCCTGGAATGGACTGAAAAACTTTGAATACCTTTTCAGCACCAAGGATGCGGCTGTCATCATCCGCAACACATTGCTGTACAATATTGCCTTTATTGCTGTGAACACCATAGTGGGCATTATGCTGGCCATCTTTATCTCAGACGTGGTGAGCAAACGGATGAAGAAGCTGTATCAGAGCTCCATCCTGCTGCCTTTCCTGATTTCTATCGTGGTGGTGAGCTACATTGTATTCGCCCTGTTGAGCCATGAAAACGGCATGTTCAACAAGAGCATCCTGCCAGCCCTGGGTCAGGCGCCTATGCAGTGGTACAACGACACTACCTACTGGCCGGTAATCCTGATTATCACCAATTGCTGGAAGGGCGTGGGCTACGGAACGCTGATCTATATCGCGGGTATCGCGGGTATCGACCAAAGCTACTACGAGGCGGCAGAGCTGGACGGAGCCAATAAATGGCAGCAGATTACCAGTATCACGCTGCCCTGTCTGATTCCTTCCATCATTACCCTGCTGCTGATGCAGATCGGAAAAATCTTCTATTCCGATTTTGGCCTGTTCTACCAGGTGCCGCAGAACTCAGGTTCCCTGTACGCGGTGACCAATACCATCGACACCTATGTTTACCGTGCCCTGATGACCTCGGGCGGGATCGGCCGCTCCTCTGCGGCAGGCGTGTTCCAATCTGTTGTGGGCTTCACGCTGGTGATGATTTCGAACCTGGTAGTCAAAAAGGTCAGTGCGGAAAACGCCATATTCTAATAGGAGGAGGTACAAGGGTTATGATTATGTCAAAAGGCAGGAAAGCCTATCAGATCGTCATCAACATCATCCTCGTCCTGGTGGCGCTTCTTATGGTGTTGCCGCTGGTGCTGCTGTTTATGTCGTCCATCACGGATGAAAATACATTGGTGGTCAACGGCTATTCCTTTTTCCCGGCAAAGTTCAGCCTGGGTGCTTATCAATACATTATGCAGAATTCGGCCACAATTTTCCGCGCCTATGGAATCACGATTATTGTGACGGTTGTAGGTACGGCTGGAAGCCTGATTTTGGCCTCGCTGATGGCGTTTCCGCTGTCGCTGCGGGATCTGCCAGGCAGGAGCATCCTGAGCTTCTACGTGTTCTTCACCATGCTGTTCTCCGGTGGTCTGGTACCCTCTTACATCATGTGGACTACCACCTTTCACATCAAAAATACCATCTGGGCCTACATCCTGCCCAACTTCCTGCTGGGCGCGTTCAACATCATCCTGGTGCGTACGTTCTTCAGCACCAGCATTCCCAACGACATATATGAAGCGGCAAAGATAGACGGCGCAGGCTATCCGACGATTTACTGGAAGATTGTACTGCCCTTGGGCAAGCCCATCCTAGTGACCATCGGCCTGTTCGCGGGCCTGTCCTACTGGAACGACTGGACCAACGGCCTCTACTACGTCAACCAGTCGGATATGCTGAGCATTCAGGCGCTTTTGAACCGGATGATACAGGACATTCAGGCTCTGGCCGCCCATTCCACGGCAGATTCAGGCGCGTTGATGCAGATACCGCAGGTATCCATACGAATGGCCATAGCCTTTGTGGCGATTCTGCCCATTCTTCTGGTCTATCCTTTCCTGCAGAAATATTTTGCCAGCGGTATCATGCTGGGCGCAGTCAAGGGCTAAGCGGCGGCAGCGTGGCGCTGCACCCATGTCGCGTGGATTGCGACCTGCCGTCGCTGCGTTGGGCGAAGGAGTTCAGCCCGGATCACGCGTTCTGGAAGAGGCTTCCGGATTGTGTTGGGCGAAAACAGGTGCGAGAACGCCTGGCCGCCCTGCGTAATAAAAAATAATAGCCTTGCCTTTCTTGAGAAAGGCGGAGAAAAGGAGTTGTATTAAAATGGCAAAGTTTACCTGCAATTTTATCTCTTATACGCTGAAGCGCACGGTGGACATCACGGTTGTGATTCCCAGTCCGACCATCCCGGAATCTATGGGGATGACAAAAGAGGGCGCCTGCAGTCATACGCCGGCGGAAAAATATCCGGTGGTTTACCTGCTTCACGGAATGGGCAACAACCATGCCACCTGGACGGGTTACACCAATGTGGAAATGTACGCAGAAGAACGCCAGATCGCCATTGTAAACCTTTCGGCGGAAAACAAAAGCTACGTCAAGGTGGGCGGGGATGATTTCTTCACCTTTGTCTCCAAAGAGCTGCCGGATTTCGTCTGCGGTATGTTCCCCATCTCCCGGAAGCCGGAGGACACCTACATTGCAGGCCTTTCCATGGGTGGGTTCGGCACGCTGGTACATGCCCTGAACTTCCCGGAGCGCTTTGCCGCGTTCGGTGCTTTTTCAGCGGCGGTTAAGCTGAATCCCGCCCAGTTGGCTGGAGGAGATACCAATGCGGCGCAGGAGACGGCGCCGGAGCCTCAGTACGACCCTGCAACCCTGGCTGATCAGATTGTTCAGGACGGGAAGAAGTTCCCCAAGGCCTATCTGGCCTGCGGCGCAAAGGATTTTCTGTTTGAAGCAAATCGGGAATTCCGAGACAAGCTGCTCTCCCTGGGCGCCGACGTGACTTGGGATGAGCACCCGGATTACGGCCATGAGTGGCGTTTCTGGGATCTGGAAGTGGAGAAATTCCTGGATTGGCTTCCCCGTACGGATGCCTACGGCGTAGCGGGAAAACGTCAGATCTGAAGTTGGAACAAAACCTGCTGGGACTGTGAATTTACTCTGGTACTGGATTAAAAATAGGAAGGAGCAGCAGCGTTTATCGCTACTGCTCCTTCCTATTTTGTTGCCGTCCAATTAAAGACAATTCTTGTTTTTGCGGTACTCATTGGGCGTTACGCCGGTCTTTTCACGGAAGGTATGTGAGAAATAGGAAAAATTGTCATACCCCACCCGCTGGGCGATTTCGTTTACCTGAATGTTGGTCTGTACCAGCAATTTTTTGGCTTCATGGATGCGGCGGTCCTGAAGATAAGCGCCCAGAGACTGCCCTGTTTCCTTTTTAAACAGGCGAGCCAGGTAGTCGGAATTCAGGTAGACAATTTTTGCCATGCTGTTGCGGGTAATCTCCTCGCTTAAATGGCTGTTGATATACTCCTTGACCCTTCCCACCACAGATTGTGATTCCGAGGTAAAGTTCATGTAATCTGAGGCGGTGCGCACGATGTACTCCAGATACCGTTTCATATCCAGCAGGGAGAGCAGCGAGCGTTCCCGCAGCCGGTCGAACCTTTCGTCGGAGAAAAGGTCGTAGGCGCTGATTTGCCTTTGCTTTAAAACCGTATGTATCATCTGCATCATATCAATGCGCATGGCTTTGATATAAGGCATGTTTAGTTCTCCGCGGGCAGCCTGCCGATCCAGATGCGCGTGGGTTTCTGCCACCAGATCATCCGCTTTTCCTGAGAGCAGGAGCAGTTCCCACTCCCTGATTTGAGGCAGAAAATAAGGGATATCCTTTTTTTGGTAGTCTTTCAGGGTATAAATTTTATTGAAACTGGTCACGTCGTCACTGGAAATATCTTCCACATCCAAAAAAGAACCTCTGATTTCGGTGAGCGGGCAGTCTGCCTGGTAGTAGCAGTTGATCCAGGAGGAAAGGCATTTCGTCACCTGAGAGCTGAATTCCATAAATAGGGAACGGAATACTTCTTCAGAAAAATCAAGATGCTGCTGGAAAATCAGACACCATCGGTTCCCTTCTACGGGAACCGATGCTTCCGGCAACAGGTTGCCGGAAGCAAAGATCTCTTCCCGGATGTTTTTTGAAGCATAGCGTTTCCAAGCAGCGGTGTCTTCCTCCTCGTGAAGGGGAACGAACAGGCAGAGCAGAAAGCGGTCCTCACTCGAATAGGATAGTCCCCGCTTTTCTTCCTCCCTTAGTATATCCTTTTCTGACCGTACTTCCCCGGTGATCAGGGAGGCCCAAAAAAGCTTTTTGTTATCCGGCAGGCCATTCTGCCAATAACGGCTGTGTGATTTGAGGCTGTGAATCCGCTCCGCCTCTTTTACTGCTGCAGCCAGGCGTTCCTGCAGAGCGGAATAGGCGATGGGCTTCAAAAAATAATCGAAACTGTGCATCTCCAAAGCCTTTTGGGCATAGTTAAAATTGGCGTAGCTGGTGCAGAACAGGGTAACGGTGTCCAGTCCACTGTCGCGAACCCACTGCAGAAGGTCCAATCCGCTTTCTCCGGGCATTTCAATATCTGTCACCATGATGTCCACATTACGGCTCAACAAAATTTCTCTGGCATGAGCGGCGCTTTGCGCCAGATAGACGGATTCTATACCAAGCGAATCAAAATCGAGAGCGTCTGTAATACCCTCGAGGACATCCATTTCATCATCGACCAGCAGAACGTTCATAACATGCCACCTTTCGGACTTTATCGGGAGATTTCTACCAAAATTACTACTTATTATAACGCGGTGTTGGCATACCTGTCAAATTGGAATACTGTTTTTTAGTAATTAAAGTCTGTTTTTTGACTGTTCTTTTTGTGGAATTTTTGGTATAGTTGAAAACGAACAGAAATGAAAAAGCCTGAAAGGCCTAAGGGAGGAAATGAAAACAATGGATTACCGCAATGCAAACATCAATGAGCGCGGCCTGATTTACGGGAAGTGGATGAGGTCTCCCGGCGACTGGACCATCAGCTACGGAAACGTCTATTGCTATCTGCTGGTAGGCAGCGAAAGGGCTCTCCTGTTTGATACCGCTTATGGCGAAGGAAATCTAAGGGAGTTTGTGGAGGAGATTACGGATAAGCCTGTGATGGTGGTAAACTCTCACGGTCACTTTGACCACACCGGAGGCAATGCCTGGTGGGAGGAGGTCTGGGCCGGTCCGGGAGCGGAAAAAGTGGCGAAGCAGGCCTTCGATCCTGCAATGCAGGCGGCCTTTGAACAGAAGCCCCATCCGGATTATGCCATACACACCGTGCGTGAAGGCCATGTTTTTGATTTGGGCGACCGCCAAATTGAGGTCTTTGAAATTCCCGCCCACCACGAGAGCAGTATCGCCCTGCTGGACCGGAATGCCCGGGCGCTCTATACCGGCGATGAGATGGAAGCCGGACAGGTTCTGCTGTTTGTGCGGGACAATCAGCTGCCCATCCGGGAGGTGATTTCCAGCCATCTTGCCAACATGAAGAAGCTCAAGCTTTATGAGGACGAATTCGATACCATCTACCCCGCCCATAACGGGCCGCAGCTCTGCAAGAGCTACCTGGACGATTACATCACGCTTTCCGAACAGATCCTTGCCGGCACGGCAAAGATTATGCCGGACCTGGCTGGCTACGGTTTCCCGCCTGTATCGGGCGGAATGTTCGGCGGAGCCGGCGTCCTGGAACGCGCCCAGTACGGCGGCGCCTCGTTCGTCTATACAAAGTAAAAACAGCGGAAAAGGAAGGAGTAACACCATGAGAGAATATGAGTTAAGCGAAGTGGAATTCCTGCAGGCACAGGAAGAAGTTATCGACGTACACGGCGCAAAAGTGCTGGTGAAAAAGAGCCCTAAAGAATCCAGGCCGGGCTGTCTTGACCCTCATGAGCTGGAAATTATGAAAAGCCATTGGGTGGCAAGGGAAGAAACGGACGAGGAAAAAGAGAAAAAAGCTGCCATGACGCCGGCGGAAAACCTGCAGATGATGCGGGATAATATGGGCTTCCCAAATCACAATCTGTGTATGGAAGAGATACATACCCGGTTTGAAACTATTCAGGTGGGCGGCAACGAAGTGGGACTTTGGCGCTATTATACCCGGAAATCCCAACGGAAGCCCGGCAAGCCCTGCTTTGTGTTCCTGCACGGCGGCGGCTGGGTGGGCGGAACTCCCTACACGGTGGAAAACCCTTGCCGTCTACTGGCGGAACTGGCGGACGCCGTGGTCTTTAATGTGGATTATTCCCTGGCGCCTGAGAAAAAGTTTCCCAATGGCTTTGATGACTGCTTTGGCGCAGTGCAGCATATTTACGAGCATGCAGAGGAGTACGGGATCGACAGGAATAAGATCGCTGTGGGCGGCGACAGCGCTGGCGGCAATCTGACGGCTGCCATCGCCCTGAAGGACCGGGATCTGGGCACCCACATGGTGGCGCTTCAGGTGTTGATCTATCCCTGCGTCACCTTCCTGTATACCGGGAACCCTGGATACCGGTTTGATATCAACGAATATGAGATGTGTGAGGAACAGAAAGATATTGTCGATCAGCTGATCAGCATCGGCAGGCCGGCATCTGAGGACGACAACCGTGTACAAATGGAGGGCATGTATCTGACAAACCGGGAGGCGGCCTACCATCCCTATGTCAGTCCCCTTCTGGCGTTGAGCCATAAAGGCGTGGCGAGGGCACTGTGTGTTTCCGCCGAATTTGACGGCCTGCGGCTGCAGACGGAACATTATGGCAAGGTTCTGGCAGAGGACGGCGTGCCGGTGAAGACAATTCGCTACTGTGGCGTAGCCCATGCGTTCATCGATAAGCTGGGTTTTGTCCCTCAGGCGGAGGATCTCTGCATCGAAATAGCCAAAGCTATGAAGGAAATGTGATTTTCTCTTTGAAAGAAAAAGACTGCCGGGGGCATGCGCCCTCCGGCAGTCAAGTTTTGACAGGAGCAAAAGGAGGAGCAGCCGTTGGCGGAAAGAGTACAGAAAATCAGAAATAGTTATGAGCATTCCGGAGTGCCGGTTTGTTTTGACAAGACTGAACAGGGGGAGGAGAAGACAGCTTGCAGAGACGGAGTACGGCTGAGGGTGTTCTGGTACCGGCCGGCAGGCGCCGGGCCATTTCCCACCATTGTACAGCGCAGCTGCTATCCCGGCGCAGAGCCGGATTACCGCGTTCACGGGGAGGAGCTGGCAAAACGGGGCTACGCCTACCTCTGCCAGTTCTGCCGGGGAACAGGCGGCTCGGAAGGGGAATGGGAGCCCAATGTCCGCGAGCCTGAGGATGGGGCGGATTTCATCCGCTGGGCGGCTGAGCTTCCCTGGGTAAAATCCATCGGTTACTGGGGCTGCTCCTATCTGGCCTCCACCGGCTGGGCCATTACAGGGGTACTTCCGGACAAGGTAAAGTCCATGCTGCTGTCTCATTACGGGACGGAACGGTTTACCTCTGCCTACCAGAACGGCCTTTTCCGGCACGACATCCTTACGGCCTGGGCCATGGGAAATGCCGGGAGGAAAATTGAGGCTGACTATTTGGAATCCTGCCGTTTCCGCCCCCACAAAGAGGTGGATGAAGCCCTTTGGGGCGGAAGGCTGCCCTGGTACCGGGATTGGGTGACCAATACCCACCGTCAGGATCCCTATTGGAACGAAGGATTCTGGAAATTCATGGCCGACGCTCCCCGGAAGCTGCAGATTCCCGTATGCATTGTGGAAGGGTGGTATGACCATCATCTGGGCAGCGCGATGCAGTCCTTCCAAAATCTGTCTCCCAAAGCGGCGGCTCACAGTAAATTACTGGTCGGTTGCTGGAACCATGGCTTTGGTCCCTGTGCGGAAGGGAAGGAACAGAATCATCTGGAAAACAACGAGGTGATTCAAATGCTCGCTTGGTTCGAGGAGACGCTGAGGCAGGAAAGACTGCCGGAGCGCAGTGTGGAGTGGTATGTGATCGGAGAGGACCGCTGGCGCAGCTGGAAGGATCTCCCGAAGGGACAGGAAACTGAAAGTTTTTATCTGGATACGGAAGGGTTTTCTCTGATCCAGGAGCCCGGCAGGGAGGGCTCTCATTCTTATGTGTATGATCCGGAAAACCCCGTGCCTTCCCATGGAGCGGAATCCCTCTTTTCCACCTTTCAGGAGGTGGGCAGCCTGCTGCAGCCGGAGCCGGGATACCGGGAGGACGTGCTCAGCTTCCTCTCCGATCCGCTGCCGGAGGATCTCACAGTGCTGGGACAGGTGACGGCGGAGCTCTATGTGAAGAGCGAGGCAGAGGACACCGCCTTTACGGCCAAGCTGATGGAGGTTACGCCGGAGGGAAAATCCTATAATATCCGGGGGTCCATTGCGACGCTTGCTTATGAAGCTCCCTACCACCCCGGAGAGGTGAGAAAGCTCTGCATCCCCATGTGGGATGTGGCCTATCGGGTGAAAAAGGGTTCCCGCCTGCGTCTGGATATCTCCTCTTCGGATTTTCCCCAGTATGCGGTGCACAGCAATTTTCCTGGGATTTGGTCGGAACAGGAGCATACCCAAAAAGCGCGGCAGACGATATTGACTGGGGAGAACTGCCCCACGCGGATTGTACTGCCGGTGGAAAGAGGAGGGAATTGAAATGAAAACCATTCGAATCGGTTCCGGCGCGGGCTACGGCGGCGACCGTATTGAGCCTGCCATTGACCTTATCCGAAAAGGAAACCTGGATTATATTATTTTTGAATGTCTGGCGGAACGCACCATTGCCCTGGCCCAGCTGGAGCGGCTCGCCTGTCCCGAACAGGGATATAATCCGCTCTTTACCTACCGGATGGAGAGAATTCTGGACGCGCTGCGGGAAAACAGGGTCAGAGTGGTTACCAACATGGGTGCGGCCAATCCGGTGTCAGCGGCAAAAAAAGCCAGAGAAATGGCAGACGCTTTAGGTCTGCAGGAGCTGAAAATTGCGGCGGTGACCGGCGACGATGTGCTGGAAAAGCTTCCGGAATTTTTGGACTATCCCGTCATGGAGACAGGCAGGCCGCTGGGGGAACTTCAGGAGGATATTATTTCCGCCAATGCCTATATCGGCTGCGCGGGAATTGTTGAGGCACTGCAGCAGGGTGCGGATATTGTGATTACAGGGAGGGTTGCTGACCCTGCCTTGGTTCTGGGTCCCCTGGTTTATGAGTTCGGCTGGTCCATGGAGGACAGCGCCCTGCTGGGAAAGGGAACCATTGCCGGGCATCTGCTGGAATGTGCAGGCCAGGTGACCGGGGGTTATTTCTGTGATCCCGGCCGGAAGGACGTGCCAGACCTGTGGGATCTGGGCTTTCCCATTGCTGAGGTGAGTGAGGATGGCGGACTGGTGATTACCAAGCTTCCGGATAAGGGAGGGCTTGTGAGTGAGCAGACCTGCAAAGAACAGATACTTTATGAACTGCAGGATCCAGCCAATTATTTTACGCCGGACTGCACCGCGGATTTTCAAATGGTGAGCGTGCAGCAGGAAGGAAGGGACCGAGTGCGGGTGAGCGGAGCCTCCGGCAAGCCGGGAAATGGAAAACTGAAGGTCAGCGTGGGGTATCAGGATTGTTACATCGGAGAGGGGCAGATCAGCTACGGCGGCCACAACGCTCTGGGTCGGGCCCGTCTGGCGGGGGAGATCGTCAAAAAGCGCTTGGAACTCTGCGGTTGTGAATTTGAGGAACTGCGGGTGGACTGCATGGGTGTGGACTCCCTGTACCGGGAGGGAATTTCCCAGAGGCTTGGCTGCGGAGAACCGGTGGAGGTGCGCCTGCGGGTGGCGGCAAGAACCAGGGACAGGCACAATGCCGAACTGGTGGGCAATGAAGTGGAGGCCTTGTACACCAACGGCCCGGCAGGAGGCGGCGGCGTGGTGAAATCCACCCGGAAAATTGTGTCGGTGGCGTCGGTCCTGATTCCCAACACCTGGGCGCAGCCCCGTGTGGAATTGGTTTGAGAGAGGAGAGTGGCATATTGAAACTGTATGAAATCGCCCATTCCCGTACAGGGGATAAGGGAAACATCTCCGTAATCTCCCTGATCCCATTCCGGGAGGAGGATTATGAAATGCTGAAGAAGCAGGTCACCGCAGAGCGTGTAAAGGAGCATTTTTCAGAAATTGTGAAGGGAGGGGTAACCCGTTATGAGCTGCCGAACCTGCACGCCTTTAATTTCGTTCTGGAGGATGCCTTGGGGGGAGGCGTCACCCGCTCTTTGGCAGTGGATATGCACGGGAAAACTTTGGGATTTGCCCTTTTGGAAATGGAGGTGGAGATGTGAAGCCTGAAGCATTACAGAGTATCGTCATAGGTGGGGCCGGCCTGATGGGCGCCTCCATGGCTCAAGCCTTCGCACACTTTGGCTTTTCGGTGACTTTGTATGATATTTCAGAGGCCGCTTTGGAAAAGGGAAAAAAGCTTATTGCGCTCAATCAGAAAGATTGGGTGGAGCTGGGATTGATTGGGGAAGAGGCGTCGGGACAGCTGCAGGAAAGCCTGCGGTTTACAACGGATCGGTCCGCATTCCGGAACTGCGGGCTGGTGGTGGAATCCATCGTGGAGAGGCTGGAAGTCAAGCAGAGTTTTTGGCGGGAGGTTTCCGAGCTGGCGGGAAAGGACTGCGTTTTTGCCACCAACACTTCGGGGCTGTCCATCACGGCCATCGCCGAAGCGGTGAAAGGCCCGGAACGTTTTGCCGGTATGCACTGGTTCAATCCCTCTCATATTGTACCGCTGGTGGAGGTGATTCAGGGGGAGAAAACGGCGCCGGAAACGGCGGATTTCCTCTATGACCTGGCTCTCCGCATCGGAAAGAAGCCGGTGCGGGTCAATAAAGACGCAAAGGGTTTTTTGGCAAACCGGCTGCAGCTGGCCGTTCTGCGGGAGGCGCTGCACATCGTGGAGAGCGGCATTGGCTCTCCGGAAGATGTGGATGCCTGCATGAAGTATGGCCTGGGACTTCGCTATGCCGGCTTCGGCCCCTTTGAGGTTTGTGATTTTGGCGGGCTCGATACGTTTTATCATATCTCCGAATACCTGTTTCCAGACCTCAGCGATGCCAAGGAACCCTTTGGCCTGCTGCAGGACCGCTTTGAACGGGGGGAGTATGGCGTGAAAACCCAAAGGGGTTTCTACGTTTATGAGGACGGAAAAGCGGAGGCTGCCATTGCCCGCCGGGACAAGCTGCTGGCCGGAATTTCAGCTGCGGCAGAGCAGGGTTGAAAAGACTTCCAAAGATCACTGCGGGAGTCTATATGGAACAGGGGAGCCTGCCGGGACAAACTGCCCGACAGGCTCCTCTGTTCGTTCTTTTCAGGAAATTGGCAACATGATTTTACATGGCATGATTACGGTGCGGATGCGTTACTCCAAAATGAAATAGGTCAGTGCGCCCGTCCATGTTACCTCTGCCCAGCCGTTTTCATAGGTAAATTCGGTTTTGGAAAACGGAAGCGGCGAGAGCTGATGAACGCCGTCCGGCAGATATACTTTTGCACGGCATGACGTCTCTTCTGCCGCGCCGGGTTTCCAAAGGCATACCGCTGTGCTCCCGTTTCTTGCCCGCACGGCAAACAACCGGATTCCCTTTTCGTAGAGGAATCCTTCATCGTCCAAAAATTCTGCTTGGAAAAAATAGTCCGGATATTTTTTTCGTAAGGAAATATAACGTTTGACGAGAGGATGGTTGGAAGGGTCTGCCCGGCATTCCGACTTGATATCCAACGCTTTAAACTGCGCCATGGCATGGTACAACTGCTGCTTGTCGCCGCATATACCGGTGACGATCCGGTTTGGATAGGTATAGAGGAACTGTTCCGGCAAGGATCTGCCGATCTGCCAGGTGTATTCTTCTCCATGCCCTTGATTGACGTCGTAGAACTGTCCGAGCCGCTCGTGACAGCCCTCAGCAAAGGTATGAAAAGCTGGGTTTCTTTTGCGGGCAGCCCGGGTTAAGCCGGTCAGCTCTGTTTCTACCCCCGGTAAAAAATTATTGCTGGGCTTGGTGTGGCCATGGTCCGGGTTATAACAGAAGGGATCGAGATTACAGCTGATTTGGTCCACAAACATGCCGTCCGCTCCGTATTCCCCGCTGATACGTTCCGCGATCTCGGCCATGTGTTGGGCATATTCCGGGCAGCCGGGACAGGATACGGCATACAGGGATTCGGTATGATAATCTTCGTGATACTCCTTTCCGGTTTCGTCCAGGGAAACAGCGTTCTTCCCGCCCTCGCGGTAGAAATCTCCATAGATATCGATCAACCGTGCATTGGTGTAGAGAGAGACCCGGCCGCCGCGGCGATGGATGCTTTCAATCCCGGCACGGAGTTCCTCTGCAGTTCCCACCTGCTCACAGGGCAGATATCGGGGGAACTGCGTATCGTGCCCGTTGTCGTGCCATCCAACCAAAAACAGGTGGTTCATTCCCAGCGCTTCGCATTCCTTCTGATAGATCTCTTCCAGTTGGCTGAATTGTGCACGGGGGGCTTCTTTCTCATATTTTATTCCATATTCACACCAACCATGATATTCGCCGTCCAGCCATTCCGGAGTGTCCGGCGCCAGAAAACATTCGGCCATATGGCTGCGGTAAAGATCCGCTGCGCAGTGCCAGCCGCCCTCCAGGTTGGCTCTGCCACATTCCGGACTGACCCAGCGTTCTTTTTTCAAAAAAGGATAATGAGTTACGAATAACTCCAAACTGTATTTCCCCGTGGATTTTGCATGAAAGGTCATTGTTTCGTCAGCAGTGCTGTATGTAGCCAAGTAGCGGGTGCGTGCAGGATTGTACACCGTCATGTACTGCATGGCCATGATAGAGGGATAAAAGTAGATAATTTCATCCGGCCGGTAGCGGATGTAATCCTGATCGAAACGAATAGACGTACTGGTGGAAACATCGTGGATCGTTTTCGATGGTCGGGGAATGTCGTCCCCCCATGCGCTGGACATCAGCAGCCGGTCGAATGTGGCAAGCTCCCGATACTCCTCGATAGGGTACTGTACACTCCTCACACTGCCGGAACCATTATGCTGCACAGAGATGGTGGAAAGTGTTTCCGCTCCCTGAATCCGCTGTCTGATTTCCACAGAAAGGTCATGGCCATCCTGAATATGACAATATCGGATAAAGTTTTCGCTTTCCTCTGATATTGAGAAGTCAGCGGCGGTCAGCCAGATTGTTTGGGCCTCCTGCATCAACTCCAGGCGAAATTGCTTGACGGAATGCTCCATAGAGCAGCCTCCTTTATTAAAAATTGGGCGATGAACGCTTTCTTAGAACACGTTCACCGCCGATGTGTCTGTTCCTTTGGTCTGTTGATTTATCAGGTGGTCGAGCTGTTACTTATTGTTCTGCTTGCGCCATGCTTCGAACTGCGTTCTGTACTCTTCCACAACTTTGTCATAACCTGCAACTTTCATGGCTTCCAGGGATTTCTCGTATCCGTCCTCGTAGGGAACGACTCCATAACGAATGGGATATACGGAAGACTGGATTTCTGCAATGCAGGCAGCGTACTCGGCGGAAACAGAATCAGGATCGAATTTGAAGCCCACTACATTGGATACCCATGCGTCGGCGTTCATCTCCAGAGCCAGAGGAGCAAGCTCGGCGGGAGATCCAATAGGAAGCCGCACCAAATCCTTATGTCCCATTTCCCAATCTCCGAAGGTGTACGCGGAAAGCCCGTCCTCGTCGGTAATTGCCTCGTAGCGCCTGTCGCCGGCGTCCTTCCAATGTTTTCCTTCGATGCCGAAATTGAGCAGGTCGGAATTTGCTTGGTCAGAGTACAGCCAGTTGAAGAAAATCACGCCCGCTTCCGGGTTAGGACTGGTGGAAGAAATGCCGTTTGCGTTCATGATGGGATAATCTCCGGCGGAAAGGGGTTTTTCCGGTTCGATGGCATACATCTCGATTTCGTAATCCGGCTGGGTCTTGCGGATGGACTCCAATGCGTACAGATCCGCTACGAGATTCTTACCATTTTCCGTAAACTGGGAAATTTTTTCGTGGGGATAGGTGAGAATGTCGGGATGGATGACACCCTTTTCGTAAGCGTAGCGGAAAATTTTGCACTCTTCCTGAAATTCTTCCGTTTCCAGCCAAGGACGGACGTCTCCCTCATTGGAAACGTAGAACAGATTATCGACTACGGTAAAAGGCCAGCTGTCCAAATGACGCAAATGCATATAGCTGGTTGAATTGTTGACTTTTTCCCACAAGCGAAGGTCCGGATCGTTTTCATTCTCGAGAATGGTGGCAAAAGAATCGATCAATTCATAGCTGTCCTTAGGATCTGTGGAAAGGTTGTATTTTTCAAAGAGATGCTTGGGGAAGGAGACCTTGGAAGAGGAGGCGGCAAAATCTCTGTAATAGACGGGTACACTGTAATTCTTGCCGTTGACCGCTACAGCCTGCCAGATGTTTTCCGGGATGATCTTTTTCAGAGTATCTCCGTACTGGTCCAAATAATCGTTGATGGGAGCCAGCCCGCCCTTTGCCACATAAGAACTGGTAGAGGCCACATCCTCCATAATATGGATCAGTTCGAACTCGTCGCCAGTGGTCATCTTCAGGTTGACTTTTTGATCCCAGGCATCCCAGGGAATATAGATGCGCTCGAATTTCATGTTGATTCCGTCGGCTTTCAGCTTTTCCGTAATGGCCGCATCGACCTCGGCGGAATCGTCGGGCTCTGTTCCGGGAACCACATAGCGGCACAGCATTTCTTCATCGTTCACGGGTTCAGAAACCGGTTGGGATTCTGTACTGGAAGCAGGCGTTGAGCTGCTGTTTCCGGGAGCCTGGCTTTCACCGGCACCGCTGCATCCGGCGAAAGCGGCTGCGGTCAGCGCCAAGGCGAGGAACAGGGCTGCTGTTTTTTTCAATTTCATAACCATTACCTCTACTCTTTTTATTTTTCTTTTGACTTGGAAAGATGTACCGGAATTTTCAGCCTTTCACCCCCCCAATGACCAATCCTTTTACAAAATACTTTTGTAAGAACGGATATAAAAAGATGATGGGGCCGATTGTGACAATGACAGTCGCCATTTTCACAGATTCGCTGGGCAGAGTTACACCCGCGGAGGCCGATTGCATCTGCAGGTCTCTCAGCATTTTGATTTCCGACTGAAGCTTGAACAGGAAATACTGAAGGGGATACAGCTTATTGTTGTCGATCAACATGATGGCATTCCACCAATCGTTCCAATACCCCAGCGCATAGAACAGGGTCACCGCAGCTAAAACAGGAATGCTCAGTGGAAAATAGATGCGAAACGCGATGACGATTTCGTTGGCTCCGTCCAGTTTTGCAGATTCCAGAAGAGAATCGGGAATCCCATTCATAAAATTCCGAACTAAAAACAGGTTGAAAGCGTTGAACATCAGCCCGGGTACGATCAGAGAAGCCAAATTGTCCACGAGGCCCAGTGTCCGGCAGACCATATACCAGGGAACGATTCCCGCGTTGAAGATCATGGTAAAGAAGAAGAAGAAGGAGAGACCTTTCCTGCATTGTACGCTTTTATTGGCAAGTGTAAAAGCAGCCATGGAGGTGATGCACACGGCTAAAACTGTGCCGACTACCGTAATTAATATAGAAATTCCATAGCTTTGAAATATGGCGCCTCCGTTTTTAAATACCATGGTATAGGCCTTGAGACTGAATGTTTCAGGAAAAAAACTGTATCCGTTTTTGACAATGGAAGCTTCATCCGTGAAAGAAACTATGAGAATCAGAAAAAATGGCAGGACACAGAAAAGTGAAAATATCAGGATGGATACGTAAATGACAAAATCTAGTGGGGTGAAACGTTGCAGTTTCTGTCTTCTGCGTGGAATTCGCCCGCTTTTTGAACCGATCAAAAGAGCGCACCTCCGTCCGTTTTTTTACTGGCGATCCAGTTGCTTCCGAACACGAAGAGGAAACCCATCAGGGACTGGTAAAGGCCGACCGCCATCGCCTGTGAAGGGTCGCCTGTTTTCCGCATGGCCCGGAAAACATAGGTATCAATCACGTCGGTAGTGGGATACAGTACCCCGTTATCGCCGATGATACCGTAAATCATTCCAAAGTCCCCATAGAAAATTTTTCCGATGGAAAGAAGAGCCAAAATTGATACGGTGGGGATCATCAAAGGGAAAATAATATGCCGTATCGTCTGCAAACGGCTGGCGCCGTCCACTTTTGCAGCTTCGGATAAAGAAGTATCGATTCCCGTGATGGCAGCCAGATAGATCACAACCTGCATGCCGGTGTCTTTCCAGACCTTGATCAAGACCAGGATGACCCGCCAGGGCCCTGGCGAAGAGTACCAGGAGACGGGGGATGCGCCGATGCTTTTCAAAAAAACGTTAACAATCCCATAGTCGCTGGCAAAGAGTGCGTATACGATATAACTGACCACCACCCATGACATAAAATTCGGAAGAAGCAAAGTGGACTGCGTCACTTTGCGGAAAATTTTCCCCCGTGCCTCGTTGAGCATCAGGGAGAAAATCAAGGCGAAAATAATGACGAAACCAATGAACATAAAGTTCAGGAAAACTGTATTAAAGGTGACTTCCAGAAACTTGGGGGATTTAAAAAAGAATTCGAAATTTTTCAGCCCCACAAATTCACTGTGAAAAATGCCTTGCTTGTAGTTGAATTTTTGAAATGCAATTACAAGGTAAGGCAGCGTACAGTAACCAAAGAGAAAGACATAAATCGTTGCCGGAAGAATCAGCAGATAGCTGAATGGGTTTTTCCGGATATCCCGAATCAACCCTCCTCCTTTCTTCATGCGCATTCGTTCACCAACCCCTTTTTCCAAAAATATCGTCCAGAACTTCGTTTTGCCTGCCCTTATTTTATACGGTATTTTTTCTCACTGTAAATTGTAAATAGATGGTTTATGTTTCAAAATGTGGTTCCCCAGGTTTTCAAATTCAGCAAATGATTACAAGAAACGGACATTGCAACCGTATCCTATAGGATATTGGACTGTTTTCTGTTATACTGTTGAAAACAGGGGAGGGGAAATACGCATGAAAAAAGAGAAGGCAAAGCGGTATTATCTGACGAAAATGCTGACGTCTTATATCTTGATTGTATTTATCCTGTTGATCTGCGCCTTTTCCAGTTTTTTTTATTTTACGATTCGCACCAAAACGGCAGAGATCGAAAAGAGTTCGCAGAAGGCGATGGAGCAAATCGGATTTACGGCTAAAATTTTATATGACCAGGTATCTCAGGTGGGGGCGGGGCTTTTAAGCGACCTGTCCGTGGAGAGATTCTTTTCCCTTTCCGTTTCGGAACCGGTTTTCGAATACAGCCTCTACAATAAAATGAGGACGCTCCGCGTGAGCTATCCCTTCATTCATTCCATCCTGCTGTACCGGCAGGAAAGCCAAAAACTGCTTTCCGACGTCTATGGCGGTACTTTGTCGGATGATTCCGATTTTTTGCGGGAAATGGACGAGGCTGTTTCAAAGCATGCCGGCTTCGCACAAATGAATTTGACTGCTTTATCCACTACGGAAATCAAACGGAAAGACGGAGTGCTGGCCTTTTTCTTTTATCCGTTTCAGGAAATGTCGGCCAATTCCTCCCGCGCCATTGTGGTTTTTGTGAAAGAGGAATATTTTATAGAGTTGATCAACAGTATTTCCATCAGTCCCATCAATCAAGTTGTTCTGCTGGACAGCTCCGGAAACGGAATCCTTTCCACGGATCCAAGTATCCTTTCGGACGAGTGGGATCTCTCGTTTTTTCAGGAAAATCTTTTGTCGTCATCTGATGAAAGCGGACGGATGCGTCGGACGCTGGACGGAAAAAGCTACAATATTACCTATTCGAAGACGGATATTTTAGGCTGGACTTTCCTCAGCATTTCCAATCCTGAGAATGATTTGAACTCTTTACAGCAGCTGCTGGTTCTATTAAGCTTTACCAGCTTTCTCCTGTTGATACTCGGGGTGGTCACTACTGTTATTGTCACGCGCCAAATGTATTCGCCTGTGGAATCCTTGATGGAGCAGGCCATGCATATCGCCCCGCCCTCGTCGGAATCGCCCGCCTATTTGAATGAATATGACTTGATCAGGCGTTCCCTGAATACGCTTTCCAAGCATTCCCGCGACATGGAAAACCAGTATAAAATTGCAGAACCGTTTCTTCAGGAAGCTCTGATTCAGAAAATTTTGACTGGCACGTATTCAGAGGGCGAGTGGGACGCTGTCCGGCAGCTGGATCTGTGCCGCTTTCCGTTCCACTGTGTGATTCTTGTAAAATTGGATCGTTACTTTCTGCTTGCCGGAGATTCCGAAAGAAGGACGGCGGATATTTTGACTTACGCCATTGAAAACATGCTTCTCGAGGTTCTGGGGAAAAATGGGAAATCAGTCTTGATCATAAAAAAACCGGGGGAGCTTACCCTGCTGCTATCCTATCGGGAAAGGATACAGGGAGGCAGTGTGGAGAAAGAGATACAGAATATCCAAACAATTTTTCATGAGAATTTCCTGCAGACCTTTACCGCCGTAATCGGCCCTGAAAAAGGTTTTTCCGAAGTCTATCAGTCGCAGGAAGCTGCCCTGTCTTTTCTGGAATACCGGTTTGTTCTCGATAACGGTTCCCTGATTACCGGCCCTCTGGTTCAGGAACTGTCCGCCGCATTTGAAAGAAGAGAGAATCCTGTCGTGTCTGCTGAAGGTATTTTTGCAAAGCTGCGTACCGAACAAGAATTCCTGGAGGATTTATCCCGCTTCCTTACCTCGCTGAAACAGAATGCTCCGGGCGCGGCTTTGACTGAGTTGAAAACGTTTCTGTTTCGCTTTCAAGATGCGCTGCCCCTTGGAGATTTGATGGCTGCAAAAGAAGACGCTTGTTTTGCTCTTTTATTTGATGTCCCGGAAGAGCTGGAAAGCCTGCAGAATGTTTTTGAACAGCTGAAACGGCTGGCGGATTGGCTTCAGGTGCGTTGGGTCCAAAAAGCGAACAGCAAGAACCGGGAGACCGTGGACAGCGTAAAACAATATATCGTTTCCCATTATTCGGAGCCGGAACTCAGCACAGAATGGATTGCGGAAGAGATGAAGCTTTCTCCGGGGTACTTGAGAAAGTTATTTCGGGCTTCAGAGGGTACGGGAATTTCGGAATTTATCATGGATACGAGACTGAACGCCGCGAGGGATCTGCTTCTTTCCACCAGCCTTACGGCAACCGCTATTTGTGAAAAAATAGGAATCTACAGCAATACTTACTTTTCCACCCTGTTTAAAAAGCGTTTTGGAACCACGCCGATTCTGTACCGGCAGTCCATTTTGTCTGCACAAGCTGACTTGGAATCCAAGCGTCCCGGTTCCTAAGCGAGTGCTCAATCCGCGGTTGCTGAAAGGAACTGTGGATACCATGCGGCGGAATTCCTTGCCGCATTCCAGTAAAGATAAGAAAACTAACATAAGGAGGAACTGCTATGGAACAACTTAGTATGAAATGGGAGAACGGGGAGGTCCCCTGCATTGTCTGTGATGAGGATATCCAAATCAGGAGTTATTCCCCAAAAGACCGGGAACCGCTCAAAACCGCGCTACTCCCTCTCACAGAAAAACGGTTCAGCGATGCAGAATTGGAGAGCTGTATCCTGAAACACTCCGGCGTAAAAGAGGAGGGCATATTTTTAGCGGAGATCGACGGCGAAGTGGTGGGGACGGCAACCGGATACTTCAACGGCGACGGCAAAAGCGGAACCGTGCACATGGTCAGCGTTTTGGATAAGGCCCGCGGGAGAAAGCTGGGCAGGGCGGTGTGCGGACGCGTCCTGCAGTACCTGAAAGAAAACGGCTGTACGCAAATCGTGCTGACTACCGATGATTTTCGGATACCGGCCATTAAAACCTATTTGTCTCTGGGGTTTCAGCCTGTTCAAAACAACGAGGAAATGCGGCGCCGCTGGGGCGCTATTTTGAGTCGACTGGGGGAAGAAAACGATGCTTAAAATAGGAATAGCCGGGGCGCGGGGATTGAGCGCCATGACGGGTTTTCAAAGCCTGCCTGAAGTTGAGGTTGCAGCGTTATGCGATCTCAATGAGGAGCTTCTCGACCGGGAGTCGAAAAAATACGGCATCAAAAAAGCCTTTCGGGTTTTTGAGGATATGCTGGCTGACGACATCGACGCCGTGGTAATAGCCACACCCATGCAACTGCATGTCGCCCAGGCGATCGCCGCGCTGCAGGCGGGAAAACACGTACTTTCCGAAGTGACAGCCGGCGTCAGTATGGAAGAGCTGTGGTGGCTGGTGGAGACCGTGGAGCAAAGCGGGAAAGTTTACATGATGGCGGAAAATTATTGTTACATTCCCCAGGTTCAGCTTATTCAGAATATGGTCGATCAAGGTCTGTTCGGCGAAGTCTATTTTGGCGAGGGGGAGTATTTGCACGAGCTCAAGGACCTTGCTTTCTATCAGGATGGAAGAGTATCCTGGCGCAGTTACTGGCAGCTGGGACGAAGGGGGAATTTTTATCCCACGCACAGCATTGGACCTGTGATGAACTGGATGAAAAACGAACGCATTAAATCCGTGATCTGCCAGGGCAGCGGCTGGCACACAGCACCGCAGTTCCGTCAGGAGGACACTTCCATCACCCTGTGCACGACGGAAAGCGGAAAGCTGATCAAGCTGCGGCTGGACTGCCTTTCGGAACGCCCTCATAATTTGAGTTACTACAGCCTGCAGGGGACGAAGGGCTGTTATGAAGCGCCCCGTGGATGCGGAGATAATCACAAATTGTGGCTCAAAGGAATGGACGCTGCCACTGAACAGGCGCGCTGGCGTTCCCTGACCGATTTTTATGACCAATACCTCCCCGAGAGGTATAAGAACGCCACAGAAGAACAAAAAGCGGCCGGACACTGGGGCGGCGATTTCTTTATCATAGAGGATTTTGTAAATGCCGTAACGCAAAAAGCTGCAAATCCGATCGATGTTTACAAAGCCTGCGAGTGGACCGCCGTGGCGTTGCTCTCTGAGCTTTCAGCCATGAACGGAGGAAGGGCGTTTGATATGCCGGATTTCCATAAATGGCAAAGAAAAGAACAACAGATTACAAAAGTGTAAGAGTCTGTAGTACCGTTTCCACAGCTGTTTGTCTTTAGAAAATGCTTCTGAATCAGGTATGCTTCATTACCTCTCTCAGGGGCTTTTGTATCAGGTAAAACACCTTTCTCCAGTTCTGTAAACAAAAAGGAACATACCGAATCTTTTAATCCGGTATGTTCCTTTTTCAGTATGGTAAGGGAAGAGAACGCCTGCTGTGTCCGGGAATCGAAAAACAGGGCAAAATCTGTGAAAACGCGGTAAGAGAGCCCTGTTAAGAAGGGAGTCAGTGCTTTTGAGGCGCTTGCATGTTCAGGATCCCCGCATGGCTTGAAAGCGCCGGGCAACTTCAAGCACCTCTAAGGCGTTTTCTTTGGGCATTTCTGCAAATTCCTTCACAGTTTCATATAGGTATTCGCAATAAGACGCGGCCTTTTTTGCATTTACAGCAGTGCCTGGAACCATTTTGCGGAAATTGTCACAATAGATTTTTTTCAGAGTTTCTTTCTGCAAAGGGGCGATTCCAGTGATATCAAAGCCGTATTTCACGGAGAAGAAGGTTTCGTCTGTCTCCAGGAATTGGCGGATCAGGGATATTTGCAGTACGGGATCAAGCTCCATCTCATTATCGGTACCGAAGATCAGCCTGTCGGAATAGGTTTCAAAGAAATCCCGGGAACGCTTGGGGGTTTGGGAAAGGTGATAGTAGAGATCGCTGCAGGGGGTGATGTCAATGCGAATATTGGGATAGCGGTTCAGAAAATCAGCCATGCCGTCCAGGTCGTCCGCCTTAAAAAAGAAATGGGCAAAGGTCACTCGGGCGTTTGGATGACGGCTGAGCAGATTGTCTATCTGCTGATGCCTTTCGGCAAGATTTTCCCGGGAGATGCGGGAGGTTGCCTCCTGGTCATCGTCCTGCTTTCCGGTATAAACCATCCAGGGCGGACCTGCCACCGGATATTTGTTTTTCTGAAAATATCTCCGCGCCGGGATATAGGGCGCCGCGCCTACATGAAACAGGGCAGGCAGATCTGTTTTCTCCAGAGCGCTGAAAATCGCGTCGTAAAGAGGAGAATCCAGATTAACATTCTCCCCGGCTTCGCCATCCCCCAGTTTTACACCGTCTGCGCCGGCCTCTGCAAATCCCAGGATCTGCTTGAAAAGTCCTTCGGCATCGCTGCCGAATTCCTCAATCTGAAAAGCGGGATTGCAGTAGACGGTGAATCGGCCGGGCAGAAGCGCTTTCAGAAGAAGAGCTTCTGCGTCGGAAATGCAGGCGGATCTTCCGTGCCGGACGCAAAGCAGGTTCATGCCGTCCAGACCGGAGGCGCTCAGGTTGTCCCGCCCATTACGCAGGTAGCCGTCCACCGTGCATCCGCCGTGGGTATGTACATGAGCGTCCCAAATTCCTTGATTATGTCTCATGAAGTTCATCCTTTCCTTTCAGTCTGCGTTTGCTGTTCCTTTTGAGAAATGTGCGTCAGGTTTTGAGTAGCGCAGCAATGCGCAGGGATAAGTTTATTTTGCAGCGGTCTTTTTTTCACGATGCGCCTGCAAAAACAGGAACAGAAACCCTGCGGCCAGGATGATTCCGCCAAAGCCGCAGAACATGGTCTGGTATCCGAAGGGTTCTACCAGGAAGCTTCCCAATACAGGAGCGATGGAATTTCCCAGGCTCTGGCCGATCTGTATGGTGGAGACCGCCACGCCGGACTGAGATTGATCCAGCATTTTAACGGCGTGGGCCTGTATGGTTGGTGTACCCGCTCCCTGACCGAGGGCTTTGCAGACCGCGGCGATCAACATTATCCACAGCGAGGAGGCAATTCCCACAAAGAACATGCCGAGAGCGGCAAAAACCACGGCGGGGATAATCACAAAATACATGCCCCTGGTATCCAGCAGCTTGCCGGTCAAAGGCTTGAAAATGATAAGAACCACTGAATAGACGGTGAAAAAAATGGAGATATTTGCGATAGAACGTTCGCTGGCAAGAATATCGAGATAAGTGGAGATCAAACCGTTTGCCGAACTGAACAATGCTGTCAGCAGCATGAGCCAAAGGAATCTTGCGGCAAAAATATCGTTGAATTTCAACGATTTTTTTTGGCCGCTGGATGCCGGCGCCTCATAGGGCAAGGCGACCACACAGAGCAGAGCGGCTGCAGCGGCGATGGCAGCGCCGATAAATGCCGCTCCATACCCCATGCTGTCGCGCAGTCCCAGCCCGATAGACGGGCCCGCCGCCTGTACCAGTGGTGTTACCAGGCCGAAATACCCAAGACCTTCGCCCATTTTGCTTTTGGGAATATAGCTGCTGGCGTAGGCAACGGTAAGCACGTTGGAGATAGAGAAAAAAATTCCAGTAACAGCCCGCAGCAACAGCAGCGCGATGAGACTGCCGGCAAATGCATGGAGCCCCAGGCAGAGAGCGTAGGCGGCTTCCGTGATCAGCAGCAGCTTTTTTTTATTCATTCTGTCGGATAAAACTCCGGCCACGGGGCACATGAACATGGCTACCAGAGACAAGATGCCTGATACAGCTGAGGCCGCAGTGATATCCGCTCCAAAGGTCATGACGTACTTAGTCACCAGAGGCACCGTCATAAAACCTGCCGCGCCATTTCCAAAATTAATGGCGATCAGCATCAGGAATTTCCATGTCCACAGCCGTTCCGCGGAAGAATTATTCTGCATTTTACTCATATCGTGTCACTTTCTGCTTCCCAAAGTTTTATTCGGGTTTCCGGGCCATGCCCTTTAAGATCCCGTCCACCATTCCGTCCAGAAATTCCCTGCTCAGTGCTTTGACGAGCTTACGGTCAAAATTGGTTCTGACTCCAGTCTTCCTGTCAAAAACCATCGTGTTGAATTCTTCCGGACTGTCGTGCTTCCACTGGGGGATAGAAGGATTGTTGGGGTTGCCTGTTTTCACAAAAGCCATCACCGTATCGAATATCTCCTTTTCCACCCGTTCGGTGACACCGGCCTCCTGGGTAGAAGGAACCAGCTCTGTGTTATGGAAGACGAAGGGGATATCTGCACAGTGGGGCGGAAGCTGTCCGCCGTACATGGGGCCGTCCAGATTAAAAATATAATCCCAGGTACAGCTGTTATAACCGCAGCGGCGTTCCAGGTAGCTGAAAGTATAATCCCGGAACATATAGTCCATCCCCAGAAGATCAATGAGGTTTCTTTCAGGATAAGCCTGACGGAACAGAGGGATAGCCTCGTCTGCAAGGGCCTTTCCGAATTTTTCTTCAATGGCTTTTTGGGCTTCCTGATCGGTGATCTTCTTTCTGTCATAGCCCATAACGCCAAATCCGCTGAACTCGCTGAAAGTGCTGCCAACCAGGATGGGGATATCAATGGTCTCCTTCCGAAAGGGCACCTCCAACGGGTCGCCCAGATAAAACGCGTTCCGGCAGGGCGTTTCTCCGCTGTTAATCTTTTGGGGGCGGAGCTGATACCGCATATCCTTGAAAGCGCGTACCAAATCCTGATAGGGCGCCTCCTCCAATTCTTTCGCTGTTTTTACTCCCAGGGATTCCATCATGAGCTCACCCATCTGCCTGCCGGAGCCTACGCAGTCGAACAGGGCGCCGCCCTGAACGCCGCTCATGATGATGCCTTTGTGGTAAAGCCCATCCGCAGCGGGCGTTTGCAGAAGGGCGGTCACCTTCATTCCGCCTCCGGATTGGCCGAAGATGGTCACATTTCCAGGATCTCCGCCAAAAGCTGCAATGTTGCGGTGAATCCATTGCAGCGCGGCTACCATATCACTGGTACCTGCGTTGCCGGAGTTTTTGTACTCTTCGCCGAATTCGGACAGATCGCAGTAGCCCAGCACATTCAGCCTGTGATTGATGGAAACAAACACAATTTGCCCGTGTTTGCAGAGGTTTTCTCCTTCATAAGCCACCTGCTCAATGGATGAGCCGCCGGAGAACGCGCCGCCGTGAAGCCAAACCATCACAGGGCGTTTTTTGTCGTCGCAGGCAGGCGTCCACACGTTGAGATTTTGGCAGTTTTCATTCTGTACGCCGATCCTGTGGGGGGCGCCCAAAGAGCTGTCCAGCCTTTCTTCATCCAGGAGGGGGCATACATAGCCATAGCCAGTGGCTTCCCGCAGGCCGTCCCAGGGCTCCACCGGTTCGGGGTCGTGAAAACGCTTGGACCTGGCGTAAGGGATCCCCTTGAAAATGCTCATGCCGTCGTATTCGTAACCGTGAACCAGGCCTTTATCAGTTTCTACAACAGCAGTTTGAAAATCATATCGAAACTGTTTTTCCATAGTGCACTCACTCCTTTTTTGATGGAAGACAGCGCGGACAGTGATGTCCGCGCTGTCTTCGCAGGTTTGATTTTGATTACCGGGCGTTATATCGGTCGACGGCAGCCTGCCAGCGAGCGGTACATTCTTCGATTTGAGAAGCTTTCAGCTTCTCACGGAATTCATCATGGGAAGAAGTGTCTGTGCCAAGTATATACTTGGTCATACGCTCTTGCAGCATGGTTTGAATATCTGTGATATAGGTGTTGATAAATTCGCTTTCTTCCTGGCTCAGGGTTGCAGGCGGCACGTGAATCGTCACGTCGGCGCTGCTCCAGACCTGGGAGGCTTCGATGAGGGAAACAGAACCTCCTTCAGCCGCAGCGATGGCGGCGGAATTTTCAGCGGTTTCAGACTGATAACCAAAGTAACTGCGCATGGCGTACTTGCCCAGAGCGTCCCCGATGGACAGTCCGTTGGGGTCGTTGAGAACAGCGTCGGTATAAGTGACCTCGCCGCTGCTGTCCAGCGTGTAGGACTCGCCCTCGATGCCATAGTATTTATAGCGGAGGCCCTCTGTGGTATAGTGATAGTCGATCCATTTGCTGACGACATCGATCTTGTCTTCCGCTTCGGTGGTGACATAAATTTCCTGGCTCACATAGGATTCGTTGCCGCACCAAATGGTGGGGTCGCCGGGGTGGAGCACAATCCCGGTCAGCGGCACCAGATTTACGTTTTCATTGGAAATATAACCCTGTTTATAAATCTCGTTGCCCATCAGGAAATTGAACCAGGTGTCAATAAACATGCTTTGATCGTTCTCATAATTGGAATAGTCGCCGGACATGACAGGAGAGCCAACAGTGAAATTCTTGTCGATCAATCCTTCCGCATACCAGTCGCGCATGGTATCCAGATAGGCATCCCAGTTTTCTGCGAAAGGAGCGTAGTATACCTTGCCGGTTTTCTCATCGTACTGCCAGAAATTGGTGGACCAGTCGGTGTTGACGCCCCAGGCCAGGGACAAAGAGGTGCCGCCGTCCCCCTGAAGCGTCATGGGGGCAGCCATACCCGCTTCTTTGCATTTGACAAGCAGGGTATGAAGCTGGTCTACGGTTTCAGGAACGTCCTCGCCCATTTTTTCCAGAAGATCTGCGCGGATGGCGGGGCCCAGGAAGGCGCCGGGAACCTTCAGGTTTTCATCGGTGCCTCTGAGCACTCTGACGGAGTGCATGAGGCCGTCGTCATAGGCAGCCTGTTTTTTTGCTTCGGGATTTGACTCCAGCAAGGCCATATAATTTGGCATATATTTCTTGATATAGGGGTCCATATCGATCAGGACGCCGTCTTCAATGCCCTGTTGGTAGCCTCCGGAGTAGGAAGAGGTGCCTCCGGGGAACATGACGTCGAAAAACTCGCCGGTAGCCATCATCTGGTTAAACTTCTCCATCATTTCGGTTTGACCGTAGAACATCCAGTTCACATGGACGTTGGTGGCTTCCTCCATGGCTTGCACGCCGGCAATTTCGTTTGGATCCTCTACCACGTTGGATTCAAAAACCATCAGGACGCTGATCTCTGTCTTTTCAGGAGTGATGGGCAGAGTCAGCCCGTTGATGTCCCTAGTTCCATCGTTCTCCGGGGCAGACGTTTTGGAAGAAGGCTCATCAGCGCCGGACTGCGAGGAAGGCTCGTTGGAGACGGCGCTGCTTTCCTTGTTCCCGCCGCAAGCCGCCAGGCAGCCGATCAGCATTGCCGTGGCCAGGATGCATGCGATCAGTCTTTTCTTCATTTTGTTTTCCTCCTTTTTATATTCAGCTCTTTACCGCACCCATGGTAATACCCGTAACGAAATATTTTTGAACGAACGGGTAAATGCAGAGGATAGGAAGAGTCGAAACTACGATGCAGGCGTACTCAATGGCCTTTTTATACACAGTAGAACTCTCCGATAAATCTAATAGGTTGGACGAAGAAGATACGTCCGCAGTGGCGGTGATAACAATCTCCCGCAGGGCCATCTGGAGCGGGTACAAATCCCGTCTGGTGGGCAGATACAACAGGGCGGAAAAATAATCATTCCATTTTGCCACGGCTGCAAAGAGCATGATCACAGCGAAGGTGGCCTTGCATAGCGGCAGAATCACGCTCCAAAGAATGCGAAGGTCTGTGGCACCGTCTATCCTGGCAGCCTCCTCAAGCTCTGTGGGGACGTTTTCCATGGAAGTCCGCATGATGATGATATTGAAGACACTCAAGACCCCGGGAATGATCATCACTAGAGGAGTATCGGTCAGATGCAGGCTTTTCATTACAATATAGTTGGGAATCATCCCGCCGTTGAACAGCATGGTAAAGGAAATAATGATCATAAAACTGTTGCGGTAATAGAATCTCTTTCGGGAAAAAATATATCCTGCAATCGTGGTGAGCACTGCCGTAAGCACACAGGTACAGAGGATATAAAGGATGGTATTGCCGTATGCTGACCACAGCTTTTTGTACTGAAGAATGATCTTGTAGGCGTTGAAGTCCACGTTTTTCAGCGGGAAATAGACGATCCCGGGATGGGTGTTCAGAGAGGTGGGGTTGCTGATGGACGCCATCACCATATGCCAGATAGGCATTAGGCAGGCGTAGGTGATCAGCAGCAAAGCGATGACGTCAATCAAAAGGAATAAAATGCGGCTGGGCTTTTCCTTAATCTTCATTTTTTTCTTCCTTTCTCAGAACATGGAAGTGCCGGAAAGCTTTTTCAGCACCGAGTTGGAGGTAAGGAGCAAAATAGTTCCGATGACGGAGTTGAACAGGCCGACCGCTGTAGATAAGCCGAAATTCATGTCCTGCATTCCGATGCGATAGACATAAGTGTTGATCACATCGGCCGTATCATAGGTGGAAGGATTGTAAAGCAGCAAAATCTTATCGGCGCCTACTGAAAATACTGTGCCCATCCGCATAATGAACATCATTACGATCATGGCGCTGATGCCGGGAAGAGTGATATGCCACATCTGCTTCCAATAGCCGGCGCCGTCTACCTTGGCGGCGTCATAGAGTTCCTGATCCACATTGCTTAAAGCCGCCAGATAGATAATAGACCCGTATCCCATGCCTTGCCAAGTGCCCATTAAAATGTAAATAGGCTTGAACCAGGAAGGCAGATTCAGAAGATTTTCACTGGATCCGCCGGT
The DNA here is from genome assembly GCF_900048895.1 of Neglectibacter timonensis. GTDB lineage: Bacteria > Bacillota > Clostridia > Oscillospirales > Acutalibacteraceae > Acutalibacter > Acutalibacter timonensis. Next base: position 618,811 of record NZ_LT160639.1, on the reverse strand, counting down.
CATGAATTTAAGGGACTCCGATATAGCGCCGCCTGATTTTGTAAAATTGATCACCAGACTGGCCGCCACCACAGTGGAGACAAAATAAGGCATATAGCTGATCGTCTGCACGGTTTTTTTGAAGTGATTTTGGCGTATTTCGTTGAGCAGCAAGGCAAAGATAATAGGGGCCGGGAAATTGATGAGCAGATCCAGCACGCCGATGAGGGCGGTGTTTTTGATCAGCCGGCCGGCATAGGGGCCGGAAAAAAAGACAATAAAATTGTCGAAGCCGATCCATTTGCTTCCCAAAATCCCCTTTACCGGAGAGAATTTCTCGAAGGACATCAGGATGCCGAACATGGGCAAATAGTGAAAAAGAATAAAGTATGTGAGAATAACGGTTAAAAACAGGTAAAGCGCTTTATTCCGCCTCAGGTCCAGCCCAAAATTGTGCGGCAGGTTCCTCAGTCCGCCTCCCACCCGAAAACCTTGAAGCGCCGGTTCCGGCTTTTTATGCAGTCTGTCTTCTCGTTTCACAGGGATCCCTCCTTGTTTTCTCTTACACTAATTTTACTTCTCAAAGACCAAAAATTTCTATCAAATGTGCTGATAAAAATTGAAGAAATGAAGATTTTTTTACAAAAATTATTAAAAAACCGTATGGAATTATAAAAAAAGCGCAGTGTAAGACCGGGCAATATGGATTTATTTGTCGGTACATGCTATATTTGTAGGCAGATAGAGGAAGATTAGAGGATATTCCTATGAAATTTTTGAAGCATATCAAGCTGAACAATATCTTCAACTATGTGACGGTATTCCTGCTTATCCCATTCGCCGTCACGTTAATCCTTCTGTTCGCTTATACCGCTTATACGACCAGGATCCACCAGCAGGGAATATTCCATACCGCGGCGGACGACATTGCGGAAAACGTCGAGGCTTCGCTGGTCGGCGTCATGAATGAGACCCGTATGGCCACCTACTCCAATGACTTTATCTATTTTTGTAACAGCAGCTCCTATGAAAGCGTAGACCGCTATGGCCAGACAGTGATGGCAGAAAGTCAAACCGGTATATTTTCCTATCCGGAGGTGGTCTGCATGGTTCTGAATAATACCAGCTGCGGCTATTATCTTCCATCCTTTCGCTCTTTTGACGCCCTTTTTTTGAGACAGGAGATGGAGGACATCGTCGGCACACTCTCTGCGGAAGGGACGGCGGCTGTCTTGACGGTGCGGGAGGTGAACAGGCTGCCTTACATTTTTTGCTCAATCGCCGATCGGTACGGTTCTATTACTACCGTGGTGGACCCTCGGAAGAATCCGGTCTATGCCAATTACTGTTCCATCTATAAAGAAAACGCCGCTTTTGATTTTTCCGTAAGCGTACCAGAAGACCGCAGAGTCTTTTCAAAGGCTTTGCCGCTTGTTGAGCTGAATCTTTTCTACTCTTATCCCGCTCGCTATCCCTTGTCCGGGATACAAATTACTTTGTTGGCGGTAATCCTCTTTCTGCTGGTGCTGATTCCCTTGTCTTTATGGGCGCTGACCCGTTCCATTTCAAAGCCGCTGAACCTTATCTCCCGTTCGATGGAGGCGATTACTGCCGGTGACTTTGATCAGAGAATACCGCCTGTGAATTCCATAGATGATATCTGCGCCTATGCCAAGGGAATCAATATGATGCTCGACGCCGTCAAACGCTCCAAGGAAGAGGAGATCGACAGCTGTATGGCGGCCGTGCAGGCTCAATTGCAGTATTTCCAGCTGCAGATACGCCCGCATTTTTATCTCAACTGCATGAAGAATCTGAATTCATTAATAGACCTCAAGGAATACGATAAAGCGCAGCTGCTGATTTACGCGCTTTCCAAGTACATCTCTCATGCTTTTTCGGATGCAAAAACCTTTATCACGATTCGGGATGAGTTGGAAGCGATACAAAACTATGTGGAGCTCTGCAACAGCCTGGCTTACGAAATCCACTTGGAATTCAAGCTGAGCGGCGAATGTGCGGGCATGAACTGCATTCCGATGTCGCTGCTTACCTTTGTGGAGAACAGTATTAAGCATACGCAGACAGGCTCCGCCCTGACAGTCTCCATTTCCATAGAGACCTTTTATGCGGGTAACAGTGAGAAAAAACTGAAGTTTACCATACGGGATTCGGGAGGAGGCTTTCCGGAGGAGGTTTTGGAACAGCAGAACCATGTTGACTTGAAAAAGCCAATGTACCGGCGCAGCCATATCGGTATTTTCAATGTACGCTACAGGCTTTTTCTGGTGTTCGGGGACAAAGCCTTCTTGACTTTGAAGAACGACGGCCCCAGCGCTGTTGTAGAAATCGTCACCCCCTGTGAGCAAAGCTCGGAAAGGCAGCTGTATGAATATACTAATCGTGGATGATCAGCCCAGCGTGATTGCGTCGCTGACTTCGACCATAGACTGGCACGCCGCTGGAATTGACCGGGTGTATTCCGCCAGCTCGGCAATTTTGGCCAAAAGTATCCTGCAGACAGAGAATATCCAAATCCTCCTTACAGATATCGAGATGCCGGTGGAAAATGGATTGGAACTGATCCGTTGGGTACGCCGGCAGAAGCGTGAAATCGAATGTATTCTGCTTACGTCCCATGCTGATTTTGCCTATGCGAAACAGGGGATTGAGTTGGGGGTGATGGACTATGTGATACAGCCTGCCAGCAACGCCAGTATCGTGGCTTCCGTGAAAAAGGTAGCCGACAAAATTTCTTTTCAAAATAACAGCGCCCGGATGCATAGCGCAGGTGAGTTTTCCAATTACGAAATCAATCATGCGGCAAAGCATTTTTTCAAAACTTGGCCTGATCTTCAGGATAGCGAAAACTTTGAAGCGCTGCTTGCAGAAAAAATCCGGCGTCTTAACGAGCTTGGCTGCCCCTGCAGAGAAGAAGACAGCTGTGTCTTTTTCCTCACTGTAATTCGGGAATGGTATGCGCTGCCTCTGCCGGAGCTGTCCTGCAGGAGCCGGTACGCAGAAGTGATGCAGTCGGTGTTTTCTTTTGCAAACGGATATACCACCACCTACTCCAAGGATGATTCCCACTTTTTTACAATGTTGTTTATGCCCTCCTATGATGATATCAAGGACTATTTCGAAATACTTGAAGAGCAGGTGAAGGAGACGCTGAGCTGCTCAATTGGTATTTTCTACTGTCCCGCAAGCTTCCGGGAGCTGCGGTCGGCCGTCCGGTATGTGACTGCTATGGAGTATTTGGAGTACAAAAATACGGACAATAATGTGACAAAGCTTTATCCCACTGCTGAACATAGGAATTTAGACGCGGCTTCGCAGAACTACCGGGATTACTACCAGCAGATTAAACAGTATATCCGGGATAACGTCGCCATGCAGATCACCCGGCAGGCCATTTCTGACCATATCCATATTTCTCCGGACTATATTTCTCACATCGTGCGCACGATTGCCGAATGCTCGTGTAAGGAATTAATTGTTCGGGAAAAGATGCGGTATGCCCGTGCGCTTATTCAGACTACCTCGAAATCCATCGGAGATATTGCCGTGGAATGCGGATTCGATTCTTTTGCCTATTTCAGTAAAGTTTACAAATCGATTTACGGGATCAGCCCAAAGTCTACCAGAAAATGAAAAAGACAGGAGGGGAAGCACCCTCCTGTCTTTTTTATTTTTAGGGGTAAAGATAGTGGCGTTTTAAGGGAAGAAGCTCATCGAGGCCCTCTTTCATGTACTTCTCCCACATTATCCAATCGTGGTCATAGCCTTCGGCACAGATATATGTCACAGGATGTCCCAGTTCCTGCAATGCAGCGACGTCGCCCTCCACGCGCTTGCGGATGAATTCTTTGCTGCCGCAGGCTATGATCACATCGGTCAGCTCAACACCTTCCTCCTTGTTTTTCTTGGCAGCCGGATACAAGTCCCACCTGGAACCGGGAAAATTCTCCGGTTCGCCAAACGCGACCTGATAGGAAGGCATAAATTTACGGAAATGATCGCTCGCCATCTCTTCTACCATGGTTTGTGTGACCAAAGTCATGCCGATACCGCCGGAAATGTCCAAACAGGAGCGATAGAGGTCCGGGCGCAGAACAGCCATGCCCAAAGCTACGTTGGCACCCATGGCATAGCCCATAATGAAGTTGTCTTCCCGTTTGGGAGAAGAGGGAAAGATCGTCTGAATGATTCTGGGAAGCTCTTCTGTCAGGTAAGTAAAATAATTGCCGCCGGCGCAGTCTGTGCCGAAAAATTGGAAATCTGGACAGACCAGCATAACCTTGTTTGCCTGGGCATAGCGTTCGAGCGCGACATAACGGGCTGATACAGATTGATCCTCGCCGCCTCCGTGCATGACATAGACGGTCTGAAATTTCATTCCAGGCTCGTAAACATAGGTTTTGCGCCGGCCGATGGGGTTTTGTCCCCGGGCCTCAAATTCTTCAGGTTTGAAAAAGCTGAGATCGTCTGTGGGAAGGATTGCGGTGAAAGGAACGTTTCTGGAAATGGACTGGCTTTTGTAATTGTACTGGATCAATGCCATAGTAAGTTCCCCTTTCATAAGATTATATTTAACATACCCCGTTGCTTTTTATTTTTCTATAACATTTCCGGTGTGATTTTTAAAAAACGAGTACTTGTCTGCAGAGGGATAGCCTTCTAACCGGCATGGAGAGCGACTGCCTGTTTCGCAGCGAATGCATCTTTCAAATCTCTCTCCTCCTTATCGACTGCACTTTTCTTTGGAGGAGAATGTATCAGCATTCAGCTTCTAAAAGGAGCTTATAGCGTGGGAAGTAGCTTGAAAACAAAAAATCTGCGGTCCGCAAAATGCGAACCGCAGATTTGGTGGGCGCTAACGGACTTGAACCGCTGACCCCCTGCACGTCAAGCAGGTGCTCTAGCCAGCTGAGCTAAGCGCCCGGGTTTTGTTGCTGTATTATCTTACAGCATTCGCTGAGAAATTGCAACCCCTAATTTCAAGATATCCAAAAAAAATTCATTTCTCTCTGCGCCGTTATGAATTTGTAAGAAAATCATCGTGTTGTTTTTAATTTGTTCACAATATAGTTTTATTAAGCTTCTGGCTGTGCTATAATAGCCCGGCGAAAGAGAATGCACTTTGCGCAGGAAGCGTCGGGAGAGAGCAAGGCTTCCCCCATATAATGACATGAACCGTAAGGTAATAGCTTGTGAGGATTCCGGCCTGTTGAGAGAAAGTTGAGATTTGTTTGAGACAATGAGGGCCCGGGATGGAAAGAAAGGCAGGGTATCAGCATGAAGACACTATCCTATTTGAATTTTATTTTGGCGGCGCTGTTTGCCGCCTGTTATTGCTATCAGTTTGTTTTTTTGGTCGTTCGCCTGCTGCGGAAAAGGCGGACTTTTCAGGCGCAGAAGCTGTGCCGCTATGCGGTGCTGATAGCGGCGCGCAATGAAGCCGAAGTGATCGGTCAGCTGCTGGACAGCGTCCGGGGTCAGGATTATCCGGCCGAGCTGATAGACGTCTATGTCGTGGCGGATAACTGCACCGACGAAACGGCGAAGATAGCCGCCGCTCACGGCGCAGTGGTTTTCGAGCGAAAAAACAGGGAACAGGTTGGAAAGGGCTATGCATTAAACTTTCTCCTCTCAAAGCTTAAAAATGAACTTCCTGAAAAGACCTACGATGGCTATTTTGTATTTGATGCAGACAATTTGCTGGATTCCCACTATGTCACAGAAATGAATAAGGTGTTCTCCAACGGCAATAAAGCTGTAACCAGCTATCGGAATACGAAGAACTTTGGGGACAACTGGATTACGGCAGGCTATGGAATGTATTTTCTGAGAGAGTCGGAATATCTTAACCGTCCCAGGGATTACCTGCATACCAGCTGCGCCGTTTCCGGCACCGGTTTTCTGTTTGCAGATGATCTCTTGGAGGACTGCGGAGGCTGGAACTATTTTCTGCTCACAGAGGATTTGGAGTTCTCTGCAGATCTGATTGCCAGGGGTGAAAAAATCGCTTACTGCGGCGACGCCATTATTTACGACGAGCAGCCCCGGGGCTTCAAACAGTCGATTATCCAGCGTTCCCGCTGGATAAAAGGATACTTACAGGTAGTGGCGAAGCGGGGAGGCGCCCTGGTGAAAACCATGGCCAATACCGGAAATTTTGGCTGCTACGACATGCTGATGAATACCATCCCCGTGGTGGTGCTTACAGTGCTGGGCATCGTGCTCAACACGGTTATGTTCATCCTGGGAATTACCCAGGCAAGACAGGAAATGGGCATTTTCTTTGGCTCTGTGCTGATTGGTAGCATAAATTCCTATCTTCTGATGTATGTCATGGGAGCGATGACGCTGGCCACCGAGTGGAAGCGTATCCACTGCAGCCGGGCGAAGAAACTGAAATATTCCTTCACCTTCCCGTTTTTCATGTTCTCCTTTGGCATTGCCATGCTGGTTGCTGTTTTCGGCAGTACCGAATGGAAGCCGATCAAACACACGGTTGCCCTCTCCATTGGAGATATCGGAGGGGATACCCGCAAGTGATTTTGGAAGTTTCATAGAACTTTCTTAAAAAATGCAAGAACTGTATTTATAAAAAAACGCTCTTGTGGTACAATGAGGTGAATCCGAATTGTCCGCGGGAGCGGTTCTTTTTTATTGGGATAACGGATGGAAAGAATCTTCTTCGCAGCCCTGTTACATCCCTTGGGTTGGCGGGAAACCGAGACGTTTCGGGATTATCATGTGTTCTCTGCAGCGGGAGCTGCCGTCTTACAGGAAAGAGACAGCGGTGGTTCCTGCAAAAATTCATTTGATAACAGGAATGACAAAGGGAAAGGACGGTCGTTCGACTATGGTAACGCGCGTTTTTGTGGAAAAGAGGAAAGGGTTTGATGTTGAGGCCAACCAGATGAAGGCTGATCTCAAGAAAAACCTGGGCATTTCCGGTATTGAGGAAGTACGTATTCTCAACCGGTACGATGTTTCGGGCCTGAGCGAGGAGCAGTTTCAGGCGGCGGCCCGGACTATTTTTTCCGAGCCCAACATGGACAGCGTCTATGGGGAGGAGTACCGCCTGCCCTTGGAATACCGGGCCTTTGCCACGGAATACCTGCCCGGCCAATATGACCAGCGGGCCGATTCCGCCGCACAGTGCATTCAGCTGCTGACGCAGGGGGAGCGTCCCGCCGTACTTACCGCCAAGGTGATCGGCGTGAAAGGAAATGTGACCGAGGAAGAGTTTGAAAAGATCAAAACATATCTGGTAAACCCTGTGGAATCCCGTGTGGCCTCTATGGAGAAGCCAGAATCCCTGGAACTGCAGTCGGAGCGTCCTGCGGATGTTGCCAGGGTGACAGGCTTTATCTCCTGGGATGAGGCTGAGATGAAGCGTTATTTTGATTCTATGGGATTTGCCATGACCCTTTCCGATCTGCTGTTCTGCCGGGATTATTTCCGGGACGAGGAAAAGAGAGATCCCACGGTGACGGAGCTGCGGGTGATCGATACCTATTGGAGCGATCACTGCCGCCATACCACTTTCCTGACCCGGCTCGACAGGATCGAAGTGGAGGAGGGCAAGCTCAGCAAGGCGGTGGAGCGTGCCTTGAAGGAATACCTTTCTGTGCGGGAGGAGCTGTATGCCGGAAGGGAAAAACCTGTTTCCCTGATGGATATGGCCACTATCGGCGGGAAATATCTACGGAAAAAGGGCCTGGTACCTGATCTTGATGTGAGCGATGAGATCAACGCCTGCTCCGTCGAAGCGCCCGTCACCATCGACGGGAAAACGGAGACCTGGCTGATTCAATTTAAGAATGAGACCCACAACCATCCAACAGAGATTGAACCCTTCGGCGGCGCCGCCACCTGCCTGGGCGGTGCAATCCGTGACCCTCTGTCCGGCCGGGCCTATGTGTACCAGGCCATGCGCGTGACGGGCAGCGGAGATCCTACCCTCCCCTTTGAAAAGACTTTGCACGGCAAGTTGCCTACCCGGAAAATTACCACTGGGGCAGCGTCCGGCTATTCCTCCTATGGAAACCAGATAGGGCTTGCCACTGGGCAGGTCACCGAGCTTTACGATCCCGGCTATGTGGCAAAGCGGATGGAAATCGGAGCAGTGATCGGCGCCTCTCCCAAGGCCAATGTAAAGCGGGAAGAGCCGGAGCCGGGCGACATCATTGTGCTGCTGGGCGGGGCCACCGGCCGCGACGGCATCGGCGGAGCCACCGGCTCCAGCAAGGCCCACACGGAGAAATCGGTGGAGGTCTGCGGCGCTGAAGTACAGAAGGGCAATCCGCCTACAGAGCGGAAAATTCAGCGGTTGTTCCGAAACGCGGAAGCCGCAGCCCTGATCAAGCGCTGCAATGATTTCGGCGCGGGCGGCGTCTGTGTGGCCATCGGTGAGCTGGCTCCCGGTTTGAAGATCGATCTCAACAAAGTGCCGAAAAAATACGAGGGCCTAGACGGTACCGAGCTGGCTATCTCGGAATCCCAGGAGCGTATGGCCGTAGTTCTGGATCCCGGCGATGTGGAGAAGTTCTGCGCAATGGCGGCGGAGGAAAACCTGGACGCCCAGGTTGTTGCCATTGTGACGGAGCAGCCCAGGCTGAAAATGGAGTGGCGGGGCGACCAGGTTGTAAATCTTTCCCGTGCTTTTCTGGATACCAACGGCGTTACACAGAACGCCGATGCCTACATCTCTTCGCCTGCGTCGGAGAATTACAGGGAATCCGTGCCGGAGAGTTTGAAGGAGAAAGAGGGTGTCGACGCCCTCAAGGCAGATCTGGCCCGGCTGGAGGTCTGCGGTCAGAAGGGGCTTTCCGAGCGGTTTGATTCCAGTATCGGCGCAGCCACGGTGCTGATGCCCTTTGCCGGGGAATACCAGCTGACGCCGGAGGAGGCCATGGTGGCGAAGATCCCGGTGCTCGACGGCGAGACGGACGACGCCACCGCCATGGGTTACGGTTATGTTCCGGGAATCGCCCGGTATTCTCCTTTCCTGGGGGCTGCCTATGCCGTGGTGGAGAGTCTTTCCAAGCTGGCGGCGGTGGGCGCAGACCCGCTGAAGGCACGGCTTACCTTCCAGGAATATTTTGAACGCCTGCATGAGGACCCAAAGCGCTGGGGCAAGCCCGCAGCCGCCCTGCTGGGGGCTTTGTCCGCCCAGCTGGGATTGGGGCTGCCCGCCATTGGCGGAAAGGACAGCATGTCCGGTTCCTTCGAACAGCTGGATGTCCCTCCCACGCTGGTGAGCTTTGCGGTGGCCATGACGAAGGCCAGCAGCACCATCTCTGCCGTTATGAAAAACGCCGGTTCCCGTGTGGTGTTGCTTCAGATTCCCCAGACAGAGGACGGCATGCCTGATTGGGAGCGCCTGAAGCATTATTACCGCAGTCTGAAACGGCATATTGAGATCGGCGATGTGATTTCCGCCGGGGTAGTGCGGGAAGGCGGTGCGGCGGCCTGCGTTGCAAAAATGTGCTTTGGAAACAAGATGGGCTTTAAATTTGAAGAGGGACTCTCCAAAGAAATCCTCTTTGCGCCCAAGGCCGGCGCCATTGTGGCGGAGCTTTCCAGCGAAGCCGAGGTGCGCAGCGACCGGGTGGTCACGCTTGGACATACTGTCTGCTGCGATACCGTGGAACTGGGTGGGCAGAAGTGTAGCATCGATGAATTGATTGACGCCTGGAACGGCACGCTGGAAAAAATCTTTCCGAATTACGCGCCGGAGGTAGAGATCACGGCGGATATTCCGCTGTGCAGCGAGAGGAACCGCAGGGCTCCGGCTATTAAGGCTGCGCGCCCCAGGGTCTTTATTCCTGCGTTCCCGGGTACCAACTGCGAGGTGGATACTGCCCGCGCCTTTGAAAAAGCGGGTGCTGAGACAGAGATCCTGGTGGTGAAAAACCTTTCCGTACACGACATTGAAGAAACCATTGACCGGATGGAAAAGGCGATCCGCTCGGCGCAGATTGTCATGCTTCCCGGCGGTTTCTCCGGGGGCGACGAGCCGGAGGGTTCCGGTAAGTTCATCGCCACAACCTTCCGCAATCCCAAGATTGCCCAGGCGGTCACAGACCTTCTGGAGACAAGGGACGGCCTGATGCTGGGTATCTGCAACGGCTTCCAAGCGCTGATCAAGCTGGGTCTGGTACCCTATGGAAAGATTACGGAGCCTAAGGAAGACGATCCCACTCTGACCTTCAACAGCTTGGGCCGTCATGTTTCAAGAATGGTCTATACCAGGGTGACCAGCACCAAATCTCCCTGGCTGGCTGGAACCAGGGCTGGGGAGGTCTATACAATACCTGTCTCCCACGGCGAGGGGCGGTTTGTGGCTGACAGCAAAGCGCTGCGCAGCTTGATTGAAAACGGCCAGGTCGCCACCCAGTATGTGGATCCCAACGGTACCGTCAGCGGGGATATTCATTGGAATCCCAACGGTTCGGTCTGCGCCATCGAAGGCATCACCAGCCCTGACGGCAGGATTTTTGGCAAGATGGGCCATTCAGAGCGCAAGGGCGAAAACCTCTATAAAAATGTGCCTGGAAAGAAAGATCAGCTTCTATTTGAATCGGGCGTGAAATACTTTAAGTGATAGGGCAGCAGATGCGTGGCTTTATCGAGGGAGGAGAGGCTTTTTCCTCCCTCTGCTTTATGAAAGGGTATCGTGAGAGAGCGTGGCATAAAAGTCTTGGGCCGTCTTTCTTTTCAGAAAGACGGGTCCATCGGGAGCATCCTGGAAAATTGTGGGAGGGAGTTCTTCAATCCCATGCGAACGAGGGCGCGAAATAAAAGTCTTGGGCCTTCTTTCTTCAGAAAGACGCATCCATCGGGAGTATCCCACAAAAACGCGGAAGCGAGTTCTCCAATTCCATGCGAGCGAGGGCGCGAAATAAAAGTCTTTGGCCGTCTTTCTTCAGAAAGACGGGAAGGTGGCAGCAGATGAAAGAAATATTGAGGCGGACCTGGGCAGAGATCGATCTTGATGCCCTGGCCCGGAATTATGAACAGGTACGAAAATGTATGGACCCTAAAGCGAAGCTTTGCTGTGTGGTAAAGGCGGATGCCTATGGCCACGGAGCAGTTCGTATGGTCCAAGAATTCGAACTTCTGGGAGCGGACTGGTTTGCCGTTTCCAATCTGGAGGAGGCCCTGCAGCTCCGGCTGGCAGGAATTCGGAAGCCGGTGCTCATTTTGGGTTATACGCCTGCGGAGGAGGCGGCTTCCCTTGCGAAATATGAGATTTCTCAGTGCGTGTATTCTACGGAATATGCCAAAGAGCTTTCCAACTGTGCGCAGACGGCAGGCTGTACCGTGAAAATCCATGTGAAGATCGACACGGGAATGAGCCGCCTGGGTTTCTACTTTCAGGACATCAACCGGGACGCCGGCGCAGTGGAGGAGGTCAAGGCGGTTTGCGGGCTGCCGGGACTCTATCCCGAAGGCATCTTCACCCATTTTGCCGTTTCCGACGAAGGCCGTGAGGGCGATATTTTCACCATGCGGCAGTACGGTTGCTTCAAAGAGATGATTGAGGCTCTTCTCAGAGAAGACGTATCTTTTGAGGTGCGTCACTGCGCCAACTCGGCCGCGGTGTTCGACCATCCGCTCTGCCATCTGGACATGGTGCGGGCAGGAATCGTTCTCTATGGACTCTATCCCTCTGAAGATGTGCGGAATAGGCCCAAGCTGACGCCGGTGCTATCCCTGAAATCTGTGGTTTCCCATGTGAAGACCATTCGGGAAGGAGCCACGGTCAGTTACGGCAGGGATTTCCGGGCGGGCGAAGACCGAAGGGTTGCCACAGTTCCCATCGGCTATGCGGACGGCTACCCCAGAATCCTGTCTCCGGAAGGGGCGCAGGTGCTCATCCGGGGAAAGCGCTGTCCCATTTTGGGCCGCATCTGTATGGATCAGCTGATGGCGGACGTCACCCATTTGGAGGAAGTACAGGAGGGCGACATAGTGACGCTGATCGGCAGAGACGGGGATCAATGCATCATCGCTGACGAATTGGCCAAATGTGAGCACAGTATCAATTACGAGGTGGTCTGCGGCATTTCCAAGCGAGTGCCCCGCGTCTATCTGAAGGGCGGAAAGACGTCCAGCATCTATAACCAGCTGCTGGACGTGCCGGAAGTGAAAAGCTGAAGCGCGGCTTGGAAGGAGAAAGGCGGTATCGGAATGAGAAAAGAGATTTTGCTGACCAGCCGGGATATGCTGCCCGTGCGGGAAAAGGCGGAGCATGAACTCTATGAGTACCGGAAACAGGAAATCACAAGCCGGGCGGAGTTTGATACCTGCTATGCGGCGTTTTATGAGATATCTCCCGGAAAGGCCAACTACCCCTATCATTATCACACGGCAAGCACAGAACTTTTCTATATCATAGGCGGCGAAGGCGTTCTGGAAACGCCGGAGGGTGAGAAAAGAGTGAAGGCGGGCGACGTCATTGTGTGTCCTCCGGGGGAAAGGGCGGCACATCTGCTGCGGAATCCTTCTGAGACGGAGACGCTTTCCTACCTGGATGTGGATACCGTGCAGTCTCCGGAGGTGGTGCGCTATCCGCGTTCCGGCAAAACGGGAGTCATCGTGCATAACGTCTCCGCAGGCTTCTTCCGGGATGCTGACAGTGTGGACTATTATGAGGGGGAATAACAGAAAACTGGCTTTCCATACCTGGTCCCACTTCTGTGTGGACTTTGCCTGTTTCTGCATTTTGTATGGCGCCTTTGTTCGGCGAAGTAACCGTTGGGATAGGTCTGTCTGTTTTTTAGTCCTTTGGGCCGTGGTGCTTGCGGCAATCCGCCTCCTGCGGATATATCGGAACAAGAAATCGGAGAAAAGCGAAAACGGTGAATGCTTTTTTTATTGTTCTGTTGAATTTCTTACTCACAGCTTTCTTAGAGGGAATCGGGATATTTTGTATCATCAGGAGGAAGAAATTCATCTGCTACAGCTTTCTTTGCAACCTGCTGACAAATCCTCTGCTGAACCTGCTGGTCAGCCAGGTCTCGTTTGCTAAATAGAAGTAATACAAACAGGAAAGGCAGGAAAAGCTTCCTTCCTTCATAAAATCTATGGGTAAAAAGGAACGCCGCTCTGCCTGGAAATGGGTTTCCAGGCAGAGCGGCGAATTAAATTAAAATGATTACAGCTCCAGGTAGCCGGGACGGGGCGTCAGGCCAAAGGCTTTTGCCAGCTCAGCCAGCTCGGCATCGGTGATAGACTGTTTGATAGGACGGTCCCCGATCTTCATATATACCTCAGCCGCCTTTTCCACGGTCTCTACCAGGCCGAAGGCTTCGTCGATGCTGCTGCCTACGCCGAAAATACCGTGGGCAGCCCAAATGACCACCCGCACGTCCTGGATTTTTGCAGCGGTGGCCCTGCCGATATCCAGAGTTCCGCATACCATCCAGGGGATCACGCCAACGCCTTCCGGGAACACTACCATGCATTCGGTAATCATCCGCCAGAGAGTGCGGGTGAATGAGCGCTCGTCCAGATCGTGCACAAAAGTCATGGCCAGGGTGTTGCCGGGATGGCAGTGGAGTACCACCCGCTGCTCCGGATCGATCTTCATCCGTTCGGCGTGGTTGAGCAGGTGGGTGGGGAGCTCGCTGGTGGGTTTGCCGCCATCCTCATAGCCCCATAAAAGCTCGATTTCACTGCCGTTTTCCGCCACCCGGAAAATCCCCAGATTTTGAGCGGGACAGGCAGCCACATTCTTAAAGTATTTTCCCGTTCCCGTCACCAGGAACAGCTCTCCGCGAAGTGCGGAAGCGTCAAAACCGATGTCGATCCGGCGCTTGACGGCGGTAAGGTCCAAATACTGGGAGGTCAGCTCCGGATCCAGACGGTAGCTGAGATTGCCGCCGTTGCGCTCGTCCCAGCCCAGCCGGTACATGTTGGAGATTACATCCACCACTTCTCGAAGAAAAGGCGCCTCTTCGATGGGATACATCTTTTTGAGCATAGTATTTACCTCGATTCAATTACTTTTACAGCAGCCGAAAAACAGGAAGGGCTAGGAGGTTCCGGCCCCTCCTGTTTCTGCGTTGGGAAACCAGCTCCGGCTTTTCCGAAAGAGAAAACCGCACAGCAAAGCCAGGGCAAATAGAAGCAGCTCAATAGGCCAAATGCCCAGGGGCAGCAGCGCCACACAGTTGAATACCGTGTGAGCCAGTATCGCTGCCGGGTACAGTATCCATTTCCGTCTGGCTGCTGCCAGGAACACCAGCGAGGTGGCAAACAGATGAAACAGTACGGCGGAAAGCCGTTCCAGCAATCCTGCAAGGATATCCGGAACCCGGACCGCAGACAGCTGGGCGGTAACCAGCTCCAGCTGTCCCGCCGGCAGCAGCTGGGCCAGAAGCTGGGAACTGCCGCTGCTGACCAGAAAACAGAAGATGAGGTTGTTGATATGGGTGAGCCCGGCGAGCAGAATCACTTCACAAAAAGCGTGGCCCAGACCGAAAGAGAGCGCGCCCTCAAAAGTGCGGTAACCCGGCCTTGCCGGCCCTCCCGGGAATGCGGGCTTTCTGGGGCCCAGCAGTGCCGAGCCCCCCAGCCGGGCTGTCTCCTCAAACAGCCCGGCGGTAAAGGCCAGCAGCAACCCCAATACAACGGGGTGAAGGACGGCGAAATTTTGATACCATTCCTGTGTGGAGAAAGCCTGAAGCAGAGGAATGCGCGTGAGCACCTGAGAGAGCAGAAAGGAGAGAAAACCAAAGCCCAGGGGCAGCAGGCTGATTTTTTTCTTCCATGCCAGGATCAGGATCAACATGATGGGGAACAGCAGCGTCAGGAAAAGGGCCAGTGCAAAGGTCAGGATCACAGGTACAGAAATCATGGAAGCCTCCCTGAGTCAGTAATGTACGGTACAGATCATTCCGGCAGAAGGGTAAAACAGAAGGAGAAAGCCTCTTCTCTGAGCTGGTACTGGGGCAGCAACGCAGGGCCGCAGCTGTTGGAACCGACGCCGCTCATCTTGTAGTCCAGACAGAGCACTGTGCTGCCATCCGGCTCTAGCTCATAATTGTGCTTCTTCTCCCGCAGCTCTTCCTGGGTGTAGGGGGAGGCGTTGAAAGAGAAAGGCGTGGGCGAAAGTGCTGTCAGAGCGGAAGCGCCGTCAGTGAGGGTCACATACCGGCAGCCGCAGTGCGAGCCGTTTTCCTGAGGCCGGATATAATCCTCATGCAGGGAGGAAACCTCTCCGGCGAATACGCCCAGCCTGGAAGCCCTGTGTTTGTCCAAGTAGCTTTCGCAGGGGCCGTAGCCCAGATATTCCGCGGTAGAGAAGGCTTTTGGCAGGAACAGGCGTACGCCGAACCGGGGCAGGAAGGGGAATCTGGGATCGCGGTTGCAGGCAAACTCCGCACGGATCATGCCGCTGCCGTCAATTTCCCAGCGGGCGGTGATGTCCAGGAATTTTCGGATGGAAATTGCTGCCAGGCCGAGCCGGCAGGTGATGACCGCTGTACCCGCATTGGTGAGGGAGGCGCTGCTCTCATATACCTTGACAGTGGATCGGTCATAGCCGGCCTGACGCCACGCAAGGTCGATGTTCCGGTCATTGTCGGTGGGGGCGCGGTAAATGTTCCACTCCATGGGCTTTTCCAGGAAGGAGCGGTTTTTGAGCACCATCGAGGAGAAAAGGCCGCTGCTGCGGTCGAATTCATAGCGGAAGCTGCCGCCGCTGACCATGATGCGGCGGGGATCTTCTTCCAGAGTGAGAACGCCGGGAGTCAGGGCAGGCTGCGGCAGAGGCTCCTCGCTGAGCACAATATCATCAAATCCCAGCAGATGGCCTGCCTCCCAGAAGGGGTTGTCCTGGCTGGCGGTATAGAAGAAGGTAATTGTGGAGAGTCCGGAGTCCGGCAGTCCGGAAATTTGTACCTCAGTTTCCCCATGGGGCGGGATGGAGGGCAGTTCCAGAACGCCGCCGAGAAGAGTCTCGCCGTTCTGAGAAGCCTCCCAGGAAATTTCCAGGAATTCGCCAGTGGCGGTGAAATCCAGGAAATTGTGAAACCGGAAGGCGTCGGGCCGGCTGCTCCGGCAGGCGCGGACCGGGCGGATACAGTTTTTATACTCCAGCAGGCCGGTGTGGGGCGTACGGTCCGGATAGACCAAGCCGTCCATGCAGAAATTCCCATCGTGAGGGAATTCTCCGAAATCGCCGCCGTACCGGTAGATAGGCCGGTTTGCAGGGGTCTGGCCGCCGTATACGGCGTGGTCGCACCACTCCCAGACAAACCCGCCACAGAAGCCGTCGTAGTCCATAATCCGCTGCTGATAATCCTCTGCGTCTCCGGGGCCGTTGCCCATGGCGTGGATGTATTCGCATTGAATAAACGGTTTTTTATGGACGCCGTCCTCACAGTAGAAGGCAGAGCGATCCACCTTCTGCAGCCGTTCCAACTGCCACCGGAGAGACTCCGGGATGCTTTCGGAATTGGCGAACTGGCCGAACGGTTTTCCCTCCGGCCAGGGGGCAAAATAGGCGTCGACAAAATCAACCGAGGCATACATACAGCTGAACAGATCAATCATGGAGAAATCGGGTTTTCTGTCGCTGTGGTAGGTGAGGAAATTTTCGTAGTGTACCGGACGGGAGGGATCAAATTCTTTGACCCAACGGCCGGCGTTCTCAAAGTTTTCTCCAAAGCCGCTTTCGTTTCCCAGAGACCAGATCAGGGCCGAGGCATTGTTTTTATCCCGCAGCACGCTGCGCTTCACGCGGTCCAGAATGGCATCACGGAACCGGGGGTCGTCCGCCAGGTCGGCATAGGCCTCCATACTGTGAGCGCCGTAGGCCTGGGCTACGCCGTGGCATTCCACGTCCGCTTCAGCGATTACATAGAAACCGTACTCTGAGCAGAGCTGGAGAAACCAGGGCGCGTTGGGATAATGGCTGGTACGGATGGCGTTGATATTGTGCCGCTTCATCAAAGCCAGGTCTGTCAGGGCCTGCTCACGGCTGATGGTGTAGCCGGTGACAGGGTCGCTGTCATGCCTGTTGACGCCCCGGAATTTAATGGGCGTACCGTTGAGAAGCACTATGCCGTCACGGATCTCGATTTTTCGCAGCCCCACTTTCTGCAGGATCGCTTCCTCCCCTGTTTCCAGAAGCAGCGTGTATTGAGCCGGCTCCTCTGCGTTCCACAGGACCGGAGCTTCGATCTGGAAAGAGAGCGCGGACCCGGAAACGGCTCTGCCCAGTTCGGTTCCGTCTGGACCGTACAAGACGCCGGCAACCCGGACGTCCCCTTCCGGCGTGAGGTCCACTGTAAGTGCGGCGGAGGAATAGTCTGCCGCGAAGCTTTCCTTGATAAAATAATCCCGCAGGAAATTTTGCGGCCTGGAAATCAAGGTGACGTCCCGGAAAATCCCGCTCATCCGCAGTTTGTCCTGATCCTCCAGATAGCTGCCGTCACACCATTTGAGCACCAGCGCAATCAAGGTGTTGTCTCCAGTTTGAAGCAAATCGGTAATCTCAAACTCCGAAGTGGAATGGGAGACCTGGCTGTAGCCGGCGAAGATGCCGTTGACCCACAGGTAGAGGCAGGAGTCCACGCCCTCGAAGTTCAGGAATTGACGCAGGGCCAGATCCTCTGCGGTCCGTTCAAAATGCCGCACATAGAGCCCGCAGGGGTTTTCATCCGGCACATAGGGCGGGTCACAGGGGAAGGGGTAATTCACATTGGTATACTGGTGAGTTCCGTATCCGTGGTTCTGCCAGCAGGAGGGCACAGGGATCACATCCATCTCCTCTTCATCGAAGCAGAGGAAGTCTTCGCCTCCAGCGCCCATGGCGTCCAAAAAAGAATCGTAATACCGGAAGGCCCAGTCTCCGTTCAGGGAAAGTATCCGGGAAGAGGTTCCTTCAAGAGCTTCGGCGGCGTTCCGGCAGGGGAGGTAGTAGCTCCGTTCCGGAGCACATCCCACGTGGAGAACTGACGGGTCCTCATGAAAAATGGTTTGGCTGCTCATATCCATTATCCTTTCAATTTGACTTTTCCCTGGGGAAAAGGGTATACTGGGACACAAACTTAGATTACTATGCCGGAGGAAAATAGTCAATGCAAATTTGGCTTATTTTCCCGGCACTCCATATGTTTTTTGCGTTTCTCCAGGCCTTTGCCGGAGAGGACGGGAAAGGGGTTTTCATGGCGTCATCCGTACTGCTGGCCGCGGTGTACAGCGGTGTGATACTCTTGCTGGCAAAAAGGAAGTTCCGGGGGGAAGAACTGGGAAAAACAGGATTTGCCGCCGCCGCGGCTGCTGTGTTTCTCACGGGCCTTATCCTTAGGCTTTGGCTGGGCCTGACATCCGAAGGCTTTTCTTCCGATTTGGATACCTTCAAGGCTTGGGCCCGTATCACCAACGAGGTGGGGTTTGGGCGCATTTACCGGGAGGATATTTATTTGGATTATCCGCCCGGCTACCTATACATACTTACCGGGCTGGAAAAGCTGAGGCTCCTTTGGGGGTTGGAGTCAACGTCATCCGCCTTTACCCTGATGATGAAGCTGCCTTCCATCCTGACAGACATGGCCTGCGCGGGAATGCTGCTGGTTCTGGCAAGGCCCCGGCTGGGTGAAAAATCCGCCCTGTTTTTATCGGCGGCTTACCTGTTCTGCCCTGCCGTGTTTCTCAATTCCGCCCAATGGGGCCAGGCGGATTCCTTTTGTACGGCTATCCTGCTGGGGTCCGTGCTGCTGTTGTACCGTGAACATTATTTTCCCTCGGCCATTCTCTACGGAGTTGCTATTGCCTGCAAGCCGCAGATGCTGATTTTTGCACCGCTGTACCTGTTCTTTGCCGTTAAACAGAGGAAATTCTGGTCACTGCTTCTGGGAATCGTCAGCGCGGTGGCCGCCCTGCTTTTGATTGCGACTCCCTTTACTCAGGATTTCAACTATCTGTGGCTGGTGGAAAAATACCGTACCACCATGGATTATTATCATTACTACTCCATCAACGCCTACAATTTCTGGGCGTTGATCCGTTGGAACTGGAAAAGCCTTCCGCAGGGTGTGGCAGGTTCGCTGCTGAACCTGGTGGGACCCGTTTTGGCCACCGCGCTTTGCGCCGTGCTCCTGGGTTTTTCAAAGCGGAAGGACGCAGTGTTTGCCTGCCCTGTGCTGCTGATGTCCGCCATGTATCTGTTCAGTGTAAAAATGCATGAACGCTATCTGTTCCCAGCCCTGCTGTTCCTGCTGCTCTCCTACCTCTTTGTCCGGGATAAGCGGCTGCTCTACGCCTTTTCCGGCATGGCTTTTTCCCACTATTTGAATGTGGCCTATGTGCTGTGGCAGGCGCAGGAGAAGGGGTCTTCCTACGATCCCAATACAGGCCTTACCGTATTTCTTTCCCTCCTGCAGCTGCTTGCTTTCGGATACCTGCTGTTTGTTGCCTGGTCCGTCTACATTAGGGGAACAGTGAGAGAGGGCAGGGAACCGCTGGAACGCCCTCTGTTGGACACAAGGCCCATACAAAGCCGTTTTACCCGTGTGGACGTCTGCTGCGTGCTGGCGGTTATACTGCTTTACGGTGTTGTGGGATTCTGGCATTTGGGCTCCACAAAGACGGCGGTCACTTCCTGGACGCCTGCAGAGGGGGAATGCATTACCCTTCGGACGGAAGAACCCTGCGACGTCCTCTATTACCTGCCTGGGATTGCGGCTGACAGCCAGCATTACAGCTACCGGGTTGGGGTAAATTTGAAGGTGGAGTCCAGTCTGGACGGAAAGGTCTGGAACGACTGCGGTGAGCTTACGGATGGAAGCGTGTTCGCTTGGAAACAGTACCGGCTTGCGTCTCCGGGCCGCTATGTGCGCCTGACGCCTCTGGACGGCAGCGTCACCGTCAATGAGGCCGCACTGAAGCTTAGCGGCCGGGAGGCGTTTGCCCCTGTCACCGTGGGGACAGGGGGTGAGGCGCTGACAGATGAACAGGGGGTGGTACCTCTTTATATCAGCTATGAAAATTCCACTTACTTTGATGAGATTTACCATGCGCGTACCGCCTACGAACATATCCTGCAGCTGGAACCCTATGAGAACACGCATCCCACCTTGGGAAAACTGATCATCTCTGTGGGTATCCGGATTTTCGGCATGAATCCTTTTGGATGGCGCTTCATGGGGGCGCTGTTCGGTGTGCTGATGCTGCCGGTGCTCTATCATCTTCTTAAGCAGTTGTTCGGGAAGACGCTGCTGTGCACGGCAGGCGTGGTTTTGTTTGCCTTTGATTTCATGCATTTCACCCAGACGCGTATCGCCACCATCGACACCTACGCTGTGTTTTTTCTGCTGCTGATGTACGACGCCATGGTGTTGTTTTTGCGAAAGGATCTGACGGTGGCTCCTTTGAAAAAGCTGCTGCCGCCGCTGCTCGCCTGCGGCGTCTTCACCGGATTGGGTATTGCTTCCAAATGGACGGCCGCTTATGGAGCTCTGGGACTTGCCGTACTGTTCTTCGGAAAGCTGGCTTTTACGTTGCTTGCGGAAAAGCGTGAGGGGAGAGAGCTGCGTCCGCTCTGGAAGAAATGCGGCCTGCTCTGCCTGTGGTGCTGCCTTTTCTTTCTGGTGATCCCCTTCGGTATCTATTTTGCGGCATTTCTGCCGCTGACTACCCTGCCTCACAATGTGGAAAGGCTTTGGGATACCTTTGTAAACTACCAGACGACCATGTTCAACTACCACTCCCAGCTCAAGGCTGAGCATTATTTTGCCTCGCCCTGGTATGAATGGCCCTTTGACATACGGCCGATCTGGTATTTTGCCAGCGACGCCTGCAATGCGGCGGGAGAGTACAGCACCATTGCGGCGCTGGGCAATCCTCTTTTGTGGATCGTCTCCTTCCTGGCCCTGATAGCCGCCGTCCGGCAGCTATGGCACGGGATCCGGCGTCCGGCTGCCGTAGCTGCGGTAGGCTTCCTTTCGGTCTATCTGCCCTGGACCCTGGTGCCGCGCCTCACCTTTATCTACCATTATTTTACGGCGGTGCCGTTTTTGATCATCGCCCTGCTGGCAGTTTTTGATCGGCTGCAGGAGACGCCTTTTCTTCAGAAAAGGCTGGTGTTTGGAGAGGGAGAGGGCGCGCTGAACCTGTCGGTTGGTTCCATGGCACTTGTCCTCTTTGTGGCGGTCAACCTGGTGTTGTTCGCCGTGTATTTCCCTGTGATATCCGGAGCGCCCACTGTGAAAAGCTACACCGACGGCCTTCGGCTGCTGCCTACCTGGTATTTTTAAAAGGGAGTAGAGGCCTGGAGTCCTTTTGTCTAAAGAAGAAGCTATAAATTAGTTTAAAATAACTGCAGAAAACACCCTTGAATCTGGTGGAGAAATCCAGATTCAAGGGTGTTTTTTTGCATCAAATTGTTTTAGGAAAGGGACTGCCGCTAAGTATATACATTTGACACCAGTCTCTTGACGGCTACAGAATCAATGAAGCGCAGAAGTGTGCAGGAAACGCGGCAAACCAAAAGGTTTCAGGTACCGTTCTGCTAATTGCCGGGAGACAGATCAAAATACTGCAGGTATTTGGAACGTGCCTGAGCATACCGGCTTTTGGTAATGGGAACTTCAAACCCGCCCGCCATCAGAAAGGTCTGGGCCGTCAAGCGTTCCACATAATCCGCATTGATAATAAAGGATTTGTGAGGATGGATAAAATTGCGCTCGGCCAGAAGAACCCCCATAGCCACCTCGAAGGAGGTTCGGATGGTACGCCCAGTAAGGGCGCGCCCGTCGGATAAATGGTAAGAAAGAATGTGATTGCGGCATTCTACAAATACAATGGAGGAGAGGGGGATCCTCTCTTTCCCCTGCACCGTGTTGATCAGGATGGTTTTTGGCGCCCGGCGTTCAGCAAGGGTGAGGGCACGGTCCAGAACCGCAAACAGTTCCTCTTTTTCTATGGGCTTTACCAGATACTGCAAGGCGCCCACGCGGAAAGCTTCCAGAGCAAAATCCTCTGAAAAGGTGAGAAATACAATAAAGCTCTCCTGCGATTTGGCACGAAGGCGCTGTGCCACTTCGATTCCGGTCAAATCCGGCATCAGGATATCCAGCAGGTAAACATCAAACCCCATTTTGTTTTCAACTACATCCAAAAGCTCTGTAGGGGAAGAAAAAGATTGAAATCCGGAAACAATCCCTGGGTGGCTTTCGCAATAGTTTTCTATCAGGCCAGAAAGCTTTTCATTTTCTTTTAAATTGTCGTCGCATAGTGCAATTGTGAACATACTGCAATTATCTGGGTGCACAGATGCCCAGACTTTCCTCCTTTTTCCAACCAAAAAGGTATCAAAACCGTTTAGAATGTCTTTATTATAACAAACTCTTTCCCAGCAAGCAAAACTCCCGTGTGAAGATTGAGAGGTATTTTGTGCAGATCTTGAATTTGCTTGGAAATACACGAAATTGGCCTGAATTTGCTCGAAATCTGACGAAAGATAATCCTGCTTTTGTAGTAAAATAAAAGCGTTGAGTAAGCAGAGGGAGAGAGATGGAATGCTGCATATTGCTGTGTGTGACGGAGAATGTGACGGCCTCAGAAAAAGTGCCCAATGGATTCAGCGCTATCTGGATCTTCGTTCAGGAGTCCATGCAAGATTGTTCTTTTTTACCCAATTGCAGGAACTGCTGGCGGACATCCGCAGGTATGATATCTGCCTTTTGAGCGATCATGCGTCCGGAGCAGACAGCCTAAAGGCTGCTTGGCAGCTAAAGGAGAAAAATCCCGGCATGGCGCTGGCGTTCTTTGCAGGAACGGTAAATCCGGAGGCAGCTATGGAGGCATACCGGTTGGGGGCGGTGCAGTATCTGGTGCGGCCTAAAGAGGAAAGTGAGATGTTCCGGCTGCTGGACCGGATGCTGGAAGAGGGAGACTGGAAGTCGGCAAAGCATATCCCTTTCAATTCTACAGAGGGGGTGGTGAACCTGCGTCTTTCCGATGTCCTTTATGGCAAAAGCAATGGCCATAGGGTGAGTTTTTTCCTCCGGGGAGGGCAGGTGTCCCGAAGCAAGTGCCTGCGCATTTCCTTCAGCGACATTGTGGAACCGTTGCTGCAAAACGGCTTTTTGCGGTGCCATGATTCCTATGTGGTGAATTCCGCCTATGCGGTAAGGCTGACGCCGGAGGGGCTGCTGCTGGTTGACGGAACGGTCGTTCCCGTGTCAACGAAGAAGCGGGCGGCCATACGGGAGGAATTCCGAAATGCAGAGTGCTGCTGAAACTGGGGAGGGCGTGACTTCGCCCTCCCTTTTTTGCGTTTATTTTAGGGTTTCATCTTTACAAAATACTGGTTTGCGCTTAGAATGAGATCAATTCGGGAAGGAGGAACAACCATGCTCTGCAATGAATTCGACCCCTGCCGGGAAGCGGTGATCAATCCGGCGGATCACTATGCTCCCATTGAAGGCTTTCCGAAGCTCTGCATCGGCATTTTTTCTCATGTCATTGTGGAGGAAATGGTGGAGAAATATCACGGGGAGGTCATAGCGCAGATCAAATTTTGCACAGGGACTGTCCCGGTCTACCGCCTTGAGGCGGGAGGGCTAGAGGCCGCCTTGTTTCTGCCCCATGTGGGAGCTGCGTCAGCCGGCAGCTTCATTGAAAATCTGGTTGCCTGGGGCGGCAGGCATTTTGTGTTCTGCGGCTCCTGCGGGGTGCTGAGACACGACATTGCGGACGGCCATCTCATCCTTCCTACTGCCGCGGTGCGGGACGAGGGGCTGTCCTATCACTATCTGCCGCCGTCGGACGAGGTGGAGCTGAGTCCGGCTTGTGTGGAGGCGGCCCGGCAGGCAATGGAAGCGCTGGGGCTGCCCTATGTGGAGGGGAAAACCTGGACCACTGACGGCTTTTTCCGGGAGACCAGGGGAAAGATGGAACGCCGGAAAGAACAGGGCTGCGTCTGCGTGGAGATGGAGTGCGCAGCACTGGCGGCTGTGGCGCAGTTCCGAAAGGTGGATTTTGCGGCGTTTTTCTATGCAGCAGACAATTTGGACGCCCCGGAATGGGATGTGAGAAACCTTTCTCAGAAGGGGGCTTCCATTTCGGAAAAGTGTTTTACCGCCTCTCTGGAGACAGGCAGGCGGCTGTTGGAAAAAACTGCGGAAATGCAGAAATAATTGCGGCCTAAAGAAAGGATGAGGAGTGAAATGGCAGTACTGGCAACCTTTTATGACCATATCAAGGAGATTGCTAAACAGGAAAACATTCCTGTGGTGGAGGCGATGAAGGAGGCCAAAGCCCTGGGAATTGAGAAGCTGGAAATATCAGGGAACAATATTCTGGGACGGGAGGATGAGCTGGGACAGGAGCTGGCCTATACGGAGCTGGGTATTTCCGGCATTCCGGCCTATTTTGATTTCGGCAGGGATTTAGACGTGAAAAAACAGAGCGAGCCCATACTGGAAGCGGCCCGCTATCTGGGTGCGGATAAGCTGCTGGTCATTCCCGGGTTCCTGCAGGAACAGGATAGCAGGGAGGTTCAGGAAAAGCAAATCCAAAATATGGTGGACTCTGTCAATGCTTTGGCGGAGCTGGCGGCAGGGTACGGCGTAGCCCTTGTGATGGAAGAGTACGACAGTTTCGACTCTCCCTTCTCCACTATTGCAGGAGTGCGCAGGTTTTTAGACGGCTGTCCCCGGCTTTCCTGCGCGTTTGACACGGGAAATTTCCGCTTCATGGCGGAGGATGAACTGGAAGCCTACGAAGGCCTCCGCGACAGAATCACCCATGTGCATCTGAAGGACCGGGCCTATACCCAGGCAAACGGGGAGAACGGGAAGACCGCCCGGGACGGCGTTGTCATTTATCCTGCGCCGGTGGGTTTTGGCGACCTGAAAATTGAGGAGCTGATTTCTAGGCTGAAGCGGGACGGGTACGACGGCGTCTATACCATTGAGCACTATGATACCAACCGGATGCTGGACTATCTCAGGCAATCAGCCGCCTGGGTGAAGGCGCGCATCTGACTTTTGATACGGCAGGGCGGGAAGCGCCTGTATCGGGATTTTTGGAAAAAAGCTGGCATTGCGGATTTTGGGTAATGCCAGCTTCCCTTTGTGCAATTTTACGGGGCGGGAGACTGCGGCCCGAGGGAAAGGAACAGAGAGAAGAATGGCAGTGGAAAATGATCTTGGGCGGGACGAAGTCAAAAAGCTGGTGTGGCGCATCGCCATCCCCAGTATGCTGGGACAGTTTGTCAGTGTACTTTACAGCATCGTAGACCGCATCTACATCGGAAATATCCCGGAGGTGGGGGATCTGGCGCTGGCCGGTGTGGGCGTCTGCGGCCCGGTGGTGACAATGGTGGGTTCCGTGGCGTTTTTGATCGGCGTGGGAGGCGCTCCGATGGTGAGTATCCGCATGGGGGAAAGAAACTTTGCGGAGGCGCGCAAAGTTCTGGCCAATTGTTTCCTGATGCTGTGCGTGTTCTCCGTGCTGCTGGTGGGCGGGATACTGCCGTTTCAGGAGCCTATGCTGCGGCTGTTCGGCGCCAGCGACGCCACCTATCCCTATGCTCAGCGGTATTTTACGGCCTACCTGTGCGGTACCTTTTTTGCATTGGCTGCCACGGGCCTGAACCAGTTTGTCATCTGCCAGGGCTTTGCCAAGGCGGGGATGAAATCCGTGATACTGGGGGCGGCGCTCAATATTATTCTGGATCCCGTCTTTATCTTTGTGCTGGATCTGGGTGTCACCGGGGCGGCGGTGGCAACCGTGATCAGTCAGGCGGCGGGGGCCGGCTATGTGCTGCGGTTCCTGTTTGGAAAAAAGGCCATGGTACCCATCACCTTCGGGGGCTATGACCTGCGCATCATGGGCAGGGTGATGGTTTTAGGCTTTACTCCCTTTTTGATTATCGCCATCGACAATGTGATGATCATCGCCATGAACGCAGTGCTGCAGCAGTTCGGCGGCCCTGAGCGGGGGGACTTCCTCGTCACCTGCAATACGATTGTACAGAGCTTCATGCTAGTGGTCACCATGCCCCTGGGAGGCATCAGCGGAGGGACGCAGGGAATTTTGGGGTACAACTACGGGGCAAGGCGCTCCGACCGGGTTTTGAAGGCGCAGAAATATATCGTAGGCCTGTGCGTGGGTTACACGGCGGCGCTGTTTGTGCTGGCAAGGCTGTGCGGCCCTCTCTTTGTGCGGCTGTTCACACAGGACGCCTCTCTGGCGGGGCAGGCGTTTGAGGCCATCAAAATCTGCACGCTGGCCATCATTCCCCTGGGGGTGCAGTACGAGCTGGTGGACGGCTTCACCGGCATTGGGCAGGTCCGGCTCTCCCTGCCGCTGTCCTTCTGGAGAAAACTCTGCTACTTCGCGGCAATTTTTGCCCTGCCTGCCGCTTTCGGCGCGGAGGCCGTGTTCTATGCCGAGCCCATTTCCGACGTGCTGGGACCGCTGGTCACCGTGGTTGTCTATTTCCTTTTTATGAAGAAAATATTGGCCCGCCGGGAAGCTGCCCCTCCAGAGCAGATATCCGCTGGAAAGTAGGGAGAGGGCCTACCTGATCTCGAGAAGGGGCCGTACCTCCTCAAAGGGCTTTACCGGCGGCTGGTTCTCCAAATGGCAGCCGATGTGCTTTTCCATCCATACCATGTTGTACCAGCGGTGAAATTTGTATCCGCACTGCCGGAACTCCCCCACAAACCTGTAGCCCAGTCGCTTGTGAAATTCCACGCTGTCCCGGGTAAGGTATTCATCCTCCTGCTGCGGGTAGGCGATGCAGGCGTTGAGGTTCAGGATTTTCTGGGCGGAGAGGGCTGTCTCCAGGGCATCGTACAGCTTTCTGCCGATGCCCATGCATCTTCTTTCCTGCTTGACATAGATGCTGGTCTCCGCCGCCCAGCGGTAGGCTTCCCTTGTGTGAAAGGGGCCTGCATAGGCGTAGCCCAGCAGCTCGCCGCCAGCTTCGGCTGCAAAGTAGGGATAGCTTTCCAACGTGCGGATGATTCTGCTGGTAAACTCTGTCACGGAAGGCACGTTGTATTCAAAAGTGACGGCGGTCCGGCGCACGTAAGGCGCATAGATTGCCAGAAGTTCTTCCGCGTCGTCTGTCGACGCGAGGCGGATGTTTACGCCGCTGTTCTCCTTCATCGGGAGTCCCCCATTTCCATACCTGTTTCAGGTGTGTTGTTCAGAAATATAGTACTATGGATTTGTGCCGGTGTCAAAGAGGTTTGGATCAGCCTTGGATTGTCCCTATCAAAAAGGGATTAGGAGCGGACTTTCAGGTCCTGATTCATGGAAGGGGATGCGCAGCAACACCTGTGGACACAAAAAGCAGAGAGTCAGACAGCCCCGAGTTCACCGGAGGTGTTTGACTCTCTGTTTTTTATCACTCTGTTGGTTTTAAAAAATCAGGCTTCCTTTTTGGAGGAAAGGAACTTCCATACCAGGGCAGCCAATACGCCGCCAACCAGTGGCGCCACAATAAATACCCATACGTTTGCCAAAGCGTCCCCGCCCATGAACAGCGCCGGTCCGAAGCTTCTGGCAGGGTTTACGGAGGTGCCGGTAAAGTGGATGCCAATGATATGTACCAGCGTCAGAGAGAAGCCGATTACCAGGCCTGCCACCTTGCTGAATTCGGGCTTAGAGGTAACGCCCAAAATCGCCAGAACAAAGACAAAGGTCAGAATGATCTCCACGATCAGGGAACGCACAATACTGCCCTCAAACAGGCCGTTCTGGCCAAGGCCCAGCTCTGTTCCGCCCAGAATGCCCATGAGAATGGCGGCGCCGGCGATAGCGCCCAGGAACTGGGCGACAACGTAACCCACAAAATCCTTAACGCTCATCTTGCCGGAAACCAGCATGGCAATGGATACGGCTGGATTGATGTGGCAGCCGGAAATATTGCCGATGGAATAGGCCATGGCAACAATCACCAGTCCGAAAGCGAGGGCTGTCATCAGGTAGGCGGCGTTGGGATCTGCGCCGTTACAGCCGACTACGGCAGCTGTGCCGCAGGCAAACAGAACCAAAACCAGGGTGCCGATAAACTCGGCTACATACTTCTTCATATTCTCCATAAAAGAGCCTCCTCTATTTTTGGGAATTCAGCGGAAAGCAGAACTTCGACTAAATCCTCTATATTGTCACAACAGTAACACTTTGTTCATAAATTATCAAGTGGCCCATCTTGTTTACACGAAAAATCCCTTTTCCTGCACTTTTATAAAGGTTTCTGACGGGTTTCCGGGCATACGCCTGCCTGATTTATGTACGTTTGCACCGTATCAGCAGGCGGTCAGAGCCATCAAAGCTGCAGGTGAACAGGGTCAGATCCCAGTCCTCTGCCTGCAGTTCTTCCGGAGCATTCCCGGAAATATAGGCCAACTCCGCCACAGAATACTGGAGCTCCGTGCCGTCACGGAGATAAAACACGACCGAATTTCCCTCGGCGAGACGGGAAAGCATCCCGAAATGCTCTTCATAACTGTGCCCGGCAATGACAAACCCTGGAAGGGATGGATCTGTGCCGGCATAGCGGCAGACCGAGCGCTCCAAAAGTTCCTCGCTGCAATCGTCAAGTACCGGCAGCTCCAGGGAGAGAGAGGGAATTTCCAGAATCCCCAGGGCGTCTGACGCCAACTCCTGTACGGTGGGCTGGCTGGAGGATTCCGATGGTGGAGCAGAGGGCGAGGGCCTTGGGGCGGCAGGACGTCCCATCTCGGCAAGTATCTGCCGGGCGGAGACAGCCGCCTTTTGGCCGGCGTTCGCATTGCTGCCAAGCCATAGGCCGCCGCAGAGCAGCAGAACAGCGCCTAAGCTCAGCAGGATGACGGCGGGCTTTTTATTTGGCATGGCGTCCTCTCTTCTTCCGTTTTCCAGCCAACGTAATTCCGCCTGCCGCGGCAAGAATACCTCCTGCGCCCAGCATCAGCAGAGGGGCCAGTCGGTTTCGCCCTGTCTGGGGCAGCTTACTGCCAGAGCTGCCTCCGGAAGAAGTTCCGCCGGAGCCGCTCCCAGTGCCGCCCGGTGTGGGGGAAGGCGAGACACTGGGTGAGGGAGACGGGGATGGGGACGGACTGGGTGAAGGTGTGACCTCCGGCTTGGGGGTGTTCTCCCAGCGGATGGAATACTCCTTTTCCTCGGAAAGGGTGAGCGTCCGGTCCGGGGAATCCAGGTAGCCCTCCGGGGTGGTCTCGTGGATGGTATAGGTCTTGCCCGCGGGAAGCTCTTCAAAGGTGAGTTTTCCGTCGCTGTCGGTCTTTCCCCAGCCCCAGCTCAGGTTTTCTTCGTCAAAGAGTTCAAAGACAACGCCAGCAAGGGCTTTTCCAGTGGAAGCGTCCACCTTGGTGAGGGTGATGCTGCCCAGCGGAGTGGAGGGGGTGGGAACGTTTTCCCACTTCACTTCATAAACTTGGGCTTCATACTCCGCGGAAAGCTCGATTTTTTTGTCCGCTGCGGGCTGATATCCAGACACCCGGTCTTCATGGAGCGTATAGGTCTCTCCCAGCATCAGGCCGGTAAAGGTGAGCTCGCCGTTTTCACCGGTCGTGCCGGTACCGCGCACCACCCCCGTGCTGTCCTTGAGAGTGAAGGTGACGTCCTTCATGGGCTTTCCGGTGCTCTTGTCGGTCTTCGTGATGTGGATGGAGCCTTCTTTGAATTCATTTTCGATGGAAGTCTCTTTGGTGACGGGTTCATCATTGAGCGTTACCGTGCCGTTTTCGTCCACCTTTACCGTGAAGCTGGCGGTATTCAGAGAATGATTCTCCGGGGCCACGGTCTCCTTCAGCGTATAGGTCCCGTAGGGGATCCCCTTAAAAAGGACAATTCCGTTTTCGTTGCTGACGGCGGTTTTCACCGCGTCGGGATATTTCGTGAGATCAGCGCCGGGTGTGGAACCCGTGGGTGTCAAGGTAAACGTCGCCCCGGTAAGCTTACGGTTCCAGGAATTTGTCTTTGTAAAGGAGAGATCGCCGGTTACGCGGGTGTTGGTGAGTTCCAGCTTATAGACGCCTGCGGCGGCTGAACGCTCTACAAGAACTTCCCACGTTGTTTTTTCTTCCGATTCTCCGGACAGAATTCCAGTCTTATTATAGCCAGTGATGGAAGCGACCTCTTCTACTACATAGGTGTGATTGATAGGCAGGGCGGAAAAGGAAAGCCTCCCCTCCTTATCTGTTACACCGTAGTCAAGGATGCGCGCAGGGGCGTCCTTGTCATAGACGCAGAACGCTACGCCTTCCACGGGAGATCCTACATGGTAGTCCCGCTTGAGAATGTCGATGCAGCCCTTGCGGTTGCGCAGGGAAAGAATACCGCCGCCGCCTCCGCCGCTGGCCAAGAATGAAACACTGGAGTTTTGACTCTCACTGAGTTCTTCGCCTTCAAAGGCGATTTTATTGGTAAACCCGGAAACATTCCAGCTGACGATATCGGCGCTGTACGTAAGCAAATATGCCTTTTTCTCCTTGGGCAGGGTAACGGTCAGCTTCCGGTTTTGCGCGTCGTATTCCCAAGCCCAGGAATCTGAATTGCATGGATCCCCTTTGGCTAAGTTTCCTTTCTCATCAACTGTCGCGGCAGAAAGCTCCACTGTGCTTTGATCCAACAGAAGGCCGGAAGATAATTGATCCACAATTCTGTTGCAGCCTTCCGCCAGTCTCAGCTCATTTGGGTTGATGACGACGGTATAATCGATGTGTTCCTCTTCTGCGTTTTTTATTCCGCTTTTGGTTAAAAGCTTATTGGGAATTTTAGCGGTGCTGGAAGCAGATACGTCATCATAGTTCTTGCGGGTCAGCTTAACTGAATTTTTGGATTCTATCGAAATACTAGGGAATACATTTTCGATTTTGTCGGCATCCAGTATGGTTACGTAGATGACCTCCACCTTCGTATTCAGGCTGCCAAGCTCTATTTTTAAGGCTCGCGTGGTCTCGTCGAAGGAATTTTGGACTGTTATCTCTTCCGCATTGTCGGAGGTTACTGTGATTTTTTCCAAAACCGGCGTTTGTTCAGCGGGAAGCGTATCCGTTAAAACCACGTTTTCCAGTGGCATTTTATTCTCATTAACCGTGAGCTTCCAGGTGATTTCGTGAGTGGCATAATCATAGGACACGAAAGCCTTTTTCAAAACGTTGCTTACGACCTTAACCTCGCCAAGGGCGGAGGTGGGCACTTCCATTTCAGAGCCGTTTTCCAGCACGATGGTGGCCTCCATGTCGGCACGGTTCTTATAGGTGGTGGTCTTGTTGTTGGCAAAATCCTCGGGCTCGTCTACGGTGGTTTTGAAAGTAAACGTGGAAGAATCAGTCCCTAACTCGCCAACTGTAATCGTGAGAAATTTATTGGTTGAATCATTAATGTCCAACTGAATCAGTCCACTATCCTCAGCAGAAAAACTATTATCGACATAGGTTTGGCCGAGATCGCTCAAGTCGTCTGTAATGGTGCCGGACTTAAAATTCACCTTTTCTGGATTTACGGTCACGGTCCATGTGATTTCATGAGTAGCGGGGTCGTATTCGCCTTCTTTTTGAAGCAGATCATCCGGTACGTCCGGATACTTGGAAACAGAGGGATACATCGGCTCATCAGTACCGTCGATTCCGCCGCCTATCCAGGTGAAAGACAGCCAGGCTTCATTTTCCAACATTTCATCGGGCCGTCCGTCCGGTTTGTCTACACTGGTAGTATATTGAATGGTGTAGGTTTGAACGGCGGGTTCAAGCGCGGTTGTAAACAACTGATAGGAAAAGGTATAATCTTTTCCTGTGAGATCCTCGCCACTCGAATCGGGAGCAGCGGAGACATCATTGACCAAAAAGGTACCAGGGATCAAGGTTAGGCCCTCGGGGATGCTGTCATAGAGAATCAGATCTCGTAATCTGCGGTCGTTTGTGTTGACCTCGATGATCCAGTCTATTTGTTTTTGAACGGAATTGTAGACGCCGGTTTTCATGATCCAGGGCTTTGCTTTCCCTGTCGCCGTAGCGTCGGCGGTAATTTTATTCACAGGCGAGGAAGAATCGGAAAGGGAAGCGGAATTTTTTGCGGTCACTTCGGTTCCGGTCCGTACCGCGTCATTGGTGAGGGTGGTTTGATAGGAAAACGTATGAGCCACCGTTGGGTCGAAGCCGGTTTGGGGTCCTCCTTCCGGTTCGGAATAGGCAGGTAGCTTGTAGGCAATTCCTTCAGGAGTTACAGTCAGGTCCTCATCATTGACCGGAGTGTTGTCCAATGAAAAAGTACCCGGAACATAGGTGTGGCTGCCGGTAAAGGAATCTGTAAAGGTGATAGGGCCGGAGAATACTTTGTCCCCATCGCTGTAAGTATAGGTGACAGTCCAGTCAAACCGGTTTTCGGTGTCACTGAAAGATCCGGTTTTTCCCAAAGCGGGGTTCGATTTGGCGTTATCCTCTATGTAAATTTTATATTCCTTATCTCCTATCTGGATGACGATAGATTCCTTGTCGCCCACGGCTTCTTCGTTCAAAGAGCAGTCCAGATATACGTATCCGCCGGTAAGGTCTCCAAAAGCAAAATGGTCATCTTCATCTCCTACGAATTGAATATAAGCGTTTTTGCTGTCGCCAGGCGTTGCTTGGTGGTAGAACAGATAGGCAAAGACCACATTTGAACCCTGGGCTGTCAGCGGCTTGCCTTCCGTCGGGCTGTCGCCGACCCATTTGAGATTTTCCGGAAGAGTCAAATAGTACCTGGCTGCTGGGTCAATCGAGTTGGCTTCCTCTTGAGTGAGGTCAAACTCGTACCACATTTGGAATTCTGTGTCCAAGGGCAGTGTGACCGGGGAGGATAGCTCTTGGTCTTCAGAAAGGCGAAGACTACCTGTCAATCCAAATTCATCCATGTTATGCTCCTGCCCATCCCCCTTCAGCAGCGCGATTCCTGCCAGCAGGCCCTGCAGTGCGTTTTCCGCCGCAGGCTGAACGGGGGACGGGGAAACTTCGGGTGAGGGCGTCACGGCTGCGTCCGGCGTGGGAGAAGGGGCGGCCGAACCCTCCGGAGAAACCGAGGGCGAAGCGCCGGGCGTTCCTTCCGGCGCGGCGGAGGGATTGGGCGAAGCCCCGTCGGGCGCCGGGGAGGGGCTGGCCGTTTCGGATGGCGTATCGCCATCCGGTTCCGGCGTCGCGGAGGACGCCGGAACCAGAGAAACTTCAGGGTAAGGGGTGGGCAGCGGGGCGCCCTCCGGGCTGTCTGTCGGGCCGGCTTCCGGCTCCGCAGGGGAGGAAACCCCGGAGAACGTGCCTGCCGGGGCCGAGTCCGCCCCCAGGGCGGAAAATAAGCTGCCGGGCAGCAGGAGAAGCGCCGCCAGCAAACAGACCAGAAGTTTTTGAGAACCGCGCAGGCTCTTTTTTTCAAATCGGTGCAGTCGCTTTTTCATAGTTTCGGGTACCCTTTCTCAATCGTGCAAATCCATAGTTTGACAAAATTCTATCATGTGAACATTCTATAACTTTTTCAAGGCAGAATCGAGAGAGCGCATGTGAGAGAAAGGTCAAATTTCGTGCGAAAGCCGGGCTTCCAAGGGGAAAATTATGTCGCCGGATAACATAGATCTACAATTTGTAAAATGAACAAAAAATCAACAAAAATGCCCTCTCCGGCGATTGTCCGGAGAGGGCGGGCGGCAGGAAGAACGTTCAGCGTTCTCTCGCCGTTTCCAAAACGCGGATTTCCTTTCGGTAAAGCCGCAGGAACAGGAAGATGCTGGCGATCAGGGAAAAGACCTCCGCGATGGGGAAGGCCCACCAGACGGCGTTTACTTCTCCTGTGATTCTGGCCAGCACCCATGCGGCGGGCACTAGAACCACCAGCTGGCGCATCAGGGAGACGATCAGGCTGTATACGCCTCTGCCAACCGCTTGGAACAGGGTGGAACTCACAATGCCCAGCGCGGCGAAGAGGAAGCAGGAGGCGATAATGCGCAGCGCGGGGACGCCGATTTCCAACAGCTCCCGGGAGGCGTTGAAAATGCCCAGCAGCTGGGCGGGGAACAGCAGGAAAACCAGCAGGCCCAGCGTCATAATGATAAGGGCGATGACGCAGCCCTGCTT
The DNA here is from genome assembly GCF_900048895.1 of Neglectibacter timonensis. Lineage (GTDB taxonomy): Bacteria > Bacillota > Clostridia > Oscillospirales > Acutalibacteraceae > Acutalibacter > Acutalibacter timonensis. The sequence continues at coordinate 584,738 of NZ_LT160639.1, read as the reverse complement.
CAGGGCGGAGAGCAGGCGCTTCTTGTTCCGTGCGCCGTAGTTGTAGCCCATGATGGGCATCAGGCCCTGGGTCAAACCGAATACCGGCATAAAGACGAAGGACTGCAGCTTGAAGTAGAGACCGAACACCGTATAGGCGGCCGTGGAGAAGGCGGAGAGAATCCCGTTGAGGGCCATGGTCATCACTGTGCCGATGGACTGCATGACAATAGCGGGCAGACCCACGGTGTAGATATCCCTGACGGTGCGCCAATGCGGCCGGAAGCCCCGGAAGGTGATGCGGACGGCGTGCTCCCGAAGGACCACCACCACGATGCTGAAAATCATGGCAATGATCTGCCCGCCCACCGTAGCAATCGCTGCGCCTGCCACGCCCATGGCAGGCATGCCGAACATGCCGAAGATGAGGATGGGGTCCAGAATGATGTTGCTCACCGCTCCCACCAGTTGGAAGATCATGGGCCAGATCATATTGCCGGTGGCCTGAAGGATCTTTTCCAGCGAAATTTCCACAAAAAGCCCGAAGGAGAAAATACAGCAGATGGAGATGTAAGTGTCTCCCATCTGCACAATTTCCGGATCAGATTCGAACATCCGGAAGAAGGGCGTTGTGAAAAAGGCGCCGTACAGGGCGAATAATACATAAGTGCACAGGCTCAGAAGGATGCCGTGCGTTGCAGCGCTATCGGCCTCGTCCTGCCTGCCCTGGCCCAGCCTGCGGGAGATGAGGGAGGTGACGCCCACTGCGGTGCCTACGCCGAAAGCGATCAGCAGGTTCTGGATGGGAAAGGCCAAAGAGATGGCGGCTAACCCCTTTTCGCTGACCTGGGAGACGAAATAGCTGTCCACAATATTATACAGGGCCTGTACCAGCATGGAAAACATAGCGGGTACAGCCATGGACAGGATGAGGGGAAACATGCGTGCGGTTCCCATTTTGTTTTGGCTCAGTTCTCTTTCTTCCATTGAATCCTTCCTGTTCTGTCAGAATCTCGATTCCCAATCCGGCCAACACAGAAAGAATGACATTCTGAAAGGGGAATGCGTTCTTTCCGGAGACAGAGGCTGCCCCGTCCGGAATCGGAAAACCGACGGGGCTCATATCTTGTTTTAAGCTTCCGATGGAAAAGAAGGGAACACTTCCCGCTTTCTCCACGGTCCGGATCAAAGCTTTCAAACATGGCCCGCCGTGCGGGCATTAGCATAGTATAGCAGATTTCAGAGAAAATGGGAAGATAGGAGAGGAAAAGAGGGCCGTGCATTTGTAAACAAAATGTGGCTCTTCTTGCAATCGGACGGGAAAACGTGCTATAATACAGCATATTTATGCGCGGAGCTGCTCCGGGCTGAAAAACTACAGCCTCATAGGACGGAAAGAAACCGGAAACGGCCGAATCTAAATAGAGGGAAAGGCGAGTATCCAAATGGCGAACAACATTCTGAGCAGATTTTTCGGAAATTACAGCAAGAGGGAACTCAAGCGCATCCAATCTCAGGTGGATGCAGTTTTGGGCCTGGAGGACAAGTACCGGGCCATGAGCGACGAAGAGCTCAAGAGACAGACCCCCTTGCTCAGGGAACGTCTCGAAAAAGGGGAGACGCTGGACAATATTTTGCCCGACGCTTTCGCGGCCTGCCGTGAGGCGATGGACCGGGTGCTCTCTATCCGTTTGTTTCCGGTACAGATTCAGGGCGGCATCATCCTCCATCAGGGCCGGATTGCCGAGATGAAGACCGGTGAAGGAAAAACCTTTACGCTGGCCCAGCCCGTCTATCTCAACGCCTTGACTGGCAAGGGCGTGCACGTGGTCACGGTCAACGAATACTTGGCCAAATACCAGGGCGAAATGATGGCCCGCGTGTTCAACTTTTTGGGAATGTCTGTGGGCCTGGCGCTCACCGGGATGGATTCCAAGGAAAAGAAGGAAGCCTACGCCTGCGATATCACCTACGGTACCAACAATGAGATGGGCTTCGATTACCTGCGCGACAACATGGTAATCTATAAGGAGAACAAGGTGCAGCGGGGCCACCATTACGCCGTGGTGGACGAGGTGGACTCCATCCTCATCGACGAGGCCCGTACGCCGCTGATTATTTCCGGCCAGGGAGACAAGTCCACCGACCTGTATGGCCGGGCCAATGCTTTTGCCAGAACCCTGAAGCCCATCCGGGTCAAGGAAACCGACGACAAGGAAGACAACGACGAGCTCTATAAGGAATATGATTATATTGTCAATGAAAAGCTGAAGACCTGCTCCCTCACCCGCAGGGGTGTGAAGAAAGCAGAGGAATTTTTCGGCATTGAAAACCTGACGGATTCCGACAACATCACCATCCAGCACCATGTGAACCAGGCGATCCGCGCCTGGGGCATCATGCACCGGGACCAGGATTACGTGGTCAAGGACGGCGAGGTGATCATTGTCGACGAGTTCACCGGCCGTCTGATGTACGGCCGCCGGTATAACGAGGGCCTGCACCAGGCGATCGAGGCCAAGGAGGGCGTGGAGGTAGCCAGGGAGAGCAAAACCCTTGCCACCATCACCTTCCAGAATTATTTCCGCCTTTACGATAAACTCTCCGGTATGACCGGCACGGCCATGACCGAGCAGGAGGAATTCTCCGAAATTTACAAGCTGGATGTGGTGGAAATCCCCACCAACCGTCCCATGATCCGTGAGGACTGCGCAGACATGGTCTACAAGACCCAGAAGGCCAAGTTCGACGCCGTAATCGAGGACATTGTGGAGCATCATCAGAAGGGGCAGCCCGTGCTGGTGGGCACCATCACCATTGAAAAATCAGAAATGCTCAGCAAGATGCTGAAGCAAAAGGGCGTCAAGCACGAAGTGCTCAATGCCAAATACCACGAAAAAGAAGCCCAGATCATCGCGCAGGCGGGCCGCAAGGGGGCTGTAACCATCGCCACCAACATGGCTGGACGCGGCACCGATATTCTGCTGGGCGGCAACGCGGAATTTATGGCCAAGGCGGAGATGCGCAAGCAGGGCTTCGATGAGGAAATGCTGGTGGAGGCCACCGCCTACAGCCATATGGACAATGAGGAAATCCTGAACGCCAGGGAAACTTTCGCCGCGCTTAACCAGAAATACAAGAAAGAAATTGCTCCGGAAGCCGAAGAGGTGAAAAAACTGGGCGGCCTCTACATCATCGGCACAGAGCGGCACGAATCCCGCCGGATTGACAACCAGCTGCGCGGCCGTGCGGGCCGTCAGGGAGATCCCGGTAAGAGCCGGTTCTACATTTCCCTGGAGGACGACTTGATGCGCCTGTTCGGCGGCGAGAAAATTCAGGCCCTGATGGACCGCATGAAGATTGAGGACGATGTGCCCATCGAGGCCGGCATGGTTTCTAATTCCATCGAAAGCGCCCAGCGTAAGGTGGAAAGCCGCAACTTCGGCATCCGGAAGAACGTGCTGCAGTATGACGATGTAATGAACATGCAGCGTGAGAAGATTTACAGCCAGCGCGACCAGGTGCTCAATGGGGAGAACATGAAGGATTCGATCATGAAAATGATCGAGGGAGCCATCGAAAAGAACGTGAGCATTTTCCTGCCTGCCGACGTGCCCCATGACGACTGGGATCTCAACGGCCTGCGGGAGCACTATATGGGCTGGCTCATCGATGAGGATGACCTGAAATTCACCAGGGCAGAAATCGAAGATCTGGAACCTGACTATGTGGTGGAAGAATTGAAAAAGGACGCCGCCGCGCTCTATGAGAAGCGGGAGCAGGAATTCACCTCCCCCATTATGAGGGAAGTGGAGCGCGTGGTGCTGCTGCGCAACGTGGACCAGGAATGGATGGACCATATCGACGCTATGGAGCAGCTTCAGGATGGAATCCGCCTGCGTGCCTATGGCCAGCGGGATCCTGTGGTGGAGTACCGCATCGAGGGTTCCGACATGTTTGACAGTATGATCGAGACCATCCGGGAAAACACGGCGAAGATGATCCTGACCGTACGGCTTCGTACCAAGGAACCGCCGAAACGGGAAAAGGTGGCGAAAGAGACCGGCGCCAGTACCGGCGGAGATGAAACGGTGAAGAAGCAGCCGGTTCACAAGCAGAAAAAGCCGGGCCGGAATGATCCCTGTCCCTGTGGCAGCGGGCTCAAGTACAAAAAGTGCTGCGGCCGGGATGAGTGACGGGCATGACAAAGGCTTGAGGATGTGAGATTTGGAGTGGAGCATATGACCTTACGAAAAAGGCTGCCGGCGCTTTTGCTGGCCGTAGTTCTGGCTGTGAGCCTTTCGGGCTGCGCAATTCCGATACCTGGCTTTGCGGATTATGATGTATCGGGATATGTGAAAGCGCTGCTTGACAGCAGCTATCATCAGGAAAATGAGGAATTTATGTCCATCACGGGCGCTACAAAAACAGCTGCTCAGCAGAATAATACAGATACCGTAGAAAATGCGGCGGTGTTGTTTTGCAATACCTATGGCCTATACCCCAATGAAGAACAGCTGCAGGAACTGCAGGAGGTTATGCGCACGGTGTATCGGCAGACCCAGTATACCGTGAAGGAAGAGCAGAAGACCGATAAGGGTTATTATATTGAAGTGGAAATCCGCCCCATCATCAATTTTCAAAACAGGACCGCTGAGCTTGCGAAGTTGAAGACTGAGGCCCAGGACGAAGCCATTGCGCAAAACCGCAGCAACACTTCCTCGGAGGATAGTTCGGAGGATTCCGGAGAGTCTGACGGCTACGGGGATGATTACGACGGCTACGGCGAGGACGAAGAAAGCTGGGAAGAGGAGACGGAGTCTTCTGAATCCTCTGCGGAAAGCTCTCAGCCTCCGGCAAAAACTGTGGATCCAAATGAGCTGTATGTGGAAAAAGCCATTGCCTTCTGTAAGACGGAGACGGATAAAATCTCCTATGCAGACGCCGATAAAACAATCACCATCTCTCTGGAAATTCTGCAGACGGAGGCCGGTGAGCTCCAGCTCGATATGAATCAGATCGGCATGATTGACAAGACCGTGGTCTACCTGACCAAATAGAGGCGAAAAGAGGGCGGACGCAGTCCGCCCTCTGTTTTTTTCGGGACAGGAAAACGTAAGAAAATATTCTGTTTTTTTCCTCTCCCGTATGCTATAATAACCGCAGATTCCGGCTTTGAAACGGCGGCTGCAACCTGCCCGAAGCCGGCCAGTTTGGAGGAAACTAGCGATGGAACAGATGGAGCTGCGTACGGCAAATCTTTATGACCTCACCCATACGGCGGCGCGGCCGCTGCTGGAGAAGACGGAATACCCCTGGGAAGCCCTGCCGAAAATAGGGGGATTTATCCGGGAACTGGGCAAAGCCCTGCCGCCGGAGGAATATGAACAGCGGGGAGACGAGGTATGGGTTGCAAAATCCGCCAAAATTTACCCTAACAACTATATTGCAGGTCCTGCTATTATCGGGCCTGAAACCGAGGTGCGTCCGGGTGCGTTTATCAGAGGCAATGCCCTGGTGGGAGCTCACTGTGTGGTGGGAAATTCCACAGAGCTGAAGAACGTCATCCTGTTTGACAATGTTCAGGTGCCCCATTACAACTATGTGGGGGATTCTATCTTGGGGTTCAAATCCCATATGGGCGCTGGGGCGGTTACTTCTAATGTCAAGCAGGATAAAACCCTTGTCACTGTGGCGGCGGGTTTCCGCAGGGTAGAGACCGGTCTGAAAAAATTCGGCGCCATGCTGGGAGACAATGTGGAGGTGGGCTGCAACAGCGTGCTGAACCCGGGCACAGTGATTGGCAGAGGCTCCCGGGTCTATCCGCTTTCCATGGTGCGGGGTCTGGTGCCAGCCGGGATGATTTATAAGCGGGACCGCGACATGGTACCCTTAAAATAGGATTGCGGGCCTTTGTCCGCAGAAAACGGAAGTCTGAATCTGCCAGGCGCAGCGGCCGGTCTATTCCGTGTAGGTCCAGCGCCGGCCAGAGGGGATGGTAAAAGGTTTGGAGATCATACTGGAATTCTTGCAGTCTGGGCTTTTGCCTGCGGTACTGCTCATCATCAGGATTATCGTGCCGGTGCTGGCGCTCTATGTGGTATGGCGCAGCTATACCTCTTTTAAAAAGGGTCAGCGCAGGCGAGATCCTGTCATCATGCTGTGGGACGAGGCGTCGGGCACGCGTTTTCCCGTGCTCTATTGGGAAAACTCCATCGGCCGCAGCAAAAGCTGCGACATCTACCTGCCGGACGCCACCGCCTCCCGGGACCACGCGGTGCTCATGAGGCGGGACGAGGGCTGGGTGATCTGCGATACGGGGTCCAAATCCGGCGTTCTGGTCAACGGCAGACAGATTGACGGAAAAAAGGTGGTCAATATCGGGGACAGCGTCACCATGGGCTCCACCACGCTGACCTTGTGGAACACGGACGCGGAGCCGGTGAAGAGGCGGGTATTCACCGGCTTTTCCCGGGAGGCCGCCTCCCCATTCAAGCTGATGTTCGTGGCCACAATGGTCCACCTGCTGATGGCGGTGCAGGGCTGTTTCCAGGACGGGGGCTTCGCCCCGGTGCAGTTTGTGCCCTTTGGCGCGGTGCTAATCATGGGCTGGGGGCTTTACATCTTCTCCATGAGGATTCTGCACCGGGTCAGCTTTGAAATTGAGACCGTGGCCTACCTGCTTTCCGGTATCGGAATTAACCTGCTGGCGGCCAACGATATCGACCAGGTGAAAACCCAGCTCGCCGCCATGCTCATCGGCATTGTGCTGTTCTGTTTTCTCATCTGGTTTATGAACGATATGGACCGGGTGGCAAAGTTCCGCCTGTATATCGGCATTGGGGCCATCCTGCTGTTTGCGGTGAACCTGCTGATCGGCAAGGATATTAATGGCTCCAGGAACTGGATTATCATCGGACCGCTCAGTTTTCAGCCCTCGGAATTCATCAAGATTGCGTTTGTGTTTGTGGGTACCTCCACGCTGGACAGGCTGCAAACCAAAAAGAACATCACGGAATTCCTGATTTTTGCTGCAGCCTGTATGGGCTGCCTGTTCCTCATGCGGGACTTCGGTACGGCGGTGATCTTCTTTGCCTGCTTCCTTATAATCGCCTTTATGCGTTCCGGCAGCGTGCGCACCATTGCGTTGATTTTGGTGGGCGCGGCTCTGGGCGTATTCCTGATTTTGAAATTTAAGCCCTACGTGGCCCAGCGGTTTATGGGCTGGGGCCATGTGTGGGAGCATGTACAGGACAGCATGGGCTTCCAGCAAACCCGGGTGCTCACCTATATTGCCAGCGGGGGCATGTTCGGCCTGGGTCTGGGCGAGGGCTGCCTGACCGATGTGTTCGCAGCGGACAGTGACCTGGTCTTTGGGCTGCTCTGTGAGGAGCAGGGCCTGCTGCTGGGTCTGGTGGTGCTGATGGCCATCGCTATGTTTACGCTTTATGCCCGCAGCGATGTGACCCGCAGCCGTTCCACGTTTTTCTCCATTGCCTCCTGCGCGGTGGCGGGAATGCTGCTGTTTCAAACCTGCCTCAATGTGTTCGGCGCCACGGATGTGCTGCCCATGACCGGTGTGACGCTGCCTTTTATCAGCGCGGGCGGTTCCAGCATGATGTCCGTCTGGGGGCTGATGGCGTTTCTGAAGGCTTCGGATGAACGGACCTACGCGGCCCGTCGGGCTTCGAAGCACGGCTCGCGGAGCGGCGGAAATCCGCCGCCCACATCCCGGGGCCGTTCCCGGGCTTCCGATCCGGGCCGCAGAAGGGAAGAAATGGAGGACATTTACTCATGAAAACCGTGGGATTTCGCTCCATTGTGCTCTATCTTCTCCTGTTCGCTTTTTTGGGCGGAACGGGTTATCTGGTGGTGAATTTGTTTCTCCATGGGAACCAGTGGGCTATGCAGCCCTATAACGGACATATTTACGCGGAAAGCTCCACCGTAAAAATGGGGGATATCAAGGACAGAAACGGAAATCTGCTGGCTACCACCGAGGACGGCCGGCGGCTGTACAGCGAGAGCGAGACGGTCCGCCGTGCGCTGATGCATACCATCGGCGACCCCTACGGCTATGTGAGCACCAGCGTGGAATACACCATGCGTTCGAAGCTGGCGGGCTACAATGTTATCACGGGCCTCAACGATACGTTTTTGAACAGCCTGGGGAAAAATATGGAATTAACTGTGGACCAGAATGCCTGCGTGGCGGCCTACAACGCTCTGGACGGACACAACGGCGCGGTGATTGTCTACAACTACAAAACGGGGGATATCCTGTGCAAGGTAAGCGCCCCCACGTTCGATCCCTCCAACGTGCCGGAGGATATCGAAACCAACGATGCCTATAAGGGCGCGTATCTGGACAATACCCTGGCCAGCTCCTTTACGCCGGGCAGTATTTTTAAGATTGTCACCGCAGCGGCAGCCATGGAAAAATGGCCGGATTCCTGGATGGACCGCACCTATGATTGCGAGGGTTTTACGGAGATCGGCGGGGATACCATCGACTGCCTGAACGATGAGGCCCACGGCAGTCAGAACCTTACCAGTGCTTTGGGAAATTCCTGTAATGTCTACTTTGCCCATCTGGCCACTGACATCGGCGCACAGGCCCTGCAGAAAAAGGCGGAGGAGATGGGTTTCAATCAGGAATTCACCTTTGGCACGGTGCCTGTTTCAAAGAGTGAGATCGATCTCTCCAAGGCGAATGCCAACGAGCTGGGTTGGGCCGGAGTGGGCCAGTATACGCTGACGGCCAATCCCTATCATATGATGGTGCTCATGGGTGCAATTGCCAACGGCGGGGAATATGTTCAGCCCAAACTTACGAACGACCTGAACTTGTTTGGCTCCCTCGGGAAAGACAACAGGACCCTGGTTTCAGCCTCTGAAGCCGCGCAGCTGGAAAGCCTGCTGCGCAACGACGTGGAAAGCTATTACGGCGACTACCTGTTTCCGGACGGCATGAATGTGTGCGCCAAAACCGGGACGGGTGAGGTAGGAGAAGATAAGGCCCCCAATAGCTGGATGGTGGGCTTTTGCAGCTCTGACGCAACTCCTTATGCCTTTGCAGTGCTGGTGGAGGAGGGGTTGGGCGGCATTGAGAGCGCGGGAACCGTAGCGGCAGCCGTACTGTCGGCCTTGGCCTGACTGCGTGCCGCCTGGGCATCGTGAGGCGGGCTTTCGCTCATCACGAGTCCGAAGCCGGATTAAAAGTTTTTGGCATACCTTTTTTCAAAAAGGTATGGAAAGAGAAAGCCTGGGCATCGTGAGGCGGGCTTTCGGTCATCATGAGTCCGAAGCCGGAAAAAAAGTTTTTGGCATACCCTTTTTTCAAAAAGGTATGGAAAGAGAAAGCCTGGGCATCGTGAGGCGGGTTTTCGCTTATCACGAGTCCGAAGCCGGAATAAAAGTTTTTGGCATACCTTTTTTTCAAAAAGGTATGGAAAGAGAAAGCTTGGGCATCGTGAGGCGTGCTTCCGCTTATCACGAGTCCGAAGCCGGAATAAAAGTTTTTGGCATACCTTTTTTCAAAAAGGTATGGAAAGGGAGGTCTCTTGTGAAAATTGAAAAATTGTCTCCTGCCTTCAAGGATTATCTTTGGGGAGGCACAAAGCTGCGCGACGTATACGGAAAGCACTGTGATTACGACAAGGTGGCGGAGAGCTGGGAGCTTTCCACCCATCCAGACGGACAGAGCACGATTTCCGGCGGTCAATTCGACGGTATGACCCTGGGGGAATACCTGAATTCCGTTTGGGAAGGGAGGGCAGTGCTGGGAAAAAACTGTGAAGCTTTCGGACAGTTTCCCGTGCTCATCAAATTTATCGACGCCAAGGACCCTCTCTCCATCCAGGTCCACCCCAGCGACGAGTATGCCCTGCGGGTGGAGGGCGAGTACGGCAAGACAGAAATGTGGTACGTTATGGACTGCGAACCGGGCGCTTACCTCTATTTCGGAGTCAACCGTGAGGTGACAAAGGAGGAATTCCGGCAGAGAATCGAAAATAACACTGTGCTGGAGGTTTTAAGCCGGGTGGATGTACATCCGGGCGATGTGTTTTTCATCGAAGCGGGTACTCTCCATGCCATCGGCGCGGGGATATTGATCTGCGAAATCCAGCAAAATTCCAATACCACTTACCGGGTATATGATTACGACCGGCGTGGTGCGGACGGAAAGCCCAGGGAACTGCATGTGGATAAGGCTTTGGAGGTGTCCCGCTTTATCCCTTCGGACACAGAGGACAAACAGGGCGGTGAAGAAAGAATTCCCGGCGGCAGCAAAAAGAGACTGGCCTCCTGTAAATATTTTACCACTGAGAAATACAGTGTGGACGGCACGGCAGAGCTGGACGTTACGGACGATTCCTTTGTCTCTCTCATCATCCTCGAGGGTTCCGGCAAGGCGGAGGGGCCGGAAAACACAGTGGAGTTCCAGATGGGTGACAGTCTCTTTGTCCCGGCGGGCTTGGGGAAGCTGAAAGTCAGCGGAACCTGCACCTTCATCAAAACCAGTGTGTAGAGATATGGATATAAAGAAACAGCAAGAATGCATTCGTTCGTTTTTAGCGGCGCTGGGGGAAGACACCCAGCCTCTTTATCTGGATATCATCACGTGTCTGACAGATCTGGGATACTATCCGGCTAAGGTAAGAGCGAACTTATCCTTCAAGCACGGTCTGCACAACAAACAAATCGCCAAGATCGGATTTTTGAAGAATCTCCCGAATGTCCCGTTTTTGGCCTTGCGGTTTTCAGCCTGCAGAAATTATTCTGAGAAGATCGCCGCCATAACAGCGGCTTATATGGAGAAGTATCCAAAACGAATCGCTCTCTGTATGGATGGAGGCTGTAGCTTTTGCAAAGGCGAGCCAGAAACGCACGTGTATTATATGCAATCCGGGGATACGGACAGAGCTCATTGCGGCGCATATGCCATAGAACTGCGGGGAGTGTCAGCGGACGACGCGGATGAGATTAAACGCTTGATTCAGGAAGAGCATGCGTACTTATTGGAGCACGAAGCAATTTTTACGTCAATTGGAGGGGTAAGGAAATGAAAATCGTACTGATGGGGGAGCCTATGGGGCTCTTCATGGCCAACGAACCGGGAGAATTGAACGAGGTGAAAACCTTTACGTCCTCCATTGCGGGGGCGGAGTACAATGTGGCGGTGGGCCTTTCGCGGCTAGGGCATTCCCCCGTTTATTGTACAAGGCTGGGCTTTGACCCGTTTGGGGAAAAAATTCTGGACGGCCTGCGGAAAAACGGCATTTCCACCGATTTGGTGATACAGGCGGAAGGGGAGCTGACGGGCTTTATGATGAAGAGCTCCACCGATAGGGGAGACCCCAAAATCGCCTATTATCGGAAAAATTCAGCGGCCTCCCGGATCGGTCCCCATGAAATTGACGCGCTGGATTTGTATGGTTGTGAACGTGCTCATATCACCGGCATCACTGCGGCGATTTCGGATTCCGCTCTGGCGGCGGTCAAGCGGCTGATTGCCCGAGCCCAGGCGTTGGATATGCCCATCTCTTTCGATCCCAACCTGCGTCCTCAGCTTTGGGAGAGCGAAAAGAAAATGGTCTCCACCCTCAATTTCCTGGCGGAATCGGCGGAAACTGTATTACCCGGCCTGGGAGAGGGAAAAATACTCACCGGAAGGGATACGCCGGAGGGTGTGGCGGATTTTTACCATGCTATGGGCGTGAAAAACGTGGTGGTAAAGCTGGGAAAAGATGGGGCCTTTTTCTCGGAAAAGGATGGGGAATCCGGCTATGCGCCGGAATTCCCAGTGCGGAAAAAAGTGGACACCGTGGGAGCGGGCGACGGCTTTGCCGCCGGCGTGATCAGCGCTCTGGCAGAGGGCCTGCCTCTCTGCGAGGCGGCGAAGCGCGGCAATGTGATCGGTGCTATCCAAATCACCAATAAGAGCGATAACGAGGGCCTGCCCACCAGCGCTGAGCTGGAGGCGGTAATACGCGCAGGAATCGCATAAAAATCAGTTTCCCCGGGATATGGCGTTCCGGGGAAACGTCATACCAAGCCGCGCTGGGGAAAGCGGACGAAATCTGCGGAAAGGAAGAGGATATTCATGGAGCTTCATGAAATTTTGGCCCATGTGGACCACACGCTGTTAAAGCAGGACGCCACCTGGGAACAGATTCAAACGATTGTGGATGAGGGAATGGAGTATCAGACCGCCTCGGTCTGTATTCCCGCCTCCTATGTGAAGCGGGCGGCGGATTATATCGCCGGCTGCGGACCGGAGGGCAGGGTGAAAATCTGCACGGTCATTGGCTTTCCCAACGGATATTCCACCACCGCCGCCAAGTGCTTCGAAACCGCCGAAGCGGTGAAAAACGGCGCGGATGAAATCGACATGGTGGTGAACATCGGATGGGTCAAGGATGAAAAATATGACGAGGTGCTGGAGGAAATCAAGGCTGTAAAAGAGGCCTGCGGGGGAAAGCTGTTAAAGGTCATCATCGAGACCTGTCTGCTGACGGAGGAGGAGAAAATCGAGCTTTGCCAGGTGGTATCGGAGTCCGGCGCGGAGTTCATCAAGACCTCCACCGGCTTCGCGGGCGGCGGGGCTACGTTTGAGGACGTGGAGCTGATGCGGAAGCATTGCCCGCCCCGGATGCAGGTGAAAGCGGCGGGAGGCATTTCCACCCTGGCGGACGCGGAACGGTTTTTGGAGCTGGGCGCGTCCCGGCTGGGTACCAGCCGCATCGTGAAATTGGCCCAGGAAGCAACATAAGAAGCGGAATTTTCTGAAAAGGAGGCCATCAACATGGCGGAACAGGATAGAATGGAGGGCCTGTACCAGGCTCTTGTTCAGAGGGCTCTGGAGGCCCGGGAAAGCTCTTACAGCCCCTACTCCGGCTTTGCGGTGGGCGCGGCCCTGCTGTGCGCGGACGGCACCGTATATCCCGGCTGTAACATCGAGTGCGCGTCCAGCTCGCCCACGAATTGCGCGGAGCGCACCGCTTTTTTTCGGGCGGTCAGCGAGGGCAAGCGGGAATTTTTAGCCATTGCCGTGGCGGGAGGCCCGGCTGGGAAATCGCCGGAGGAGTTTTGCCCGCCCTGCGGAGTCTGCCGCCAGGTGATGGCGGAATTCTGCGGCCCGGATTTTGAAGTTCTCCTCACCGATGGGAAATCGATCCAAAAGCTGACGCTCAAAGAGCTTTTCCCCTATTCCTTTGGAAAGAACAATTTGGGATGAAAGGAAAATTTTTCCCGGTAGAAATGCGACGGAAAGACGGCGGCAGTCTTCTTCTACGGGAAGCGGAGGAGGGGGACGCCGGGGCGGTTCTTGCCTATCTGAATCAGGTGGGCGGGGAGAGCGACAACCTGCTGTTCGGCAGAGACGAGTTCGCCATGCCTTTGGAGCAGGAGCGGCAGTGGATCGCCTCGCTGCGAAAACAGGAAAAGTCCATTTTGCTGCTGGGCATCTGCGAGGATGAGCTTTCCAGTGTGGCCTCCGTCAGCGCCTTTGACCGCAGGGAGCGCATCGCCCACCGGGCGGAGGTGGCGGTCTCCGTAAAAAAGGCCTGCTGGGGCCTGGGAATCGGCCGGGCCGTCATGGAGGCACTCATTCGTTTTGCTCGCGGACAGGGGCTGGAGATACTTCAGCTGGATGTGCGGGCGGACAACGGGAGGGCCATCGCGCTGTACGAATCCTTGGGCTTCGAAACGCTGGGCCGCTACCGGAACTTTTTGAAAGTGCAGGGAGAATATTTCGACGCGTACTGCATGAATCTGTACCTGTGAAACCCGCCGGACCGGCAGAAAGGAAGACGCGCCATGCGTATGTACGATATCATTCACAAAAAACGGGAGGGCGGCGAGCTGACGCAAGAGGAGCTGGCCTTTTTTGTCCAGGGGTATACGGCCGGGGAAATCCCGGATTACCAGGCCTCCGCTCTGATGATGGCTGTGTTTTTCCGGGGCATGACCCAGCGTGAAACGGCGGCCCTGACGCTGGAAATGGCGCGTTCGGGAGATACGGTGGACCTTTCCTCTATTCCCGGCATCAAGGTGGACAAGCATTCCACCGGTGGCGTGGGGGATAAGACCTCGCTGATTCTGGGGCCCATCGCGGCGGCCTGCGGCGCGAAGATTGCCAAAATGAGCGGGCGGGGGCTGGGTCATACCGGCGGAACGGTGGACAAGCTGGAAAGCATTCCCGGCCTGCGCACGGATATTCCCCGGGACGAATTTTTTGAAATCGTGAAGCGGACCGGGCTCAGCATCATCGGGCAGTCGGGGAACCTGTGCCCGGCGGATAAAAAGCTGTACGCCCTGCGGGATGTGACCGCCACCGTGGAAAGCCTGCCCCTGATTGCTTCCAGCATCATGTCAAAAAAGATTGCCGCCGGGGCGGACGCCATTCTGCTGGATGTGAAAGTGGGAAGCGGTGCGTTTATGAAAACCCTTGAGGACTCCAGAGCACTGGCACAGGAAATGGTGGGCATCGGCGCAGGCGTGGGGAGAAAAACCGTGGCCCTCATCACGGATATGGATATGCCTCTGGGCAGGAATATCGGCAACGCTCTGGAGGTGATGGAGGCATGCAAAGTGCTGCAGGGCGGCGGGGACAAACGCCTGCGCAGCCTCTGTATGGAGCTTGCCGCTAATATGATCTACCTGGCAGAGCAGGCGCCAACGATGGAAAAAGCTCGGGAAAAAGCCGCGCAGGCATTGACCTCCGGCACGGCCTTTGAAAAGCTTTGCCAGATGGTGCAGGCCCAGGGCGGCGATGCTTCCTATCTGCGGGAACAGGAAAAGTTCCGACTGTCTCCGGTATGCCGGGAGGTGAGGATGCCTGAGAGCGGGTTCCTCACCCGTCTCAATGCGGAGGAATGCGGCCTGGCCGCTGTGGAGCTGGGGGCGGGACGGGAGACCAAGGAAAGTGCAATTGATCCCGACGCCGGGATTGTCCTGATGAAAAACAAGGGGGACTATGCTGAAGCCGGAGAGTGTATTGCCCGGCTGTACGCGGATAATGAAGAGAAGTGCGCCCGGGGCGCGGAACGCTTTTTAAACGCCCTGTCAGTGGGCCCGGAGAAGCCGGAAATCGGCCCGCTGCTTTTGGAAAGGATTGAAGAATAGGCAGACCATTTTTGGAAGCTTTATATTCCTGGACCTGGAGAAAAAAGACAAAAAGGAGCGTTCTGTAAAACTACAGAACGCTCCTGAGACCAGAACAATTACATAAGCGCAAGTTCAGCCGTGCTCCGGACCGGTGACGGGTTCGCCGTATTCTGCGCCGAAGGTTTCCACAGTCACCTTTTCCATGATCTGATCCTCGTGAGGCCTGTCGGCGCGGTCGCGGGGAGAGGAGACAATGGCTTGCGCCACGTCAATGCCCTCGATCACCTTGCCGAACGCAGCGTACTGGCCGTCCAGATAGGGTGCATTGTCCACCATGATGAAGAACTGGGAACCGGCGCTGTTGGGACGCTGGGAACGGGCCATGGAGAGCACACCGGTGGTATGCTTTAGATTGTTTTCAAAGCCGTTGGCTGCGAACTCGCCGTGAATGCCGTAGCCGGGACCGCCCATACCGGTGCCCTCAGGGTCGCCGCCCTGAATCATAAAGCCGGGGATCACGCGGTGGAAGATAGTGCCGTCATAAAAGCCCCTGCTTACCAGGGAGATGAAATTGTTTACGGTGTTGGGCGCAATTTCGGGATAGAGTTCAGCCTTGATGACGCCCTTCGTGGTTTCAAATGTGACGATAGGATTCTGCATGTGTCATTCCCCCATATTTTTAATTTGTTGAACCGGATACCTCTGCACCTGCGGTGGGCCTGTCGCGCCTCTTGGCTCCTGCGGTCTTTTGGCCAATCCCGCGTTGTATGTTTCTGCAGTCATTATATCATAGTTTTCTTGAAATTGTCTGGAAAAGCGGTATATTTTAAAAATTATTCATATGTTTGGAGGCGGTTTCCATGAAGCTGGTGTCCTGGAATGTAAATGGCCTGCGGGCCTGTATGGGAAAGGGGTTCCCCGAATTTTTGAAGGCGGAAGCCCCGGATATGATCTGCCTGCAGGAGACGAAGATGCAGCAGGAACAGGCGGATTTCGAATTTCCCGGCTATTACGAATACTGGAATTCTTCCATAGTCAAGAAGGGATACTCCGGCACGGCGCTCTTTTCCAGAGAAGAGCCGCAATCGGTGACCTTTGGGATTGGGCACGAAGCCTTTGACGGGGAAGGCCGGGTCATCACCGCGGAATACCCGGATTTTTATCTGGTTACTGTGTACACTCCCAATTCCCAGCGGGAGCTTACGCGTATCCAGTTCCGTATGGAATTTGAGGACGCGTTCCGCGCCTATCTTGTCACCCTGAAGGAAAAAAAGCCGGTGATTGTGTGCGGTGACATGAATGTGGCCCACAAGTTCATCGATTTAAAAAATCCGAAAAGCAATATCGGAAACGCGGGTTTCTCCTATGAAGAACGGGGCAAGTTCAGCGAGCTTCTGGCCTGTGGTTTTTTGGACACCTTTCGCCATCTCTATCCGGAAAGGGCTTCCGCCTATTCCTGGTGGAGTTATATGTACAATTCCAGAGCCAACAATACGGGATGGCGCATTGACTATTTTTTGGCGGACGAACGCCTGGAAAACCGGATTGAAGACAGCCGTATTCTGTCCGAGGTGATGGGCAGCGACCACTGCCCGGTGGAGTTGGTTCTGAAGGATGAAGAATAGGGAGGCGTTATGAATGGATGCGGTGAAGCAGCTGAAAACCTGGATTGGGGAGAGCGGGAACACCATTTTTCTTGGCGGGGCAGGGGTTTCTACCGCCAGCGGCATTCCCGATTTCCGCAGTGCTCATGGACTTTACATGCAGAAAAAGCAGGGGATTTCCTATGAGGAAATGCTTTCCCACCATTATTTTGAGCGCCACACGGAAGAATTCTATGAGTTTCTCCGCCATGTGATGCTCTACCCGGAAGCAAAACCCAACAAAGCCCACTATGCTTTGGCAAAGCTGGAACAGCGTGGAAAACTGAGAGCAATAATCACCCAGAACATCGACGGCCTCCATCAAATGGCTGGTAGCAGGAACGTCATCGAGCTTCACGGCAATGAAAATCGGTATTTCTGCCTTTCCTGCGGGAAAAGGTATGATATGCAGTGGGTACTTGGGTATGAGGGGGTTCCCCGCTGTTCCTGCGGCGGACTGGTGCGGCCCGACGTGGTGCTTTACGGGGAGACGCTCAACGAGCAGGATTTAGCCCGGGCGGTTCGGTACGCGGAGGAAGCGGAGCTGATGGTTGTGGGAGGCACTTCCTTGGTGGTGTATCCGGTGGCCGGTCTGGTCAATTACCTTTCTCCCCAGGCCAAGCTTGTGATTCTGAACCGGGAGGAAACTCCCTACGACGGGAAGGCGAATCTTGTCATCCGGGGCGACCTGTGCGAGGCGCTGGCTGCGGTTTCAAAAGAGTAGATGTTCTGAGGCATATTGAAGGTTGGAGATGGGTCACTGGATGGTAGATAAAGAAAAAAATGCTTTATGTTATCCCTTATAAAAAAGGTTGACTTTTTGGAACTCATAAAGTACAATGAATTTGTGGAACGCAAAAAGTGAGGTGATATTTTCTGAGTCCACGTACAGGACGGCCAAAAGTCGACAACCCTAAAATCCACGATATTAAGGTGCGAATTGACGATAAAACCAATGAGAAACTTATCCGTTACGCTGATAAGTATGGCGTAACAAGAACAGAAGCAATTCGCAGGGCGATTGATTTACTTTTGTCCGAAGAAAAATGATAGAGACGGCGCCTCCCTAGCAGGTAAATACGCCGCCTCTAACCACACAACCACCCAAAAGGCAGCTGCATAAATAGTATACACTGTGCGGCGGGGTCTTTCAAGGTGTTGTGTAAAAACAATACTGAAAGGACATGAAATACATGGGAAACATACTCAGGGCATTTGCGTTCAATGAGCTGGAACTGGAGCCAGCCACGGAATATGACAGCGAGGAAACCAAGGCGGCCCGGGAAAAGGCCGACAGGCTGGAGGATCTCTTTCTGGAGACGCTTCAGGCAGAACAGCGCGGGGCCTATGAACAGTTTAGGGATGCGCAGCTTGAGGAAGAATACCTCTACAATATTGACCGGCTGATCCTCGGGTACCGTCTGGGCGTGCTTATGACGATGGAGGTATTTACGGACAGGGAAAGGCTGAGCATCCGCGGGGAGGGGCATTGAATGGATACGGTGATGGAACTGCTGTACCGGGCCACCCGGACGGACAATCCTCTGGAAGCCCACGGGCCGGATTCCGCTTATGCCAGAGAACACGCGATCAGGCGGGAGATCATAAGATCGCTTCTGGAGAGCATGACAATGGAGCAGAAGGTAAAATTCGATGAATACGGCCTTGCGGATAATAGGGCCAGGGAAATCCTGAACTTAGAAAGCTTCTGCCAGGCTTTTCACCTGGGTGCACAGCTCACGGCGGAACTGCTGCAAAGCTAGGAAGAGGCTTTTTCAAGGAGGGAGAGTCCTGAGACAGAAATGCCCTAAGCAGTCACGAAAAAATAAAATGACGCGCTGCACAAGAAAATAAAGATACCACCCAGCATGGCCTGTTGCAAAATGTAAGATTTTGCAGCAGGCTTCTGTTCTATACAGAAACCTGCTGCCTGGAATTATCATTGTAAGCAGCAGGTGAATCGACTTTCCTGTTGTTGCACTTTCCTGCTCTTTTGCTGGATTTTTGGTCACGATGTTTGAATAAATATTTCGAACCGTTTTAACATGCTGACAGCCAGGAGACCGTGGTGCACTTCAAATTTTAATAAAACTGCATTTTTTCTTTTTCTCCAAAAATTACCCCTTGACTTTTCAAACAAATGTTCTATAATAAAAGTGCATAATCGAACGCATGTTTGAAATATATGTGAGTTCTGCTTGTGGCATGGACTTTGGCCGGAAGAGAGGATGGGGGACAGAATGGAAAACGGAATTCTGCATGTAGATATGAATAATTTCTACGCCTCTGTGGAAACTCTGTATGCACCGGAATACCGGAATGTACCCATGGCCGTGGCGGGGGATAAGGAGAGCCGCCATGGGATTATTCTGGCAAAAAATATGCTGGCGAAACGCTATGGCGTGAAAACAGCCGAACCCATCTGGCAGGCCAGGCGGAAATGTCCCGAGCTGTGGCTGCTGCCGCCCCATCCGGAGCGCTATGCGGAGTTTTCAGCCCGTGCCAAGCAAATTTACTGTAGTTATACCGACCGGGTGGAGAGCTTCAGCCTGGATGAATGCTGGCTGGACGTCTACGGCAGCGAGAAGCTGTTTGGGGACGGCAGGGAGATTGCTGAACAGATCCGAGAGAGGGTCAAAGAGGAACTGGGCCTTACGGTCTCCATCGGGGTGTCCTTCAATAAAGTATTTGCGAAGCTGGGCAGTGATTACAAGAAACCGGACGCTGTGACGGTGTTCGGCAGGGAAGAGATGGAATCCGTCATCTGGAAGCTGCCCTGTGAAGCGCTGCTGTTTGTGGGACCCCATACGGAAAAGACGCTGCGGAAATTCGGTGTGCGCACCATCGGGGATATCGCAAAAATGGAGCTTCCTGCGCTGCGCAGGCTGCTGGGCAGAACTGGGGAGACGCTCTGGACCTACGCCAATGGGCTGGATCAATCCCCAGTTGAGACCGTGAACGGAGGGGAACCGGTGAAAACCATCGGCAACAGCACTACGCTGCCCCGGGATGTGACTACAGAGGAAGAGATCAAATGCACGCTGTTGTCGCTGGCGGAATCCGTTTCATTCCGGCTGCGCAGGCAGGATTTAAAGGCCGGGGAAATACAGCTGACGGTGAAAAATGCGGAATTCGAGGAATTTCAACGGCAGTGCCGTATAGACCCTCCTGTGTGCGATTCCCAGTCCATCTACCGGGCGGCGCTGAATTTGTACCGCAGGGAAAATAAAAAATGGGCGGTGCGCCTGTTGGGGGTGCGGGCCGGAAAACTGACGGATGCAGGGCAGGCTCAGCTGAGCCTGTTTGGCCAGTCGGATGGCCGGGAAAAGCAGGAGCGTCTGGAAAGTGCAATGGACCGGGTGCGGGAAAAGTATGGAAAGGCAAGCGTGGCCCGCGCCTTTTCCATGCCTGGAAAGGAAAGGGAATAAACGGTATGGATCTCTTTACCAAATTGGAAATCCTCACCGACGCCGCCAAGTACGACGTGGCCTGTACCTCCAGCGGCGTGGACCGTTCCGGGGAGAAGGGAAAGCTGGGCAGCGCCGTGGCCTGCGGCATCTGCCACAGCTTTGCAGCGGACGGCAGATGCATTTCCCTGCTGAAGGTGCTCATGAGCAATGACTGCGCTTTTGACTGCAGTTACTGCGTGAACCGGCGAACCTCCGACACCCGCCGCGCCACCTTTACACCGGAGGAGCTCTGCTCCCTCACCATGAACTTTTACCGCCGCAATTATATCGAGGGTCTGTTTCTCAGTTCCGCCGTGGTAAAGAACCCGGATTATACCTGTGAGCTGATGCTTGGAACGCTGCGCAGGCTGCGGGAGGAGGAAGGCTTCCGGGGCTACATCCATGTAAAGGCCATTCCCGGGGCCAGTCCGGCTCTTTTGGAACAGTTGGGCGGACTGGCGGACCGCATGAGCGTGAATATCGAGCTGCCCTCTCAAAAGAGCCTCGCCCTTCTGGCACCGCAGAAAAGCCGGGAAAAGATTTTGGGTCCCATGGCCCAGATCCGGGACGGCATCCGGGAAAATGGGAAGGAGCTGGTGAAGTACAGACATGCCCCCAAATTCGTACCGGCGGGACAGTCTACCCAGATGATTATCGGGGCAACACCGGAATCCGACCGGCAGATCCTGCTGCTCACGGAAGGGCTTTACCGGAAGTACACGCTGAAGCGGGTGTTTTTTTCCGCCTATATCCCTATGGTAAACCACAGAAACTTGCCTGCCAGGAACACACCGCCTCCTCTGCTGCGGGAGCACAGGCTCTACCAGGCAGACTGGCTGCTGCGGTTTTACGGGTTCCGCGCCGGAGAAATCCTGGACGAAAATCATCCGGATTTTGACCCTTTGCTGGACCCGAAATGCAATTGGGCGCTGAACCATATGGAACAGTTTCCGGTAGAGGTAAACCGTGCGCCCTATGAAATGCTGCTGCGGGTACCGGGCGTCGGCGTGCGCAGCGCAAAACGGATTCTTTCAGCCAGAAGATATGCTGCACTGGATTTCGAGGGCCTGAAAAAGCTGGGCGTGGTGCTTAAGAGAGCCCGCTTTTTTCTGACCTGCAAGGGGAAAAGCGCTTCCCCGCTGCCCACGGATAATCCCCTGGTGATCAAGGGGACCATCTGCGAACGGGGAATTTCACAGCGGCAGATCGGTGCGCCGGAGCAGCTTTCCCTGTTTGCGCCCACCAAGGAGGATCAGGTACAATGTCTTACCGGACAAATCTAGTATACCGATATGACGGCAGCTTCAGTGGGTTTCTCTGCTGTGTGTTTCAATGCTTTCAGAACAGGGAACTTCCCGGCGCAATCGAACCCTGGGACGCTCCTCAGGAGACGCTGTTTCCCATCCGGGAGATCGAGACGATTCCGGAGCAGGCCCAGCGGGTGGACCGCTCCATCCCGCGCAAAATCTCCGCGGAGGCCTATGCGCTGGTGCGGGATGCATTTCTCACCTGCCTGGAAGAAAAGGAGTTAAAAATGCTGCGTTTCCTGCTGCTGGGGTACCGCGTGGGGCCCCAAGTGATGCAGCTTCTGACGGATGAGCGGGTGCATGTGCTGGACCGGGCCGTGTTTCACGCCAGGCATGAGGCCCACATGCTTACGGGCTTTTTGCGTTTCTCCGATTACGGCGGGTTTCTCGCGGCGGAAATCGGCCCTAAAAACAATGTGATGCCGCTGCTGGCTCCCCATTTCTGCGAACGCTTTTCCTGTGAGGACTTCCTGATTTGGGACAGCGTGCACCACACGGGGCTTCTCCACCAGAAGAGCGGAGAATACCGGTTTTTTGAGGCGGATCGGGTGGAACTGCCCCAGCCCGATGAAAACGAACAGCAGTATCGGGAACTGTGGAAGCGTTTCTATCAAACCATCGCTGTGGAGGGAAGGGAAAACCCCAGGCAGAGGCGCACCATGATGGCCAAGCGCTATTGGCCCTGGATCACTGAGATGCAGGAGGATCCCTTTGTGCTGCGGCAGAAGAACAGGGAAAGGGCCGGAAGCCAGGATATTTTGAAAGGAACGGTGGGCGCAGGTACTCAATCGCTTCCAAATGTGGTAGAATAATCGTAAAAGCCTGCAGCGCGTGGGGCGGGCTGAAAAACCGCTGAAGTCTGCGGAACGCGGCTTGCCCACCGCAGGTGTGGTAAAATAATCGCGGGAGCCCGCAGCGCGTTCCGGTCAATTGTTCCGGCGTTTTGCTGAGGCCGTTTGACGGCCTGACGCTGACGTCGCCCAGGCCGTGCTGCAGGCGGAAATTTACAGGAAAAGGAAGAGGATCTCTTGCCTAAGAAAAAATGGCTTCAGCTGCTGCGGCTGCTGCCCCTATGCCTGATGCTCTTTCTGCTGTGCTGGCTGTTGTTCAGTTCGGCGGATTTAAGTACCGATGCCATCGTGGCGGTGCTGCCGAAGAACACGGTGGGCGCCATTGCCGTGATGATGGCGCTGTTTGTGCTGAAGTCTTTGGCAGTTACCTTTCCCATCGCAGTATTCTGGGTGGTTTCCGGGCTGATGTTCCCGCTGCCTCTGGCTCTCTCCGTAAGTCTGGCGGGAACTGTGCTGGGGCTCACTCTGCCCTTCTGGATCGGCAGATTTTCCGGCTTTGGCCTGATGGACCGGTTGACCAAAAAGTATCCAAAGGCCAAAGCCCTGATGAGGCTCTATGAGAACCGGGAATTTTTCTTCTCCTATATCGTCCGTTATCTGCCCCTTCCCATGGATATCGCCAGTATGCTGGTGGGGTCCCTGCAGATTCCCTACCGGAAGTTTTTGACTGGCGGCCTGCTGGGACTTATGCCGCAGATGATTGCCCACACCGTGCTGGGCAGCGCGATTTTCGAGCCGGGTTCTCCGGCTTTTATCGGTTCCCTAGCCGCTATGCTGCTGATAGGGGCCGTCTCCCTGTTCTTCTATGCGCACGAGCTGCGAAAGCAGCCTCGGGATTAGACGTTTCCGCAATGATTTTACGAAACAGTTTGACGTAACTGGTGCGGCATCTTTGTCAAAGCGATAAAGCACAGTTGAAACCCAAGAGGGGGAATTTTATAGAAAACGAGATTGATACTGTGTTTCCCTGTTGTATCAATCTCGTTTTTTGACTTATTCCTTATATGGCATTGCCCCACTGTCGAAATCAAAGTGTGAGGCGGATTCAGCATTTTGGGTATCGTCCACAATGCGGCCATCCTCGATATGGATTCTTCGGTCCGCCAGGCCGATGTATTCTACATCGTGGGTAACAAGGAGAATCGTTTGCTGAAACCGCTCCCTTGACAAGCGAAGCATCTGCATGACTTCTGAACCGGAGCGATGATCGAGATTCCCCGTGGGCTCGTCGGCCAGCAAAATTGCAGGGTGATTCGCCATTGCCCGGGCAATGGCGACCCGCTGCTGCTGGCCGCCAGACAGCTGAGCCGGGTAAGAGTCGCGGCGTTCCCAAAGTCCGAAAGTATTTAACAGCTCTTCCAGATAGGTTCTGTCTGGTTTTGCCCCATCCAAATAGAAGGATAGACAGACGTTGTCCCAAACAGAATACTCGTTGAGCAGATTGAAAGCTTGAAAAACAAAGCCAATACGCCGTCTCCTGAGTTCGGACAGGGACTTATCAGGTAAAATGGAAATATCTTTCCCTTCTAAAAAAATTTTCCCTTTTGTTGGCTTGTCCAAAGTACCGATTAAATTGAGAAGCGTGGTTTTTCCGCTGCCGCTTCGTCCTGTAACAAAGCAGAAAGTACCGGATTCAAAGCTGACAGAAATGTTTCTGAGTGCATGGAACGCTGTTTCCCCCAGCTTATATGTTTTACTGATATGTTCCAGACGGATGAAAGAATTCATAGAATCCCTCTTTTCCTGTTGATTTCTTTCCGGTTATGTTTTCATTTGTTCTATCGGGCTTTTTTTCAGAAGACGCCGCAGGGGGGCAACGGAAAAGAATTCGGTCATGACAAAAGTCAGGATGACAAAAAAACTGAAGCTGCCCCATTGAAATTGAAATGCAGAGGTGGGGAATAAATAATACCGCAGAGGATAAACAAAACCCATCAGTTGTATCTCTTCCGTGATCCAGATGGAATACAGGAGCAGGAGTGCGAAGACGCTGGCGATTGCCCAATATAGAAAACCTTCTAACCAGAAACTGAGCTTGACCTTTTTATCATTGGCTCCCAGCATCTTATAAACTGCAATGCGGCTGCGGTTTTCTTCTATCGTTGCGGAAGATAATGTGCTTAACAGCACTAAAACCATAGCGGAATAAAGGATCAGGAAAAGAAAGGCGAGCGAGATTCCTGTAGCTAAGTTCAGCTTTGTCTCTTCATACTCGATACGAAAATTAAGAAACCTTACGCCCTTGCCCAGTTCTGTCTTGATTCGGCTTATCTGTTTATCTGTTGAAGAATAGTCCGCATTGGCCGAACATTTCACGGTAAGAAAATTATAGCTTTCATCCTCCATGCCGCCGGAAAAGCGATGATAAAACTTGGTTCCGGTAATGATGTCATAGGGGGATTGGGGATAAGGGAAATTGGCGTTTTCCATGGTGAAGCCGCGCAGTATTCCGGCAACCTGAAGGCTGATGGTCTGCCCATGATAAGAAAACTGCAATGTTTGGCCGCATGTTATTGCGGATTCGTCTCTGCGCTTTTTTCCCTGCAAATTCCACTCGGCTGCACTTTCTTTCACACCTTGGGGGAGAATTTCAAATGTTGTCCCTAGGAGACGCTGGGGGTCAAAGCCATAGGAAGTGTCGGCCGCGCTTTTTCCCAGCAGAGAATCCTCCGTATACAGAGGCTGTTGATACAGCGGCGGCAAAAAAATGATGCAGGAACGCCCTTCCAATAGAGCGTCCATGTCAACGCTGTCCTGGCATTCTGCTTCTCTAATAAACCGATCTGCCTCTTCGGCGCCGGCCAGCCCAATTATCCCAATTTCTACCGCACGTGGATCCAGTTTGTATTCCTCCCTTGGTTCTGCGTTTTGATCGGGCTGAATTCCGGCGAGGCCGGACATTTGCTCCTGCAATAACGCCGATTTTCTGCGGTAGGTAAAATCCACCCATTCGTAATAATCGTCTCTTTTTGACTCCAAATTTACGGTGAACTGTTTCCCCTCGGGTGCGCTTAGGTTTGCAGTGGATATTCTGTATTTATAAACCTGGTCCACGCCGTAAATCCCCTGCAATCTATTTGCTTCCTCTTTCTCAAACAGCTTTACCTGGTCGGGTCCTGCCGTTTCGCTTGTGTCAAAAATATAATCGGAGTTGTGCGCAAAACGTTGGGACGCACGATAGGATGCCGTTTGGTTTGACAACCCTTCAAACAGCAAAGCAGAGAAAACCAGCGCGCCGCAGACCGCCAAAATGCTGCATAGAGCGGTGATTGGATGATAAAGGATTCTTGACCACAGCATCTCCTTTATGCCGATACGCCGAATTTTTCTCCTGGATTTGCGCTTCCGGGCCTTCCGCGTTTTTGCTGGACCAGAAGGCAAGAGGCTTATTCGGCTGGCTGTGATTCCTGCAATTGACGCGCCGGCGGCTGCGCACACAAACGAAAGCACAATAGCCGCAAGCATATGCTTCAAAGATAAAGCAAATGCAATTTGATCCTGCAGGAAGCCGGAAGCGAGCCGTACAGCGCCCCATGCGCTAAAAACGCCCAATAGAAAACCCAAGGGAAGGGAAACCAGGGATAAAAGAAGCTCTTCAAAAAATATAACTGCTATGATTATCCTTCGCGATCCTCCGGTCTGCCTTATGGTTCTCCAGGTCACCGAACGGCGGTGTACAGAAGCGTTTATCGCGGTAAGAAACAGGCTGGAACATACCACACAAACAATGAGAATTAAATACATCATCAGCGAATCCAACTGGTCCAATCCACCGTCTGGAAAAGCAGCCCAGTTTTCCTGTAAAGTTGTTTGCCGCAGTTCCCCGTCGTTCAATTTGTCTGCGTCAATCAGTTTTACTTTTAAAAGTTGGATTTTGCCGCCGCTGTTTTTCAGTTCCAACAATTTTTTGCCGCCGGAATCACTTAAGAAAATGGAAGGGAGCTTCGCGGACCAGGAAGAAGATCTGTCCTGAATTGTCCCGCAAAGAGTATACCGTTTTGTCACTGGTTCAGGCGCGATGCCATCTTCTGTGAATAGCGACACGGCAAGCTCCAACTCCTGATTCAGATCATAGGCGTAGCCCATGGAAGAAAGCGCGCCGATTTCCACGGCTGCTTCATTTTCATTTTGGGGCAGCCTCCCCTCAAGGCATACGATGCGTCCAAGCCTGACCGCTTCCAGGTCCGCTGTGCCGACCGTTCCGCCGCTGAGTTCTTCTCCCAATAAGGTCAGAGTCCCCACTGAGCGTATTTTTTCCTGTACGGCAGATCCCGCTGCCCCGCCGCCCTCTGCACTGTCCTCGTAATAGCGGAAAGAGCCATAGGCGTTAAACCTTTGCTCTCTGACGGTTGCCGCAATACAATCGCCCAGGGAAAACACCAGCGCCAGTATCAGAGATACAAATACCATGAGGAAAAAAGAAAGTCGAAAAATTTTTCTGTTGTGCCGTAACTCACGGCAGGCAAAATGCAGCGCAAAACATTTCATGGAAAACCACCTTTCGGAAATAGAAAAGGAGGAGGAAAGTTTGACCGGCCTTAAGTTTTTATTATCATGAAGGAGAGCTGTTTGTCAAGTAGTATAGAAAGTGTTTAAGAGATAAATTTTTATTCAGTGGCTTATTTATTCAATAATGCAATAAATATTACTGTAGTCTCGTTGAACCTTACTTCGATGGAAAGGAAGCCGGAGCTGGAACCTTTTTGGTTCCAGCTCCGGCTTCCTTTATTCCGTTTTTGTCTCCGCCAGATTCGCCCGGTAAAGCCGGGCATAAATGCCGTTTTGGGCCATCAGGTCCTCATGGGCGCCCTCTTCGCAGATGCCGGTTCCATCCAGCACCAGGATACGCTTCGCTCCGCGCACAGTGGAGAGCCTGTGGGCAATCACAAGGGAGGTGCGGTTTTCCGCCAGCTGTTCCAGGGAACGCTGCACCACCCGTTCGCTCTCGTTGTCCAGAGCACTGGTAGCTTCGTCAAAGATCAGCACCGGCGGATCTTTGAGAAAGACTCTGGCAATGGAGAGCCGTTGTTGTTGGCCGCCGGAAAGCTTCACGCCGTGGCTGCCGATATCCGTGTCATAGCCCTGGGGCAGGGCGGTGATGAAGTCGTGGGCATTGGCCCGTTTTGCAGCCTCCACAATTTCCTCCCGGGAGGCATTGGGCCTGCCATAGCCGATATTTTCAGCCACAGTGCCGGAAAAGAGATACACGCTCTGCTGCACTACGCCGATGTTCTGCCGGAGGGAATGCAAGGTAAACTGCTTTACAGAGATTCCGTCCAACCTGATTTCTCCTGCAGTAACGTCATAAAACCGGGGAAGCAGGGAACAGAGGGTGGTTTTGCCCACGCCGGACGCACCTACCAGAGCCACGTATTCCCCAGCGCGGATGCGCAGGTTCAGATCCTGGAGCACAGTGCCTCCGCCCTGATAGCGAAAGTCCACATGGGAAAATTCGATTTCTCCCCGGCATCTGCCCAGCTCCCGTGCACCGGGCTGGTCTTTGATTTCCGGCTCTGTGTCCAGAATCTGCAGAAACCGGTGAAAGCTGGCCATGCCCTCCTGGAATTGCTGGGTCATATGGATTAGTTGCTTGATGGGGTCTGTAAAATAGCTGACATACAGCAGGAATACCACAAGGTCCGCAAGATCCAGGCTGCCCTGCAGAATGGATAGCCCGCCGAAGACCACTACAGCCACAGGAATGAGATTTGCGAAAGCATCCGCGCCGCCGTAACAGACGGCCTCACTGCGGTAGATTTCCTTCCGGCTTTTACAGAAGCGTTGGTTTTCCTCTGCAAATTTTTCTGTTTCCAGCGCTTCGTTCCCAAAGGACTGCACCACCCGAATACCCGAAAGGGAGTCCTCCGTCCGGGCGTTGACGTCGCTCATCCGTTCCCGGCTTCTGCGCATGGCCCGGCCCATCTTTCGGTTAAAAATCAGGGTATAGACTGTCATAACGGGCAGGAATGCCAAAATAAGCAGGGTCAGCTTCCAGTGAATGGTGAAAAGGATGAGGGATGCCCCCACAAATTTGATGAGGTTCACCACAATGTCCTCGGGGCAGTGATGGAAAAATTCTGTAAGCGAGAGGGAGTCGCCGGTGATGCGGGCCATGAGGTCGCCCACGCTGTGGTCGTCGTAATAGGAGAAGGAGAGACGCTGGCAATGTTCGAAGAGCTCGGCGCGCATATCCCGCTCCATCATAGCCCCCATGGCATGGCCCTTGTAGTCGGTAAAGTAGGCGCAGCCCGCCTGCAGCAAGATGAGCAGGAGCATGATCAGGCCTGCCTGAAGGATTTTACCCGCGGCCAGGGTGAGGTCGCCCTCCAGCACATTTTTGGTGATGTAGCGCGCTCCCAGCGGGAGCAGCAGGGCGATGCCGGAAACGGCGCCTGCGCAGAGCAGGTCCGCGCAGAAAAGGCCCAGATAGGGCCAGTAGAATGATACAAATTTATGGAACTTACCGTTCAAAATCGATTCCTCCGTAATATTGGGAGGAGAAAATCAGAGGATTCTGCTCCTCCCGGTCTTTTGATTGCCTATTTTCGTAGTGATGGTTTTCATTCAGTAATCTTCCTTTCTTCCCGGCGCAGCCGGGTCATTTGCGGTTACTGTAGCACATTTTCCGAAAAAAAGCAATCAGGAGGATAAGAACGGCGCTGGATGCTTTAAAAAATTTTGGAGATTCGGCGCGAAACATCAGTCAAACGCGGCGCTGAAACTCCTGTAATCATTGGCGGACATGTTCATGGTGGCCTTAAAGACGCGGTTGAAATAACGGACGTTCACATACCCCACCCGCTCGGCGATTTCTCCCACCTTCAGGCTTGTGTCCTTCAGCAGGTGCTTTGCCTCATGGATACGCTTGTCCGTGAGCAGCTGGGTAAAGTTTTTCCCTGTGTATTCTTTGATCAGCCGGCTGACATAGGAGGGATTCCGGCCCACATGACGGGAGGCCTCACTGAGGCCGATAGGCTCGCTATAGTGGGTATTGATGAACTCCCGTACGCTGGTAACAACCACGTTGCTGCGGCTCTGAAATTCCGTGGAGATTAGCTCGCAGACCTGTGAGAGCCAGGAGCGAAGCTCTTCGGTGCAGCCCTCCAGCTTGTCCCCGTGCAGCCGTGGCAGGATTTCATTGGTCAGGGAAAGCACCTTGCTGGCCTCCAGTTCCAGCTCATGAAGCAGGAAGGAGACGTTGGAGACGAGCAGCAGGTATGAGGTAAGAATATATTCGGCAGGGTTTCCCTGAAGGCCCCTGGCAAGCTGGTCGAATTGGCGCAGCACAGCCCGGGAATTGCCGGAGCGCACCGTGGAGGAAAGCTCCTGAATGGCGCTTTCCGTCTCCCAGCGTTCCTGATCCGATTCCATGATGTCCTCGAAGAAGACAAATTCCGTCCGGCCACTCTCCTGCAGGTATTCCAGGCACTCTGAGGTCTGCCTGCGCAGGTTTTGAATATTGGACAGGGTGGAGGATACCTGACTGATTCCGGCGGACATGATGCCAAGAAAATTCTTGCGCGCATAGGAGTGTACCCCGCTGAGCAGGGCAAGCAGGGCCTCGCTGTCCGCAAAGCGGTCCGTTTCCCTGACTTCCCACAGGAAAAATACCAGGTTCCCGAACACATAGGTGACCGTTTTCGGCAACAATTCCTGGATGTATTTTTCCACCAGATAGGTACAGTAATACTGTCCCTCCATCCGGCTGCCGTCAATGGCGGTACCGCAGCTGACAGCTACCAGCCGGTAGGCGTCGAAATCGAACTGAAACAGCTCCCGCTGTTCGTCCGCGTCCTTGACGGAGGTGCGGCGGAACAGCAGGCTTTCGATATACTGTTTTCGGATGGTCTCCAGATTGCTGGAGAAATATTCCTGGAACACGGCGTAAAGACGTTCGTGTTTCTCATGCAGCTCCAGTTTTTTCTGGGCCCGCAGGACGGAGGCTACCAGCTTATCAGCCTCCACAGGCTTGAGAATATAATCGAACACCCGGCTTTTGATGGCTGCCTGGGCGTATTCGAAATCGGAATAACCGGTGATCAGAATCACCGGCGTATTGGGGTGAGCCTCGTTGATATAGGCTGCCAGCTCCAAGCCTGTTTTGGTGGGCATACGGATGTCGCTAAGAACGATGTCGGGTTCCTTTTCATCCACGATTTTCATAGCGTCGATGGCATTAGCTGCCAAATAGTATTCCCGTACCGGCAGATGGGCGTTCTCCAGCACGGAACGGATTTTGTCCCGGAGCAGTGCCTCGTCGTCTACAATGAGAATGGTCAAGGTGCTATGCCTCCTTTTTGGATATCGTCATTTGTGAGCTTGGGCAGGCGGATTGTGACACTGGAGCCGCCCGCGGGAATATTTTTGATGGCGAGCCCATA
Source organism: Neglectibacter timonensis (assembly GCF_900048895.1). Lineage (GTDB taxonomy): Bacteria > Bacillota > Clostridia > Oscillospirales > Acutalibacteraceae > Acutalibacter > Acutalibacter timonensis. Next base: position 554,017 of record NZ_LT160639.1, on the reverse strand, counting down.
CTCTTTGCCATACATCAGCTGAATGCGGGACTGGATGTTCTGAAGGCCGATGCTTTCCCGGCTGAACTGTTCCTCAGCCTCCTGAGAAGACTGCCTGCTTTCAATGAGATCGATCACGTTTTGGGGAATCCCCTTGCCGTTATCCTTAACGGTAAAGGTGATTGCGTCCTCTTCCTCTCTGCCGAAAAGGCCAATCATCCCTTTTCCCAGCAGCTCGGAGATGCCGTGAACGATGGAGTTCTCCAGCAGCGGCTGGATAATGAGCTTTGGCATATAGTAATCCATCATGCTCTCAGGAATTTCACTGAGGAAAAGCAGTTTGTCCCCATAGCGGATTTTCTCGATATACATATATTGTTCCGTGTAGGACAAATTCTCCCGCACGGTGAGGATTTCCGCGCCCTTAATACTCATGCGCATGATGCTGGCCAGGGCCGTCACAGTCTTTTTGATGTCATCGGGCCGGTTCATTTCCACCAGGCCGTTGATGCAGTCGAGAGTGTTGTAGAGAAAATGGGGGTTGATCTGAGCCTGAAAAGCCTTAATTTCCGCACTCTTAAGCAGCAGCTCCTTGGAATATACAGTGTCGATCAGATTGTCGATACGCCCCATCATTTCATTATAGACCTCAGCCAGGTCCCTGAATTCATCGTTGCTGTCCACCCGGATGAGGGCGTGCTGTTTGGGATCGCTCGTACGGCTGATCTTTTTCTGAAAGCGCTCAAACTGTCGTGAAATGGTCAGAGAAACGCCGAAGATTACCAGCACTACCAGGATGATGGAGAACAACACCAGCCCCACCTGCAGGAAGGTGAGCCGATAGATGTTGCGGTAGAGCTTGCTCTCGTTGATCACCAGGAACACTTCCCAGTCGTTGGTGCCGGAGGAGGTGTGTCGGATGCGGAAATTGCTGCCGCTCACCTTGAGCTTTTCGGTACCGGGCGTCACGGCCTCGATGATCTCCTTGTCGAAGGGGGAAGAGTTGAAGACGATGCTGCCCTCTGTGTTGACGATCACCAGGGTTGGCTCCGCGCCCCTGTCCCAGGAGGCAGAAGAGGAAAGATTGTCGAGAAAGCCCAGGTTAAAATCGATCATCAGGGTACCCAGCTCATCGTCGGCCACCGGGTCCTTAATCAGCCGGGTAAGGGTGACAAGGCCCTTCTGCAGCTTTTCATAAGTAAACAGCATTCCGCCGTCCAGCTCGCGGGCTATATCCTCATGCTGGTTGATGCGGCCTGTAAAGTCGCCGTGGATCAGGCGGCTGTCCATTTTCCAGACATAATAATCGTCGTTGATGGTTTTGACGGAGATGCTCTCCACATTCACATCATAGTTGATGATCATGCTGTACATATCACGGCGGACATCGGTTTCCATCTCGTCCAGCTTCGTGTCGTCCAGCGTGTTTTTGGGAACCTTCAGTTTTTTCTGTACATTGGAATCAAACATGAAAATCTCCGTTTCCATACGCAGCTTATCCAGATAGGTATCCACCAGCTGTACCTTCTGGTTCATGCTGATATCGGCCTGCTGGTTGACGATGGACTGCGTCTCCCGGAAGGAGATGAAATATACTGTGAGCAAAAAGATCAAAAAGGTGAGCAGGATAACCGGTACCAAGGTGACTAAAAGCTTATTCTTAATGGTAAACCGGTTCAAAAAGCGGATCCAAAAACCTGGAGTTTTTTTTTCTTTTTTCACGCCGGAACTTCCTTTCCCGGACACCGCCCACGGCAGGTTCCGCCCTGACATACGCGGTCCCTTATACCTGAAAAGCAGGTTGGCCTTACTCGCTAGGGACGGATTGTTCAAATGTACTAATTAATCATATAGGGGGATGGGGAAAATGTCAAGACAAGTCAAAGGTAAAAAAAAGTGCATCGAACCTCAAATTTTATGCCCTAGGCAAAAACACTATAAGAGACTAAAATAACATTGTAGAGTTTGTCATTTTGGACAATAAAACAAGAAAGCAGAAAGGATGAGGACAATTATGAAAGCAAGAAAGCTCTTTGCGCTGGTACTTGCAGGCGCGCTGATGGTAAGTTCGTTTGCCGCTTGCGGCAACAGCAATTCCAGCAGCACGGCAAGCAAGACCGAGTCCAAAACGGAATCCAGCAAAGCGGAGTCCAGTTCGGCTGAGTCCACTCCGGCCAGCACCGGCGGGGAGAAGGAAAAGTCCGACGCAAAGCTCAACATCTGGGTGTATGGCTGGGAGAAAGCCAGCGCCGACAAGATCAAGGAAGACACGGCTGCCTATAAGGAAGAGACCGGCGTTGAGGTCACTGTAACACCCATCGCTTCCGATTCCTACAGCACCAAGATTCAGGCTACCATAGCCGGCGGTAATAACCCCGACTTGGCGTTTGTGGATGCCGGCGTACAGAGCACGCAGCTGGCTGCCAAAGGCAAGCTGCTGGGACTCAATCAGTTCGGCGTGGAAGAGTACAAGGATAAGTTCTACGATTCCGTATGGGATACCATGGTCTATAAAGACGACGTTTACGGCCTGCGTATCACTTCCAACAACCTGGCTCTGTTCTATAACAAGGAGCTCTTTGAGAAGGCCGGTTTGGAAGAGCCCAAGGATTGGACTTGGGATGATCTGCGCGAAGCCGCCAAGAAGCTGACTGATCCTGACAACGGCATCTTTGGACTGGATCTGCCTGTCTATGACAAAAAGGGCGGTTACACCTGGAACTGGCTTCCCTTCCTGTGGCAGAATGGCGGTGAGCTTCTGAATGAAGACCGCACCGAGGCCGTGTTCAATTCTCCGGAAGGCGTGGAAGCACTGAAATTCTGGAAGACCATGGTTCAGGAAGACAAGAGTGTGCCGCTGCAGGCTGCTCCCACAGGCGTCAACCGTTTTACCTCCGGTATCACCGCTATGGTAATCGATGGCCCCTGGAACCTCAATCCGTTCCTCAGCGATCCCAATTTCAAGGATAAGTTTGGCGTAGCTCCCCTGCCGAAGCAGAAGACCCAGGCAACCGTTGTCGGCGGCGAAGGCGTGGTTGCGTTCAGCAACACCAAGTATCCGCAGGAGGCTTATGACTATCTGGTTCACCTGACCTGCTCCGACTTCGTACATACTTTCTGGGAAAACTGGATCACCATTCCTCCCCAGCCGGCAGAAAAGGATTTCTATGCCGACGACGAGACGTACGGCAAGTATCTCCAGGTCTTCTCCGATCAGATGGAGTACTCCAGAACCCGTCCCTTCACTCCCTCTTGGCCTCAGATCGAGGATACTCTCGGTATTGACCTGCAGGGTTATATGTTCAACAAGACCGACGACGCTCAGGCCTCTCTCGACAAGGCTGTAGAGGACGTCAATAAGATCTTGGCCGAAGAGGACAAATAAAAGCCGTTTTACGGCTTGAGTCCGGAAAGTTTTGAAAAGAAAAGCGGGCGGCGGCTTCTCCCTCAGTCGGGACGCCGCGGCCCCTTCTTTTTTTGAAACGGAATACTGAAAGAGAGGGAGGCAGGACTTTATGGAACAGGCCAAAACTTCGAGCCGTCTGCAGCGCAGATGGAATTTCTGGGGATATCTCTTCATCCTCCCCAATTTTCTCGGATTTCTGCTGTTCATGCTGGTGCCCATCATTATGGCGCTGGTTTTCAGCTTTACGAACTATGACGTTATCTCCCAAATGGACTTCGTCGGCATCAACAACTATGTGGGTTTGTTTACAGACGACCAGTTCATCACTTCGCTGCTCAACACCCTTTGGTTTGCTGTGCTTACCGTGCCCACCGGCGTGATTCTGGCCCTGCTGCTGGCAGTGCTGTTTAACCGCCAGATCAGGGGCATCAGCATTTTCCGTACCTTTGTGTTTATCCCGGTCATCACCTCCATGGTAGCAGTCTCTCTGGTTTGGAGCATGCTGTATGAGGATAATGCCGGCCTGCTCAACACACTTCTGGGATATGTGGGGCTGGGTCCCGTGCACTGGCTGACCGACACCAACATAGCCATGATCTCCATTGCGATTATGAGCGTCTGGAAGGGCCTGGGCTACAACATGACCATTTTCCTGGCAGGCCTGCAGGGCGTGCCGGGCGAACTGTATGAGGCGGCCACCATCGACGGCGCTACCGCAAGGCAGAAGTTCATGAAGATCACTGTTCCGATGATCGCGCCCACCACCTATTTCGTCACATTGATGGCCCTGATCGGTTCGCTGCAGGTGTTCGATCAGGTGTGGATTATGACTCAGGGCGGGCCTGTGGACGCCACCAAGACGGTTGCCATGTACCTGTACCAGTATGGCTTCCAGTTCTACAAAATGGGCTATGCCTGCGCGGCTGCCTATGTCCTGTTTATCCTGGTGTTTATTGTTTCTCTGATTCAGAACATCAGCTCGAAAAAATGGGGAGATCTAGCATAAAGGAGGGAAAAGTGATGGCTAAGGTTCAGACCGACGCTTTGATTCAAAAGAAAAAAACGCCCGGTTTTATTGTGCGGCGTGTTTTGCTCTATGTCGTGCTAATTGTGATTGGGCTGACCATGCTGGTTCCTTTCCTCTGGATGATCTCCACCTCTTTGAAGGAACAGTATGACGCAGTGAAAATCCCGCCCGTGTGGATTCCCCCGGTACCCCGGTGGCAGAACTATGTGGATATCTTCACGGAGCAGCCCATGTTCCAGTTCATGCTCAACACCATTAAGATTGTGTTCTTTGTGGTGCTCGGCCAATTGTTTTTCAGCAGCCTGGCGGCATATTCCTTCGCCCGTATCAGATTTAAGGGCCGCACGGTGATGTTCTTCTTCTACATTGCCACGCTGATGGTACCCGGACAGGTCACCATGATTCCTACTTACCTGATGTTTGCGAAGGTTGGCCTTGTGGATAACCACATTGCCCTGATCCTGCCGGCGTTCTTCTCCGCTTTCGGTGTGTTCCTGCTGCGGCAGTTCTTCATGTCCCTGCCGAAAGAGCTGGAGGAGGCCGCGGAGATAGACGGCTGCAACCCCTTCACCACCTATTGGCGCATTATGCTGCCGCTGATCGTTCCCGCCATGCTGACGCTGGGCGTATTTACCCTGATGAATACCTGGAACGATTACATGGGACCGTTGATTTACCTCACCACTCCGGAAAAATACACGATGACCTTGGGAATTGCGTATTTCAAGGGTGTGTATACCACGCAGTGGAACCTGGTGATGGCGGGATCAGTGCTCTCCGTGATCCCAATCCTGGTCGCGTATCTGTGCGCACAGAAATATTTTGTGGAAGGCATTGCGTTCAGCGGTGTGAAAGGCTGAGTTTTCAGCCTTCTCCTCCGGTTCCGGCCGGGACATGAACGGGCTGGAACACGCAGGGCAGGTCCGAAAAATGGTTACCGTTTTTCGGACCTGTTTTTCAGACTGCGGGGAAACCTTGACCGGAAAACGCGTTCTCTTCTATCCGGTGAAGAAAATTTATTTGGGAAGAAAAGGCGGGCCTTCCCGCGGGCATGACAGTTGCCGGCCGCTTCCCACAGGAAAGAGAGGTTCCTATATGAGTGAAGAACTCAAACAGCTGACTGAGCTTTCCCGAGAACTGCTGGAAGGCTGCAAAAAGACTGCGTCGGACGGCACAGTACTCTTTACCCCGGACGGCGTGGGAAATTACGATGCCCTCTGGGTGAGGGATCTCGGCTATATGGCGGAATACTGCGGAGATCTGATGGGCGCGAAAGCGCTGGAGGCCTGCATCGAATTTGTTCTGACAGGTCAAAGGGAGGACGGTTGGTTCCCGGACCGGGTGGAATCCAGCGGTGAACCGGTCTACGCAGCGGGGGCAAAAGGCGCGCCGGTAGGGGAGGCAAACTTGGACAATACCCCCTTCCTGGTGTTTGCCGTGTACAGCTATCTGCGGCTTCCGGAGGTGGAAGCCTCTGGTGAGGGAAAGCGGAAATTTTTCCGCTGGGCTGAAGCGTTGGACAGAGGGATGGACTGTATTCCCTTGAGCGGGGAAGGGCTTTTGTGGAACGATCCCACCCGTCCTCATTCCCCCTATGGCTTTACCGACACTGTCTGCAAGACCGGCCGGCTGTTCTTTGAATCCTTGCTCTATTGGAGGGCCTGCCGCCAACTTGCCGAGCTCTGCCGCGGGTTTGGAGACTTAAAGGATCGAGCAGGAGAATACGATTTACGTGCTGAACGCATCGAGCGGGAAATTGTCCGTCTTTATGATGAAGAGAGCGGACTGTTCTTTGCAGCGGAGCAGGACTGCCGCCAGTTGGACGTGTGGGGTGCGGCCTATCTGCTCTATATCGGGTTCCCTGTGGAGGAACAGGTGAAAAAAGGCCTGGAAGACTGGCTTGCAACACATCGGGACCGCTATCTCTATCATGGACAGGTCTGCCACCTGCCGGATGGGGAACCCTGGGAAAAGCTGCTGATCTATGTGGCTCCCGGAGAGTACCAAAACGGGGCCTATTGGGCCACGGCAAGCGGGTGGATCTGGTATGTACTGAAAGGATTGGACCCTGAAGCGGCAGAAAACATGCTGCGGGAGCTGCTTACAGATTTTCAGGAGGGCGGCATCTGCGAATGCGTAAACTGTGGATACCGAAAACTTCCGGAATTTGTGGTGAGCGCCGTAAATGTGCGGGGCGCTGTGCTCCGCTGGGAACAGGAAAATGGCTAGGTAAGCGCTGATACACTCCTGCGGATGGATTTTAGGATTTTTGACACTGCGGCGGTGTTTTTTGATAAAACCACCGCCGGTCCGTCAGGCGTGGGTGATTTAGTGGTTATCCGGACAATATTATAGGAAATGCGAGGTGTCACAAGTGCTGCGTGTAGAAGATCAAAGGATTATCTATGAATACGACGGCGAATCGATGTGGCTGGAACCCTGGGGGAAGAACAGCCTAAGGGTGCGTGCGGCCAAGCTGCGCCCCATCGATGAGTCCATGGCCTGGGCGCTGCTGCCCCGGAAAGAGACACAGGCAAAAGCAGAGGTGGGGGAATGGGAAGGAGAGCCTGCTGCATTTATGGAGAACGGATCGATCTGTGCCAGAGTGCAGAAAAACGGGCGCATCACCATCACCGACAGAGACGGTAAGGTGCTTTTGCAGGAATTTGTGCGTAACCGCAGCGTCAAAGGGACGAATTTCAGCCCCATGATGCTTTCCGGGCGTGAATTTCTGCCTATGCGCGGTCCGGACCGTGCAATCACGGTTCGTTTTGAGTCTGACCCGGAGGAGAAGCTCTATGGCATGGGGCAATACCAGCAGGAGCTTCTCAATCTGAAGGGAGCAGTTCTGGAACTTGCCCACCGCAATTCCCAGGTAAGCATTCCTTTTGTACTTTCCGATAAGAACTATGGCTTCTTCTGGAACAGCCCAGCTGTGGGCACTGCTTCCTTCGGCACCAACCGCACCGAATGGAAGGCTGAATCCGCGCCGCAGGTCGATTATTGGGTGACTGCCGGGGAAAACCCCAGACAGATTATGCACCAATATGCCGTGGCCACCGGTATGCCCTCCATGATGCCTGACTTTGCCATGGGCTTCTGGCAGTGTAAGATGCGCTACCGCACGCAGGAAGAGCTGCTGAATGTGGCGCGGGAGTATAAGCGTCGGAAGCTGCCGATCTCTGTCATTATTATCGATTTCTTCCATTGGCCCAACCAGGGCGTGTGGGATTTTGATGAGCGGTATTGGCCGGACCCCGTAGCCATGGTCAAGGAGCTGGAGGAGATGGGCATCAAGCTGTTTGTCTCTGTTTGGCCCACGGTGGACCCCAAGAGCCCCAACTACCCGGAAATGCTGGAAAAGGGTTACCTGATCCATACCGACCGGGGAAACCGCACCCAACTGGAATGCGGCGGGTATGAGGTGTTTTACGACGCCACCAACCCCGGCGCCAGGGAGTTTGTATGGGAAAAGATCAAGCAGAACTATTACGACAGGGGAATCAAATACTATTGGCTGGACGCTGCGGAGCCGGAAACCATTCCCTATCATTTTGACAATCTGCGTTATCGTATGGGTTCTGCCCTTGAGGTGGCAAATATCTACCCCTATTATTATGAAAAGACCGTATATGACGGGCTTATTGCACAGGGCGAAACCGAGCTCATCAACCTGGAACGCTGCGCCTGGGCGGGCAGTCAGAGCATAGCCACTCTGGTGTGGTCCGGCGATATTGTTTCCAGTTTCCACAGCATGCGCCGTCAGATCGTGGCCGGGCTGCACATGGCGGTGGCCGGTATTCCCTGGTGGACTACAGACATCGGCGGCTTTGATTTCGGCGATCCCAACGACCCGGCATTCCGGGAGCTGCTGGTGCGCTGGTTCCAGTATGGCGTATTCTGCCCCGTGTTCCGCCTGCACGGCGCTAGGGTCAACTCCGGGGATGCCCTGGAAGGAATGGGTTACGGCGGTGCGCCGTCCGGTGCGGACAACGAGGTTTGGAGTTACGGCGAGGAAGCCTATGAAATCCTTTCCAAGTACTTGTTCCTTCGGGAGCGTATCCGTCCCTATATAAAGGAGCAGATGCAAAAATGTCATGAGGAAGGAATTCCTCCCATGCGTCCGCTGTTTACCGATTATCCCGGGGATAAGAAGGCCTGGGAGGTTAAGGATCAGTTCCTGTTCGGGCCGGATATCCTGGTGTCGCCCATCACGCACGCGGGACAGACAACCAGAGAAGTTGTGCTGCCGGCAGGCACCCGCTGGACTGAGGTGACAACTGGAATTACCTATGACGGCGGTCAGACTGTAACCTGCGAAGCGCCTCTTTCTGTGATTCCACTGTTTGTGCGCGAGGGCGGCAGCTTGGAAGCAGGACTTTTGAAGATACAGTGAAGCAGCGGCAGTGGGCAGGTCGAAATTGTGAAAGAGAAATCAATATTCTCCATTCCTTGTCCCACAATGGAGTGATATACTGAAAACGATTTCAGAAACCTGCTTCAGATTGTCCGGACGAGTCTTCCGGTCAGTCTGAAAGCCGGACAGGGCAGAAACAGCCCTGTGTAATTTTACTTTACAGGAGGAGTTTATTATGTCAGTGATCAGAGTGGGAAGCGTAGGCATCGGCGGAATTTCTCGCGGCGTTCACCTTCCCGGAATTGAAAAAAGCCCGGACCTGCAGTTAGTGGCGGTCTGCGATATTGATCCGGACGCTCTGCGCTATGCCCGTGAGACTTATGGTATCGATGAAGCCCACTGTTTTACCGATTATCACGACCTGATCAATTGCCCAGACGTGGACGCTGTGGATATTTCTACTCCCAATAACGTGCACTATGAGGTGGCTCTGGCCGCTGCCGAGGCCGGCAAGCCCTACGCTGTGGAAAAGCCCCTTACCCTCACTTCAGAAGAGGCGGATCACCTGGCAAAGGTGACAAAGGAAAAAGGTGTAAAGAGCATGGTTTGCTTCTCCTACCGGTTTAAGGCCTCAGCGCGTTACGCCAAGGACCTGATCGACCGCGGGATGATCGGAAAGGTCTACCATGTGGATATGCAGTATTACCAGGCTTGGGGCCTGCCCTTCTTTGAGACGCCGCTTCGCTGGCGTTTTCAGAAGGAACTGACCGGTTCCGGCGCTCTGGGCGATCTGGGCAGCCATGCTTTGGACTTGGTGCGGTTTGTCACCGGCAAGGAATACAAGCGCCTGGTCAGCCACACGGGTACATTTGTCCACGAACGCCAAAAGCTGGACGGCAGCGGCATGGGCAAGGTGGACGTGGACGATTTCTCCAACTATATGGCAGAGATGGAAGACGGCGCCGCCTGTACCTTCCGTATTACCCGTTTTGGCTATGGCCGCGGGAACTATCAGACCATGGAGATTTATGGCAGCGAGGGCGCCATTCAGTATGAGCTGGACCATGTGGCCCCGGATACCGACGAAATTTCCATCTGCATTGGCCGTGCCAACGCAGAGGCTCATGTGTTCTCAAAACTTCCCATCCCGAAAAAGTACAAGGTGGATCAGATGCAGTCTTTTGCCGACCTTATCAACGGAAAGGGCGACGGTATGGCAGCCGATATCTTTGACGGTCAGATCAACCAGCATGCTGTGGACGCTGTGCTTCAGTCCGGCGAAACAGGCGTTTGGGTCGACGTGAAGTAACAGGCAGCGTGACGCTGCAGCCAAGACGCGGGGCTTGCGGCGTACCGCCGCTGCGTTGGGAGTAAGAGGTTAGCCCGGATCACGCGAGAAGGAAGCAGGCACAGGCATCGGGGAGCGGGTGACCGGGATCATCAGGACTTCTCCGCTCCGGTCGGTTCTGGGTGCGTGCCGCTGGCACGCAGAACCCAGCAGAAGAAAAGTCTGGAATGCTTTCCTGAGGAAAGCGTTCAGAGTACCTTTCTTCAGAAAGGTACAGAAAGGAGAGAAAGAGAATGGCAATCAGAGTAACAGTGTGGAACGAATACCTGCATGAGGTACAGTTTCCGGAGATCGCTGAGGTGTACCCGAAGGGGATACACGGGTGCATCGCGGACTTTTTGAGGGAAGCGGGGATGGAGGTAAAGACGGCGACCTTANAAGGAGCCGGAGCACGGTCTGACGCAGGAAGTGCTGGACAACACGGACGTGCTGATCTGGTGGGGGCATATGGCTCACGACCAGGTACAGGATGAGATAGTGGACCGAGTGCACCAGAGAATCCAGGACGGAATGGGTCTGATCGTGCTGCATTCAGGTCATGCATCGAAGATCTTCAGGAAGGTGTGCGGAACCAATTCCGGGTACCTAAAATGGAGAGAGGACGGAGAGAAGGAGATCCTGTGGGTGATCGACCCAAGCCATCCGATCGTGGAGGGGTTGGACGAGAAGATCAGCATCCCGCACGAGGAGATGTACGGAGAGCGGTTCAACATCCCGCAGCCCGACGAGCTGGTGTTCATCAGCTGGTTTGAGGGAGGGGAAGTGTTCCGAAGCGGCTGCTGCTACCACAGAGGGAAGGGGAAAGTGTTCTACTTCCGTCCCGGCCATGAGGTATTCCCGATCTACCATCAGCCGGAGATCCAGAAGGTGATCACGAATGCGGTGAAGTGGGCCGCGCCCATCAACTTCCCCAATGTCACCTATGGCAATCCCCCGCCGGTCGTGGAGATCAAGGCTCAGCTGGAGCACAGCATTCAGGGCCTGCATGAGAAAAAAGAGGGCTGATTCCCTCAGATGATAACAACCCGTGCTGGCAGAAGTTCTCTGTCTGCACGGGCTGTTTCGTTATTATAGGGTAGAGGCTGGTAATCAGGTGTGTTGTTGAAAGAGAAGGGCAGATACGCGGTACGGTAATTTGGTAAGAAATACAACAAAACTGACTTTCTGGAGAACGATTCCAACATGTTTCCGGAAAGGAAATGCAATTTTCTGTACAGTGTGCTATGATGAAGTCATAAGAAATCGGAGTTATGGCTCCAGAAAATAAAAGGGAGGAATTTACGTGTCCATCATCAAGGCGGAGCAGGGGATGCTAACCATCCGCTGCAATAACGAGATTGTTTGGATTGAGCCCTGGGGAAGAGACGCCCTGCGGGTGAGGGCCTGTAAGCAGAGCCAAATGCCGGAAGAGGCTTGGGCTTTGGAAAACAAGGGGGAATTTGCGGCTGAGATAGAGGCTGGCCCGGAGGGCGGTTATATCCGTAACGGCAAGCTCACCGCGAAGGTTTCCCGGGCGGGCGCGCTGAGTTTTGTCAATCAGAAGGGGGAGCTTCTCCTGGAGGAGTACTTCCGCAACCGGAGAGATATCACTTCTCCGAAATGCAGCGCTTTGGATGTGGATGCCAGAGAGTTCAAGCCGATTCTTGGCGGGGATTATACCCTTGCCGCCCATTTTGAATCCGATCCCGGGGAAAAGCTGTATGGTATGGGCCAGTACCAGCAGCCCTATCTGGATCTGAAAGGCTGTGAACTGGAGCTTGCACAGCGGAACTCTCAGGCGAGTGTGCCCTTTTTGCTTTCCTCCAAGGGCTATGGCTTCCTGTGGAACAATCCGGCGGTGGGCAGCGTGACGTTCGGTAAAAACGTGACAACCTGGCGGGCGCAGTCCACAAAAGTCCTGGATTACTGGATTACCGCCGGGGATACGCCTGCTGAGATTGAAGAGAGCTATGCTTCCGTCACTGGAACCGTGCCTATGATGCCGGATTACGGCATGGGCTTCTGGCAGTGCAAGCTGCGTTATCAGACCCAGGACGAGCTGCTGAACATTGCGCGGGAATACAAGAAACGCGGTCTTCCCATCTCAGTGATTGTGGTGGATTTCTTCCACTGGCCTTATGAAGGTGAATGGAAGTTTGATCCGGAGTATTGGCCGGATCCGGACGCCATGGTCAGGGAGCTTAAGGAGATGGGCATTGAGCTGATGGTGTCCATTTGGCCCACCGTGGATTATGAGAGCGAGAATTTCAAAGAGATGAAGGAAAACGGCTATCTGATCAACACGGAGCGGGGCTTCCCTGTAGGACTGCGCTGCTTTACCGATACCCTGCATTTCGACGCTACAAATCCGGAAGCCCGGAGCTATGTGTGGAACAAGGTGAAACAGAATTATTATGATAAGGGGATCAAAGTTTTCTGGCTGGACGAGGCAGAGCCGGAATACAGCTTCTACGATTTCGACCACTACCGCTATCACCTTGGACCCAATGTACAGATCGGAAATATCTACCCCAGATGCTATGCCCAGACCTTCTACGAGGGTATGGAGGCAGAGGGTCAGCAGAACATTGTAAATCTGCTGCGCTGTGCCTGGGCAGGTTCGCAGAAATATGGGGCCCTGGTGTGGTCCGGCGACATTCATTCCAGCTTTGAGAGCCTGCGTAACCAGTTCGCCGCAGGGCTCAATATGGGCATAGCCGGTATTCCCTGGTGGACAACCGATATCGGAGGCTTCCACGGTGGAAACCCTTCAGACCCCGCGTTCCGGGAGGTGCTGGTGCGCTGGTTTGAATACGGCGCTTTTTGCCCGGTCATGCGCCTGCATGGCGACAGGGAACCCCATAAGGCGCCCATGAGCGATGTACGCGGCGGCCGCTGCGCCTCCGGCGCGGACAACGAGGTCTGGTCCTATGGGGATGAAGCCTATGAGATCTGCAAAAAATATATGTTCCTGCGCGAGCGGATGCGTCCCTATACGGAGCAGCTTATGCGGGAGGCCCATGAAAAGGGAAGCCCAGTCATCAGGCCCCTGTTCTACGGGTTCCCGGAGGACAAAAAGGCATGGGAGGTTGAAGACCAGTATCTCTATGGGGCGGATATTCTGGTGGCGCCCATTCTCTATGCGGAGCAGCGGGAGCGCAGGGTGTATCTCCCCGAAGGGGTAAACTGGACAGAGGTTTGGACCGGTAAGGGATATGAGGGCGGCCAGACGATAACCGTCGACGCGCCCATCGACCAGATTCCGCTGTTTGTCAAGGATTCCGCATTGCTGGAAGTTTTGAATCCTTGAGACGCAGGACAGTGAAGGTAAAAAAAGTCATTGGGCCGCTGCAAAATGCAACGGCCCCTCAGCTTGGCGAAAAAGGGCATTTCGCCAAGCTGAACAAGTTTGCAGGGAAGAAAGAGTTTTCTCAGAAAGCCTCTCCCTGTGCAAACTTGTTTCTGAATCAACGCGGGAGAGGAACCCTGACGGTTCCCTCCCACACCCTTCCTCCCTCCGAAAGCGTTGGCTCTTACGTTTATCGACAGACTGAGGGGCCGCTGCATTTTGCAGCGGCCCCTTGTTTTGGCTGGAAGTGGGAAAATACAGAGACACAGCTATCTTGGCGGGCAAAAATTAAGCTAGGCTTTTTTCAGCAATTCCAGAAATTTTCTTGGCGCTTTTGGGAGATTCTGATATTTTTTCCAAATAATCCCCGCTTTGGATTCCACAGCAGGAGATAACGGCCGGAAACACAGGTTGCTTTCTCCGGTAACGTTGATGAGCTTGTCAAAGCACAACGCGTACCCTACGCCTTCGCTGGCCAAAATGGAGGCGTTCATAGCCAAATTATAGGTGGCGATGATGGAGAGTCCCTCCCAATCCTCACCGAACCACTCGGAAAGAGGGTCGTTTCCATTGCTTTGCTGTGAAACAATCAGGGGAAGTCCGACCAAATCCCGTGGCGAAATGGTCTCTTTTACAGCCAACGGTGCATCTTTCCGCATGAGAACGCCCCATCTATCCAGGATAGGCACCTTAAGGGTGTGATATTTTGTTTTGTCCGCTTCCCCATAGATCAGGCCAAAGTCCACCAGGCCCTTATCCAGCTGTTCCCGAACGAACTCTGCGTTGCCGCTGGAAAAATGGTACTGCACCCGTGGGTGCTCCCGGCGCATGGTATCGATTACCTTTGCGAGAAGCCGGATGCCGTCGGTTTCCGCCACGCCGAAGCAGATATCCCCCGCCACGTCTTTGTCCGCCAGGGCAATCTCGTTTTCGGCCTTCCGCACCAATTCTACAATTTCTTCTGCGCGTTTGCGAAGGATCAAGCCTTCCTCCGTCAGTGTGACGCTGTGGCTGCCCCGGATCACCAGCTGTTTGCCCAGCTCTTCCTCCATATCTTTTAACTGCCGGGACAGAGTGGGCTGGGAGAGGTGCAGGGATTCCGCCGCACGTGAAATGTTTTCCTCTCGTGCAATGGCCAAAAAATATTGCAGTACCCGAAGTTCCATGATCCTGGCGCTCCTTTTTCGATTGTCACGAGGACTTGCAGTTTTATCAAAGCCGGATTGTCGGTAATTGAAAGAAGAAAAGCCGCAAAGAAGTCGTTTTCTTTCCAGTATAACGGCCAAAGATATGCAAGTCAAGCATGCCTTTCCATTAAAAATAAGCATTTGCTATTTCAGGTGTGAGTGGATACAATCTTGTCGGGAGAACAGAAGGAAGAGCTTGACGGGGGGAACTTGTCCGGCTGAAAAACGTCATGGGATGGTTTCTGGCCGACTGGCGTTTCAGGAACCGACGGCGCGGCAAACGTTGCCCTTCCTTCTATTTTACAGAGCTTTCAGCCCTGCCGCCGTAATTTAATCTTTACCGGCAATGTGGAAAGGAAGATACCTATGGGAATACAGAATCAAAGGCACGAGAGGAGGAAGCAGCCATATGGGGTCGAAATCTCAAAATTGGGAAGAGCTGGTTCAGAATTTGAAGGATTCCGGGTGCGGTTCGGATATCATCAAAAGGTATTTGGACTGCTACGGCTGCGGCGACAGCAAGGGTAAAAAAAGGATTTTGGAAAATCACAGGAGGCAGCTTTTGGAGGAGCTGCACCAGTGTCAGAGTAAAATAGATTGTTTGGATTACCTGCGCTATCAAAATCAGAAAAAAGAAGAGAAGTAGAGGTATGGGATACGGGCTGTTTTGGAGCGGCGTGCCTGCTTTTTTACAAACAAACATAGAAACCGTACAGTCTCCTTTCCGGGGGACTGTACGGTTTCTCCTTGTTTTTGATCAGCTCCAAAGCATATCGTTGGAATGCTCGTTGTCCCACTCTTCGGTGGAAGCCCAAAGTTCGGGGAACGCGGGGTTCAGATGCTCGCGGAGCACCTCGTCATTCAAGTCGTCGATTCCCAGGCCAGGCTTGTCGGGCACCTGAATGAATCCGTTCTGGACGATCTTTTTCGGCGTGCCGATGGTGATATCATCCCACCAGGGCACGTCCACCGAGTGGTTCTCGCAAACCAGGAAGTTTTCCGTGGCTGCCAGAGAATGGGCCGCCGCATAGGCGGTGACAGGGGTTTCCGCCATATGTACCGCCATGGCAACGCCATATTCCTGAGCCAGGTCGCCGATTTTTTTGTTCTCCAGGATGCCGCCGCTGGAAAGCAGGTCGGGATGAATCACCGATACGCCTCCTGCCTGGAACAGGGGCAGGAATCCTTCCTTCAGGAAAATGTCCTCGCCGGTGCAGATGGGCACGGTTGTGCTGTGGGACAGGCGTACATACTGGTTTGTCAGCTGCCAGGGGATCATATCCTCCGCCCAGGCGATATTGTATTTCTCGATACGGCGGCACAGCTTGATGCAGTCCTCCACGCCGATATGGCCGAAATGGTCGATGGCCAGGGGGATTTCATAACCGATTACCTCACGGACCTCGCGCACGTAGTTTTCCAGGAGGTCGAAGCCCTTTTCCGTAATGTGGACACAGGTGAAAGGATGGGCGATATTCTGCCGGTCGTAGCAGCGGTTCCGCCAGTAGCGGCGTTCTTCAGGGGTCTCCGCCTCCCGTGCTTTCCGGTGCAGCTCTTCTGTCTCCTCCAAATACCCCAGAGGCGCATTGACCGCGCCCGCCTCGCCGTGGAGGACGCCGAGGCCCAGATCCATCTTCAAAAAAGTAAAGCCCATTTCCATACGCTTTTTGAGCGCTGCGCCCATATCCCTGCCGGTGTGCTTGCCGTTGACGTCGGTATCGCAATAGATGCGGATACTGTCGCGGAATTTACCGCCCAGCAGCTGATAGACGGGGACCCCGTAGGCCTTGCCCGCCAAATCCCACAGGGCAACTTCAACGCCGCATACGCCGCCTGCCTGCCTGGATACGCCGCCGAACTGTTTGATGCGCCGGAACAGTTTGTCCACATTGCAGGGATTTTCCCCCAGCAGCCGGCTTTTCAGCAGAGAAGCGTAAGTGCGGCTGGCGCCGTCCCGGACT
The DNA here is from genome assembly GCF_900048895.1 of Neglectibacter timonensis. GTDB lineage: Bacteria > Bacillota > Clostridia > Oscillospirales > Acutalibacteraceae > Acutalibacter > Acutalibacter timonensis. Next base: position 537,424 of record NZ_LT160639.1, on the reverse strand, counting down.
TCGCCCAGGCCGACCAGGCCCTGGTTGGTATAGATTTTCATGAGCGTACAGTCCATCGGCGCTCCCACAATATTTGTAAAGCGGATGTCTGTAATCTTGAGATCGCTGGGGCAGGAGCAGGTGTTGACCCTGTTCAGGGCCGCTTCATATTGGTTTTCCATTGTCAAAACTCCTCCGGAATTTATTGCCGTGCGAACCACGGTTTTCCTTGCATCAATATACCCCCATACCAGTTGGTTTGCAAGAGGAAATCTATACTTTTTCTAATATTATATTGCGCTTCTGCCTGAGGAAGCTTGACAAACTGGGACGGAGGGCTATACTGATAGCGAACGGAAGCCCCCTGGGCAAGCAATGATTCCATCCAGCCCGTGCATTGTCGGTCCGGCTTGATTCGGGGGGCGCCGGAGACTGAATGAAACAATAGGAACAGGAGAAGCCTGTTCCCGGAAAGGGAGGAACGACAAATGAAATTTGACAACCGCGAGGACATTCTGCAAATCACACCGCTTTGGAAGGGGGAGCGCTTTCCAGATGGCAGGCCGAAGGTGCCGGACGACATTCTGCAGCGGATGCGGAATATCACGCTGGAAGAGGCCTGGGGCCCGCTGTGGTCGGAGGGTTATAAATTCCAGTTTGAGGGCGACCTGAAGTGTACCCATGAAAAGGCTAAACTGGTGGGCCGCGCTGTGACCAGCGTGATGGTGCCCATGCGCCCTGACCTGAACCAGGCGTTGTTGGAATACGGTCAGAAGGAAGAGGGCAGAAAAGGCTTTTTCAACCAGTGGGTGATTGACAGCCTTGTGGAGGACGACGTGGTAGTGGTTGACTTGTTTGACAAGGTTTATGAGGGCACCTACGTGGGCGGAAATCTTTCCACGGCTATCGCGGCCCGGACCAAACGGGGCGGCGCAGTAATTTGGGGCGGTATCCGAGACAACGAGCAGATTGTGGAAATCCCCAATATTCAGGTGTACTACCGCGGCGTAGACCCCACTGCCATCGCCAACGTGACCATGACGGGATTCAACGTTCCTACCCGCATCGGCAAGGCCATCTGCCTGCCGGGCGACGTGGTGCTGGGCACTATTTCCGGCGTTATTTTCGTGCCTGCCCATTTGGCTGAGAAGGTTGTGGTGCATGCCGAAAAATCCCATATCAAGGATGTATTTGGTTTCCGGCGTCTGTCCGAGAAAAAATACACTACGGCGCAGATCGATTCCCGCTGGTCCATGGAGATGTTTGAGGATTTCATGGAGTGGTTTAAAACCGATCCGGAGGCGCAGGAATACGCCCATCTCGACTGGACGGAGGACAGGGAGGAACTAATGAAATGGCATGAGGAACATCCGGAGGGAAAGACGGAGGTAACCTTATAAAGTGTGTCAGAAGCGGCTTCCGCAAATTGCGGAGGCCGTTTCTTGTCAGACCCGGCAGATAAGATACGGAGGGTGCGGCGGTTGACTTTCTAAAAGAGGAGATGTATCATAACGAAGTATGTTCAGTTAAATTTTGGTAAAGAAGTGTGTCTATGATCCATAAGCTGCCGCTAAGGCGTCTGTCTCTTGTCTGGTGTCTTTTACTTACTGTACCGTTAAGCGCGCTTGCCACTGCGGTGACGCTTTATATTCAGCCCTGCTCCTTTTTGGGGCTGCTCTCAGGTTTCTCCTGTCAGCCTCTGCTTTTCTGGCTGAATTTTCTGCCGGTTTGGCTGCTGGTTCTCATCGGTCTCTTTCTTCTGAATAACCCTTTTTTCTCAGCTGCGCTAATGGGCGGGCTGTGTGGGGTGCTCTCCTTGGTCAACCGCACAATGATCGAGAAGCGGGATGAGCCTTTTAGTCCTAAGGATTTCGCTCTGATTAAGGAAGCGGCCAACGCCGTACAGAGCTACGATATGAGCATCAGCCTATCCTCGGTGGCGGTGCTTTTGGGGTTTGTGGCGCTGATGGTGGCGCTGGGGATACTATTTGGCTGCAGGATTCCGCTGAAGGAGAGATGGGCAAGGGGGCTCCTGAGAGTTTTTTGCGGCTGCTCCTGTGCTATCGTGCTGGCAGCCTGTGTCAATTTTGTGTACAGTTCCCCGGAACTTTACAATTCTTTTCAGGTAAAAAGCCGGTATCATATTACAAGCGTCTATGAGGAGCTGGGGTTTCCCTATTGTTTCTGCTACAATTTTAACACTTATCTTGTTGTTAAGCCAGAAAACTTTACAACATCAAAGGCAGAGGCTTACATCGAGCAGACGCAGCCGGTGGAGCAGGAGGGCAAGAAGGTCAATGTAATTATGGTGATGAACGAGGCCTTTTGTGATGTCACCAACAATGAGAATTTTATCTATCCGCCAGGAGAAGAGCCGCTGAAAAATTTCAACCGGATCAAAACAGGGGAAAACTGTATTTCCGGCCATATTGTAGTGCCGAACTACGGGGCGGGTACCGCCAATACGGAATTCGATGTGATTACCGGTATGCAGACGAACCTGCTTAGCCCTGGGGGAACTTCGGCGTTCCGCGTGCTGAACCGGGATATTGACAGTATCTTTCGGGTTTTTGATAAGGAGGGCTATCATACCGAATTCATCCATCCCGGCCAGGACTGGTTTTATAACCGCCAGAATGTATACCGGTATTTCGGCGCACAGGAGCTGTTGTTTTCGGAAAGCTTCGAGGAGGCTGAACGCAAGGGTGGCTGGGTGACGGACGATGCGGTATTCCAGGTGATGAAGCAGGAATTCGAAGAGGCTGTAGAGGCCGGCGAGAACTATTTTAACTATACGGTGACCATTCAAAATCATATGTCTTATACAGCCGACAAGTATAAAGGCTTTACAATCCCTTCGGTAGAGACCGAGGTGCCCCTGTCTGACAGTGCTAAAACCATTCTTTCTGTTTACGCGGAGGGGGCCAGGGATGCGGACGCCATGCTGGGCAACCTGACGGAGTATTTTTCAGCTGCCGAGGAACCTGTGCTGCTGGCGTTTTTTGGAGACCACCTGCCGTTGCTGGGCGACGACTATCTCTGTTACAGGGAGCTGGGAATTCCGGTAGGCGCTGTGGACAAGGCGGAGGATCTCCTGCTTACCTATGAGACGCCTTTTGTGCTTTGGGCCAATGAGGCCGCTGCCAGAGAACTGGAGTTTTCCAAATGCAAGGAAGAGATACAGCTGCCGGAAAACGGTCTGATCAGTGCCAATTACTTGGGAGCGCTGGTGCTGGAATTGACCGGCCGCGGGCAAAAGGATCCTTTCTTTTCCTATCTCAACGAGCTGCGCAGAAAACTGCCTGTGCTGCATGACGGCACGGGTCTTACAGGAGACGGCGAACTGTTTACAAGTTTGCCGGCCGAGTACGCAGAGGCTGTGCAGAAGCTGCATTTCTGGCAGTATTACCGGTTAAAGGTGGAATAAGGGAAGGCGGAAGGGATGTTCGTATCTGTAGGGCGTGCGCTGCAGCAGATGGGAAGCAAAGAAAAAATATTTGCCGGGCACAAACCGCAGGTATGCTGGTTGTGCCCGGCATGGTGTTGACCATAGAGCCTATGGTCAACATGGGGCGTGATGATATTCTTATCGACGGGGAGGACGGCTGGACGGTGACCACTACAGACGGACTGCCCTCTGCGCAATGGGAAATTCAGGTGTTGGTTACGGAAACCGGATATGAAGTGTTGGCATATTAAAGAAGGGGAGCTGCAGTGTTTTTCGCAGCTCCCCTTTTTTCAGATAGACTTTTCTGCCCCACAAATGAAAATTCCGGATCAAAACAGTACAAGGATATATTTGCAATAGAGGCACAGCGGCGGAAACAACCTTTCCTCCAACAGATTTTCCAACTGTTTTTCAAAATCCGCGATAGCACCCAGCTCCTCTGACGTGAGCATGTGCTGACTGAAGCGGGCTTTCATCACCAATTCTTCCAGCTCCTCGGAAAGACCGGAAACATGGGTCAGAAACTTGTTCCCATAGAGAATCAATTTTTTGATATGGGCGTACCGATGCAGAGCGGCCCGGTTTCTGTCGCGCAGGGAACAGCGCTTTCTGCGGATAGAAAGACGGATTTTCCGCTGAAGAAACAGCAGGAGGAACAATACAAAGGGAACCGAAAGAATTCCCAGGAAGAGAAGAAGGCCGCTGCTGCCTGTTTTGGCAAGGGCAGATGGCTCAACGCTGTTCCGGCCCGGAGTAGACGATCCCCTTTCCGGATCTGCCGGATCCGGAGCGGAGGTTGCGGAAGGGGCGGAGGAAGCAGGCTGAGAGGGGGAGGATTCTTCCGAAGAAGAGGGCATGCTGCTTTCTGGAGAAGGACTGGGAGAGACGGCAGAAAGCTCCGGCTGTGATTCGTGGAGGGAAAAGTTTTGGCCCGGTGTGGCCTCTATGGGCACCCAGCCCGCGCCTGTCAGATAAAGTTCCGTCCAGGCATGCGCATTGGAGTCCGGAATATCAATCCAGCCCTCCTGGGTATAGCCTGGAGGAATGACATAGCCCTCCGCATAACGCGCTGGCACGCCGGCGGCCCGCAGCAGGACGGTGACTGTCGTGGCAAAATGCACACAGTAGCCCTCTTTGTTTTCGAAGAGGAAGTATTCTACGAAATCCCTTCCGGCAGGCGGCCTGCCCGGGGTAAGCGTATAGGCGCACTCCGATTGAACCTGTCCGATGATGGCGGAGGCCAGCTCCTGAGTGGAATCAAAATATTCCGGCAGCAGGCCGTGCTCTTCCAGATAGTTCCGCAGCACCGGATAGAGTTCCACGGGCAGCTGGGTATACCGGCTGTAAACAAAATCAGTATACTTCTGAAACGTCTGAGAGAATTCTGAGACAGGCTCGGAAAGCAGTTCCAGCAAGGGGGAGGAAGGGAACCAGGACTCCAGCTCCGAACCCTCCACCCCCGTCGTGTCCGGTATCAGCTCAGGATGGGACTCATGAAGGGCGGCTCCGGGGACGGAAAGGAAAAAGCGGGAATAGAAGGAATCCGGAGCCTCTTCCGTCATAGCCTGCACCTGGTATTCCTTGAGTCCGAAAACAGAATTCCCCGCCTTTGTGAAGGCGTCGTCCACGTCTTTGAATTCCGGATCGGGAGCTTCCCCGGGCAGCAGGCCGTAAGGGAGATAGACGCAGCGGGGATTTGCCCCCACATTCTGTACGGAAAGGCTGTACTCGGCGTAACCGGAGCTGCTGTAGCCCCCCAGAAGCTCATGAAGCCTGCCGGGCAGCACTTGGACCCGTTCTCCTTCCAGCAGGGAGGAGAGCTGCGCCGCATCTTCTTCGGGCAGAAGCGTCCAGCTTTTGCCGTCATAAACGCTGCCTGCAAAGCCCTTAAGATAATCGCTGCCGAGCTTGCTGGTATTCACCCGCAGCATAGTTTTTCCAGTATAGCTTCTGTCTCCGGAAAATTCCAGGCTCACTTGGCTGGTGGAGCCGCCGGGATTGTTGCCCTGAAAAAAGGAGGGAAAATCAAATCCGTTCAACAGACCGGAACGCACCCGGTCCACAGTCTCAGAGCGCTCATATTCTGTTTTTGGGAAAACAGAGGAGAGCAGAACGATCAGAAAAGCGGCAGACACCAGGAGCAGCAGAGAAGAAACCCTGGCGCCGGAGGCGCTGCCGGAAAGAGAAAAACGGCCCTCTTCCTCCGCTATACTGTGGGGGCCGCCTAAAAAGGGACGGTATAGAAGCAGAGCGGCCCAAAAGAGTAAAAGCAGGGCGATGGCCGCCCGGTGCGGCAGTATAGAGAATACCATGGGTATCGCCAGGAAGAATCCGGAAAGAAGAAAAGCGGAGAGAATGCTTCCCTGGCGGATCAGCGACCAGCCCAATGCCCATTGGAATAGCGAGAGCAGAAAAGCGAAGAACACCGAATAGGCAAGCTCCAGCTGCTTCGGGGTGGTTCGTGCGACAGGGATCGTAGTCAGCCCTAGTCCGGTTTTTTCCACATAGGCGGTGATCACTTCATTGATGGCCCGCAGCAAGCCGTAAAATGCGTCCTGATAAAAAAAGAGCAAGAGCCCGCACCAAAGCAGAAGTCCCGCCAGGGTCCAGAGCGGACGGCGCTTTTTCTGCAGATAGAGCAGGGAGAACAGCACAGCGCCTCCCAGGGCGGTCAGAGCGAGGAAACCCAGGGAAACCGGAAAGGAAAAGGCGGTGAGAAAGCAGCCGAAGGTTCCTGCCGTACCCAAAAACAGGAGGACGGTAAAAAACAGAAATTGGGAAAAAAACGGCGCGGCACGCACCAGCATCCGGGGCTTGTCCAGGGAAAGCCCGGAAGAAGGCGCAGGGAGATTGGGTTTTGTTCTCATGGAGGAACCTCCTTTCACAGGCCGGCGGTCCAGCACCTCGGTTTACAGCATAAATCCAGACAGAGATTCCGGCAGTTTCTCCGGATCCAGCCGCAGCAGCTCCGCGCCGAAGACATTCAGTTCCGGAATCGGGAGACAGCCCTGTGGAGCCAGGACGGTGAGCCTGGCGCTGGGCATCGCATCCCGCAGCACGGAGAGAGCCTCCGGCTGCAGCTGGGAGCACAGCAGCACCGCATGGGTGATTCCCGAAGGGAGTGCCTGGCCCGGTTCCAACAGGGGCTGACTGGGCTTCCTGCGGCCTGCGCACAAAAGCTCTTTCCAGAGCAGAGGCAGGTCGTCTTCCCGAAGGATATCCGCGCCGCCCATTCCGCCGGAGCCCCGGTATTGGATTCTGTGAGGGAGTTCCTGTGCGGCCAGAAAGGCGGAGAGCGAAGCGAGGACGTCAAGCAGGCAGTCCAACTCTCCGCTGTCTCCATTAAGATCCAGCAGAAAAAGCAGGCGCGTGGAGATGGGCAGGCTCAATTCTTTTACAAGTGTTTTTCCCGATTTTTCTGAGAGCTTCCAATGAATGCGGGACAGCCGGTCTCCTTCCCGGTAATCCCGCAGGCCGAAAATTTCGGAAGGATCGTCCCCGGAACGGACTGTGGAATAGCGGTCTCCATCCAGATCGGGAAGAGTACTGGGCAAAAGCCCCGGAAAAATTGGGTGGACCTTTGGATAACAGAGCGCTGTGAAACTGTCTCCGCGTTTTTGCCTTTTCCGAAAGGAGAAGAGGCCGAGGTAGTCGTATACACGCAGCTCTGAGATGCGGAAGATAAGCCTGCCGCAGTGTTCAGAGGCAAGCCTGTGCTCAATCCGTACCGGCGCATGGCCTGCCGTGAGAGAAAAGGATTCCCCCGTTTCTTCGCCGGTCAGCGTATTCCGAAGTTGCAGCTGCAGCTTGACCCTGCCTCCGGGCAGAAAAAAGGAGGTGCGTATTTGCAGGCGCAGAGGCAGGGATTCCCCCTTGTGAGTGGAATCTACAGCCGCATGCAGCTCCGCACGAACCCCCAGCATGGCGGGCAGGGAACAGAGCAGGGAAAACAGGGGCAGGATCAGGGTGAGCATGAACACATAAAAGGAGAGATATCCGACAAAACAGATGTAAAACAGGGCGGTGCAAAGCAGAATTAACGCATATTCAAGACGGTTTTTAGCCATGGCGGATCCTCACGGCTTTGGCGCAGGGACGCTCTGCAGCACCTCGGCAAGCAGATCCGTGACGGAAAGCCCTTCCAATTTTACCTGAGGTTCCGGCACAATCCGGTGCTCCAAGACATTGTGGAACAGGGCACGCACGTCGGCTGGAATCAAATAATCACGCCCGTTCATCCAGGCGGAGGCGCGGCTTATGCGCAGCAGGGCGGTTCCCGCCCTGGGGCTGGCTCCCAGGCGAATCAGCGGGTGCTCCCGGGTAGCTGCAACTAGGCGGGCGATATAGACAAAGAGTTCCTCGGCGACGTGGACGCTCTCGACCTCCTCCTGCAGGGCTGTGACATCATTCAGCGACACAACAGGCCGCACGCTGTCCACTGCCCGAGCGCCGCGGGCCTGCTTCAGGATGCGGACCTCATTTTCTAAAGCAGGATATCCGATGGAAATGCGGATCATAAACCGGTCCAGCTGAGATTCCGGCAGCAGCTGGGTACCCGCGGAGCCTACGGGGTTCTGGGTGGCAATCACCGTATAGGGGCGGGGCAAAAGATGGGCAACGCCGTCCACAGTGGCTTGCCCCTCCTCCATCACTTCCAGCAGGGCGCTCTGGGTCTTGGCGCTGGTGCGGTTAATCTCATCGGCCAGCAGCAAATTGCAGAGTGCGGCGCCCGGCCGGTATTCAAATTTTCCTGTGACGCGGCTGTATACAGAGAATCCCACCACATCGGCGGGCATTACCTCTGGGGTGAACTGAATGCGGTTATAGGCAAGATCCATGGCCTTGGAAAAGGCCAGTGCCAGCGTGGTTTTTCCAACGCCGGGGTTGTCCTCCAGAAGGATATGCCCCTGGGCCAGTATGGCCATCAGCACCTTACAAATCACAGGGTCTTTCCCAACAACCGCCTTTCTGACTTCGCTGACAATGGAAAGGGCTTTGGGATGAATCAAAAAGCCTCCTCCTCTCTAATGCGGTAAAGTAGCATTGCAAGTATACCATTTTTCTGAGGGAAATAACAGTAAGGGATACGGAAGATGCAGAAATTTTACAAATGGGTCATGGAGCGTAATTGAAAATATAGAAAATATCGCCTATAATGATAACAGAGGAAAACGCCGGAAACCGGCGGGAAAGAGGTATGGCTTGGAATTGGGAAAACTGGCGCTGGAAGCAGCGCTCAAAGCGATTTCCTATACGCAGCTTGACGTGCGCAAAACCTATAAACTTCAGAGAAAGCTGGACCGTGTGGGACAGCTCTCGTTGACCCGGCTGCATTGCAGAGCGGTGGATATGGAGATCAAACGGGAGGATCATGCCATTCCTGTACGCCTGTTCTTTCCAGGAGGCGAGACGGCGCCTGAGGAGGCCATTCTCTTTTTCCATGGCGGCGGCTGGGTCACGGGAGATGTGGACACCTATAACCGGGTCTGTGCGGTCACGGCCCGCTGTACCGGTCGGTTGGTGGCTTCTGTGGATTACAGACTTGCCCCGGAGCACAAATTTCCCGAGGGGCTGATGGACTGCTATGAGGCGGCGCGTTATCTTTTCTGGAACGCCCCGGATGTGTTGGGGATGGGACCGGAACAGATCAGCCTGATGGGAGACAGTGCCGGGGGAAATCTGGCGGCGGCCGTATCGCTGATGGCCAGAGACCGGGGAGAATTCTCTCCCCGGCAGCAGATTTTGCTGTATCCGGCGGCTTATAACGATCACACGGAGCAGTCTCCCTACCCGTCTGTCCGCGAGAACGGAACAGACTATGTGCTGACTTCAGCCAGAATACGGGAATTTATGGAGCTCTACCAGCGTACTCCCAAGGATTTGCAGAGTCCCTATTTTGCGCCGCTGCTGGCGAAGGATTTCAGCAGGCAGCCCAGAACGCTGGTGGTGACGGCTCAGTTTGATCCCCTCCGGGATGAAGGGGAGGATTACGGGCGGAAGCTTCGGGAGGCGGGAAACGAGGTCTCCATCTACCGGATGAACGGCGCTCTGCACGGTTTCTTTTCCCTGCCTGCAGGAACCTCGCTGGTGAAAAAGAGTTTTGTGATACTAAACGCTTTCCTGCGCGGAGAGGCACAGATATCCGGGGAGGAGGAGGAACATGAAGTCAAAGAAGAACACACCCTGGAGACGGCTCGATAATGCAGCAAAGATATTTCCCCCTACCAGTGGGAAGCGGGATCCCAAGGTGTTCCGGTTTGCCTGCGAGCTCCGGGAGCCTGTGGAACCGGAGATTCTGCAGACGGCGTTGGACGTCACTATGGAACTGTTTCCCGGATACCGCAGCGTGCTGCGGCACGGGTTTTTCTGGTATTATCTGGAAGCGAGCGACTTGAAGCCTCAGGTACGCAAGGAGGCTTCTCCGCTCTGCAGCCCGATTTATGACAGAAATGTGAGCACTCTGCTATTTGACGTAACATATTTTGACAGGCGCATCAGTTTGGAAGTTTACCATGCCCTGGCGGACGGCACAGGAGCTCTCCAGTTTTTGCGGGCTTTGGTCTGCCGGTATCTGGCTTTGAGGCATCGGGAGGAATTGGGGGAAACCCCTCCTCAGCCGGATTATGACGCTTCGGAAACAGAACAGATGGCAGACAGCTTTCAAAAATATTATGACAAAAAGAAGGGGAAAAAGGCTCCGCTGAAATTTGCATACAAGCTTAAGGGCCCCAAACTTCCGGAATACCGGATTAAGGTGATCGAGGGAGTAATGCCCGTGCCGGAAGTGCTGAAGCTGGCGCATTCCTTCCAAACCACAGTCACCGTGCTGTTTACTTCCCTGCTGTTGTGCGCGATTCACGAAGGGATGAGTCGCCGGGAAGAAAAGAAACCGGTGGTGATCAGTGTGCCGGTGAACCTGCGCAATTATTTTGCATCGGAATCCGCCCGGAATTTTTTTGCGCTGATGGCTATCAGCTATGATTTTTCCAGGCAGCCTGCCGAGCTGGAACAGGTGATCCCGGAAGTTGCCCGTGCGTTCCGGGAAAATTTGACGCTGGAAAAGTTAAAGCAGCACATGAATTCCCTCATCGCCATTGAAAAGAATGTGGCAGCGCGTGCGGTGCCACTGCTGATTAAGGACGTGAGCATGCGGGCTGCCTACTGGTTTTCCGCCCAGGCGGAGACCGCCGCCGTCTCCAATGTTGGACAGATTAAGCTTCCGGAGGTCTATGCCCCCTATATCCGCCTGTTCGATGTGTTTACCAGTACGGATAAACTGCAGATCTGCATGTGTTCTTATCGGGAGAATATGGTGGTCAGCTTTACAGATCCTCTTTCCAGCGCAGATATTCAGAAATATTTTTTCCGTTGGTTGGCCTCTCATGGGGTGCCGGTAGAGCTCACCACGAACCCCACGGAAGAGGAAGAGCGGGTGTCGGAGAAAGAACATCCGCCTGGGGATGCCGGCAGGAGAAAAGGCCGTGTTTTCAACTGACGAGACAGGAAAAGTGTCCGGTCAGGCAGCAGGAACAGGGGGCTGGAAAAGGTTTGGGAAATACGGAATTCGGCGATGCTGTTTTGGTTCAGCCTGCGGTTACTTAGAGGAAGGGAGAGGGTCATAGGAATGAAGCGTTGTGAAAAATGTGGGGTAGAGGTTACAGGAAACCGGTTGCGCTGCCCGCTTTGTCAGGGGACACTGCTTCAAACCACCGGTGAGACCAGGGAAATTTTTCCGGTGGTGCCTACGCTTTACCGCCAGTATCATCTGTTGTTCCGGCTGCTGATCTTTGCCTCTGTGGCAGTGGGAGTGGTTGCGGTGGCTGTCAATCTTCTTCTGCCTGAAAGTGGGGCATGGTCTGTCTTTGTAGCGGGAGGAATTATCTGCGTTTGGCTGAGCCTGGCGCTGGCAGTCCGTAAAAGGAAGAATATTCCGAAAGGAATGCTGTATCAGGTAGCTCTGCTCTCCATCATCTGTATGATTTGGGATTTCGCTACCGGATGGAATGGCTGGAGCATCGATTATGTGCTTCCCATCCTTTGTGTGGCCGCCATGGCTGCGTTGGCGGTGTTGTCCCGGGTGTTCAATTGGGAGACGGAAAACCAAATGATTTATTTCTGCATCGACGCCATTTTCGGCATTGTGCCAAGCATCCTCTTTTTTGCAGGCTGTCTGCGGGTGCCTTATCCTTCGGTAATCAGCATGGCGGTGAGTCTGCTCTCTCTGGCTGCGGTTGCGGTGTTCCGGGGGGACAGTATCTGGGCCGAGCTCAAGCGGCGGCTGCATATCTGACATATGCTGCAGTTCTTTTCGGATGATACTTCCTGGGATTCTGCAGTTGGGACAGCCCTGTACGATTTCAGGAGAGGGCGATTTGCTTGAGAAAAACCGCGGGTTTTTGACGTTGTTTTCATAAATGGAAGAGGATGCCCGAAAAACAGTAAAAAAGAGAATTCATTTCCCAAAATAATTTAGGAAAATGAACAAAGTCCTATTGACAAACGAAACTTGAAAGGGTATACTTAGCTTGTATTCTGATAGCACGAAGATGAACTCACAGTTTTTGTAAGTCATTGAACGTCTGATGATTTACACAAGCTGTGAGTTTTTTACAGAGGAAACTTTTCTTCTGTGGTTGGAAGCGCGGTACGTTTTGTCCGGCGCCCCCTGAAGTGGCTATGCCAGATACGATCTTTACTATGGAGGTGCCGAATTATGAACGGTACAGTTAAGTGGTTCAACGCAGAAAAAGGATATGGATTCATCTCTAACGATGACGGCGGCGAGGATGTTTTTGTGCATTTCTCCGCTATCATGGGCGACGGCTTCAAGACTTTGGACGAGGGCCAGAAGGTCACTTTTGAGACAGAGCCTGATCCCAAGAACAGTTCGAAGCTGAGAGCTGTCAACGTCCAGAAGATCTAAGTCTAGATTTTTTTGGAAACAGAAGGCCGTGTCTTTCTCCGGAAAGACGCGGCCTTGTTTTTGTAAAAAAAAGTTAAAATAGGAATTGACAAAACTCTTCTTGTTCGTTATAATAAGTAGCGTCGAAAAAAGAGATGCGGGTGTAGCTCATCTGGTAGAGCGCCACCTTGCCAAGGTGGAGGTAGCGAGTTCGAGCCTCGTCGTCCGCTCCAGGAAAGCCCGAAGACAGCCGATGTCTTCGGGCTTTGTTGTATTCTTCTCAGAACGCAGCGGCATGCTTTGACAAAGGGGATAAAAAAAGCCTGCGGTGCGTACGACGCGCACCGCAGGCTTTTGAATTAGATATTGTCGATAGAGGTTTCAGCCATGGGACCAAAGAAGCCGGGTGCCAGAGGCGCCGGGCGCTCAGGCCGGGACTGCATGGTATGTACCTGATTGTCCTTGCAGGATTTCTCGATGGCATCGATGATTTCCACAGTGTGCAGGGCCAGGTCAGGACTGCTGCGGTGGGGACGGCCTCTCCGGATAGCCCACGCCATGTCGACGACAGCCAGGCCGCGCCAGCTGTTGTGGCAGGGTTCCCGCTTGCCGCTCAGTGCAGGAACATTGGGATCTGTATCGCTGAAGCCGTGGGTGAACGGCACACGGAATACCTCGTTGGGGTTTCCTGTCCGGACCAGGGTGACCTGGTTGTCCCAGCCGCCGAAGAAGTTGGGATCAGGCATGGTCAGGATGCCCTCAGTTCCCAGAATTTCCATCCGGGGAGTTTCAGGGAAGAAGCCCTCGGAGCAAAGGGTCAGGCTGCCGTAAACGCCGTTCTGGAATTCCAGGCTGCCCAGCATTACGGAATCGCCTCTGGGCTCGCCGCCGATTTCCAGATCCACAGGGGATTTATACCGGGGATGGCGGGGGTTCTCATAGACCCTGTCGCTATAGAAGCGAGTGAATCCGGAAACACGGTTGACCGCGCCCAGCATGTTGACCAGGATGTTGATATAGTAGCCGCCCATATCATAGGTGATGGTGGTGCCCTGAGATCCGGCCTTGGGGTCTGCGGGGTCGCCTGCCGCATAATGGCTGTTATAACCGCGGTAGCACATTGCGTGGGCAATCAGGGGCTTGCCGATGGCGCCGTCGTCCAGCAGCTTCCGGGCAGTCTGGAAAGCTGAGCCCATGTAGCAGTCGGGCGCGCAGCCCAGGCGCAGGCCTTTGGAGGCGGCTAGGTCGTAGTTCGCCTTGGCTCCCTCGTAGGTGTCGCCCATAGCTTTTTCAGAGTAGACATTTTTGCCTGCTTCCAGGATCTGGCGGGTGACGGCTGAATGATTCCACAACTGGGTAGTATTGATGACAATTTCAATTTCAGGGTCGTTCAGGATTTCCTCGTTGGTCATCTGGCGGATGCCGAACAGTTCGGCCCGGGCCTTGCTGCGTTCCGGAATCAGGTCGGAACAGCCCACTACATCGATGATGCTGAAACCGCCGTTGACCAGGGTGTTCAAATAAGTATAGCTGATATTTCCGCTGCCGATCAATGCAACTTTGACTGGTTTGATAGACATGATAAATTTCTCCTTTATACGATTTTCAACGTGCCGCGCATATAGTCGATGCTGATTTTCAGGCTTTCGAAGACAGGCCGTTTGGTCTGGTCCTGCTCCACGCAGTACCATTCCACACCGGCCGCCCGGCAGGCCTCGGTGATCAGGGGCCAGTTCAGGTTGCCCTGGCCGATCTCAGCAAATTGTCTCGGTACTTCTCCCAGGCCTGTGTTTTCCGCCTGACAGTTCATAGCCATGTCCTTGTAATGAACAACGGGAATTCTTCCGGTAAGCTTATGGATCCACTGGGCGGGATCGCATCCGGCGGCGGAAGCCCAGAAAACGTCCAGTTCAAAGGCTACGGTTTCAGGATCCGTCTCATCGATCAGAATATCCATTCCAGATTTGCCGTCAAGCTCGGGGAAGTTGCGGAACTCCTGGCTGTGGTTGTGGTACTGCAGCCGGATTCCGGTACCCTTGAAGGGCTTTGCCCAGGCATTGATCTGTTCGGCATAGGCATGGAAGCCGTCCGGAGAACGCATCATCTCCCCGGGGATAGAAGGCATTCCGACAACGCTTGCGCCATAAAGACGAGCCGCTTTTATGACTTCCTCCGGGTTTTTAATATCCCCATAGGCGCCGCAAACGCGCAGGCCATTGGAACGGATCAGTTCCAGATCCTCTTCCGGACTGAGGCCGGCGCTGCGGCCCATTCCATTTTCCAGTCCGTCATACCCCAGTTCGTGCAGGGTACTATAAATTGTCTTCACCTGTTCCAGGTTGAAGGCGTGGTGACGCAGCGTATAGGGCACTACTGCAATTGACATTGATAACTCCTCCTTGTACGATCATGTCTCCCTAATTGGTTTCATGGTTTGAAGCCGCCGGTTTACGCCTGTTTTTATCCCTTCCTTTCCCGGCGTTTTATCCCGGATTTGGAAATTGCTTCTTCATCCCACAGTGTAGAGGAAAAAACTGCATTTGTCAAATAAAAAAAGATATTTATGAGCTGAAAATAGTGCAGATTGCCGAGAAAAAATAGATTTATCCAGGAAATCGCACTTTTCTCTTGTTTCCTTTTTTATCTCTTTCGTAGTAAGATGAAAAGCAGGATTGCTGAAAGCAGAAGAAGGAGAGGTATCTATGAGAAAAGGGATCGGCATTGTCGACATGGAATACGGCAGGGTAGCGGGGGAGGAACAAAACAGTATCACTCTGTTCCGGGGCATTCCCTATGCGAAACCGCCTGTGGGGGAGCTGCGCTGGAAGGCGCCGCAGCCGGCGGAACCTTGGGAAGGTGTGCGGGAATGCCGCAGGTTTAGGGATATGTGCATTCAAAATCCCGGATGGGTGGGGATGGACGCCTTCGAACACCATTCCCAGAGTGAGGACTGCCTGTATCTGAATATCTGGACACCTGCAGCTTCAGCGGAAGAAGAACTGCCGGTGCTGTTTTGGATTCACGGCGGCGGTTTCCAGGGAGGTCTGGGGGATGAGGAACTCTACCATGGATGGTCCCTGGCAGCAAAAGGCGTACTTGTGGTCAGTATCAATTACCGGCTGGGCGCTTTGGGCTTTCTGGCCCATCCGGAGCTGAGCCGGGAGTCGGAGCATGGCGTCAGCGGCAATTACGGGCTTTTGGATCAAATCGCGGCTTTGCGCTGGGTCAAAAAGAATATTCGCGGCTTTGGCGGAGATCCCAACCGGATTGTGCTGGATGGCCAGTCCGCAGGCGGAATGAGCGTGGGCGCGCTGATCTCCTCTCCTCTGACCAGCGGATTGTACTCCGCGGCCATCATCCAGAGCGGCGGGCCAACTGCCGGAAGGGCGGTGACGCTCAGCCAGGGGGAACAGATTGGCGTGGAGCTGCTGGAAAAGCTGTCCTGCAGAAATTTAAGGGAGCTGCGTTCCCTGCCGGTGGAGCAGGTGCTTAAGGCTTCCTGTCCCGAGCCGGGCGACCCTCTTCAATACCAGCCCTTTGTGGACGGTTACGTGCTTCGGGAGGATCCTTATGAGGCCATCTCCGCAGGGCGTATCGGCCAGGTACCTCTTATCATCGGCGGAAATGCGGACGAAGGCCTTTTTGCCCCGTTTGGAGGAAAGGAATATGTGGATTTTCTTGCGAGCGTGCGTGCCATTTTTGGAGAAAATACAGAGGACTTCCTGAAACTTTACAAGGTGACGGAGGAAAATTTTCAGCGGGCCTGCCTGGACGCACAGCGGGATTACGGGTTTTTGAATATTCAGAGGGTTTTGTCCCGGCTGAGTAAGGTTCATCCCTGCCCGGTTTATCAGTATTATTTTGTGGAACCCATCGTCCTGGAGGATGGAACCTTTGTAGGGGCCACCCATTCCGCAGAACTCTTCTATGTATTCCATACCTTGTCAGTCATGGGGGGCAGCACGCCGGAGGGGAAGCCGATGAAGCCCAGGCTCTCCCAGGCGCAGTATGCCTTGTCGGATGCGATGGGGAGTTATTGGAGCAATTTTGCCAAACATGGAGATCCCAACAGTCCGGGGCTTCCGGGCTGGGAACCGCTCAGCAGCACGGCGCCGCAGTACCTTCGGTTGGAAGCGGAAGGAATCCAGACGGAAGCCACCCGTTTCCCGGAAAAGCTGGAACTTCTGAAATCCAAGCTATAAACAGAGAAATGCCCCAGAGTCTTTGCGGAAGCATAGACCCGGGGCATTTCTCTGCCGTAGTTATGGAGGAGACATTCTCAGGAAAAGGTTTTCCGGCGGTTACTCGCCATCGGCACTTCGAAACAGAAAGGTAAAAACGGTGTTCCCGGGACGGCTTTCTACCTGAATGGTTATCCCGTGCCGGACGGCAATTTGCCGGGCGATGGGAAGGCCGAGGCCGGTTCCGGTTCGGTTTTCCACTGTCCCGCTTGTGCGAAAGCGTTCAAAAATACGGGGCAGGTCTTCAGGGGAAATCCCCGGTCCGTGGTCTGTGATGGAAAGGGCTGGTTCGCCGTCCTGTTGGAACAGACGCATAGAGACTGTTTCGTCCGGAGGGGAAAACTTTATGGCATTGTCCACCACAACAAGCAGCATCTGACGGAGTCTGCCATAATCGCCGGTAAAGGAGAATTCCTGAGGGCCGCTCTCCAGGTGCAGGACGACGCCCTTGGGTTCCGCCAGCCTTCGTGCGCTGCGCCTGACGTCCTCTGCCAGCTGACGAAGCTCCAGCGGCGCCTTTTCAATCCGGAAATCGGCATTTTGCAGCCGGGTCAGTTCCAAAAGGTCATCGACCAGGCGCTGTAGGTGCAGGCTTTCCCGGAGCATCTGCTGTTGATACTCCTGTATCTGAGCAGGCTCCGTTATAATGCCGTCTGTGATGGCCTCCAGGGAACCCCGAAGCACGGTGACAGGGGTGCGCAGTTCGTGAGAAACGTTGGAGATAAAATCTCTGCGCATCTGTTCCAGCCGGCTGCTCTCTTGAGAGGCATCCTTCAGCCGGACAGCCAGCAGGTCCATAGTAGCCGCCAGTTCCCCAATCTCATCGTTTTGCCGCAGGGCGTTTACCGCGGAAAAATCACCGTCTGCCAGGCGGACGGCGGTGTCCTTCATCCGATTTAACGGTTTTGTAAATTTCAGGGAGAGCAAAACCGCAGCAGGAACCGCTAAAAGCAGGGCGGCCAGTACACTGAGTAGCAGAAGCCACAGGCCGTCTGACACCGCATCGGAGATTCCCTGGACCGGTGTGTGAAGCAGAACGGCTCCGACAGGCTCTGCCGTGTCGTCTTGTCTGATTGGAACACCGACCGACAGAGTGCGTTCCCCCAAAACATCGCTGAAGCTTTCACTGAAGGAAATACTGCCGTTCAAGGCCTCGTCTATGACGGCCTCCCCGTCTTCAGGGAGCTCTTCATACTCGATTACATCGCTGTGTTCGGAACCCGGCGTAATGGTTTTGGAATTGGAATCTACCACCCAGACATCAGCCATGGCAATGTCGTCTAAAAACCGCATGTAAGCGCCGAAGCCAGTTCCGTGGAGAGGATTCCCGCCTGAGGCTTTCCCCTGGCCTTTGCCGGAATGTTCCCCATTCATAGGTTTGGCTGTGCCGCTGAGGAAGCCGTAAACCGTTTTGGCAATGGTTTCCGCCCTGCCCTGCAAATCCTGCCTGCGCAGTTCCATGGTATGACGGGCAGACAGGAAAGTGAAGGCGCCTCCTACGATCAGGGCGAACAACAGCAGGGCGGCGGAAAAGTAGAGGATCAGCCGACATGCGATTTTACTGTGTTTCATGGCCTGCATCCTTTCCGGAGCTGGACGGAAGCTCAAAACGATACCCCATTCCCCAAATCGTTTTTATTTCCCAGGGACCGTGGGAATGAGCATCCAGCTTTTGGCGCAGCCGCTTAATATGAGAATCCACAGTGCGGGTATCGCCGTAATAATCGGCGCCCCAGAGCAGGTCCAGCAGAGTGTCGCGGGTGAAGACCCGTCCCGGCGAGGAGGCAAGCGTCCACAGCAGCTCGATTTCCTTTTTGGTGAGAGCTACGTCCGTGCCGGATATACTGGCAGTAAAGCTGTCGAGATCTACGGTCAAATCCCCGGCCCGAAGAATTTGGGAGGATCCTTTTGGCACACCGGTACGCTCGATCCGACGGAGCACAGCACGCACCCGTGCCATCACCTCGTTGGGGGAAAAAGGCTTGACGATATAGTCGTCTGCCCCGATGTCCAATCCCATAATACGTTCAAAATCCTCTCCCCGTGCGGTGATCAGTATGACAGGTACATTGGATTCCTCTCGGATATTCCGGCAGACCTCGAATCCGTCTTTTTTCGGCATCATCACATCCAGCAGGACCATTTCATAAGCTCCGGCCCGGAAGAGGCGCAGCGCCTCTTCTCCGTCATAGGCACGGGTAACGGAAAAGCCTTCTTTTTTGGCGTATTCAGATAGGATATCGGTAATCTGACGGTTGTCATCGGCAATGAGCATGCTTGGCATCAGCACCACCCGCTTTCTTATATATAGGATTGCTGCCTATTCATACTATCTGTTGGATTTGTCTTTTTTGTGTCTTTTTTTCTTATTTTATCATAGATTTATACCGGGAAAAACATATATTTGCCATAAGTACGCGGTAAACTGTATTCACAGCCCGGAGATACGGGAAGATTTCATGAAAGGTATGTGATTTAAAATGAAAAAGATGGTTAAAAGGCTGGCCCTGATTGGAGTGGCGGCATTGATGGCTGCTACGGTGGGAGTGACCGCATCCGCAAAAGGGCATCGCGGTGTGGGCTATCAGGAAAACATTCAGGCGGCTGCCAATGTAGTCGGCGAATCGGTGGAATCCATGATTGACCGTCTGCAGGAATACCGCTGCGTAGGTACCCTGATGGCAGAACTGGGGCTGCTGGAGGAGTTTCAGGAGGAAAAATTTATTCTGGCTTCTGACAGGCTGAATGAGTATGTGGAAAACGGTACCATGTCTCGGGAAACAGCAGATGCGGCGCTGGCTGCTATACAGGAACGTCAGAAGAACTGCGACGGCACTGGAAACGGTCAGGGCAACGGCCAGGGGAACGGCCAGGGGAACGGTTATGGTCAAGGCAATGGAGTCTGTGATGGAACCGGGAAAGGCCAGGGTAACGGCGTCTGTGACGGAACTGGAAACGGCCAGGGCAACGGCATCTGTGACGGTACTGGAAATGGCCAGGGCAACGGTGTCTGCGACGGTACCGGGTATGGCCGGGGCAATGGCGGCGGCCACGGCAGGGGAAGGCACTGCGGCTGACAAAGAAAAAAGCGGAGCTATAAGGCTGCCGCTTTTTTTTCTTTGTCAAAAAGAAGCTGTATCATGGAATGGATGAATGGAAAAAGAAGAAAAACGCATACTGTTTAAAAATGGTATTTCATGAATTTGTCTTTCAGACCGCTATGAAGCTTACAGACATAGCGGATCTTCCGACGCCTGAAGCGGGGACAAGAAGAAAGACTTAATGGGGCGGAATAAAATATCCGTCTGGAATCCCAAAGAAAGCAGAGGGTCTTTTTGTGAAGAAAAAAGCGTATGCGTTTTTCTGCGTCTTAATGGCATTGCTGTGCGCAGCCTGCCTGTCCATCGTCAATGTCTCCAGCGGGGCGGAATACGTGATGGCAGCGGGCAGTCAGAGCATCTATCGGTTGGATGTGGCAAAGGCAAGGGGCTCCATTTACGACTGCAATCTTCAGCCTTTGGTAGGGGAAAAGAAGCAGAATGTTGCTGCAGTAGCCCCCACAATTGAATCTATCGGCGCCCTGGATCAGGCTACAGAAGGGGAAAAAAGGGGATATCTGGCCAATGCGTTGGAAAATGGAAAGCCCTTTGCCATGGAGCTTTCCCGGAAAATTAAGGACAGCTGCATCAATTTTTTCCAGGTGCCGGAGCGGTATTCAGAAGAACAGCTGGCTCCCCACGTGGTGGGCTATGTAGACGGGACAGGCCATGGCGTAACTGGCGTAGAGTTAGCCATGGACGATCTTTTGGGCCGGAGTTCCGGAGAAGTTACCGTATATTACCAGGTGGATGCTTTAGGGAGGGTGATTCCCGGTGCGGAGAAAAAAATTGTGGATACATTGGAAGAGACCAAGGCCGGTGTGGTGCTGACGCTGGACAGTAAAATACAGCGTTTGGTGCAGGATGCATCGGAGAAGCTGGAGAAAGGGGCGGTGGTAGTTACCGAGGTGCCGGACGGGGAGATACGGGCGCTTGCCAGCGTGCCGGGCTATTCCCCAAACGACGTGGGCAGCGCGGCAGCGAATGAGGATTCTCCTCTGGTAAACCGCGCCTTTTCCGCCTACAGCCCAGGATCTGTGTTCAAACTGGTCACAGCGGCAGAAGAACTGGAAGAGGACAGCTACGGTTATGATTTCACCTGCACCGGTTCCATCAACGCAGGCGGGCTGATGTTCCACTGTATCAACAGCACCGCTCACGGCAGGGTGAACCTGAGCACGGCGCTGCAAAAATCCTGCAATTGTTATTTCGTGGCGGCGGCCCGGGCACTGGGACCTCAGGCAGTTTTGGGAATGGCCTATAATCTGGGGTTCGGCGCCAGCCAAGAATTCGGCAGAGGGCTCTATACCAATACCGGTGTTCTTCCCGCACTTGAGGAACTGGATAACGCCAGGGCCCTGGCCAATTTTTCTTTCGGACAGGGAGATTTGACTGTAACGCCCATGCAGGTGGCAGGGATGATGAACTGCATTGCGTCCGGGGGGACCTATTCTACCCTGAAACTCATCAGCGGCACGGCGGACAGCAGCCTGAACGTCACACCGGTGGAATCGGCGGCGGAGCGCACGGTACAGGTGATGGAGCGGTCCACCGCACTGCGCCTGCAGAGCTATCTGGAGGGCGTAGCGCTGTACGGAACCGCCAACCCGGGAGCGCCGGGGAACTGTACGGCGGGGATCAAAACCGGCACCGCACAGACGGGCGTGTATGAAAACGGTGAAGAGCTGCTCCATTTCTGGTACAGCGGCTATATCGAAGATGAAAACGGGCCAAGATATACCGTTACCGTACTGCGGGAGGCTACACCGGATGACAAGGGGGTTACAGCCCAGGTATTCAGAGAAATTGCGGAAGGAATTGCGGAGCAGTATTTCTAAAAGCACTGAGGATGCTTTGTTCAACCAGAGAGACGGTAAATTTTTTACTTTTCGCCCCCTGTTTTTTACCTTTCTGAAAAACCTCAAGCTCCTGTTCTTTTTCCTGTGGTATAATGACCGCGAAAGCCGATGGCGCGTGGAACTGGCCGGGAAACTGCAGAAGCCAAGAGGCGCGGCCTGCCCACCGCAGGTGTGGTATAATGACCGCGAAAGCCGATGGCGTGTTGAATTGGCTGGGAAACTGCAGAAGCCAAGAGGCGCGGCCTGCCCACCGCAGGTGTGGAATCACAAAGCTGCGCCGGTCCACAGAAGCGGCTGGGAAGAGCACCGAAAGTAGAACTGTACGGTATGGTACTGCAGGCGCTGCGTCATGGGGCTGAAACCATGTGGAAAGGAAGGATTGACTTGACATTAGCTGAAAAATACAGACGGTTAAAAATCAGGGTAGGAGGAAACCGGGAAAAGGTTCATTATGAAGAGACCTTTGGCATGCCCCAGGAGGAATTCTGGAAAATTACCATGCCGAATCCCTATATCCGCCGAATCCTGGCGGAAACAGAATTTTGTATCGGGCTTTCAAAGAAATTGGATGGCTGTTATGACGGGGCCGTGGAAGCGACCCTGGATTTCCTCCGGGAGAGGATGGACGAGGACGGCGTGCTGACGAAAGAAGCCTGCCTGGAGGGGGAAAAGCTGCTGCTGCCCCTGCAAAAGGAGGCAAAGCAGTACGCACTGATTCTGGCGGCCCATGCCCATATCGATATGAACTGGATGTGGAGCTGGCATGAGACTGTGGCGTCCACTGTGGCCACCTTCCAGACCATGCTCAAGCTGATGGAGGAGTATCCGGATTTCTGTTTTTCCCAATCTCAGGCTTCCGTCTATCAAATCATTGAAGAGTATGCCCCTGAATTGAAGGAATCCATTCAGAAGCGGATTCAGGAAGGGCGCTGGGAGGTTACTGCATCGGCGTGGGTGGAGACGGATAAAAACATGCCCTCTGCCGAATCCCTGCTGAATCATATCCGGTATACTAAGAAATACTTACAGGAATCCTGGGGGATCGATCCTCAAGCCCTCAACATTGATTTTTCACCGGACACTTTTGGCCACAGCGCCAATTTGCCGGAATTGGACGCGCTGGGCGGCGTTAAATATTATTATCATTGCCGCGGCTTGGATGGGGACAACGCCTTGTACCGCTGGCGTGCGCCTTCCGGAAAAGAAATGTTGGTTTACCGAGAGCAGTATTGGTATAACAGCGGCATCACACCGCTTCCAGCATTGGGGCTTTTGGATGTTTCCCGCCGTTCCGGCGGGCTGAAAACCGGGTTGGTTGTATACGGCGTGGGCGACCACGGCGGCGGGCCCACCCGGCGGGATCTGGAGCGGGCAAAGGAAATGATGGAATGGCCCGTCTTTCCGCAGCTTCGTTTCGGTACCATAGGCGAATTTTTCCGGGAGGCGGAAGCTGTGCGGGAGAAGCTTCCTCTGGTGGAGCATGAGCTCAACGTTATCTTCCCCGGCTGCTACACCACCCAGAGCCGGATAAAGATGGCGAACCGGCACAGCGAGGCCGCTTTGTTTGACGCACAGCTTTGGAACACATTTGCCGCAGCCCGTGACGCTTTGCCTTATGAGGAAAAGGCGTATGAATCCGCTTGGCGAAGCGTGCTGTTCACCCATTTTCACGATATTCTCACCGGATCCTGCGTGCAGGACAGCCGGGAGCATGCCATGGGGCAGTTTACCCATGCCATGGCCATCGCCAACACCAGAACCAGCCTGTCCCTGCAGGGGCTGTGCAGACAGATCGATACCACGGGTTTTCCGTTCCAGAAAGATCCGGACAGCCAGTCCTTCGGCGCGGGCGTGGGCTACGGGGTGGAACGCTTTACCGGCGTGCCCGCTCCGGAAAGAGGAGGCGGGAAAACCCGGCTTTATCATTTCTTTAACTCCGCGCCTATAGACCGGGAGGAGGCCGCCGAGATCACCGTGTGGGACTGGACAGGCGACCTGCGCCTGCTGCAGGCGGTTGGGGCAGACGGACAGATTCTGCCCTTCCAGCTGCTGGACAGGGAGCTGCAGACCTATTGGGATCACAAATATTTCCGTATGCTGATCTCCGTGCACGTTCCGGCCTTCGGCTATACCACAGTTTCCCTTTCGGAAAAGGAAATGGAGGACTATCCGGTGTATCTGCAGCCGGAAATTCGCACCCATAAGCCCTTTGAAAACTATGTGCTGGAAAACAGCCGCCTGCGGGCTGAGTTTTCCCGCATGGACGGGGCGCTGCTTTCTCTGACAGATAAAACCAGCGGGGAAGAGCTGCTTCGTCCCGGAGAACGGGGCGGTCTGCGGTTTGTGTGGACGGAGCGCGGGACCTCCGACGCCTGGAATATCGGCCGCTATGAGCGGATGACCGATGCCTTTGAAACGATGAGCATCCGGCCCATTTCCGGCGAGCTGATGAATGGGTTTGAAATAGAGCAGAAATTTGCCCATTCCAGCGCCGTGGCTGCCGTCACCCTGAAAAAGGACTCCTCCAGCCTGGACGTTGCGTTGAAGGTGGACTGGAGCGAGGAGAGCGCCCATGAAGGGCCGGTGCCCGTACTGATTTATTGGCTGCCGCTCAGACAGGCGGAACGCTATCTCTATGATGTCCCCGGCGGAACGCAGTGCCGGAAGCAGGCTGGAATCGACGTGCCCGCCCTTCAGTATGCCGCGGCAGTATACGGGAACCGTGCGGCGGCCCTGGTCACAGACAGCAAATACGGCTACCGGGCACATGAGAACAATCTTTCCTGTACGCTGATCAATGCCACCTATACCCCGGATCCCTATCCGGAACGTGGCGTTCACGAAATTCGGCTGCATATTGTCCTATGCGGGAACTGTCCCAAAGAGTTGGAGGATACAGCCTTTGCGCTCAATCATCCGCTGGCCTATCAGTCCGGAAGCTTTCAGAAGGGAGAGCTCTCTCCAGAGGGCGCGTTCCTCAAGACGGAATGTGGTACGGCAGTGGTCTCCGGCGTTCAGACCTTGGACGGCGGCATGGCTGTGAGGCTCTATGAAACCTGTGGAAAAGAGACCTCGGTATCGTTAACTCCGACATTTCCGGTGTATTCCGCTGTTTTCTGCGATGTGCTGGGAAATCCTCTGCCGGGGAGCATTGAGGTTAGGGAGAATACGGTATCTTTCCAGATGGCACCCCATACGGCGGCAATTGTGAAGCTGGCATAAAAAGAAGAGACCAATGAATAAAGCAGGAGAGCCGCAGGAGTAAAAACTCCTGCGGCTCTCCTGCTTTATGTGGGAATGTTCGGAAAAATCAGAGTGACGGCAGTTCCCACGCCCTCTGTGCTTTCCAGAGTGACACGGGCGTTATGGTAAGCCGCGCCGTGCTTGACAATGGAGAGGCCTAAGCCTGTGCCGCCGATCTCCTTGGAATGGCTTTTGTCCACCCGGTAAAAGCGTTCAAATACACGGTCCAGATCAGCAGTGGGGATGCCGATGCCAGTGTCCGCCACGGTGAGGGAGACGCCTTCTGCGGTCTTCTGCACGGCAATGGAAATCCGCCCGTTTTTTCGGTTGTACTTGACTGCATTGTCGCAGAGGTTGTAGACCATTTCATCCACAATGCTTCTGACGCCGCTGATCTCGGTTCTCTCTCCGGATACTGTGAGGACCACGCCATTCTTTTTGGCCGTGGACTTCAGGCGGGCTGCGACATCCTCCGCCAGGGCCAGAAGGTTGATGGCTTCCCACTTCAGAGGAACCTCACCTTCGTCCAGGCGAGAAAGGTTCAGAATGTCATCCACTAAGGAGATCAGCCGCTGGGATTCCAGATAAATATTTCCGGCAAACCGTGGAATGTCTTCCTGTTTTACTATCCCGTTCTGGATAATCTCAGCAAAGCCGGAGATGGAGGTAAGCGGGGTTTTCAGCTCATGGGAGACGTTGGCTGTAAACTCCCTGCGCAGGTTTTCCCGTTCTTCCCGCTCCGTGATGTCCAGAATGACCACCACAGCACCCATTACCTTCCCGTCGCGTAGTACCGGGTTGGCCATCACCTGGCAGCACCGGCTGTCCAGATGAAGAACTTGTTCGCTTCGGGTTCCTTTCAGGGCGGTATCCACCGCTTTGCGGAAGCCTGTGCTTCGGTTCAGGGTCAGGGCGCTGGCATGGATTTCAGAGGGGGAGAGGTCCACAGCGCCCAGCAGCCGCAGGGCGCTGGTATTATAAGAAAGAATATCTGTGTTCTGGTCCAGAACCAGGAACCCCTCGCTCATGTTTTCAGTGATGGAGGTGAATTCCTCCTGCTTTTCTTTAAGAGAGCGCATCTGACGGGAAATGACTTCGTTCTGCCGGTTGATTTTTGCCAGCAGCGGGGCCATTTCGTCATAGGCCATGTTGTCAGCCGGATGCTCCAGATCCAACCTGTTGATGGGCTCCACAATCTTCCGGGTGAGAAAGCTGGAGAAGACGGAAGTGACGGCGGCTACCAGCAAAGCAGCTCCCAAAATCCAGGGAAGCAGACCCAAGATGGCGGCCAAAACCGTATCTGTGGTGGAGGCTACCCGCAACACCTGGCCGTCTGCCAGCTTTACCGCATAGTAGAAGGTCTGTTTTGAGAGTGTGTCGGACGTGCGGGTATCTTCGCCCGCACCGCCGGTCTGGGCTTTTTGAACCTCTGGCCGGTCTCTGTGGTTCTCCATGGTGGAAGGGTCCGCATAGCTGTCGTAGAGCACCCTGCCGGTTTCGTCAATGAGAGTCACCCGGTTCTGGGAATCAGGCAGGCCAGAGAGATAGCCGGCGCCGGAAAGCTCTACCGCGCTTTTGATATAATCCGTTTCTGCCCGGACTTCACTTTTCATCCGGGATTCAAAATCGCCGTAATACACTACCGTGATGAGCAGGGAGGAGAGGAGGATCGTGAGCAGCGCTGTCAGGCACATACTTTTAAATATCTTTTTTCTCATGGGTTTCTGTTACCCTTTCCAGTCTATTTTGTACCCCACGCCGCG
Organism: Neglectibacter timonensis; assembly: GCF_900048895.1. Classification (GTDB taxonomy): domain Bacteria; phylum Bacillota; class Clostridia; order Oscillospirales; family Acutalibacteraceae; genus Acutalibacter; species Acutalibacter timonensis. The sequence continues at coordinate 510,891 of NZ_LT160639.1, read as the reverse complement.
TACGGTTTCCACAATGCCGCCGCAGCTGCCCAGCTTTTGGCGCAAGGTGCGCACGTGCACATCCACGGTGCGGGTTTCGCCGTCAAAATCATAGCCCCAGATCCTGGTGAGGATCTTGTCGCGGGTGAGTACCACGCCGTCATTTTCCAGCAGATAGCAAAGCAGTTCGAATTCCTTCAGGGTAAGCTGCACTTCCTTGCCGTCCACCTTCACCAGATGTCTTGCAGGGGAGACGAAGAGCCCGCCCAGCGCATATTCCCGTGCGTTTTCCTCCGCGGCGCCCGCACGCCGCAGCAGGGCCTTAATACGGGCCATAAGCTCCATCATGCCGAAGGGCTTGGGCATATAGTCGTCCGCGCCGCTATCCAGACCCAATACCTTGTCGTACTCGCTGTCCTTGGCGGTGAGCATCATTACGGGAAGCTTTTTGGTGGCGGAGGCGGCACGCAGCTTTTTCAGAATCTGCAGGCCATCCTCTTCCGGAAGCATGATGTCCAGAAGTATAAGGCTTGGCAGCTCCTGTTCCATAGCGGCCCAGAACTCTCTGGGTTTTGAAAATCCCACAGCGTCAAAGCCAGTGGAATTCATGGTATAAACCACCAGCTCCCTGATGCTGTTGTCATCTTCCAAAAAATAGATCATATCGAATACCGCGACGGCTCCGTGCCGGGCGGCCCCTTCCTTTCTGCGTGGGTTTTTCAGACGGACAGGACCGGCAGTCAGGCCATGTCTTCTGTCCATGGAATATCATCTGCATCCGCCAGGAGCGAGCCTTTTCTGCCTGTCAGGGAATACTGTACCCATTCCGCTACATTGACCGCGTGATCACCGATGCGCTCGAAATATTTTGCCACCATCAGCAGATCGATACAGAATTCGCCGTTATTGCTGTCCTCCGAGATCAGGCGGATCAATTCTGTTTTTACCTTGTTGAATAATCCGTCCACCACATTGTCGTATTCCACGACGGACCGGGCGAGCGGCAGATCCCTGCGGACAAAGGATTCGATGCTGTCGGTCACCATTTTGATGGTAGCCTGCGCCATTTCCTTGATATGCAGCTTGCTCTCGGAAACGCTCCCCTGCAGATAGGGCAGGATTTCCGCGATGTCGGAAGCCTGGTCGCCGATGCGCTCCAGGTCGGAAATCATCTTTAGAGCAGAGGATATCTGCCGGAGATCTCTTGCCACCGGCTGCTGCTGCAGGAGCAGTTTCATACATAGGGATTCGATATCCCGCTCTTTTTGGTCAATCTCGCGTTCAATGGGCTTGACCCTCCGTGCCAGTTCTCTGTCATTGTCGATCAAAGCCTTGGCCGTGGTGGAGATGGCGTCCTCGCACAGGGCTCCTGTCTTGATCAGCTCCACGTTGAGCTGTTCCAACTGTTCGTCAAATCTGTTTCTCACTTATCCAAACCTCCCAGTGATATAGTCTTCGGTGCGCTTATCGGAGGGCATGGAGAACAGTTTCTCCGTGGGGCCAAATTCCACCAGCTCCCCCAGAAGGAAGAAAGCGGTCTTGTCGGAAATGCGTACTGCCTGCTGCATGTTGTGCGTGACAATAACGATAGTATAATCTGATTTCAGTTCTGTTGCAAGGTCCTCGATTTTTGAGGTGGAAATAGGATCCAGGGCGCTGGTGGGTTCATCCATCAGGAGTACCTCCGGTTCCACGGCCAGGGCACGGGCAATGCACAGGCGTTGTTGCTGGCCTCCGGAAAGGCCCAGAGCGCTTTTTTTCAACCGGTCTTTCAGCTCGTCCCAGATAGCGGCCCGCCGCAGGGATTTTTCAACGAGCTCATCCAGCTTCACTCTGGAACGGATGCCGTGAGTGCGCGGGCCATAGGCCACATTGTCGTAGACGCTCATGGGGAAGGGATTGGGTTTTTGAAAAACCATGCCAACGCGTTTCCGCAGATGGTTTACATCGATATCACCATAGATATCTTCCCCGTCCAACAGAATTTTTCCCGTGATTCTGCAGCCCTCGACCAAGTCGTTCATACGGTTCAGGCTTTTGAGCAGCGTGGATTTTCCGCAGCCGGAAGGACCGATAAAGGCGGTGACCTCGTTGGGACTGACACGAAGGTTGACGTTTTTCAGCGCTTTGAAATCACCGTAGTAGAGATCCAGATCGCTGACCGAAATTTTATCCATAAGTAATTTCATCCATCCTTATCTTGAAAATCATCCGGAATAGGCGGCCCGGCTATATTTTGGAGAATTTCTTTGCCACAAATGAGGAGAGCGCGTTAATGGCCACCACCAGCAGCAGGAGCACTACCGCAGTGGCGTAGGCCGCTTCACGGGCAAGTCCCTCGTTCAGGAGGTTATACATGTGAACGGCCAGAGTACGTCCTGAGCTCATGGGGTTCAGGGCAACCTTAGCCACTGTGCCGGAAGTGAACATCAAGGCCGCCGTCTCCCCGACGATACGGCCGATTCCCAGAATCACGCCGGAAAGTATGCCGGGCATGGCAGAGGGAAGGATAATCTGAAACACAGTGCGGAGTTTGCCGGCGCCCAGGCCAAAGCTGCCCTCCCGGAAGGAATCGGGGACGCTCATGAGCGCTTCCTCCGTGGTGCGCATGATGAGGGGCAGAATCATAATGGCCATGGTCAGCGCTCCGCCCAGCATGGAATAACCCCAGCCAAAGGACACTCCGAAAAACAGGAAACCGAACAGACCGTAAACGATGGAGGGAATGCCGGAGAGTGTCTCAGCGGTCACACGTACCACCTTCACCAACCGGTTGCCGCGGCGTGCATACTCCACGAGATAGATAGCGGAAAAAATACCGATGGGCACTGCGACGATCAGGGAGAGCAGCGTCATCAGCACGGTGTTGATCAGGGCGGGGAAGAGAGAGGCGTTTTCGCTGTTATATTCCAGCGAAAAAAGCGAGGGCTTCAGGTTGGGTACGCCCATGACAACGATATAAGCGATCAGGAACAGCAGCACCGCCACAGTCAGGATTGCCGACAGAGTCACAAGCAGGCGCAGGATCAGGGAAAGAGGAGAATTCCGGTACCGGCGGAGCGCCTGCTGCGGTGTAACTTTATTGATAGGGGTGATTTTAAGGGCCTCCATATCGGTCATCCGTTATTCTCCCTCCTTTTCAAGATAGAAAACAGCAGGTTAATCAGCAGAATAAAGACAAACAGCACCACTCCCGTAGCGATCAAAGCTTCCCGGTGCAGGCCGGTGGCGTAGCCCATCTCCATGACGATATTGCCCGTCAGGGTGCGTACGCCCTCCAGAATGCTGCTGGGAATTCTGGGCTGATTGCCGGCGATCATGATAACCGCCATGGTTTCACCGATGGCCCGGCCCACGCCCAGCACCACTCCCGCTAGAATTCCTGATTTGGCGGCCGGTACGGTAACAAAGAATACGCTGCGTTCGTGACTGGCGCCCAGAGCCAGAGCGCCCTCATAATAGCTGTCCGGTACGGCGCGGATTGCCGTTTCGGAGACGCCGATTATGGTGGGCAGAATCATCAGGCCTAACAGGACGGAAGCGGTGAGAATGCTCTTTCCGCTGCCGCCGCACAGGGTTTGCATCACGGGCACGACGACCATCAGCCCGAAAAAGCCGTATACAATGGAAGGAATGCCTGCCAGCAGATCTACCGCAGGCTTCAAAAACCGGTAGAGCCGTTTGGGGCAGAAACGCGCCAGGAAGATGGCGGTAAGCAGACCCAGAGGCACTCCCACCAGAATGGCGCCGGCGGTCACATAGATGCTGCCTAAAATCATGGGAAAGATACCGAATTTATCATTACTGGGGGCCCATTTTGTTCCCAGAAGGAAATTGAAGGGCCCGATTTCGGCAATGGCTGGGATACCGTTCAGAAAAAGGTAAAAGCAGATCAGCGCCACACAGAGAATCGAAACGCAGGCGGCAATCAGAAATACCAGGCGCATCACGCGCTCTCGCAGATGGCCGCTGGTTCTCGCGGCCCGTATCGTCTTCATAAGTTTGAATCGTCCTCCTACGAGGAAAGGGGGCCGTAGGGGCGGGGAAGCCCGCCCTCTGCCAGTCCCTTTCTGTCAGTGTTCGAGTATTTTAGGCAAGCTCGGACCAATCGGTGGTTTCACCGGTATAGATGGCTTTTACCTGGTCGCTTGTCAGTTCGTCGATGGGAGAATCATTGTTTACAATGACCGCTATGCCATCGGTGGCAATCACTGTGTTTACAAGGCCTGCATCCAGTTCTTCCTGTTTGAGCTCACGGGAAGCCATGCCCAGATCGCACACGCCGTCAATGGCGTTGGTCATACCGGTGGTGGAATCGCTGGTCTGAAGTTCGATGTCGGCGCCGGGGTTCAAAGCCTGATAAGCTTCAATCAGTTTTTCCATCAGCGGAGAAACCGAGGAGGATCCGGCTACGGCAATTTTGCCGGAGGGCTTGGTGCCGGCGTAGGGCGCGGCGCTGTCGTCACCAATATAACCTTTTTCAGAAACTACGGCCTGGCCTTCCTGGCTCATGATGTAGGCGAGAAAATCTTTGGCAACCTCATTGGCGGAGTCGCCCTTCATGGCAACGTTAAAGGGTCTTGACACCTTGTAAGTACCGCTCTTGATGTTGTCTACGGTAGCTTCTGCACCGTCGATTTTTACAGCTTTTACCGTCTCGTCCAAGGAACCCAGGGAGATGTAGCCGATAGCGGCGGTGTTTCCGGCCACAGACTGGATCATGACCTCGGTGCTGTTTGAGATTTCCGCATCCTCGGTGGTGTAATCCACTTTTGCTCCGCTGTCATCTTTCTGCTCCACACCGAAGAGCTCGATAAATGCGCCCCGTGTGCCGGAACCGTCTTCCCGGGAGATCACGGTGATGGGGCCGGAAGCGGAAGTGCTTGCAGCGCTGGACTCGCCCGATGCTGAAGAGGCGGAAGTGGAGGCGGAGTTCTCATTGGATGCGGGAGATGTGGAGGAGCCGAAGTTTTCCGTACTGCCGCAGCCTGCGAGAAGCGCGGCGCACAGGGTGACTGCCGCAATGGCTGATACTGCTTTTTTCATACAAATTACCTTCCTTTGTAAAGTTTGGTCTATTGCTTTCTGTCTACGGCCGTAATCATACCCTGCCTATGTTAAATACCGAATCTGTAAATTGTTAAATAAAAGTAAAGTAAAATCGGATGTTTCGGAAATGTGTAAAGCGGCTTTTTTGTTGACAATATTATTGGAAAAGAGTATCATGAAAGACACTTTCAGAGCGTAAAATTTTAGGAAAGAAGACCTGGGGAACCCTTATGAAAGGATTCTTCGGACTTTCTGTTTTTCAGCAGCTTTCTTTTTCAGAAAGGATGGATCGGCCACATGAAGTTATCGAAACTGTTGTCTTCCCTGGGAATTTCCAGCGGGTTCCAGGAGGTGGAGGTGTCGGATATTGTTTACGATTCCCGGAAGGTAAAGCCGGACTGTCTCTTTGTCTGCCTGCGGGGTTCTGCTTCTGATGGACACCGCTACGCGGCAGATGCGGCGCGTGCGGGCGCCTGCGTCATTGTGGCGGAGGAGCCGGTGGAAGCCCCGGGCGCGCAGGTTCTCCTCACCGGGGATACTAAAACAGCGCTGGCGTTGCTCAGCGCCGCTTTTTTTGGGAATCCGGCGGAGCGTGAACTCAAGGTGATCGGCATTACAGGCACCAAAGGGAAGACCACAACGGCCTATATGGTGCATTCCATTCTGGAAAGTGCCGGACATAAAGCCGGCGTGATGGGAACCATCGGCGTGCTGATTGGCGATGAGGTAACCGCGCTGGAGAATACCACGCCGGCAAGCTATGAGGTGCAGAAGCACCTGCGCCGCATGGCGGACGCGGGCTGTGAATACTGCGTGATGGAGGCTTCCTCCATCGGGCTGAAGGACCAGCGGGTTGCAGGGATCCCCTTTGAGGTGGGCGTGTTCACCAATTTTTCCGAGGACCATATCGGCGGGGTAGAGCACAGAGATATGCAGGAATATCTGGAAAGCAAGGCAAAACTGTTTTCCATGTGCAAAACCGGCGTGGTCAATCTGGATGATGATAACGTGGAAGGTATCCTGAAGGGGCATACCTGCAAGGTAAAGACCTACGGTTTCGGGCAGGCGGCTCAGCTGCGTGGGGCGGACTGCCGCCATTTGACCCGCCCGGGCTTCCTGGGTATCGCCTTTGAAGTTGCCGGAGAGCTTGCCTTTACCGCAGAGGTGGGGATTCCAGGGCGTTTCAATGCCTACAATGCCCTTGCGGCCATCGCCTGCTGCCATGTTTTGGGGATCCCGGTGGAGGCCATGAAGCAGGGCGTTTCCCGGGTGAAGGTCAAAGGCCGGGTGGAGCCGGTTCCGGTACCGGGAAACTATACCCTGCTGCTGGATTATGCCCACAATGCGGTGAGTATGGAAAACCTCCTCGTCACCTTGAGGGAATATGAACCGAAACGCTTGATCTGTATGTTCGGCGCCGGGGGGAACCGGCCTAAAGTACGCCGGTATGAGATGGGAGAGATGAGCGGCAGGCTGGCGGATCTCTCTGTGCTCACGGCAGATAATTCCCGGTTTGAAAATGTGCTGGATATCATTGAGGATATCAAGACGGGAATCCATAAGACAGCTGGGAAATACGTTGAGATCCCTGACCGGAGAGAGGCGATCCGCTGGTGTCTGGAACATGCGCAGGACGGTGATATCATCGTTTTGGCAGGGAAAGGGCATGAGGATTATCAGGAAATTGAGGGGGTAAAACGACCTTTTGACGAGAGGGTCGTCATTCGGGAAATCCTGCGGGAAATGAAAGAAAAGCAGGCGTAGGGCGGCGGGCGCTGCAGAATTGCGCGGAAAAGGAACAGGACCGGCCGCCGGCAAGAGTAGCCGGGGCCGGATCAGAATTGGAGGATATATAAAGATGGAACAAAATCTTACGATAGAACAGCTGGAACGTTATGAAAGCGCTTTTGACGCCGACTTGGCGAAAAAAGTGGCCATGAGGGCTGTCACTGCCAACGGGATTGTGAAGGCGGCTACCAATCCCGAGGTTATGAGAAAAGACCGCCATCAGTTCTCCGTCATGCTGGAGCAGGGGAAGATCACCAACCAGAAGCAGTCCGGCCGCTGCTGGATGTTTGCTGCGCTGAATACCATGCGGTTCGCTGTGATGCAGAAGCTGAATCTGGAAAGCTTTGAGCTCTCCCAGAATTACACCTTGTTTTATGACAAGCTGGAAAAGGCCAATTATTTTCTCGAGAATATACTGGAAACTCTGGAGGAGCCTACGGACGGACGGCTGATCAGCCACCTGCTGAAAGATCCCCTGGGCGACGGCGGTCAATGGGATATGCTCTGCAATCTGATTGAAAAATACGGCGTAGTGCCCAAGGAGGCCATGCCCGAGACGGCGCCGTCTTCCGCTACACGGGAACTGTGCACCTATATGACCCGCAAGCTTCGGGAGTTCGCCTGCGTGCTCCGTAAGGCCCACGCAGAGGGAAAGGCGGCGGATGAGCTGCGCACACGGAAGGAAGGCATGATGGAAACGGTGTATCACATGCTTTGCATTGCGCTGGGAAAGCCGCCTAAAAGCTTCCCCTTTGAGATACGCAATAAGAAGAAGGAATTTATCCGGGAAGAGAACATCACCGGAAAAGAGTTTTTTGAGAAATATGTGGGTTGGAATATGGCGGATTATGTCAGCCTCATCAACGCGCCCACTGCAGATAAGCCGTATCACCGGACCTATACGGTGAAAATGCTGGGAAATGTGAAGGAAAGCCGTCCTGTAAAGTATTTGAACTTGCCGGCAGAGGATTTGAAGAATGCGGCAATTGCCCAGCTGAAAGCTGGGGAACCTGTCTGGTTCGGCTGCGATGTGGGGCAGTGTTCCATCCGCGACGGCGGCATCATGGACCTGGATGCGGTGTGTGCCGGGGAGCTTTTCGGAACGGAATTCGGAATGGATAAGGCGGAGCGCCTCGATTACGGCGAGAGCCTGATGACCCATGCTATGGTATTCCAGGGGGTGAACCTGGATGAAGCCGGGAAGCCCACCCGCTGGAGAGTGGAGAATAGCTGGGGCAAAGAGGCCGGGGCAGAGGGCTATTATGTGATGAGCGACGAGTGGTTCACAGAGTATACCTATCAGGTTGTGGTACATAAAAAGTATCTCACGGCAGAACAGCTTTCGGAGCTGGAACAGGCCCCTATCTTGCTGGAGCCTTGGGATCCCATGGGGTCTCTTGCCTGACTTCCCATCTGCCCGGAGCGGTATTTACCTGCGGCGGTACGATGGAATTCACAAGACTTGCCCTTGCCGCCTGTACGGCGTGCTTCCTTTCTAAAAAACATTCTGATTGAGAAGACGGAGTTATCTTTATGAGACTGAAAATTTCCGAGATTGTGAAAGCTGCCGGAGGAAAGCTCCTATGCGGCGATGGGAACACGGTAGTGACGGCCTTTTCCACAGACAGCCGTACGGTGAAAACAGGCGTCATGTTTGTGCCTATCCGGGGGGAGAAGACGGACGCCCATGTCTACATTGATTCCGTATTTGAAAACGGAGCTGCCGCCACTTTTACCGACCATGAAATTCCCCTGCGGGAGCAGCCTGTAGTGCTGGTGAACGACTGCCGGGCTGCCCTTCAAAAAACGGCGGCCTATTACCGAAGCCAGTTTGAGCTGCCCATTGTGGGGGTCACTGGCAGCGTAGGGAAAACCACGGCGAAAGAAATGATCGCCCAGGCCCTGACCGCCAGGTTCAATGTGCTGAAAACGGCCGGAAACCAGAACAGCCAGGTGGGCGTTCCTCAGACCGTCTTCGGCCTGAAAAAAGAGCATACGGCCGCTGTGGTGGAGATGGGTGTGAGCATGCCCGGGGAGATGGCCCGGATTGCCGCTGTGGTGAAGCCAACTTTTGCAGTGATCACAAACATAGGTGTCTCTCATATTGAATACATGAAAACCCGGGAAAACATCCTGGCGGAAAAACTTCATATCGCCGACTATCTGCCGGAGGACGGCATCCTGTTTGTGAACGGAGACGATGACCTGCTGCCCGCGCTGAAGGATAGCTGCAGGCGCAAGGTGGTTACCTTTGGCCTGGGCCCTCTGTGCGATTGGAGGGCTACCGGGCTGAATGAGGCGGATAAAGGAACCTTTTTTACCTGTGTTTCCAGATCCGGAGAAAAACTGGAGATGTTTGTGCCCGCTGCGGGCCTGCACAATGTGCGCAACGCCCTGTGCTCTATGGCGGTTGCCAGAAGTCTTGGTGTGCCTGCGGAAGAGGCGGTGCGGGCGATTGCCGCGTATAAGGCTCCAGCCATGCGCCAACAGGTGTTTGAGTTAAACGGCCTTGTGATCATTGACGACAGTTACAACGCCAGCCCCGATTCCATGCGCAGCGCCCTGGATGTACTGATGACCGTTCGGGCGTCGGGACAAAGGGTGGCGGTGCTGGCCGATATGCTGGAACTGGGGGAGTATGCCAGGCAGGGCCATTGGGAAGTTGGCCGGTACGCCAGAGAGAAGGGCGTAGACCGGCTTCTTGGGATTGGTCCGCTGTCAAAGGATATTGTGGCGGGCTACGGTTCAGAAAAGGCTGAATGGTTTGCCTCCAACCAGGAAGCGGCGGCACGTCTTCGGGAATTGCTTCAAGCGGGCGATGCCGTGCTGGTCAAGGGATCCCGGGGAATGAAAACCGACGAGATCGTTTCGGCATTGAAAGCTGAAACGTCCGAATAAAGCAAAAAGGAGTTCAAAAGCAATGGAAATCAAGGAGTTTGTATTGGGGCTGCAGCATATTGGGCTGCCGGCGAAAAGCATCGAGGAGACCATTCGTTTCTATGGAGAGCTGGGTTTTGAAGTGGCCTGGCAGACGGAGAATGGAAAATGCGCCTTTTTAAAGCTGCAGAATATCGTGATCGAAACTTACGAGGTGGGAGAACACGCCGCGCAGTGTTATGGCGCCATCGACCATATCGCCATCGATGTCAGCGATGTGGACAGGGTATATGCGCTGGCTCAGGAAAAGGGATATCCCGTAGTCAGCAATGGTTTGGAGACACTCCCTTTTTGGGAGAATGGTGTAAAATTCTTTACGATTGAAGGGCCGAACAAGGAGAAGGTGGAGTTTAACCAGTATCTGTGAGGAAGGCCTATAGTCCATAGACAGCAGAACAGCAGCAGGAAGGAGCTGTGACGCTAGACTGCAACAGGTATATGCTGCACTGCGGTAAAACATCGGTCAGAAGTCCGAGCGGAAATTCCATTCGGTTCACTGTCATTCTGTGATGTGGGAAAATATTGAACGATCTGCCTGCCAAAGGAAGTGAATCACCATGAAAGATGTCCATATTCATATCGAAAGAGGTCCCTACACGAAGGAATGGATCGATACCTTTGTGAAACAGGCCGTAGAGATGGGGCTGGATGAGATCTATCTTCTGGAACACTCTCACAGGTTTCAGGAGTTTTCGCCCATGTATGCCGGAATACGCAGCTATAGCGAGTATCAGAACTCATGGTATGAAAAAAGAACAGGCTGCACGATCAAGCAGTATACGGATCTCATTGCTGAAATGCGGCAATACACATTCCCCATACAGATAAAGTGGGGATTGGAAGTATGCTATTTCCCGGACTACGAAAATCTAATTTCGGATTTTATCACTTCTTTTCCCTTTGATTTTGCAACCGGATCGATCCATTGGGTAAATGGATTTGATTTTGACCATAGGGCAGAGTTCTGGAAAGATATCAATGTTGAGTTGCTTTACAACCAATATTACGATTCCATGCTTGCCCTGGTCAACAGTGGATTATTCACCGGTCTGGCTCATCCCGATTCGATAAAATGTTTTCACTTTTTCCCCGCTGGTGATCTCACTCCGAAATACAGACTTTTGGCGGACGCATTGAACCGCCACCACATGTATGCGGAACAAAGCGGAGGGCTCGCCCTGAATTACGGTTTCCCTGAAATGGGGATGAATCTGTCCATGCTAGACATTTTTAAAAGGGAAAACGTCCAAATTCAATTTGCATCCGATGCTCACAGGCCGGAGGATGTGGGTAAGAATATTTCCGAAATGCGATCGGCTTTGTACCAATGAATTCACTGTTTGCCAAATGGAAGGGGCTGTGACGCTTTTTCATTGCGTCACAGCTCCTTCCTGTTGCCCGTATTCAATGGACACGGGCGGCAGGCTGAGAAAACGAGAATAGAAATTGGAACCACCGGTTTTGGCATGCTGCAGGGATATAATAATGGAAGACGCCTGGAAAAACAAAAAATCAGGAGAGATGGAAAACTGTGAAAGAAGTAGTAGAATTTTGCAGGGAAAATTCTGAAAAAAAGCCCTGCCCCTGCAGGCGCAAAGCTTGTCCCAGGCATGGAAATTGCAGAGAATGCCGGGCGCATCATGAGCGGGAAGGTCGGTTTCCAGTTTGGTGTGAGAAATATAAAAAGAAAAACAGGGACGGAAAATAAGCGGGACAGCGGAATCTGTTTCGCTGTCTTACCGTGTGGAAGATGTATATTTTTTCAATCGGAACAAAGAATATGCTCAGCAGTTTTATTCTTGACCGGAAAGGGGAATCTCTGTTTTGAAAACCGCTTCCAAACAGCAATACAGCGAGATGGTGAAGCAGGCGTCTCCCAATTCGCCTGTTTTGAAGAATTGCGTTTTTGCATTTCTGTTCGGCGGATTTATCTGTACCATTGGGCAGGTGCTTTGCCAGCTCTATCAGAATCTGGGCCTGGAACTTAAGGATGCCAGGGCCTTTGTATCCGTAAGTCTCATTCTTATCTCCGCCGTATTCACAGCATTGGGCTGGTACGACAATATTGCGAAGGTGGCAGGCGCAGGTACGCTGGTGCCAATCACCGGCTTCGCAAATTCCATGGTATCGCCTGCCATGGAATTTAAAAGCGAGGGATTTATCACAGGGCTGGGCGCTAAAATGTTTACGGTAGCAGGTCCTGTTTTGGTATTCGGCATCACAGCGTCCGTGGTTTTTGGCTTTATCGCTTTTTTCTTCCATCTGTACTGAGGAGGCGTATTGAATGAAACGCATTGGAAAAAACACATTGGAATTTGAAATGCCGCCCACCATCCTGGGTCATGCGGCCATCGGCGGGAAAAAAGAAGCGGAGGGACCCCTGGGGGCCGACTACGACCAAACTTTTCAGGATACAACCTTAAATACGGAAAGCTGGGAAAAGGCAGAGGCGCAGCTGCAGAAGGAAGCGGTGGCGCTGGCTCTGGAGAAATCTGGATTTACGGCGGGGCAGATGGATGTCATCTTTGCCGGGGATTTGTTGAACCAGTGTATTTCCTCCACCTTCGGCCTGCTGGATTTTCAGATTCCTTTTTTGGGGCAGTACGGAGCCTGCTCCACTATGGCGCAAACCCTGCTGCTTTCCGCCGTTATGGTGGAAAGCGGAGCGGCGGAACGTGCCGTGGCGGTTACCAGCTCTCATTTCTGCTCTGCGGAACGCCAGTTCCGAACGCCCCTGGAGTATGGAGCCCAGCGTACGCCTACGGCTCAATGGACGGCCACTGCTTCCGGATGCGCCATAGTAGGGAAAGACGGAGCAGTCAAAATCCGCCGGGGGCTGGCCGGGAAGATTGTGGACCTGGGCGTGAAGGATGCGGCCAATATGGGGGCGGCTATGGCCCCGGCAGCAGCGACCAGCATCTATGAGTTTCTGGAGGACACAGGCACCGTTCCCTCCGATTACGACGGAATTTTTACAGGGGATCTGGGTTTGGTGGGGACCCGACTGCTGTTTCAGACGCTGGGGGAAAATGGAATCGACCTGAAAGGCGTTCACAACGACTGTGGCCTGATGATCTATGACCGGGAAACTCAGGATGTGCATGCCGGCGGATCCGGCTGTGGGTGTTCAGCCTCTGTATTGTGTGGCCATCTGCTCAAAAAAATGCAACGCGGCAAACTGCGCAATATCCTCTTCTGTGCTACCGGCGCGCTGATGTCTCCCACCTCCCAGCAGCAGGGAGAGAATATTCCAGGCGTGTGCCATATTCTCAATCTTACGGTGAATTAAATTCCTGGCCCTTTTTCGTACGGACTCCCTGATAGGGAGGTACCGGCGGAGAGGGGCTTTTTTGCTGGAAGCCGCAGTGATAGGCGAAAAATCCTGATAATGAGAGATCTTTTTAGTACATTTGATTGGAATACAGACAGGTCAAGATACTGGAAATAATTGTCAAAATCGTGAATAAATAATTACAATAATGAAATTGTTTATAGTTTTAACTTTTGCTATCAATTGTCATTTGTGAAAATGTATCAAAAATTCTTTACAAATTCCAATTTGTGTGCTAGAATGGTGGCAACATCGACCGAGGCCTAAAAAAGAAGGGGTACCCCTTCTTTACGTTTTGTTTCTCTTAACAGAGAAACAAAACGTAAAGAAGACATTGTTCGGGATAAAGTGAAGCGTATTTCCGGGCAGCCCGCTTTTTGAACAACAAGCGTCTCTTCTCTGCTGTTCTGCGAATCGTATCCAGGTTCGTATCCAGGCTTCCGGCAAAAGGGATGGAACAAAATTTATCGCAGGAGGGGTTCTAATGACAACTGCTAGTACGAAGCCGGTCAAAAAGCCTCGCTCGGGAGGATACTGGGCCAGGCTGGGGAAAAACCTGATCCGGGACAAATGGCTATACTTATTGCTGCTGCCCGGTCTCGTCTTTTTCTTCATTTTCAAGTACATACCTATGTATGATCTGAGAATTGCCTTTATGGATTACAATCCATTTGACCCCTCTAAGAGTCAGTGGGTGGGTTTCCAGCAGTTTACCGATTTGTTTACAAAGCCCGCCTTTCTCAAGGTATTTAAAAACACCATCGTCATCAGCCTTTGGAAAATGGTAATCGGTTTCCCAATTCCCATTATTTTGGCATTGCTGATGAATGAAATGCGCAGCATAAAATTTAAAAAAGTCTCTCAGACCCTGCTCTACCTACCCTATTTTATCTCCTGGGTTATCATGGGCGGCCTGATCATGAACTTCCTGGATCCTTCCACCGGAATCATCACCGCAATTATCAAGGCGTTTACAGGTCAGGATATGCAGGTGCTGACAAGTAAATCTGCCTTCGTCCCCATGCTGGTTATCAGCGATGTATACAAGGGCATGGGCTGGGGCACTATCATCTACTTTGCGGCCCTTTCCGGAGTTGATCCGCAGCTGTATGAGGCGGCCTCCATCGACGGCGCCAAGCGTTTTAAGCAGTTGCTGCACATCACGATTCCCGCCATTATGCCTACGGTCATCATCATGCTGATTCTCAACTGCAACAACATCTTGAACGCGGGCTTTGACCAGATCTTCATGTTGTATTCCGCACCGGTCTATGATGTGGCGGATATCATCGATACCTATGTATACCGAATCGGCATCAAGCAGACGAACTATTCCTTCAGTACGGCGGCAGGCATGTTCAAATCTGTCATCGCGCTGATCCTGATCGTCAGCGTGAACTTCGCTGCTAAGAAATCCGGCAACGAAGGTATTTGGTAAGGGGGGAACAAGAAATGGCAAAAGCAATAGATGCGATGGAATTTCCGGCAAAAAAGAATAAGATAAAGACCTCCACAGGGGAAAAAATTTTTACCGTGTTCAATTACGCTTTCTTTACCCTGCTGTGCCTGCTGATGCTCTACCCCTTCTGGCATGTGCTGATGCAGTCCCTTAGTTCCATGGAGGAGGCTCTCAAGGGCGGCGTGTTCCTGTACCCCAAGGGCTTCAACCTGGACACCTATGTATCCGTGTTTAAAAACCCGCAGATTTATTCCGGTTTTGGAACCACAATTTTTGCCACAGTGGTCGGCTCCGTACTGGGCACTCTGGTAACGGCTATGACGGCGTATCCCTTAAGCAAGACCAGGCTTCGCGGCGGCAAAATCATCATGGTTCTTGTGCTGTTCACCATGATTTTCAACGCAGGCATGATCCCCAACTATTTGCTGATCCGGAATTTGGGTCTGTACGACAACCGCTGGGCTTTGGTTTTGCCCATGCTGGTCAGCGCTTACAACTGTATCATCATGAAAAGCTTCTTCCTCTCCATTCCTGAGAGCCTGGAGGAATCCGCCCGCATTGACGGCGCCAATGATATGCGCATTTTCTTCAGCATTATTCTTCCGCTGTCCAAGGCCACCATTGCAACAATCTTGCTGTTCAACGCCGTGATGTATTGGAATGATTATTTTTCAACCGTTCTGTATATCCAGGCCACGGATAAATGGTCCTTGCAGGCGGTGCTGCGCAACATGCTCACCAACACCCAGCAGGCCATGCAGGCAGCGGGCGTCAACGTGCGGGCCCAGTCCAATACCAACGCCGTCACCATCAAGGCGGCTTCCATCGTGGTGGCCACGGTACCCATCCTTGTGGTCTATCCCTTCGTGCAGAAGTATTTTGTGAAGGGCGTTATGATCGGTGGTGTGAAGGGCTAAGCCCTTACTATTGGGATTGTCGGCGGAAACGCCGAGAATATAGACAATCTAAAAATATGCAAGGAGGAAAACAACTTGAAGAACACTCTGAAGAAAATTGTCTGTTCCGTTCTGGCTTTGGCGCTCTGCGTAAGCGCTTTCGCGGCCTGCGGCAGCGGCAACAACGAGAGCAGCAGTTCCGGAAAGGCTTCTACGGCTTCCACTGAGAGCAAGACAGAAACTTCCGGCACTACAACCAATTCTGGTGAAAAGATCGACCCTACGGCCTGCGAGGACACTATGGATGTGACTATCGCAGTTATGACTGGCTTTACCCAGTCTGACAGCCGTGTGGAGAAGATGTTGGAAGAAAAGTACAACGTCAACATCGAACTGGTGGTCCTGCCTGGCTGGACCGACGGCCAGTCCAAAATCAACCTGCTGATGGCGGGCGACGATACCCCCAACATCATGTGGTGGTGGGGCATGGATAACGACTTCCTGCAGTGGAAGAACGCCGGTAAGCTGGTGGATGTTTCCGAGTACATGAACAAGTACACCAACATCCGCGACTACTACAACAAGATGGACCCCCTGACCCTGTTCTATGCCACAGAGGACGACGGCGCTGTCTATCGCATTCCCGGCGACGTTTCCGAGCCCTCCTGCGAGTGCCTGTGGATCCGTCAGGATTGGCTGGATAACCTGAAGCTGGAGGTTCCCACCACCATCGAAGAGCTGGAAGAGGTCATGCGCGCCTTTACTGAGGATGATCCCGATGGCAACGGCCAGAAAGATACCTACGGTCTGGGCGGCGACGGTTACGACCCCCGTTCCTTCATCCCGTGGATTTACAGCTACGATTACACCCATTACAACCGCTGGACAGTGGATGCCGACGGCAACGTAGGCTACGGCCCCGCAATGCCCAACACCAAGAACTGGCTCCAGGACGTTTCCGAACTGTATGCCAAGGGCTATATCACCCCCAACATCACCCAGGATACCGACCGCGACGAGGAAATGGCCAACGGCGGCTTCGGCGTCACCTACAGCTGGTGCGCATACAATAACCCCGATGCCCAGACCATGAAGAGCTTCTATGCCAGCAACCCCGACGCCAAGTGGGTTCCCATTGACCAGGTAAAGGGTGAAAACGGCAATCCTCAGGACGACCCCGCTACCAGCGCTGCCTGGGCCTATTTCGGCATCACCAATACCGCTACGGATCCCGAGCGGCTGTATGCCATGTATGACGATATGTGCGGGCTCGACAACTACATTGAAAGACGTTACGGCGTTGAGGGTGAGGATTATACCATCGACGAAAACGGCCTTTACAATCCGATTATCGCGCCAGAATCCGATGAAAACAATACCCAGAACATCGGTTTGAACCTGTTTAACAACCTGTTCAACCGCAAGGACGAAGGCCTGATCTCCAACACTCCTGAAACCAAGGCCCTGTTTGAGAAATCCGGCGCCAACAGCCGCGACCGCGCCGCCCAGCTGGTGGAATGGCGGAACCCTGCCGACCTGACCCTCTTTACTCCCATCCAGGCCGACGTGGAAGATGAAGTCAACCGCTATATCTGGGCCGTTATCGGCGGACAGGATTCAGTGGACAACTGGGATACCTACATTTCCACTCTGAACAGCCTTGGTCTGGAAGAGGCAGTTGCAGAGGCCCAGGAAGTCTACAATGCCCAGGCTGAAAAGCTGCAGGCATATCAGGACAACAAAACCAATCAGGGCTGAGTTGAACTGAAGAGCTAAAAGTAAAATACTGGTAACCGCAGGGGAAGGAGAAATCCTTCCCCTGTGTACTTACCGGGAAATGTGAAACAATCGTGTAACAAAAAAGGAGTTGTCTGTATTGAAAAAACTGAACCTGGCCGGAGAATGGAGGCTGCGCGCTGAGTTCCTCGATGTGGGACCCGAACGTGTTGCCGAGGTGGCGGCAAAGCCTGACGGGCCGTTTACCGTCTATCATGGGAAATCCCCCAATGCCTTTCCTGCCAAAACTGGATTTATGAGAGCCCAGGTGCCCTGTGATGTGATTACCCCCCTGGTGGAAAATGGAGTGATCGAAGAGCCCCTGATAAAGACGAATACAAAAAACTGCCTTTGGATCAGGGACTTGTCCTGGTGGTTTTTCAAGGAATTTGAAGTCACGGAGGAAATGCTGCAGGAGGACGTCATCCGCCTGAATATTGAGATGCTGGACTTTAAGGCGGACATCATTCTCAATTACAGGCCGATGGCACGGCATACCAATGCCTTCTGTCCTTTCTGTGAAGATGTGAAGCGGTTTCTGAAGCCTGGAACCAACACCCTGGTGATCCGGCTGACCTCCGGCATAGAAGATCAGTATCCGAAGGATGCAATCTCCTTCTACTGCGCCAGCGACAATGCGATCTGCGACCAGCGGGTGTATCTGCGGAAACCCCAGTTCACCTACGGCTGGGATTGGTGCCAGCCTGTCCCCACCTGCGGCATCGGCCGCGCTATTTATCTGGAGGCCTTCAGCGGGGCGAAGATCATATCCTCCCGGATGGATACCTGTTTCCTTCAGGATGGGAATGCGGAAGTGGAATTCTTCTTTGAGCTGGATAAGACTAATATGACCGCCTCTGCAGAAGCGGTTTTAGAGTATGAGCTTTTGTTTGACGGCAAGCCCGTCTATCAGGGACGGCAGGAACTGCTGCTGGTGGGAGGCCTCAATTACGCTCAGGAAAAGGTGGAACTGCAGCAGGCAAAACTTTGGTGGCCCAACGGCTACGGGGAACAGAATCTCTATGAATTGCACGCCCGCTGCACCTGTATGGGGAACACCGTGGAGGACCGGGTGAAAAAGGTGGGTGTGCGCACAGTGGAGATCGACCATTCGAAGCTCTCCGACGGCACCCGGAATTTCTTCTTCCGTGTAAACGGAGTGCGGGTATTCTGCAAGGGCGGCAACTGGGTCCCCACTGACTCCGTCTATCTGCGTACGCCCGATTCCACCTACCGCACTCTGGTAGAAGAAGGCAAGGCCGCAGGCTTTACTATGTTCCGCATGTGGGGCGGCGGTACTTATGAGCCGGACTGCTTCTACGAGTACTGTTCCGAGTGCGGTATCTTGCTGATGCATGATTTCATGTATGCCTGTGGCTTCTACCCCGATACGCTGAACAGCTTCCTTTTTGAGGCGCAGCGTGAGGCGGACTATCAGACCAAGCGCCTGGCCCACTATCCCTGTATGGCGGTATGGACCGGAAATAACGAGATTTCGGAATCCATCACCGACTGGTTCCCGGAACCCATCGCTCCGGACCGCTTCTATGGAGAGAAAATTTTCAACTACATCCAGCCCAGCGCGGTGCATCAGAACAGTCCCCGTATTCCCTATATGCCTTCCTCCCCTTATTTTGGAGGCAAGGCGAACCAGGTGGACGACGGCGACGTGCACGCTTGGACCTATCTGGGCAGGGATCCCAAAACGAAATTTAAATTCAGTTATGAATTGGAAGCCTTCGACCGCATGCCGGCCCGGTTTTCCAGTGAATATGGCTTCTTTGGCGCACAGATGGAGAGTACGGTGCAGCGGTATCATGACGGAGAAGAAGTGGTGCGCGGCGGCGAAATCTGGAAGCATCACGGCGAGTTTGACCGCAAGCGCAATGGGATAGATGGTGCAATCAACCGTCATCTTACGGATTTTTCCAAACTGGATATGCAAGGCTATCTGCTTTACAGTGGAATCATGCAGGGCTGTCTGTATTCAGAAATGTCGGAGGCCATGCGCCAGAAGCCCTATGGTGCGGGCGACTTGATCTGGATGTACAACGACTGCTGGCCGGAAACCGGCTGGACGGTAATCGACTATTACCTGACGAGGAAGGTGTCTTTCTATTTCCTGAAGCGGGCGTTTGACACCCGCAAGCTCATTGTGCGCAGCCGTGAGGGCGGCGCAGTCGTCACGGTAATTAACGAGACGCCGGAAACCGTTTCTGCAGAAATCCGGTATGGGTATATGAAATTCACAGGTGAGAAGGCCTGCACGGGAAGCAAAACCCTTCAGGTGCCGGCTCATTCCTGGCAGCAGTTTGACTTTGACGGCGAGGGGGATCTCCGGGAGGGCTTCTTCTTTGCAAGCGCCCTGGAAAGCGGTTTTGAAACTGCAGACAGCCTGCGGGCTTATTACCGGGATGTGGCCTTCCCCAAAGCACAGGTGAAGGTGGATTCTGTTGAGAAAGACGGAAATGATCTGATGGTCACGGTCTCGGCAGATGCCTATGTGCCGGTGGCATATCTCAAGACCTCGGATGACCGGGTCCATTACAGCGACAATTATTTCAAGCTCTATCCCGGTGAAAAGAAAACCGTGCGCGTCCTGAACTGCACGGAGGAACCCGTTGTTTATACGGCGGAGATGGAGCCTGGCGAACGCTCTGCAGCAGACGAATTTCAGGAAGCATCCTTCTGACAAGGGTTTGCTTCTGCATAGAAAGGAAGAGAACAGATGAAAACTACCTATCGGTTTCAGGATTCCTCCCTCCCTGCGGAGGAGCGGGCCCGTGATATCGTCTCCCACCTGACGCTGGAGGAAAAGATCGGCATGGTCACCTCCAATTTGGACGCAGTGCCTCGTCTGGGGATTTCCAAAGTGCATTTTGGCGTGGAGATTGCCCGGGGCCTGGTACAGAGAAACGGAAAGAGGGAAACCACCATACTGCCCCAGCCCTGGGGCATGGCGTCCATGTTCGACGATGTCCTGATGGAAAAGCTGGGAGATATGGCTGGCGACGAGGTGCGCATCAGCAGCCAGATGGAGGAACAGCCCAGCTCTTTGGTGCTGTTCGGCCCAACCGTCGATATGGAACGGGACCCCCGCTGGGGCCGCAACGAGGAGGCGTACGGAGAGGACCCCTGCCTGACAGGCCGCATGTCGGTTGCCTATACCAGGGGGCTTGCGGGTAAAGATCCCAAATACTTAAAATCCGCGCCGCTGCTGAAGCATTTCTATGCCAACAATTATGAGAACGAACGGCAGACCACCAATGCCAATGTGACGCCGCGGCTCAAGCATGAATATTATTTGAAGGCCTTTGAGCCTGCCATCCGGGAAGGCGGCGCGGTGGGGCTGATGACGGCCTACAACCTGATCAACGGTGTAGAGGGCGTTAACAATCCGGAAGTGACGGAGCTTTGCAAAAAGCAGTGGGGCATGGTTTTTGCTGTCAGCGACGGCGGCGATTTTGGGCAGAATGTAGCGGCGCACCGCACCTTTGAGGATCATGCCAAATCGATCGGGGATATCTTGGGCAAGGGCGCCGATATGATGCTGGACAGCAGGGACATGGTGGATCCCGCCGTGCGGGAGGCTCTGGAGAGAGGATACCTGACGGAAGAAAATCTGGACAAGGCTCTGATCGACATGTTCCGGCTGCGGTTTTTGCTGGGCGATTTTGACCCTGAGGAGAACCCCTATGGGAAGATGGACCGTTCCAGACTGGCCTGCTCCGACCACAAGAAGCTGGCGGTACAGGCGGCCAGAGAGTCTGTGATTCTGCTGGAAAACAAGGGGCTGCTACCCCTTCGGGACGACGGCACAGGCAAGGTTGCCGTTGTGGGGCCGCTTTCCAATGAGAACTATACCTGCTGGTACTGTGGGTATGCCCCGGATCAGACGCCGGTGGTCAAGGGCCTGCGGGAAAAGCTGGGACAGAACAGAGTGCTGTTTGACGAAGGTTTTGACAATGTGATACTAAAATCCCGTAAAACGGGAAAATACGTCCGCCTGGGGAACCAGGGCGAGCTTATAGCGGATGCGGACGCAGACGGAGCAGAGGTATTTGAGAAGAATGACTGGGATTTCGGTTCCTGGACATTTCGCTCGCTGAAAACTGGAAAATATGTGACAGAGGGCGGAGGCTTCGCTCAGGTAGAACAGCAGGAGAAGAAGACCACGCTGGATTTGAACATCGGTATGAACTGTGTGGCCGGCGAGGCCTTCGGCTGGTTTGTCATGGAGCTTCTCAAAGCCAAGGAAGAGGAAGGCATTCTCTACCTTTCTTCCTGGCAGGGCCGTTCCATTCTCACTGAGGAGACGGGGCGCGTAGTCTCTTCCCCGGAGCCCGGAGACGGGCCGGAAAAAGAATTTGAGCTGACAGTGGTTTCTGACGGAAAGGCGCGGGCCGCCAAGCTGGCCCAGGAGGCGGACTACGCTGTGGTATGCGGTGGAAACCATCCGCTGATCAATGCCAGAGAGGAGTACGACCGTCCCGATATCCGCCTGCCCAGGGCGCAGAGCGCGCTTTTGGACGCCGTGTGTGAAAAGAACCCCAATACGGTGCTTTATTTGGTGACGGGCTATCCCTACTCCATTACAGAGGAGCGGGAGAAGGCAGGGGCTGTGCTCTGCTCTACCCATCTGGGACCTTGTCTGGGCCATGTGGCCGCGGAGACGCTTTTCGGGGAAAATAATCCGGCGGGCCGTACGCCCACAACCTGGTATCGCTCCATTCGGGACTTGCCTGCTCTGGATGACTATGATATCATGAAGAACAGAACGACATATCTCTATTTCGATGGAAAGCCCCTCTATCCCTTCGGCTATGGCCTGAGCTATACCAGTTTCGACTATACCGGCGCCGAAACGGAGAAGACCTCCTATGGGACAGAGGATACCGTCACGGCTTGGGTGACGGTGGAAAACACCGGGGACCGCGATGGCGACGAGGTGGTACAGCTTTATGTGGCGCCGCCGGAATCTGTCTATACCCGGCCGCGGAAAATGCTGAAGGCCTTCGCCAGAGTGCCCGTAAAGGCGGGTGGTAACACAAAGATTTGCCTTTCTTTCCCGGTTTCTGATTTGGCCTTCTGGAATTCTGAGGAGGAGCGTTTTGCGGTGGATGATGGGGAGTATGTACTGGAATTCGGCGCTTCCTCCGAGGACATCCGGCAGCGGCTGAGCATTCATATCTGCGGAGAGGAACGCAGGGGAAGGGATGCCCGGAAAAAGATCAACGCCATCGATACGGCGGACTGCCGGAACGTGCAGTTCCTCACGGATAAGCGGGACGGCGTCCCCTATCTGGAGGCCAAGGATTTCCGAAGCTTCGCCGTCTATGAGGGCTTGGATCTTGGGGATTGCAATGCCTTTGAGGCGCAGCTTTCCTCTCCCGCCGGACAGGTGGAGCTGATGTTGGCGGACAACACAACGGGAGAGATTCTCGGCGTCTGCAGCAGAATCGGCACGGGCGGCCTCACCAGGTTTGACGCGGCAGACTGTGAAATTCAGCCCCGCACAGGCGTGCTGAATCTGCGGATTTGCTTTACCAAGCAGACCTCTTTGAAATCGTTCCGTTTTTACAGGAAATAACTGCAGCAGGATGGCAGGGCGGAGCCGGGATGCGCCGGTTTCCGCCCTGTTTTCACAGAAAGGAATGATAATTTGATGAAATTGAACGCAGAGGACTATAGAAAGAAGGTAGAGGGTTGCTGGATCGGCAAGAATATCGGCGGTACGCTGGGAATGCCCATGGAGTGGAACCGGAGTAAAAACGACGTCTCCTATTACACCCACGATATCAGTGGGGAGCCCCTGCCCAACGATGATTTGGACATACAGGTGCTCTGGCTGCTGGCACTGGAGGACCATGGCCTGAAGGTGGACGCGAAGATTCTGGGCCAGTATTTCAACGAGCTGATGATTTTTACCCATGCGGAGTACGGCACAGCCAAGGCCAATCTGCGGGTGGGGCTGGAACCGCCCTACAGCGGGATTTATAACAACGATTTCAAGGACAGCTGCGGCTCTTTCATCCGTTCGGAGATTTGGGCTTGCCTATTCCCAGGCTACCCGGAGCTGGCGGCAAAATATGCCTTTGAAGACGCATTGGTGGATCATGGCGACGGCGAGGGCGTATATGCCGAGGTATTTACCGCCGCTGTGGAGAGCGCGGCTTTTTTTGAGAACGACACAAAGAAGCTTCTTCAAATAGGTCTTTCTTATCTTCCGGAGGACTGTGCGGTGGCCCGAGCCGTACGTGCGGGATGGGACTGCTGGGAAAAAGGGTTGGAGCCCATGGCAGCCCGGGAGCAGATGCTGCAGAACTTTATCGGCCATATCGAATGGCACTATATTTCGCCTGAGGATGAGGCAAAGGGGTATGGAGAAGGCCCCTTCGGCTGGGATGTACCTTCAAATCTGTTCATCATTGCCTACAGTCTGCTCTACGGAGAGGGAGACTTGGAAAAAGCCATGTGCACCGCCGTCTCCTTTGGGGAGGACACGGACTGCACCGCCGGGACTATTGCCTCCCTGTTCGGCATACGGTATGGGATCGATTCCATCGACCGGAAGTGGATCGACCCCATCGGCACCAGGCTGAAGACCATCAGTATCGATCCCTTCCGAATGGAAAACCGGATTCCCAAGGACATCTACGAATTCTCGGCCCGGGTGGAAAAGCTGCATCAGGCTGCGGTGGAGCAGTTTGGCCTGTACCGGGAAGAGGACATCCCCTCCTTTGAGGCGAAGCCATATTTTAAAAATATCTACGACGAGATGCATGTAGTGCGTTACTGCTTCGACTATCTCAACGTGAGGGTGGATTACTGCGGCGACCCGGTTCTGCGGGCCGGAGAGCAGAAAAGGGTTCGTTTCCGGGTTTCCAACACGGCAAAGAGCGTTTCTTCCGAGCGTCTTTGGCTGCATCTGTACACGCCGGATGAGGTAACGGTATCCCCTTCCAAGGATCTGAGCACCTTTGTGACCATGGGCCATATGGGTTCCGGCATCCGCGCAGTGGATTTCCTCCTGGAAGTAGAGCAGGCTGTCCGGCCGCTGTACCGCTTTGTGCTGGAAATCGGCTTTGAGGACAGCAAGCGGGGCAGAATTTACCATGTGCCCTTTGTGCTGCTGAATGAAAGGGGCGAGGTGATCCCCGCAAAATTCGAGAAAAACGGCCCGCCTGCCTGCCCGAACCAGCCCAGGGTGTAAAGCTGTAGCTGGAAAAGGAAGTTGGAATACACAGGGAAAGAGGCCGGCAGCTTTCCGGAGCTGGAAGCGGCGCTGCTGGCCTTTGAGGAAAGAGAATAATAAGTGGCTGCGGCCTGAGAACAGCTCACCGCAGAACGTAAATGGAGGAAGGAGTTTGTTATGGAATGGTATGAATATCCCTGGAAACTGGTACAAAACAAGATTGTACGCTATCCGGGCGGAAGAGAGATCGACAGGTTCCGGGGAATATTCCCCGGAGAGGACGACGGCAGGCCGGAAGCCTGGGTGGGGTCCGATACCCGTACCTCGGACGCGGCAGAGAAGGGAGGTCCCAACGATGGCTGCGCAGAATGCATTCTGCCGGACGGCAGGCGCTGCTATCTGTTCGAGGTCATTGACGCCTGTCCGGAGCAGGTGCTGGGAAAGGCGCATCAGGAGAAGAACGGGGGAAAACTGGGAGTGCTGGTGAAGCTGCTGGATGCGCAGCGGCAGCTGGGTCTGCAGACGCATCCCACCCGCGACTATGCCAAGGCGCAGTTTGACAGCGATTACGGCAAGGTGGAAAGTTGGTATGTCCTCAGCAAGCGGGAAGACAGTGCGGAACCTCCTTATGTGCTGTTGGGCTTTAAGGAGGGGGTTACCCGGGAAGATTTTGCCCGCGGATTTGATGACGGCGATATTTCAGCCATGGAAAACTGCTGCCATAAGATTCCAGTGGAGGTGGGGGATACCTATTTTATCGAGGCAGGCACGCCCCATGCCATCGGTGGGGGCTGTTTCGTGGCGGAGGTGCAGGAACCTTCCGATATCACTGTGGGGGCCAGGAAACTGAGGGAGGCCTCGCCGGAAGAACAGCTTCGCCACAGGGATCGGCTTCTGGGCTGCTATCATTACGATGGGGCGGATTACGAAGAGAACCTGAAAAAATACCGGATCCCGCCGCAGACGGTGCGCAGAGGGGACTGGGGGAAAGAACAGCTGCTCATCGGCCCCGGACAGACGGAGTATTTTTCCTTTACCCGCCTCGACCTGACTGGAGAGACGGAGCTGGTACGTACCGGCTATCCCCAGGTGGCAATTGTGCTTTCTGGCAGCGGAACACTTTTCTGCGGCGGCTGTGAACTGCCCCTGAAGCAGGCGGATGAGCTCTTTTTCCCCAATTCCTGCGGGGCGCTCACCGTACGGGCGCAGGAGGGAGAGGCCCTTTCCCTGCTGCTCTGCAACCCGGCGGGCGTCAGCTTCACTCCAGAAAAGTACAGGCCGTGACAGGAAGGGAGGCCGTGGAGAAAATTCTCCACGGCCTCCCTTTTTCATTTCAGAATGGGCGTGAGATCGATGCCCTCACTGTGCGAAGAAAAGAATTCCTTCAGCTTTTCTATGATCTGCCGGACGCCGCCCGCCATGTTGCTCTCGATATTCAGCGGGAGGATGGGGTCATGGACGGAGAGCCGCAGCAAAAACCAGCCGTCCCCTTCTCCCTTGGGGAAAGAGATGCGGATGCCTTCCCGGTTGTCCGGGGCAATCGCCCAGCCCTTTTCTTCGGCATATATTTCCAGTGCGGCGATCAGCTGTTCTCCCCGCGCCCTGAAATTTTCCTCTGTAATGGGCAAACGGATTTCGGCGGCCTCCGCCGGCTCCTTTAATGGAGCCAACAAGTCCTCCAGATTCCTGCCTTCCTTTTTTACAGATGCCATTTTGATGATGATTTTTGTCACCAGGTAAGCCCCGTCGTCCAGAAAGTAGTTTTCCCGCATGGCGGCATGTCCGCTTGTCTCGATGGCCAACGGGCAGTTAATGCCCTCTCGATTGAGCCGCAGCGCCTCGTTGATGACGTTTTTATAGCCGCGTTTAAAGCGATGGTGTTTTCCGCCCAGGGTGGTTTCAATATAATCCTTCAAACCGTCCGAGGTGATGGAATCCGTGACAATGGTACCGCCGGGGTTGTCCTCCAGTGCGATGGCCGAGGCAATCGCCACTAGACGGTTGCGGTTGATTTCCTCGCCTGCCTTGTCTACCGCGCCGCCGCGGTCTACATCGGTGTCGAAGATGACGCCCAAATCCGCGCCTGCCCTTACGGTTGCCTGAGAGACGGAACGCATGGCCTCTTCATTCTCGGGATTGGGGATGTGGTTTGGAAACCTTCCGTCCGGCTCCAAAAACTGGCTCCCGGAAATATCCGCCCCTAAAGGCGCCAGCACCTCGGTGGCATAGAAACCGCCTGCGCCGTTTCCGGCGTCCACCACAATGTGAAAGCCGTGCAGCGGATGTTCGTACTCTTCTGCACGAACGCCTTCCTGAATCGTTTTTCTCAGCCGTTCCGCATAGGCGGACATGTAGCCGACACGTTCATAGACGCCTTCCCGCAGGACGCCGGGCTTCGCATTTTCCTGCGCACCCTGCAGTATTTCAGTGATGTCGGGCGAATCCAGACCGCCCTCTCCCGTAAAGAACTTCAGGCCGTTACGGTGGAAGGGATGATGGCTGGCGGTGATTTGTACGGAGCAGTCACAGGGCAGGTCCATAGTCGCCATAAACATGGACGGGGTGGATGCCAGGCCGCAGTCCAGCATGTGCACGCCGTAGCACAGGAATACCCGTTTGAGGCAGGCGGAAATCCGATCTGCCGAGATGCGGGAATCGTGTCCTACCGCGACGCGCAGGCCGGCGCTCGTCTTTTCCAGATGCCTTTCGCACCAGACCAGGAAGGAGGCGGCGATAGCCTCCACCACTTCGTCTGTGAGGGTGACCGGCTCAGCGGCTACGCCGTCGCTTGCGACGCCGCGGATATCCGTTCCGCTTTTGAGCTTGAGAAATTCCATAAAATACTCCTTTCAAATGAACCCTATGACAGTATGGCGTGCAGTTTGTCTTTTACCTGGTCCAGATTGGAATCACACAGCAAGGACAGGAAGTCTACCAGTCTGGCGGGCTCCAGGTTCCACCACTGAAATTTTAGAAGCAGGGCGGTAAGCTCAGGGTCAAATCTGTCCTTCAGAAAACGCGCTGGATTTCCACCTACCAGGGTGTAGGCATCTACATCCCGTGTCACCACTGAGTAGGCGGCTACAATGGCGCCATCTCCAATGGTTACGCCGGGCATAATTACGGACTCCCTGCCGATCCACACGTCGTTTCCCACAACGGTGTCTCCCTTTCTGGGCAGCTGTTCCAGATGGGGAGGCGTATGTTCCTCCCAAGCTCCGCCGAAGACGTGGAAAGGGTAAGTGGTGACACTGCTGAGGCGATGGTTTGCAGCGCCCATAATAAATTTAGTACCGCTGGCAATGGAACAAAATTTACCTATAACCAGCCTGTCGCCAAATTCCGGATAGTGAAACAGGATGTTGTTTTGTTCAAATCCAGTGGGATCTTCAGGGTCGTCATAATAGGTGTAATCCCCAATGAAGACATTAGGAGAGGAGACTACATTTTTGAGAAAACAGGACGTCTTGTAGGTGTTTGGAAAAACCACATTTGGGTCTGGGATATTTTTCATTGTTTCAGAAACCTCTCTTTGTCAGATAATCACCTCCGGTATAAATTTTTCCGGCCGTTGCCACGGCCTTCAGTTTTCTAAGCCCACTGAATTTCATGGGATCATCACATCCAAATCAAATGTTCTAATTCTGCAAAACATAAAAAGTCTATCGTCAAGCCCTATTAGTTGATTTCTGAATTCCAGTAACTCAATTTGTTCTCTACATAACTGATAGACCATTTTGTTAGTATAATAACAAAAAACATAACGCGATTCAACAGGAGAAAAAATTTTGCAGACATAGAATGTTAAACACAGTGAGATCTGAAATTTTACTTGACGAATGGTGAGAAAAGTGATATAAATTATAAAAATAAAATATGTTCATGGCTTGGATGGAGAGAAGTAGCGGCGGAACCGCCTCCAGAGAGTGAGGGATGGTGAGAGCCTCACGGTATGGACCGGCGCGAATAACACTCCGGAGCCTCGAACCCAAAGGCTGATTCCCGTTTTCTGGGGAACAGGCCCGGTAGGGGAGACGCGTGGCGGCGCGTTACAGCCGTTCCCGCTTTGATGGAAGCGGAACAAGGTGACCGGAAACGGTAAATTAGGTGGCACCGCGAGTAACGACAGCTATTCGTCCTAAGATTTTAGGATTTTGGCTGTCGGTTTTTATTTCCCACCGTTTGGCAGAGCAGGCCTACTCTATTCGAACGCTCTGCCCTTACGGAGAAAAAAATACTCGGAGGTGCTTTTGTCATGTGTTCGATCATGGGTTACACGGGAAAAGATTTGGCGCTGGACGCGCTGCTGCAGGGGTTCGAAAAGACGAAGTCGCGGGGCCCCGATATGTCCAGGCAGTTGGATACTCCCTCGGGAACGTTGTTTTTCCACCGTCTGGCCGTTATGGGGCTGGAGGAGAGCGGCATGCAGCCCTTTACTTTGGGCGGAGATTCCGTAGTCTGCAATGGGGAATTGTACGGTTTCCGTACATTGAAAGGACAATTGGAAGAAAAGGGCTACCGGTTTTACAGCAACTCGGACTGTGAACTGCTGCTTCCGCTCTACCGGGAGTACGGCACTGCCATGTTCGGAATGCTGGATGCGGAATTCGCGCTGATCCTCTATGATGGCGAACAGGATTTGTTCCTGGCGGCTCGAGATCCCATCGGTATCCGTCCGCTGTACTATGGCAGAAGCTCTTCTGGAAAAATGTTGTTTGCCAGCGAAGCCAAAAACCTGGTGGGACTTGCGGCTGAAATCATGCCTTTTCCTCCCGGTCACTACTGGGACGGCGAACGGTTTATCTGCTATCGTGACCCCGCTGCAGTGGAGGAGGTGTGCAGGGACGATGTGGGAACGATTTGCAGAAACATTCGGGAAAAACTGGTGAGGGGCATTGAAAAGCGGCTGGACGCGGACGCTCCTCTTGGCTTCCTTCTGTCCGGAGGATTGGATAGTTCTCTGGTCTGTGCCGTGGCGGCAAAGCTGCTGAAAAAGCCCATCCAGACCTTTGCCATTGGAATGAAGGAGGACGCCATCGATCTGAAATATGCCCGGGAGGCGGCAGACTATCTCGGCAGCGACCATACAGAAGTGCTCATCGACCGGGAAATGGTGCTCTCCTCTCTGGAGGAGGTGGTATCGGTGTTGGGAACCTATGATATCACCACAATCCGTGCCAGCATGGGCATGTACCTGCTTTGTAAATTCATCCATGAGACAACCGATGTGCGGGTTCTGCTGACGGGGGAAATCTCTGATGAACTGTTCGGGTATAAGTATACGGATTTCGCGCCCGACGCCCAAGCCTTTCAGGAGGAAGCGGAGAAAAGAATCCGGGAGCTGCACATGTATGACGTACTTCGGGCAGACCGCTGCATTTCCGCAAATTCTATGGAAGCACGCGTCCCTTTCGGCGATTTGGATTTTGTAAGCTATGTGATGAGTATTGATCCGGAGAAGAAGCTCAACCGGTACGGCAAGGGGAAATACTTGCTCCGCAGGGCTTTTGCTGGGGGATATCTGCCCGATTCTATCCTGTACCGGGAAAAGGCCGCCTTTTCCGACGCTGTCGGGCATTCCCTGGTAGACGACCTCAAAGAATATGCGGAAGAGTGTTACACGGACAGGGAATTTCGGGACCGGGCGGGGGCCTATCGCTATGTAAGGCCCTTTACCAAGGAATCTTTGCTGTACCGGGAGCTGTTTGAACGGCACTATCCGGGGCAGGCAAACATGGTGGCGGGGTTCTGGAT
This sequence comes from Neglectibacter timonensis, assembly GCF_900048895.1. GTDB lineage: Bacteria > Bacillota > Clostridia > Oscillospirales > Acutalibacteraceae > Acutalibacter > Acutalibacter timonensis. The sequence goes on along the minus strand of NZ_LT160639.1, from coordinate 480,727 downwards.
GCCCAACAGAGAATGGGAAGGCTGCGATGTGGGGGATCCCAGTGCAAGAGTTCTCCCTAACTATGGGACCAGCGGCGTCTGAAACGCCGCTGGTCCGTCATCCGGCTGCAGGAGAGCGGCATCTTTCTGCAATATCTGGACCAAAGCTGAATAGTGCGGATCCCAGCTCCTCACATCAAGACAGTCTGCAGAGGGAAACGGCTGCGGCAGAGGAGTTCTCTGTGAAAGGTATGTTGCCATTTTTTTAGGTTTGTGTTATGATGGCAAAGGAATCCAAAGAGTGAAGGAGGAAAGAATGATGTCTCCCAAAATGGTGGAACTGCACGATATCGATGTGCCTGAGTTCCTGAAGGTGCTGGACAGCTGCGAGGGCGAGGTTTATCTGATGACCCGCGACGGCAACCGGCTGAATTTGAAGAGCAAGCTTTGCCAGCTGGTGGGTTTGACGGCCTTGATCGAAGGCGGCAAAATTGCGGAGGCCTTTGTCATGTGTGAAAAAGAATCTGACGAATCGAAGCTTTTCCGCTTCAATCTCTACAAGTCGGGAAATCCCGAAGAATAGGCTGGGACGGCTTGCGAAAGGCCTGTGCCCCTGGATGTTTTGAAAGGGGTATTGGCTGTCATTTTTCGCAAAGCCGCCCCCTTTTTTAGGAGAAAAGTCTGGTATGGGAAGAAAAAGGGGAAGCGGTGTAAACCGCAGGGCCAGTTTTTCTACGCTGGCTGTCGTATTTGTCATAGCCCTGGCTTTCATAGCGCTGAACCGATTGGGCATTCTGGAACTGCCGGAGGAGCAGGGAGTATCGTCTTTGGCTTCGCAGGCCATACCTGCCTCCGCCGAGGGAAAAACGCAGGTGTTTTTTCTGGATGTGGGCCAGGGAGACAGCGAGCTCATCCGGATTCCGGGAGAATCCGGCTATTTCAATGTGTTGTTGGATACGGGGGAATATGAATATGCGGAAGGCCTGATCCAGTACCTGCAGGAACTTGGAATAGAGCGTATCGACCTTCTCATAGAAAGCCACCCGCATACCGATCATATGGGCTGTATGGCCCGGATTGTACAGCGCTTTGAAATCGGAAGTATCTATATGCCCTTATTGCCGGAGGAGCAAACGCCCACCACAAAGGCGTATGAAAAGCTGTTGGATGCAGTGATGGAAAAGAATTTGATTGTCAATGAGCTTTACGCAGGCGCCTTTTTGGAAGGTCCGGAGGACGCCAGCTTTGAAGTTCTGGCGCCCCGCAAGGATGAGGTTTGGGAGGACGTGAACAATTATTCTGCGGTCATCCGTTTTACTTACGGAGAAGATACCTTCCTGTTCCCCGGAGATGCGGAAAGCCCGAGCGAAAAAGAAATTCTGAACGCAGGATACGACGTATCGGCGGATGTGCTCAAATGCGGCCATCATGGTTCAAGAACCTCCACCTCCGCCAAGTTTTTGAAAGCGGTGAATCCCAGCTATGCAGTCATCAGCTGCGGGGCGGAGAACAGTTACGGCCATCCTCATGACGGGACGCTGCAGAAGCTGGAAAAACTGGGGGTGGAGATTCTCCGAACTGATGAGGACGGCACGGTGCTGATTGCCAGCGGCGGTCATGGATTGGAGCTATGGACCGGGTTGAATTCCGTGGAGGCCAAATATTAGGAAGTGAGGTTTTCTGAAAAACAGAGCCTTAAAATGAAAAAATTATCATTTATTTTGAGAAAGAGGGGTCTTCTATGCTCACACAGCAAAAAAAAGAATTTATCGAGTTTATGATGTCTGCCGACGTGCTTCGCTTTGGAAATTTTGTCACCAAAAGCGGACGGAATACGCAGTATTTCGTAAATACGGGAAACTATAAAACCGGCGCACAGCTGGCCCGGCTGGGCGGCTATTATGCACAGCTGGTCAAGGATACGGTGGGCGGGGAGTTTGAAGCCATGTTTGGTCCGGCATACAAGGGAATCCCTTTGGCTTCCGCCTGTGCAGTCGCCCTGTATAGGGATTTTGCAATTGACAAGCCTTATTTCTTCAACCGCAAAGAGGCGAAGGATCACGGCGAAGGCGGAAGCATTGTGGGTTATAAGCCCCAGGATGGAGACCGCATTGTCATTATTGAGGATGTGATCACGGCCGGGACTGCGGTGCGGGAAACCATGCCCATTCTGAAGGCATGTGCCGGAGTAAAGGTTCCGCATATGTTTATCAGTGTGGACCGCTGTGAAGTGGGACAAACCCCCGGGAAGACCGCCATTATGGAAGTGGAAGAGGAATTTGGCGTAAAGGTGCATCCTATCGTCACAGTGGTGGACATTCATGAATACCTCCAGCAAAACGGCACAGACCCGGAGCTGCTGAAGGCCATGGAAGGCTATATGGAGCAGTATTGCGTGCTCTGATAGAGCAGACAGAGAGGGAAAAAAGGATGCCGAAAGAGAATGAACTTTCTCTTTTGCTAACGCCATATAAGAAAGTTTTTTAAATTGAAAACGGTGCAACTCGTTAAAATGGGTGCACCGTTTTCTTACTTTCGGAAATTGTCAATACAGCTTCCCTGCTTGCTGCTGCGGTATGCGACGAAATTCTATTTTTCCCACTCGTTTCTAAAATAATACCGTAATAAGATATATTGAGAAATTTCAAACATTGCTTGAGAATCGTGAACAGTAAATTTGATTACAGTTTCCTTCTTACGACACGGCAGCCTTCAATTCGATTGCAAAGAATAAATCCGTTATTCTCAAATAAAGCTGTTGGACCGTGGTATGCGGCATTTTCGTCATGCTCAAACGGATAAGCTTCCACATATTCAAATCCGTCGTTTCGGGCATCCTCGCATACATATTTAAGTAATGCAGTAGCAATGCCTTTCCCTCTATTTTCGGGTGCAATAGCGAAGCAAACAACTGACTTGATCTTTTCGCCATTGTCGGGAATTTCCTCGGCAAAATTGAAATTTACATTATCGTAGGCTTTCTTTTCATTTGAGTTGCACCATCCGACCACTTTACCGTCGCTATAAGCTAGGTAGCCTTGCATACGCCCGGTCTGAATAAAGTCAATGGCCTTTGCTCGGTTGAGTGGGGCGCATTTTTTATCGCAATCCCAAGCTCTTTCTTTGGCGAGTTGCTGAGTCCAATGATAGCACATACAATAACAACCGCACCATCCCCGGTTGTCCTCAAATGCCACATTGTCAAAGAAGTAAAGCCAATCATCAAGTAGGTCTGTTATCAATTTGCATACTTTGATTTCCATTATATATTCCAACCTTTCCAAGCGTTTTAATATTTCTGTTGTCAACAATGATAGCGCCATCGCCCGAATATGTGGCATATACCGTTTTGCCACGCTTCTGGGTTACTTTGCTGATAACAACACCTTTTTGATTATAACTTTCCAATTATTTCCCTATGTGGCATTGCCATTCGGCATCTTTTTTATCTGAGTTTGTGTGAATGGTTATTCATTATGAGCCGGTCTGTTCATCAATGCGCCGCCCATATACAGCAAGGGCAGAATGAGGGAGAGAATCAGAGAAAATCCGAAATTTCCGAGGTAGAAGGAAAGCAGGATATTCAGAATGGCGATGAGAACCAGAATGATCCCCATGACAAGGCAAGTCTTTGCTTTTTGGGGTTTGTTCCGGTTTGCAATTCCATAGATGGACGCCACTATTTCAAAGATGGACATGAGGAAAACCGTAATGAAATAGACAAGAAACAGAACTGCCAAAGTACTCGCTCCCGCAGTATCCTTTTCGCTTGCAAACAGGCCTCCCATTGCAATGCCAACGATAGAACTGAGAAAAGTAACAACTCCGCCGATAAGCAATAGAATGGAAGCTGCCAGGATCATGTTTTTTCCGCTTGGTTTGTTGTCCATGGACCATACCCCTCTTTCCGGCAAGAAAATTTGCCGAAGAAATTTATACATTGTCTTCTTTTAGTATATCTTTGTATGGAAAATTGTCAAAGAAAAAAGAAGAAACGCACCAGATCTGCCTTGATTTTCACATAAAGCAGGAAAACGGAAAAACATTTATTTTACTGCAAAAGGGACATAGAAGACCCCAGAGTGGAGGGCAAAAACGAAACCGGCCATGTCAGAAGAGCTTTATAGAGGATTCTTTCCTCAAAGCCCGGCGCTTTATCACCTGGCTGCATGTCGGGATTGACGGGAATTCTGTATGGCCTGACGCGGCTGTTTCTTTGCTTTCCCTTTTCCTCCTTTGAAGGGATAAACGGGGCTTTGTGAATTGGCGATTACATGATCCACCAGATGAAGCAGGGCCAGCATCAGGATAATGGCGAACAGCGTCATGGGCGCCAGGGCAATCAGCATGGGCAGAGAGAGATCCGTAAGGTAGAACAGGTCGCGGAAAAACAGAAGGGCGATGATGAATGCAATCAGCAGGCCGCCGAACAGGGTGCCGCGCAGGCCGTTAAAAGGGGTGCATACCTTGAAAAGCATGATGAAGCCTGCCAGCGAGGTGACGATTACCGCCAGGGTGGACATCTCATCCACGGTCAGCCCCAAAGGACCGCTCAGAGTACAGAGGACGACGATATTGGCCGTCATGGTCAATGCCGCCGGGATGCACATCTTGATCACATTGAAAATAAACTTTCCGCGGATCCGGTCCCGGTTAGGCTCCAGCGCCAGGATAAAGGAAGGGATGCCAATGGTCAGAGAGCTGATCAGGGTCTGCTGGATGGGACGGAAGGGATAGGAGTAATTGATGAAGATGAAGAGCACGCCAATCAGTGCGGAGAAGATCGTCTTCACGAGAAACAGGGAGCTGGAGCGCTGCAGGTTATTGATGGAGCGCCGGCCTTCCTGTACCACCAGGGGCATGGAGGCAAAGTTGGAATCCAGCAGCACCAGATTGGAGACGGTGCGTGCGGCGTCGCTGCCGGAGGCCATGGCCACGCTGCAGTCCGCTTCCTTCAGGGCGAGCACATCGTTTACGCCGTCTCCGGTCATGGCGACCGTATGCCCTTCAGACTTCAGAGCCTTGACAAAGGCCAGCTTTTGCTGGGGCGTTACACGGCCGAATACCGAATACTCCTGCACCGCCCGCCGCACGTCCTCGTCGGTTTCCAGCGTGGTGGCGTCCACATATTTGTCCGCGTTTTCCAGACCTGCCTTTTTAGCAATGTTGGACACTGTTACGGCGTTGTCTCCGGAAATTACCTTTAAGTCCACGCCTTGGTCCGCAAAATAGCGCAGGGTTCTGGGAGCCTCCCGGCGGATTTTGTCACTGATGAGCACGAGGCCGATACAGTCCAATGCGGCTGGAACTTCCTTGTCCTCAAAAGCTTCAGGAGAATGAGCCAGCAGCAGGACTCTCTGCCCGTTTTCCGAATAGCCCTCCACCTGTTCTCTAATCCGTTCAAAATCATCGTGCAGGATGAATTCTCCTGCGCCCATCAGATAAGACCCCTTTCCCGGGAAGAAAGCCCCGCTCCATTTTCTGGCGGAGGAGAAGGGGATGAGCTCGGAGGCGCGCCACTGAGAAGAGGAGGGGAACCGGTCCTTGATTGCCAGAAAGGTGGGGTTGTCATCCTGCAGATTGTCCACCAGGGCCCCCAGCGCCTGAGTCATGTCCTCTTCTGTGTGTCCATCGAAGGGAACAAATTCGTCCACCTGCATGGTACCTTCGGTAATGGTGCCGGTCTTATCGAGGCACAGGGTGTCCACACGGGCCAAAGTCTCCACGCAGTACAAATCCTGCACCAATGTCTTGTGGCGGGAAAGCTTGAATACACTGACAGCAAAGGCAAGGCTGGTAAGCAGCACCAGGCCCTCCGGAATCATGCCAACCATAGCGGCCACCGTGCTGCTTACAGAGTTGGGCAGAACGTCGCCCAGCACAAAATACTGTTTCCAGAAGAGCAGGGCGCCGATGGGCAGAATGCCGAAGCCGATGATCTTGACAATAAAATCGATGGAATCCATGATTTCTGAATTGCGCTTTTTGATGTATTTGGCGTCTCCGGCAATCCGGTTGGCGTAGTTTTCAGCGCCCACATGCTCCACCTGGGCGGAACAGTTTCCGCTGACAACAAAGCTGCCGGAAAGCAGTGTATCGCCCGGCCGTTTTACAATGGGGTCGGATTCACCCGTAAGCAGGGACTCGTTGACCTCGCATTCCCCTGCTACCACAATGGCGTCGGAACAAATCTGGTTGCCGGAGGCCAGCAGCAGAATATCATCCAGGACGATCTGTTCTACCCGCACATGCAGGTGCTGGCCGCCCCGCACGACTCCGGCTTTTGGGGCGGAGATCAGGGAGAGCTTGTCGATGGTACGTTTGGCACGGATGCCCTGGAAGGAGCCAATGACGGCGTTGGAAACGATGATGCCCATAAACAGGGCGTCCCGGTAAGAGCCCACCAGGATGACGGCCATGGCCAGAAGAAAGTTCAGGATGTTGAAAAAGGTGATCAGGTTTTCACGGATGATCTGCCCTTCCGTTTTCGTCTTGATGCCGGTGTTGCCGTTGTGAAAGCCCTGCTGTACTCTCAGCTTGACTTGTTCAGGGGTGAGTCCTGCTTCGGGAGCGGGATGAAATCTCTCAACACTTCGGGTGTGTTCGGTGCGGCGCCCTGATTCCTGGGGCGCAATGCGCTTTTCTCTACGGGACAAAACAGTTTTTCCTCCTGTTGCTTGTTATCTTGAAAGGCTGCAGACGGATCTCACCCGCGCCAGCGCTTCATCGTACTCCGCCTCGCCGGAAAGGTGTTCCAGCAGGACCGGCATATCGGGATCCAGCCGGCCGACACAGGCCAAATAATGAGGGATGTCCAGCATACCTGTGCCGGGAATCACTTCTTCCACCATCAGGGAAGTGGCGTCCTTCAGCCGGAAGTCCTTCAGGTGGCAGCTGCGTATCTTCGGCCCCAGCAGGCGGAACGCCTTGTCGATCACTTCGTTGTGGTGGGTACACAGGTAAGGATCCTTCACGAAATTTACGGCATCCATGTGTACTGCAAAACGCTCCCTGTCAACATCTTGAAGAAAGCGGGCGTATTGTTCCGGAGAATCCGGTAGCATCCACTGCATCACCTCCAGGGTATAATAGGTGTTCCGGGGTTTGGCCTCGTCGCAGAGGAATTGAATAAAGGCCACGTTCTCCGCATACACTGCCTGGGAGTAATTGTCCCGGTAGCATCCGTACCAGACCGGACCCGCGGCTCCGGAGACGTTGACTGCGCACCGGGCGTTCACATAGTCGGCCAGCCGCAGCTGCTCCAGACAGGCTTCCTGGGCCAGTGACCTTTCCCGGGGGTCGGTATGGTGAGGGGAATTCCAGATACCCACCTCAGCAATGAGAATATCGCGTTCCTTCGCGGCCTGTACATAGGCGTCGATCTGAGAGACAGGCGCGTGATAATCCAGGGGAAACGCAGTGGCACGCACCCCTTTTTGATACAATTTTTCCGCCCAATCCTCCGGAGAGGAATGAGGCGGGGTGAAGTTAAGGCCTAGCCGCACGGCAAATTCCCCCATTCTTTATTTCTTTCAGTATACACCATGAAAATGAGGTTTCCAAGGCGGTTTTCCCAAATTTACCGAAATTTAATTTTTGCTGAATTTCAGTGAAATGGAAAAGGAGGAAATGCCTATAATTGCCAAAAGCGGCGCGCCTTTGCCTGCAAACAGGAGCGAAATGAAACAGTTTTGGCCGAAAACCGCGGTGCTATGCGGTTTCCGGCCGGTGATCAGGTTTGACAAGATGCCTGTTAAAGTTTATAATACATGCAGTAACACAGTGAAAATTCGCTTTTATCTTTGAAAGGATGGATATGATATGGCAGCAAAAAAGGCAGCGGAATTTCGGATCGTTAACCGCAGAAGCGGCAAGGCTCTGCAGGCTACCGGGCTGGAAAACGGCCTTGTGGTGGAGCAGGCGGAGATATCAAAAAGCGACGCCCAGCTCTGGTACACCGTGGAGAACGGCGATATGGTAAAGGTATTCAATAAGGCGTCCGGCAAGGTGTTGGATGTGATGGCTAACGGTACGGTCAACGGTACCTGGGCACAGACCTGGGAAGACGTAGATGGCGAGAGTCAGTTCTGGAAGCTGGTCACAGTGCGGCCTTCTTATAGAAAGCTGCTTCATGTGATGTCCGGCAAGGTGCTGGATATTGCGGATATGAGTGAGGAAGATGGTGCGCCTGCCCAGATTTGGGAAGATGTAAACGGCGAAAACCAGCAGTGGAAACTGGTTGCAGAGGAGGCAGAAAAAACCACTGTGACGAAAACCGTAAAGAAGCCTGCGGCGAAAAAGACTGCCGCCAAAAAGACGGAAGAGACTAAGGCTCAAGCGGTAAAGTCCACGGAGGTCAAGAAAGCCCAGCCGAAGAAAGCCGCGGCTAAGGCGCCCGCGGCCAAGTCTGCGGAGCCCAAGAAGGAAACCGCGCTCAAGACCGAACCGGAGAAAAAACTGACCAAAGCGGCTGAACCTCAAAAGCCTGCTGCAAAAATAGAGGAAAAGAAGTAAACGGGAGATAGAGAATGACGGCGGTTGCAGTTTTGCATACCGCCGTTTTTTCATGAACAGTCAACTTACCACAAAAAAAGGGCAGGTTGCCAAAGCAGCGTTGCAGCACAGCGGAAAGCTGTGCTACCATAGGGACAGAAGGGAAAAAACGGCCTCTCCGGCGGCAGAAAAGGAATGGATACGTATGAAGCTGATTATCGAACAAGAGCTCTCCCGGCAAGAACCTGAGATCATCATCCGGTGCGGGCTGATGGACGAACGGCTCAAACGGCTGATCGAGCAGATCAAGCTGTATTCCTTTTCTGTACCGGCTAAAAAGGACGGTGTGCTGCGGCAGATGCCGCTGGAGGAAATCTGCTACTTTGAATCTGTGGATAACCGCACCTTTCTCTATCTGGAGCATGAGGTGTTGGACTGCGATTTGAAGCTCTATGAGTTGGAGGAAAAGCTGCGGGGCACCACCTTTGTGCGCATCAGCAAAAACTGCATTCTGAATGCCGCAGTGGTGGCGGGTGTGAGGGCGCAGCTCAACGGCAGGTTGGAGGCCATACTGAAAAATCGGGAAAAGCTCATTGTTTCCAAGCATTATGTCAGAGGATTTCGGGAAAAATTTGAAGATTGAGGAGGGAAATGCTGTGAAGCGAAAGCTCTTTGGTAAGGGCTGGCTCAAGAGTTTTTGGACGATGTGCGCCACCTCCTTCACCGGAGTGGTGCTTTTGATGGCGATACTGAAGCCGCTGGGCTGGGAGGGATATATGACTCCGCTGACAGTGTGGCAGCTGTTCGGCATGTGCGCCACGATCTCCGCTGCGATGCTTCTGTGGGACTATCCGGAGGGGTGGCTGGAGAGGCTGAACTTCTCTCCGAATGCGTTTCTGTTTCTGAACCCTTTGCTGCGCTGCGCGGTGGTATGCCTGATTGTGCTGTTTGAGGGCGTACTTTTTGGCTTCTATCCGCTGAGCTGGGAGTCTGTGATAGGGTTGCTGCCTGTGGTGGTGCCGGTTTTCGCGGTGACCTATGCCGTTACGGCGGTCAACTCCCATTGGGCGAAGAAGAATGCCGAGGAGATCAACCGGAAGATCATGGAGAAAAAGACCGGAAAAAGGGAATAGAGAGGCAGGACTGTGAAGTCACGCTTCGCGTGGAAGAACAGGATTTTGTTGAGGACTGCTTTGAACTTTTGGAGGAAGTGGATTGGAAGGAGGCGGGCTATCTGTATCGCTGGAGAATACGGGATGGGATACTCCAGCTCAATCAGCTGGGCACGCTGGGATAGGCGGCGCCTTACCCGTGGATTCCGGCATGCTGCCCCTTTAGTTCTCCCTCTTGCCGCCCGCCTGCTTGTGCGGGCGGCTTTTTTTGCATAGAATGAGGAAAACAGGCGGGAGTACCGCCCTTTGGGAAGGGAGAGCAGGATGGAGAAAATCATAGAGGTTCACGGTCTGCAGAAGAGCTTTGGAAAGGTGCAGGCGGTGTGCGGCATCGAGTTCTGTGTGGAGAGGGGAAAACTCTTTGCATTTCTGGGCCCTAACGGCGCGGGAAAGTCCACCACGATAGACATGCTCTGTACACTGTCCCGGCCGGACGGCGGCAGTGCGCTGATCGACGGTTATGAACTGGGAAAAGAGGACGGGCAGATCCGAAAGAGCATTGGAGTGGTGTTCCAGGACAGTATGCTGGACCCCCTTCTGACCGTGCGGGAGAATCTGATGACCCGCGCACGATTTTACGGCATGGGCCGGAGGGAACTCCGGGCAGCGGTACGCACGGCTGCGGGGACGGCGGATGTGCTGGAGTTTCTGGACCGGCCTTACGGCAAGCTTTCCGGCGGCCAACGCAGACGGGCGGATATTGCACGGGCTCTGGTACACACGCCGAAAATCCTGTTTTTGGACGAGCCTACCACCGGCCTTGACCCCCGAACAAAGGAGGGGGTATGGCGCACTATCACAGAACTGCAGAGACGTACGGGAATGACAGTGTTCCTGACCACCCATTACATGGAGGAGGCTGCCGCTGCAGATCATATTGTCCTGCTGGCAGGAGGAAAGGTTGCCGCCATGGGCACACCGTATGATCTGCAGGAACGGTACAGTTCGGACCGGCTATGTGTCAAGCCGAAGAAGAAGGATGAGTTTGTGGAATTCTTGATAGAACGCGGCGTTCCATTCACGGAGAAAGCGGGGGTTTTCACCATGAAGCTCCGGCATACTGTGGATGCCCTGCCCCTTTTGCAGCAGGCAGGCGACAGGGTGGAGAGCTTTGAGGTGCTCCATGGTTCCATGGAGGATGTGTTTCTGAATCTGACCGGAGGGACATTTCAGGAGGTGGATGGAGATGCTTAACTTTACACAGCGAAATTTAAAGGTGTTTTTCCGACAGAAGAGCGCCGTGTTTTTCTCCCTGTTGGGAGTGATCCTTGTGATTGGGCTGTACGTGCTGTTTTTAGGGGATGTTTGGATCCGGAATTTTCCGGAGATACAAGGCGCAAAGGGGCTGATGGGAACTTGGGTCATAGCGGGAATTGTCTCCATCACGCCGGTCACCACGGCCATGGGCGCTTTTGAAGCCATGGTACAGGACCGTTCCAGGAAGTTGAACCGCGATTTTTTAGCTTCGCCGGTGCAGCGTTGGAAGCTGGTTGGAGGCTATGTGTTCAGTGCCTATCTGGTTGCACTGCTGATGAGTCTGGTGGCCCTGGCGTTGGGAGAATTGTATATTCTTTCCTGCGGCGGCAAGGTGCTTGCTTCTGGAGCGCTGGGAAAGACGCTGCTGATCCTGCCGCTTTCCACCTTGGCCTCAAGTACGATGGTGTTTTTCTTTGTGAGCTTTTTCCAAAGTCCCGCCGCCTTTTCCACTGCCAGCACGGTGATCGGTACCCTGATCGGTTTTTTGACAGGCATTTATCTTCCTCTGGGCAGTCTGCCCGAAGCGGTGCGGTGGGTGGTAAAGCTGTTTCCGGTTTCACATGCGGGCGCATTGCTGCGGCAGGTGATGCTGGAGGCTCCCACTGCTGAATGCTTTGCCGGTGCGCCGGAAGCTGCGGTGCGGGATTTCCAGGAGTCCATGGGCGTGCTGTACCGCTATGGGGATTTTACGGCGGGGCCGTTCACCCATGTGCTGGTACTGCTGGGAGTCTCCATCCTGTTTTTCCTGCCGGCCTGGTGGAATGTATCCCGGAAAAAGAGTTGAACTTGATTATGTGCGGCGGGGATACCTGTCTTGACATCCACACGTCCTTTTGATAAAATAAACAGGAAATTTGTGTAGGCTTGCCTGCAGCCTGCGGCAGAGCGCGGGCGCACAGAGAAAGAATGAAACTTTCAGATAGGAGATTGCATCATGGAAAGAATTAAGACCATCGAGACCAGAGACCTGAAGAAGAGCGCGGCTGCCGGCGGCTGCGGCGAATGCCAGACCTCCTGCCAGTCTGCCTGCAAGACTTCCTGCGGTGTTGCCAACCAGCAGTGTGAGAACAAAAAGAAATAATTGTGCTATAAAAGGAAAGACGCCGCCTTCCGTGGGCGGCGTCTTTGTTGTATCTGTGTGGAAAAGAAGGAGAAAGTGAATGGTACATCAGTATAAGTTGAATGGGTATAACATTGTGTTGGATACCTGCAGCGGGTCGGTGCATGTGGTGGATGACGTGGCCTACGATATCATTGCCCTGTACCAGCAGCACGAGGCTGAGGAGATTGTGAAGGAAATCCTTTCAAAATACGACGGCTTGCCCGATATCACCCGTGAGGAGGTACTGCTCTGCCTGGAGGATATCAGGGCTCTGGAAAAGGCTGGAAAGCTGTTTTCTGCAGATATCTATGAAAACATGGCGTTCGATTTTAAAAACAGGAGCCAGGTGGTAAAGGCCCTGTGCCTGCATGTGGCGCATACCTGCAACCTGAATTGTTCTTACTGCTTTGCAAGCCAGGGAAAATACCAGGGGGACCGCGCCCTGATGTCATTCGAGGTGGGAAAACAGGCCTTTGATTTTCTGATCGCCAATTCAGGTTCCCGCAGGAACCTGGAGGTGGATTTTTTCGGTGGGGAACCCTTGATGAATTGGGAAGTGGTCAAGCGGCTGGTGGCCTATGCCCGGGAGCAGGAAAAGCTGCATGACAAGAATTTCCGCTTTACGCTGACCACCAACGGCATGCTGCTCAGCGACGAGGTGGATGATTTTCTGAACCGCGAAATGAGCAACGTAGTGCTGAGCCTGGACGGCCGGAAGGAGATCCACGACCACCTGCGCAAAGACTATGCGGGGCGCGGCAGCTATGACGCCATCGTCCCCAAGTTCAAACGGCTGGTGGAAAAGCGCGGCGGGAAAAATTATTACATGCGCGGCACGTTTACCCACAACAATGTGGATTTCACCAACGATATTTTTCACATGGCGGATCTGGGCTTTACGGAGCTGAGTATGGAGCCGGTGGTCTGTGCGCCCACAGACCCCTATGCCCTGACTGAAGAGGACCTCCCAGAGCTGTTCCGGCAGTACGAACTCCTGGCCGAGGAAATGATCCGGCGGAAAAAAGCGGGAAACGGATTTGTCTTCTATCATTACATGCTGGACTTGAAAAATGGCCCGTGCATTTATAAGCGGATCACGGGCTGCGGTTCCGGCACGGAGTACATGGCGGTCACGCCCTGGGGAGAGCTGTTCCCCTGCCATCAGTTTGTGGGGGACCCCAAATACAGCTTGGGAAATATCTGGGATGGCGTAACCAACCTTGCGGTGCAGGAGGAATTCCGGCATTGCAATGCTTACGCCAGGCCGGAATGCAGGGATTGCTGGGCGAAACTTTACTGCTCCGGCGGCTGCGCCGCCAACGCTTATCACGCCACGGGTAAGATCAGCGGCGTGTATGAATACGGCTGCGAGCTGTTCAAGAAGCGGATTGAATGCGCCGTGATGATGCAGGTGGCGGAAAGCGAAGAGGCTTGAGTCACGAGGAGAGGAGACCTTTGAACGTGAACACTCCTGTTGTAGATTTTGTGGACCAATACCTTCAAAAGGATCTCTCCCGCCTTCACATGCCGGGACACAAGGGACAGGGATTTTTGGGATGTGAGGCCAGAGACATCACAGAAATCCCGGGGGCGGATGTGCTGGACCAGGCCTGTGGGATTATTGCGGAAAGCGAAGCCAACGCCGCGGCTCTGTTTCAGACTGGCCGCACCTTCTATTCCACTGAAGGTTCCTCCCTGTCGGTCAAGGCCATGCTGGCTTTGGCAGCCGGGAACGCGGTGCAGGAGGGAGAAAGGCCGTTAATCCTGGCGGCGAGAAATGTGCATAAAACCTTTCTTTACGGCTGTGCCCTCCTGGATCTGGACGTGGAATGGCTGTATCCGGAGCAGGGACAGAGCTTGTGCAGCTGTCCGGTGTCTCCCGGAGAGCTGAGCAGGCGTCTTTCCGCCCTGCAAAAAAAGCCGGCTGCGGTGTATGTCACCTCGCCTGACTATCTGGGAAACATTTTGGATATCCGGGGCCTCGCTGAGGTGTGCAGGGCCCATTCCCTGCCTCTGCTGGTGGATAATGCCCACGGGGCCTATCTGCAATTTCTGGAGCCGTCTCTTCATCCCATCGCCCTGGGGGCCGCCATGTGCTGCGATTCCGCCCACAAAACGCTGCCCGTCCTGACGGGAGGCGCTTACCTGCACATCTCCCAAAATGCGCCTGCTGCCTATCTTTCCGGGGCCAGAGGGGCCCTCTCCCTGTTCACTTCCACCAGCCCTTCCTACCTGATCCTCCAATCCCTGGACCTGTGCAACCGGTATCTGGCGCAAGGATATAGGGAAAAGCTGGAGGCCTGCATCCGGCGGGTTTCTATCCTGAAAGAGGAACTGGAGCTGGCCGGCTGGCGAACCGGAGGCGGAGAGCCTTTGAAGCTGACGCTGTACTGCAGGGAAAGCGGATGCACCGGAATGGAAGCCGCCGCGCTGCTGCGCGCCAACAACGTAGAGCCGGAGCTTGCCGACTGGGAGCATGTTGTGCTGATGTTTACACCGGAATCCAGGGAAGCTGATTTCCGGCGGGTTTTGGAGGCCCTGCGCAGCGGCCCTCCAGACAGCCGGAGGCTTAGCGCGCCGGAATGGCCGCCGGTTCTCCCGTCCAGACGGATGTCCATCCGCAGGGCTGTACTGGCGCCTCATGAGACTGTGCCGGCAGAACAGGCGGCTGGCCGAATATGCGGTGCGCCTGTCGTGTCCTGCCCTCCCGCTGTTCCCATAGCAGTCAGCGGAGAGGAAATTACGGAAGCCGCCGCCGCGCTGTTCCGGTATTATGGGATTGACAATGTGGAAGTGGTACAGCAGGCTTGATGCAGGGAAGCCAGCATCCCGTTGGTGAGGAAAGGCGGCAGGGCAACTGCCTGTGCTGTCCGAAGAATCTATACTGTGGCGATGGCCGCTGCGTTTTATTCCTAAGCGCCTGGACATAACGAGGGGAAACTTTTCGTCCCGCAAGTTTGCGGCGCGGAAGCTATGGGGAAGCCGGGCCTGTTAATTTTGAAAATGATTTGACAATTCCGGATGCTTCGGCTTATAATATGGGCAGTTGAATACTGAAGAGTTGCGCGGAGAAGATGCTTTTGCTACCATTCAGAGAGGCGGCCGGTTGGGTGCGAGGCCGTATGGAAACAAAGGCAGGCCGCTCCCACTGCCGTTTCCGATGGAAAGGCAGCGCGTTTTCCGGCGTACCGACCGCGAAGAGCGGCGGCGTGTTTCCGGCGTTAACGGAAAAGAAAGCGGCTGCAGGGCAGAAGAGTCTGCGGAAAAGGCGGACTTCTGCACAGCGGCAATTTGGGTGGTACCACGGACCAGTCCGTCCCATAGGGGATGCGGACCGGTCTATTTTTTTGTAGAGAGAGGGAAAGCAAAACAGGGGGTTTTGAAATGGAAACAGGCTATTGTGTGGAACAGCTGAGAAAGTTGTGTGCGATAGACAGCCCTTCCGGTTTTACAGAGAGGGCGGCGGATTATCTGATGGAAGAGTTGGCCCGTTTGGGCTATGCTCCTGAAAAGACAAGAAAGGGCGGCGTCACCGTCTGTTTGGGCGGAGAGGGGGAAGGACTGCTGCTTATGGCCCATGTGGATACCCTGGGCGCAGTGGTACAATCCATCAAAAGCAACGGCCGGCTGCTGCTTTCTCCAATAGGCGGCCTGCGGGCAGAAAACTGCGAGGCGGAGAATTGCGTCATTTATACCCGTTTCGGCGGCGCCTACACAGGGTGCCTTCAGCTTTGCGATGCGTCCGTTCACGTCAATGGTGATTACGGGGAGAAAAAGCGGAAGTTCGAGGCGATGGAGGTAGTCATCGACGAGCCTGTAGAAAAGCCTGAGGAAACCAGAGCGTTGGGCATTGAAACCGGAGACTTTGTCTGCTTCGATCCCCGCACGGTGGTGACCGGCAGCGGCTATCTTAAGAGCAGGTTTTTGGATGATAAGCTCAGCGCCGCCATCCTGCTGGGATATGCCAGGGAACTGAAGGAAAGGCATGTTACGCCCCGGCGGAAAGTATACCTGCACTTCACCGTGTATGAGGAGGTGGGCCACGGCGCCTCCGCCTCTGTACCGGAAGATGTGGCAGAGGTGGTCAGCGTGGATATGGGCTGCGTGGGCGAAGGCCTGCAGTGTACTGAGCGGGAGGTTTCCATCTGCGCGAAGGATTCCGGCGGGCCTTACGATTACGCCGTGACCACCGCTCTGGTGGAGGCGGCGAAGAGGGCCGGGGCCGCCTACGCTGTAGACGTATATCCCCACTACGGCAGCGATGCCGAGGCCGCCCTGCGGGCAGGCTACGATGTGCGCCACGGCCTCATCGGTGCGGGCGTGTATGCTTCTCACGGCTATGAGCGCTCTCACGTGGACGGCGTGGAAAACACCCTGAAGCTGCTGTGGGCGTATACCACAGAGTAAAAAACGGAGTGTCGGAGATCAGGATTCCGGAGTTTTCTGAGCTACCTTGTAGCAGAAAAGGTTTGGGATGCTTTTTTAGTGAAAGAAGATATTGTACACCGGATTTCAAAGAGGTGTGCACGAATAGAAAGAGGTTGAATAACGATGCAGTGGACGGGACTAAATGAACTAAGGGAAAAATTTCTGGAATTCTTTGAATCGAAGGAGCATCTGCGGCTGGGAAGCTTTTCACTGATCCCCCAGGGAGACAACAGCCTGCTGCTGATCAATTCCGGTATGGCGCCTATGAAGAAGTACTTTACAGGCGAGGTCACGCCGCCCAAAAACCGCGTGACCACCTGCCAAAAGTGCATTCGCACCGGCGATATCGAGAATGTGGGCTATACGGCACGGCACGGCACTTTTTTTGAAATGCTTGGAAATTTCTCCTTCGGCGATTATTTTAAGCGCGAGGCCATTGCCTGGGCTTGGGAGTTTTTCACCGAGGTGCTGGAAATGCCCAAGGATAAGCTGTATCCTTCCGTGTATATGGAGGATGACGAAGCCTGGGATATCTGGGTCAATGAAATCGGCGTGGACGAGAGCCATATGAAGCGGCTGGGCAAGGAGGACAACTTTTGGGAGCACGGCTCCGGACCCTGCGGACCCTGCTCGGAAATCTATTTCGACCGGGGCGAAAAGTATGGCTGCGGAAAGCCGGACTGCGGCGTGGGCTGCGAGTGCGACCGCTATGTGGAAATCTGGAATCTGGTGTTCTCCCAGTTCAACAACGACGGCCAGGGCAACTATACCGATCTGGTGCAGAAGAATATCGACACAGGAATGGGCCTGGAGCGCTTGGCCTGTGTGATGCAGGGCGTGGATAACCTGTTCCTGGTGGACACGGTGCAGAACATCATGAAGCATGTATCCAAAATCTCCGGTGTGGAGTACGGCGGCAGCGAGAGGAACGACGTGTCCCTGCGGGTAATCACCGACCATATTCGCAGCACGGTGTTTATGATTGGCGACGGCGTACTGCCCTCCAATGAGGGCAGGGGATACGTGCTGCGCCGCCTGTTGCGCCGGGCGGCACGCCACGGCAAGCTTCTGGGCATCAACGGGCCGTTCCTCTCCGAACTGGCGGACACTGTAATCCGTGAGAATCAAAAAGCGTATCCCGAACTGACGGAAAAGCGGGACACCATTAAAAAGATTATCAGCTATGAGGAAGACAGCTTTGCGAAGACCATCGACCAGGGACTGGCGCTGCTGAACACCTTTATCGATCAGGCTGATTCCAAGGTTTTCTCCGGCGAACATGCCTTCACCCTGAACGATACTTACGGCTTCCCGCTGGATCTGACGAAAGAAATTTTGGAAGAGCGGGGCATGGCGGTAGATGAAGAGCGTTTCCGGGAACTGATGCGGGAGCAGAAGGAGAGGGCGAGAAACGCCCGGAAGGATGCCGGAGCAGACGCCTGGAAGGGGGAGGGAAGCGCTGCTTCCGGATTGCCCGCCACCGTCTTTACCGGCTATACGGAGCTGTGCTCAGCCGCCAAGGTAATCGCTGTCATTCAGAATGGACAGCGGGTGGAGAGCGCAGGCGAGGGCGCCGAGGTCTCTGTGGTGCTGGATACCACCCCGTTCTATGGGGAAAGCGGCGGCCAGGTAGGTGACAGCGGCGTGCTGGAGGCAGAGGGCCTGTCCGCAGACGTCATTGACACCACCAAGCACGAGGGTGTATTCCTGCACCGTGCTGTGGTGACAGAAGGTACTTTGAGCGTGGGGGATACGGTGAATGCCGTGCTGGACTCCATGCGCCGCAAGGCCATCATGCGCAACCATACGGCGGCGCATCTGCTGCAGGCGGCTCTGCGCAGGGTGTTGGGCACACACGTGGAACAGGCCGGCCAGCTGGTAAACGAGAAGCATGTGCGCTTTGACTTCACCCATTTCTCTGCCCTGACGCCTGAGGAACTGACTGCTGTGGAGCTGATGGTAAACGATGAGATTCTGAAGGCGGTCCCTGTGAAAATGGAGGAAATGCCCATTGAGGAGGCCAGAAAGATCGGCGCTATGGCCTTGTTCGGCGAGAAATATGGAGATGTGGTGCGCGTCGTTTCAGTGGGAGATGATTTCAGCAAGGAGTTTTGCGGCGGCACCCATATGGATAATACAGCTCGGCTGGGGCTTTTCAAGATCGTGTCGGAATCTTCCGTGGCGTCCGGTGTGCGCCGGATTGAGGCGGTGACCGGTGCGGGAGTGCTCCACCTGCTGACTGTGCAGACGCAGGCCATTCAGGAGACTGCCCAGGCAATGAAAGTGCTGAATCCGGCAGAGCTTCCCGTAAGGGCAAGGCAGATGATGGCTGAACTGAAGGATAAGGATAAGGCCATTGAGACGCTCAATGCCAAGGTGGCTTCTGCCAATTTGGAGGGCGTGTTCCAGAATGCCCAGGATGTGAACGGCATAAAGGTGATATTCGCACTGCTTTCCGGCACGGGCAGCGACGCGCTTCGCGCTCTGTGCGATAAGGCCAAGGAACGGCAGGAGCCTGTTGCGGCGGTGTTCGCAGGAATCAGCGGCGGCAAGGCTACGCTGGCTGCAGCCTGTAACAAGTCTGCGCAGGAGAAGGGATTGAAAGCGGGAGCTCTCGTCAAGGAGGTGGCCCAGCTAACCGGCGGCAACGGCGGCGGACGGCCCGATTTCGCTATGGCGGGCGCTAAGGATCAGACCAAGCTGGACGAAGCCCTGGCCGCGGTGCCGGAGCTGGTTAAAAAACAGCTGGGTGCTTGAATTCACTACCAAGGATCTGGAAGGGAGTAAAAAAATGTCTGACTGTGTCTTTTGCAAAATCGCCCAGGGAGAAATCCCGTCGAATAAAGTATATGAGGACAGCCAGGTGGTGGCCTTTCACGACCTGGATCCTCAGGCCCCCGTACATGTGCTGCTCATTCCCAAGGAGCACATTGCGTCTGCGCTGGAGATCACTCCGGAAAACAGTGTGGTAGTGGCTCACATTTTTGAGGTCGCTGCAAAGCTGGCCGGGGAGCTGGGCTTGCAGAACGGGTTTCGCATTGTAAACAACTGCGGGAAAGACGGGATGCAGAGCGTGCAGCATTTGCATTTCCACCTTTTGGGCAAACAGCAGATGGGATGGCCCCCGTTCCCCGCAGCGTAACGCTGCAGCCAGGGTGCCGGGGAGTGAGCCATGAGCCCTCGCCGGGCGTCCCCGCGGAATAAAAGTCCTTGCCAGGCTTTCTTCAGAAAGCGGAGAAAGAAGAGTCCATAGCGTCGGGGAGTGAGCCGTGAGTCCTCACCGGGCGTCCCCGCGGAATAAAAGTCTTTGCCAAGCTTTCTTCAGAAAGCGAAGAAAGAAGAGTCCAGAGCGTCGGGCAGTGAGCCATGAGCCCTCGCCGGGCGTCCCCGCGGAATAAAAGTCTTTGCCAAGCTTTCTTCAGAAAGCGGAGAAAGAAGAGTCCAGGGCATCGGGGAGTAAGCTATGAGTCTTCGCCGGGAGTCCCCGCGGAATAAAAGTCTTTGCCAAGCTTTCTTCAGAAAGCGGAGAAAGAAGAGTCCAGGGCATCGGGGAGTAAGCTATGAGCCTTCGCCGGGCGTCCCCGCGGAATAAAAGTCTTTGCCAAGCTTTCTTCAGAAAGCGGCTGGAAAGCGGTCAGAAAGAATAAGGAGGAAGAAACATGGGAGAGGTTTATCAGATGGACATAGCGGGCTGCAAGAGGGAACTTCCTATCTGCCCGCTCAACGAGCATATGGACATTGCCGGATTTGTGATGTTCAGTGATGTGGAGATTACGGAAAAAACGGCAAAAGCCCTGTTGGAAAAGTGCCCGGAGCACGATATTATTGTCACGGCGGAATCCAAGGGAATTCCGCTGGCCTATGAAATGGCGCGTATCGGCTGCAGAAATTATGTGGTGGCCCGTAAGGGAGTAAAAGCCTATATGGAGGATCCCATCCACGTGGAGGTGAAATCCATCACCACTGACCATGTGCAGAAGCTGTATCTCTCCAAGGCGGACTGCGAAAACCTCAAGGGCAAACGGATCTTAATCGTGGACGATGTGATCTCCACAGGGGAATCTCTGGCCGCCATTGAGGAGCTTCTGGGCAGCATCGGCGGAAACGTGGTGGGTAAGGCCTGTGTCCTGGCAGAGGGTGAAGCCAAGGACCGTACGGATATCATCTATCTTGAACCGCTTCCGTTGTTCTTTAAGTGAAAAGGGTCTGCCGCGCTTCTTTGCGGTGACCGGGTTTTCGGTTTTCGCCGCACTGAGCACGGCGGCATTCCTGGGGGAAACGGTATCTATCGCCGCGGCTGTGCTGACGGCGGGCATTGCCATACTTGTTATGGGGATTCGGAGAAAAGTGGAACTTGTGCCGGTGATACTGCTTTCGGTATCACTGGCCTTTTCTCTTTACGCTTGGGCATATCATATACAGGCGGAGCCGTTCGAAGTGCTCGACCAGACGAAAGCGAGAATTCATGCCACGGTACTGGAGGGGCCGGAAGAGGAAAACCATAAGTACTATTATAAGCTGAAGGTCACGCGTGTGGAGGAAGTTCCGCAGCTTGGGAATTTTACCGTGCGTTTTTCTACCAACCAGGCTCTGTTCTGCCAGCCTGGGGATGAGGTGGAGTGTCTGGCGGGGTTTTACACCTTTGAGGAAGGCGGACTCTATTCTGCGAAAAACGCCAGATTGGCAAAAGGAACGGTGATGGGCGCATATCTGGCGGAATATGGAGGAACCTTCGTTATCCCTGCGGAGACAAAAAGCTTACTGGCCATTCTTTGGGAGGTGCGCAGATCTCTGCGCCGGTGTGTAGAGGGGCTGTTTCCGCAGGAGGAAGCCTCACTGGTGAGGGCTATGCTTTTGGGAGAGAAGGACGGCCTCTCTGCCGATGTGGAGTCCGACTTCCGGGATATCGGCGCTTCTCACCTGCTGGTCATTTCCGGTCTGCATTTGTCGGCCCTTGCCGCGTTCTTTTCTCTTTTTCTCTCCCTGTTTCGTTTGGGACGCCGGGTGAAAAACCTGCTTACTGCGGCGGCTGTACTTCTCTTTCTCATCTTGATCGGCTTTCCATTTTCCGCGGTGCGCAGCGGCATCATGCTGCTGCTGTTCCTCTTCGCCGATTGTCTCGGCAGAGAGGCGGACAGCCTTAACTCTCTGGGTTTTGCCCTGCTGCTGATTGGAGTGCTGAATCCTTTTTCCGGCGGAGATGTGGGACTCGCCCTGTCCGCCCTTTCCACACTGGGAATTCTGAAACTACAGTCCGGTATCTCCCGGGTGATAAACAGGCCCTTTCAAAACAGAAGGTATTTGCGCCGCGCTGCAGCGCCGCTGACGGCCTCTCTTTCAGTGAGTTTGGCCTGCGTGCTCGCCACACTGCCGGTACAGCTTCTGGTGTTCGATGGGTTTTCTCTGTTGTCGCCCCTCTCTTCGCTGCTGTTGGTGCTGCCGGGCACCTTGCTGCTGTATACGGCGGTACCGGCTGTGGTGCTTTCCCTGGTGCCCTGGCTCACACCGGCGGCCGCGCCGTTCCGGCTCTGTGCAGGTCTGCTGGCACAGCTGCTGCTGCGGGGTGCAGATGGTTTGGGAAGACTGCCTGTGCCCTTTGCAGCTGTGAGCCAGTGGGGAGCCGTGGTTTTTCTCTGCTTTTTAGGTGCCGCTCTGGCTTTGTGCCGCCTGGGCGGCAGGCGGCGTACAGTATGTGTTTCCGCTGCCGGGATGTGCGTTCTGGTGCTGTGCCTGGCTTGTGGTTTGGAGAACCGTGCGCTGCAGAGCGGAACTACCTTGGCCGTGGCGGACGAAGGAGAGGCTTCCTGCGTAGTGCTGCTTCAGGATGGAAAGGCGGCGGTGCTTTCCTTGGACGGCTACAACACAGGAGCAGCTGCTTCCATTCTAAAGAGAGCAAACGTGCGGGAAATCACTTCCCTGCGCCTGTCCGCAGATTCCTGGGAAGCCGCTGAGGCAGCCCGGCGGCTCCTGCGGAAATTTTCCGTCAAGCAGGTAATCAGGCAGGAAGCCCTGTATTTGGGAAAGGAGCTTGCAGGACTGATGGAGGGGATTCCTCAAACCGTATTTTCCGAGGAGCTTTCTTATGAGGCCATGGAGGGTTTGGAGGTCCGTCTTACAGAGGAGGGCGCACTGCTGACCTTTTCTGCCGAAGGCGTGGACACAGCGGTGGAAACGGGGAAGACTGAGAGAGGGACGTGCAGCCTTCTGCTGACCAATCAAGTGGAAAGCAGTGTGAATTCCTCATTTACTGTTCTGCAGACAGATGATATAATCGAGGAGACAGAAAGCGGCAGGGCGAGGTTCTGCATTTCTGCCGGGGAAAGCCGTATCATCTGGCTGCGGCTGAAGGATGGAACTGCAGCCATAAGGAGGGAAGACTGATGCCTGTATTGACGGAGAGCGATCTGAGACAACATCTGTCCTCAGGGGGATTTGCCAGTCTTTATGTGATTTTTGGAGAGGAAAAATATCTTGTGAAGCGGGCTGCCGTAAAGCTTATCAAGAAAGCCGCAGGGGAGGCCTTCCCCGAATTCAACCGGAATGAATTCCCCAGTACTGCCGGTATTGACGCTGTCGCAGACGCAGCGGAAGCGCTTCCCTTTCTGGCGGAGCACAAATGTGTGGCGGTTGCCGATTTTAATCTGGAAGAAAAAAATCAGGTGGAGCTCAATAAGCTCAATGAATTGCTGGACAACCTTCCGGAAAGCACTACGCTGGTGTTCTGGTATCCTACGCTGGAGTTTGATCCAAAAAAGTCCGCCAAGTGGAGGAATTTCCTTAAAAAGGCGGAAAACAGGGGCTGCACGCTTTTTTGTAAGCGCAGGGAGGCTTCTGATTTGCGGAAGCTGCTGCTGAAGGAGGCGGAAAAGGCGGGCTGTATGCTTTCTAAGGACAATGCTTCCCGAATCGTGGAGTACGTGGGGCCAGATCTGAACGCCCTGCTCAATGAGATGGAAAAGCTCTGCGCTTTTGCAGACGGCGGGGAAATCACCCGGTCCATGATTGAGGATATGGTGCCGAAGAGTACAGAAACCACGGTGTTTTTGATGGCCAACGCCCTGACTGCCGGAAGTTATGAAAAAGCATACCAGCTGCTGGATCAGTTGTTTTCTCAAAATGAGGAGCCTCTCTCCATTCTGGGCGCGCTTTCTTCCTCTTATGTGGATATGTATCGGGTCAGGGCGGCGCTTCAGAGCGGACTGCCCGCCACAGCCCCTTCCGGATACGGGGAATACAGGGGCAGGGAATTCCGGCTGAGAAATGCCGAACGCAGCGCCAAAGGAATTTCTGAGGAAGGTCTGCGCAGAAGCCTGGATCTGTTGCTGCAGGCAGACTTGCAGCTCAAGGGTTCCAAACTCGACGCCCGTATCGTCATGGAAGAATTGATTGCAAAGCTGCTGCTGGCGGCAAAAGGAGAGGCGGCATGATCCGGATCAAGGAAACCATCGTGGTGGAGGGAAAATACGACAAAAATAAGCTTTCCTCGCTAGTGGACGGTGTTATCATAGAAACCAATGGATTTGGAATATTCAAAGACAAAAAGCGCCTTGCAATGATCCGCCGCCTGGCGGAGAAGAACGGCCTTGTCATTCTGACGGACAGCGACGGAGCAGGATTTCTGATCCGCGGCAAGCTCTGTTCCTGTATCCGGCCGGAACTCATCAAAAATGCCTATATCCCCGATATCCTGGGAAAAGAAAAGAGGAAGAGCACTCCTTCCAAGGAGGGCAAGCTGGGCGTGGAGGGAATGGAGCTTGAGACCCTGCGGAAAGCTCTCCTGCGGGCCGGTGTCACAGTTGAGGGAAGGGCGGAACGCCGCAGCACGCTCACAAAGGTGGATTTTTATGAACTGGGCCTTTCCGGCCGGGAGAACAGCGCCGGAAAACGGACAGCGCTGCTGAAAAGGCTGGAGCTGCCGGAGCACCTGTCACCAAATGGACTTCTGCAAGCGTTGAGCGTCCTGTATACCCGGGAAGAGCTGTTTCAGCTTTGCGAGGAATTGGAAGACGATAAGGAGAGTTGAGCATGGAACTGACAAAGGATGCGCTGCGGGACGTATCATTCCGCGCCCGGGGGAAATGGTACCGGGGGGAGGATGTGGATGGGTTTCTTGCGGAACTTATGGTGGCTTTGGATGAAGCTGAACGGGAAAAACAGGAGCTGGAAGACGACGTCCGGCGCCTGGAACGGGAGCTGCACGCGGCGAAGGAAGAAACAGAACATCTCAAGCAGCACCTGACAGAGACGCTTCAGGCGCCCAGTCACCAGGAACTGGTATGCGCAGAGCTGGAAAAGGAGAGAGACGAGCTGATTGAAAGCATCAAGCTGCTGCGCAGGTTCCGGGAGGAATTCCGGAACAAGGTGCAGGGCGATGCGGAGGAACTGCTGCAGAACATACAGCGGCTGCCTTCCGACCAACTTTTATAAGGGAAGTGATGCGCCATGGGAAACGGAGACGGTCAGAGCCGAATCGACGAATTTTTAGATCTCTATAAACAGATGGAGGACGCACTGGAAGATAAATACCGGGGGACGCGGCGTCACTACTCCAGCGTTGTATTTGAATTTGCAAAGGATTATGAGAGCGGCCCTGTGCGGGATAAACTGGACGTGTGCCGGGAAATCCGGAACCTGCTGACCCATAACCCCAACTTGAACGGCGAACCCATTGTAGAGCCCTCCCAGTCTGTGGTGGAAGCTATGAAAGAGGTGCTGGAATTTGTGAAGCGCCCGCCGCTTGCCATGGAATTCGCCACCAAGGGCGAGCAAGTGATGAAAGCGAGCTTGAATCAGAAAGTGCTGCGATTGATGGAGGTTATGGATAAAAACGGATATTCCCATATTCCGGTGATGCGCGACGGGCAGTTCTGCGGGGTGTTCAGCGTTGGTTCTGTATTCCGGTATCTGCTGCGCAGCGGGGGAGAGGGAATCTCACCGGATACCACAGTGGCGGATATAGGGGGCCATATCCAGGTGAAAGACCACATGGAAAACTATGAGTTTGTTTCCAAGGACGCTACCTATATCACTGTGCGGAAAAAGTTTGAGCATGTGAAAGGAAAAAACAAGCGGGTCTCCGTTATTTTTATTACGGAGACAGGCAGCCCGGAAGAACGTCTGCTGGGTATGCTGACTCCCTGGGACGTATTGGGCGAGCCGGAGTAAGTCGCGGAATTCAGGTTATCTCCTGACAAGGGGGCCGCTCATCCATTTCCAGCAGCGAACTGCACGGACAGCCTGCTGAAAACGCCGCTGGAACTGACTCTGCCTGTCAGCTTCAAGGGCGTTTTTATTTGGTAAAGAATTTGTTTACCGATGTTGTAGAAATAATCCCCTATCGGTATAATGGTTAAGAAATGGGAACGAAAGGGGTTAGGAAATGGAACGGCATCAGATACAAATCAATCCGGATCAATGCATAGGCTGCGGCAGATGCGTAAAGGTATGTGTGGCGCGTAACATAGAGCTTCATGACCATAAGGCAAAAACGGTGTTAAGGAACTGCCTCCTGTGCGGGCAATGCACCGCGGTTTGTCCGAAAGAGGCCGTCTCCATCAGCGGTTATACCACCGGGCAGATCGAGAAAAAAGGCGAAGTCCGCCTGAAGCCGGAAGAGGTTTTAGACGTCATTCGCTTCCGGAGAAGCGTCCGGCAATTTCGGCCGGATAGGATTCCCGGAGAAGTGGTCAGGCAGATTCTGGAGGCGGGCAGGCTTACCCATACCGCGAAGAACATGCAGGATGTGTCCTTTGTTGTGCTGGAAAAGGAAAAAGAACGTGTGGAACAGATGGCGGTCAGCCTGTTCCGGAAGGGGAAGCCTTTTGCGGATCTGTTCAGTCCGATGGCCAGGAATCAGACCATAGGGGAGCGCTTCTTCTTTTTCAATGCACCCATAGCGATTGTCGTGCTGGCCAAAGATAGAACAAACGGTATTCTCGCCGCACAGAATATGGAATTCGTTGCGGAAGCAAACGGGCTCGGCGTACTATTCAGCGGTTTCTTTACCATGGCCGCCAACGCTTCCCGCAAAATCAAGAAAGCGATCGAAATGCCCAGGGGAAAGCGGGCGGCTGCAACATTGGTGCTCGGTTATCCCGACGTAAAATTTCTCCGGTCAGTGCAGCGCGAAGAATTGGAAGTCAAATACCGATAGAGGGCTTGAAAATGGATAGAGAATGTGAAGAGAGGCGTCAAAAAATCATTGCCGGGTTTCGGGAATGCAGGAATGCGTTCACAGCCATTGGGGATGAAACGAGACAGTTGATCCTGTTGGTGCTGTTAGAGAGCGATTTATCGGGAATTCGTGTTGGAGAAATAGCGGAGAAGGCTCATTTGACCCGACCGTCTGTCTCCCATCATTTGCAGCTTTTAAAGGCTTCTGGGATTGTCGCAGTACGGAGAGAGGGAACGAAAAATTACTATTATCTGAGTGCGGAGGAAACCTGTTGGGAAGAGATGGCCGGTTTGATCAATCTGATTTTTGCAAGTGTGCAGGAGATCAGCTCGCGATCTCAACAATCGGAGGGATTTTAATGGTTCTGTATTTTTCAGGGACAGGCAACAGTCGATATGTTGCGAAAAGAATCGGCAGAGAGATAGACGATGAGGTATCCGATTTATTTGAAAGAATCCGCAGCCATGATAATTCGGAACTCCGTTCAGAAAGCCCGTGGGTGGTTGTCGTTCCCACCTATGCCTGGAGAATTCCCCACATCGTGCAGGAATGGCTGGAGCATACAGCCCTTTTGGGGAACGGGGATATTTATTTTGTGATGACCTGCGGGGGAAGTATTGGGAACGCCGGAAAATACCTGAGGCAGTTGTGCGAGGGGAAAAAACTGAATTACCTGGGCTGCATGGCGGTTGTCATGCCGGAAAATTATCTTGCGATGTTTGACGTGCCGCCGCGGGAAAAAGCGTTGGAAGTGATCCGGAAATCGGAAAATGTGATAGAAAAAGCTGCCAATCTGATTAAGAGCCACAGTGGATTTCCACAGCCTGATATAACGGTGATGGATCGGGTAAACAGCGGCATAGTGAACGATATTTTTTACCCGGCGTTTGTTCATGCAAAAAAGTTTTATGCTACCGGAGCCTGCATTTCCTGCGGAAAATGCGTCAAGCTTTGTCCGTTGAATAACATCAGCCTCGAAACAGACAAACCCGTGTGGGGGAAAAACTGTACACATTGTATGGCCTGCATCTGCAATTGTCCCTGTGAGGCAATCGAGTATGGGAAGCACAGTAGAGGAAAGAACCGGTATCATTGTCCTGAAAACGGGTCAGATGAAAAGGAAGGATAGACATGTCTCAGGAATAAGAGAGCTGCTTTCAGCGCGAATTTTTTTCCTTCGCTTTCAGCTCTGTTGGTTTTAAAGGATAAAGGAAAAGCAGAGGCTCACATTGTGAACCTCTGCTTTTTTCTTTACTGGGCGCGTGCCTGCGAGGGCAGGCATCACCTCTTGTTTTGTCCAGTCATTTTAGTCAGGAGGGTGATCAGAGTATCCTTCTCCTTTTCCGAGAGGCTCTCCGTCATGCCCTGGCCCCACTGGGAAAGGTAGGTCTTGATGACGGGCACCAGCTCCCGGCCCTTGTCTGTCAGATAGAGATTGTTCTGACGCCGGTCGGCCTGGTCTGTCTCCCTCCGGATATAACCCAGCTCTTCCAGCTTTTTGGTACGGCGGGCCACATTGCATTTGTCGATGTACATGTGATTGGCAATGCTGTCCTGCGAAGCGCCTGGATGCCGGTCCACGTGCAGAAGGATCATATACATGGCTCCGGAAAATCCGTGCTCCCGCAGGCGCTCTCCCATGAATTTGCTGCGGCTGCGATGCAGACAGGTCACTGCCCTGCCAAGCTCCCGGGTAAAATCTTTGGAAAGCTCCGGACTGAATTGCTGTTCTTCTTTGGCCATGTGAATCCCTCCTCCTATCAAACAGGAATTTTAGCAGACGCCTTTTGTTAGGCGGTAAGGTCTCTATCATTCCTATTATAAGGCGAAAAGCGGCGGGCTGTCAAACGAAAATACAGTTATTCCGCCTCGTTTTGCGCCTGCAGCCTGTTTTGCAGGTAACAAGCCGCGATCTCTGTACCCTTGTTGGCATCGAGGGTGCCGTTGATTACCAGGTCGGCATGCCAGCGGGTGGGCTCGATCAGCTCGTTGTGGCGGAACCGAACGGTATCGAGATACCGCTCGGTAACCTGCTCAAAGCTCTGTCCCCAGCCCATGTGCTTTGAGATGCGGCGGACCAGGCGCTCGTCACTTTCCAGATCCACAAAAATTTTAAGGTTGGCCCGCTCCCGAATTTCATCCAGATATAGGGCGAACAGGCCTTCTACGATGATCAGATCGAACTCGCTGCCCTCTGCCGCCGCTTGGGCAAAGTCTGCATAAAAATGGGGCAGCTCAAGGGTATCGGGACTGTTGTGCTCTACGTACTCCTTCCGGGTGATGGGCGCGATTACCATAGGCGGCTCTTTTTTAAAATAGGAATCCATGTGCAGCACCAGAGTTTTGTGCGCTCCGCCTAAAAGCTCCCCCAGCCGGTCGGACAATGTGGATTTTCCGCTGCAGGTACCTCCGGCAACTGCAACGACATAGGGCTTTCTAGCCATTTTATGACAACTCCTTTGCCTATTTTAACAATTCACAAGGATAGACGCGGCAGACACGGCCATATTCCGCTTCTGATGGGGCCAATGGAGTGACGATGACGCGGTAGAGCTTCTCCAGGGAAGTTTTGATTTCCTCATCGCTGGGAAGCGTACCGTTCATAGGAAGAACCATGATACTGTATTCTACGCCGAACAGCATAGAGCAAATTCCAGTCATGTTACAGCCGCAGTGCTCATAGAAACGGATCCGCCGTTCACGGAGCTCCGCTTCCTGGGAGTTCTGCGCGCTTCTCACGCTTTCCACCTCGATCAAGAGGGAAGGGGCTCTGAATTTTTCGGCAAAATTCCGCAGCTCCGAGAGAAACCGGCCGCCCACTCCCTGGCCCCGCATACTCTCGTTTACCGCATAGTAATCCAGCAGGGCCGCGCCCTCTGAAACCACAAAATAGGCGTAAGCGGCAAGCGTGTCTCCCTCAAAGCAGCCGAAGCAGAGATATTCTCCGCTTTTCATCAGCTTTTCCATGCTGGAGTAGGGACGAAGTTCACTTGGCGGAAAATCCTGCTTCATTTTCTCCTGGTAGATCTGCCATACTTCCTGTGTGTTTAACTGTCTGGTCTCCATTGTCGATAATCCTTTCCCGGGCAGTTATGCCCGTCCCCTGCAGCCGCCAGGTTCAAGCCTGATGGCTATTTCCAGTGTAGCACATCCTGGCAATAGTATGCAAGGCCGTAAAATCCAGGAGAAGGTACGATTCTTATTGCACTTTCGACAGTTTTCGTGTACAATGAATACCAAATGATAATTTCTTATGAGAGAGTTTTTGTTTTGCCGCCAGACCATGATGGCCTGCGGTGTCACACGGTAGAATTTCAGTCAGCGTGTTCAACTGGAACCTCATGGATCGGCAGGGTAAAAAAATCAGAATTCGCCCCCTGCACTAAGGAAACCGAAGCGCAGGATGTTGTTCTGCCGGAACACTGGAATTCTGGAGGCTCTCTTTTTTGTTTTCGAATTTTGGCCTAATTGGGAAACCGTAAAAAAAATTTTGGCCTCTGCGGCTGTTGTTCAATTGTTTAGAAGGGACGGACTTCTATGAATTCAGTAAAAAAAAGGAATCTTTTTTTGCTTGTGATATCGGTTTTGATTCTAGTGCTTGTAGTGATTTCTGTGGCGGTGGCGATGCGAGGTCCACGCACAAGCCCGGTGGAGGTGGTTTCCAAGGGGAAGGACGGCACATTGCTGATCGACGACCTGAACGATGGGAAAATGACAATTCCCGACTTTGATATCCCAACCAGCAGTTATGATATCGATAAGTTCACGGAAAAGGATGGGATCATCACCTACGAAAATGGTCAGTCCGCGCTTGGGATCAATGTCAACCAGAACCGGGGCGATATCGACTGGGTCAAGGTCAAGGAGAGCGGTGTGGAGTTTGCCATGATCCGAGTGGGCTATCGCTCTTTCAAGACGGGCTTGATCACGCCGGACTCCAAATTTGAAGAGAATATGAAGGGGGCAAAGGAGGCCGGCGTGGACATCGGCGTCTATTTCTTCTCCCAGGCGGTCACGGATGCCGAGGCGGAGGAGGAGGCCAGCTTTGTGCTCCAGCAGATTCAGGGCTATCAGGTGACCTATCCGATTGCTTTTGACTGGGAATTTGCCATCAAGGATGACGGCAGTATCAACGAGGATTCCCGCACCGTCAACTGTACTGGCGAACAGATCACCGGTTTTGTGGATGCTTTCTGTAAGAAGATCAAGAAAAGCGGTATGACGGCCTGCTATTACGCGGATAAAGCAATGGGATATGAGAAGCTGGACCTCTCCCGGCTGTCGGGATATGACCTGTGGTATGCGGAATACCAGAAAGCGCCCAGCTTCCATTATGATTTTAAGATATGGCAGTACACTTCAAACGGCGAGGTGCCCGGCATTTCCGGTAAGGTGCCCATCAACATTGCGCTGAAGTCTTACGGCTCTTGACAAGAGTTTTCCCGCCCGCGCAGTCCTCTGCTGCGGGCGGCTGTTATTTCTGAAGGGGTGTCGCAAAAATGCGGCCGATAAGACCGGAATACAGAAGAAAGGATAGCACGGCTCCCTGAAATTCCCACAAGAAGGGCTGTGCGTATGGATGTCATTATGCATGAATGGAAAAAGAGGCGGTTGTTCCTGGTCCTGATTTCTGCCTTGGTTGCGTTGGCAGTGATTATCGCAGCCCTCGTCCTCATTTTGGGAAACCGGGATGCCCAAAATCCTGGCAAAACGGAGAGCTCTCAGTGGATTCCAGAAGGGCAGCTGCTTGTCAGCGATCTCTACGAGGGAGACCGGTTGATTCCGGAATTTGATCTGCCCAGGAACGAATATGAGACTGCCAAATTTCAAAAGAAGAACGGGCTGATAACCTATTCCGATCCCGCCGCTAAACTAGGTGTGGATGTATCTGAGCATCAGGAGAATATCGACTGGGAGCAGGTGAAGGCGGCTGGCGTTGATTTTGCCATACTGCGCCTGGGATATCGGGGCCATACGGAGGGACTTCTCTATGTGGATGAAACGTTTGAGCGGAATCTGGAGAACGCAGAAGCGGCTGGAATCGCGGTAGGGGTGTACTTCTTTTCCCAGGCCACTTCAAAGGGGGAGGCGGAGGAAGAAGCGGAATTTGTGCTGACGGCTCTGGGGAATAAGAAACCTGCCTATCCGGTGGTGTTCGACTGGGAGCAGCCGTTTCCCAGTGAGGAGATTCCCGCCGAGGATCTTCGGGCCTATAATTGTACAGGAGAACAGGTTACCTCTTTTGCAGAGGCTTTCTGTGAAAAGGTGAAAAAGGCTGGGCTTACGCCGGCTGTCTATTTCAACAAGACCATGGCCTATGAGTTCTTGGACCTGGAAAAGTTGAGTGCCTATGATTTCTGGTATGCCGAGTATCAGGACGCTCCCAGCCTCTACTATGACTTTGCCATGTGGCAGTACACCGACAGTGGAGAGATTCCGGGTATCGGCAATGTGGATCTGAATATTTCTTTTAAAACCTATCAATAAAAATGAGCTTCCCGAAGAACCAGTTTCGGGAAGTTTTTTCTTTTGCCTGCAACCGGAAGAGAAGTAGATCCCTCTAATAAGTGTAAAGGCCTTTGCAAGACTGAGCGGTGAAGCCGCCGGAGAAGAGGAAACAGGATGGAGAAATTGGTGAAACAGGCACAGAGGGGGGATAAAGCCGCCTTTCTGGAGCTGATCGAGGGGAATAAGCTGTCGCTGTCCAGGGCGGCCATGGCAATTGTGCACAATGAAGAAGA
This sequence comes from Neglectibacter timonensis, assembly GCF_900048895.1. GTDB lineage: Bacteria > Bacillota > Clostridia > Oscillospirales > Acutalibacteraceae > Acutalibacter > Acutalibacter timonensis. The sequence goes on along the minus strand of NZ_LT160639.1, from coordinate 448,381 downwards.
CGCCGCGGACGCCGTATCGGAGACGGTGCTCACTGTGTTCCAGAAGCTCTGCACACTGCGGGAACCAAAGTATTTTAAAAGCTGGATGATGAGAATTCTAATTTATCATTGCTATGACATTCTGCGCAGACGAAAGCGCAGCGTCTCCTGGGAGACGCTGCCGGAGGAAAACCGGGAAGAGATCTGGGAAGATCGGGGACGGGATGAAGTTCTCGATATCCGCTTCAGCCTTTCAGCTTTGGCGGAGAACGACAGGCTGGTTCTCACCCTCTATTATTTGGATGATTTGTCGGTCAGAGATATTTCAAAGCTGCTGGGCGTGACGGAGAACGCGGTGAAGTCCCGGCTGATGCGTGGAAGAAGCCGGTTTCGCCGGATTTATGAGGAAAGAGAGGCGGAAAGCTGTGAAGCATATGAAAGAGGATGAGTTTACACTGCAGGAACTTCGGGAAGAATTGGAGCTGAGAGCGGTGCCGGAGAAAGTGGAGGAAAAATTGAAGGCGCTGTATGCCGAGCTGCCGGATGAGCTGCCTGTCCGGGGCGGAGGCGCCCGCAGTCTGCTGAAGGTACTGGGAACTGTGACGGGGACAGCTGCGGCGGCGTTTCTACTGTTGTTCGGCCTGAATACTGTAAACCCGGCTTTGGCGGAAAGCCTGCCGGGGCTGGGAAACCTGTTCCGGAACCTGAACGGGACCAAAGTGACGGGAGGAAATATTCCCACCTATGACGACGCGGTGAAGCCGTTGGACGTTGCCGCAGAGCCGAAAGCAGGGGAACAGGAGAAGCTGAATTTTACGGAATACTATTCCGACGGAACCTATCTGTATCTGAGTCTGAAACTGGAGGCTCCCGGGGAAGAGAAAGAGATCGCCTGGTATTCCCCGGAATGGTATACGGATGAGAAAACCAGGATGGGTATTGATCTGTCCCAGGTAACCGTAAACGGAAAGCAGGCGGAAACCTACAAAAAGCTTTTTCTGGAGAAGAATGGAGAAGGAGCCTATGAGGGGACCTGGGCAGTCAGGCTGCCGGAACGGGCAGAAAATGGGGAAAGCCTGACGGTGCAGGCTTCGGTTCCAGAGCTTTACGGCACCAAAACGGCGAGGTATCTGGACAATCCGCCGGACGCCGTCCTGAAACCTGAGTTTAAAGCCTCCTTCACCGTGACGGCAGATACCTCTCACAATCGGATATCTGAGGCGGAGACGGAGGATAACGGTGTAAAGGTACAGAAAGTAGAATGCACGCCTGCCAATATCAGGATAGGGCTGGACATCCCCTTTTGGGGAAGAGAAAGCGATACCCTGCTCAACACCAATGCAATTGCCCTGGGATATCCGGTACTGACCCTGGAGGATGGAACCAGGCTTTCTCACAGCTTTGAATCCCCTGACTTCGATTGGGATTATGACAATCTGAAAAATGGGGGACGCATCCAGGGTATCTGGGTGTATGAGGGCGCGCCAGAGGACAGCGGCACTGCGATTTTGCGGATCTATGAGAAACAGTCCGACCTGCTGTTTTCTGTGGGGGATGCAGAGCTGGACCACCGCTTTGTCTTTGCAGAATTCACCATTGATTTGAATACCGGGCATGCAGAACCCAGCAAGCGCTACCTGGAGTTGGGCATGGAAAAACTGGATACCGGTTCCTACGACCGAACAGCAAGGCATGCGCCTTTTACCAACGGCTATTTTGTCCATTGCTGCGAAGTGGAGGAAGGGGTAGAGCCCATAGACGAGTACACCGCGAAGGGGAACGGTGTGTTCACACAGAATGTAATTCTCTATACGGAGAACCCGGAATACCGTGCGCTGGAACTGCGCTGTTATCGTGACGGAGAACTGATTACCTCACTGCGCTCCTGCCCGGAGGAGGAATACAACCAGACCGATGAATATCTCGACGGAAGCATAAGCTATTACAAGGGCGAGGAGGGGGAATTCTACTGCAGTCCCATTCGTGATCCAGAGCTGACGGCAGGAATCGATATGACAGTGCTCTCCTTCCATGTAAACTACGCGCCGGATACGCGCAAGGATGGGGAGTGGGGAAGCATCCTTCCCGAGGACCGTTTTGACAAGCTCACTTTGGCAGATCCGGAAACAGGGGAAATTTTGATCGAGGACGTGTGGGAGACTCTTCAGCAGGAAAATCTGGAAACCTATGGAGAACGTTTTTCTTAAGTACCGGGAGCGGCGGAGATTTTCCCGCCGCTCTTTTCTGTGCTGCTGAAACCTCTTGCTATTCTTTTCTTTATTTTACTGACTGCCTCTATTATAACCCCCCAGTTACGCCGGATGTGAAATTATGCTCCGACGGAACACGGGGGAATAGTTCCAGTACAATGGTTCGGTCTGTCATGACAATCGTAAAGCTATCGATAACCGGAATGAGAAACGTGCGGACGTGGAAGGAACCGATTACCATGACGGGCAATTTTCCCCCAAAAAAAGCTGTGCAGAAATTTTCTTGAAAATCCTATAGCAGAAGTCGGATTTAGTTTAGTAAAATAGTCAATGCGTTTTTTAGTTGACCTTTTCTTCCTTTTGTGGCATTATTTAATTTACAGCAATATTTGAAAGGAAGTTTTACTAAAAGGCATGGTGAGGGTATGGGGAAAATGACTTTAAAAGAATTGGCAGACAGACTGGATGTGAGTGTTTCCGCTATCTCTCTGGCAATAAATGGGAAACCGGGCCTTTCAGATGAAACACGAAGCAGGATACTGGCGGAAGTGGAGAGCGTGGGTTATCCGCTTAAGGAAAGGGCAGAACAATTCACAAAAATTCTCCTGCTATTCTGCAAGGATTCCGGCAGTTCGCGTCCTGGCAGCACACACGGAACAGACTATATCTTTATGGATCTTCAGCAGGGGGTTTTGGATCTGGCTTCCAGCGAAAACTGTGTTGCGGCCATTCAATATTGGGATGTGGAAAAACCTCTCAATTTGGATTCCTTTCGGGATTATGTCGGGATTTTGTTATTCAATTCGCCTGTGCTTTCTCTGGAAAAGCTCGACGAACTGCTTTCCTGCGGCATTCCCTTGGTCTTGGTAGATAACGTTTTTCCACAGCGGAAGGTCTGTTCTGTTTCCATAGACAATGAAGGCGGCATCATCAGCGGTCTGGAATGGCTATTCAGCCAGGGATGCCGTCGCCCTGCTTTTGTAGAGTCCCAAAACGGCCATATGCGGCGCAACGAAATGGAACGCAGAGAGACGTACCGGTATTGGATGAGGGAAAAGGGGCTGACGCCCATGTGGATGGATCTTGTCAGGGACAAGGAACTGCAATCTTTTAAAAAGCAAATGCAGGAATTGAAACAGAAACCCGACGCCCTTTTCTTCTCCTCTGATTATTTGGCTTTTAGCCTGCTGCCTTTGCTTTCGGAGTTTGCATCTCAGAATGGTCAGAGCTGCAAATTGATAGGCTTTGACAACCTGGTAGGCCGCATTCCCTCTGCTTATACCTTTTCCTCTGTAGATATCAATTCCGTTGTCAGGGGCCGTGAGGCTCTGCTCCTTCTGTTGAGGGTGGTCCGCGATAAGGATTATCCTTGCTGCCATATTCGTGTGGGGACGCAACTTGTTGTCCGGGAGAATAAAGGTGAATTTCCAATATAAAATGTCCGCCGGCTGTGTGAGAGCCGGCGGACATTTTATATTTCACATGATAAACCTCGTTGCTTAGCCGTCTCGACAGAGGCTTCGATCAGTGCTTCTCTGTCGTCTGCCAGTATCCAGCCGTGGGCAACAGCGTTGTCTACGCTCTTTTCCACCAAAGTCCGGTAATGCCCGATATCCCCATAGATTGCATTCAGCCTTTCTGAAGAGAAGGGGAACTCTGTACCAAACATCTGCTGAATACCGCCGTCCTTCCTGAGCGTGTAGCTCTGACATACGGAAGTGGGGCAGTCTGCCGCGGGATAACGGATGCCGCCCAGCGCGTTTCCAAAGGAGTCGGTCCTGTTGGCTACCTGAACGCCGGTAGGATCGGTAGGACCATAGGTCATCTCTGTTATGATTTTTGGTGCGTAAGGGGCGGGGATTCCATCCCGCACCCAATGATAGAGCGCATCGAAGGCAGCATGGAAAATGAAATGATAGGGTGTGTTCAGGGCCTCTCCCTGATACCCTTCCCAATCCATGTCGCGGCCCAGCCGGTGCAGACTTTCTGTACCGTAACCCAGGTGGTAGTAATCTACCAGATTATAGCGGTTGTCGTGGCTGGAGCAAGGGATTTGCCAGGTACGGAATTTACAGTTGGGTTCATCGAAGTTTCCATACCAGAAGGTACTCCTGTTCTCACTCTCAGTATTGATGGCAATACAGGGCTCCTTGGTACAGAGCAGGCTGGCAGTGGGCCGTCCTTTGCGAAAAGGGGTGCTGAAGGGCTCATAGGCATTGATCGGCGCATTGGAGGCGCCGCTTCCTGCATCGATATATCCGTCAAACAAAGGACCGTTTTGACAGTTCTCCGGAAGATAGGCAAAGGTGTTGACCACACGGGACAAGTATGCGCCGGACTGGGACCACCCGGTGAGATAAAGCCAGGCCTTTCCACAGTCCGCAATGGGGTTCATAGGGGACTCTGTCCGCAGGATTTTAGCCAAATCGAGAAGCATATCCCAGAACAGCCCCTGTTCATACTGGGGCAGGAATCCAAAACGGCTATTTTTCACTTCATCACAGGGGACGCGGTTTGAATTCGGATTGGCCCAGTTGATGGGTGCATAGCGTTGCGGGTCATAGGCCTTGAGAGCGTCTACAACATGACCCTTACTGGTGATGCCAATATAGATGTCGCCATGTCGGGTGAAATATCTCCAGCAGTTTACCCAAATGCGGTCGATGTCCATCATGGCGGAGGCGTTGAGGATTTCGATAACCACATTTCCGCTGAATTTCTTGGGGTCTTTGGGACGCCGGATGAGAAGCCGGGTGGTATAGGGAGCGTCTGGGATTTCCACAACAGGAACTTCTTCTTCCTCCCGGTATACGTTTGCCGTGCCTGATTGGAAATATTCTTCCTCGGCATAGCCCAGTTCCTCCAGGGGACAGACCTTTAATGCTGTGGCAAAAGGACGTGTCTCCTCGGTGACGGGGACTTTTCTAATTTCAGTAATCATATCTTTTCTCTCCCTTTTTCTCTAGTTTTTGTCCCAGATTCTATTCAAGTAATAACAAACTCTGCAGTCGTTCCTTTCGAGCTGCCGGTCAAATTGGCCATCCGGTGTTAACTTGCGCAGAAAACAGAAACAGCCGCGCCCATCGGTAACATCCAGATGTTTCTCCATCCCTTTTTCCCGAAGACCGTCCGCCACAAATTCCATATTGGGCGATCTTCTGGCGCGGACTGGTTTTCCGTCTTTGCTTGTTACATTTGGGATGCGGTCCTCATATGGTTTATAGTACTCCTCTCCTTCGTCTTGATGTCCCTCTAAGATGTATTTCAGCGTGTCATAATACCGCTCGACATAGGAAGCGTCGTGGATGCCGTTGCCGGCACATAGGAGGTCATAAGAATCCCTGAAGGATAACCAGCGTTGCACATTACGGAAGGAATACTCAACGGAAATTCGGCTGTCAAAAAAGTTCCCATTCAATTCATCCCCGCAAAAGAGTATGCGGTTTTTTCTGTCCAGGAATTGCAAGGAACCCATACAGTGCTCTTCAACCTGATAGACTTCGAGTTCTCTGCCTTTCAGATTGACCACGTCGCCGTCTTTCAAAAACACCACGGGATAATCGTCTGGAAACTCTATTCCGGCAAAGTCTGCGAAAGGACGGCAGCGTTCCTTATAGCACTTTTCGGACATATAGACGGCATCAAAAAGATAGTTGCTGGCAGTGTGGTCGAAATGATTATGCGTATTCAATAGGCGGTAAAGAGGCTTGTCAGAAAGGGATTGGCAGAAGGCCCGGATATTTCCTGCGCCGCAGCCCCCGTCGATGCAGATCAGCTCATCCTCTCCTTCCAACACGTAGGTATAATCTCCATCACTCAGCACCTGCCATGTTCCTGAAGCAATCTTCTCAGCTTTAAAGTAGGGCTGGTCCATAGGTTGAATGTTTCCGTCGCTGTCTTCCAGCAAAATGCCGTGAAGCGATGAAAAATCCACAGGTTCCATATTCCTTTTCCATTTCATGGTATCATTTTTCCTTTCCTGGAATGGTGATTGTGAGAACCGCAAAGCACGTCAATGGATGGCTTCTCCGATTTTTTTGAGGTAGAGAACAACCTCTCCCAAATATGGCGGAGTAAAGTCAAAGGCTGTTCCTCCTTCAAAAGGTTCCCCGGGAATCGTCTCGCCGGTATTGGGGTTAAACCATTCTACAGAAAACGGTCCCCGCGCTCCAAATAAGCGTACACGGAACTGTCCGGCGGCCGGTGCATACACCAAGTATTCCTTGCCGGGGACGGCGAGACAATATCCCGTGGAGGACAAATTACCACTCGGCAAGGCGTGTACTAGATCGATTCTTTCGGCAAACATCCTGGTTTGCCCAAGAGCTGTGCGAACTGGTTCGCCCCAGTTTTTCGGCAGCATATATTGTTGGCGTCCGAAAAGGTTTGATACAGGATGAGCCTCGTCCTCATATGCGCCCATATTCCGCATTTCACCCCAAAAATCCATAAAGATCGGGTTTAGTCCGCGCATAAAGGATTTCCATGCCCATTGGCTGGTTCCCCAAAATCCTCCAAGGTGGTCGGTGTCCGCCAGAATAACTTTCCTGCCATCGCTTGCCGGCGGGTTCTGACAGTAATCCTCGGAAACATCTTCCACACCAGGGCTTATTGCCTCTGCCGGACTGACGAATAGGCTTTCATTTTGGGCTTGAACCAAGTGACTCATCCAGACAGGGTGCTGTTTCGGCATGTTTCTCTCCGTATCGTGTATGAAATCAATCATCTCATACTGCCAGTAACGGCTCCAACGGAATGCCTCGTTGGCAATTTCGTACATCACATTATCAAGATCGTTTACGGTTTCAATAACACGCTTTATGTACTTCTTTTGATAGGCCGTTATTTCTGGTATGTCAAGCGTGTGAACTCTTAGATGCTCTTCGGTAACCATAGGGTTAACATCGGCCATAACGTCCATGTGGGATTCCACAATTCCTTCTGGATTTCCATCGATACCATTTATATTGTTGGCTTTGTGAAAGGGATGTCCGGCAAAAGGATAGCCGTCAGGATTCCTTCGCCTGCTGTCAAGCGACCAGCCTTCAAACAACATGACGGAGACATAAATGCCGTTCTCGCCTGCTTTGATTACCCGGTCTCTAAGGCGTTGGAAATATGCTGTATTAAATTTGTTGAGGTCGTACACTGGGTGATCCCCTAAATGACCATCCTGATTTACATCCACATAGGGGAACGGTTCTGTCCGGGTCATTGCCGGTGGGGTTGAATGCCCTGGTCCAAAGCCGCTTTCTCTTGTCCATAGTCTAAGAAAATTATGTCCATGTGCTGCCATGTCCGCGATATAAGCATCAAAGTCAATTACCTCCTGGGGAGATCCGTCATTCAGCATTACATGATCTACCAGTGCTCCGTGGACATGGGAACCGGTTAAATAAATTGCCCTGCCGGAGTCATCCGTAAAATAACGCGGATTCACGGGTGAAACCCGTAAGGGCCCATGCATGGGAAATTTGCTGTCCTTCATACTGCCAACCTCTTTTCTCTGTGATAGTGCGATTTTTGTGCCACTAAAATTATATTAAATATTTTAGAATTAATTTAGTAAAATGTCAAGTATAATCTAAAAAATCATTTGACGATCTCTTTTACCTGTGATATGATCTAAAGTAATAAATGCGATTGATGCTGTTTTTAAAGAAATCTAAAATTTTAGTAAATTGATGATGGGCGGATCATGGTTGCTTTCTTCAATTGATCCGCAGTAAAGAATGGAGTGTTTTTATGCCAACTGAAAAAGATACCATGCAGGAATTTCTAGAAAAAATGTTTGGGCTGATGCGGGATGTCAAAGCGGAGTTCGGTCCCGAAGAGCATGATGCGGTCGAGATTTTTGAGGATTCTCCCTGTTATCCTCTGGAGGATCTGATAGAGCTCTATCATTTGGGCGAAGCGGTATACCGTTGTCCCAAGGAGGAACGGTATAAGCACGTGGAGAATTTTTCCCAAAAAAGGAGAAGCATGAAAAAGAGACCGGACTCCCCCGAGCGTATCTATCTCTGGCCGGAGGGAAGGATCCCTACGTTAACCGACTATTCCGACAACAGCGAATATCGCTATAACCATAACCCCGATTTTGCACCTTATATGTACGCACTGACACTGCCCAGGGAAGTGAACCCAAAGGGCGCCGTAGTGGTTTGCGCCGGAGGGGACCATGGTTCTTGCTCTCTGCCGGAGGGCTTTCAAAATTGTTTGGATTTTCAGAACATGGGGTATCAGGTTTTTATGCTCAATAACCGTCCCAATCACAATCCCTGGAGCGAAAGGGAATGCGGCGCTGATGCGGCGCGGGCGATCCGCATCATTCGTCGTGATGCAGATAAATACAGAATCGACCCTCACAATATTGCTTTCGCCGGATATTCCAATGGCGGCGTCACCGGTGAGGCTTGCATTCTCTTCTACTCCGGCGATAAAAAGATGACCGATTATTTCCAGGACTATCAGCCCGATGAACTTGATGAGGTCTATGGTGCTCCCGATGCTTTTCTCTGTATTTACGGCCCACGGTTTGCCGGTGCGAAAGTTGATTATACCGGAGTTGTCTATCCTCCAACTTTTTTTGCAGTAGGCAGGGAGGACGGCGCCATGGAGAATCTGCACGCTACCTATCCGGATCTTATAGCCCATGGAGTACCGGTTGAAGTTCATACTTTTGCCGGAGTTCCCCACGGAAAGGCCGGAGTACGTGTTGTAGAGGGGCAAGTAAATTATCCGAATTTTGAGCTTTGGCTGCCTTTGGCAGATGCCTTTTTGCAGGATGTATTCCATAAAGAGCAGGAGGACTTTTTTGTGTGATGCGTCGTTTCCTACAAAGGATGGCAAAAGGAAGCGCTGTATTTGAAAATATGTTGTTTTTCAGGGAACAGGAAACTGAATGGGGGCGTGCAAGAATAAGGTGACCCTTGTTCTTTGATAGGCAAAGAATACAAAAGAATTAAAAAAACAGCGAGTAAGCCATAATCGACTTACTCGCTGTTTTTGACACCGGTAGGAAACCAGTTGCCAGAGTACAGATTCTGGCATCCTGAGTTTGACCGGGGGTGAGTATGGAAAGTGCCGATAAAAAAGACACCCACCATACTCCCGGGCAGATAAATGGGAAAGATCTGCGTCATTCTTGACTGATAACTATTCTTTCACTGCGCCGATGGTGATTCCTTTTACGAAGTAACGCTCAAAAAATGGGAAAGCAATCATCAGCGGAGCCATAGACAAAACTGCAATCGCCATTCGCACCGTTAGGCCGGGAACTTGCCGGCTAGCGGAAGGGACGCTGCTGGTGTTGGCTAGATAGGAGATGTTGTTTGTCATATTACGCAGTACCTGTTGAATACTGGCATACTTTGCATTATCAACATAGTACAGTGCGTTCTGCCAGTCGTTCCAATAAGCAATTGCGCTTAGAAGGCCGATTGTTGCCAGGATTGGCGTAGAGAGCGGTACGATAATACTCCGGAATATCTTGAACTCGCTGCATCCATCGATTTTTGCTGATTCACGGAGTGCCGGAGAGACGCTGTTTGCAAAGTAGTTTCTCAGTAAGATTACATTAAATGCGCTGCATAAAAGGTTAGGGACAATGTAAGCAAAATATGTATTTTTAATATGAAATACTGTAGTGTAAAAGTAATAAGTGGGAATAAGGCCTCCATTAAACAGCATGGTGAATAAGACGAAAAACATGAACACTTTTCTGCCGGGGAGATTGCGCTGTGCCAGTGCATAGGCCAGACAGGAAGAGATTAGCATGCTTACCAGGGTGCCTACAAATGTTACCCCTATGGTAATTGCATAGGCGCGTCCCACCACATCAAATCTTGTTAGAATGTAATCGTACGCTTCAAGGCTGAATTTCTGCGGCCATAAGGTATAACCATACTTGATTACTGTCGATTCGTCGGAAACAGAAGACATAAAAACGATCATAATTGGAATGATGATCGCAAGCGCGCAAATCGTTAGCATCGTAATCGAAACGGCCAGATATACCGTTTTTTCCTTTGGTTTATGCATATGATTTCCTCCTTTGGTTTAAAAAATTGCGTCGTCAGGGCTGATTCGGCGAATAACCCAGTTTGCCAAAATCACCGTGACAAACCCTATGACAGACTGGAGAAAACCTGCTGCAGCGGAATATCCGAGATTTCCCGAGCCGGTGAGCCCCCGGAATACATAAGTGTCAATTGTCTGTGTTGTTTTATATAGTGCTCCGTTTCCCAGGGGGACCTGATAAAACAGGCCAAAATCCGACTTGAAAATAGCGCCTAGACTAATAATCATCAATGTAATGATTGTCGGTTTCAGCAGTGGCAGAGTGATATACCAGAATTGCTTTGCCTTGCTTGCACTGTCCAACTCTGCCACTTCGTAATACTCTGGGCTAATAGAGAGCATACTTGAAAAATAGACTACACTACTGAAACCGCTTCGCATCCAAAAATGTACAAAAATTAGAAGCGCAGGCCAAACTTCGGGTGTTGTATACCATTTTACTGGATCTAAACCGAGTGTGGGCAGGATTGTCTTGTTCATAATCCCTGTGTCAATGCATAAAAATGCGTATACAATATATGTAATGATTTGAATGGAGAGAAGCGAAGGAAGTAAAAGTGACGTCTGAAAACACTTCAGGATTTTTTTGCTTCCTAGTTCGTTCATAAAAAAAGCCAACGCGATACCGACAATCGGGTTTAGAATCAAAAAGATCAAGTTATATACAAGTGTATTTCGGATAATCAGAGGAAAATCCGAAGACATCGTCAAAAATTTGAAATTCTGTAGCCCAAGAAATTCTCCGCTAAAAATACCATCGACAAGGTTTACTTTTGTAAAAGCCATATATAAACCCAGCATGGGCAGATAGTTATTGATAAGCAGATATGCAATACCTGGAAGCATAAAAATGTAAAATGGAAACCAGGTCTTGGCTTTTGCTAAAATCTTGGATCGATTCATATTCTAACCCTCCCACACAGCAGTGACTGCTGTGGCTTTTTTGTTTAAAGAAGGGTAAGAAAAAATTCTTACCCTTCGTTTTCAGTCAAATACAGAGATGTGCATCAATCAGATACATTATTGCTTATTTGAAATAAACTCATCTAACTGCCGCTGCGCTTCGTCGATGATTTTCTGTACTCCGTTGTCAAGGAGTGCCTGTTGGAATTCTTCTAACTTGGATGGCTCCAGTGTACCGGAGCCAAGACCCGGATCATACTGGGTTATCACATTTTGAACGGCTGTTATCTCGCCTTCGACAGGTGTTGTGTCAAACACAAAGCCCAAAGCTTTCGAAGGTGCTGCAGCCATGTTGAATTCATCCATTTCTTCCCACAAATTGGAAGGACTGGGGGCCATCACATACTGCAAATAATTGTTGGGGAGTTCCCATTTTCCCCAGCTGTAATACGACACGGTGGATGCATCTATGCCTTCAGGATACTCAATGATATTTGGATCATCTGTCTTAATATAGTGGACGCCTTCAATGCCCCAAGATAACAGATTGTTTAGATCGACGTCATAGTATAAAAGGTCAAGCAATTGGCAGGCACGTTCAGGATCTTTGCAGTTCTTGTTAACGCCCCAATTAAAGTTTGTGTTTGTCACGAGAACTCCGTCTTTCGGATCAGGCATACACACCGCAACCATTTCTGTACCGCAGGAGACGGTTTCTTGTGATTCAATACCAGGCTTGTAGGACGTTCCGTACCCAGCTGCCGTTCCGGCGACAACTTGTTCAAATCCATTCAGAATGCTGGAGTCATACATCAGCCCCTCCTCTGTCCATCTATATGCCATTTCAATGGTATCTTTATAGAAATCACTAAAGAACATGCAGGAGACTTCCGATGAAGTGGCCGGATCCATCAGACCGATGCCCAAGCCTGTCCCTATGCACATATCCGTCATGTACTGCGTGCCGTCTTCGCGGGCGTTGACTGTGCTGGTGAACAATGTACTCCGGCCCGCGGTACCGTTTGTCAAGGGATACATGTCAGGATGGTTTTCCTTAATTTTACGAAGCAGGACTTCAAAATCTGCAAATGTTTTGATCTCTTCTGGATTCATTCCAGTTTCTTCAACGATATCTTTGCGCATCATGTAGCAAGAGTAGGAAACCCAGTCCTTAATCGCCGGCAGACCTAATAATTGATCGCCATTATATCCATTGCTGATAAAATTTCCAAGTGCTTCTAACGCGTTGGGCATCAGATCTTGATACGGTGTTAAATCAGCGTAGTAATCTTTATAGGTGTTCCAACTGAACCAACTGTTGAAAACGTCGCATGGTTCACCAGAGGAAAGCCACAGATTCATGTTTGTTCTGGTGTCGGTAAACGTGCAACGTTTGATATTTAATGTGACGTTTAATTTCTCATTAAGAAGCTCATTGATTGCTTCGTCCAACATGGCGTTGTCGGCGCACTCTATGCCATCCGTTTGGATGACCATTGTTAGCTCGACTGGTTCGCTGTTGTCCACACCACTGACCGTTTTGGTTTCTGACTGCACAGAATCTGCCGATTCCAATGTGCTAGACGGGGATGACGATTCCGTTTGTTCACAGGCTGCTAAGGAAACTAACATGAAAGCGGCCAGAACAATTGCAACAAAATTCTTCATAACATGATTCCTCCTTACTAAGTCGTATTGCGTCGTATTTGTGGCTTACATTACAATGACATTATAGCGAAGCACGGATTGTTTATACATCGACAAAAACGGACAGCTGTATGAAAATACAGCGTACTATGGTTATTTTAAAATGAAAAAAGCACAGGCTTTTTCCGTACATGGAAAAAGAAGTCCTGTGCTTGCAATAATCTGCTATGATGTTTTGCGATGGATTGCTCGGAACTCGTTTGCTGAAACACCCTCGTGACTTTTAAATAGCTTAGAAAAATAGGCATAATCGGAAATCCCAACATTTTCTGAGATCACTTTCAAAGGAAGATTTGTTTCAAGCATCAGCCGCTTTGCCTTATTTAATCGTTCTTCGCACACATATTGTGAAAATCCCTTATGTTCATATTTTGAGAACAAGTGCGATAAATAGTCTTTGCTGATAAAAAATTTTTCAGAGATCTCATTTCGATCCAGCCGGCTCTCAATATGGCTGTCAATGTAAGATCTTACCTTTTTGAGGAGTGCTGCGCCTGCATCTGCAGAGGCGGCATTGCGCCTTTCCTGGTATTGGGCGATGACCGCATCTAAAAACAGAAGCAGCTCAGAAGGGGAGTCCGTCGCTTTGGTAAACAAATTTGCTACACTTTGTTTAGCCATTAGATGCTCAGCGCTTTGCAGGTCAAAACTGTAAAAAACATTGATTACGAGTTGCACGATAAGAAGTAGTGTTGTGCGGTCTATTTTTGAATGTTTGTCTCTCGAAAACAAGAAGTTTTTTACTTCTTCTTTGATGAGTTCTCCTTTTCCATCCAAGAGCCATATTTTCCATTTCTGCATAGACAGTTCATCACAGGTAACCAGTTCTTCATTGTGACTATCTTCACATTCCCTGTATTCGTATACACCTGCATATTTACCAACATTATTATTGCTCAGCTTCTGTAGTTTTTGATAGGTTTCTGGTAGATTTTCCAATTTTGTTCGTTCTGAGACATAAAAAGCCAAAGAGCTGACACCTTCTTTTGTCTCAACTCTGACAAAAGGCTGCAGGCGGAGCGGAATATTTCGTTTTTCCGGATCTTCCAGAATAATGCACCATGTAGTCATGTCAACTTCGAATCCGGCCGCTACCGGAAAGTCCTTGGCGATTGCTTTTTTTATTTTTAAAAAGCAGTCATCTTCCGCGTGGCTTGTCCAACTGTCCAGTGATTCTTTTCGCCAAAGCAAAGCAATCAGAATAATGCGAAAAGACTGGCGGCTATTAAAAAAAAGCTGTGTTTTTTCCAGGATTTCCTGCATGGTATTTAAATCGTACTGGGGGACCTTTACAAGGATCTTTCGCCACGCGTTTTGCCTGTTCCGTTCCAGCTCCTGCTTTTCGTTGACACTGTTGTTCCACGCTTTTTCAATCTGCTGTGTTAATCGGTTATTGATAACGCGAATGATTGCTTCCTGCAATTTCTCATAGTCCACAGGCTGAAGAATATAATCGCAGCAGCCAATGCGGATCGCGGTCTGCGCATACCGAAATGAGTCATGGCTTGTGAGAAAAACCGTCGCAATATCTTTTTTTTCTCGGTGAAGTTTTTCTGCAAGATCTAACCCGCTGATTCCCGGCATTTCGATATCGGTAATTAACAGTTGAATTGCCTGATGTTCAATGATTTCCAATGCCTCAATACCGGAAGAGGCAAAGAAAAGTTTTATATCACCGATTTCGTTCCAATTGACGCCATTAGCAATTCCTTGCAGCACATCGTATTTATCGTCAACCAACAAGATGTTCATGCCTCACTCGTTTCCTTTCCTGTTTTGACACTGAAGACAGCTGGTAAGATTACTTCTGCCGTCGCTCCTCCGTTTTCGTTATTATAAATCGTCAAATAGTTATAGTCTGGATAGAATAGCTTTAAGCGATTGTATAAATTTGAGAGGCCAATTCGGCCGCTTTGATCATTAAATCCATTTTTTCTAATTTCGGATAAATAGACTTCGTCAAATCCTTTCCCGTTATCGCTGATCCGGAGCTGGAGAAACTGTTCGCAGTCGTCGCCATATAACTGAACGTCGATGTCAATTTCAAGGTTTCCATTTGCTCCGTATTTAATGGAATTTTCAACAAATGTCTGAACCAGTAGTTTGGGTACTAACGCTTCTTTGGCGTGAGGATGCACACTGAGAAAAATCTTAACGCAGCTTGGGGAACCGGAATTTGTGATAGTCAGATAATGCTCAACATGTTCGAGTTCCTTTTGGAGCGGCACCATTTTCTCATTGTCATATGTCAGATAGCGAAAACAGTCCGCCAAGTTAAGTATCATGGATTTAAGTGTTTCATATTGCTTCGTCTGTGCCAATGCATAAATGTATTTCATGGAGTTTAAGTAAAAATGTGGTTCAATTTGAATAGATAAGAATTGAAGTTCATAATGGGTTCGTTTAAGTTCGCTTTCATAAGATTCTATTTTTAATTCCTGGATTCGGGAAGTCATCTCATTTAATGTGTTATATACGTCTGAAAATTCTCGTGGGACACTGGAATCGATCGGAATCTTTGCCTTTAAGTTTCCGTCCCGTATACTTTCCAAACACTTATTCAACGCTTTTACAGGTCGTAAAATGGCAAAAGTTATATTGTTAAAAATGATAAAACAAATAATAATAATGAAAAAAACCGTGCTCCAGAGAAGCCGTACAATGTTCAGGAAGTTTTGTGAGAGCAGGCCATCCTTGATGAAAAAAATCGGTCGGTAAAGATTCAAAGAATATGTGTAAACAATGATTTGGTCTTCGTAAATGTTATAAGAAGAATATCGTTCTGTGTAGTTTTTCAAGAATTGATTGTTATTTCTTGCTACAACAGAGTCGATCATGTTTTCCTCCTGGTCATTTAATACCGCAATGCTGCTGTTATCGTCCAGTTTCATCTGAAAGAGAGAAGCAATGGTTTTCACGCGGATGCCTTGACCTATGACATAATCTCTATCTGCAATGTTGTAAACAAAATACCATTCATCTCCGATCAAGCAAGGTTTCCACATATAGTTTGTCCCTGCTGTTTCCCGTTCCAACGATTCTACATAGTCTTTCACGGCAAGTTTTTCTGCGGAAGAAATATGACTGGTGGAGGAGAGTGCGATCCCAAATCTGTCGAAGCCGAATTTATATGCATATACGATCTCCGAAATTGTCGAATTGAGGATTTGGCTTTCCAAATCGGATGTAACGTTGGTGACCGCAAAATAAGCCTCGTTTTTATCCTTACAGTTGATTAATTGATTGATGTGTTTACCACTCATTTTATAACTGAGCAATATAGCGGACGCTTTTCCGATGTCAGTATCCAGAGATTCTCGCTGCATGTTTAGTATGCTGAGATATTGTGCTGCTGTTTCATTTTTTAGCTGGCGCATTGAATAATCGATGTCGATGATAACGGCGCCTGCCGTCGCCACGAATCCGAAGATCAACGTTAAAATGACCCATCGCTTAATGGAAAGTTTGTGAGATGTTTGTTTTTTCATGCGCACATTCTCCCTCCAATGGAGCGGACGAAGCATTACAAATTCTGTGTAAATTGATCGAAATACCGGTTGCGCAGAAATAGAGCCGCGCCTTTTCGAACGCGTTCGGAAAAGGATTCTGTATCAAAGAAAAGGCGGATGGGAACTTCTAAATACCCTTTGCTTTTTTCACCACAGGCGGACAGAAGAGCATGATGAAAGTAATCGCATTGAACCGAAAAAGAATCGTGAAAAATGATGCACGCTGGATCCCCCATAATCTGCGCGTTATAGAGAAGTTGGGCAAAAAGTCCGGCCAGATGGGTAACCTCCTGTATAGCGCATGGATTTCCTTCATTGGCTTTTCGCAGCAAATCATCCATGGATTTTACAGAATCGATTTCCAATCCGCATGGGTCCATTTTCCGGATAGCTGCATTTGTTTGCCGGCGCACGGCATCGGGATAAAGCATAGCCTCAAAACATCCCTTTCGCCCGCACCGGCAGGGGAAGCTACTTTCATAGCTGATTGTCGTATGGGCGATCTCTCTCAACAAGCCGTGCAGCCCTTTATCGATCCTTCCGTTTCGTATAAAGGCCGCACCGATCCCCCGGCTGTGCGCCATCACATAAAGACAAGACGACACCTCGTTTTCTACCAAGGAAACGTAACTGTTCAGTCCGCTGAAGTTACACATATTATCTAAGCAGATGTCTGCGTCCATGTCCAGCTGGTCATGAAGGTCCTGGACCATTGATAGGTTAGTTCCCCATTTTTCTGGATAATTATCTCCGGTCAGCCCTATTAAGACTCCTTTGTCGCTGTCAACTGTCCCGGATACCGCAATAGCGATGCCGTACACATCGCTTTGTAAAATACCTGCGTCTCTTAAAAGACTTTGTGTCATTTTGACAATGTGCTGTAGTAAATCTGAATAGGAGAGCTGTGACACATCCCCCATTCTATACATAAGTCGAGCCAGGGAAAAATCGTATAGTTCCGCAATGATAATTTGCGAACTCAAGTAGAAAAAAATACTGTGTTTATAGTCGGACCGCATCCGATAAAAAATCGCTCGTTTTCCACCAAAGCTAGAAGAATCGCGTTTTCCGCCGTCCGCGATTAACCCTTCTTGCTGTAAAAAGAATATAATATTTTGGACTGCGGTGCGACTTAGGTGCAACTTTTCAGAAAGTTCGTTAATCGTTTGACCCGCTGTCTGTGAAAGCTCCTGTAAAATCAGAAGGCTGTTACGGGCGCGCAGATCCTGTGGTCGGGTACCCTTTGTGCGCTGTGAGTTATCCATAGGTCTGTTTCCTTTCCTGGCAGAAGAGTAAAATTGTTTCCAATCATGTTTTAAAACTATAAAATGTATCTTTGAATGCCCTGCCTCTTAAGGTGGTCTATATCGCTTATATTTTATAATAAATACATGGTTAATTCAAGTATATTTATTTGATATACCAAAATATGGGTTTGTTTTTTATTATAACACATAGTTGCATTTCTAAAAAGTCTATGGTATAGTGAAAGAAAAAGTTGGGAGGTGTGCTTATGTATAACAAAATAATTAGGGAATTTGTGTGCAGCGAGACAGAACCTGTAGTGCAAACAACTGCAGGAAAAATTCGCGGTTACAAAGCGAACGAGGTCTATGCCTTTTTGGGGATTCGTTACGCTGTGGCCGAAAGATTTTTGCCTCCAGAGCCTGTACCCTATTGGGACGGAGTTCTTGATACCCAGGATTACGGTTTTGTTTGTCCAACAAAGCCGGAAACCACCACTGTGGGAAATCTCGCCTTTCCCAAGCGGTACTGGTTGGCAAACGAAAATTGTCAATATCTAAATGTTTGGACAAAGTATCTGGATACCGACGCAAAAAGGCCGGTAGTTGTTTGGCTGCATGGCGGCGGTTTTGCACACGGTTCATGCCTGGAACTGGAGTGTTATGATGGTGAAAACATGTGCCGATATGGCAACGTCGTTCAGGTTTCCCTCAATCACCGATTGAATATCTATGGATATCTGGATCTGTCCGACTATGGTCCGGAATTTGAACATTCTGGCATTGCCGGGATGGAGGATATTGTAGCGGCATTGCAATGGATCCATGACAATATTGCGCAGTTTGGCGGTGATCCTGGAAATGTTACAATATTTGGAGAATCCGGTGGTGGCGCCAAAGTACGTGCGTTGATGCAGATGGCCAGTGCAGATAGGCTGTATCACAGGGCGATTATTGACAGCGGTATTTTGCCGAAAGGCGATATGACTCCCCAGCAGGAAAAGGCGCAGGCGAAACAGTTTGCGGAGAAAATTGTTCATGCTGCTGGTGGATTGGAACGCCTTCGACGGTTGACGAATGGGGAACTTCTCGCTGCGATGGACGCTGTGGCGGGTGAGGGAATTATTAACTGGATGCCGGTGCCTTGCACAGGCAGCTATATAGGCGAATGGTTTAACGCTGGATTCCGTGAGGAAAGTTTGTCCATCCCCGTGATAGCTGGCAGTGTATTTACAGAGCTGGTGCCACGCCCCAAAGAGATCAATGAAAAAAATGCATTGTCAGAGCAAGAGCGGTATACTGCTGTTGTGCAAGCATTTGGGAAACAAGCTGCTCCGGCAATTTGTGATGCATTTAGAAAAGCATATCCAGAATTTAACTTGTACTATGCTTCGATGATTGATTGTATGGTTCGGCGGCCTACTGCTGAATTCTGCCTTAAACGTGTTAGCGCAGGAGGAAAGCACACATATAATTTTGTATTCGCACATGAGACTTATTACAAAGGAGGGCTTCTCTCCACACATGCGGACGAGCTGGCGTTTGTTTTTCACAATGTAGAGTATATCGGTGCGCTTTATGGTGGGGAAGAGACCTTCCGGCTGCAAGATGAGTTTTTCTATTCATTCATGGCGTTCGCCGCTACTGGCGATCCCAACAATGAAAAGATAAGCAAATGGAAACCGGTTTGTTTGGACGAGCACAATTGTTTTGTTTTCTCCAAGTTGTCCGGTAACCGTGTTGCACACGATGAGACCTTGATGGAGCTTGTTGCTGGGAGTTCCAAACATGCCATCCCGCATTTTTTACGCAAAGAAAATGAAAATCATAAATAAAGGAGTGTTATCATGATTCCCCAATTGGTGTTTGGCAGCCCGCACGTTATTGAAAACGACTATTTCCGTGCGACGGAAACTTTCCCTGGAATTTACAAGATTTCCCAACCGTGGTTTCGTCCGGAATCTTTACATTCATATGCCTTTTTGATCGTGGGTACATCCGCCGCAATCGTATATGATTCTATGTTCGGATATGGCAATTTGCGTGATTTTTGCCAGTCTATAACCGATTTGCCGCTCTTAATGGTCAACTCACATTATCATGGCGACCACAGCGGAGGCAATTTCGATTTTGATTGCTGCTATATTCATGCTTTCGATCTTCCAGGACTTTATCAGGGTTTCGCCAAAACGCGAGAGGAACTTCTGCAAAAAGCGATTGATACAGCGGTAGATGAATTCAAGGACCGATTAAAGCTGGAAGACATTTGTTGGATTCGTCCAATGAAAGCGTACCCTCTCTTTGATGGCGACGTGTTTGATATTGGTGACCGGAAATTAACAGTAATCCATGTGGGCGGACATTCGCCCGGCAGTATTATGCTTCTGGACCCGAAATATCATGTTGCCTATTCCGGAGATACCTGCAACAATGATACGATCGTGACGCAAGGGGACGCCATTGAAGAATATTTGGAAGGGCTAATTCACCTGCGCCGTTTCACGGATGATATCCAATATCTGTTTGGCGGACACGAGGATTTTCCTGCTGCAATCATCGACGAGGGAATTGAACTCTGTAAACGTGTGACTGCAGGAACCGACGACCGTGTGGAATATGTTATTCCATTTCCCCCAGGCCAGCAGAGTAAAGTGCTGTTTGCTGCAAAAATGAAATCGTTTTATCGCCGTGTGGACGGAAAAGACATGAACCTCCAGTATTCCTTGGATAATATTTACTTTTCCGGCAAGAGGTCCCGCATTTTGACGGAACAAGCCCCTAAAGTCGAGCGGATATATCCGCTTGACTGACGCATGCGATTATTTCAATACGATTCTTATCGGAAAATCTCAATGCTTGTGGCAAAGAAACCTATGAAATCTTTGATAGTGACTATCAAAGAATGTGGATACATGTTGTGTTTGTAAAGATGAACGCTGTCCGCCCCTCTCAAATATACAAGATAGGAAAAAGGATCCAAAGACAGCAAAACAAAAACAGCGAGTAAGCCGATTATGGCTTACTCGCTGTTTTTAACACCGGTAGGAAACCAGTTACCAGAGCAAAAACTCTGTCTCTGGTATAAGACAACCCCCAGAATGTTGGACAGTCTATAAAAACTGTTCCATACTTCGGGGGTTGGTCATTTGATGGAGGCATGGTCTCGCTGGTCGAACACTTACAGCTTAACAATAGGTTTGCATTAGATTGCGAAAACTTATATTTTCATCTGCTTCTCAATTTTAGGTATAGTATTTTTGAAAAGTGTATCAGATGAATTTTTGAATTTCTCTAAATAATCCATATTACCTGAGGTCAATAAATCAGATACAAAATGTTGATAATTTTCACATAGACTATTTATTTCATTTAACGCTTCAAGGTCAAGCTGAAATAAGTATTTTGTACTTTGTAATTCATTGCAGTATAAGTTCAATATTTCAAGGCAAGTGGTCATTTTTTGAAAAGCATCGCTTGGTACACTGGCACTGTGAGTATTAAAGAAAAATGACAAATAGACACCTGCCCATACGTCTTGGGTATCAAGCATACCAGGCGGCAGTCCTTGCAAGTTCAAACTATCCCTGAAATTTTTTATTTGAACAAACTTACTATGTAAAGTTGCTCGTTTTTCAAAGAGAGCAATTCTATTCTGCTTTCTGCTCACCGATATTGACACCCATATCGCGACAATACTTATTATTAAAGTAACTACAGATAAAATGGCAGATAAAAAGCCACCATTTGTATTACACCAGTTTATTAAGTTCTCCACATTTTCTCACTCCTCCAGTTATAATAATAATTTTTGGATTTAAGTTTGGCTACTAAATAGAAACGCACAAGACGAACCCATACGAGAAGATATAAATCTTCCCATTATAAGTTCGTCCAGTGATTACTTTGGTGGAGATGGCGGGAATCGAACCCGCGTCCGAAAGATGATTACCAAGGCTTTCTACGAGCGTAGCTTTTGGTTTAACATTCCCTTAACCCGGCGCCCAAAAGCAGGCTTCAGGTCTTGGTAGCCTTTTCGTCATGACAGGGTTAAAGGCGTCGCCCTGTTCACGTTCACCGCTAGGTTACGCCTAACCCCGGGCCGCGGTACTCCCGGGGAAGACGACTGCCTTTTAGTTAGGCAGCAACCGCCATATTAAAGTTAATATTGGTGGTTTTGTTAGAAGTTTTGTCGTTTAATTTTAAACGTGCGGTTTTAAAGCGGTCCGCCCCGCTGCTCGCTTACCAGGGCTTTCGTCCCCCGTCGAAACCTTTACATCCCCAAATATTGCCTGCTGCAGATAACGCGCAGACACGAAGATCCTATTCCTAAGTTTACACTACAAAGAGAAACTTGACAAGCCGTGAACCACAAAATTCCAACGATCTTTTGCGGATGCCACTGCCGGGGCACTCTCAATGGTTCCGTTCCTTGATGGCTCGTTCGATATCCCGCTTTGCGGCTTTTGCGGCCAAATCGGCCCTCTTATCATATAGCTTTTTGCCTTTGCAAAGACCGATCTGCACTTTTACACGGGAATCCTTAAAATACAGGGAGAGGGGAATTAAAGAAAAGCCTTGTTGCTTTACAAGACCATACAGCCTCATGATTTCCCGCTTATGCAGCAGCAGCCTGCGCACCCGCATAGGATCACGGTTGAAGATATTGCCGTAATCGTAGGGGCTGATATGGCAGCCGTTCAAAAGCATTTCACCGCCCACCACAGAGCACCAGGCATCTTTTAAATTGGCCCGGCCCTGGCGCAGGGATTTTACCTCAGTCCCTACCAGTTCAATTCCTGCTTCTATGCTCTCCTCAACGAAATAGTCGTGGTAGGCTTTTTTGTTTTGGGCTATGGTTTTAAAGTTTGCATTTCCTGCCACAATATTCCTTCCTTTCTGCTGAAAGCCAGATGAACATACACTGGAAGCTTCGGCATTTTACAGCTCTTGGCGGCCTTCCATGGCGCGCTGCAGAGTTACTTCGTCTGCATATTCCAGATCACCGCCCACAGGAATGCCGTAGGCAAGCCGCGTTACTTTGACTCCCAAAGGTTTCAACAGGCGGGAGAGGTACATGGCGGTGGCTTCTCCCTCCACTGTTGGGTTTGTTGCCATAATCACTTCATTCACACTGCCGTCAATACGCGCAAGCAGCTCTTTAATTCTCAGCTGGTCCGGACCTATGCCGGAAAGGGGAGAGATGGCTCCGTGCAGCACATGGTATTGGGCGGTATATTCTCCCGCACGCTCTAAAGCAAACACATCCTTGGGTTCTTCCACCACGCAAATTGTGGATTTATCCCGGGCGCTGTTTCTGCATACCGGACAGAGCTCGCCATCTGTGAGATTACAGCAAACCGAGCAATAATGAATTTTCTCGTGGGCCTCCAGAATGGCATTTGCAAAGCTTTCGGCCTCTCCCTTTGAGAGATCCAGAATATGATAAGCCAGCCGCTGTGCCGATTTGTGTCCGATTCCGGGAAGGCTTTCAAATTTTTCCACCAGCCCCTCCAGAGGGGGAACATGATATCCAGCCATCAGAACATCCCCGGCAGATTCATACCGCCGGAAAGAGCGGACATTTTTTCTTCTTTCTCCTGAGATGCGGCGCGGAGAGCCTCGTTGACCGCCGCCGTCACGAGATCGCCCAGCATCTCTGCGTCGTCCGGATCAATGACTTCGGGCTTAATCTCTACGGATTTTACCTCCAGCTTACCGGTAACTGTGGCTTTGACAGCGTCTCCGCCGGAAGTGGCGGAATATTCTTTTTCCTCCAGCTCTGCTGTAACCGCTTCCATCTGCTCCTGCATTTTCTGGGCCTGGCGCGCCAGCTGCTGCAGATTGGCGGCTCCGCCGCCTCCATATCCCTGGGGCAATCTTGCTTTCATGACAGACAACACCCTTTCCAAGGCCTGCTTATTCCAAAGAAGGCCGATATTTTTTAAGTTTCTTCCTCGATGTCAATCCCCAATTCCCTCGCACGGCGCTCAAATTCTTCAAGAGGATCGGCGGCGTCCTTTTGGGCTTTGGGATTTCGGTAGGGCCCGAGCTTATACACGCGGCCCGTCACATGATGGATCGCTTCCCGCATTCTTTTTCGCTGTTCCGGACGCTTTAGCAGTTCAAAGGCGATTTCGGGAGCCTCGATGAGCATATAATCCCCGTTGATGTAAGCGGAGGAACCGGAAAAGGCCATAGCCACGCTTTTGGTGCTGCTCTTGATCACCTGCAGGATTTCAGGCCAGTCCAGAAACCGCTGCGCTCCTTCAGATAATTCTTCACTGGACAGCTCGGCAGTCTGAATTGCCGGAGCAGGAGCGGATACGGTTGGCCCGGATACCGGTTGAGAAGGAATGTCCTGAAGAAAGGGCGGATTCTCTTCCGGCGGGGCTGCATCGGGCGTAGGCACAGGCGGTTCCTCCAAAACGGGATCCTCAACCTGTTCCGAGGACACGGCAGCAGGCATTTCAGCAGGCGAAGGGGTTACAGTATCCGACAAGGGATCAGAACTCTCTTGTTTTTCAGAGAGGGGAGGGCGGGGTGCCGCCGCAGTCGGCTGCGGTCTATAAACCGGTATCCCGTTTTCCAATGCCTCCAACCTGCGCAGCAGCGCCTCCGAAGAGGTGTCCAGTTCGGGAGAACACAGGCGTACAAACGCCATTTCAAATTCTGTCCGCTGGTTGGCATAACGCATCTTATTGAGGGTCTCTTCGAGCGTATCGAGCCCGTGCAGAATGGTAGAGAGGCTCATGGAAAGCGCCTGGCCGGTCATCCTTTCCAGCTCGTCCGGGGGAACAAGCAGCATGGAGGAGGCGTCCCGCATGGTTTTGATCAGCATAAGCCCGCGGAAATATTCCGCCATCTCTTCACAGAGGCGGCTCATATCTTTGGATTCCCGGTGAAGTGCGTCGATAGAAGCGAGAGCAGAGGCGGCATCCTGCTCCAAAACGGCCTGCGCCAGAGAGGACAGATAGTCCCGGGCTGCCACACCCGCGGTTTCATTGACGATTTTCAGGGTGACATGGCGGTCCCTGCCCAGGCATTGGTCCAGCAGGGAGAGGGCGTCCCGGAGGGCGCCGTCCGCAATACGGGCAACGAGCAGCGCCGCTTCCCGGTCAATCTCCGCACCCTCCTGGGAGCAGACAAATTCCAGACGGTCTGCAATTGCTTCCGGAGAGATACGTTTGAAGTCAAATCTCTGGCACCGGGACAGGATCGTGGGAAGCAGTTTATGAACCTCCGTGGTAGCCAGAATGAAAATGACGTGGGGAGGCGGTTCTTCCAAGGTTTTCAGCAGCGCGTTAAAAGCCGCTACAGACAGCATGTGAACCTCGTCGATGATATAAACCCGGTACTTGGCCGTGGCCGGAGTGAAGTTGGATTCCTCAATCAAAGTGCGGATGCTGTCTACTCCGTTGTTACTGGCTGCGTCAATCTCCACCACATCCAGAATAGATCCCTCTTCCAAGCCTCTGCAGACCTCGCATTCCCCGCAGGGATCCCCGTTTTGCGGATTCAGACAATTGACCGCTCTGGCCAAAATTTTGGCACAGGTGGTCTTGCCCGTTCCGCGGGAACCGGTGAACAGATAAGCGTGGGAAATTCTGCCCCGCATGAGCTCGTTTTTCAGGGTTACGGTGACCTGGGGCTGGCCCACCACGTCGGCAAAGAACTGGGGGCGATATTTCCGATACAGCACTTTATACAAGGCAGATCACCTCCTGAACAGAAACAGTGAAAAAGAAAATGCAAGACAGAATGCCTGACAGTAGAATATGTGAACGGACAGGCGACCTGCATCGCCCGGGAACATCCGCTTAATGCTGCTCGGTTCCCCGCCTGACATGGTTCACGGCGACCCGCCGCGCAGACCTGTCCGCTCGCATATTCCACGGCAACACACTGCCTTGCACCCTACTTTTCTGAAAGAAAAATAGGCAAAAGACTTTTTATCCGGCTTTGGCTTTCTAGGCAGCGGCAACCCGCGCCGCAAAGCCCCCCGGGCAACAGAACGAAAAAAGAGAATCAGATTTTTCCGCGTCCCTTCGGACAGAGGATCATCGTTCGGTCGACGGTTTTTATATTATACCTTTTCTCACTTGAAAAAACAAGAGGAAATTGTTATCATGGAACAGATGTTTTAGTAAAGGAAGGGGAGCATGAGATGGAATTGAGAAAAGCGGAGTTTTCCGATCTTTCCGCGATCACCGCTATTTATAAAGACGCTAAAGAAGCGTTAAAAGCACAGGGCATCGACCAGTGGCAGGACGGATATCCCAACGAAGAGTCCGCCCGGGCGGATATTGAGAACGGGACGTCCTATGTTCTTGCGGATGAAAGCGGAGTGTTTGCCACAGCATGCCTGGCGTTTGGGCACGAACCCACTTACGATGCGGTGTACGGAGGCGCCTGGCAGGCGGAAGGGGAGTACGGCTTTCTGCACCGAGTTGCGGTTTCCGGTACCCGTAAACGCTCCGGCGCAGCCTCGCGCTTTTTTGAGGAATTGAAGCGCCAGGCAGAGGAACGGGACGTCAAAATCCTTCGGGGGGATACGCATCAGGACAACGCCGCCATGCAGCGCACGATGGAGAAAAACGGATTTTGCCGCCGCGGGACAATTCTTTTGGAGGACGGAAGCGAACGGATCGCCTATGAATGTCTGCTGGAAACGGAGGAAAAGGAACGGGCGAAACCTCAGTAGGAGGTTCTGCCCGTTGTCTGTTTTCTCAATCGTTTATTTCAGGCGGATGTAGATTTGCGGAGAGCTGTTGTCTCCTTTGCGCTCACTTTTGGTTTCAAACATATCCAGAGAATCGAGAAATGGAGTGAGCTTGGAGAAACCGAAATTTCTCACGTCAAAGTCGGGATATCGCTTTCCCAGCAGATTTCCTACCTTTCCAACGAAAATCCACTCGTCCTCTTCGGAGTTCTCCTTTACGATGGAACGCAGGGCCCTTCGGATGGTGCGCAGACCGGTTTTGGGTTCCTCGATGGGCGTCTTTTTTGAAGCCGCAGCTTTGGGCTCCGGTTTGGGAGTGTCCTCTTTGGCCTTGCTCTTGGCGGTCCGGTGCACGGCGGGCTTTTTTTCCTTCTGCACAGGCTGTTTCTGTCTTGGGACGTCCTCGGTTTCCTCCTCCTCGGCGGCGGAGAGAATATCCAGATATTTGAATTTGTTACAGGCGGAAATGAAGGAATTGGGGGTTTTACTTTCCCCCATGCCGATGACGGTCATACCGGATTCTCTCAGCCTTGCTGCCAGCCGGGTGAAATCGCTGTCCGAGGACACAAGGCAGAATCCCTCTACTTTGCCGGAATAAAGAATATCCATGGCGTCGATGATCATGGCGGAATCCGTGGAGTTTTTGCCGGTGGTATAGCTGTACTGCTGGATGGGCAGTACAGAATTGTCCAAAAGAGCGCTCTTCCAGGAAACCAGAGAGGGATTGGTCCAGTCGCCGTAAATGCGCTTATAGGTGGCGATTCCATCCTTTGAAATTTCGTCGAGAATAATTTTAATGTATTTGACGGACACGTTGTCCGCATCGATGAGCACGGCAAATCTGCTGTCGCTTGCCATAAAACGCCCCGCTTTCTAAAGAGATATTGCGTGATAGCTATTGACTTCAGTATACAGAATGTTGGAAGAAAAAGCAAATTTTATTCCTTCGGCAGCTTGTGCGGAGGGACTGGAACAGGAAAGGAAGAATAGAGATGGCACTGACCGAGGTAAAAAAATATTTTCGTCAATTCGGCATGGAGGACAGAGTGCTGGAGCTGTCGGAATCCAGCGCCACCGTGGAGTTAGCGGCAAACGCGCTGGGCTGCGAGCCTGCCCGGATCGCCAAGACACTGTCTTTTTCCATGGAGGGGAAGCCGGTTCTTCTGGTGACCGCGGGAGACGCCAAGGTAGACAATGCCGGATACAAGGCCAGGTTTCACCAGAAGGCCAAAATGCTGACACCCCAGGAGGCGCTGGAACTGATCGGACATCCGGTAGGCGGCGTATGCCCCTTTGCAGTAAAGCCGGGAGTTTCCGTGTATCTGGATGAGTCTCTCCGGCGTTTTAAAACTGTTTTTCCAGCCTGCGGCAGCGGTAATTCGGCCATTGAGCTGACAATTCCGGAATTGGAGCGTTATTCCGGTGCTCTGGAGTGGGTGGACGTTTGTAAGGGCTGGCGCGGGGAAGCTTAGGCTTACTGCAGGATTTACCGAAGGGAAAATACGGTCAGCGGGGATAGAGTTCTGACTTCAAGTGATTCTTAGAGAGGTGAAAAACAGTGTTGGAAGTGGTATTTTCCGACAGCGCTGCCGGAAGCCTGTCGGTTGCGATGGGCGGGGGAAGGCATGTGGGCGGCGCTGTCAGTGTATCCATCCTCCGCAGCGACGGCAGGAAGCCGACGAAGGCGAAGCTCAAAAAAGCACAGCGGGAAGCAGAAGAACAGGAGCGTCGCAATTGGACACAGGCAATTCCGCTGGAGGGCAGCCGGAGGGATGTTTTGGCTTTTTCCTTGGCTTTGAGCGTAGGCGATATTCAGGAGGAAGGAATCGGTCCAAAGCGGGAGGCCGCAGTTTCCCAGCTGATGGGCACTTATCCAGATATGGGAAAGAAGGCCGCGGAAAGGCTGCTGGAAACCTCCCGCAGCAGCCTTTCCGTGCTGCGGGAGCGCGTCGGAAGGGGAGAACCGCTGCGTATCTGGGCCAGCGGCAATCCCGATGAGGCATGTGGCCTTTGCTGGATTATGGAACAGTTGAGGGCCTTTGGGTTTGACAATCTGGAGATTACAATTGTAACTCTTCCTGATTTTGAGGAAAGATCGGGCTCAATTGCAGTTCAATATACCGGCTGGGGCGAGGTGGAACCTCATCAATGGGGGAAATTGGCGGATCATGGGAAAAAACTGTCCAGTGCCGTGGCCCGGGTATTGGCAGATCAATGGAGAGAACTGCAGGCTGAAAACGCACCGCTTCGGGCAGTGCTGAACGGCCGCTTGGTAAGCGTCCCGGAGTCGCTGTATGACTTTGTTATCCTACGTGAATTAGCCCATGAGAGCGGAGAGTTTATGGAAGCGCAGGTTGTGGGCAGAGTGCTGGGAAAATACCGCCTTGGCATAGGAGATGCCTGGGTGGCTTTACGCATAGAGCAGTTTGTTCAGGACGGGCTGTTGGAGCCTGTTACACAGCCGGCTCAGGGAGAACCGGCCTACCACCGCATCCTGCGCAAATCCGCGGTGTGACGGCAGCGCAGGATGCTCCTGAAGTTTGCACAGCTCTATGACACGGATAGACAAGGCCAGACAACTGCCGGAGCGGTTGTCTGGCCTTGTTTTTCATGAGAGTAGGTAGCCCCCTTTGTCTAGGGGGTTATGAGACAGAGCTGTCGCTCACCTGAATCATCCGATAGCCCACGCCTACGTGAGTCTGAATGTACTTGGGGTGTACAGTGTCTGTTTCAATCTTTTTACGCAGCGTTGCCATGAACACCCGCAGAGAGGCAATGTCCGTTTCCAGGACGCTGCCCCATACTTCTCGAAGGAGGTATGTATGGGTCAGCACTTTCCCGACGTTTTTAGCCAGCAGACAGAGCAGCTTATATTCGATGGGTGTCAGATGCAGTTCTCTGTCTTCCACGAAAACACAGCCGGAGGTGTAGTCGATTTTTAGGTCCCCGTTTACGAAGACGGATTCTTCAGCGGGATGGCTGTTTTGTATATAGGAAAGCCGCCGCAGGGTGACGCGCAGGCGGGCCAGAAGCTCGTCCACGGAAAATGGTTTTGTCAGATAATCGTCAGCGCCGGCATCCAGCGCCTCTATCTTATCATGATCATCGTTTCGAGCGCTGATGACGATGATAGGGACATTGGACCAGGACCGCACCTTGCGGATTACCTCTACGCCATCCAGGTCGGGCAGGCCTAGATCCAGCAGAATGATGTCGGGTTTTTGTGAGGCAGTTTCCAGCACAGCCTGGCCTCCGGTTTCCGCTGTGTGAAACTTATATTGCTTTAATTCCAGAGTGGTGGTGATGAGATTCCTTACGGCATGATCATCCTCTACTACAAGAATCATAGGTTTATTCATGTAATTTAACCTCCTCCAAGGGCAGGGTGAAGCTGAAGACGGTCCCGTGGGGCGGATTATCCCGTGCCGTTATGACGCCCCCGTGAGCGCTGACGATGGATTTACACAAGGCCAGTCCAAGCCCCAGTCCCCGGCGGCTGTCGGCAGCGCCCGGGTTCCATGTATAGAACATATCAAATACTCTTTCTTTGGCTTCATCTGGAAGACCGGGACCATTGTCCGCGATTTCAATCAGAGCGTCACTGCCGGATTTTTTGGTGGTAAGCACCACTTCAGACCCTACAGGAGTGTATTTGACGGCATTGTCCACAATATTGATGATCACCTGTATGATAAGCCGTGCGTCCATTCTGGCCATCAGGAATTCTTCCTGGTGCTCCACCCGGATATGGTGCTCCCCACTGTGCCGGTTGAGGTGCCGAAGCGCTTCGTTGACCACTTCTTCCACCAGTTCTGTCTCCAGGTTCAGGTGCATTGTGCCGTCCTCAATCCTGGTGACGGAAAGCAGGTTCTCAACCAGATTGATCAGCCACATGGAATCGTCGTAGATATCCTGGTAAAGGTCGGTCCTTTTCTTCTCGCACAAGACTTGGGCGTTGTTGAGCAAGACGCCGGCATTACCGGAAATGCTGGTCAGCGGCGTGCGCAGGTCATGGGAGATGGACCGCAAGAGATTGGCCCGCAGCTTTTCATTTTGAGCCTGCATGGCGGCCTCTTCCTTTTTTTTGCTCAGAACCCACCGTTCCAGGGCCAGGGCGCATTCTCCCAGCATGGAGAGAACCAGGTTGTTTTCAAAGGTATCCAGCCCTTCCTTTTCCATCGCGATTCCCACGACGCCATATACGCCTTCCGCCCCGCGGATAGCCAGGTACAGACAATGGGCCCCATGCAGGGTGTTGGTGGAGGCGCCGGCGTGCTTGTTGTTTTTAAAGACCCATTGCGCAACTGCCTGCTCATTGTCGGATTGATAAACGTTCTCTTCGTTCTGCGGTGTGTCGCAGAGGAACACAGCAGGCTTGGAAAGCGAACCGTCCTCCGCAGTATAAAGGACAATATCCCGGTTCAGCAGCCTCAACAGCTGGCTGGCCGTGGCAGTGGCGATTTCCTCCGGCCCTCTGGCCCGCTGAAGCAGCTGGTTGGTGTCCAGCAAAACTTTGGTGCGGTAAGCCGTCTGTGCCGACTGCTTAGCCTGTTTTTTTATTTTGGCAGCTAAGGAACCGGTGAGGAAAGCTGCCAGAAACATGATGAGAAAGGTAACCGGATATCCTTTGTCATAGGCCTTCAGAGTGAATTCAGGATAAGTAAAGAAGAAGTTGAACACCAAAACGCTGATGAGGGCGGAAACGGTGCTGTACAGGCGGCTGGAGGTGATTACAGCGGTTCCAAGCACGCCCAGAATGTATATGGTGATGATATTGGCTTCACTGAATCCAAGTGCCTGGAAAGCATAACCCATGGCTGTAGCAGCCGACAGCAAAAGCACGGACCAGAGCAAATCGGCCCAGTTTAAGACCGAGGCTTTTTTCTTGCGGCGGGCAGGACTGAAAGGAGGCGTGGATTGATCCGGAATAATATAGATGTCCAGATTCGGGGAGAGAGAAGCAAGCCTTTCAGAAAAGGGCTGCTTAACAAGATGCAGACGGCTTTTGGTATTGCTTCTCCCGATCACGATTTTCGATACCCGGGATAACCGGGAGTATTCCGATATTTGAAACGCGATATCATCGCCGTAAACTGTTTCGATAGTAGCGCCCATCTGCTGGGCAAGCTTCAGGTTGGCGCGAAGCCGTGTCAAATCCTCCTCCCCCATCTCGGAAAAGGCGGAGGTCTCCACAAACAGTGCGGTAAACCGGCCCTTGAAGGCAGCAGCCATCCGGGCCGCCGTGCGGATGATCTTTGCATTGGAGGGCGAAGAGGAGAGGCATACCAGAATGTGTTCTTCCGTATAATACCCATTGTCCGAAGAGGGCTGAAGGGCGGCCGCCCGCTGATTTACACGGTCCGCTGCCCTGCGCAGGGCAATTTCCCGCAGGGCAACCAGGTTTTCGGTGCTGAAAAAATGGCCCAGTGCTTTTTGTGCCTGTTCCGGCCGGTAGATTTTTCCTTCAGTAAGGCGGGCGATAAGTTCCTTTGGCTCGATATCTACCAGCTCCACCTGGTCGGCGCTGTCGAATACCCGGTCGGGAATCCTCTCGCGCACCACCACCCCGGTGATGGATGCGACAATGTCGTTGAGGCTTTCCAGATGCTGAACGTTTACCGTGGTGTATACGTCGATTCCCGCCTTGAGGAGTTCCTCGATATCCTGATACCGTTTGAGATGGCGGCAGCCTTCCGCGTTGGTGTGGGCCAACTCATCCACTAGGATCAGCTGCGGATGGCGTGAAATGGCGGTATCCAGGTCAAATTCGTGAAGGGTGATGCCCTTGTAAGGAATGTTCAGCGTATGCAATGTTTCCAATCCATCCAACAGGCGCAATGTCTGAGGGCGGGTGTGAGGTTCGATATAGCCGGCTACCACGTCGACACCTTGTTCCAGGGCTGCGTGCGCGGCTTCCAGCATAGCGTAGGTTTTCCCTACACCGGCGGCGTATCCAAAAAATATTTTCAGCTTTCCTCCGGGTTGAGTATCATCGTTCTGCTCTATTTTTCGCAAGATTTCATCTGGAGTGGCCCGTATCTGAGGCAAGGGAGACTCCTCCTTTCTGCAACGTGACAGGAGGTCAATGGCGGGAAGGAATAGCGGGAAACAAAATTTTCAAAAATAGCTTTTCTGCTGCTGAGCCGCCTGCATAATCATAGAGGATCCGGCTGCCGTCGCTGCGGGTGATATGGAAGTTGTTCTCCTCATAAGAGATTTTAACGTGTGCTTTATCCAAAGCCATCCGCAGAGAAAGCTCCCAAGAGAATAGGGAATTGAGGCGTCCCTCCTGAAAGGCGGACAGAACGTAATCAAATTCCGGTGCGCTTATGCCGTCGCAGAGCAGCAGGAGCCAAAGCCGTTCCTGCTGCTCTGCGCTCAAAGAAGAGCAGGCTTCTGCCGGGTCGGCATATCCGTTAAGGGGAATGAACTGGTAGTAGGTGTCGGGATTCAATTCTTCCAGACCCTGAAAGATGTCTCTGAAACGGCGCGTTCGGCGTATGGCCAGAAAATCATTGCGATAGTCCAGGTGCCGCAGACATTCCCTCAGGTCGGTCAAAAGCTCCGGGTCGTCCGTCTCAAGGCGGACGCAGAGATCTCCCAGTTGTCGAAAATCTCGGCCAGAAATATCCTTTTTTTCAGTGATGATCAATTTGCTGCCATCAGAGAAAAAAAGAAGGATTTCCCCGGTCTCCTGAGCTTCTGTACTTCCGCAAAAAGAAAGTTTGAGAGTCTGTGAGATGACGGCAGCCGGAACGCTGTAGTCGTTCACAAGACTGTCGCACAGAAAGATAGAGTGGGGATAAAAAACCCAGAGCGTAGAGGGGCCGTCAGTGTGGTAAAGTTTTGGGTTGCATCCAAGCTCAGCACTCAAAGAATAAAACAAATGAAGCAGCAGTTTCCCCATTGGTTCTGATTCGTGGCGATAGGGGGGAAGCATCTCCCGTTTTCGGGCAGTCACTTTATTCATCATGACTTTTTCCTCCCTGGCTTCATGATATCAAGCCGTCAAGTGCCAAATTCACCTTTAGCACATTGACAGTCTCTTCACCGAAAATACCCAGAAAACGGTGGTTGGTATAACGCTTGACGATGGATCGAACCTCCTGTTCGGGAATACCTCTTGCCTCTGCCAGCCGCGGAATCTGATATTCTGCGGCAGCTGTTGAAATGTCAGGGTCAAGTCCGCTGCCGGAACAGGTTACGAGATCCACCGGAACAGGGACATCTCCCTGCTGGGGGTGCGCTTCTCTGATTTTTTTTACCCGTTCCCCCACCAGCTGTTCGAATTCCTCGCTGGCTGGGCTCAGATTGGAAGGACTGGCATACATCAGAGGCTTTCCGTCTTCACCGGTATAAGTGGTGACATCTATGTTCATGATACGGCCCCACATATGAGACTCATCGGTGTATTGCTGTGCCAACAGTTCACAGCCGTATTTTTTGCCGTCAATTTCAATGATACTGCCGTTGGCCTGGTTTGGGAACAGCAGCTGCGCAATACCGGTGCAGACGGCGGTATATACGATACCACAGATTACAGTGAAAATCAAAATGCAAATAAAGGCACGGGGCAGTACATTCTTTAAGGTCTTCATGAAAAGATCACGCCTTTCCGAACCCTAGCGTCGCGCAGGGTTCTCTCTTGTCGGGGTTTACACCAGCCTCAAGAAGGCCAGCAGCATATCGATGAGCTTGATGAAGAGGAACGGGGCGGCGAGGCCGCCCAACCCATAGACCAGCAGATTTCTGGAAAGCAGTTTTCCAGCTGAAACCTCTCTGTATTTAACGCCCTTCAGCGCCAGCGGAATCAGGGCGATGATGATAAGGGCATTGTAGATAATAGCGGAAAGCACCGCGCTTTGCGGGCTTGCCAAATGCATGATGTTCAGCGCGGAAAGCCCGGGATACAACCCCATAAACAGAGCGGGGATAATGGCAAAGTATTTAGCTACGTCGTTTGCGATGCTGAAAGTGGTCAGGCTGCCCCGGGTCATCAAAAGCTGTTTGCCGATGCGAACGATATCGATCAGCTTGGTGGGAGAAGAGTCTAGATCTACCATATTTCCAGCTTCCTTGGCGGCCTGGGTGCCGGAATTCATGGCTACCGCCACATCGGCCTGGGCCAATGCGGGCGCATCGTTGGTGCCGTCCCCCGTCATAGCCACCATATGGCCTTTTTTCTGAAGGCTGCGGATCATTTCTAGCTTTCCCTCGGGAGTTGCCTCCGCCAGGAAGTCGTCTACGCCCGCCTCGGCGGCAATAGCAGCCGCCGTCAGCGGATTATCACCGGTAATCATGATGGTTTTGATGCCCATTTTACGGAGATCGGAAAACTTTTCCCTTACGCCGTCTTTGATGATGTCCTTCAAGTGGATGACACCGAGGATTCTGTGATCTTTAGCTACAACCAGCGGAGTTCCGCCCTGGTTTGAGATTCTTCTGACAATTTCATCGCACTCAGAACTATAGACGCCGCCTGCGTGCGTCACATATTCCTGCATGGCCTCTGCGGCACCCTTGCGTATTTCGCTGCCATCGTAATCCACACCGCTCATCCGGGTTTTTGCAGTGAAGGGGATAAAAACCATTTCCTTGTCGGAAAGGCTGCGGCCACGGATATTGAACTGCTCCTTTGCCAGAACCACTACGCTGCGGCCCTCCGGTGTTTCATCTGCCAGAGACGAAAGCTGGGCTGCGTCGGCCAGTTCCTCCGGCGTTACGCTGTTTACCGGGATGAATTCACAGGCCTGCCGGTTTCCCAGCGTGATGGTGCCGGTCTTGTCAAGCATCAGGGTATCCACGTCTCCGGCCGCCTCTATGGCGCGGCCGCTCATGGCCAGAACATTTGCCCGGTTCAGCCTGCTCATGCCCGCTATCCCGATGGCAGAGAGGAGCGCGCCGATGGTAGTGGGTGCCAGACAGACCAGCAACGCCACAAGTGTGGTGACGGAAGTGGGGTTTTCAATACCGGCCAACTTTGCGGAAAAGGCAGAATACGTGTAAAGACTCATGGTAACTAGAATGAAAATGATGGAAAGCGCAATGAGAAATATCTGAAGAGCGATCTCGTTTGGAGTTTTTTTTCGGGAGGCGCCTTCCACCATGGCGATCATCTTGTCCAAAAAGCTTTCGCCGGCTTCGCTGGTCACCTGTACGACAATCCAGTCTGAGATGACGGTAGTGCCGCCGGTGACAGCGCTTCGGTCACCGCCGCTTTCACGGATTACCGGAGCGGATTCTCCGGTGATTGCGCTTTCATCTACCGAAGCTGCGCCCTCGATCACCTCCCCGTCCGCAGGGATTTGTTCCCCTGCCTTGACGAGCACCAGGTCTCCCTTTTTCAAGGAGGCGGAGGAGACCGCTGTGACGTCTTCTCTGCAGCTGGCTGCTGGAATTTTATGGGCTTCCACATCACGTTTGGCTGCCCGTAGGGAATCTGCCTGAGCCTTACCGCGGCCTTCGGCAATAGCCTCCGCAAAGTTTGCAAACAGGCAGGTGGCCCAAAGGATTATCGCGATGGCCAGGGTATATCCTGCGCTGACGTCTTTCAGCCCGAACAGGGCCGTGACCCAGAGCAGAGTGGTGAGGATGGCCGAGATATACACCAACAGCATCACTGGGTTCTGTGCCTGAACTTTTGGGCTCAGTTTGAGAAAGGAATCCTTAATGGCTCTCAAAAGCATCTTCCGGTCCGCAAAACCGGATTTTGATTTATGATTCATGATTCTGGAGTGCCTCCTTTTAAGCGGTCATGCCGAGAAATTCGGCCAGCGGTCCCAGCGCCAGCGCCGGGAAGAAACTCAATGCGCCCACCAACAGCACAACAAAAATCAGCAGAAAGATAAATAATCCGTTACTGGTGGAAAGGGTGCCTGCTGTGGTAGCCAGTTTTTTCTTCTGTATCATACTTCCCGCAATAGCTAGAATACCGGTGATGGGCAGAAAACGGGCGAACAGCATCACCAAACCGATGGATACATTCAGAAAGGGGGTGTTGGCGTTGAAACCGGCGAAAGCAGAACCGTTGTTCCCTCCAGCGGAGGAATAAGCGTAGAGCATTTCTGAAAATCCATGAGCCCCGGCGTTGTTCAGGCTTTCCATTACACCGGGAACGGCAGCTGCTATCCCACTGCCCACCAAAATACCGATAGGGGTGGCCAGGCAAACCAAAACCGCCCATTTCATCTCGTAGGGCTCAATTTTCTTTCCCAGATATTCGGGAGTCCGCCCTACCATCAGTCCGGCTATGAAGACCGCCAGAATGGCGAAGGCGAGCATTCCATACAGTCCGCAGCCCACGCCTCCG
Source organism: Neglectibacter timonensis (assembly GCF_900048895.1). GTDB lineage: Bacteria > Bacillota > Clostridia > Oscillospirales > Acutalibacteraceae > Acutalibacter > Acutalibacter timonensis. Next base: position 411,722 of record NZ_LT160639.1, on the reverse strand, counting down.
AAAATGACTTCTCCAAGCTGCATCTGAAGCATGGTGATCATGCCGCCGATGGGAGTGTAGCTGTCATGCATGGAGTTGACCGAACCGTTGGAAGCGGCAGTGGTCCAGCTGGCCCAGGTTGCCGAAGAGGCGATGCCAAAACGGCTTTCTTTGCCCTCCATATTACCACCGGCCTGCTGTATATTACTCAGATCCACAGCGCCGTTTTGCGCCAGCTGAGGGGTGGCTGCCTGCTCGTTAACGGCTATCACGGCCAGAAAGGCGGCCAGCATCAGGAACATGGCAAGAAAAATCGCCCTGCCCTGCCGCTTATCTTTAACACCACGGCCGAAAGTAAAGCACAGTGCCACGGGAATCACCAGCAGAGCCAGCATCTCCAGCATATTGGAGAAGGGCGTCGTGTTTTCCAGCGGATGGGAAGAGTTCACACCGTAAAAGCCTCCGCCGTTGGTGCCCAGCTGCTTCATGGATATCTGACTTGCGGCAGGTCCCAGAGGAACGATTTGTTTCCGGACAATGACAGCCCCTTCCACGACGGCACCCTCCACCAGAACCTTGTCGCCGTCAATGACGGCGTCCTCCAGGATGTTCCCCTCCGAATCTACGGCAATGGGCTCCAAAAGATCCACGGTTTCTGCGGGAGCAAAGCTCTGCGCCACTCCCTGGGAGACGAGGAGTACAGTCATTACCAGACAGATGGGCAACAGTATGTAGAGAATTATTTTGGTAAGATCGACCCAGAAGCTCCCCAATCCTTGTGATTTGACCTTGATTAGCCCGCGGATGAAAGCAAAGAGAACTGCAATGCCAGTGGCTGCGGAAACAAAATTTTGAACCGTCAGCCCCATAAACTGAGTGAAATAACTCAGGGCGTTTTCTCCGCTGTAGGCCTGCCAGTTGGTGTTCGTCATAAAGCTGGAAGCCGTATTAAAGGCAAGATGCCAGCTGTTTCCTTCGATATGCTGTGGATTAAACGGCAGGAAGCCCTGACAGAGGCACAACAAGAAAAGCAGTAAAAAGCCAAAGAGATTAAATAGTACAACAGAGAGCAGGTATTTTTTCCACCCCATCTGTTCATCCGCCTTGACCCGCATTACCTTGTAAATTAAATTTTCACAGGGAGTCAGTACTTTAGATACTCCAGGGATGCGTTCCCCGTTCATCACTTTGGTGATGTAGAGCCCCAAAGGGAACGCCAATCCGACGAGTAGCGCCATATAAAATAAGTATTGTAGGATAGTTGCCGTCACTGTCTATCACCTCGCATTAGAATGACAAAGTAGTATGCCAGAAGTGCGGCGGCAACACAGCCGATGAGGATGATCAAGAGTTGCATTTTCGTTCTCCTCCTTTTCTGTAAAAAAGCATACCATATCAAAAATAAAGACGGCGTTAGAAAACATGCCGTCCCTATTAAGAAAGTATAAAGATGGGAGAACCGTTCCAGATCCATTTTATAAAACAATTATCAAAGAGGGAGGATAATATCAAATATGTCCGGCAAACGCTCTCCGGCTGGAATATCGGACAGTCCAAGGTGTCTGTGCAAACCAAGAGCGCGTTTTATGAAAAAGCAAACCGCAACAAACAAATTTGTGCAAATGAATTGAATATTTCACAATATGTCTTATAATAGATGTGAAAGGAAGTGACACAAATGAATACATCCAAACGAAATAGAATTCAAATTGCGTCCACAGTTGACCCGGAGCTTTGGCAATGTTTTAAAGGCCTGTCGGAGAAGACCAAAATTCCGGCATCCCGGCTCCTGGATGAGGCGGTCGAGGACCTGCTGCTAAAGTACAAGCTAATAGAAAAAAAGACAAAGACGCCGTAAGGTTCAGCTGATAGACATTTTTCTGACAGGATAGGGGAGGCGGTTGTCGCAGGAACGGTATGGCAAAACAGGTTGTACTGTACAGTTTGAAAAGTAAAAAAAGCGGAGGCTGTTTCCTGCCAGGGGAAGCAGCCTTTGCTTTTTTGCATTGCGGGAATAGTCATCAGACTGGCAACAAATTTGTTGACATATGTAGAACAAAGAGCTATAATAAAATTAAGATAAGGCAGAACCAGGCAGAGCCTGTAAAAATGAAAGGAAAGGGTGATCCAGGTGGAAAGAAAAAATTCGCCATCTGCTTCTGCAGAAGAATGGAAGCTGATGACGCTACTCTGGGAGGCGCCGCGTACTTTGATGCAGATGGTGGAAGCGCTGAAGGAAGAAAAGGGCTGGGCCAAGAGTACAGTGGCCACCATGTTGAACCGTATGCAGAAAAAGGGGCTGATCCATTATGAGGAGCGGGGCAGGGCCAGACTGTATTTTCCGGCGGTAGAACAGGAAGCAGTGGCACTCAGGGAAACGCACAGCTTTCTTCAACGGGTTTACAGGGGCAGCGTAGGGATGATGCTGAACGCCTTGCTTGAGGAGGATCGTTTGTCCCAGGAAGAGATTGAGGAGCTGCATGAAATTCTGAGAAAGGCAGACCGCTAAAGGGGTTCCGGGGAAGGGAGGTCTCAGGGATGTTGGAGTGTATCGTCACCTCGTCTGTTTTGATTATGGCGCTGCTCGTCCTGCGCCGTGTGTTCCGGGGAAAGTTAAGCGCCCGGCTCCAATATGCACTTTGGATTCTGGCGGCGCTGCGCCTGTTGCTGCCCTTTTCCCTGGTACAAAGTCCTGTCAGCGTGATGAACGCAGTGGAAAAGGCTTCTCAAGCCTACTCTGCGCCCCCGCAGGCGCAGGGAATAGAGAACACGTCCCGGAATCCTGTTGACCTTCCCGTGCAGCCTGCGGTTTCCGCCGGGAAGGCTTCTGAGAGCCCGCAGGCGGGAGAACCTGCTGTTAATCTTCAGGACGTGTTTTTTTCAGTGTGGGTGATGGGGATGGGCGTTATGGGCCTTTGCTTTGTCTGGTCCAACCTGCATTTTCGGCGGAAGCTGAGAAGGGAAAGAGGCCGGGTGGAGTGCCCCGGATATCCCCTGCCGGTGTACCGGTCTGAAGGAATTCTCTCGCCTTGCCTGGCAGGGGCTTTAAGGCCCGCCGTCTACCTGACGCCGGAAAGTATGGAGACGCCTGTCCGGCAGAGGCATATTCTGGCGCATGAATACACCCATTATCTGCAGGGAGACCTGCTGTGGGCTGTTCTGCGAGGCGTCTGCCTGAGCATTCACTGGTTTAATCCCTTGGTATGGGCCGCCGCCTTCTGCTCGAAAACCGACTGTGAGCTGGCCTGTGACGAGAGGACAGTCAGGCGTCTGGGAGAGAAAGAGCGTCTGGCCTACGGGCACACGCTGGTGGAGATGGTGAGCTGCCGGAACTTTCCCGGCATTGTGCTCAGTACGGCCACCACAATGGTTTCTGGAAAAAAGGCGATCCGGGCACGCATCCAGCGTCTGGCAAAGCGTCCCAAACGGCTTGTGCTGCCGGCTGCCGCTGTACTGCTGGCATCATTGCTGGTGTCTGGCTGTACCTTTACAGGCGCTGCGACAGCGGAGCGCTCAGCCTCTTCAGGGCCGGAAGGAGCGGTATCTCATCCTGCGGAGACGGTTTCCCGACAGGAAGCGGCCGCTTCGGCGTTTTCCCCGGGAGAGGGATCCCGCTCGGAAACCGTACAAATCAGAAGCCTGATGGGGACGTCGTTTACGTATTGCGGAGCGGGAGAACATTTGGAAGAAGCCGAGGACCGCGGTACGGTAGAGCTTTCCGGTCTGGATGTCACAACAGGCCAGGGGGATAGGGTGAGTTTTTCGAGGCTGAATGTGGGGGATTTGGTCCGGTTGGAGTTTTCGGGGGAAACCGGCTCTGAAGTGACCGGCGTCACGCTGGTGAATCCAGATCCTCATGTCCTGGAAGAGGCTTCTCTGACGGAGCAGGAGGTTCAGGAATTGATGTGGGCTCTCTATGCAAAAAATGATTTGCTGCGTCTGGAGTGGAAGCCGGAGCAGGGAGAGAGCCATACTTTTGAACTGGCAGACCAATTTTATTCAGGCAGGTATGGAAACCTATTGGCTGGGTATCGCTGGTACCGGTGTCAGGAAGACCCGGAGCCTGATTCCAAGGAGCTTTTGCTGCTCTCTTCAGGCGACGCATCCCGTTCCTTCACCTTTTACCGGGGGAGCAGATATGCGCTTTATTCGGAGAACGGGCAGCGGAGCTGGTACTCGGCCAGAAGACGGTTCTGGCAGTATCCGGACTCCATTGCAGAACTGATGTGGGAGGAGATCTCCTTTAACGAAGCGGCTCAGGAGATTACGGTTCCGGCATCTGTCACAGGTTTTGAGGAAGTTGCGCAAAGCTATACGGAGCAGGAAAAGAAACTGGCTTTACACCGGATTCCTGGAAGCCGGTATGAAGCGGAGGACTTCCAGGTTATCCGGTGCGAGGTGACCGGCACCAGGGACGGGGACGATTCCATATTTGCCTTTACCGCCCGGTATGCCGTAAAGCCTGCGGACGCGGAACGCTATCCCCAGGCCGGAAATTTTAAACCGGCGGAGAGCGGGGAGGAAGGGTATTATACCTATTCTCTTCAATATTTGATGCAGAGACTGGGGGATACCTGGCGGTGTGTAAACACCGGCACGTCTGCTTCGGGCTTGTTGGAAGACTATGAACGGAAAAACGGATTGCTGTAAAGGAATCGCCGGCATAAAGGATGAAAAAACACACCGGAAAAAGCGCGGTTTCAGGGTTTCAAGCCCTAAAACCGCGCTTTCGTTACAGTTGGACAAAGTTTTTATTCCCGTGCAGAATCGCGCAAGGAATCTTCCGCATGACTGTGGATCCTTATGGGATTTCACAGTCAAATCTGGAACATCAGGTCCTCATATCCGGGATAGGGCCAATAGGAGGAGGCGGTGTGCCATTCCATCTGGTCAACATCGGCCCTCAAGGCGTCCATAGCGGGAATTACCGCGTCCCGGTAATAGGTGGAAACCGTTAGTACATTGACGCTGACCGTTTTGGGGTCTGCCAGGACTGCTTCCAACGCCTCCAGCTTCTCATAGGCGGAGTCTGCAAGGAAGGAGAGCTTTTTGACCAGGCTGAGTTCTGTGGCGCAGGGGATATCCTGGGATACAGAGCGCTTGGAAAGGATGGCGTTGGACAGCTTTGCAATATAGGCGCTGACCGAGGGCAGAATATCCTGCCTCACCATTTCGATCATGGTGAGCGCCTCGATGTTCAAGGTTTTTGCATATTCTTCCAGAATGGTCTCATAGCGGGCTTCCATCTCTGCTTCGGTATAGATTTTATGGTTTGCGAACAACTCCACATTTTTCTGGTCCAGATACCGGGGCAGGGCGTCCACCGTGGTACGCAGATTCAGCAAACCGCGTCTTTTGGCCTCCTGCACCCATTCCTCAGAATAGCCGTCTCCGTTGAAAATGATGCGTTTGTGTTTCTGCATCACCTTTTTTACCAGTTGGAGAACGTCGGTTTTTAAATCAGCAGTCTGTTCCAGCTGGTCTGCAAAGCGGCGGAGCTCTTCGGCCATAATGGTGTTGAGCATGATGTTGGGACAGGCGATGGAGATAGCGGAACCGAGAGAACGGAATTCGAATTTATTTCCGGTAAAAGCAAAGGGGGAGGTGCGGTTCCTGTCCGTTGTATCCTTGTTGAGGTCGGGAAGCACATGGACGCCGGTCTCCAGTTTCTGGCACTCCATACTGTCGTAAGCCCTGTCGTTTTCGATGGCCTCCAGTATGCCGGTGAGCTCATCTCCCAGAAAAATGGAGATAATGGCGGGCGGCGCCTCGTGGGCGCCCAAGCGGTGGTCATTTCCAGCGGACGCTACGGAGATGCGCAGCAGATCCTGATATTCATCCACTCCCTGCACCATGGCGGCCAGGAAGAGCAGAAACTGCATGTTTTCGTTTGGGCTCTTGCCGGGATCCAGCAGGTTCTTACCTCCGTCCGTGGAGAGGGACCAGTTGTTGTGCTTGCCGCTGCCGTTGACCCCGTAAAATGGTTTTTCGTGAAGCAGGCAGACCAGCCCGTGGCGGGCGGCTACATTTTTCATGGTCTCCATGGTGAGCTGGTTGTGGTCGGTTGCGATGTTGGTGGTAGCGAAGATGGGGGCCAGTTCATGCTGCGCCGGAGCAGCCTCGTTGTGCTTTGTCTTGGCAAGGATGCCCAGCTTCCAAAGCTCCTCGTCCAATTCTTTCATAAAGGCAGAAACCCTGGGCTTGATGGCGCCGAAGTAATGGTCTTCCAGCTCTTGCCCCTTGGGCGCTTTGACGCCGAACAGGGTGCGGCCACAGAAAATAAGGTCTTTCCGCTGCTCGTAAAGCTTACGGTCGATGAGAAAGTATTCCTGTTCCGCGCCCACGGTGGGAATCACACGATTGGTCCTGTCATCTCCCAGAATCCGCAAAATCCGCAGCGCTTGAACGTTCAAATCCTCCATGGAACGGAGCAGGGGAGTCTTTTTGTCCAGCACCTCGCCGCTGTAGGAACAATAGGCGGTGGGAATATAGAGGGAGTCCCCCTTTACAAAGGCATAAGAGGTGGGGTCCCAAGCGGTGTAACCCCGGGCTTCAAAGGTGGCGCGCAGGCCGCCGGAGGGGAAGGAAGAGGCGTCAGGTTCACCCTTGATCAGCTCTTTGCCGGAAAACTGCATGATGACCCGGCCGTCTGAAGTGGGGGAGATAAAGCTGTCGTGCTTTTCCGCCGTGATCCCATTTAAAGGTTGGAACCAATGGGTATAATGGGTGGCGCCTTTCTCCACGGCCCAGTCTTTCATGGCGCTGGCTACGGCGTTGGCTACATTCAGATCCAGATCCTTGCCCTGGTCAATGGTCTTTCGCAAGGATTGATAGACGTCTTTCGGCAGCCGTTCCTGCATCACATCGTCGTTGAAGACAGAGCTCCCGAACAGCTCGGGAACACTTCTGCGTTTTTCAGAACAATTTCCCATAACCAAACCACTCTTTCCTTGTTCGTTTGCCCGTCACCGGGGTGTACGGGACGCTTCCAAAATCGGGCAAGGCGCTGAGGGAGCTACCCATCAGCGCCTTGCTGTGATGCAAATATTTTAGACCACAGCGCGGGCTTTGTCAAATGGTTTTTCATGGATTCTATTCTTTTTTTCAACGTCTCAAAATGCTTTCAGGAGGGCCTACAAGAATTTTTTTCGTCGTGTGATAAAATTTGTAGAAACAGGAGAAACGAAAATTTTTCTTGCTTGTTTGAAAGGTTTCTTGTATGATATAGTATTGATAAACAGAAATGAACGGCTGACTGTCTCCAGGCTTAACTGGCGGATGGGACGACCAGGACGGGGCGCTGAAAAGGAATTTGCAGATGTCTCCGGCCTCTTTACGGATTAACACGACGGCGCGCTTTTTGAAAAGGCGCGGGAAAGGACGGAATGTATGGGAAAAACTGCGTATCTGGTTTTAGAGAACGGAAAAACATTTCGGGGCGAGCGTTTCGGCGCCGAAGGGGAGATGACCGCCGAGGTGGTGTTCACCACCGGCATGACGGGGTATCTCGAGACATTGACCGACCGCAGCTATTATGGACAGATCGTTGTACAGACGTTCCCTCTTATCGGCAATTACGGCGTCATCCCCGCTGACTTTGAAAGCGACGTCATCGGTCCCAGCGCATATATTGTGAAACATTGGTGCCAAGCTCCTTCTAACTTCCGTTCTGAAGGCAGCCTTGACACCTTTTTTAAAGAAAGAGGCGTGATCGGCCTGGCGGAAATCGACACCCGCACGCTGACAAAAACAATTCGGGAAGCGGGTGTAATGAACGGTATCATTACGGACGACCCCGCGGGGGTTGACTTCCAGGCGCTGAAGGGCTATCGGATAGAGGGCGCGGTGAAGGCCTCCTCTACGAAGGAGCAGTACACGGTAAGGCCGGAGGGGCCGGTCACAAAGCGAATCGCACTGCTGGATTTCGGCCAGAAGGAAAATATCCTGCGGGAACTGGTGAGTAGGGGTGCGGAGGTCACGGTTTGTCCCTGCAACGCCACAGCGGAGAAGATCGGTACTCTGGACGTGGACGGCATAGTGCTCTCCAACGGTCCCGGAGATCCGGCGGAAAATGTGGAGATCATAGAGAACCTGAAGGAAATATGCAAGCTGAATATTCCCCTGTTCGGCATCTGCCTGGGACATCAGCTTCTGGCTCTGGCCCACGGCGGCAGGACGGAAAAGCTGAAATACGGCCACCGCGGCGCGAACCAGCCTGTGAAGAACAGGTTGAACGGGCGGGTGTTCATCTCCAGCCAGAACCACGGCTATGCGGTGGTGTCGGAGAGCATCGATCCGGAGAAGGGGGAGGAACTTTTTGTCAACGTGAACGACGGAACCTGCGAGGGGATGCGGTATTTCTGCTGCCCGGCGTTCTCTGTGCAGTTCCATCCGGAGGCCTGTGGAGGCCCGCTGGATACCGGTTCGCTGTTTGATGAATTTTTCGCCATGATGGGCTGATTGAATAGGAGGAAAAACTATGCCACTGAATAAGGATATCAAAAAGGTTTTGGTGATCGGTTCCGGCCCAATTGTCATCGGCCAGGCGGCGGAATTTGACTATGCGGGTACCCAGGCCTGCCGCGCCCTGCGGGACGACGGAATTGAGATCGTGCTGGTCAATTCCAACCCGGCCACTATTATGACCGACAAGGCCATGGCGGATAAGATCTATATAGAGCCCCTGACTCTGACCACGGTAAAGCGGATTATTGAGAAGGAAAGGCCGGACAGCATCCTTTCCGGCTTCGGCGGCCAGACTGGCTTGACTCTGTCCATGCAGCTTGCCAAGGAGGGCTTTTTGGACAGGATGGGTGTGCGCCTGCTGGGAGCCTCTCCCGAAACCATCGACAAGGCGGAGGATCGGCAGATCTTTAAGGATACCATGGAGAAGATCGACCAGCCCTGTATCCCCTCCAAAGTGGTAACTACACTGGAGGACGCGGAGTCTTTCGCGGCTGAAATCGGTTATCCGGTCATTATCCGCCCTGCTTTTACCCTGGGCGGTACCGGCGGCGGTATTGTATACGATCTGGAGGAATTGCGGGAGACCGCGGCTAACGGGCTGGCACTTTCCCCCATCACCCAGATTTTGGTGGAAAAATGTATCTCAGGCTGGAAAGAGATTGAATTCGAGGTCATCCGGGACAGCAGAGGCAACGCAATCACCGTGTGCTCCATGGAAAATATGGATCCTGTGGGCGTGCATACGGGAGACAGTATCGTTATCGCTCCCACAGTCACCCTTTCCGATAAGGAATTCCAGATGCTTCGTACAGCGGCTCTGGAAATCGTGGGAGAGTTGGGAGTGGAAGGCGGATGCAACGTGCAGTTTGCTCTGCATCCCACCTCCTTTGAGTATGCAGTCATCGAGGTAAATCCCCGCGTGTCCCGTTCCTCCGCCCTGGCCTCTAAAGCCACGGGCTATCCCATCGCCAAGGTGGCTGCGAAAATCGCCATCGGCTACACTCTGGACGAGATTAGGAACGCCGTCACCGGAGAGACTTACGCGGCCTTTGAGCCGGCGCTGGATTATGTGGCGGTAAAATTCCCCAAATGGCCCTTTGATAAATTTGTGTACGCCAAGCGGGACTTGGGCACCCAGATGAAAGCCACCGGCGAGGTGATGAGCCTGGCCGACACCTTTGAGATGGCTCTGATGAAAGCCGTACGCGGTGCGGAGATTTCTCTCGATACCCTGAACCTGCCCAAGTTTGCGGCGGAGACGGATGAAAACCTGTGGCACATTGCCGTCCACGCTACAGACGAACGGTTGTTCGCGGTGTACGAGCTTTTAAAGCGCGGTGTCACCGTGGAAAAGATGCACGAGGAGACCATGATCGACTGCTGGTTCCTGTCCAAGTTCCTGAATCTCCTTTCCTACGAGCGTGAGCTGGAAAAAGGCGTGCTGACGGAAGAGCTTTATACCCAGGGCAAGCAGCTGGGCTACCCGGATTCCACCATTGAGAGGCTGTCGGGCCGCAAAGTGGAATTTGTCCGCAAGCCCACCTTTAAGATGGTGGATACTTGCGCTGGCGAGTTTGCCGCCCATACCCCGTATTTTTATGCCACCTATGACACGGAAGAAGCGGGCGGTGAAGATGAGGCTCTGGAATTTATCGGGAATGACCGGGAAAAGCAGACCGTAGTGGTGCTGGGCTCCGGTCCCATTCGAATCGGCCAGGGCATCGAGTTCGACTATGCCAGCGTTCACTGCGTGCTTTCTCTGCAGGAGCTGGGATACGAGGTCGTCATCATCAATAACAACCCGGAAACGGTCTCCACGGACTTCGACACAGCAGACCGGCTGTACTTTGAGCCCTTGTCCCCCGAGGACGTGATGGATATCATCGACATCGAAAAGCCTATCGGCGTGGTGGTGGCGTTCGGCGGGCAGACCGCCATCAAGCTGACCAAGACTCTGGCGGAGAATAAGATACCGATTCTGGGATCCTCCGCCGACACCATCGATATGGCCGAGGACCGGGAGCGTTTTGACGCGCTGCTGGAACGTTCCGGCATCAAGCGTCCTAAGGGCCATACCATCATGACCACGGAAGAAGCCCTTGCCGCAGCCCGTGAACTGGGCTACCCCGTTCTCATGCGTCCTTCCTATGTGCTGGGCGGACAGAATATGATCATTGCTTACTGTGACGAGGATATCGAGGAATACATGGCCATCATCCTCACCCATAAGCAGGATAATCCGGTGCTCATCGACAAATACCTGTCCGGCATGGAAATCGAGGTTGACGCCATCTGCGACGGGGAAAACATCCTGATTCCCGGCATCATGGAACACGTGGAGCGCACGGGCATCCATTCCGGCGACAGCATCGCCGTGTACCCGGCCTCCGACATCGACGACGATATGAGCGCCAAAATTGTAGCTACCACCGAGACACTGTGCAGGGAGCTGCATGGCATCGGCCTCATCAACCTGCAGTATATCATCATGGACGGGGAAATTTACGTCATTGAGGTGAACCCCAGGGCCAGCCGTACCGTACCCTATATCAGCAAGGTGACGGGCGTGCCCATGTGCGATTTGGCTACAAAGACCAGCTTAGGCTATCAATTAAAGGATTTGGGCTACGGCACGGGACTCTACAAGCCCTCCCCCTATGTGGCGGTAAAGGTACCTGTGTTCTCCTTTGAGAAGCTGACTGACGTGGACACCCATCTGGGACCGGAAATGAAATCCACCGGAGAAGTGTTGGGGATTGGTAACAATCTGGAAGAGGCACTGTATAAGGGCCTGATCGCCTCCGGGCATAAGATGCGCAGAGGCGGAGGGGTCTTTATCACCGTACGCGACCAGGACAAGCCGGAGATCGGCGAGATTGCCAAAAAGTTTTCGAAGATGGGATTTGAGCTGTACGCCACTACCGGTACCGCAATGGTGCTTGCCAAAGTGGGTCTTTCTGTGAAGATTGTGGATAAGATTCACGAGAGCTCTGCCATGAATACGATTACCCTTCTGGAAAGCAAAAAGGTGAACTATGTCATCTCCACCTCTGCCAAGGGCCGCAACCCGGCCCGTGACAGTGTGAAGATCCGCCGTAAGGCAAGCCTTTTGGGGATCCCCTGTCTGACGGCGCTGGATACGGCCAACGCCTTGGCGGATTCCCTGATGAGCCGTTATACGCCGGAAAATACGGAAATTGTGGATATCAACAATCTCAAGGAGCGCAAGCAGAACATCACCTTCACAAAAATGTCGGCCTGCTCTAACGACTATATCTATATCAACTGCTTTGATCCTGCCAATCAGGTGTCCTCTCCCGAATTCCTGTCCATTTACCTGTCCGACCGGCACAACGGCGTGGGCGGGGACGGCGTCATCCTCATCTGCCCCTCCGAGAAGGCGGACGCGGAAATGCGCATGTTCAATTTGGACGGCAGCGAGGGTATGATGTGCGGCAACGGTATTCGCTGTGTGGCAAAATATCTGTTCGATAATGGAATTGCCAGGGGCGTAAAGACAGGGGAGGGCCGGTATACCCTACATGTTGATACCCGAAGCGGCGTCAAAGAGTGCACCGTCATCACCAAAAACGGCTTGGTTTCCAAGGTGGCCGTAGACATGGGAAAGGCGGAGTTGTCCCCTGCGAAGGTGCCGGTGCTGCTGGAAGGCGAAAGGGTGGTGGATAAGCCCGTCTCCATTGACGGCAATGTCTACCGTATCACCTGCTGTTCTATGGGCAACCCCCACTGTACGGTGTTTGTGCCCTCCGTGGATAAGCTGGATCTGGAAGACCTGGGCCCGAAGTTCGAACACGATCCTATGTTCCCAGAGCGGGTAAACGTGGGCTTTGTGGAGGTCATCGACGGGAATACCCTGAAGGCCCGCATTTGGGAGCGGGGCAGCGGCGAGACCATGGCCTGCGGCACCGGCACCTGTGCCGCTGTGGTAGCTGCCACCCTCAATGGCTTCTGTGAAAAGGGAAAAGATATCCGTGTAATTTTAAAAGGCGGCGAGCTGAAGATCAACTATACCGATGAGCGCATTTTGATGACAGGCAAGGCGGAAAAGGTCTATGACGGCGCGGTCGAAGTATAAGCGCAGGATTTTTTGAAACCATATTCGAAAAGAGGGGAAGCGTTTCTGCTGCAGTGTACATTCCTTCCCTTACTGCGGCGTTTGGAAGACCTGCAGCGGTTTTCTGCCGTCTGGACGGTTACCTTCTGGGCTGTCCCTGGACCACCTCTTTTTGAAGAGAGCGGACGCCTACTGAATAGCAAAGGACTTTCCGACAGGAAAGTCCTTTGCGAATTTTAAGCCAGATATTGAGAAGAGGAGATGCTGAGTATGTCTGGGAATAAACTCTGTTTCACAAAAATGCACGGCTGCGGAAACGATTATATTTATTTCAACTGTGTTGGGGATTCCATCGAGAATCCGGAAAAACTGGCGGTGCGGCTTTCCGACAGGCATAAAGGGATTGGAGGGGACGGAATTGTGCTGATCTGCCCTTCAGAACTGGCAGATGCTAAGATGCGCATGTTCAACATTGACGGCAGCGAGGGCAAGATGTGCGGCAATGCCATCCGCTGTGTCGCGAAGTATCTCTGGGATCGGGAAATGGTGCGCAAGGAGGAAATACACATCGAAACCCTCAGCGGAATCAAAACCTGCTGGGTGCATGCTGTGGAAGGATTGGCAGATACTGTTACCGTGGATATGGGCAGTGCGGTTTTGGCGCCTGCGAAAATCCCCGTAAACTTAGCCGGAGACGTGATCGTCCGTAGGAATACGGAGGTGGCCGGAGGGATCTATGATATCACCTGTGTCTCCATGGGAAATCCGCACTGTATCGTATTTGGAGAGGATCCAGATGGGCTGGACCTGGAGAGCCTGGGGCCTGCCTTTGAGCATGACCCGCTGTTTCCGGAACGCGTCAACACGGAATTCGTACAGGTATTGGGACCGAATACACTGAAGATGCGGGTTTGGGAGCGCGGCAGCGGAGAAACAATGGCCTGCGGCACAGGGGCCTGTGCGTCTGCCGTGGCGGCAGTGCTCTGCGGCAGCTGCAAAATGGGGGCGGATATCGTTGTGCGGCTGCGCGGCGGAGATTTGGTGGTCAACTATACAGAGGATCGTGTGCTGATGGCCGGGGAAGCGCGGGAAATATTTGAAGGAAGCGTAGAAGTCTGACAGGATCATAGACCAATTTATTTGGAAGAAAAGGGCGGTTTGTAAATTATCAAGGCAGGCAGAGAGAAACCTGGTGTGACAAAATACATTTTTGTGACAGGCGGAGTTGTTTCGGGGATCGGAAAGGGGATCACCGCGGCGTCTTTCGGAAGACTGCTCAAAGAACGAGGGCTGAAAGTGGCAGCTCAGAAACTCGATCCCTATATCAATGTGGATCCCGGTACCATGGAGTCCCTATGAAAAGAAAGGCTCCCGCAGAGGTTTCCGGACAGAAGAATGCCTGTTTATAATATGTGAAAGCCAATCAAAAAACAGGGTGGCGGCCTGCTAACAGAAAGAAGGAAAGCATGATGAAACTGAACGGCAATTTTCAAAATTTACAACAGAGCTATCTCTTTGTGACCATCTCCCAAAAGGTGGATGAGTATGGGAAAGCGCATCCCCAGAATCAGATCATCAAAATGGGAATCGGCGATGTAACACAGCCTTTGGCTCCGGCAGTAATTGAAGCCATGCACCGGGCTGCGGACGAGATGTCCTGCAAAGAGACCTTTCGGGGTTATTCTCCGGACAGCGACGGCTATCCTTTCCTGCGGGAAGCCATTGCCGGATATTATAAGGGCTTCGGTGTGGATCTGGATGCCTCCGAGGTATTCGTAGGAGACGGAGCAAAAAGCGATGTGGGCAACATTGTGGATTTGTTCGACGTGGATAACACAGTGTTGGTACCGGACCCGGTGTACCCCGTATATGTGGACACCAACCTGATTTCCGGTCGGGAGATTCTCTATCTCGACGCCAACGAGGATAATGGTTTTCTGCCCCTGCCGGAGAAAGACGTACATGCTGACATCATCTACCTGTGCTCTCCCAACAATCCCACAGGTGCGGTATATGACAGAGAGCAGCTGCAGGCCTGGGTGGATTATGCCCTGGAAAACCGGGCGGTTCTGCTGTTTGACGCGGCCTATGAGAGCTTTATCACCGGGGAAGGCCTGCCTCACAGCATCTTTGAGATTCCCGGAGCGGAGCGCTGCGCCATCGAGTTTTGTTCCTTTTCAAAAACCGCAGGATTTACCGGCATGCGCTGCGGCTATACGGTTATCAGGAAGGAGCTGCAGTTTGAGGGCGTACAGGTTTCCAAGCTCTGGGAGCGCAGGCAGGGCTGCAAGTTCAACGGCGTCAGCTATATCACCCAGCGGGCGGCGGAAGCGGTATTCAGTCCCCAGGGCCGCCGGCAGGTGATGGAAACTATCGCCTATTACCAGAACAATGCCAGGGTGATGGCAAAAGCGTTGGAGGAGATGGGAATCTGGTTTACCGGCGGCGCCAACTCTCCTTATCTCTGGATGAAGTGCCCGGATGGTATGGACTCCTGGGAGTATTTCGACTATTTGCTGAACGAGGCGGAGATTGTGGGGACGCCTGGAGCCGGATTCGGAAAAAACGGCGAGGGTTATTTCCGCCTGACTGCGTTCGGCGACGCCCAGAAGACCGTAGAGGCCATGGAACGTATGAAAAAACTGAAGAAATAAGGGCTTTACCAGAATGTCTGCAGGTGTTAGAATACACATGCAGACATTTTTTTCGGTTCGTTTCCTGAAAAAAGAACGAATTTGTGGAGGTAGCATATCATGTTGGAACAGTTGAAAGAGGAAGTTTATCGTGCGAATATGCTTCTGCCGGAGCATAAACTGGTAACGTTTACTTGGGGCAATGTCAGCGGAATTGACCGGGAGAGCGGCATCATGGCCATTAAACCCAGCGGAGTGGAGTATGATAAGCTCACTCCCGAGGATATGGTGCTGGTGGATATCAGGACAGGCGAAAAGGCAGAGGGAAAATGGAATCCCTCCTCCGACACGGCCACGCACTGTGAACTGTACCGTTCCTTCCCGAATATCGGCGGCGTGGTGCACACTCACAGCAGGTGGGCTACGGTGTTCAGCCAGTCCGGCAGAGGTGTGCCCGCGTTGGGCACCACCCACGGCGACTATTTCTATGGGGAGATTCCCTGTACCAGAAAAATGACACCGGAGGAGATCGCCGGAGAGTATGAGCTGGAGACGGGGAAGGTGATTGTGGAAACCTTTTCCGATAAAAAACCGGACGATACCCCAGCTGTGCTGGTGCATAGCCACGGTCCTTTCACCTGGGGAACGGACGCACACAATGCCGTACATAACGCTGTGGTTTTGGAAGAGCTCTGCTTTATGGCCTGGCACAATCTGATGCTGGATCCCTCTTTGCCGGCCATGCAGCAGGAGCTTCTGGACAAGCATTATCTCCGGAAGCACGGCGCCAACGCCTATTATGGCCAGCGGTGATTTGAGATTCAAATCACCGCCCAAAGAAGCGCAGACGAAGTAAAACCTGCTAGCAGGTGAATACTGTGGCATTGCGGAGTGGAAAGGCTGTTGTATCAGGTCCGAAGGCAGAAAAATAGTTTTGGAGCATTTTTTATAAAAAGGTGCGGGCAACGTGGAGCGGGCTGCCTGTAAGAGGGAGCTCGAAGCCGGAATAAAAGTTTTTGGCGCATTTTTTATCAAAAAGGTGTAGGCAACGTGGAGTGGACTGCCTGTAAGAGGGAGTCCGAAGCCGGAATAAAAGTTTTTGGCGCACCTTTTTTCAAAAAGGTGCGGGGAGAAAAGATGGAAATTTATTATCAGGATAAAAATTTGATCATCCGTCCCTTGCAGGAAGAGGACTGCGGCGTCTTTGCAGAAGGATTTGCGGCACAGGGCTGGAATAAACCGCTGTGCCAATTTCAGAAATACCTGGAGGAACAGAAAGCCGGAAGCCGGAAGGTAGTTGCTGCCCAGTGGCAGGGAGAAGCGGCTGGCTATGCCACGTTGCTGCCCGGGGCCGAGGCAGGTCCCTTTGTGGGGAAAGGCTGGCCCGAGATTACAGATTTCAATGTGCTGCGGAAATTCCAGCGAAGGGGCATCGGAAATAGGATCCTGGATACGGCGGAACAGCTGGCTGCGCGGACGAGCGGACAGGTAGTGCTGGGAGTCGGTCTGCACAGCGGCTATGGATCCGCCCAGCGTCTCTATGTAAAACGAGGTTATGTTCCCGATGGCTCCGGTGTGTGGTACGAGGATGGTCCTCTCGGTCAGTATGAGTCTTGCAATAACGATGATAACCTGGTGCTCTACCTCTCCAAAAAGCTGCAGAAAAGAGAGCTGCGGCAGTTGAAGGAGGAGGAACTGGCACCACAGCTCTTTGCCTATTTCGACCGCTTTCAGCCGGTAGAACGGTGTTGGCGGAAAATCGATGGTAACTGGATAATCAAGGATGTTCCCTTTACAGAGCGCTGGGGAGAGGCGGAATATCTGGAATTGACAGAATGCCTCATGCGCACGGTGAAAACCGGAGGTTTTGTCTGGGGAGTATTCCTAGATGGAAAGCTGAAAGGCTTTACTTCAGTGGAAGCTGACTTGCTGGGGGGAAAATGCCGGTACGCAGACCTTTCCTGTATTCATGTATCGGCAGACTGCAGAGGAGAAGGGCTGGGCAGGCTGCTGTTTTTAAAGGCGGCGGAGAGCGCAGTGGAATTGGGTGCAGAAAAGCTTTATATTTCAGCCCATTCCTCTGTGGAAAGCCAGGCCTTTTATCGCAGCATGGGATGTGCGGAGGCGGAAGAATACAATGCTCGCCATGTGGAGTTGGAACCCTGCGACTGCCAGCTGGAGTATTTACTGGGATAGAAAAAAAGCGTAGAAGGCTGCAAAAGGCGAAAACGGAGAGCGGGCCGCGAAAGAAGTTTTGCAGCCCGCTTTAACCGCTTTTGGCAATCACTCAGTTTAAGTGCGATAAGCAGGAAGTACCGCCATTTGCTTCTTTGGCGGTGCCCTTAATAATGCGGTCGTATTGGGAACCCCTCCGATAAATCGACAAGGTTGTCCCGCCTGAACAGGGGCCAATCGTTTACGTTGCTTTCTTCCTTCTTCTATCGGCTTTATGACTGAGTCGAACTTTCCTGTATTGTCTGTACAATTTCGTCGGCGCAAGCGGCGAACTCCCGGATTTTCGCTGCAATCGCACTCCGCCGGGAAATATCCTGCAAGGCTTCTAAGGTTATGTTAAACCCACCGCCGATGGCTTCTAAGCTGTCGGCGTCTTTTTTCCACATATTCTGCATTTTGTGGTATAGACGATAAAGCTCTCCGATAAAGCCGAAATCGGGATTGAGTTTTTCCGCTCGATCCAAAAATTCATAACAGCAGCTGCTGTTTGTGGCTAGGACGCAAACATAATTTTGGTACATAAACCAGGGGTCAAATTCCTCCGGTTTCATATGGTCATACCTGCCGCTTTCAATTTCGTCTGCCCACCCACGAAATGCCGACGCACCGAAACAATAATTTTTTGTTTTGCTCATCAGCAAGTTCGGAAGACTCAGGATCGCATCCCGGTATATTTGCTTTAAATTCTTTTGTTCTTTTTTCTCGCCTACAAAAACGAAGCCCCGGCTTCTTCCGCATTCATCATCGATATTTTCGCAAAAGACCTCTTCCGTGGAAACACGTTCCGGTTCGGTCATATTGTCTGTCATAAATAAAAGCGTTTTTCCGTCTTCTTCATAGCCCACGAAAACAATCCATTTTGGATGGCCCATTATGCGTAGATTACTGATTACAGGAATACCCTTGTCAATATAGGAGAGAAGCAGCTGCAAATACTTTTCCTTGTCGGCTTTTAACTGCTCCTCCTGCACAAAGGCCGAAGCATAACCGCACTTACTGAAGATCTCTTCCACAAAAGCAGCCCGACCTTCGCTGAGCACGTAATCGGTTACCCCATCTCCGCGGAAAATATTGTATGAAAAAATTTGAGCGAATACATCGCCTGTCAGTCCCGCAAAAAACTCGTAGTCGTAATCCTTTTCACCCAGAGCGTTCATCACATAACGCCCACAGCCGTTGAACCAGTAGTTCTCACCCTGCTCGTTTGTGATGAATTTATGGATCTTCGGGATCTTGTTATTACTTTGCTTAGTCGTCATGGCCGTTTATCCTCCGGTTTCTTTGTTTTATCAGCAGTACGCGTTTATCAGCCAGACGGTTCAGGCGTTATTCATTTCTATCTTAATTCATGCGTTCATATATACTTGCCAAGAAAGTTATGGGATTTCCCTGGGAGTCGTTAGCAAAGCTGGTTTCCAGGGATTGCACCTTTGTAAACCCCAACTTATTAAGAAGCGCTACAGAAGGTTTATTACAATCGGCCGTTCCCGATGTAAATTTTTTGATACCGCATTCTTTTATGAAATAATCCATGAAAGCACAGCTTGCCTCGTAGGCATACCCTTTGTTTTGGTAAGCTGAATGAATCGTAAATCCAAGATCACGTATGGTTTCATCCTCTGTACGGCTTGCAACAACAAAACCGATTACCTTGCTCTTTTCGATGAGTTCGACGGCATGCCATGCATCGTCATTGATGAGACATACCAAGATATCCCCGAAATTATCAACCGGCCACGGTATGTCATAGGGCGCATATTTTGACGACATTTTATCGCGAATCAAAAGTTCGAAATCTTCAAGATCGCTTTCGTGAAATCGACGTATCCTGAGCCTCTCGGTTTTCAGCATAATGCGCCTCCTCAAAATTCCTTTTTCAGGCCATATTCCGGCACTGGCAGCATTTTGGCAAAGTCTCCGGCCTGGCGCTGTGGGTGATAACGGCGGTCTCCTCCATTGTCTGATTCTTTGGGGAACCTAGAAACAAATCGCGTCAGGCGGCCCGGCGCCCATCCTGCGGACAGCAATTGGCCGGTTCTGTGCCAAAGACTCCTGGAATATCTTTGGTATTCTGATATGGCAATTATTTTACCGGCTTTTTCTGGAACGACCTCAAAGCCCCTGGGCACGCTGGACGCCGGATGGATTCAGCGTTATCTTGAGCGTTTATGAGGAATATGCTGCTCCATGCCTAATTCCTACTTTTCATGTGCTGGGCTATAATTTCAGCGACCTGCGCCATGCAATCCCCTGCCTCCCACAGCCTGGCGGCAATTTTTGCACGTTGAGCGGTGTTCTGCAAATTGGTAAGGGTTACGTTAAAGCCGCCGCCCAAGGCTTCCAGATCGTCGCTTCCTTCTTCCAGGTTTCCGCCGCTGCTTCCGTTCCAAATGGCGGCGGTGCGTTGGTAAAGTTTGCGTATATCCTCGAGAAAGGTCATGTCGGGGTTTAATTCCAGCGCTCTTGCCAGAACGATATCAGCACAGCTTCCGTTGGTGGCCATATTGCAAATATTGCTTACATGAAAGCTCCAGCCGTCTTCGAATTCCTCCGGCGTTACCCGCTCCATTCTTCCTTCTTCAATACCCCGGGCCCAGGCATAGAAGGCCTCCGGTCCAAAGCAACAGGCCTCTGTCTTCACAGAAAAAAGGTATGGAATGTTGAAAATCATGTTTCGATAGGCTTCCTTCACATCAATATTCCCGGTTTTTTCTCCCAAAAACAGCCAGCCCTTGGCGGCGTAAGCTCCCTCACTGGCGCCGATAATGCAGTCAATGGATATTCTCTCCGGCTCTACTTGGTCTCCTGTCATAAAAAGCAGAGTTTTACCGTACTCCTCATAACCTACGTAAACGCCCCAGGGCGGTCCGCCGTAAGTCAAGGCCATAACAGGCATTCCTTTATCAATATAAGCAATCAAGGTTTGGAGGTACATTTCCCTGTTTGCGGCGAGCTGTTTTGCTGTAATGAAGCTGGAAGAATACCCACATTTTTCGAATATCTTTTCAAAATACTCTTGATCTCCACTGTTAAACATGCAGGGCGTTACAGATTCACCCATGTACTCATTGTAGGAATAAACCTGAGCCAGCACGTCGCCGGTAAGTCCGGCAAAGAACCAATACCCAAAATCAGGTTCGTCCTTGAATTCTCCGGCAGCTTCCATCAGGTATCTGGCGCAGCCGTTAAACCAATAGTTTTCGCCGTATTCGCTGGTGATCAGCTTATGGATGTTTGGAATGCTGTTATTGCTTTGTTTTTTACGCATGGTCAGCGCACCTTCTTCAATTTTGTTTTTGGGAACCTGAGTCAGCTGGGAAATCTGAATGAGCCTGTAATACTTTTTCACAGAGCCGTTGGAGCCGATGATAATGGGCTGTGCTTTCTGCAGGGTCAGGTCGGCCGACATATAGGGGAAATTCACGCCGCAGTAACGGACCTCGCCGTTGAGTATAACGGCAAAATGCTTGAGTCCCACAATCCAGGTAAGACGGTTGTATTCTCCGGGGTTGATGCGTCCCCTTCCTGGGAAGTTATAATAGTCGCCAAAAACCGGCTGGTGAAAGGAAACCGCCTCCTGGGAAAGCCGTTCGTCCGGATTGTTCTCCATATTAACGCCAAAGACACGGTTTAAATCCTTACCGTGATGAAAACGAATGCTGCCCTCGTTTCTCCCATGCCCCCAGCCGCCGCTTTCTTCCCCGACTCTGAATTCAATATCCACTCGAAAGGGGATTTTTACCGAAATATTTGTGGAAAGCACCCGTGTGGATATCCATGAAATGTATTCGGCCTCGCCCTCCTCTGTCAAGCGGTAATGGGGCCCATTCATCGGAGTAAGTTTTGAAAGCTCCGCTGTTTTTATCCACACAGCCGGGTTTGAGCGTTCCAGTTCTTCAAGGGTTATGGCGTTCATTTCCTCGGGCTTTCCAAAATACTCAGGAGGGGCCAACCGCTTTTTTACCGGTAGTAGAAGGGAAAAAAGCTCGCGCCGTTCGTCGGGGGACAATAACCTTTCCAGCATTGCTTCCTGGCGCAGGCGACCTTCGTGGGTGTAATCCACTTCATAGGACTGGCTGTCGTCAAAATAGGAGATCAAAGCCTGAAAGCATTCAGCCAAATCTTCCTCCAGATAAACATTTACCGCTGCAAATAATCCTCCTTCAAATAGGTAATCCACATAGGGGCTGTCATTGACGAAGCCTTCGTCAATCCGGAGGATTCTAACATCTCCCGCATCGCTTTGAAATTCAAACTGACTGTGTCCTCCCGGTTCATTTATGAAAATCTCATGAGCCTGCACGAAAGACCAAAAGCCTGAAACATCGGAGAAGCCGGGAGCTTCCTTAAGGCAGGAGGAAAGCACCCGCATAGGGGAGAGATATATAACGGCAGGTTCCAGGGGCCGTGCAAGCCGCCTGCTGATCTCTGAAAGCTTTTCAAAGCCTGTGGGTTTTTGTTCCTCTCTCAGTTTCAGCTGCCTGTCCATTTCCTCATACAATAGAGGTAAGGCGGAAATTTTTCGGATGCCCCGGTCGATCATCTTCTGCAAAAAGTTATAGATAATGTTCTTTAACTCTGAGAGGGCCGTAACCTCCCCATCAATTTCATTCATTTTTTCCACAAATACATCCACAAGAGCCGTTGTGTCCGGATTGTTAAAAATCTTTACGATATCTTTGATGGGAATTTGCATCTTTCGAAGCACAAGGATCTGTGTGAGCCGTTCCACTGCTTTTTCATCAAAATAGCGGTATTTTTCCTGTGGGGGACGGATGCTTTCAATCAGCCCGATTTCCTCATAATATCGAAGCGTTCGGGAGGATAAACCTAGCTGGCTTGTCAAGTCGTTAATTCTGATTAAGTCCATAAGATCCTCCTTTGAGCCTTTCTTGGCCTCATTATATCGCTTGACCTAACGTCAATGTCAATAGAAAATCGCCAAATTGCATGGATTGATTCAGCTTTCATTCAACAGCATGGTTTTCGCGGGTTGGGCCCCTTTTTTCTTTCTGGTTGGTCTTGTTTTATTCTGCCGTAAACTTCTGCGCCTGAGGACAGTTAGTGATATCTTCCTTTTTGCCTGTTTTTCTGTAGCCTTTTCTTCTGTTGGGAAAAGGAAAGTGGAAAGAAAGAATTTTGAAAGAAATACTTGTTGACACATTATACTATGTGATGTATAGTATAATACATAAACGGGCAATACGTGAAGAAAGGAGAGCGGAGAATGGATGCACAGCTGAAAAAGGGGCTTATTGAAATCTGCGTGTTGGTGGTGCTCAAACAACAGGATTCCTATGGGTACCAAATTATCAAAGATATCTCAGACTACGCGGAACTTTCCGAATCAACGTTGTATCCCATTTTGAAAAGGCTGGAAGCCGGAGAATTCGTAACGACTTATTCGATCGAACACAACAGCCGTCTGCGAAAGTACTATCATATCACGGACAAGGGAAAGCTGCGGATTGAGGAATTTCTGGTGGAATGGCAGGATGTACAGAAAGTGTATGAATTTATTGCAGGTTCAGTCAGTAAGGAAAAGGATGGAGGTATAGGGGTATGAATAAACAGCAATTTCTCAACGCGCTGGCGGAAGCGCTGAAAAAGCTTCCCCGGGAAGAACGTTACCGGACGCTGTCTTACTATGATGAATTGATTGATGACCGCATTGAGGACGGGCAGAACGAATATGCGGTGGTGGAAAGTCTGGGAAGTCCGGAAGCAATCGCCGGGGACATTTTTGGAAGTGAAGAGGCTGAAAAAACAAAGAAAGAATACGGCAAGGGCGCGAAGATATGGATTATCGTACTGCTGATTTTGGGTTTCCCCCTGTGGGGCAGTCTGCTTCTTGTGGCAGTACTACTGGTTTTGGTGGCCTATATCCTTCTGTATCTTCCCATCGTCATTTTGGGAGCTCTGGCGTTGGGCTTTTTGGGAGCCTCTGTGTTGGGAATTGTAGGAACGCCGTTTTTGATTGCTGAAATTGGAATTCAGAATAGTGCGGGCGGTATTTTTCAATGCGGTTCCAGTATCGCGCTGTTGGGCTTGAGCATTCTGTGCACGGTGGCGCTGGTATATACCACAAAGGGAATTGTGCGGGCGAGTAAGGCCATTTGGCGTGGCTGTACGGCCGGCTTTCGGAAAAGGAGGATTGCGGGATGAAACAGGGGAAAAAGTATTACCTCAAATGGATGACCGTAATCGGCGGCGTATTGTGCGGCGCAGGCCTGCTGGTGGCCGGTGCGGCATTTGCAGCGATGGGTTTCAGATTTGATTCCTATGTCTATTCCTCCGTACCGGAAGAGAAAGTGGAGAGCTTTACCTTCACTGGGGATGAGATTGAATCTGTGGAGATCGATGTGGATTTTTGTGATATCCGTGTGGAAAAATATGACGGCAGGGTACCCGAACTGACCATCGCTTCCAATTTGCTCGGCTACCAGGTGGAGAAGGGAAAGCTCACCGTCACAGAGCAGGAGGAATACCGCACAGGCGGGTGGAAATGGTATCGGCTGGTCAACATCGGTAACAGCGGTTCCAAGGAGGCGGTACTGAAGCTCCCGGAAGGTTTCTCCGGTTCGTTAGATTTGAAAAGCGACTTTGGAGCCATCCGAGTACAGGATCTGAAAGGTTTGAAAGAACTTAACCTGCAGGGGGATAACGGAAATATCAGGCTTTCCGGGCTGAAGGTACAAAAAGATTTGAACGTCCAGGCAAACTTTGGCGCTGTGCGCGTGGAAAACTGTGAAATTGGCGGTGACTTGACGGTACGTGATGACAACGGCGATGTGACATTGGAAGGGTCCTCCTTCCGCAGGGGGGATATCACCATGGCATTTGGCCAGTTAAACGCGGGAACCCGCAATTCCGGTATTGACTGTCAAAGCCTTTCCGTGCAGGTGGACAACGGAACGATTTTTCTGAAAGAAGTGAATGCGCCGGAAGGTCTGAAAGCTGTTTCGAAATTTGGTGATATCCGTCTGGATAAAGCCGGATCGCAAAAGTTTGAGCTGGAAAGCTCCAATGGCAGTATTACGGGATCCATCCGTGGCAGGGAGGAAGAGTATCAGATTCTGGTGGAAAAGGAATTCGGCGACAGCAATCTCCAATCCAAACTGGAGGGGAAATACCTGTTGGATATCAGCACAAACTTTGGTGATATTGATATTCGGTTTGAACCGTAAAAGATTAAAATACGTGATAGAACGAGGCCGGAAAGCGAAATTTTCGCTTTCCGGCCTCGTTTCTACAGTTGGAATTATTCTTTTATTTCATCGTTGCCCTTAAACAAAAGGGAAATGCACCAAAGTGCGGCAATGCCCACAAGAGTATAGATGATGCGGGCGACGACGGACGCCTGTCCGCCGCAGATCCAGGCCACCAGATCAAAGCGGAAAATACCAACCAGACCCCAGTTGATGCCGCCGATCACGATCAAGGCCAGCGCGATTCTATCCAGTACCGACATGATACCACTTGCTCCTTTCCGTTTCGGAATTCGAAGCTAGTGTGCGCAGTTTTTTCAGTATTTATACATGCGGCATGTGAAGACGGTTTTTTATGTCTATCAGCGCCCAAAAATGATTCAAAACGGTACGCCCCAAAACCAGAGGCGTTTTGGGACACAGGCAATGGATTATGATATTCCGAAGGGAAAAGCCTGCCGGTATCTTGAGAGCGGATTACAGGGAGAGCCTGGTTTCAGCCACAGCTGTTTTCAGAGATTTAGACCGGGTTCGGAAAGTATGCTGAGTTCATAGGACATCCAAGTGCTCCAGCAGGATTTTGACGCCCATCAAAATCAGGATCAGTCCGCCGGCAATTTCAGCTTTGGATTTGAATTTGGCGCCGAACAGGTTCCCGATTTTTACGCCCAGCATGGAGAGAAAAAAGGCAACAATGCCAATACAGGCAGCCGCCGGAAGGATTGGCGTATTCAAAAAAGCGAAGCCGACGCCGACGGCAAGAGCGTCAATACTGGTGGCGACAGCCAGCGCTGTCATGCTTCGGACCGAAAGATCTGCGCCTGTGCCGGCAGCGTCACATTCTGAGCACCCAGCGCAGCCTTTTACCGCCTCTTTGAGCATATTGACGCCGATCACGGATAACAGCCCGAAAGCGATCCAATGGTCCACACTTCGAATGGCGCTGCTGAATTGCACGCCTACAAAATATCCCACCAGAGGCATGCCGGCCTGGAACAGGCCGAAATACAGGCCCACCAATACCATCTTCCTGGGCGTGGCCCTGCGCATACCCAGGCCTTTGCATACGGCTACGGCAAAGGCATCCATTGCAAGGCCCAGTGCGATTAAAAATAGTTCGAGAAACCCCATTATGTAACAGATTCCACCTTTCGGGAAAAGAGTGGAGGACAAGAGGCAGGGGGATTTTTGTCCTCCGGACACTTTCGTTATGAACCGGTTTTCCTCTTCGACTTGGAAAACAGCTCCCTGCAGCCGATAAACAGCAGGAAAACACCAAAAATCCTGCGCAGTAAGGTGACATCCAGATTGGAGGCCAGCAGAGAGGCCAAAATACAGCTGGGCACTCCGGCAAGGGTACACCAAAGCACGGCTTTCTTTTCCAGAAGGCCGTTTTTCCAGTGGCTGATCAGGGCTGGCAGAGCGCAGCAGACGAAGTAGACCAGATTGATGCCTCCGGCGTGAAATTGATCCATACCGGATACCAAGGTGAGCCAGAGGATGAGCAGCGTACCGCCGCCGATGCCGAATCCGGAGAGGATACCGGTAAGCAGTCCTGCCAGTACAGAAAAAAACCACATCATAGCGCCAGCACCGCCCGGATTCCACCATAGAGAATCAGCAGCCCAAAAATACGGCGCAGGAAATTCAAAGGTACCTTCTGAAATACCAGCCCTGAAATTACTCCGCCGATTCCGCCGCCCAGCAAATAGGGCCATGCAGTGGAAAAATCCAGGGCACCTTTGGTAAAGTACACCACGGAAGAGACGATGGACAGGGATAAGATAATTGCCACCGAGGTGGCAAAGGCCTTGCGTTCTTCCAGCTTGCTCCACCTGGTCATCAGCGGCACCAGAAAGAGGCCGCCTCCGGAGCCAAACAGACCGTTTGCCAGCCCGCCCAAAGCTCCGGTTACCACATATTTCCATTTTTCCTTCATGATTCGTCCAGTCCTTTACACCCGGCTTTAAAGTTGTTCTTCAACTGCTTCCGCATTTTCCTGCTTTACTCAGTGTTCCCCTCTGCGCGTGAAAAATTCCGGGTGACAGTATTGGCAAAGCGTGTTATAATTTAGTATCATATGCAACTTTTTGGAAATGGGGCTTTAAAAAAATGGAAGAGATGACTGCTCAGGAAAAACAATTTCACAAAATGACGGAAACTCCGGTGCCGGGGCTGGTGACAAAGCTGGCGGTCCCCACCATTATAAGTATGCTGACCACGGCGATCTATAACATGGCAGACACGTTTTTTGTCTCTCAGCTGGGCACCAGCGCTGCAGGTGCCGTGGGAATCGTGTTTTCCCTGATGGCGCTGATTCAGGCGGTGGGCTTTATGTTGGGCATGGGCTCCGGCGCCACCATCTCCCGCCTGTTGGGCCAGCAAGAAAACAGGGAAGCCAACCGGGTGGGATCCACGGCTTTTTTTACGGCGCTGTTTTTCGGCTTACTTCTGACTGTGACGGGGCTCTCCTGGGGCAGTGGCCTCATGCGGCTGTTGGGCGCTACGGAAACGATCCTGCCCTATGCTCAGGCTTATGCCCAGTACATTCTGTTCGGCGCGCCGGTCATGTGCGCTTCTTTTGTTCTCAATAATATACTGCGTTCTCAGGGACGCGCCACCCTGTCTATGATCGGTATCGCTACGGGGGGTGTGCTGAATATTGCGCTGGATCCCCTGTGTATCTTCGTGCTTGACTGGGGAATTGCGGGCGCGGCGATCGCCACACTGTTCAGCCAGTGCTTGAGCTTCTGCATCATGCTGTTTTTCTTCCTCAGCGGCAAAAGTACCGTGCGCATCAGTATCCGGTCTGTCTCCCGGAAGCCCGGCGTCTATTGGACCATCATTAAAACGGGACTTCCATCCCTGTTCCGGCAGGGTCTGGCAAGTATTGCCACTGTTGCGCTGAATGTCAGTGCTGCGGTATACGGCGACGCCGCTGTAGCGGCAATGTCCATTGTAGGGCGGATTATGATGCTGATCGGTTCCGCCATGATCGGATTTGGCCAGGGCTATATGCCGGTGGTTGGCTTCAACTACGGGGCCAAGCGTTTTGACCGGGTGCGCCAAGCCTTTCGTTATGCGCTGGTGGTGGGAACGGCGTTCCTGACGGTCCTCGGTGTGGTTGGGTTTATTTTGGCGCCACAGCTGATGGCGCTGTTCCGTGCGGATGATCAGGCGGTGATCGAAATCGGCGCGTTTGCCATGCGGGCGCAATGCCTGACACTGATGTTCCAGCCCGTTTCCGTACTCTCCAATATGACGTTCCAGACGGTGGGGCGTTCCTGGCAGGCAACTTTTGTCTCTTCCTGCCGCCAGGGCGTGTTTTTCCTGCCTTTCATCTATCTGCTGCCCGCCCTCTTTGGGCTGACAGGTGTGGAAATCACCCAGACAGCTGCCGATTTCTGCACGTTTCTGTGCTGCATCCCTTTTCTGGTTCGTTTTTTCCGGGATCTCAGAAAGGAAGAAGACCTGGGAAAAGCAGTTCCGGCAGTACGGTGATAGCTGTTTTCTCCACTGTGTTTCCGGTTACGAAAGGAAGGCACGCCTGGGGGAAATAAAAAATGCGCCATAAAAGGGGGTCTCACTAAGGGATTTTATTCCTTGGAAAAATATCGGCATAGTTTGGAGAAATCCGGCTATGCCGATTTTTTCTGTTCCTGGGGCAGTTCGACTGCTCCAATGAAGTTCCAATGAATGAGAATGGTCTGCTTTTTCGTTCTGGTACCCGGCACCTTCTCCGGCTTGAACACATCGATGCGCTCCACCAATGCTCGGATGATCTCGGCATCCAGTTCCTTAACCTCGGTGTACTTCTTGACCTGTGCGAGGAAGGAATCGATGTTGAGCCTCTGTGCCTTGGCTTTTGAGAGGGTCTCACGCAGGACGATCACCCGTGCTTGGAGGTCTTTCTGCTCCTGTTCGTAGGTGGCGGTCATCTTGGCAAAACGCTCATCGGATATCTTTCCATCGAGGTTATCCTCATAGAGCCTTTGGATGATGCCATCCAGTTTGGTGATGCGCTGTGTGGCCTGTTCCAATTCACGGCTGTACTCACGGAACTGGCGATTGAGGTCGCGCTCGTTTTTCTTGGTAAGCAGTTCCACAAATTCGCCCTCGCGGTCACGCACAAAGGCGAGCATCCGGTTGATCTCCGTCAGCAGAATCTGCTCCACCTGCACATTGTGGATCTGGTGGGATGTACATTTTCCTTTCTGCTTGCGGTATGTGGCGCAGACGAAATGCTCCTGCTCATGCGTCCACCCTCTGGCTCGGACTTGGTACAGTTTCGCACCGCAGTCTGCACAGAACAGCATCCCAGACAAGACCGGCATTTCACCCATCGGCGTGAGCCTGCGTCTGCCGTTGCGAATATTCTGGACAATTTCAAAGGTCTCCTGGTCAATAATGGCTTCGTGGGTGTTCTCAAAGATCACCCATTCGGACGGGTCATTGTTGACCTTTTTCTTTGATTTGTAGGATTTCTTCTGGGTCTTGAAATTGACTGTGTGACCCAAGTATTCCATTTTCACCAGAATATCTGCTACTGTGCGCTGTTGCCAAGCGTAAATGTCCTCCGGCTCTCTGGCAGGGGTGTTGATGCCCATGCGGTGGAGATGCACTGTGGGAACGGGTATCTGACGCTGTGACAGTGCCTTGGCTATCTGCGAAGGCCCCTTTCCGGCTACGCACATTTTGAAGATGTCTCTGACCACATCGGCTGCGACCTCATCCACGATCCAGTGATGTTTATCGTCAGGGTCTTTGAGATAGCCATACGGAGGATTGGTACACAGCGGCTTGCCGGATTCACCCTTCGCCTTGAACACCGCTCGGATTTTCTTACTGGTGTCCTTGGCATACCATTCGTTGATGATGTTGAGAAACGGAGTAAAATCGCTGTCCTGCTGATTGGCGCTGTCTACGCCGTTGTTGATGGCAATGAACCGGACATCGGCACCGGGCAGCACCACCTCGGTGTAGTAGCCTACCTTGAGGTAGTCTCTTCCCAGTCTGCTCATGTCCTTGACAATGACCGTGCCGACCTTGCCCTCGTCCACCAGTGCCATAAGGCGCTGCCAATCCGGTCTTTCGAAGTTCGTCCCACTGAATCCATCGTCAACGAAAAACGAGGTGTTCCCGAAGCCATTGTCATCAGCGAATTTCTGGAGAATAGCCTTTTGATTCAGAATGGAATTGCTATCGCCTTGAAGTTCATCGTCACGGGACAAACGGCAGTACAAAGCCGTGATCTTATCCGTCGCAATAGTGGAGGACTGTCTATTTAATTGTTTCATGATATGCTCCTTTCCGACAGTCCTCAAGCGGGTACTCTATATTCCCGTACTATTGCGGATAAGTCAAGGGTTATTTGCAGTCTTTGGTGTGAATTTTATGATAACGGCATGGCCTGCCGCACAGGCGCTTATGCAGCCGTAGCCGTGGGTGGCGTCTCCGTATTTTCATTGTTCAGTATCATCCTTTTTACCTTATCATAAAGGTGTTCTCTGGCTCGATCACTTTCAACGGAGACTACGGTGAAAATGGTATCACCGACCTGCATTTCTGTGACCCGGCTCGGTTTCTTTTCAGTAATGGTGTTCACATCCATAACAGTCTCCTTTCCGACCCGGTAGGGCGGGTCTAATCTCTGTGCCTATATAGGCGGACAACGGGCATGGGGTCGCGTGTGCAAATTCGCATAAGTTTTAGGGGGAATAGCCCCTGCAGGACGCTGCCCACAGGAGCCTCCCGGAAATTATGCAGTCATCTGCATGACCTTGATGGCTTCGGGACGGACGAGTTTCCCGTCCAGAAACTCGTATGCCAGATATCCCACGCAATCCACCATCGCAAACTGCTCGGTGAGAGTACGGACACTGACCGGGCGGCGGGACACGATCCAGTAGTAGCTGAAGTCACCGAATGCGATAGGCTTGCTGCCGGATTCGGCAATGGGCATGAACTCGGAGATGCACACCTTGTGACCCAGGATGGTATCGTTGGACTGATTCCAGATGGGCTGTCCGGCGTTATCCTTGAGGGTACGCAGAGCCAGCGCGGTCTCATCGTTCATGATCCAGATGCCGTTCTTGCGATACTCAGGCTTCACAGAAAAGAACAGCTTGACCACATCATCGTAGGTCAGCGCAGAAGTGGTCACACCGACCTCTGCACCGCCGGTCTCTGCCAGAATGCCGGTGGGCATATTCTCGCCGGTGCCATTGATGAAACCGTTATCCTCGGCTCTGCCGAAGTTCTTGGCCAGACGCTTGACCAGATAGTTCTCTACCTTGAAGTAAGGGTCACGGATGAGGGCATCCTCCAACTTGAGGAACACAGCCAGTTTGTGGCTTGCCAGAGCAATATCGCTGAAATCAGCCATACCGTCCGTGATGGGGATCGTGCCGCCCTCCGGTACCCAGACTGCTACATCATCACCCTCTACGGTCTTGATGTTGTAGACATGGTCATAAACCTGGATATCGGTGGCAAGGCTGCGGAACAGACCTTCCTGCTTGATGGCAGCCATGTACTTCTCCTGTCCCTTGGTGGTGAGAGTGAATGCGCCGGTAGCGGTATCGATGCCTTTCACAAGATGCTCTTTGTGACCCTGCTTGCCACGGATGGCATTCCAGAAGTGGGTCTCATAATCGTTGCCCTCGATATGGGGCAGCATTTCGGTATAAGTTTTCATTGCGTTTTCCTCCTTAATGGTTATTAGGCTTGATGGACAGACCGGCCAGATTGCAGTAGTCGGCAAGATCGGCACAGTCCATGTCGAACTCAAGACGCGCACCGTCACGGCGGATGCAGGGTGCCTTGCTGATGGTCAGCGGGATATTGTCCTGTGCATAGACGGTGACCTTGTCATGCTTCTTGAGCTGCTTCTCGAAATAGTCCTTAGTGATGTTCATAGAAATAACCTCCATAATGTTTTAATTGGGTATATTACCCCTTTGAATACGCGATTTTGTGCGTGAGACTCCACGCCCGTTGTCCAGGGGAAAAGCCACAGAGATGTTGACCTCCCCTCCGGGCATGAGGTACGCACGGGTGGCATCAGCCAATGGCGATGACAGGCTTCAAGCAGAGATGGTGCTTCTTGTAGAAATCCATCAGTTCATCGTAAGTCCTAAACATAAAGCTGTGATGACCGCCGTTCACGATCAGATTGTGGTGCTTGACAAAGGTGACGGGAGTGCCATCTGGCTTGTAGAGCGTGATGGAATCGTGCTTGCGGAAGTGTTCCTGCAGGAACTGCTTGGTGATCTTGTTGGACATAGAATTTTCCTCCTTATTTCTTGGCGCAGGCACTACATACATACAGGCCGCGCTTGGTTTCGTTGATGCTCCCGCTGATACGCTTCAGTGCCGAGCCGCATCGAGGGCAGCGGATATAGAAGGTGTCAGCGGAACAGCTGCTTTTGGTGTAGAGCCGGAAGTAGTGAGGTATCATCTCTTCGATCCACATTCCGCTCTGCGCCTTGACTGTGCTGCCGTTGGTTGCGGGGATCATTGCCACTTTCTCCGTACCCTCAGTGTCGCAGTCGATGAGTGGGTAATACTTGATGTCTGTCATGGCTTACACCGCCTGTCCGTCTGCATCGAGGAACCGACCTTTGCAGTAGGCCAGTGCTTCTGCCTTTGTTCCGAAGAACACGGTGGAGAAACCATTCTGCACCTTCCAGATATCCAGGCTCTTGTGACGGGCCACCACTACGGGTGCGCCACGCTTGGTCTGGAAGAGCAAGCTGCACTCATAGTCCTTCTGGGAGAAGTCCTTGGTGCTGAGATTGTTGATGCCCGGCTTCAAGCCGTAAAAGAATCTGTGTTTCATAGCGTTTTGCTCCTTTCGTTGATTTTGGGTGTATGGGTCACAGGATGCTACGCAATCATAGGCACCGCCTCCTTTCCGCACGGGGCAATGTGGCAAGTAATTATGGTTGTTTTCAAGATTTGTTTTCCTATAGAAAAAACCTATAATCATCTGCCACATTGCCCCATGCCGTGTGATTATGTCAGCGGCGGAGCATCGAACTCGGAAATGAGCCGATAGCCGATGAGCATCGTGGTTTTTTCGCCGCCGTGCTTGGGACGCTTGCGGACTACCTGAGCAAAAGCCTGCAGTCCCTGCTTGAAGTTCTTCATGCTCTCCGGGTAGCATCCGTTCTCCTGGCACCATCCCTTATACCGGGCATAGACCGTGGAGGTCAGTTCCTCTGCCGTTTCATCTGCTACCAGGTTGTCCTCAAAGAACAGTGCCATCTTGTCACTGTCATGCTGATAGCGGTCGGTGGCATCTTTTACGGACTTAGGGAGAAATACTCCCTCGCTCTGGAGCAAGCGGTATCCCTCCAACAGCCAGTTGAGGATGGCACTTTGGACACCTTCCTCTGCAAAGCGGCGTTTCAGTGTGGTATCACGGGACTGCTCATCAAAATGCCGGTCAAACGGGATAATGATGATGCGGTCACTGGAGAACAAGGTCATATCGTTGATGACTGGCAGGAAGTTGGTGTTCACATAGATCTTGAACTGCGGTTGGAAGTCAAAGCTGTTCTCGTGAAGGAAACGGGCATTGAGGGTATCGTTGCCGGTCATAGCCTTAACCTTGGCGGCATCCAGCACCATTCCTTTTCCTGGCTCCGGGATATTTACGAAGCGAACACCGGCAAGCCGAGCCACATCCTCGCTGGGCTGTGAGCCATTGGTGTAGCTTTTCATGGCGATAGTCTCCGGGCGGGAGGCACAGCCATAGTCACCAAGCACCTTCAGTACGCTTTCACAGAGGGTACCTTTGCCGTTGCGTGTGGTCACGCCGTAGAGGATGGTCATGCATTCGTGCCGGGTGTCTCCAGTAAGACCATAGCCGAGGATCTTCTGCAGGAACTTGGCTCTGTCGGTATCACCGCTCATGATTTCATCAATGTAGGTGCCGAAACGCTCCGAGTAGGCTGTTGGGTCATACACCACGGGACTGATCTTGGTGAGAAGGTCGGTGCTGCGGTGTTCGGTGAACTCCCCGGTGTCGATATGCAGAGTGCCGTTTTTGCAGTTGAAGATGTAGATGTCCGCATCGAAGCTGCCGTATGGAATGGGATGATATACTTGAGCATCCTTGAGAATATTGACCCGGTTGGAGTGGCTCTGCCATCGGCTGGCGTATTTCATATAGGATTTACGCTTATCCTCGTCCCTTATCTCAAGGGCGAAGGTGTAC
This sequence comes from Neglectibacter timonensis, assembly GCF_900048895.1. Taxonomy (GTDB): domain Bacteria; phylum Bacillota; class Clostridia; order Oscillospirales; family Acutalibacteraceae; genus Acutalibacter; species Acutalibacter timonensis. Next base: position 377,903 of record NZ_LT160639.1, on the reverse strand, counting down.
ATGAGGTCAGCCAGTTCCATGCAGTAGAGCATCGCACGGAGATTGCCGGTATCCGGCTGCCATACACCATTTTCATAGTGAAACCACATCTTCCGCTCCGGCACATAGCGCAGTCTGTCTTGATAGAAGTCAGCGAAGATGTGACCAGCGCCAATGTCGTTCCACGGGTATTTGGAGGAATCCATAGGATCAAGTTCCTTCAGCCGTTCCACTCCGAAATCCTCGGCGGCAGAGCGTGGGATGATAGGCTTGTAGTAGTCGGTCATTCGAGCGACTGCCTTTTCGATGGAGATGTTGCCGTAGGTGCCAGCACCACGGAGGGAATCCCACTTTTCACGCATCAAGCCGGACTGTCGAAAAAGCCTGTCCATCTGTGCTTTATCACCGCTGCACCAGAATGCCAAGATGGAAACCAATGCAGCATCCGCTTCGCTTTGGCTCTTGTACCCGGTGATGTCACCGTTCCAGAGCCGCTTGAACTTTTCACCGTTCTGGGCAGCGGATGCTTTAGCAATCACAGCATCATCACTGAGGTAGCTTTCGTTGGGAATGGCAATGGCGGCAGTCGAAGGTGTGGGGCGGCGCATATAGGTGTCGAGCAGCCAAACGAGAGATTCTCCCGTTTCCGTCACATCTGCGCCGTTGATGGTGTTCCCGGTCACTGTGAGGAATCTGTTGGTGTGACCAGGAATGTAGACCTCGATGTTGCCCTTTTTGATGTAATAGGTCTGGGTATCGTATTCAAAGCCGCTCGGCAGCAGACAGAAAATGCGGATGCCCTCGCCGGAGGGACTGATTTCGATGTAGGTCGCACCGAAGCGGTCTACGATGGCCTGCGCCCACGGGAGCAGCTTGCCATCCTCGATACAGTGGTCCAGGTCGATACCCACGATCCGGCCGCAGACACGGATGCCGATGCCGTCATAGCCTGTTGCGGATACCGCAGTCTCAAAGGCTGTGAATGTGGTCGGGTCATCCACATTGGCTTTGCGTCTTGTGCCGGACATATACGGCACCTTGGTCTGATTGCCGTCCCGCAGTTCATATCTCCAGTTGCAGAACTGGCCGTTGTCCTTTAAATACTGCGGTATTTTTTCTAATTGAACTTGCACTGTGTGTGCCTCCTTTCGATTTTGTGTATTGCCCCTTACAGTTAGCACTTGGTCAGCAAGGAGCCGTTTTGACGATGGTTGAGGAAAAATCCCTTTCCACTAACCACTGGAGGTCAGATCTCGGTTTGGCCGAAAACTTTGGAAATTTTCTTCCCTCTATTCCTCTTTGGAGATGGGAGAAGCGTTTTGACGAAGAAAATCATATTTTTATATGAATTTTCTGCCGCCTTCGCTTACATGGGAAAAATGTCAACCCCCACTACCCACTGGAGGTGAGATTGCGGTTTGAACAGAGAACTTAGAAATTTTCTCTCTTCGCTCACCACCGGACATGAGAACGCCGCTTTTTCAACGAAAATCAAAAATGTTTCTTTCCTCTGCCTATAAGCGAAAAATTCGTCCGAATCGAACCCCGTTGGAGAGAGTATTTTTTCTCACTACTTAGTCACGGCGGCGGGGATTTTTTGCCAGGTAAAACAAAAAATCCCCATGTCATTTCTGACACAGGGACAAATAGCATATGAAATCTGTTTGGAAATCGCATATATTTGCGATTGCATCTTGAAAAATTCACATTTTGTCGCTATAATATTGATATACGACTTTTACAGGAGGCATAGTATGTCTGTTTCATATAATCGTTTATGGAAACTTCTGATTGATAAAAAAATGAGTCAGTCCGAATTGCGGAAAGAAGCTGGAATTGCCCCTAATACTATGACCAAAATGCGCCGGGATGAAGCGGTCAACTTAGCTATCCTTGGTAGAATATGTGATGTCCTTGACTGTGACTTTGGGGATATTATGGAACACAAATGCATGAACGATGACAAGGGGGAGGTGTAACGCATTGTTAAAGGATAAGACCATGACATACATTTCCCTGTTCAGTTCGGCAGGTGTTGGTTGCTATGGATTCCACATGGAAGGATTTGAATGTGTTGCAACCAATGAACTTTTATCGAGACGCATGGATGTGCAACGTGTAAATAAAAAATGCAAACTGAACTCCGGCTACATTCCTGGCGATATTACGCAGTCAGCAATTAAGCAGAAGATATATGATGAAATCGACAAGTGGGAAAAGATGGGCAATGATGGCATTGATGTGGTTATTGCAACCCCTCCGTGCCAGGGCATTAGTGTCATCAATCATAAAAAGAATGATCGGGAGATCAACAGAAATAGCTTGGTAGTTGAATCTGTAGAGATTATTAACCGGATTAAACCCCGTTTCTTTGTTTTTGAAAATGTAATGGCATTCCAAAAAACATTGTGCATCACCCCAGATGAGCAGGTCATGCCTATTGGTGAGTACATCAGAAGTGCATTGGGTGCCGAATATATCATTTCCGGAAGAATTCTTAACTTTATGAATTATGGTTCTAATTCTTCCAGAACGAGAACTCTGATGATTGGTGTCAGTAAAAAATATAGAAACAATATCACACCGTTTGATTTATATCCCAGCTTTAGGCCTGAAAAAACATTGAGAGAGGTTATTTTTGATTACCCCCGACTGGAGTGGGGCGAAATTAGCCAAAGTGACTTTTATCATGCGTTCAGAACATACGATCCTGCTATGCGCCCCTGGATTCATGATTTGAAAGAGAGTGAATCTGCGTTTGATAATGCCGATCCTGCAAAACGGCCACATCGTATAGTTGATGGTAAGCGGGTCGAAAACGCTCGCAAAAATAGAGACAAGTACACGCGGCAACCTTGGGACAGATTCGTTCAATGTGTTCATACTCGTAACGATCAGCTTGCAGCACAGAATACCGTCCACCCAGAGCAGGATCGTGTGTTCAGCATCAGGGAACTTATGGATATGATGACCATACCGCATTCTTTTAGGTGGGTCGACTATTCAATTGATGAACTCAATGCAATGAGTGATGTTGAGAAACGGAAAGTATATAAAGAGCATGAAGTAAATATCCGTCAATGCCTCGGTGAGGCTGTTCCTACAGAGATTATGCGCCAAATTGCTGGCCGTATTAAAGCGGCAATGCAAACGAAACGGAGCGATGCAGCCGAGATTAACCGCATCATTGCAGACAACAACCTTGCAGAAAGAGACAATCTGATTGTATTTTTGAGGGACAATCCGCTCAATTTGGACATTGCTTCTCTGATGAGGATCACAGAACTCTGCAATGCACACAGGGAAAAGAATGCGGCATTTTATACGAATAAGTTTATCGTAAATGAAATTATGGGACGACTTCCTGTGTTCAATAAGGAAGAAATTCGTATCCTGGAGCCTTCTGTTGGAGCAGGAAGTTTTATTCCATTTCTGTTCAAGCAGTATGAAAATGTTCCCCATGTAATCCTTGATGTGGTCGATATTGACCCAGCAAGCCTGGAAGCATTTTCTCTCCTGCTGAACCGAATCGGCGTACCTGCCAATTTCACTATCAATCAAATCTGTCATGACTTTATCACCTGGCAACCAGAGCATAGATATGACCTGGCTGTTGGAAACCCGCCTTTCTCCAAGCTGAAGAAGAAAACTCCTGCTATTGCAGAGGCATTGAAAGCAAATGTCAATCAGAAAACGAACAACTTAGCAGCAATGTTCTTGGAAAAGTGTATTCGTTGTAGCGACTGTGTTTCTTTGGTCTTGAACAAGAATATCCTTGCATCCGAAGAATACACCCAAACAAGAGATTATTTGCGGACAGTAAAGATTGATAGCATTATTGATTTTGGGCGGTATGGCTTTACCGGGGTTTCTATTGAAACCATGTGTATGATTATCTATCCTCGGCAAAAGCCAAAGGACACGACTGTTTATAGTATGAAGTACAATATGCAGCATACCCGTAGTCAGGAGTATCTTACCGATCCGGCGTACCCCTCCTTCGTGATTTATCGCGATGAACAATTTGATGAGGTCGCAAAAAAACTCCGATTTGATGTATTTACTGTATTCCGAGATAGGCAGATCACCAAAGCAAATACCGTTGCAAAATCGAATGGCAATTGCCTGTGGGTCATTAAAGCCAGAAATATTGATGACGATGGATTGGGCATAACACATATACCGGATTACGATGTATATCTTCCGATGCAGATTGCTGAAACTGTGTCGGCATCTCAGTTTGTAAACAATGAACGGGTGTACCTAACTCCGAACATGACCTATAATCCGCGGGTCATTGACAATTTGCCAAATACGATTCCTGATGGCTCTGTAGCTGTACTCATTCCAAAGGAAGATCTCCGATTAACAGCGAAGCAAAAGGCGTTCTTTTCGTCCGAGGAGTACAGACGGTTTTATGGGATTGCGCGGAATCTGTCTACTCAGTCAATTAATGTCGACAATAATAGCGTGTATTATTACGGGGTGCTAAGAGATGAATAATAATCTTGTATCGAGGTTTTTAGAAGAACGAAATTATGATGTCCGTATTTCAGGCAATGGCCGTTGGATTGACCAGAAATGTGCTTTTGATGCCGTATGCTTCGTTGCTGACTGTATTATGGACTATATTCAGAGCGGCGGCAGTCAGCCGTTTCAGTCTCCAAATATTTGGAAGTCGGAATATGCCATTACGAACGTTCAAAATATTTTTTGCAAACCCGACCCACTGCGCCGAACTACTCTGGATGAATATAACAAGTTCTTCCGGCAACCAATGAAAATGCTGGCTGCCGCAGGCGTATTGCGTGAGGACGGCGTTGTTCGCAATACCATTCAATTTAGCGTTGCCAATATGGACATCCTGCAGTATATCGCACTTCGGGAGAGAAATGCTTTTGACTTTTTGTGCCTCTACATCGAGAAAACACTGAAAGATAGTGGGCTGTGGGACAGTTTTGAGACATTCTTCGACGAGCAGACAAATGATGCTCTTCAGAGCCTCAAGGATACCTTTGCAGCTTTCTGCATTAAGTACACCCCCATCAACACCGCTGTGGAGGCAAGCAGAATTTTCACCAAGGTTCTCAATCCTCTGGCCTGTAAATACCACAAGAAAGGCACCGCCAAGGGGAAAATATCTCCATCCATGATTACATATGATAAGATCATTTATAATCAGACCAATTGGCGTGATGATGCGGCGGGCAAGGATAAAAATGTGGCACGAGGAGACTTTGTTCCCGTTGCCCAGACTGACGATGAGTACCAGTACCGTGTATCCAGAGCAATAAAGTATTTGCGGCAGTTCAATGACAAATACAATGATGGAAAATCCGAAATTCTGGACCGGTTTTCTGTTGGAGAAAAGGCTACGCATATGCATCATATTTTCCCGAAACATCGGTATCAGGAGATTGCAGAGTACCTGGAGAATTTGATTGCATTGACGAGTGGTCAGCATCTGCAAAAGGCGCATCCTAACGGAAACACATCTGCAATCGACAAGGATTATCAGTACACTTGCCTCATCGCTAAAACCGATAGCATACGGAAGAATCTCATGGATAATCACGGTGAGCCTGTGATTTATGATTTTGCGGATTTTATGTATGTTTTGGATGTCGGTTTGGAAACAGATTATTTCGGAGCGTTACCGCAATACGATTTCGGTGCTGTTCTGACTGGAATAGAGTTCAATTTCTAACTCAGTATTGAGAGGTTTTTTATGGCAAAAGAGTGGAAAAATGTAAGTAAAACAGCCGATGGCCAAGAGTATGTTGAACCCTGCATTTTAGGATCTGGCCCCAGAAGTGCTTGCAAAGCAGTATTTTTTAGAAATTGCCATAAATCCAGCGGCGAGCAAATTGTATCACTTAAAATTGCTCGACAGAAGAAAGTTGGGAATCAATGGATAACCAAGGAAGATAAAGCCATTACTCTTAAGCCTGAAGAAATCGATAAACTAATTGAATATATTCAAGAGTACTATACCCCACTGAATATCGGTATGACTGAGTTCATAGAGGCAGATGAGGATGCAGCCAAGCTATTTACCAAGGTGCGTGATTTAGGCATCTCTGATGATGAGGTTGTATCTAAGTTGATCGAATCCGGTATTTTGACGCAAAACCTTACCGTAGCGATCACTGCTGCAGAACGGAATAATGCAGTCCAAGAATTTGAACATGCAATTGATGTAGAGAGGACGGAATCGTTTTGGCAGAATTGGTTCTCTCAAAACAAATGGGTACTTGGTTCAGATTACCTCAACATTTTGCCGGAGAGAGATATTGATACCAACGACATTGCTGACTACCTAATGCGTTCAATAGACGGATTTCTTGATGTTGTAGAAATTAAACGGCCTGATTTGCAATTTTGGGCAGGGCCAGATTCCCATGGAAATTATTATCCCACTGCTCAGCTAACTGCGGCAATTTCCCAGTGCTTAAATTACCTCTACAGAATTGAACTTCAATCCAATTCCGTAGAATTTATGGAACGTGTGGACGGAACAAAGACTGTAAAGCCACAATGTATGTTGGTGTATGGACGCTCTGACGATTGGGGCGAAGATAAGATGCGTGCTCTCCGTATTTTGAATTCGGCATATCATCAACTTCACATCATTACATATGACCAGTTGTTACTGCGAGCAAAACAGCTGCTCGGTCTTTCTGATCCAGATGATGACGAGGAGGATTATGATTCCCTTCCGTTTTAATAATGAACAAAGAAGGTACTGATAGTGTCCAAATTTCAATACTACTCAATGGATAGCCTTATTCGCTTTTTCCTTGAACAAGGCAAAGAAGGTGACTGCTGGGATTTCAAGCAAGAGTGGCATGAGAATATTGCAGATTTGATTAAGGACATCGTTTGCTTTGCCAACACTGTACACGATGAAAACTGTTATTTGATTTTTGGTGTAGCCGACAACCTGGAAATCAAAGGTATGCAAAAACCGAGAAAGAAACAGGCAGATATTATCGATTCTATATCAAATCTCATTTTTGCAGGGGATGTGTATCCTACTGTGGAAGTAAAGACCATCGTTTTTGATGGTGTTGAATTGGATGTGCTGACTATCTTCAATGTTGAAAACACACCCATTTATTTAAAGAAACAGTATGGGCAGATGCGTCCATGGTGTATTTATACTCGGACGGGCGACAAGAACACACCGGATAACGGAAATGCTGATGTGACGGATATAGAGAATTTGTGGCGAAAAAGACTGGGTCTTACCAAACCCCCATTAGAATATATCTATGATCGGCTACATAACAAAGCAGAATGGACTACTTCCGATAATAGGTATTACAATGTTTATCGCCCAGAATACACGATAGAAATACATCCTAATGACGATGATTTGGACGCAGAGTTCTATGCCTATGCCATGCCGAATTCCAATACTTCCTATGATGAATTAAACATCAAGTACCAGACTACAATCCTCGACTCGTATCAGATTGTCGTTCTTGATGGCGGTAGATTGCAGATTCCTACGCCCACTTGGGGGTATGTATGTCATGACGAATATGGTCTGCACCACAAATACACTTATAAATATTATGTCGGTGGTAGCAAGCGATATAGAATCTTAAGGTTCTTATATGATCCTCAAAACAGTGATCATCGTTATGCTTTTATGCACCTCCAAGATGTTGTGCTATTCTATCGCTCGGACGAGGAAAGACTGGCCTTTGAGGTGTATATCGAAGGGCACCAGAACTTACTGAGCGACAAAATCAGCGAGATTACACGATTCGACCACATCAGTACCGGCTCAGACAGGAAAACAGAGGTTTATAAGGAGCGTCTGAAAACAGGTGTTGCTCTTAATGCACTCCTCAAAGAGTGGCGGAATACACACGATACTAAATAATTAAGTAAAAATTGACCACACATCAGATTTCGCAACTTGTTGTGCGGTCTTTCTGTTCACAGTTTGTTATCTGGACTAATCGCACCGTCTATGGCATAGTGTCTCGCTGCAAGGAGGTGCGATATGGGCAACATACTGGAAGAGTTCTGGTACGGGAATATAAATCCCCAGGAACAGAGTAAGGAAAGCAACCGGGCAATTAAAGAACTGATCAAACTGATGGGACGTAACCGGGATCGTCTACATGACTCTATGACAGCGGAACAACAGGAGACGCTTGAAAAATACGATGACTGCGTCAATGAAATGTACGGCTTGATCGAACTGGAGATATTCTCCTATGCTTTTCGGCTCGGCGGTAGGCTTATGCTCGCCACGCTGATGGACAGCGGTGAGGATGCCTAAAGCAGAAAAAGACCACACAACAGACTCTGTAGCCTGTTGTGTGGTCTTTCTGTTGGCACCGCTTGAGGACGTCACTCAAAAATTATCATTGTTTTCAATAATCCCTAAGTGAACGCTCCAAAACGGGAGTTTCTCCGTTTTACGGCGCATTTCAAATTCTGATAATCAATTCAAATCGTCCAGGAAATAGGCGTTGGTACCGGCATAAAGGCCATGGCTGTCGCGGACCTCAATCCGGAACCAGCCCTCTTTTCCGGAGAGCGCGAACTCCGCCTCTGTAAGGCTCTCCTCTTTGGGAGCCAGCCGCTTGTAGCAGCCCCTGCCTTCCTGCATCACAAAAATCTTTTCCACAGGAGAAGTTTTTACCCGGAGAATTCCGTTTTCCAGGGAAACTCCCCGAAGCTCCGGCCCCATGGACCAGTAAAAATCTCCGGCCGCCAGGGCGCTGATCACACTGGGATAGTCGAGCTTGGAAGCATGGAGCATCACAAAGCCGCCGAAGGAATCGCAGAGCGGGTCGCCGAAGGGCATCCTGTTGTGATTGTCGTCTGTAGCCAGGCAGAACAGCCGCTGTCCCGTGCGCAGCATCTCATCGTAGGCCTGGGGAGCAAAGCCGTAAAGGCCGTCGTGTTCACAGCCGTGGTTATAAATTTCCATGGCAAACAGGCTGCGCAGCCCCTTATAATCGTCATAATCCTGCAAGGACCAGTAGGGGTGATTGTAGCTGACCAGAAATCCCAATTGATTCATCTGCTCCAGATAGCCGTTGAGAGCGTGAATATCGCCGTACCTGCGGGGAGGAAGGGGGCTTTGCGCCTTTTCCTGTGCGTGCTCTGCTGGATCGGTGTCAAACAGGTTGATGTGGTAAGTCTTCAGCCTGGGCCAGCCATCCCGGGATTTCATAAAATCGTTCAGATCTACCTCATATCCTGCCAGGGCGAGAAAGCTGTCGTCGCAGAGTTCCCGATGCCACGCGTATTTATGGTGGTCTGTAAAGGCCACAATGGAATACCCTTCCGCCTGATACGCCTTTTTAGCCTCCTCCGGCGTCAGAGCTCCGTCGGATACCGTAGTGTGGCTGTGCAGGTTTGCTTTATAAAAGCCGTTTTCCGGCAGCAGTACCCGGTCTTTCATGAAAAACACCTCCGAAAGCGTTATTTTACCTCTTCTTCCAGCATCTGAGCGAACAGAGTGTTGGCCCAGGCAAACCAGGGTCTGGTAAATTTGGAGGGGTCATCCACGTCAAACCCCTCATGCATAAAATTGGTTCCCGCATGGGTGCGGGCTATGGTGTCCAGGCATTCCTGTTTTTCCTGGGGATCGGTGCTGGTGAGGATCTGCATGGAAAGGCCGATATGCCAGATATAGCGGGGCGGTGTGTGAGGGCTTCCGATGCCTCTGGCTGCTTTTCCACTGTAATAATAGGGGTTGTCCTCTGAGAGTACGAACCGGCGGGTATTCTGGTAGATAGGGTCTTCTGCGCTGCGGTAGCCCAGATAGGGGATAGCCAGCAGGCTGGGGGAATTGGCGTCGTCCATCAGGTTGTAATTGCCGAAGCCGTCAGTCTCGTAGGCGTATATTTTTCCGTATTTGGGATGATCCACAATGCCGTAGGCCTCGATGCCGTCCTCGATTTCAGCGGCCAGTGCCAGGCAGTCTGCTTTCAGGGCTGTGTCCTCGTACCCTGCTTCCAACAGTCCGGCAGCTTTGCGCAGGGCCACAACCGCCATCATGTTGGAGGGGATCAGGTACCCGAATTTGCAGGAATCATCCGACGGACGGAATCCGGACCAGGTCATGCCCGTGTAATTTACGGGACGGCCCTTGCCGTTCATGGGCAAAGTGTCGCTGGGAGCCCAGGCATTTTCCCGAACAAACCAATAGGAAGATCTTTCCCCATGGCGCTGCTCCGTATGGAAGGTGTGAACGATTTTTTCAATCATCAGCCGGAACTCTTCCGTAAAGATGGAACTGTCCTTGGTGACCTCGTAATATTCGTGGGAAAGGTACAGCGGAGCGCAGAGGGAATCCACTTCATACTTGCGTTCCCAGATCCACCCGCTTTGGAAATCGCTGTGGTCATCCTCGCTGTAGCCCTTTTTCAGCACTTCACTGTTGAAGGCGTTGGAATAGGGGTCTAGGTTTACATAAAAAGCATGCTTGCCGATGACGCTGCGCAGGATATTCTTCAGATCCTCATCCTCCGCGGCGTATTTGAGATAGGGTTTCAGCTGCGCCGCGCTGTCGCGCAGCCACATGGCGGGAATATCCCCCGTGATGACAAAGGCGCTTCCATCGGGAAGCTCGGTCACTGTGGTCTCAATGGTGTTCAGAAAGCATTGCTTTGCGAGAGGGGCAAGGGAAGGAAGCTTTTGGGCTGTTTTAGCTTCCAGTTCTTCCGCCTTCTGCAGCAGGATTTTAGGTATCATAGCGTTTCCTCCGTTTCCTCCGGAAGTTCCGGAGCTGTTCTGCGGCCATTGTAGCATATCCGGTAAAAAAGTGCCACAGCTTCCGGAAAAAATCTCCAAGCAACAGAAAAAGAAAAACAGTGAGGCGCCGCAGGCCTGTTCAGCGAATCCCGGTGCCGCTGAATTTGGGACTCCCTTCTGCACAATAATTGAGACCGCTGCAAGAGATTAAATCTCTTGCAGCGGTCCCTTGTTTTTTTACAGTACTTTGGAGAGAAATTCCCGGAGCCGCGGATTCTGAGGATTTGTGAAGAATGCCTCCGGTTCGTTTTGCTCGGCAATGACGCCCTCGTCCATAAACAGGATCCGGGTGGCTACACTCCGGGCAAAACCCATTTCGTGGGTGACCACAACCATGGTCATACCGTCGTCGGCCAGCTCTTTCATGATTTCCAGTACCTCGCCGACCATTTCAGGATCCAGCGCAGAGGTGGGTTCGTCGAAGAGCATTACATCCGGATTCATGGCCAGAGCCCGCGCAATGGCGATTCTCTGCTGCTGGCCGCCGGAAAGCTGTTTGGGATAGGCATCTGCCTTATCGGGGAGCCCGACACGCTCTAACAGCTCCAATGCTCGCTTGTCCGCTTCCGCCTTGGTCATCAGCTTGAGCTTGAGAGGGGCAAGCTTAATGTTTTCCTTGACCGAAAGGTGGGGGAAAAGATTAAATTGCTGAAATACCATGCCCATCCTGGTACGCATCTTATTGATGTCGTTTTGGGGATCGGTGATGTCCACCCCTTCAAAGGTGATGGTGCCGCCCGTAGGCTGTTCCAGCAGGTTCAGGCAGCGCAGAAAGGTGGATTTTCCGGAACCGGAGGGGCCGATGACAGCCACCTTTTCGCCCTTATTAATGTGCTCATTGATCCCTTTGAGCACAAAATGGTCTCCAAAGGATTTTTCCAGGTTTTTAACGTCGATCACTTTCGCGCAGCCTCCTTTCAAAGATGCTCAGCAGCTTGCTCAAAATCAACACCAGGGCCAGATAGAGAACGGCGATAGATAGGTAGGGCACAAAGGGCGCGTAAGTGCGGCTCTGCACGATCATGGCTCCCTTGGTGAGGTCCTGCAGGCCGATGAAGCCGCAGATGGAGGTTTCCTTCAGCAAAGTGATCAGCTCGTTGCCCAATGCGGGGAGTATGTTTTTGATGGCCTGGGGGATGACGATGTAACCCATGGTCTGCGTATAATTCAGACCCAGAGAGCGCCCTGCCTCCGACTGCCCCAAATCGATGGACATGATGCCGGAACGGACGATTTCCGCCACATAGGCGCCGGAGTTGATGCCGAAGGAGATGGCCGCAACCCAGACCATCATATCGTCTCTGGCCCATTTGAATACGATAAACCACATGATCAGCAGCTGCACGGTGGACGGGGTGCCGCGGATCACCGTAAGATATAGTTTGGCAATGGCGTTAAAAAAGGCCAGTATCACATGACCGATTCCCTTTTTGCTGCCCCGCTGTGAATCGTGTGCCGAGCGTATCACCGCGATGACCACACCGATCACCACGCCTAGAATCAACGCTAAAAAAGTGACTTCCAGCGTAGTGACAATACCTTTTGCGAAATATTGCCAGCGGTTGTCCGTGATAAAGGTCTGCTCGAATTGGTTCACGAGCCAGGCCCAGGATTCCGCCATACTTCATTCCTCCTACCATCAATAATAATAAATGCGGCCCGCCCCGTACCCTGCCGCCGGTTTGGCGGAGCCTGCTTCTAAGCGGCCGGAACCCATGCTGTTGCAGTATTCTTTAAGCATACCATAAAGACGGAATTTTTCACAGCTGGTTCTGCCGTCAATCTTTTTAGGCTCACTGGAAAACGATCCGGGATCGATACGAAAAGGGCGGGGGAGAATTACCGTCTCCCCGACGCCCTGTTTCCCATGTTTCATGTGGCCCCGACGTTCAGAACATCAGCAGGCCGTGGAACATTTCACACGCCTGTATCAGTCGGATGTGATGTATTTGTCCACAATTTTCTGTACAGTGCCGTCTTCGATCAGTTCGGCCAGAGCTTTGTCCACCTTTTCCAGCAGCTCGGTGTTGTCCTTGGCGATCGCGATGGCATAATCTTCGTTGGCATACTCAGTATCGAGGATTTTCAGGCCTTCGTTGGCAGCAACAAAGGCTTTGGCAGGTTCGTTGTCGATGACCACGCAGTCCACCTTGCCGGAAAGCAGAGCCATCACGGCGTCGGAACCCTTGTTGTAACGGGTGACGGCGTCTTCGCCATAACCGCCCTTTTCAGGAGAATCTGAACAGTAAATGTCCCCAGTGGTTCCCTGCTGTACGCCAATCTTCTTGCCCTCCAGATCGTCGATGGAGGCAATGGTGGAATCTTCAGGTACGATAACCACCTGAATACCGGTGGCGTAGGAGCGGGTGAAGCTTACGTTCTCTTCACGCTCCGGGGTAACGGTCATGCCGGCCATACCCATAGAAGCTTTGCCGCTCTGAATAGCGGGGATAATGGAATCAAAATCAATATCGGAAATTTTGAACTCCATTCCCAACTTGTCGGCAATTGCCTTGCCCACTTCGGCGTCGATTCCCACAACCTCGTCACCCTCGTAATATTCGTAGGGCTCGAAGAAGGCGTTGGTGGCCATGATCAATGTGTTATCGTCAGCAGTGGTGCTTTCCTCGGAAGCAACGGTTGAGCCTGCAGCAGCGGAACTGCTGGAGGAGGGGGTCTCCCCGCAGCCGGCGAAAGAGGCGGCCAAAAGCAGGGCGGACAACAGTAATGCAAGTTTTTTCATGTTGGGTTCTCTCCTTGAGTTTCGAAATAAATATTCATTGAGACTAAGGATATTATACATCTTTTTTGTCGGTTTGCAAGGGAAAAAACAGCGAATAAATGGATATCTTCCTGAAAATCTTTGTGAAAAGCGTGTATAAAAATACATTCTTACATGAGTGGAAAACGCTGTGGAGGAAAACCTTAGGGACAGTTTCCCGCTTTCCGGAAGGAGGAAAAAAGAGCTGGATACAGTTTCTGCATTGAGCCCTTGCGGCTTTGTAAAGCAGGCATTATAATAGGAGGCGCAGGCAGCTTTTCCCTGTTGTGCGGGGGAGGGGCGCTGTGGAGGAGTATTGCAGTCCGGCCGAATGCAAAGGCCGGCATTTGCTGCGCAAAGCCGCAGAGTGCTGCGGCGGGCAGAAAGGAAGATGGTGATAGAAATGGATTATCTAAAAGAGTTCGAGCATCCTTCGTCCAGATTTCGCGGGGCGCCGTTTTGGGCTTGGAACACAAAGCTTGACCGGGACACGATTCTCAAACAGATCGATGTGTTCCGGGAGATGGGCATGGGCGGCTTTACCATGCACTGCCGCACGGGCCTGAACACACCCTATCTGGGAGAAGAATTTTTGGATGTGGTGAAAGCTTGTGTGGATAAGGCCGGAGCTTTGCAGATGAAGGCCTGTCTGTACGACGAAGACCGCTGGCCGTCCGGAGCCTGTGGGGGAGCGGTGACCAAGGATCCGGAATTCCGCAGCCGTTATCTGGTCTTCACGCCGTTTTCCAAAGAGGAGGGGACTGGCCGCAAGGAATCGGAGTCGATCAGCGCGGCGAAGGGCGTCTTTACCGGAAAGGGTACGGAGCTTGCCCGGTATCAGATAGAACTGCGGGACGGGCGCCTTGCCGCCTACCGGAGACTGGCGCCCGAAGAGGAAGCGGATGGAGCCTGGTATGCCTATCTGGAAATCAGCGAGCCCTCCTCCTGGTATAACAATGAAACCTATGTCAACACATTGAATAAGCGTGCCATAGAGCGTTTTGCAGAGACCACCCATGAAGTCTATGCCGGGGCGGTGGGTGCGGAGTTCGGTAAAGCGGTTCCTTCTATCTTTACCGATGAGCCGCAGTTTGTACACAAGGAGACGCTGGGGAAGGCGGAGGAAAAGAAGCCCCTGATCCTTCCCTATACCGATGATTTTGAGGACAGCTACCGTGCGGCCTATGGAGAAAGCTTTCTCGACCGTCTGCCGGAGGTGGTGTGGGAGCTGCCGGACGGGGTGCGGTCCCTGACGCGGTACCGTTATCACGACCACATTGCCCAGCGGTTTGCCGAGGCCTTTTCCGATACCCTGGGAGAATGGTGTGAATCGCACGGCATCGCTCTGACCGGCCATATGATGGAAGAGCCCACGCTTCAATCCCAGACCGCCGCCATCAGCGAGGCCATGCGCCATTACCGCGGCTTCCAGATCCCAGGGATCGATATGCTCTGCGACTCACGGGAATACACTACGGCAAAACAGGCCCAAAGCGCGGTTCACCAGTTCGGCAGGAATGAGATGACAAGCGAGCTTTACGGTGTCACCAATTGGGATTTTGACTTCCGGCGGCATAAGCTGCAGGGCGATTGGCAGGCTGCGCTGGGCGTAACCCATCGGGTGCACCATCTCTCCTGGGTCTCTATGGAGGGGGAGGCAAAGCGGGATTATCCGGCTTCCATTTTCTTCCAGTCTCCCTGGTACCGAGAGTACCGGCTTCTGGAAGACCACTATGCCCGGGTCAATACCGCCCTGCAGAGCGGCAGGCCGCAGGTGCGCATTGGGGTCATCCATCCCATCGAAAGCTATTGGCTCTGGTTCGGCCCGAAGGAGCAGACCGCCGACATGCGTGAAAAACTGGAGCGGCAGTTCCAAGAAGTGACAGAGTGGCTGCTGTTTGGACTGTTAGATTTTGATTACATCTGCGAAAGCCTATTGCAGGAAATGCCTGAAGGGAATGACGGTAAATTCCAGGTGGGCGAGATGGCCTATGATGCCGTGGTGGTTCCCGGCTGCGTGACTTTGCGCAGGGAAACGCTGCGCAGGCTTTCGGCATTTGCCGCCGAAGGAGGAAAGGTAGTTTTCCTGGGAGAAGCGCCCACCCATGTGGATGCGGTCCCCAGTGAAGAACCCCAAAGGCTGGCGGAAGCCTGCACCCAGATCGGGTTTGACAGAAGCTTGCTGCTTCGGGAGCTGGAGCCTTGGCGGTTGGTGGATTTGAAGGATGAAAACGGGGTGAGAACCAACGAATACCTTTCCCAATTGCGGAAGACGGAAGAGGGTTATCTGCTGTTTCTCGCCAACGGCCGGGCAATTCACGGGGAGGATGTGCCTGAGGCCCGGAAGCTGACGGTGGAGCTGCCGGCTGAGTATAAGCTCACCCTTTTGGACACTCTTACGGGAAAGAGGAGTCCTCTTCCGGCGGAGTATCATGGTGGCAGAACGGTTTTGCAGCGGGAGTTTTATGGACAGGACAGCCTGCTTCTGCAGCTGGAGCCGGGCAGAAATCCGGCGGGACAGACACAGAAGCAGCCGAGCCGCGTGCTGGTTTCTCCGCTCTGTCATGGGAAGGGATACCGGCTGGAAGAGCCAAACGCCCTGTTGCTGGACCAAGCGGAATATGCGGTGGACGGAGGAAGCTTCCAGCCCTGCGAGGAACTGCTGCGGGCCGATACGGCGGTCCGGAAGCGGCTGGGATATCCGGCGGACGGCGGAAATGTGGCCCAGCCCTGGACCCTGGAGGAGGAGCCTTATGAGCATCAGGTGAGCCTGCGCTTTACCATAGAGGCAGAACAAAATGTAGGCCGGGTAAAGCTGGCGCTGGAGCAGGCGGCGCTGGCCTCGGTTAGCTGGGACGGCGAGCCGGTAAAGGGAAAGCCCGAAGGCTGGTATGTGGACCCCTGCCTCAGCGTGCTGCCGCTGGCGGAGGTGACGGCGGGCAGGCATACCCTGGAAATTGTCCTGCCTTACCACAGCAAATCGAGCCTGGAATGGTGCTATCTTCTGGGAGAATTCGGCGTACGGGTTCGGGGCAGAACGGCAGTGCTTACAGCCATGCCTGCTGATGTGGGTTTCGGCGACCTGACAAATCAGGGATTTCCCTTCTATGGAGGCAACTTTACCTACCTGCTGGAGGTGGAGACAGAGGAGGGCGAATATGAGCTTTCTGCAGCTAAATACCGCAGCCCGGTGCTCTGCGTGAAGGTGGATGGGGAAAAGCGCGGCGATATCGCTTTTTCTCCTTACCGGGTTTCGCTGGGAAGGCTGAGCCGGGGCAGGCATCTGATCGAGCTGACGGCCTGCGGCAGCCGGATCAATACTTTCGGCCAGGTCCATCTGACAGACGAGGAGCTGACCTGGTTCGGACCGGAATCCTGGCGCACCGGAGGAGACAGGTTCAGCTACGAATATCAGCTCAAGCGCACCGGCGTTCTGGCGGCGCCCATGCTTTTTAAACTCATATAAATAATTCGGAAAAACAGGAGGAATCAGTAATGCTGCAGCAGGTGATGACAGAACCGGGGGAAATCGAATTTCGTGAGGTGGAAACGCCGAAGCCCGGTCAGGGCGAGGTCTTGGTTAAAATTATGAAAATCGGCGTTTGCGGTTCGGATATCCACGTCTACCACGGAGAGCATCCCTTTACCAAGTATCCGGTTACGCAGGGACATGAGGTTTCGGGAGAGATCGCAGAGCTTGGAGAAGGCGTCACGGGCCTTCGGGTGGGACAGAAGGTGACCATCCAGCCTCAGGTTGTGTGCGGAAAATGCTATCCCTGCCGCCACGGCAAGTATAATCTCTGTGAGGAGCTGAAAGTGATGGGCTTTCAGACAACAGGCGTAGCCTCCCATTATTTTGCTGTGGATGCACAGAAGGTGACGCCGCTGCCGGAATCCATGAGCTTTGACGAGGGCGCTATGATCGAACCCTTGGCGGTTGCCGTCCATGCGGTGCGCAGGGCCGGTGACATGGAGGGAAAGAAAATTGCGGTTTTGGGTGCCGGTCCCATCGGCATTCTGGTGGCTCAGGCTGCAAAGGGCATGGGAGCTGAAAGCGTACTCATTACAGACGTCAGCGATGTGCGCCTGCAGAAGGCGAAGGAATGCGGCGCTGATTTCTGTGTCAATACCAAAGAGGCAGATTTCGGGAAGGCGCTGGTGGACTCTTTCGGTCCGGATAAAGCGGATGTGATCTACGACTGTGCCGGCAACAATATCACCATGGGCCAGGCAATTCAGTATGCCAGAAAAGGCAGCACCATCATTCTGGTGGCGGTTTTTGCCGGACCGGGCAAACTGGATCTGGCGGTTTTGAACGATCATGAACTGGATCTCAACACATCGATGATGTACCGGAATGAGGATTACGTAAAGGCAATCCAGTTGGTGGAGGAGGGGAAGGTTCATCTGGCGCCTCTCGTCTCCAAGCATTTTGCCTTTCGGGAGTATCTGGAGGCATACCGGTATATCGATGCGAATCGGGAGACTACCATGAAGGTAATCATTAATGTTCAGGAATGAGTCTGAAAGCTAATCGGCAAATAGGAAAGAAAAGCGCTCTTTTGCAGAAAGCGGGCCTGCGGAGAAAAGAGTGAAATTTGTACTCTGGCCCGTCAGAGTATTATAATGTAATCCGCCCTGAGGCAGGCAAGTTGAGCCATGCTTCAGGGCGGATTTTTTCAATTGTTTTGGAACCTCCCGTGCCGCCGGAGTCCTTGAAAGTTAAGGCCTGGATTCCGGTACTGCCGAGGGAGAAACGGTGGGCTGTACAGAGGGGACGGGCTGATTGGAAACGGGGCTGGACTCTGCTGGGTCATGAGAGATTTCTCCCTCTGGGCTTGGGGACGGAGAAGGGGGCGTAGGGGAAGGCCTGCTGGAAGGCGCCGGAATGGCTGTGTATTCCGCCAGTGTGACACCATCCTGTCCGCTGACCCGGAGGATCAGCCTCTCGCGGTTTTCCGAAGGCAATGCAGCAATTCCCCGCCAGTCAGAACTGGATCCAGCAGAACTTGGACCAAGCTTTTCACAGCTGACAGTGTCCAGATAGCTTCCGTCTTCTCCGCAAAGGATGACTACCGGGTCTGAAATGAGGTCGGAAATTTCCAGGCATACCAACAGTTTGCTGCTGTTGACGGCCAGTTGATCCAAAAAGATTTCTCCGCTTTCCTGGCCTGTGTTCTCCACGGAACACAGGCTGGCAGCTCCCGGCGCAAACGCCAGACGGAAAGTGATGGTGTCTCCCGCAGCTACGCCTTCTGCCCCGCTGACCGGGGAGTCCTCCCAAGCTTCGAAGCCGGAAAATGTCAATTCGGCCTGCAGTTCCACTTCTTCGAACTCCTCGTAGTCCAAAAGATCAATTTCGGTTTCACCGGTCCAGACGTCCCCGTCTCCCTGCCTCTCCAGGCAAAGGCCCGACTCCTGCCGGATCCGACGGTCTTGGCCGTCAAGCTTCAGTTCAACACTTTGATACGTGAGGAAGCGGTACTGTTTCAGATCCCCGTCGGCAGGCGTAAAAGCGAGAGCCAGATGCAGAGTGAACCCCTCCCCTGTGAGGCTGTCTATTTCTCCGGTCAGCCTACCGTCGTCAGATATGGTCTCAAACAAGGTATCGGCTGACTGCTGCGGAGAAGGCGAAGCAGATCCCGTGGGTTCGGGGGTGGAAGGGAGGAAGCTTGGTTCCGCTTCTGGAGGAATCTCGGGCTCCTTCGGCTGGTATCGGAACTGCCGGTTCACTTTTTCTACAATACTTCCCACGATGGGAAGGTTTTCTGCGGCTGTGGGATTAACGGTATTCAAAAAGAGCAGAAAGAGAAAAAAACCGGCTGCGAAGCAGGCTGCACAGAGAGAAGCGATCCGGCGGCGGATTTTTCTTCCGGGCTTGACAAAGACCGGAATCTGCTCGGTTCCAATATCCTCTTCCATTCCGTCTTCCTGGAAATATTTGCTCTCCAGATCCGCAGCGCTGCATCTTTCGGCCTGCACTTTGTCCAGAGACTTTGTCAGAATCCTCTCGGCTTCCTGTTTGCTCAGAGGGGATTGTGAGGTGTTCAGATACTGGAGTTGCTCCAATAGACGCTTATTTGCAGAGAGCATACCGGTCGCCTCCTTTCTGGAGCAGCTGCCGTTTGAGTCTTTCCCGGCCACGGGAAAGACGGACATTGACATTTCCCTCTGTAAGAGAGAGGGCCTCAGCTATTTCTTTGGATGTTTCCAGCAAATAGTATTTCCGAAGGAAAATTTCACGGTCCGGGGACGGCAGGCTTTCCACCAACTCCTGGAGCATAGCTTCCAAATCGCTTATGTTTTCTGGCAGGCCGCTGTCTCCTGTCAGCTCTTCATAAAGTGGAAACTCTTCCCTGCGGGTCAGTTTTCTCCAACGATCAATAGCGGCATTGCGTGCGGTGACCAGCAGCCATGCCCGGACAGGCACAGCGTCAGACAGAAGCTTCTCAGCATGGCGCCACAGGGCTACAAATACGTCTGCACAGCATTCCTCCGCCTCCTGGGAAGCGTTCCGGAGCACACGGCGGACTACACCGTTTACAGCTGCGCCATGTTCTGCGATGGCTTTCCGCAGGCCTTCTTCGGGGTCGGAACGAAGGAGAATGAGAAGTTTCTTGTCATTCACTTAGAAATCATCCTTTCCGAGAAGAACTCTTTTTTTATGCCTGCTGTTTTCTATTAAAACGAATGAATGGTTCAGAATCTAACAAAAAATCCCTGCATCTTATTTTTTACGCAACTGCGTATTTTTGTGCTATAATATCGTTGAAATTTATTTTTGAAAATATAAGATAAAATACAGCTGGCATACTTTGCACTTTTGTCGGAATTCCGGCGGCTATTGGAGGATGCTGAAGATGGAGATTGCTGTCAATTTACTGGTGGTTTTGGAAATGGTAGGTGTAAACCTCTCCGTGATGCACACCTGTGGTACAAGAAAATACTCCGGCAGGCGTATTGCGGCGGTGTTTCTGCTCTTTACGGCCGGGTTAGTGGGAGGATCCTATGTGCTGCTCTCCCGGGGCAGCCAATTCGGGAACGGGAACGGCTTGTTCTCTGTGCTGGGTTTTCTGTACCTGATACCTATCCGGCTGCTGTACCGGGAAAGCCTGCCGCGTATTCTGAGCATCATGTGTTCCTCCTGGATTTATACCATGCTTATCTTTGTGTTTTCTGTCCATTTTTCCAGCCTTTTCAGCGAGGCAGGCTTCGCCCTGCGCGT
Source organism: Neglectibacter timonensis (assembly GCF_900048895.1). Lineage (GTDB taxonomy): Bacteria > Bacillota > Clostridia > Oscillospirales > Acutalibacteraceae > Acutalibacter > Acutalibacter timonensis. The sequence goes on along the minus strand of NZ_LT160639.1, from coordinate 357,150 downwards.
GCTGTTGGTTCAGACGGGACTGTATGCGGGCACAGTCTGGTTCTTTTTCCGGTGGGTGAAAGGCGGCCTGCTCTTTCTGCTGCACCATATGAACGGAGGACTGGATAAAATTTTGCTGGCGGTAAGCGTTGGGTGGTACGCCGCGGCGATTTTGCTGAACCTGACCTTCCTCTATCCGAAAGCGCTTATTTTGCGGCTTGTGACCCTCTGCGTACTGACTGGGATTGCCGCTATGAGCTATCTGCTCATCTACCGTCTGGTGAAGAGCTGCCGCAATGAAACGCAGCTGCAGGAAATCGCCTACACCGATCATTTGACCGGGCTTCGAAACAGGGCCGGACTGTTTTTGGACGCCAATACCCTTATGGAGAAGAAAACTCCCTTTTCCCTGGTTTTTATGGATCTGAACCGTTTTAAATCCATCAATGACAGCTATGGGCATCTGGCAGGGGATCGGTATCTCTGCTGGTTTTCAAAACATGTGCAGGAACTGCTGGATTCTCAGGGCAGGCTTTACCGGATGTCGGGGGATGAATTTGTATGCCTGTATACGGGTAGGGAAACTCCGGAATTTGTAAAAAACATCCGTCTGCTGCCCCGCGTAATCCAAGAAGAGAAGATTCCCTTTTGGGGCTGCAGTGTGGGTGTTTCCTGCTATCCTGAGGATTCCTGCTCTCTGGACCGCCTCATCTACCTGGCCGATCAGAAGATGTATGGCGAGAAGAGGGAGCATCCGCCGAAGGCGTAAAAAAGCCGCTGCGTTTGGCTTCCGCAGGGGAACTGCCGTAAATGTTTCGATAGCACCGGTAAAAGGCGGAATAGTCCCGGAAACCCGCCCGGGAAGCGGCCTCAGAGGCGGAAATGCCCTGGCGCAGCAGCTGCTGCGCCAGGGCGGCGCGTTTATGCAGCAGATAGTTCCAGACCGTCGTTCCGGTAGCACGGTGAAATAATAGGTTGAGTTGGTTCTTGCTGAGAAAAAACTGTTCGCAGAGGTGTTTAAGAGAGAGGTCTTCCGTCAAATGCTGGTTTACATAATTTAGAATTCCCTGAACCGGGTGGGAGACCTCCGCCCCTCTGTCTGTTCTGGAAGCGTATTCCACAGCGCATAATTCGGTGAGCAGCGCCTCCAAACGGCTTTTGACGGCGGCGCTCTTCAGCGGCTCCGGAAGCGTTCCGCTTGCCAGCAGGGAGGCACACCGGTCCCGAAACCCTGTGCCGGGGTCTTCCAAAAACAAGCCGCCGGGACGAAAAGGAATCAGCAGGGTCTCCCGGTATTCGGGGGAAAGCAGCTCCGGAAGAAAATGAAGCGCGTAGCGCTCATAAGGGGCGTCGCTGTCGATGCGGACTCCGTGGAAGGCTCCGGCGGGGATCAGCAGCACGCTGTTCTGCCGGGGAATGTAATGGTTTCCTTCCACCAGATATTGCAGTTCGCCGCAGACAACATAATAAATCTCAAAAAAACTGTGGCAGTGCAGGTCGTACCGCAGACTGCTCTTTCGGGTAATTCGATGGCTGTAAAGCTGCAGGGAGGTTCGCACCTCTTCCTCTTTGTCCATGACAATTCCTCGCATTCTCTTCTACCTGTCGAGCCCCAGAGGTTCTTTTGCCGGAAGTTTGAAGAGGCCTTTCAGATTCTTCTCTTTGCAGTATAAAAGAAGACAGTGATATTTGCAATGTTTTTTGTTCCTTTTGCAATGGAAACTCCAGGAAAGAATGGTATACTTGAGATACTGGAAAACCAGAAAATGTGACGGGAGGATGAATCAAGATGGAAATGATTCTGGGCGCGCAGCTGTTCACCCTGCGGGAGTATACGCAGACGGAAAAGGATTTGGATTTCAGTCTGGGCAAGGTGGCTGAAATGGGTTATACCACGGTGCAGATATCCGCAATTGGACCGATTCCCGCTGAAAAGGTACGGGAAGTCTGCGACAGGCACGGGCTGAAAATTGTATTGACTCATACGGACCCCAACCGTATTCTCAACGATACGGAGGCCGTCATCAGGGAACATGACGTGATGGGCTGTGATTATATCGGTATCGGAATGATGCCTCCGAAATATCGGACGCCGGAATGGCTCTGCCATTTTGCCGAAGATTACAGGGAGCCTGCCCGGAAGATTGCGGCGGCCGGCAAGCTGTTGATGTACCACAACCACAATCTTGAATTTGAGAAGTTCGGCGGAAAGCTGGTTCTGGACACACTGCTGGAAAGCTTTGCTCCTGAAGAGCTGGGCTTTACCCTGGATACCTTCTGGATTCAGATGGGCGGGGCGGATGTATGTGATTGGCTGGAAAAGCTTTCGGACCGGATCCCCTGCGTACACTTAAAGGATATGTCCGTAAAAGGGATGGATCCCATCATGGCGCCGGTGATGGAGGGAAATCTCAATTTTCCGAAGATATTGGAGACACTGGAAAGGCTTGGAAAAACCAAATATCTGCTGGTGGAACAGGACGTCTGCCAGGGCAGCCCCTTCGACTGCCTGAAGCGAAGCTATGACAACCTGCATGCACTGGGCTACCGGTAAAGAAAGAGAGGAATTTTCAATGGAGAAGGTAAGGCTTGGCATCATAGGGGCCGGTAATATGGGCAGCGGCCACGTACAGAACATTTTAGCCGGAAAGACGCCGGAGGTAGAATTGGCCGCTGTGGCGGACCGGCGGGCAGACCGCCGGGAATGGCTGAGCTCCGTTCTGCCGGAGAGCGTAGCGGTTTATGAGGAAGGCTCGGCGCTGATCGATTCCGCCTCCTGCGACGCCGTACTGATCGCCGTGCCCCATTATCAGCACCCGGTGCTGGCGGAGGAAGCCTTTGCAAAGGGACTGCATGTGCTCTGTGAAAAGCCGGCCGGCGTCTATACGAAACAGGTTCGGGAGATGAACGCAGCGGCTGACCGGAGCGGGAAGGTCTTTGCCATGATGTTCAACCAGCGCACTAACTGCCTGTACCGGAAGATGCATGAAATGGTGGAAAACGGCGAGCTTGGGGAGCTGAAACGTGTGAACTGGATCATCACCGATTGGTACCGCACGCAGATCTACTATGATTCAGGCGATTGGAGGGCTACCTGGAACGGCGAGGGAGGCGGCGTGCTGCTGAACCAATGTCCCCATCAGCTGGACCTGCTCCAATGGATCTGCGGGCTTCCTAAGACTGTGCAGGCCTTCTGCCATGAGGGGAAATGGCATGATATTGAGGTGGAGGATGATGTCACCGCCTATCTGGAATTTGAAAATGGAGCCACCGGCGTTTTTGTGACCACTACGGGCGACGCTCCCGGCACCAACCGCTTTGAAATCACCGGAACCTTGGGCAAGCTGGTATGCGAAGAGGATAAGCTCACCTTTTGGAAGCTGGGGATGGAGGAAAGGGAATTTTGCAGGACTGCGAAAAACGGTTTTGAAAAGCCTTCTTGCGAAAAAATTGAGGTGGAGACGGATGGGGAGAATCCCCAGCACGTGGGTGTGCTGAACGCCTTTGCCGGAAACATTCTGCACGGCGCGCCGCTGGTGGCGGATGGCCGGGAGGGAATCCGCGGGCTCACGTTGTCCAACGCCATGCACCTTTCTTCCTGGCTCAAGCAGCCTGTGGAAATCCCGTTTGATGAGGAGCTGTATCTGGAAGAGCTCAACCGCAGGCGGGCGAATTCCCGTCAGAAAACCGGGCCTTCCATCACTTTTTCTACGGAAGGCACCTACTGAGCAGCTGTTGTATTTATTGCGCCTGAAAGCCTGGCGCGCAGGGGCCTGTATCTTTTTGTAAGCCCCTGTGTTCCGGACTTTTCCGGCACTCACTTTTGAGAGGGAAACAATCGTATGGAAAAATTGATCCTGTCCGGATTTTCGGACGAAATTGCAGAGAGTTTTGACGCGCAGCTGGATGCGGTGGCGGAGTTTGGGCTTTCCTATATAGAGCTGCGGGCTGCGGACGGTGTAAATGTGTCGAACTTTTCCACGGAAAAGGTAAAAGAGGTGAAACGGAAGCTCCGGCAGAGGGACATCCAGGTTTCCTCTGTAGGGTCTCCTATCGGAAAGATCGGCATTCAAGAAGAATTTGCCCCGCATCTTGCAAAACTGGAACGCACCCTGTCCATCATGGAAGAGCTGGAGGCACCGTATCTCAGAATGTTCAGCTTCTACCTTCCCAAAGGGGAACCACCGGAACAATACAGGGATGAGGTGTTCCGCCGGATGGAACAGATGGTGAAGCTTGCGGAGGCTCGTGGAGCGGTAATGCTCCACGAAAACGAAAAGGGGATTTACGGCGACAATGCGTCCCGGTGTAGGGATTTAATGGAACAGTTTTATGGGCGGCATTTCCAGGCGGTGTTTGACTTCGCCAATTTTGTTGAGGTGGGCCAGGAAACGCTGGAAGCCTATGAGCTACTCAAACCTTATCTTGCTTATATCCATATCAAGGATGTCTCGAAAGCTTTGGGTAAGGTGGTCCCTGCAGGCAAAGGTGATGGAAAGGTGAGAGAAATCCTCTCTGACCTTATCGGCAGCGGCTGGAGAGGGTTCCTTTCCCTGGAACCCCACCTGGTGGATTTCAGCGGGTTGAAGGCGCTGGAGCAGAACGCGGCGGCCCGCAATGCCGCCATGGACGGAAAAACTGCCTGGAAAACGGCTCTGGATGCCCTGAGGGAAATTCTCCGGACAATACCGGGAGCTGAGGAGGCCTTGGAATGAACAAGAGAAAAAGCGCTATTGTAGGCTGCGGCGGAATTGCCCAGGTACACGCCAAGGCCCTGCGGGATGGGGATTACGCGGAGCTTGCGGCCTGTGCCGACATCCGGCCGGAACGTGCGGAAACCATGGCACAACAGTATGGGGGAAGGGCCTATTCCTCTTTGGAAGAAATGCTGGATGGGGAAGCAATCGATGTGCTGCATATCTGTACGCCTCATTCTCTTCACACTCCCATGGCAAAGGAGGCGGTCAGGCGGGGCATCCAGGTGTTTACCGAGAAGCCCCCTGTCATTTCCCGGGAGCAGTGGGCGGAGTTTTCTGCGCTGGGAGAGGGGAAAGCCAGAGTGGGAATCTGTTTCCAGAACAGATATAACCGCAGCGTGCGATATTTGGAAGAACTCCTTGCGTCGGGAAAGCCCGGAAAAGTTCTGGGCGCCAGAGCCTTTGTCACCTGGCGCCGGGATGCGCCTTACTACACGGAAAGCGGCTGGAGGGGTTCCCTTCAGACAGAGGGCGGGGGCGTTCTGATCAATCAGTCAATTCACACGCTGGACCTTCTGGTTCGTTTTCTGGGCAGGCCCCGGGCGGCGGAGGCCACGCTGGCAAACCATCACCTTAAGGGCGTCATCGAGGTGGAGGATACTCTGGAAGCCTGGGTGGACTTTGGCGGCGCCTGCGCCGTGCTTTTCGCCACCACGGCCCACTGCTCAGACTCGCCGGTGCTGTTGGAGCTGACCTGTGAAAATGCCGTGTTCCGCATGGAAGAGACAGAGGTGTGCTGCGTCTGGAAGGATGGAAGAAAGGAACAAATTTCCTTCTCGGCGCCCGCTGCCCAGGGAAAGGCCTATTGGGGCAGCAGCCATGAGACCTGCATCCGGGATTTCTACCGGGCATGGGAGGAAAAACGTCCCTATCAGAATGATATTGAAAGCGTGCGGAATACGGTGGACCTGATGCTGGGCATTTATGAATCGGCTCGGGAAGCCCATCCTGTCACACTGTGACAGGGCACGGGAAAGGAATTTGTTTGCTGAGTATTAAAAAGAATTGTCTAACAGAAGCAGAAAAAGCTGAAATTACAGCGCTGCAGGACGATTGCTTTCGGGAGGACGGTTTGCAGAATGCCGTCTTCCTGTCAAATGAACTGAATGTAGACCGGACTGCGCCTTGTTTTTATCTGGGCTATGTGAAAGCGGAAGAAAAATCCGGAGAAGAAAAGCTGGTCTCCTTCCTGAGCGTCTTCTTTCCCACCAAAGAGGATGGAGAAATTGTTGCTTTTACTCATCCCGGATTCCGCCGGCGAGGGTATTTTACCGCCCTGTGCCAAGAGGCTGTGGAAGATCTGCGGCGGACAGGGATCGGCAGGGCTGTGTTTGCGGTAGAGCCCCAGAGCCGGAGCGGGACTGCTGTTCTGATACGTATTCCCGAAACGCAGTGGCTGCGGACCGAATACAGGATGGAGCATGGGCCGGGACCAGTTCCGCCTCTGCGCGAAGGAGTTCACGTGCTTCCGCTGACCCAGGAGACGAAAGCGGAATATCTGACTGTAAGCAGGAAGGCCTTCTCGGAGGAAGGGGGCAGCATCGTAGATGCGGTGATAGATTCTCCCACTCGCAGAGGGTATCTGCTTTGCCGGGAAGGAAAGACAGTGGGCGTCTTCGATTTGGATGTGGAGGAACGACAAATCTTTTTATACGGTGTTGCCGTTGCGGAGCAGTTCCGCTGCCGTGGATACGGCAGAGAGATTGTAAACTGTGCGTTGCGTGAAGGAGTGAGGTTGGGACTCCCTGTGGTGCTCGATGTGGATTCCGATAATCCTCCGGCCCTGCACTTGTACCATTCCTGTGGATTTCGTTCCGTTTTTGAAGTTGGGTATTACGGGAAAATAATTTAATTCTTAATAGAAAAAAAGAAGCATTCAAGCAGATTTTACGCTAGAATGCTTCTTTTTTGGAATTAAAATAAAATAAATTAATTAATAAATTAAAAATATTAAGCAAATGTATTGACAATATTAATTATTAGCTTTATAATGCGGACAAAAGATAGGAAAGAGTGGTGCGAAAAAAATGGAACATGTGCGGAAACAAAACTATCATGCGCCGGCACAATGTCCGGTATGCGGACAGACCATGGAGGTAACTCGCCTGAGATGCGGGCATTGCGGGACGGAGTTAAATGGACAGTTCGCCCCCTGCCGTTTTTGCACGCTGGAGGAAAAGCATCTGCAGTTTGTGGAGACCTTTCTTCGGTGCAGAGGCTCTATCAAGGAGGTAGAGAAAGCCTTGGGGGTCAGCTATCCCACGGTTAAAAACATGCTGGATGCTGCTCTTACCGCTCTGAATCTGGATGAAAGGCCGGAGCTACGGGCAGTGAGACAGGAAGAGGAAAAAGCGGAAATCCTGGAAAGGCTTTCCGGAGGAGAAATCGACGTAGACACGGCGATCGAAGCTTTGAATCAATTGAAAGGTGGGAAATGACATGAGTGAGGAACGGCGCAGAGTGCTGGAAATGCTGCAAGAAGGGAAGATCACATCGGAGGATGCGTTGCGGATTTTGGAAGCCTTGGGTGAAGAGGAGAAGACGATTCCGGCGTCTGAGGAACCGAAATTGCAGCCGCCTGCGGAGGAGATAAGGCCAAAGACAGATGCGCCGGCGGAAACGCAGGCAGCGCCGATTACTGCTGTTGTGGATCAAAAGCTGGCAGGTTTGGGTGAAAAAATTTCCGGCGCCATGGAGCAGGCTGCGTATTCTCTTTCTGATGTGGCAGATAAAATTATCACCACCATGGTTGGGAAAAAGGGAACGGATTTAGACGCGGGCCGTCCGGACTCTCACGGGAATCACGCGCTGTCTCTGCCTCCCCTGCCTCCTCAGCGGGAGGGAAACGTGTGCGAAAGCTGTCCGCCGCCTATGGCAGGAGAGACAGATTATTCTGCCGAAGGCGGGGTCGAGGACCTGGAAGAGATTGATATCTCCTGGGTCAGCGGGCCTGTGGAACTCCGTCCCTATGACGGAAGCACCGTACGGGTGACGGAATACTCCAAGTACCCATTGGAAGAGGGACAGCGGCTTTGGATGCGGATTGCGGAGGAAAAACTACAGATCCGCTGGAGCAGGGAGAAGAATGTGTTCGGCATGGTGGTCAACCGTGGAAAGCATCTGGTGGTAGAATTGCCAAGGAAGGCGGCCGCCCATTTGGAAAATGTACGCTGTTCCAATGTATCGGGAGATATCTATGTTTCCGATATTGCCGGTGAGGATGTTTCCCTTTCCTCCACCTCGGGAAAAGTGACAGCGGTGAATGTCTTCGCGGAAGACCTGAAGCTCGGCTCTGTTTCCGGTAGGGTGACGGCACAGAACATTTCTGCAGAGGATCTGTCGGTAACGGGTACCTCCGGCCGGGTGGAACTGGCCGGTTTAGCGGCAGAGGATGTGAAAGTTTCCACGGTTTCCGGTTCCATCGATGCCTATGGAAACGCAGAAAACTTCCATATTAAATCTGTCTCAGGCAGCATCGCACTGCAGGTGGCACAGTGTCCGGAAGAGGCAGAGTTGAAGACCACTTCCGGAAAGATTTCCCTGAGACTGCCGGAAAACCAAGGGTTTACCGCGAAATATTCCAGTATGTCGGGCAATTTTACTACAGATTTTCCCGTTAGGGGAGACGTGGGAGGCCGGAAGGGAAAAGCGATATTCGCATCCGGCGATGCGGAATATACGCTGAATACCATGTCCGGCTCCATGGAAATCCGTCAGGTAAACCTCTGAGGAGAAGCCGTTGTATTCCGTTGATCCAATAAAACGCACTCCGGTGGAGGCGGCTTTTTCAGCCGTTTCCCGGAGTGCGTTTTTCTTTCATAAATTTTGGAAAAAGACAGCTCTAAAAAAGGATGTCAAAATTAATGGTAGAGTAGAACAGCTCGCGGATCTCCTGCGGCTCATTTGTCTGTCCCAGAACCCACATCAATTTGGTGACGGTGGATTCTAGCGTCATATCGTAGCTTTCCAGCAGCTGATACTGTGTTTTGATTTTGTACCCCACCTGATAAACCGACAAATCGCTGCCTTCCTGGGGAACCTGTGTGGCCATAACGATGGTTTTTCCGGCTTTGATCAATTTTTCCAGCTCATAGAGATAGGCATCAGGTATACCGCCGACGCCGTAACTTTCGATAATCAGCCCATCGCACAACTCCCCCACGGAGGAAAGCGACTTCGCCGGCATACCCGGCGTCAGCTTGAGCAGGCAAACCCGGGTGTTGAGCTGGTGGCAGAACCTTGGTTCTTCGGCCTCTCCCCAAGGAATATAGCGGATTACCCGTCCGTCCCGGACGGAAGCCAACTCGGGAAAATTCAAACTTGTAAAGGCATTGTAGCTTTTCGTGCGCATCTTTCTGGCCCGGGTACCTGCAATGACATGGCCGCCGAACACAATGCAGACTCCGCTTTCCCCGGAACAGGCGTAACGCAGGCTGTCCATGAGATTGGTTCTGGCGTCGGTACTTTCCGCGTCTATGGGCCGCTGGGCGCCTGTGAGCACGATAGGCTTCCGGGTATGCTGTATCAGATAAGAGAGAGCCGAAGCCGTATAGGCCAGGGTATCTGTTCCGTGACAGATGACGAAGCCATCATAGCTGCTGTATTGTTCTTCAATGGTCTGAGAGAGGATCAGCCAATGCTCGGGGCAGATGTTGGTGCTGTCCAGATTCAGAAGCTGCATGGTGTCTATCTGGCAGAAGCTGCCGGGCTGCGGCAAAAAGGCCAGAAGCTCCTCGGGCGTCAGTTTAGGGGCAAGTCCCTGTTCTGTTTTGCGTGAGGCAATGGTGCCTCCTGTGGAGAGCAGCAAAATTTTTTTCATCGGCATCCCAGCGCCTTTCCGGCGGAAGTATCAGAACATTTCCACCGCCTTTATTCTACCCCAAAAGGCGGATTAACGAAAGAGTTTTTTCGCCGGGGATCAATTTGAACGATGAGTACATAGAATGGGAGGAAGACCGGCAATAAAAGGGCACCCATCAAAAAATAGAAATTTAGATTCGCGTTGTGATCCCATAACGACTATGGGACAATAGCCGCTGAAGCCAGCGGCGCGTGGAGGGCGGATGAAAAGCTGCAGAGGCCAGGAGGCGCGGTTTGCCCGCCGCAGGTATGGTTATTTTTGCTGCGGTATCCCTCTCCACAACGCCACTAAAGTATGGTAGGAAGGAGTGAATGCCCATGCAGCTTATTCGAGGAATAGACGGGGTGAAAATTGCGGTTTACGACCCCAATCCCTGCGGAAAACGTGAAGTGCTGATGGTGCACGGCTGGCCGCTTTCGGCAAAAATGTATGAATATCAGGAGCGTCTGCTGTTGGAACACGGTTTCCGGGTGGTGACGATGGATCTGCCCGGTTTTGGCAGATCGGACGCGCCTGCCTGTGGATATAGCTATGATTGCCTGTCCGACGCCGTATATGCTGTGGTAAAATCGTTGGGACTGTGCCGTTTTGTTCTTGTGGGTTTTTCCATGGGCGGAGCAATTGTCTTGCGGTATATGCGGCGCCATCGTGGATACGGTGTACGGAAATTGGCCCTTCTTGCAGCCGCAGCCCCAAGGTTTACTTGTTCTCCGGATTTTCCACTTGGGATGGAGCCGTCCCAAGTGGATCAGCTTATTGAGGAAATAGAGACGGATAGGGCCCGGTTCAGTGAAAAATTCAGCAGACAGCTGCTCTATACCCCTCACAGTGAAGCGGTTCTGAACTGGTTTCAGGGAATCTCAGAAGAAGCTTCGCAGAATGCAACGATCAGAACTGCCTGTTCCCTCCGGAATGAAGACGGAAGAAAGGACCTTGAAAGCGTCCATGTGCCTACGGCAATTTTTCATGGAAAACAAGACGAGGTGGTCCCTTACGCGCTGGGAGAATATCAGCATCAGCATATTCCCTGCTCAGAACTGATCCCCTTCGAAAAGAGCGGCCATGGTGTTTTTTATGATGAATTGGAACGGTTTAATGGGGAGTTTTTACGGTTCCTGCTGAATTGACCGGGCTTTTCCGGAAAGGAAGAGAAAAGTACAGGATGACTTAGGAAGACTGATCTGCCTCTAAAAGAATATCGAAGGGCAGAGCAAAGCCGGAAGCCTGCTGCAGGCTTCCGGCTTTGTTGTTGAAAAGTTCAAAAATTTAACCCTTCATGCCTGTAAAGGCAATCCCCTGGGTGATTTGCTTCTCGAAGATGAGATAGACCAGAAAAATCGGCACCATGGCGCATACGGTTCCCGCCATGGTCAGGGCGTACTGCATGGTGTATTGCCCTGCAAACATTTTTAATCCCAGCTGCAGTGTATAGAGTTCTGGGCTGTTGAGATAAATCAGCGGGGAAATGTAATCGTTCCATTGTCCGATAAAGGTAAAAATGGTCAAAGTGGCAATACCGGGTGTGGCCTGGGGCAGCATGATCTGCCAGAAAATCCGGAATTCCCCTGCTCCGTCGATTTTTCCCGCTTCCCGCAGTTCATTGGGCAGGCCCATAAAAAACTGCCGCATCAAAAAAATACCGAAGGCACTGAACGCCTGCATGAGAATGAGGGTGACAAGCCTATCTGTCATATGGAATTGGCCCATCAAAATATACTGCGGAATCATGATGGTATGCCAGGGCACCATCATGGTTGCCAAAAAGACCAGGAAAAGCGCGTTTTTCCCAAAGAAACGCAGCTTTGCAAAGGCATAGGCAGCCAGGGAACAGCAGAGTACCTGCAAGGCTGTTCCACAAACCGACACAATGGCTGTGTTTTTGTAATAGGTCAGGAAGGGGATATCCTGCCATACTCGCAGGTAGTTATTCCAGTTGACGGGATTGGGAATCCATTGGATGGGGTTGGTGAATACCTGCGCATCGTATTTCAGCGAGGTTGAGATCATCCAGAGAAAAGGAAAGATAGTAAAGAAAACAAGAAGCAACAGCAAAATGGTAAAAGGAAGATTGCGCAGTCTGAACTTGCGTTTTACTGTCAAAGGGAGACACCTCCGATTCGGGGAAAAATGGAATCACTCATAGTGAACCCAGTATTTCTGGCCGATAAACTGGATAATCGTGATCACAAGCACGATAAGAAACAGAAAATAGGCGATCGCTGAAGCATATCCCATCCTGGAATAAGTAAAGGCCTCTGTGTATATCCGGAACACCAAGACCTGCGTGGCGTAGCCAGGACCGCCTTTTGTAAGAACACTTACCAGGTCAAAGACCTGGAAAGAATTGATGAGAAGCATCACGATGCAGAGGAAAATGGTGGGGGAGAGCAGCGGAAGGGTGATCTTCCGGTATCGCTGAAAGGAGGATGCCCCGTCGATTTCTGCCGCTTCATAGAGATAACTGGGAATTGTCTGCATGCCCGCCAGCAGGATCAGCATGTAATAACCGAAGCTCTTCCAGACGGAAATGATGATGACCGCGTAAAGCGCCCAGTTTGAGGACATCAACCATTTTGGAGGTTCCGCAATCCCAATGCCCGCCAACAGGAGATTCAAGGGACCTCCGGTGGGGTTGAAGATCAGTTTCCAGACAACGGCGATAGATACCATTGATGAAATATAGGGAAGAAAAAAACAAATTCGAAAAAACTTTCTTCCAAAAACCACACGGTTCAGTGTGGAAGCAAAAAACAGAGCAAGAATCAGGGTGAGCGGTGTGAACAACAATGCATAAACGACATTGTTGCGCAGTGCTTGAAGAAAGTAATCGTCGGAGAACATCTTCTGGTAATTGGAAAGTCCTACGAACTGGAGGCTGTCCAGGTTGAATCCGGTGTAATCCGAAAAGCTGAACATGACGCCGGCGATGATGGGAAGGAGAAAGAAAAAGAGAAAACCAGCCAGTGCGGGAAGCAGGAAAACCCATCCGGTCAGATTTTCCCGCAGCGTGTACCGCCTGTTTTTCCTTATGGATCTGGAGATCACAAAAAAACCCCCTGTCTATTACAATGTAGGAGCGGCCGAAAGCGCGGCCGCTCCCCGCTGTTTTACGGATTGAGTATGGGTTCCCTACGTTCGGCAAAACTCGAGATAGCCTCGTCCAGCGTTTTTTCTCCAATCAGATAAAGTTCCTTCTCTTCGCGCCAGATGGTATCGATTTCCGAAAAAATCGCAACTGGTTCGCTTTCGTAGCGGGTTTTTGTTTGGAAAAAGGCGTCTGTGCTGTCCAGCTTGGCTGTTTCCTGATAGAGTTTTGTGATGGAATCGTCCGAATAGGAAGGAAGCATGCCGCCTTTGACCAGATATTCGGCTCCCTCCGGCCCTGTGAGGTACTGGACGAATTCAAAGGCATTGTCAAACTTTTCACTGCGGCTGTTGATCATAATAAAGGTGTTGTGCCCGCCCACGGTGACCGGGTCCTTTACGGAATCGGGAAGAGGCATGTAGGTGACGCCGATTTCACACTTTCCTGCAAGATCAGGATTGTCCTTAAGTTCTTTCTGGGCGTTGCCAATGGTCCATTCGCCGTTGGGGAGCAGGGCTACATCGCCGTTCAGGAAAATTTTCAGCCAATCGGTAGACGTACTGTTCATCTCTTCAAAGCTCATATGGGACTTGTCTTCGTTATAGATCTGTCCTAAAAATCCCAGCCATTGCTTCAGCGGCCCGGTATCCTCATCCAATACGCTGGAGCCCATCTGAACTGCCATGATCGGCTCGCCGAGCCATGTGGGAAGGAATCCGCCCCACTGCACAGTGCCGTCATCCCGGGTCTTGGTAAGCTGTTTTGCCAGCTTGGCATATTCCTCCCAAGTCAGTTGTTCCGGGTAGGAGATCCCTTCAGCATCGAAGATCTTCTTGTTGTAAAAAAGTGCCTGTGCGGTAAAGCGGTAGGGAAGGGCATAACATTTTCCGTCCTTCAGCGTACTTTGAAAGTCATCCCCATATTGGTTCAGATCGATACCGGCTTTCTGAATGGCATCCGTCATGTCGCTGAGATTGCCCGCGTCCCGGTATTTGATGAAAAGCTTTACCGTGCTGGCGCCGAATAAGTCCATGTCGGCTCCGCTGGCCAGAAGGGCCACGATCTTGTCTTCGTATTCGGTGCCGCCCGAGGTGGGAACGATGGTTAGATTTACTTGCGTGGATGTGCTTTGGGAATTGAAGGCGTCTACGATTTCGGGCATGTAGGCATCTTCGTCCCCCCAAGAGTAGTACTCCAGGGTAACCTTCTTCTCCGTGCTCTTTCCCTCCGAGCTTGTCTCTTTCGGAGAAGAGGCAGAACCCGATGGTTTGCTGCTGCAGCCGGAAAACAGAAAAGCGCTGCAAATCAGAATTAAGGCAAGCGCTCCGGCTAGGGTACGGTTTCTTTTCATTTCATTTCACTCCTCATATAAAATAAAATTCCATTTATGGAACCGATACCATACTATCACCTTAGAATAATATTGTCAATATAATTTAAATGAAATCGAATTGAAAGAATAAAATAGCAAAAAAGTATATATTATTTCAAAAAAGTACATGAGATATATGAAGACGTAATGTGAAAACATGAAACCGATACCATATTTTGGTTCAAAGGAACTTTTCCCTTTTCTGGAATAGGCGCCCGGAAAAGGGAAATCGCCGGAGCATCTCAGCAACAAGAATACCCGGCGATTTTTGGCGCTATTTTTTTATCTGCATACAGGTGCGAAGTACAATCCGCTGGGCGGCGTTGGCTTCACCGGGATGCTCCAGCCTACGAAGCAGGGTGCGGGCGGCCACGGTTCCCAGTTCCAGCGGCTTTGGTGAAAATTCTACAGAGTAGCCAAATGCGTCCAGCGTGTGAAAATCATCAAATCCCACGAGAAGCACATCGTCGGGAATTTTTCTGCCGCAGGAATAGATGGCGCATACGGCGGAAACTGTGGCTGTGCTGGAAAGCGCAAGAACAGCGGTGGGCGGTTCCGGGTCCTGTAGGACTCTGTGAATGGGAACGGCATAGGAGACGGTCTCCTGGTGGATGTCCACAATAAAATCTTTTCGCAGAACAAGTCCATTATTTTGCAGGGCGGTATCTATGGAATGAATGCGGAATTGTTCAATGGGCAGTGAAATCCCTTCGTGGATTACGGCGAATCTGCTGTGGCCCTGCTGTACCAGCTGATCAATTATTTCATGAAGGCCGGGCTCGTTGTCAATGTATACCCCGTCTCCTTCAAAACCGGGCAGTTCCCGGTCAACACAGACGACGGGAGTGCCGCCCCGCCAGACGTCGTTGATCAGTTTTAAATTGTTGTCGGTAAGAAAGTTTACCGGTACAATCACCAGGCCGCCCACTTTATAGGAAAGCAGCTCTTCTATTGCGCTGCGCTCTTTTTCCACATTGTTGTCTGAATTACAAAGGAGTACGCGGTATCCATAAGCTTCTGCTGCTTTTTCCACCGCATACACCACTTCGTTGAAGAAAGTGCCGCAAATGTCGGGAATCACGACGCCGAGAATTTTGGTTTGATTTCTTGATAGGCTTACGGCAATGGCGCTCGGTGCATAGTCCAGATCCTTGATTGCCTGTAGGATGCGTTCGTAGGCCGGTGCGCTGACATATCCGTTTTTGTTTAAAAATCTTGAAACGGTGGATGGTGAAACACCTGCGGCTGCCGCGACATCCCGAATGGTTTTTTTCAAATTTGAGTTCCTCCTTTGGCGGCTTGCCTATTATTTGTGAAAAGGTATTGCTTTAAATATTTTTATTATACCACACCTGAGGTGGGAAGGCCGCGTTCCTCAACCTCTGCAGTTTTCCGGCCAGCCCCACACGCCGCTGGCTTCTGCTGCTATGATACCACACCTGCGGCGGGCAGGCCGTGCTCCCAATCCCTGCAGTTTTCCACCCGCCGTACGCACACCATGGGTTTTTGCGGTTATTGTACCGGAAAAACAGCTGGGCTTTTTCTAAGATTATATACCGCACTGGGAAAAAAGTGCAAATTTTCTTTCAATTATGGCTACTGAAGAAATATCTGTTTTATTTTTGGAATGATAAAATTGACAGAGTTTGTTTGATTTGTTTAGGTTTTTTCTATGCTTGTAATAACAGCCTATTATTGACAAATAAGATGAAATGGAATACACTTTTCACGTCTAAAAGTACGAAAGTTTGAAAAGGAGAACATGATCTATGAAAAAAATTGTCCTGCGTATCCTGTCTCTTGGTTTGGCATCCGTGTTGGCGCTTTCTATGACAGCCTGCTCCGGAGACAACAATTCTTCTGCGAGTTCTGCAGCGGCCAGCTCCTCTGTGAGTTCTGCAGCGACCAATTCCTCTGCGAGTTCTGCAGCAGCCAGTTCCTCTGCTGTTGAATCTGATTCTTCTGAGGCTTCCGCCGGTGCGTTACCCGGAAAATTTGCTACAATTGAGGAATTTGTAAACTCTGATATCATGCAGGAGCAGATAGACTCTATCACATCTTCGCTGAAAGATTCCGGTATGAACATCAAGATTACCGGCGAGGGTGATAAATTGGTTTATACGTATACCTATGAAACGGACACCACAGATATAGAGGGCTTAGCCGAAATGCTGGAGAGCGGCATGGAGGACCAGACCTCGGTATTTGAAGGTGTTGCTGCTTCTGTGAAGCTGGCGGTGGATGTGGAGTCTCCTGTTGTGGTTGTCCGTTATCTGGACAGCGAGGGTAATGAAATTTACTCCCGTGAATTCACCGCAGCCCAATAAGCTTTTTCTAACAAGAATAAAAATGCCGTCTGCAGCAATTTTCTGCAGACGGCATTTTTTGTGAATTGAAAGCGGTACAGCAAGGGGCTGCTGCTGAGCTTGCTTCCTGTCAAGGGGCGTTTTTTTCCCCGAAAGTCTTCTTCATCAGTTCTGATTTTTTGTGATTTTTCTGGTTTTTTAAAAGATAGATTTCTTTTACTGCACGCTGAGCCTCATGGTTTTTTTCTATGGCGTACCAGAGGTTTTCCTCCTGTTCCTCCAGAACAGCGAGAAGTCTGTAAAAATTTTTGTCCTGGTCAGGCATAACTCTCCTTCTTCCGTGGGAATTTAGTAATTGAGGCTAAAATAGCCCCTTTGCGGTTTCTATTATATCTTACAATTACTCAAAAGGCAATCTTAAATTTGCCTAAAAAACAGCGGTGTCCCTATTGCCATAGGAAAGTTCTGAAAACTTCTGGAGAAGAGGTTGACACGCTGAGAAGGCAGGAATAACGTGAGTAAAAATAGGACGGAGGATGGAAGGCGCAATTTCAGCGGCATTAAGATCGCTGTGTACCGTAAGGCGCTACCCGGAAGAGTATCTCAGGAGAAGCTGGCAGAAATGCTTCAGCTTGAAGGACTTGACTGTGACAAGTATACTATAAAGAAGATAGAAAACGGCTCCAGGGCTGTGACGGATATTGAACTGAAAATTTTTGCAAAATTTTTTCATACCACGGCGGACGACCTACTGCATGAAAAATAGGGAATGAAGGGACAGGATTTATTTGGTAGTAATGGAGAAAAAAAAGGATGAAGAGCTATTGGGAGAAATCCCCGCTCTGCTGCTTTCCTGGTATGACGCCGGAGCCAGAGTTTTGCCATGGCGGGAAAATCCGGAGCCTTATTGGGTATGGGTGTCGGAGATTATGCTGCAGCAGACCCGGGTAGAGGCTGTAAAGCCCTATTATGAACGTTTCCTAAATGAGCTGCCTACAGTGGCCGATTTGGCAGCCGCACCGGAGGAGCAGATTTTGAAGCTGTGGGAGGGCTTGGGATATTATAACCGGGTGCGCAATATGCAAAAAGCGGCTCAGATTGTGATGGAACGATATTCCGGCGCCATTCCAGCTTCCTATGAGGAACTGCGTTCCCTTCCTGGCATTGGGGAGTATACTGCGGGAGCAATCGCTTCCATTGCCTTTCAAATTCCGGCGCCGGCTGTGGATGGGAATGTGCTTCGTGTGATTTCCCGTCTTCTTTGCCGCCGGGAGAACATTCTGGATCCCAAGGTGAAAAAGCGGACTGAAGAAGAAATTCGGAAAATCATTCCGAAACGAGCGGGAGATTTCAACCAGTCTCTGATGGAATTGGGGGCGATGGTCTGCCTGCCAAACGGTGCGCCAAAGTGTGGGGAATGCCCGCTGAGCAGTCTTTGCCGCGCCCATACCCTGGGCGTTGAGGAAACACTGCCTGTAAAGGCCAAAAAGAAGCCCCGGAAGCTGGAGCAGCGTACAGTGTTTCTTTTGACCTGCGGAGAGAAATTGGCACTGAGGAGGCGGCCGGAAAAAGGGTTGCTGGCCGGCCTTTGGGAATTGCCCTCTGTGGAAGGCCTCCTTACGGAGTCGGAGGCAGCCGGTCTTCTGGAGCAATGGGGCGTCTTGCTGAAGGCGGGGCTTGAGCCGCGTCAGGAATCCAAACATGTTTTTACCCATGTGGAATGGCACATGACAGCCTGGGCGGCGGAAACTGCCCGGGAGGCAGAGGGCTTTGCCTGGGTCAGGGCAGAAACTTTGAACCGGGAGTATACACTGCCCTCTGCCTTTAAGGCATATTTTGCAGAGATTGGAAAGACGGCAGAAGAACCGGGGGGCAAAGCACGGTAGAGTTTTAAGCCGGCAGATGCAAAGGGGAGAAACCGGTACAAAACAGAAAAAGCTCTTGAAACAGGCCTGTTATCTGTTTCAAGAGCTTTTTCTGTTCGTCACTCTGGCAGCTGTTTGCGGCACAGCCCCCAATGTTTTCTAGGCCGGGCCTGCGCCAATGGCCAGTTTCAGTACAAAGTCCTCTTCCTTGTCGGTAGAAAGATAGCCCAAAAGCTCTGTTTCAAAAGAATCGCCGCAGATCTGAAGCCCCTGACGGCGGATAAACTCCAGAAGCAGGGGATAGGTTTGGAGGAGGCCCGAATATCCGCCCTTATGCAGAATACAGGCATAGAGCCCTGCGGGTTTTTGGTAGAGGCGGGAGGAATGCAGCCGGCTGGGCTTGGGAGAGGTGGGCAGGCGCGTGGAGTAATAGCTCTCTCTGAAATCCCCCTGCAGGAGGGAATCCTTTATGACGATAGAACCTACAGAGAGCTCCTCTCCCAACCCATGGCTGTCACAATAACTGATATGGTCCTGGATGCTGCGGACTATATCCCGCAGGACCAGCACATCCCCCTGCGCAGGTGTGGCAATATACCATTCTTCAGGGCATTCCTCCAGCCAAGGAACCCCACATTCTGTGGAGAGGGCTGTCCCAACGGCGTCAATGGCATTTTTCAGGGTGCGGCGCATCTTCTGAAGTTTCTTTATCTCTTCTAGAAGCATCTGTTCGTTTTCCCTCAGGAGGCAGAGAAAGGCAGAGGGTTCAGGATGCTCCAGATAGCTTTTGATTTTGCTGAGAGAACTGCCAGCCTCCTGCAGGACGGTGATAAGATCCAGATCGAAGAACTGGGAAGCAGAATAATACCGGTAGCCGTTTTCCGCCACTTTTACAGGTTTTAAAATTCCAAGTTCATCATAATAAAACAGGGTTTCCTTTGTGGTTCCACAGAGCTTTGCAAACTGCCCGGTGGTAAAAAGACCGGCATGTTCTTCTTTCAAGGAGATCCCTCCGGTTTCTAAAAAATTATGCTTGACTATAGTGTTACCCAATAGTTTATCATAAATATCACGCGATTGCCAGAAGATAGGGTAGAGCAGGGGATCGGCTTTTTGCTTCCCCGCTCTCCACCTGAGAAAGGAGGCTTATGGGTATGGATAATAAAATCTCCCGGGAGTTTCATTTTGGCTCCTTGCTGCGCTTTTCACTTCCCACTATTGCCATGATGCTGATGATGTCGCTCTATTCCATGGTTGACGGCATTTTTGTGTCACAATTTGTGGGTACCAACGCTTTTTCTTCGATCAACATCATCATTCCGGTGACCTTCGCTGTATTGGGTGTGGGGATTATGCTGGGGACGGGCGGCAGCGCTGTAATAGCCCGGAAGCTCGGGGAAAAGAAAGAGAAAGAAGCAAGGCAGGATTTTTCATTGCTGATGTTGTTCGGCGTTGTCCTCTCTGTGGTTCTTGCCGTATTGGGTCTGCTGTTCCGTGATCCGTTGATTCGCATACTGGGGGCGAACGATACCCTGATGGCAGATTGCCGCGTCTATTTTACCATTTTGGCAGCAGGATTCCCCGCCTATATGCTGCAGATTATGTTTCAAAGCTATTTTGTCACGGCTGGCCGGCCTCATTTGGGACTCTGGGCCACGGTGGGCGCCGGGCTGCTGAATGCAGTGCTGGACTATCTTTTTATTGTCCCACTGGGAATGGGGGTGGCGGGTGCTGCGCTTGCCACTGTAGCGGGGTACTGTGTACCGGCGGTAATCGGGCTTAATTTCTTCTTCCGCAAGAAAGGAAATCTGTATTTTGTCCGTCCCGTGCGTAACTGGGGAACTTTGTTGAGGAGCTGTGCCAACGGATCCTCGGAGATGGTCACCAATATCGCTTCTTCCGTGATTTCCATCCTTTTCAATCTCATCATGATCCGTTCCTATGGAGCGGACGGAGTGGCGGCAATTAACATTGTGCTGTACGGGCAATTTCTGCTCACGGCGATTTTTCTCGGTTTTTCCGGGGGTGTGGCTCCTGTCGTCAGTTACAATTACGGAGCGCAGAACAGGGTGCAGCTCAAACGGGTGGTCCGTATCTGCCTGATAGTTATCCTGGGCTGCTCTGTGATGACACTGGGCGCTGCGCTGTTGTTCGCGCCGGGCCTGGTCGGTATTTTTGCGGGGAGGGATACCTCAGTTTATCCCATCGCGCTGCACGGCTTCTACCTTTTCTCGCTGAGCTATTTGTTCTGTGGGCTGAATATTTACGCCTCGTCCCTGTTTACCGCACTTTCCAACGGGAAGGTATCGGCGCTTATCTCCTTTTTGCGCACCTTCGGTTTTATTCTTCCCGTACTGCTGGCTTTACCGGTGTTTGCGGGAGCGGACGGCGTGTGGCTGGCCGTCCCCATCGCGGAAGCCCTGTGTGTGGCGCTGTCCGTTATCTGCCTGCTGAAGGGGAGAAAACGGTATGGTTACGGCTAAGTAACCCCGAAACAAATCGCGCCGGATGGATTCAGCGCTTGCTTCGAGAACAGGCTTTTATAAATATTCCGGTTATTTGCGGTGTGTCCGGCAAAAACTAATCCCAAAAATTGACGGAACGGATTGTTTGTATTATAATAAAATCTCCATAACCTGGAGATTTTGTTCCAGAGAGATGCGGGAGACGATTATGGCGCAGGAAAAGAAACAAAGCTTTATGAAGGGGGCGGTGATCCTATCCGCCTCCACTTTGCTTGTAAAAGTATTGGGATTGCTGTTCTCTATTCCGCTGGCGAACCTGATCGACCCAAAGAGCATGTCCTACTTTTACGCAGCATACGACATTTTTGGCTTTTTCCTTATGCTTTCTACAGCAGGACTGCCTATTGCTGTATCCCGTATGGTAGGTACCGCTTATGCCCAGGGCCGCCGTAAGGAGGCGGATCAGGTTTTTGGCGTGGCGTTCTGGCTCTTTTTTGGTGTCGGCCTGGTCGGGTGTCTGGCCATGTTTTTCGGTTCCAAGCAGTTCGCTTCGATGATGGGCTATCCGGGAGCTGATCTAGCCATTATGGCGTTGGCGCCCACCATGTTTTTTATATCTGTAATGTCTGCCCTGCGGGGATATTTTCAAGGCCGTTCCAATATGGTACCCACCGCGGTATCCCAGACTATAGAGGCTGTCACAAAAGTGGTTATTGGCGTAGGGCTGGCGGTCTATATCCTGCAGCAGTATGATTCAGACGACTGGGCCGCTGTGGGCGCAGTTGTGGGTGTTTCCATCAGCGCCGGCTTGGGAACGATTTATCTCGTCCTCTATAAACTGCGCCAGAAAAGGCGGGATAAGGACTTGCCGGACGTTGGTTCCAGTGGGGTCTCCCGCAAAAGCATGCTCAAAAGCTTGATTTGGTTTGCCATTCCCATCACCATCGGTTCTTGTTTCCTAAGCGCATTGGATATTGTGGACATGGCGGTGCTCAGCGACCGTCTGCAGCAGGGCCTTCATTTTACCCAGGAACATGTAGATGATCTGCGCGGTCTTCTAGGCAATGCCAGGAAGTTTTTCGACTTGCCCGGAGCGTTTGTCATTCCCATCTCTACCAGTTTGCTGCCAGTGCTTTCCGGGGCTATCGCGTCCAATGACAAACGTTCTGTAGACCATATTTCTTCCATCTCTATGCGGGTGACTCTCCTCATTGCCATTCCAGCCTCTGTGGGCATGGCGGTTTTTGCCGATCCTATTTGTCAGCTGCTGCTTTTCAATAAGCCGGATGCGGCGGCAGGAACTGCACCGCTGCTTGCTATGCTCAGCATTGCCATCGCTTTCAACAGTACGTTGTTCACTACCAATGCCATCCTTCAATCTTTTGGAAGGGCGACGACTCCTGTTGTGAATATGGCCATAGGGGGCGTGGTGAAGATCGTACTTTCCTATGTGCTGATCGGCATTCCGGAAATCAATGCCATGGGTTCTGCCATCAGCACAGTGGTTTCCTATCTTCTAATTATGGTGCTCAATTTGATTGCTATGCGGCGCAGCTTGCCGGATATGGACGGTTTTGTGAGGATGTCCCTGCCCATTCTGCTGTCTTCCGCTGTGATGGGCGCCGCCTCTTATGGCGCCTATTGCGGACTTTGCCTTTTTGTCAGCCCAAAGCTCGCTGTGATTCCGGCAATTGTTCTGGCAGTGGCGGTGTATGCTGTAAGCATCGTTTTATTTAAAGCCGTCACCTATGATGATGTGGCGATGCTCCCCAGGGGGGAACAGCTGGCCCGCCTGTTACATGTCAAAAAGAAAGTGTTGCCCCGGCATATGAGAAGTTCCCGCTGACAGAAATACAAAAAAGACAAAACTCCCGATTCTGTCTAAGAATGGGAGTTTTGTTTTTCCTTTTTTCGTCTTTCCTGGAGATGTGAAAGGATATCGGGGAATACTGATCATCGTGCTGATGAACTTATTTGATTTCCTGATCAAGAGCATCAAATTCAGGCGTGTTAAAAAAATCCCCCAGCGTAATTCCCAACCCATCACAAAGCTTTTTAACCGTTACCACAGAAATGTTTCTGCGGACCGGATTCAGCATGCTGTATACCGTGGAAGGTGTAACCCCGGAAAGTGTGGCCAGTTCATTCGGCCGGATGTCCCGCTCTCTGCACAGCTGCTGAAAACGTTTTGCTATTACATCCTTGACATCCATAATGTGATCACCAAAAAAATTCTAGTTGATAAGACGCAAGCGCGTATACGCACTTGCGTAATTTATGGATTATTGGTATAATGCTTTTAAAATAGTCGGGTAATTCTTTGTCTTGCGGGAGGAAAAAATGGGGATTAAACTACTCAAAGCCACCTTGCCGCCGCTTTTGGGAAAGCAGGTACTGCTTCGCCTGCTTCGGCAAGAAGATGAAGAACAATACTATAGAGCAGTTTGTCAAAGCGGGGAATGGGAAGAGACTCCAACCCAGGCGGAAATCGGGAACGCCATAGCCATTGCAGTTTTAGGACGGGACCGGTATGACTTTCTGGTGTCCGTTAATGGGGAATATGGGATTTTGGGGGAAGTATCCCTCTATGCAATTGATTGGAATGCGGGCAGCTGCAGGCTGAAATTGCGGCTCTTTTCAATGGATTGGGAGGACCAGCCCGCTGTGGAGGCGCTGCAGCTGGCTTTGTATTTTCTGTTTGAACGTATTTGCCTGCATCGTGTGGAAACAGAAATCCCCCTTTGTTCTCCTGTTCAGCAGCATTTATTTGAGGCGGCAGGCTTCCAGTTGGAGGGCTGCCGGCGGGAGGCCCTCTGCAGGGATGGAAAATTCGGGGACATCCTGCTGTTCTCCATGTTGGAAAAAGAGTATATTTCAAAGCAGTGTTAAACGTTTTGCAGCTTGATTTCCTACTATTCCTATTGTAAAATAGGAATAGATAAAATGCGGAGGAGAAGCGGTATGAAAATTTCAGCAAAGGGAAGGTATGCGCTGCGTTTCATGGCGGATTTGGCGTTGCAGGACCCGACAGAATTCATCGCCCTGAAGGATGTATCTGTCAGGCAGGGTATTTCTGTGAAATATCTGGAGCAGATTGTGAGCGCCTTGAGCAGGGCGGGTTTTGTGCGCAGCATCCGCGGCCCACAGGGAGGATACCGCCTTGCAAGGAGACCGGAAGAATATACGGTTGGAGAAATTTTACGGGCCGTCGAGGGGAGCTTGGCTCCAGTGGCTTGCCTGGAGGATGAGCCAAACCGATGTCCCAGGTACGAGGTCTGCAGCACGGTTCGGTTTTGGGAAGGCTTTTATGAGCAAATAAAAAATTATGTGGATTTAACAACGCTGGACGATCTGGCGCGAGGAAATTTGGAGAAGAGCAAAAAGAAACTGGAAAGCTGAGAAAATAGGAAAAGGCATGATGGAAATCCTGATAATTTCCATCATGCCTTTTTGATATGCCTGCTGTTTTGATTCATCTGCCAGCACAGGATGTGATTGCGGAGGGACTGCTGTTACAGCCTCTCTCAGAAAATTTGAATTATTGTGGTGGAATTGGAACGTTATGTCCAGCATCTTCTTGGAGTTTCTCAGAGGGGTTAGTCCTGTTTTTCTTCAGAAAGATCCAGTTCAAAAGTTTGTCCGGGAGCGGATATATTTTGAATCTGCTTGGTGTATTCCCGGTAGGTGGGGGTGGATTTGAACAGCGGAACCACAGTATAATCCCCCCACATATGCATGGGAAAAACGTAACTTGCCCCGGCAGCCTCTAAAAAATAGCGCATGCCCAGATCGAAATCCGTTTCTTGGCGAGGATCCAGAGGGACGAAGGCTACGTCGATCTTTTTGCCGGAAAGCAGTTCCAGTTCCTTTTTGTATTGAGCTTCCATCATATCGTTCTGATACCGGGGCGCACCGTCCCAGACCCAGCAGTTGAGATCCCCAGCGTGGTAAAGCAGTCTGCCTTCACATTCAATCAGGAATGCTACGCCTAAGTCGGTGGATTCCAGCGTGGCCACTTGTAAATCTCCTATGGTGTAAGTGGAATGGGGGGCAACGAAAACCGTGTTTTCCAGGAGCTCTTCCGGTACAAGGCGTTCGGGAATATCGTCGGAAAGCAGATAAAAAACCTTTCGGCCCGGCTCTGCCAGAGAGAATACAGCGGAGGAGAAGTGATCCCCGTGGCTGTGACTAGCAAAGATGTAGAGCGGTTTTTCCAGAGGCGTTTTTGGAACGCTCCCCTCGTAATAATCGAACAGCAGGCAGCAGTGATCCAGTTCCGCCAAAAACGAGCTGTGCTGAATAAAGGTAACTTTCATCATATTTCTCCTCCTTGCCGCAATAGGCTATCCCTGTGGGCGGCTTTTGTTATTTCTGCATCAAAGAATGTTGGAAAACCTTTTAGTGTACTGAATACGGCGGGATTTGTCGGATTTTTCCGGAACTGCCTTAAAACCCACTTTGCAGGCCGGACAGCGGATTGATTCGGCGCTTACCTGAATCTAATTATACCCCAGGGCTTTGCAGCTGACAACAGGACGGATTATTTGTCGTAGTTACATTTTGATTGCAGCCTGGGCAAATCCGGCCCCGTCGCCGGTGACTTCAATGCGTGAGGCGATGCGCCCCCGCAGCTCTGAGACATGAGAGATGATGCCAATAAGCCTGCCGCTGCTGCGAATCATGGCCAAAGCTTTCATTGCAGTATCCAGAGTTTCCCCGTCCAGCGTGCCGAAGCCTTCGTCGATGAAGATGGAATCCAGATGGACTGCGCCGGAGCGGCTCTGCACCACGTCGGAAAGACCAAAGGCCAGGGAGAGAGAGGCGAGAAACTGTTCGCCTCCAGAAAGGGTCTCGATGGAGCGCGGCAGCATGGAAGCGCCGTCCAGCACTTCGATGTCAAGGCCTCCCAAGGCATTTCCGCCCTTTGGACCCTCCATGCGCCGGAGGGCGTAGCGGCCGCGGCTCAGCGTGCCGAAAAACCGGTTTGCACTCCCCAGAACTTCATCCAGCATGATACTGAGCACATATTGCAAAATCGGCGTTTTTAAGGGGTTTGCGCCGGAGAGAGAATGAGAGAGTCGGGCGGTATGGCTGAATTGCTGTTCAGCGGAATTCAGCTTTTCCTCCAGTTCCCGTACAGAGGC
This sequence comes from Neglectibacter timonensis, assembly GCF_900048895.1. GTDB lineage: Bacteria > Bacillota > Clostridia > Oscillospirales > Acutalibacteraceae > Acutalibacter > Acutalibacter timonensis. Next base: position 331,316 of record NZ_LT160639.1, on the reverse strand, counting down.
CAGTGAGCCGCGCAGAGAGGAGAGCAAACTTATGGTCTGGCCCAATTCCTGGGAAAGCTGCAGGGAAAGTTTCCTTTTCTCTTCGGTTTCCCGGCGCAGTACAGATAATTCAGGGGGAATCTCCCAGGAAGGCTGCAAAACGTCAAAGGCTGATTGCGCCTTGTCTTTTGCATTCCGGGCAGCGCTGCAGGCGCTTTCCGCCGCACTGAGGGCGGAGACGGCTTGCTCACATTCCGTCAGGAGCAGGTTTGAACGGGATTCGGCTGCTTCATATTCCTGCTTTTTTCGAGCAATGGCATTTTCAAGCTCCGCTTGCTTTAAGCCGGAGCAGGCCTGCTCCGCCTCCTGGGCGTTTCGGTCCAGTTCTAGGGCCTTTGCTGTCAAAGCCGACACTCTCCGGACGGCCTCGTACTCTTCTTTTCCCAATTGATCTCGCTGGGCGGTGAGCGCGGCGAGCTTGGCTCTGGCTGCCGGTAGTTTGTCTGCTGTGGAACGTTCCTGTTGGAGACGGGCTGTGAGCAGATGAAAGCATTCTTTGGCCTGTTCCGGAGAAAAGCCGGTCTGGAGGCAAAGCGTTTCCTGTGCGGCCCGTTTCTCCATGGCCTGCCGGAACAGCTGCGAAGAAGCCGCGCACTGCGCTGTGTCCTGAAGAGCCCGCTCCCTGCCTTTTTTTTCTTCTCTGCGCAAAAGCTCCAGCTCCTGAACATCCAGAAGCTGTTCCTTTCCCTGCGCGGGAGAAGGATGCTCGGTAGAACCGCAGACGGGACAAGGGCTTCCTTCTTCCAGGCTGCAGGCAAGCTGCAGTGTGGAATTCCCCCGCAGAACAGCCTCCTGTGCGGACAGGCGCTGCGTCAGGGTTTCTGCGAGAAGGGTGCTGGCTTTCTGGGATTCTTCCGTTCTCTTCAGCTCACCTTGCGCCTTCCTTTCCGCATGTTTCAAATTTTCCAATTCCTCGTATAGAGCAAGGGCCCTTTCCAGAGCCTGCCGCTCCTCCAGCAGCTTGGGGATCTGTGTGGCAGAGGTCTGCGCCTGCTCAGCAAAGGCTTCGCCTGTGAGGATGCGCTGCCCCAATTCGACCGCATTTTGTTTGAGCACAGTCAGAGAGGCTTCCTCCTGGTTTTTCTGCCGGAGCGTTTCCTGAGCCCGTCCGCGCAGGTCCGCGGCATGGGAGAGCTGCTTTTGCTGCTGCTGAAGCCGGGAAATCTCTTGAGCTGCCTGCACTGCTGAGCTGCGGAGCCTGGCGGCTTCCTCTCGTTTCTGCGCGGTCTGCGCTTTGGTTCGGTTCAGCTCATCCAAATGCCTTTGTGCCGAGGCTTCCAGCTGCGAGGTCCGAACCAGCTCGTCTTTCAGGCGATAGTATTCCTCTGTAAGACGGAGGGCTGCCTCCTGGTCCTGCAGCTTCTTTGCCAGACTGTCGGCATCTCTGCGGAGGTTTGTTTCCTTCTCTTCCAGTTCGGCCACAGCTTTTTCCAGTATGGCCCCGGATTCAGCGTTTTCCTTTTCCAGCAGGGAGGCGCGCATGGCAGTGAGCTTGCGGCATTCTGCGTCCAATGTTCTGGTGCGGGCGGAAAAGCTCTCCATGACGTTGCGCCAGAGTCCAGCGGAGAAAAGAGTTTCCAACATCTCGGCTTTTTCTTTGGAACTGGCCCGCAGCAGTCGGAGAAAATCGCCCTGAGGAAGTACTACGACCTGGGAGAACTGCGTACAGTTCAAGTGCAGAAGTTCCTCTGCACGGCGTCTCACAGCGCTTTCGCTGCCGCTTTCCAGCAGGCGCATCTCCCCGTTTTCATCTATGAAGCATTCGTGGGTTTCCCGCGGCTCCAGCTGTTTTGTGTTCCGGTTGACATGCAGGAACCGGCTGCGGCGGAACCGGTAAATTTTTCCCTGCAGGGAAAAATCGAATTCTACGGAGGTGGGAACGTCCTCCGGGGCGCTGGCGCAGCGCATGCCGGCAAAATCTCTGCGCCCCCCTGTGGCGCGGCAGTAGAGTGCAAAGCACATGGCATCCAGCAGAGTGGTTTTCCCGCCGCCCGTGGGACCGGTAATGAGAAACAGGGCGTTCTCCCCAAAAAGGGTGAAATCCAGTTCAGCCTTTTTGAGATAGGGGCCGAAAGCCTCTAATGACAGCCTTAGAGGTCTCATGGTTTGTCCACCTCCCTGAGAATTTCCGAGAACAGTTCCAAATCCGGACCAGCTGCCTCAATGTTGCACACATCCTTGAGAAAAGAGCGGAAAATTACATCTTCGGTCTGGTTCTGCAGCTTTTGAGCCCGTTCCCCTACTGCTGAATCCGCTGCCCAGCGGTTGGTCACAGAGAGCAGATTGGGGTAGTAGGGACGCAGGCGTTCGGCTGCCAGCAGGATAGGAGCTTTGTCGGTCAGTTCCAATTCCACGTAATCTTCACAGGTATGATCCTGTCCCGCGGAAAGCAGATCTTGAAATAGGCCTGTGATGCGCCGGACGTCGCGGAGGGGAACAATGGGGAGCTCGGTCTGCTTCAGTGCCCCCTGATCTGACTCCAACATCAGAAACGACTTTTTTTGGCTTTCCTCATCCACAGAATACTTCAGGGGAGAACCGGAATAGCGCCCGGTTTTCCCTGCACGCTGGGGGCCGTGAAGGTGTCCCAGCGCGGCATAGTCAAAGGAGGAAAAGAGTTCGGGCGGCACTTCACCGGAACCGCCTACGAACATGGTGCTTTCGGAGTCGGAAGGGGCGGAACCGGCTGCAAAGCAGTGGGTCATAAGGATGTGGAGGCAGTCCGGCAGAAACAGAGGTTCCAATTCGGACAGCACCCTGGCCATACAGGCGCCTTCTCCCCGGAGAGTATCGTCCTGGAAATAATCCCGCACGGCGGAGGAATCTAAATAGGGTAAAAGGAAGAGCTGCGCTTTTTCTTCTCCAGCCTCCAAAAAAATGGGGGAGAAGGCGTCTGACAGCTCGGTGGCCAGGAAGACGCCGTTCTTTCTTAAAATATTTTTGAGGATAGCGATACGGTCTGAACCATCGTGGTTTCCAGAGATTACCGCCACCTTACAGTTGAGCTCGGTCAGACGGGAGAGGGTACGGTCAAATAGGCGGATCGCCTCCGGCGGTGCGATTTGGCGGTCATAGATATCGCCTGCCAGCAGGATGCAGTCGGGCCGTTCCCGCTCCACAGCAGGCAGGAAAACCTGTTCCAAAAAATAGCGCTGGTCCTCCAAAAGGCTTCTGCCATACAGCATCCGCCCCAGGTGCCAGTCAGACGTGTGAAAAAATTTCAAGGGAGCCTCCGCTTTATAAAATGTTAAGAATTTCGGGCTTTTCTTTTTGAGCCGTAAATAGTATACTAAATTGTAACACAAAACTGCGGGAGAGTACATGATGAAACGAAAGAGAATTACAGCCATATTTTTGGCTGTTTGTTTATTGCTGACCACAGCGGCCTTGCCCGTTTCCGCCGAAGGCTTCCCCTATACCTGGGAGAAGGACGGAGGCGGCCCCCACTGCGAGTCGCTTTTATTGGTCAATCTGGATACGGATTCGGTGGCCTATGCCCAGAATCCCGATGAGAAGCGTCCTATGGCATCGCTGACGAAGATCATGACCTTTATTGTGGCTTATGAAAATATCCCTGATATCGAAAATACGGTGATTACTGCATCGGAAGCTGTGCTGGATGAGCTGGAGGGAACCTACAGCTCTACGGCGGACATTATGGCAGGAGAAAAGCTGACGGGATTACAGCTGCTCTATCTGCTGATGGTGCCTTCTGCGAACGACGCTGCGCTTCTGCTGGCAAATTATGTAAACGAGCTTCATGCGGCAGGTGCCCTTCCCAGCTCTTCCGCGGAATCCGGCGAAGAGGGAAGCGGTGTGGATTCCACTCAGCCGGACGGCGGTTCTGGTGAAACCGGGGAGAATGCAGCCGGTACGGAAAATTCAGACAGCGGCTTGGAGGCGGGCAGTGAGGAGGATACCAACGCCGGAGGAGAAGGGGCTGCCGAGTGGGACTCAGGCCAAGACCCCACGGATTACAGCAACACCTATTTTGTGAAGCTGATGAATGAAAAAGCAGAAGAACTGGGCTGCGAGAACACACATTTCATGAACCCGCACGGCCTGTATCATCCCGACCATTATGCCACTGCGCGGGATCTGTACCGTATCACCCGCTATGCACTGGGGCTGCCCAATTTTGCCCAGATCACAGGCACCCCGGCCTATGACCTGGCCGCCACCAACATGAGGGAGGAGCAGACGTTTTACTCCACCAACAAAATGTTCAACAACTATGAGGACAATGACGGGAACAACTATTTTTACACCTATACTACCGGCATCAAGACCGGTTCTTTGAACGAGGCAGGCTATTGCATTGTGTCGTCGGCCACGGCTGACGGATACACATACATTTGTGTGGCGATGGGCAGTCCGATGTTGGACAGCGAAGGAAATGACATCGACTATCACGGAGAGATGGCGGACTCCAGGGAACTGTTCCGCTGGGCGCTTTTAAATCTGGAAAAGAAGACAGTGGCCGCCCAGGGAGATCTGCTGGGAGAGGTGAAGCTGGAATATGCCTACCGGAAGGATACGCTGCAGCTGGTGGCCGGAGACAATGCCAGCGCACTGCTTCCAAAAGCTGTAAATAAATCTAGCGTGACCATCCAGTGCAACGTGCCGGAAAGCGTTCAGGCGCCCATCAAAAAGGGAGAACAGGTAGGAACCGCCACGCTCTCTTATGCGGATGAGGTGATTGCCACCATTCCACTGGTGGCCTCAGAATCTGTGGAGCGAAGCCCGGTGATCACCATTTTTACCCAGGGAAAGTCTCTTTTTACAGCGCCTTGGTTTCTCATCGTCATGGCGGTTATTCTAGTGCTGGTCGTCGTTTATATTATTCTGATGCTGCTTTATCGGAAGAAACAGAAACAGTTGAGAAGGGTCAAACGTTTTCGGGATATGTAAGTGGCATCGAAAGAGAGCCGCGTTTTCTGCCCTCACGTAAGGAAGTGAGAGAGGAAATGCGGCCCTTTTACAAAAAACGGAATAGCCGCAAATGGCTATTCCGTTTTTTTCTTTGGAACGTCTCTGCTTTATATGGTCTTGAAACTTTTCTCCGCATTTTTCAGATGACGGCGTCGGGAAGCCCTATCCCTTATGCAAATTCATCGTATCCAGACATCTTTAACAATTCCCTTTGAGCTCCCTTTTCGGCTTCTTCGAACCTTGTCAGAGCGTTACAGCACCACGTTGTCACTGCCGGTTTTTGCAAACAGACGGCGCATTTCAGCGCGCAGGCCCCGGTATTCCTCGGCGTCCAGGACATTTTTGGACATGATTTCCCGGGCGCATTCCTGGGCTTTTTTCAGCACTTCCAGATCGCTGCTCATGTCGGCTATGGTGAGCTGGGGCAATCCGTGCTGGCGCTGTCCAAAGAAGTCTCCAGGACCCCGCAGCTTTAAATCGGCGTCGGCAATTTGGAAGCCGTCGCTGGTATCCCGGAAGAGCTTCAGACGTTTGAGGGTATCTTCATTCTGAATATCCGTCACCAGAATGCAGGTGGACTGAAAGCTGCCTCTCCCGATGCGCCCTCGCAGCTGGTGAAGCTGGGATAGGCCGTACCGTTCCGCGTTTTCTATCAGCATAATCACGGCATTGGGAACATCCACCCCCACTTCCACCACTGTGGTGGAGACCAGAAGCTGCAGGGCTCCCTCTGAAAACTCCTTCATCACCGCGTCTTTTTCCGCAGGCTTCATCTTTCCATGGAGGATACCTACAGACGCATGGGGGAAACAGTCCTTTACCAGTCCGGCGTATTCTTTGACGCTGGCAAGCCCAGTCTCATCCTCTTCAATCAGCGGGCAAATGAGATATCCCTGCCGTCCCTCGTCCAAATGCTTCTGTACAAAACCGAACGCCCGTACGCGCTTTTTGGAGTCAATCAGATAGGTCTCGATCTTCTGCCTTCCCGGTGGAAGCTCATCCAACACGGAAATATCCAAATCCCCGTACATCATCAGGGCCAGTGTACGGGGAATAGGGGTGGCGCTCATCACCAGAAAATGAGGGGAAGTCCCTTTTTGGGCAAGGGCGGAGCGTTGTCCTACCCCGAAACGGTGCTGCTCGTCCGTGATCACAAGGCCCAGATCCCGGAATGCCACACCCTCACTGAGCAGCGCATGGGTACCGATGATCAGGTCGATCTCCCCGGCCTCCAGGGAGGCATAGAGCTTCCTTTTCTCTGCCGCTTTTACTGACCCTGTGAGCAGGGCAACGCGGATTCCGGCAGGCTCCAGCAGGCTGGAAAGGGATGTAAAGTGCTGAGCCGCCAGAATTTCCGTGGGCGCCATCATGGCGGCCTGCATGCCGGCGGAGACCACACACCAGCACAGGGCGGCCGCAACAGCAGTTTTGCCGCTGCCCACGTCTCCCTGAATCAGCCGGTTCATGGGGGAATCCCCCGCCATATCGGAAATTGCCTCTGAGATGGCCCGTCTCTGGGCATTGGTCAGGGAGAAGGGAAGCAGCTTTTCGAATTCCGCCGGGAACCTGTTTGGCAGCGGATGCAGGTTTTTCTCCTTCCGCCCTCTTTTGATACGCATCAGCCCCAGCTGAAGCACCAGAAACTCCTCAAAGATCAGCCGGTAGCGGGCCACGTCAAGCTCCGCTTCGGATTTTGGAAAATGGATGTGTTCCAGGGCAAAACCCAGGTGGCACAGCCGATATTGGCTGCGCAGGGCATCGGGGATAGGGTCGCGCAGGGTTTGAGGAAGCAGGAGCAGGGCGTTTTGCATGGCAGAGGAGATGATGCGGGAAGTGAGCCCCTGCGTGGCCGGATAGACCGGGACAATGGAAAGGCTTTTTGATATGGGCAGAAATTCCGGAGAGAGCATCTCGCGCTTGAAAAAGGAACCTGTGACCTTACCGCGAAACACATAATCCTGTCCTTCTCTCAGAAGGGACGGGATATAGCGGTTGTTGAAGAAGGTAAGCGCAAGATCGGATTCTCCGTCTGTCACAACAGTTTTATACAGCAGCATACCGCCCTTTACCCGATGCTCGGTGGGTGCTTTCACGACGGTGGCATGTACTACATTGATTTCATTCAGAACGGTATCCCGGATAGGCGTGGGTTCGCTCCAATCCTCATAGGCGCGGGGATACAGCCGCAGCAGATCACCCACCGTGGGAGCGCCCAGCTTCCTGTAAAGGGCGGCGCGTTTTTCTCCTACGCCCTTCAGTTTGGTAATTTCCATTTCGAACAGGGACGGCATAGCCGCGCCTCCTTCTGGCCTGTTTTCACTGTTTTTTGATCTTGATTTTTTGAAAAACGAAAGCTCTGCCGCGAAAAGAGGAAAGCAGTTTCTCTATACGGGCGGTAGGTTTCATTTTGGTATGCCATCGTTTTTTTTGTCCCGGAGCCGACAGATTTTTTCCTCTTGGCTGGCAGGCTTTTTTCCTTAACAAAAGAAACCTTCCCCGAGAGAAAGGTTTCTTGAGATTCTGTCCGGCAGCGCATGACCATGGTGTCCCTTAAGAACGGCTGGGGCGAAAATATTTATTCGACGGAGATGATGAAATAATAGACAGGCTGACCGCCGTTTACCAAGGTGATCTCCACATCGGAATGGATCTTGGAAGCCAAGACGCGCTTTGCCTCCTCCGCCTGTTCGTCGGTGATGCCTTCGCCGTAGATCAGGGTGATAAAGGAGGTGTGTTTACTGGTAAAGGAACGAGCCACCCGGGCACAAGCCGCTACGGGATCCTTCTCGATATATTCCAGCTTGCCGTTGCAGAGGCCGAGGATATCTCCGTGATGGATGGTATGTCCGCCGAATTCGGAATCGCGGGCGGCAAAGGTGACCAAACCCGTATCCACGTTCCCGGCAGCCTCCAACATGGCCTCCCGGTTGACTTCCGCGTCTGCATCGGGATCAAAAGCCAGCATGGCGGAAAGTCCCTGGGGAATGGTTTTGGTGGGAATCACTACCACTTCCCGATCCGTAGCCAGGGGAATGGTCTGTTCCGCGGCGAGAATGATATTCTTATTGTTGGGCAGCACAAAGACTTTTTTGGCAGGTGTGGCGAGCACGGCCTCCAGGATATCCTCTGTGCTGGGGTTCATGGTCTGCCCGCCGCTTACCACGGTGGAACAGCCCAAATCCAGGAACAATCCTTTGAGCCCCTCTCCGGCCGCAACTGAGACAAAGCCCATTTCTTCTGTGGGTTCCTGAGGCTCCAGACGGGAAGGCTCAGGGATATCCAAAATACCGGCGGCTGCTTTGGCGGCTTCATTTTCCTCTGCCGCCTTGCGGTGCTGTTCTTTCATGTTCTCAATTTTTACGGTGAGCAGCTGGCCATACTGCAGGGCGGCCTGCAGAGCATCCCCGGGGTTCTCCGTATGCACGTGGGTCTTGATGATCTCTTCGTCGTCCACAACCACCACACAGTCGCCGATGGTCTCCAGGAAAAGGCGCAGGTCAAGCGGATCCTTTTCAATCTCAGGATCCCTGCCCACGATGAACTCGGTGCAGTAGGTGAAGGTGATTTCACTGTCAAATTCCGCAGCCACATTCCGGAAGAATTCCGCTGTCTCTTCGGCCTTTTCTTCCTCGGTAAGGCCGGACTCGAGAATGACGCCGCTGCGGAATACGCTGAGCATTCCCTCGAAGATCAGGCAGACACCCTGACCTCCGGCATCCACTACGCCTGCTTTTTTTAAAACCGGCAGCAGTTCCGGAGTTTCCTCCAACGCTTCCGCTGCGCCTATGCAGACTGCGTCCCAGATTTGAACGGGATCGCTGTCCAGCTCCAACGCTTCTCTGGCCCGTTCAGCCGCTACCCGGGCAACCGTGAGCATGGTGCCCTCCGTAGGCTTCATCACAGCTTTATAAGCCTCTTCCACGCCGATTTCCAGGGCGTTTACAATATCCTCGGAATCCACCTCTGTCTTTCCGGCCAATCCCTTGGAAAATCCCCGGAACAGCAGGGAGAGGATGACGCCGGAATTGCCGCGGGCGCCCCGCAGCATGGAAGAGGCGGCAACCTTGGCAACCTCTGAGGCAGGAGCGCTGTCCGGGAGCTTTTTCAGCTCGTCGGCAGCTGCGCCGATGGTCATGGACATATTGGTACCTGTGTCGCCGTCCGGCACGGGAAAGATGTTCAAATCGTTGACCTGCTTTTTGTACCTGGAGATATTGTTCGATCCTGATATCATCGCGTTTTTCAGCTGACTGCCTAGAATCACGGGTAACACATCCTTAACCATACTAGAATCGTTGTGCTTTGAAACGTATATAATCATTGTAGCATACCAAAAGATAAATTACAATCATTACATCTTTTGGAATCTGGTGGGAAATACAATTTCTGAAGGGCGAACAGTGCCGGCGATCAGCCGGCGGATTTCCGGGTAAAAACTGATCAAATCGCGCCGGATATCCCAGCGTCCATTCTGTGAACGGATTTTGGACATTTCTGGGTCGAAAAAACCTTAGGGCAGTTTTTCTCCGGCATTTTTCTGAACTTGCCTCAAAATTCGGGCGCCGGATTGATGCGGCGCCTCCCTAGCGCAAAGAAAGCCGTTCCACCGCGGTGCACAGGCCGGTTTTTTCCTCGGCGGTGAATAGAATACAGTCCATCCTGCAGGGACCGGGCGCATTTTCAAAACGGACGGGCATTTTGGAGCGGAGCTTTCTGATGATGAGTTCCGGCTTCACTCCCAGAACGGATTCGATGGGGCCGGTCATTCCCACATCTGTAATGTATCCCGTTCCGCAGGGAAGAATACATTCGTCGGCAGTCTGCACATGGGTGTGGGTGCCGAACACGGCAGTGGCCCGCCCGTCAGCCCAGTAGCCAAATGCGCGTTTTTCCCCGGTGGCCTCTGCATGAAAATCAACTACGCAGAGTTTGGGCAGTTCCGGCGTTTTCAGAAGCTCGTCAAGCGCGTCAAAGGGGGACTGCATACTTTCCATGTAAACGGTCCCCAGCAGATTGATCACAGCTATCTGAATCCGGCCCATATCCACGATACAGAGTCCTTTTCCCGGTGCGCCCATGGGAAAGTTCGCAGGACGGATCAGCGTTTCACAACTGTCGAAGGTGTCGTAAGATTCCCTCCGGCGGAAGGTGTGGTTTCCCGCGGTGATCACATCGACGCCGCTGTCAAACAGGTATTGGGCGGAAACCGGCGTAATGCCGTTCCCATCCGCTGAATTCTCGCCGTTCGCAATGACGAGATCGATGTCCTTTTGTTTTCGGAGAGAGGGAAGATGGGCCCGAAGAAATTCACAGCCGGCGCTTCCCACCACGTCCCCGATACAGAGAATATGAACCATGTACTCTATCTCCCTTCTGTTTTTGTAAACGGAAGCGGCGGGCCTCCGTGCTTGGCAATTTGGCGGGACAACTCGCTGTTCCAGCTCTCCTCCGGAGCCAAGCGGGCGACGAAGGGCTGGCCTTCCTGAAGAAAAGCGACGACGCGCCTGTCCAGAGTCCTGTCGCAGGGAAAGCCCAGCTTTTCCGCTGCCGCGGCGCTGGCATCGGAAAACAGGGAACAGGCGTTGAGCAGCGCTTCCCAAATTTCCTCGTGGTCCCATCGGGGATAGGTACGCTGATAGCGTTCCCAAAAACCGCCTGGAAGATACGGTGCCAGCGCGTCGCCGTATTTTCCAAGGGAAAAAGTAAATCCATGCCTAGCCCCAGCCAGCCATCCGAGCATCAGCCGCAGCATGCTGCGGGTACAGATTTCCAAATGATTCTGCGCATAGGAAAGCTGGCCGCGCAGCAGCGCTTTAGACACATAGGGCGCTGTCCACCAAAATTCAGTACGGCATTCTTCGAACAGCCGCAGGGTGGGCTTATGAATATAGTGAGAACTGCCGTCCGGCGGGGGAAGAGAAGGCAGTACCCGGTCTTTATCCAACAGTACGATGCTCAATTTGTCGTCAAAGCAATAGCCGTGATAGTCTTCCCGCTTTGCAACGGTTAGATCGATACGGTTTCCATCTGCAAACTGCATCAGGTAGACCGCGCAGTCCGGCAGATGTTCGTTGTACAGCTCTGATTCGTCGGTGCGCTCCATGACGAGCAATTCCCCAAACGCCCCGGAAATATCTCCCTGCTTATAGGGCGCTACGTCGGTGACAAGATAGACAATGTCATAATCACGGAGGCGGTCTAAGGAGGCCTCCGGATTTGCCCTTGAGCCATTGAGAATGACTGCACGGATATTCTCGTCTTCTTCCGCGAACCGGAGGATCAGCTCATACATTTCCCGTTCACTTCGCATGGTATCCCAGCATCCTTTCCCCGGGGTTTTGAAAATTGTAAAAATGGGACGCCCCATCGCAGGTTGCGCCCCATTTCCTTTTTTACAGATGTCTGCCCAGTTTACCGAAGGATAGAAAGACTGGGACAATTACTTCGCATAATCGATGGTTCTGCTCTCCCGGATCATATTGACCTTAATCTGTCCCGGATAATCCAGGTCCGCTTCGATTTTTTTACAAATCTCCCGTGCCAGCAGCGTCATTTTTTCATCGCTAACCACCTCTGGCCTTACCATGATGCGGATTTCGCGGCCGGCCTGAATGGCGTAGCAGCTTTCCACACCCTCAAATGAGGAGGCCACTTCTTCCAGCTTTTCCAGGCGCTTAATATAATTTTCCAGGTTTTCACGCCGGGCGCCGGGCCTGGCCGCCGAAATGGCGTCGGCAGCCTGCACAAGACAGGCAATTATGGTTTTAGCCTCCACATCGCCGTGATGTGCGGCGATGGCATGTACGACAGCTTCGCTTTCGCGGTATTTTCTGGCCACATCCACGCCGATTTCTACATGGGAGCCTTCAATCTCATGATCCAGAGCTTTGCCGATATCATGGAGCAGTCCGGCGCGCTTAGCCACAGTGGGATCCAACCCCAGCTCGGATGCCATCATGCCCGCAAGATAAGCCACTTCCAGAGAATGGTTCAAAACGTTCTGACCATAGCTTGTACGGTAACGCAGCCGGCCCAGCAGCTTTACTAGCTCATGATGGACGCCGTTTACACCCACCTCCAGCACGGCGCGTTCGCCTTCCGCCTTAATGGTTGCGTCCACCTCGCGGCGGGCTTTTTCCACGGTTTCTTCAATTCTGGTAGGATGGATGCGTCCGTCTGAAATCAGCTTTTCCAGTGCAATGCGGGCAACCTCACGGCGGACAGGTTCAAAGCTGGAAAGCGTGATGGCTTCCGGCGTATCGTCGATGATCAGGTCCACGCCGGTCAAGGTCTCGATTGCGCGGATATTACGGCCCTCACGCCCGATAATCCGGCCTTTCATCTCATCGTTGGGCAGGGGTACCACGCTGATGGCGGCTTCCGATACATGGTCGGCCGCGCAGCGCTGAATGGCGAGGGAAATGATTTCTCTTGCCGATTTTTCACAGTCTTCCTTGGTCTGCTGCTCATATTCCATGACCTTGACGGCCTTTTCATGGGTCAGCTCGCTTTCCAGGTTGTTCAACAGGTATTCCTTCGCCTGTTCTACGGAGAAGGAAGAAATTTTCTCCAGCATGTCAAACTGGCTTTTTTTCACGGCCTCGGCTTCCTTCAGACGTTCCTCGGCCTTCTTGTTCTTTTGATCGATCTGGTCCTCTTTGCGCTCCATGTTCTCGAGCTTTTTTTCCAGACTCTCCTCTTTTTGCAGAATCCGGCGTTCTTGGTGCTGAATCTCTTTGCGCCGGTTGGCCAGTTCCTTTTCGGAGTCATCCCGCATACGGTGGATTTCGTCTTTTCCCTCGAGCACAATTTCTTTCTTTTTGGCTTCTGCAGTCTTGATGGCGTCGCTCACGATGCGCTTTGCTTCCTGCTCAGCAGATCCTATAGCTGCTTCCGCCTGGTTTTTTCTGTGAGTGACACCCAGAAAAAATGCTGCTGCGCCGGCGGCCGCTGCTGCAGCGACCGCAATGACGATGCATAGCCATACAGCAATTTCGCCCAATTGGGCACCTCCTTTTTTTCATGTTTCATAGAGATAAATTCAGATAATTCAGGGGTTGAGACGCAGAATGCATCCCAAAAATGCATGGCAGCTTCGTCAAAATTCTTTCTTTATTTAACTGTGGAACTACATCTATAAGAAAAATGCATCAATAAAAATAAACAAGGAAAAAATATCGATCAAGCACACCAAGTGCATTCTGCATATAATTGTATCCCCTCTCTATGATGCTTGTCAAGAAAATTGTAAGATTTTATTCCCGGCGCAGAGGAGAAAATAGACCGGGGAAAATTGTGAGTTCCGGCTTGACAAAGCGAATGCCTGGTGCTATGATAGGCCACAACAAAATAAAAATGCGTTGATAAGGAAATCTTTTCTCAGGGCTTCTGCGAAAGAGAGCATGTGTCACCGGCTGAAAGCACATGCAGCAAAAGTGGGAAAGGGTACCGCCTTTGAGCAGCAGCCGATCGCAGAAAGTTTTTTTAGAAATTGTTTATTGCTTAAGGCTGGCCGGGTGGCTCCGTTATGGGCCGAATGAGGAAGTATCCCGCAGATGGGGTGCTTTGAATCCGGGTGGAACCGCGGGTTATCGAGAAATTTTAAACTTCGATGCCTGCCCCAGAATTTGCTGGGGCAGGCATTTTTTATGCCAAACCCGGCGGAAAGGATGGCGGAAGCTATGGTAAAGATCGACCTGAAGGGACAAGTGAAGGAATTCGAAAGCGGGATTACGCCTGCCCAGGTGGCGAAATCTATCGGCATGGGGCTCTATAAATCAGCCTGTGCCGCCCGTATTGACGGTAAAACCTGCGATCTGCGCACCCCGATTACTGAGGACTGCGCTTTGGAAATTCTTACTTTTGAAATTGAAGACGGGAAAAAGGCCTACTGGCATACCACCTCCCATATTCTGGCGCAGGCGGTACAGAGGTTGTATCCTGGTACGAAATTTGCCATCGGCCCCTCGGTAGATACCGGTTTCTATTATGATTTTGATCTGCCTTCTCCCATCTCCATGGAGGATTTGCCGAAGCTTGAAGACGAGATGAAAAAGATCATTAAAGAAGATATTGCCATTGAACGCTTCGAGTTCTCTCCCGAGGAGGCACGCCGGGAGATGGCGGGGCAGGAATACAAACAGGAACTCATTGACGAGCATGCCGGAAACGGTGAAAAGATCAGCTTCTACCGCCAGGGGGATTTTGAAGACCTGTGCGCAGGCCCGCACCTGATGAGTACGGGGGTAGTAAAGGCTGTAAAGTTGACAGCCATTACAGGCGCTTATTGGAGGGGGGATTCCGCCAAAAAAATGCTTACCCGCATCTACGGTGTCTCCTTCCCAAAACAGTCTCTGCTGGAGGAACATCTGCAGAAGATGGAGGAAGCCAAGAAGAGGGACCATAACAAATTGGGGCGCGAACTGGAACTGTTTACCACTTGTGATCTGGTGGGCCAAGGTCTGCCCATCCTGCTCCCTAAGGGCGCACGAATCGTACAGCTGCTGCAGCGGTTTGTAGAAGACGAGGAGCAGAAGCGGGGATGGCTGCTGACCAAGACTCCTTTTATGGCAAAGAGCGACCTCTATAAGCTTTCCGGCCATTGGGATCACTATCTGGATGGAATGTTTGTGCTGGGAGATCCAGAAAAGGATAAGGAAGTATTTGCGCTGCGTCCCATGACCTGCCCCTTCCAGTATCAGGCGTATCTCAACAAAAAGCGTTCCTACCGCGACCTGCCCCTGCGTTATGACGAAACCTCCACCCTGTTCCGAAACGAGGCCAGCGGCGAAATGCACGGGCTGATTCGCGTGCGTCAATTCACCATTTCCGAAGGCCATCTGATGTGCCGCCCGGATCAGCTGGAGGATGAATTCAAAAGCTGTCTGGAGCTTACAACGTTTATGCTGAAAACGCTGGGCTTGTATGAGGATGTTTCCTACCGCTTCTCCCAGTGGGATCCCAACAACCGGGAAAAGTATATCGGCACCACGGAGCAGTGGGACGAGGCACAGGGTGTGATGAAAAAGATTCTGGATCATCTGGAAATTCCTTATTCCATCGGCATCGACGAGGCCGCCTTCTATGGCCCCAAGCTGGATATTCAGATCAAGAACGTGTTCGGTAAGGAAGATACGCTCATCACCATCCAAATTGATCAGATGTTGGCGGAAAAATTCGGTATGGAGTATACCGATAAGGACGGCAGCCAGAAAAATCCCTATATTATTCACCGTACGTCTATCGGCTGCTATGAGCGCACGCTTGCCCTGTTGATTGAAAAATATGCCGGTGCGTTCCCGCTTTGGCTGGCGCCCGTACAGGTGAAGCTGCTGCCCATTGCAGACCGGCATCTGGATTACCTCTATGAGGTCAAGAAAGCATTGGAAGACAAGGGTATGCGTGTGGAAATTGATGACCGCAGTGAAAAGATAGGATATAAGATTCGTGAGGCCCAGTTGGAAAAGGTGCCTTATATGATTGTTGCAGGCGATAAGGATATTGAGAACAACACCATTTCTGTCCGGCACCGCTCAGAAGGAGATCTGGGTTCCATGACTCTGGCAGCCTTTGTGGAAAAGGCTGTGTCGGAGATCGATTCTAAGGAGATCAAGTGAGCTTTCAGAAAGTCTTAAGAAGCTTCCTTATTGTTTTTTAGAAGATCGCTTTCTGCAGTAAATAAATAACTGAAGGAAAAGGAGGAATCCGCCCAGTTGGATCTGGGCGGATTTCGTTTTTATGTACCTATAGGCATCTGTTGGAATTTGTGAATTTTCGGCTTGATTTTGCGCAGTTAATTCCCTGCTGTTGACAGGGGAAATGATCCAAGTCTACAATAGTTACATGAAATATCGGAAAGGGGTAGAGAGCGATGGAATTGTTTATGAAAGAAAAAGTGTTCAGCCTGCACGATACCTACCATGTATATGACATGGAGGGCTCGGAGAAATATCAAATTAGGAGCAAGCCGATTTCAATTACCAATCAGACCTCCCTCTATGATATGGAAGGAAAAGAACTGGCCCATATTCACAGAAAAGTGATCTCCATGCATGAAACCCATTTTATTGAGATCGATGGAAAAGAGGTCACTGAAGTGCGTACCAAGCTGTTCCATCCCATTCACCAGGAGATTGATGCGCCGGAGATAGGTTGGCAGATTCGTGGAAACCTTTGGGATCATGATTTTTCCGTGCTGGATTCTGCTGAGAACGTGCGCGCTACCGTTCACCGGAAATGGATTTCTCTCGGAGAGGGCTACCAGATCAGTATCGCCTCTGACGAAGATATTGTGTTGGTGCTGGCTCTGATTGTCACGCTGGAGAGGATTCTCACCGACCGCAAAAATGAGAGTATGACCTCGTCTTCCAATCCTTCCGGGAATTCCGGCAGTTCTAACAACAGTTGAGTGCAGTTGTAGGATCGAAAGTTTTCTATAGAAAAAAGGCCTGGATTCTCGAAAATCCAGGCCTTTTTTATTCAAGTTCGGCGCTTTTTTACAGGAGTTTTCCTTGTCCCCCTGTCGGGGCAAATTCTACTCGGCTGAGACAGGCTCGAAAGCTTCGGAACCGCGTTTGCAGATGGGACATATGAAATCTTCCGGCAGAGTGTCTGATTCCAGAACGTATCCGCAGATTTTGCAGCGGTAGCCTTTTACAGCGGGTTCCGGCCGGTAGCTGGAAGCTTTGGGAGGAGTGAGGCCTTTTTTAACCAGATGATAATAGGCGTAGGTCATTGCATCTTCTTCCTCGAGCACTTGAGCCTCCTGTACTTCTCCCAGAAATACCATGTGGGTGCCTGCATCCAGCTTGCCCACCACCCGGCAGGAATATCGGGCCACAGTTTGTTCAGTGAGGTAAGGTACGGCGTTTTCATCCTCCGTATGCGCCCAGTTGGCAAATTTGTCCAAATCCCGGCTGCACCGGAATCCAAAGTCCCCAATCAGCTCCATCTGGGCAGATTGTGCAAGAGCCACTGCGGCAAAAACGCCGGATTCTTCGATGAGCCGTTCCGTTTGATTGTCCTTATGAATGGTCACCAGCAAGCGGGCGGGCTGTACTGTGGCTTGCGTGAGGGTGTTCACCACACATCCGGCGGTCTGGTCCCCGCTTTTAGTGGAGACGATGTAAAGCCCATAATTCATCTTGTCAAATGCCTTTATGTCCATATTGTCTGCCTCCTAAAATAAAAAATAAAAATAATTCTTAATTTATCTCATTATAATCTCTTTGTAAATTATTGTCAATAAAAAAGAAGGGATGTCAGCCATTTTTATGCGGCTGACATCCCTTTCTATAGGGAACAGGCAAACTTCAGTTTTGAACTCCCAGGCTGCCGTCCAGCACTATGGGGGAGCGGTGAGATTCGGTATAGGCGCTCCAATCAGGCAGTCCCTCTCCGTTGGGATTCCCCGATTTGACGAAATTAGCCCAATAGGAAGACATAATGCGGGACAACTCCAGGTCACAGGGTTCCCAGGGACGCCAACAGCGGGGATAGGTTTCAAACTCGTACCAAAGCTCGCAGGAATGGAATGCGCCGGCATCATCGCCGGGAAGTTTCCTATCAAAATAATAGAAATACGCAGGACTGAATCCGAGCTTCAAAAGATTCTCACACCAACGGGCGCCGCTTTCCTGCAGCAATTTACCGTCGCCGATATCGTTGCCGGTAGAGCCGATCATGTAGTCAATCCGATGGATCCGGCCGCTCTCGGCAATCTCGTCTGTTGTGCCGTGCAGCAAATATCCGTCGCGGTGCGGGGTCCAGCGCAGGCCGCTGTTATCCAGGACGGCATATGCAGCCTGACACAGCGTGTCAGCCGGTACTGCGCGAAGCTGTGCGATGGTCTCTACACCGAGTTCTTCCATCAATTGTTGGGAAATAGCCCACAGCTCCTCTTTAGAGGGGGTGGTGTGAAGAGCCTTCAGACCGCCGCCGCTCTGCAATATGGCCCGCTGAAGCATGCCTTCGGCAAGGGGAGAGGATACGATAGTCTGCACGCTCATACAGCCGGCAGACTGACCGGCTATGGTGATCAAGTCAGGATCTCCGCCAAATGCGGAAATATTCTGCCGCACCCAATTCAGCGCGAAGATCTGATCCAGGATCCCATAGTTTCCGGAAACTCCCTCCTCATTTTCCGGTTCCAGTTGGGGATGGGCGAAAAAGCCGAAGACATTGACGCGGTAATTGATTGTGACCAGAATCACGCCTTTTTTCGCAAAGCCTTCGCCGTCAAATTCTTTCTCACTGCCGCAGCCATGCAGAAATGCGCCGCCATGAATCCAGAACAGTACGGGCAGCCGGTCTCCAGGTTTCGCAGCGGCAGGCGTCCAGATGTTCAGGTACAGGCAATCTTCATTTGTTTCCGGAACCATGTCGTCATAGAATTCCTTGGAATAGAAATCCATTTTTGTCAAATCCGCCTGAGGGCAGCGGGGAGCAAATTTCCTGCAGGGCAGGATTCCCTCCCAGGCGGCATGCTCCTGGGGCCTGCGGAACCGCAGCTCTCCCACAGGGGGCTGCGCATAGGGAACCCCCCGGAAAATTACGGTCTGTTTGTCCTCGCTGAGCAGACCTTCCAGACTTCCCTGCTTTGTTGTAACGATAGTTTCCAAATCAACATTCCTCCCTCAATTTGTTTTCTTTATTCTTCGGCGGCTATTTACCGCCTTTTTGTACCTTTTCCTCTTCCTTCGGCAGGGAGATCATGCTCAGCTGCCTGCACACTTCCGCCAGGTCTCTGTCATTTTTTCCCAGAGAAGGCCAGGCGTTCAAGCCGTCGTCCCGTCTGCGGGGGATGATGTGGAAGTGCAGGTGTGGTACGGACTGTTGGGCGCTTTCGCCGCTGGCGTTCAGGATGTTTACCCCTTGATAACCGCAGGAGTTTACATAATGTTCAGAAACCGATTTTACAGTCTCCATCAGATGAGCCGCGGTATCCTCTCCGCATTCTACAAGGTTTTCCGTATGCTGTTTGGGAATCACCAGGGTATGGCCTTCTGCATCCCCTGCAAGATCCAGAAAGGCCAGGGTATATTCGTCCTCGTAAATCTTATAGCTGGAAGCTTCCCCCTCGGCGATACGGCAGAAGATACAGTCCTCCCGGGGCGGACCGTCATCCTCCGCGCCCAGAGGAATTGGCTCCAGCAGGCCGGGCTTTTCGCTGTCCAGCGGCGGCAGCTCATTTTCCTTCAGGCGGGGGATGAATTTAGGAGCAAATTTGCCTTTTCCACGGCCCATGATGTAGAGCATGCCGATGATGGAGAAGGTCACTGCGCCGATAAAGTTAACCAACAGGTCTTTCATGGTATCGTGCAGCCCGATGTCCAGATAACCGGGCCATTTTTCTCCGTTGACTACCACGCTGTCAATGGGGAGATATACTGCTGAATTGCGGCCATCCGGGTTTAGGCTCACCGTAGAAATCGCTGAAACCCAGGTATCTTTCTGCATATCGGTATGGAAGAAACAGTCCATTCCATACTCGAAGAATTCCCACAGCACACCGATAGTCATGGAGAAGCAAAAGGCCACTACTGCCACAAACACCGGGGAAAGACGCACCTTGAACTTGTGGGAACGGTTCAAAATATCCACCATGGCAATGCCGATTGCCGCCATCAGAAATCCGTTCATGGTGTGCAGCATGGTATCCCAGAAGGGGAAGATCAGATAGTATTCCTGGATTTCTCCCAGAATCTCGGCGGCGAAAATGAACAGCAGGATAATGACCTCAAGCGTGTTGGGCACGTCAATGTGCAGGCGTCGTTCCACAAAGCTTGGAATCATAAACAGCGTGAGCGTCAGGGCACACAGGAACACATCATAGTACTCCCGGTTGAAAATCTGCAGCACCATCACTGCAATGACCAGTGCCCGCAAGATGACGTACGCTGAGAAAAGCACAGGATGTGCTTTGATATCCTGCTTCATTTTAATCCGTGCTTCCTCACGGCGGGCCTTCTTTTGCTCAGCTGTCAATTTTTGTTTTTTTTGCTTAGCCATTTTTGGCAGCTCCTTTCATGATCTCCATCCCACGGGTTGCGCTATTACAAATAACTGCTGTGTTCTTTGACAAAATCCCTGCCCATGTTTCTGTCGTGTTTTTTGAGATAGGCTTCGGAGAACTCCTCTGGCGTGACGTGCAGGCACTCCAGCGTGTCCACATAGTACATCAGCACGTCGCTCATCTCTTCCAGAAAGTGGGCGCGTATAACGGGATCCTCCATAACGGCGGTTTCGCCCCGCTTTTTGAGAAGCGCCACCACTTCGCCGATCTCTTCTATCATCCATAGAAGTTTGAAATAGGAGCGGTCCGGCTGAATGGGTTCCCATTTTCCCTTGTATTTTTCCTGAAGCTCATCCTGCAGTTCCATCATGGTTCCCAAATCCAGCCCCGCCATAGAAACGTCCCCTTTAGTGCAAATTTTCTCCATCATAGCACGTTTTGTCAAAAGAAAAAAGATGGGGCGGAAAATTTCCCACAGGCTGTATTGGAAAAAAGCGATTACACGTTTCGTTTTTTGCGGAGAAGAAACTGATAGAAGGCCCCGAAAACAGGAGCGGCGGCCACAAGGCATCCCCCCAGGAGCCAGAGCGCCCGGGAGGCGCCAAGGGCATCGCCTACGGCGCCGGTAAGCGGGCTGGCGGCAATCATCAGCAAGCTGTACACCATACTGTCAACACTGACCAGAGTGGCCCTTTGGTCGCTTGGAAAATCATCATTGAGGGAGGCGTCCAGCCGCAAGGCGATGATGCTGTCCATGAACTGTGCCAGCATACCGCCCAAAAGAGCTGGGATCCACCAGCCAAAACCGGCGAGGACCGTTCCTATGCCGCTGCAGACAGCGCATAGTATAACGCAGGGGAACAGCCGTGCTTTCAGCTTTCCGCCAACCGCTACGCCTGCTGTCCCGGCAAAGCGCACCAACAGCAGCGCTCCTCCCAGAAATACGCTGGGCAGGCCGCTGTTCAGCAGATGCTGCTGAAGATACATGAAAGTGAGATAGATGGGCACGCCGGCGGCCGCACCTGAGAAGATTTTGCAGGCAGTGCGCGGATGCTCCCGGAGAAACCGGACGCTAAGGATCACATGCTCCTTTAGCCGGAGACCGAGCCCGGAAAAGGGACGCTCCGCACGCTGCCGTTGGCTTTGCGTGACGAGAGGCTCGGTCAGAGTCATAGCGGTAACGCCGCACACGGCGCTGAGCAGCGCGGAGACAGCATAAGCCCGAAAAAAGCCCAGCGCGGCCGCCAACCCGCCCAAAGCGCAGCTGATAGCGGCTGAAGTCTGAGAAAGTCCCAGCAGCCAGGCGTTTCTTTTGAGATACTGTTCCTGCAGGCCTGCTGCCTTCAGACTGTCATAAGTCAGGGCCTCCTGGGTTCCGGAACAGAGGTTGTACATGAGCGCCTGAAAAGCCATGGAGAGGCAGATACCGCCGAAGTCGGTGCTGAAAGCCATAAAAACAGCGGATGCCGACCCGCAGAGTCCGGCGGCGATCAAGGTTCGCTTGCGGCCCAGAAGATCCGCCGCCATGCCGGAGGGAATCTCGCAGACGAAGCTCACCAGATGGAATACACCCTCAGCGATTCCCACCTGTGCCAGTGAAAATCCCCGGTCAAGCAGGAACACCACCCACACGGCGTCGGTGATACGCAGGGAAAACAGAAAATTATAGAGATGCAGAGAAATAAATTGCTTTTTTAAGTTCATAAAGGACCACCCCGTTTGAAAGTTTAAAAAAAGGAAGTAAAAGGCGTCTTCAGCAGGGGATGGCAAAAGAAAAAGCCATGGGCAAATAAACCCATGGCAAAGTAACTTTGTCATAGATCTGCCTAAAAAAGAACGCACTTTCAGACGGAACGGCTCAAATGTTTCCCTGGGACTTCATCAAAACATCCAGCTTCCAGCCCATTGTGCGAACTCCTTTCAGCAAATCTTTATTCATTATAACAGTGATCACTTTAAAATGCAAGCGAAAACAGCAGTGAGAAATTTTCTGGATTAAACCTGCTCTATCCTTTTCAGCAGGATGGCCAACGCCCCCACGACTGCCTGCACGGAGGCGGCCATTGCCAGCCAACCGCTGTCAAACATCAGGGCCAGCCCGACCAATAAACAGATTACCGTGAAGAAGAGGAAGAGGTGAGCAGATTCCCGATAAGCCCGCCCCGTTTCCAGAGTTTTTTCCCGTTTCTCCTTCTCCAATGCCAGGATGACGGGGTCCAGCACGCGGCCTTTCTGCCGGAACTGCTGTACCGAATATACCAAGAAGAAGAGGGCGGCAAAGCAGAACGCCGCGCCTCCGGCCACAGCCTGCCCATTATCGTTAAGATGCATGAAATCGGCCTCCTCTTTCTGCTGTCTCAATCAGGAACAGCAAATCAGTTTTTTAAACTCTGCAAAGGCGCAGGAATTTTGCCCCCCCGCCCGATGAATTCCTTGGGGGAGGCGGGGTTCACGTCCATGATGGGGCCGCTGCCCAGCAGACCGCCAAAATCCAGTTCCTCGCCCGCTTTTTTACCTACGGCGGGAATGACGCGCACAGCGGTGGTTTTGGAATTCACCATACCGATGGCGGCTTCGTCCGCGATGATGCCGGAGATAATCTCAGCGGGGGTATCGCCGGGGATGGCGATCATGTCCAAACCCACCGAACAGACGGCGGTCATAGCTTCCAGCTTGTTTAAGGTCAGGCAGCCGCTGCGGGCGGCCTGGATCATGCCCGCGTCCTCAGTGACGGGGATGAATGCGCCGGAGAGCCCGCCCACGCTGGAGGAGGCCATCACGCCGCCCTTTTTCACCGCGTCGTTTAAGAGGGCCAGGGCGGCCGTGGTGCCGTGGGCGCCGCACTGCTCCAGACCCATGCCCTCCAGAATATAGGCTACGCTGTCGCCGATGGCAGGAGTGGGGGCCAGGGAGAGGTCCACAATGCCAAAAGGCACGCACAGCCTGCGGGAAGCTTCCTGGGCTACCAGCTGGCCCATACGGGTGATTTTGAATGCGGTGCGCTTGATGAGTTCGGCGATCTGGGTCAGATCGCAGCCGCCGCCGGATTTCTGGATGGCGGCCCGCACCACGCCGGGCCCGGAAACGCCCACGTTGATCACGCAGTCCGGCTCGCCGGGCCCGTGAAAAGCTCCGGCCATAAAGGGGTTGTCCTCAGGCGCGTTGCAGAATACCACCAGCTTCGCCGCACCGATGCATTCCCGGTCGGCGGTGAGCTCGGCGGTTTTTTTTACGATCTTACCCATTTTAGCCACGGCGTCCATGTTGATGCCAGCCTTAGTGCTGCCCACATTGATGGAGGAACAGACAAAGTCCGTCTCGGACAGGGCTTCCGGGATGCTTTCGATCAGCGCATAATCTCCAGGGCCAAAACCCTTCTGGACCAGCGCGGAATAACCGCCGATGAAATTGACCCCCACGGTTTTGGCGGCCCTGTCCAACGTTGCGGCAAAACGCACCGGGGAAGCTCCGGGACAGGCGCCGGACACCATAGCGATGGGAGTCACGGAGATGCGCTTGTTGATGATGGGGATGCCGTATTGACGGCTGATCTCCTCGCCGGTCTTCACAAGGTTTTCCGCGTACCGGCAGATCTTGTCGTAGATCTTCTGCGTGGCTTTTTCCACATCGGGATCGATGCAGTCCAGCAGGGAAATTCCCATGGTGATGGTGCGCACATCAAGATCTTCGTTGTCGATCATGTTGATTGTTTCCAGAATTTCGTTGGTATTCAAAAACTTCGTCACCCTTTCGGTGAAAATGTAGAGTGGTTGCGCCGTACCTGCCCGGCGGGCAGAATGCGGCGGCCTGGCCCATTATGTTTTCTGCTTTAGATCTTATGCATGGAATTGAAGATGTCCTCGTGCATGACATGTATTTTCAGATTGGCGCTTTTTCCCAGAACGTCGAAAGCGTCGGCCAGGTCTGCAATTTTATCCGTGGCGTCGGTGATGTCCACCAGCATGACCATGACAAACATATCCTGAAGAATGGATTGGGTTACCTCAAGCACGTTCACGCCTTTTTCCGCGCACATATTGGATACTTTGGCGAGGATGCCGACCATATCCTTTCCGATGACGGTGATGACGGCTTTTTCAATTTTGTTCATAGCTTGCTTCCTTTCCGCACGGGCTGATGCGTGCGTCGATTTGCTGAATGAAAAAATACTGGAATTATTATGCGTCAGAACTGGGGTTCTGTCAAGCGGGAAGAGGCCGCAACCATTGTCTTTCCCCGGCATATGTAGTAAAATAAATTAATAAAACAGGCGCTTGATTTTTTAGGAGGTGCAGGTTATGAAATTGCATAGAAAGCTCGTTTGTATCCTTCTGCCGGTACTGCTGTTTTCAGCCTGCAGCCCCGGCGGCAATTCTTCTTCCGGCGGCGAGGAGAGCAGAGTTCCTCCTGTGCAAAGCAGCTCAGCCTCTTCTGAAGCGCTGGAATCAGCAGCCCCGGAATTTGACGGAGTGGACTTCGCAGCGCGTTACCGTCAGGCCAAACAGAGGCTTGCAGAGGGAGAAAAAACCTCACAGCCAGTGCCCCAAGATCCGAAAGAGACGGGATTTGCCGTTGTATCTCTCGATGAAAGAGTTTATGGTATCAGCCAATATGCTTTTTTGCCGCTTGGGGAGCGGTCCCTGACGGAGGAGGAATTCCTGCAGCTGGCTCAGGCAATGGAGGGTGTTCCGGAGTGGGGGATCCTTACTCCCAAGTATTGCCGCACAGGCTTGATGGAAGGTAACGGCACGGCGGCGGCCGGACAAAATCGGGAGCTGACCCGGGAAGAAAAGCTCCGTTATGGGGCGCTGCGTCCGCTGTACCTGTACGAGGGAAAGCGGGCTGAGGAACGAACCGGGCAGGAGGCACCCCTCTGCGTGGAACTTTCTGGGGAAGAGAGCGGGGAAATTTATAGGATTTTGCCGGCAGCTTCCATGACGGACGAACAGCTTCTCCGCTATTTGGAAACAGAATTTCGAGAAGTTCCTCCGGAAATGTATCAGCCTTTGGTAGGGGAGGTTTCTTATCAGGAACTTCCGGCGGTGATAGAGGTTGCCGTTACCCGATACAAGCTGGGAGACGGCACGACGCCGGACTATCGGGCGGAACTGATTACCAGCGGAACTGAAACCAGAAATACAGACCGCGAATATTGGGGGATAGAGCTCTGCTTTCCGGAGGGGGATCAATACACCCTGTGCCTTTATGCGGCGGACGGTAATTTGACAAGCTGGATCCGTTGGCCCCCAGGGTATTTTGACGATCCGGATTTCAGCGGAATAAGACAGCTGCCGGAAGGCGGGCCGCGCAGTGAGGAAGAGGTGCTGGAAGCGGCGGTGGCCTATCTGCGTCAGATTGAGCCGGGCGAATGGGAGGTGACCGACTGCACCGTGTCGGAAAGCCAGGGGGCCGTCGGTCAATTTTATGGAAGTGCCAGCGAGGCGGAGATAAAGACCTCAACAGGAGTGCGGTTCAACATAACCGTCCTCAACTCCGATCTATCCATTTGCAATTTTATCGTGCGGAATGGGAAGGCGTAGACCGCTTTTCCATGGGAAAGGAAAGGGACGCGGGCCTCTTAGGGGAGCGCGTCCCTTTGCGCGCCGGGAGGGGATTTTCTGTTTCGCGCTTTCACCCATCTCTGCGCCCAACGGGCCGTGGGGATTCCCTGCTGCAGATAAGTATTGACGGGCAAACCCCCGTCAGTTTTACAGACAGCCCTTGTTGCGGACAATTCAATACTATGATACTATAAAATCAATAAACCAAAGCTGACCGGATCGAAGAAAGGAAGCGGCACAATGCTTGCAAAAAAGAAAAAAAGAATGACTGCGACGGCTGTTTTGGCGATCCTTCTTATAGCTTTGATTTCTTGGATATGGTGGGCCAATACAGCATTGGAGCTGAATATATACAGAATAGCAAGCGGCGGCCTTCCGGATGGTTTTGACGGCTACCGCATTGCCCATGTTTCCGATCTGCACAATGCAGAATTAGGTGAAGAGAATGAAGCGCTCCTTACTATATTGCATGATGCGGAACCGGACGTTATTGCAATCACCGGAGATTTGATAGAATCTCGGAATACAGATATAGAGATTGCGTTGCAGTTTGCCGCGAAAGCCGTAAAGATTGCTCCTTGCTACTATGTAACGGGCAATCATGAAGCAAGGATTTTAGAATACAGCGGCTTTGAAAACGGTTTGATCGAATTGGGTGTTGTTGTGCTTGAAAATGAACGTGTGGAGCTTGAAATCGCAGGAGAGGCCATTGCTTTGCTCGGCGTTCATGATCCAAGTTTCCAAAGTGATGGTATAACGCCGGACGAAACTGCTATTGACAGAGCTTTGGACAGCATCGTCGAAGAAAATGACGGATACGCTATCCTGCTTTCACATCGGCCCGAACTGTTTGATACCTATACTGAAAAAGGAATTGAACTGGTTTTATGCGGCCATGCTCATGGAGGACAGTTTAGACTGCCGTTTGTCGGCGGATTAGCGGCCCCCAATCAAGGGCTATTTCCCAAGTATGACGCCGGGCTCTATACAGAGAGAAACACTAATATGATTGTAAGCAGAGGGATCGGAAACAGTATCATTCCATTCCGCTTCAATAATCGACCGGAAGTCGTTTTGATAGAGCTGCGGGCGAAAGGATAACCTCCGGTTTATCGGGCAGTGGCCAGTTTCAGGCCGGCTGCTTCAATTTTATATGTTTTGACAAGGTGAGGCGAGGAAGGCCTGATATCAACACTTTTCCACAACGGCCCATTGAGATTCCGGCTTTTCTTTTGACAAAACCTATGCTATAATTACTTATTATTGATTTTATTTCGGAAAGGGGATTCTCAGGATGAAGCACCGTTATGCCAGCGACTGCCACAGCCATTCCGACTGCTCCTTTGACGGACGATCCTCAATGAATGCTATGTGTGAGCGGGCGCTGGAGCTGGGGCTCTTTTACTATACGGTAAGCGACCACTGCGAATGCAATGAATATAAATACACGGAATACCGCGGTACCGGATACCATGGCGTGGTGCGGAAGGCTTGGGCGCAGATGGACCAGTGCCGGAAGGATTACCCCCAGCTCCGGTTGCTGAGGGGGATTGAACTGGGCCAGCCCCTGCAGAACCCCAGTGCCGCAGAAGATGCCCTCACAGGCAGAGAATATGATTTTGTGATCGGTTCCCTGCACAATGTAGCGGGGGAAAAGGATTTTTACCACCTGGGGGAAGAAGGGCTTTCCCAAGAACGGATTGACGCGCTGCTGAATCGTTATTTTGATGAGATTCTCGCCATGATTTCCTGGGGAGGGTTTGACAGCCTGGCGCATATCACCTATCCGCTGCGTTATCTCTCTCTCCCTGGAAGTACCCCCAGTTTTGCCGGACATATGGAGCAGGTAAAAGCTATTTTTTCTGAGCTGATCCGTGGAGAAAAGGCGTTGGAGCTCAATACATCCCGCCTCCTCCGGCAGGACGTGCCGCGTCTTCCCGATCCGGAGCTGTTTGCCTTGTATCACGAAATGGGGGGGCGGTTGGTCACCCTGGGGGCGGACGCCCACTGTACAGAGGACTTGGCCCAGGGAATCGACGAAGGGATGGAGCTTTTGAAGCAAGCTGGGTTCACCGAGTTTGCCGTCTATCAGAACAGGACCCCTGTGATGCTGCCTCTGGAATGAGGCGGCGGGGAAAGGCAAACAGGTTTCGATTTGTAAAATGAGGTTACACCTAAGAAAGGAAGGCAAAGATTATGGCAATGGAACAGCTTTTGGAACTTTTGCAGGGCGAGGCAAAGCTCACTCCCGCACAGCTGGCAGTCATGCTGGGAGAACGGGAAGAGGATGTGGTAAAGGCCATTCAGAGATATGAAAAAGAAGGCGTGATCAAGGGATACCATGCCCTGATCAATTGGGAGCGTACCGATATCCACCGGGCGACTGCGCTCATCGAACTGCGGGTTTCCCCTCAGAAGGACACGGGCTTTGATGAGATTGCTGGCCGGGTCATGAATTTCCCCGAAGTGGAAAGCGTCTATCTGATGTCCGGCGGCTACGACCTGGCTGTGACGGTAACTGGCAAAACCATGTCCGACATCGCCATGTTCGTTTCTAGAAGGCTGGCTCCCATCGGCGGGGTACTGTCTACCGCCACCCATTTTGTGCTGACAAAATATAAGGACGGCGGCGTGGTTTTCAACAGCGATTACGAAGAATTTGACGAGAGGGGGAGCAATCTTTGTGATTGATTACAATTCCTTGGTCAACAGCAATGTAAAGAGAATCAAGCCCTCGGGAATCCGAAAATTCTTCGATATTGCCAATGAGATGGACGATGTGATCTCCCTTTCCGTAGGCGAGCCGGATTTCCATACCCCCTGGCATATCAGGGAGGAGGGAATCCATACTCTGGAAAAAGGACGGACCCGCTACACTCCCAACCGCGGCTTTTTGAAGCTGCGGGAAGAAATTTCCAACTATCTGAAACGGCACTATGGCGTATGGTACGAACCGGATGCAGAGGTGCTGGTCACGGTGGGCGGCTCCGAGGCCATAGACCTCTGCGTCAGAAGCCTGGTCAATCCCGGCGATGAGGTGCTCATTCCAGAGCCCAGTTTCGTCTGCTATGTACCCATTACGGAGATGGCGGGCGGTGTTCCGGTGATTATCGAGACTAAGCCGGAGAATGGTTTCCGCCTCACAGCGAAGGAGCTGGAAGAGAAGATCACGGAAAAGACAAAACTGCTGATTCTGCCTTATCCCAATAATCCCACCGGCGCCGTGATGCGCAGGGAGGATTTGGAGGCTGTGGCGGGGGTGGTGGAACGTCACAATCTGATGGTGCTCTCCGACGAAATTTATAGTGAACTGACGTATGGAACCGCACCTCATATTGCTTTTTCCTCCATTACGGGCATGCAGGAGCGTACCGTTCTGGTCAACGGGTTTTCAAAATCCCACTCTATGACGGGCTGGCGGCTGGGATATGCCGCCGGACCGAAGGAAATTATCGCCCTGATGACCAAACTGCACCAGTTTGCCATCATGAGCGCGCCGACCACCAGCCAGTATGCGGCGATTGAGGCGCTGCAAAACGGCGATGACGACATTGAGTACATGCGCTCTCAATACGATATGCGGCGCCGGTTGATTGTGGACGGCCTCAATGCCATGGGGCTCAAATGCTTTGAACCGGAAGGCGCATTTTATGTGTTCCCTTCTGTAAAGTCAACTGGCCTTACATCCATGGAATTCAGTGAAAAGCTGATCTATTCCAAGCGGGTGGCGGTTGTTCCCGGAGATGCATTCGGAGCCTGTGGAGAGGGTTTTGTGCGAATTTCTTATTCTTATTCCATCAAGCATATTACAGAAGCGCTGGAGCGGATGGAAGCGTTTCTCCGGGAGCTGTGAGGGATAAGGTGATGCTTCTGCGCTGTACCGGCTACGGCGCGGAAGAGTTAGATGAAAAGGTTGACGCTATCTTCCAGGAGCTGCATATTTACGAGGAGCTTTCGCCCGGAATGACTGTGGTGCTCAAGCCAAATCTGGTGATGACCTCTAAACCTGAGGAAGCCATCATCACCCATCCTGCGCTGGTCGCCGCGGTGGGGAAGTGTGTGCAGCGTGCCGGCGCGAAGGTTTTGATTGCGGAAAGTCCCGGAGGGCCCTATACGCCTATGACGATGAAGGCGGCCTTCCGGGGATGCGGTTATACGGATATGGCCGAGGCATGCGGTTTTTCCCTTTATACGGACTGTGAAAGCCGGGAGGTGCCGCTGCCGGGTGGGGTGCGCTGCAGGAGAATGGCGATTGTCTCCCCTTTTTTGGGAGCGGATTATCTGATTGATTTGGCAAAGCTGAAGACTCATTCCATGGTGGGTTTTTCAGGTGCAGTGAAGAATATGTTCGGCGCGGTGCCGGGCCTGAAAAAGCCGGAGCTGCACTGCCGGTTTCCGGAAAAGCCGGAGTTTTCGGAGATGTTGCTGGACTTGTGCGATTTTTTGCAGCCGGATCTCTGCATCACAGACGGGATCTGGGCCATGGAAGGCAACGGTCCCACAGGTGGAACCCGCCGCGATCTGGGCGTGCTCGCCGCGTCCAAAAGTCCCTATGCTGTGGATGTATGCTGCGCTAAGTTGGCAGGCCTGGAAGCAGGACAGGTGCTGATGCTGCGGTATGCAGCAGAGCGGGGATTGGTTCCCCAATCCATTGACGGGCTTGAATTGCTGGGAGATTCTTTGGAGAGCCTTTCTGTTCCCGATTTTCAAAAGGCTGAAGCGTCCAGTACGGACTTTATCGACCGTCTGCCGAGATTTCTGCGGCCTGCGGCAAAAAAGCTTGCGACGCCGTATCCGCGCATTGAGAAAAAAAGCTGTGTGGGCTGTGGGAAGTGTGCGGAAAGCTGTCCCCAGAACACGATAGAAATAAAGGACCATAAAGCAGAGATTGATTACCGCCGTTGTATTCGATGTTTCTGTTGCCATGAGATGTGCCCAAAGCATGTCATCGAAATCAGGCGGCTGAGACTGTTCAATGTTTAAGATCCGACGGGATGTTGGGGAACCGGATGGTAATTCTCTGTTTGAATCCAGGGGCGGTGTTTGAGCTGTCAGCCCGCTGCTGACCCAACGGAGTAAGAGGATGAAAGTAAAAGCATATGCAAAAATCAATCTGACGCTGGATATCACAGGCAGACGGGAAGATGGATATCACCTGTTGGATACTGTGATGCAGAGCGTCTCCCTTTTTGATGAGCTGGAGCTGGAACGCGGCAAAGAGCCTGGAATCCGGCTGCGCTGTGACAGAGAATACCTTCCTTTGGATACCAAGAACACGGCCTTTCGGGCAGCCAGATATTTCTTTGAGTATTGCGGCTTGCAGAAGGAAGGCCTTACGGTTTCGATTCAAAAGCATATTCCCAGCCGGGCAGGTATGGGAGGCGGCAGCGCCGATGGGGCAGCCGTGCTTTTGGCTCTGAATGAGATTTATGGGGCAAAGCTGAGTTTGGAGGCCCTCATGGGGTTGGGCGCGAAGGTGGGGGCGGACGTGCCTTTTTGCATACATGGCGGTACCTGCCGCTGCACCGGGGTGGGTGAACTGGTGCAGCCGGCGCCGGAGCTGCCGGATTGTTTTCTGGTGATCTGTAAACCTCCTGCAGGCATGAGTACCCCGCGTGCCTATGCGCTAGTGGACAAATACCCACTTTCCCGCAGCCAGGCGACGCCAAAGCTGCTGGCGGCGCTGGAAAGCGGCGATCTGCGACAGATCGGGGAAAGTCTCGGGAATCGGTTTGATGAGACCATGAAGCTGATGCAGGTGCGGGACATCAAGAAGGCCATGTTGTCCTGCGGTGTACTTGGCGCTATGATGACGGGTAGCGGTTCTGCTGTTTATGGGATTTTTGAAACGGAAGAAAAAGCCCGGAACTGTATGCAGGTGCTCGGGGGGAAGGGAGAGCTTTTTCTCGCCCGTCCGCAGCGGCGCACAGAGGTTTAACAAGGTTTAACGTACATGAGTTCTAAAATAGAGTAACAGGAGCGCGCCGCAGAGTTTTTCTGTGGCGCGCTCCTGTTACGGAGACAGAACGGACTCCGGCAGTCCAGATTTACCGGAACTGCCAGTCCATTCAGTTTAGTTCTGCAAGCCAGGCGTCCAGCTGCCTCTGTTTTTCGTCCATTACAGTCTGCAGTCCAGCGGCATAGAGGGCGTCGTTAAACTCTTTCAGTCCGCTTTCCGTATCCACTGCGCCGAAGGCGACATCCTTCTTGTACTGTTCAAAAACAGAGTTGAGCTGGGCTTCCTCTGTGGCCACAGAGGTGGAATTAAAGGTGAATCCGAAGGCCTTGGAGACCAGAAGATTATTATTGTATTCCCGGTACTGGTCCCAGATGTCGGCGGGGTTCCCCTGCCACGGATGACCGGCAAATTGATTGGGATAGGCAAAGCCGTAATCGTTGTGGTAACCGACGTTGTTGGAATCCACACCTTCTGGGAAAGCGGCCAGCCCGTCTTCGTTAATAATCCAGTCTTCTTCCTCAATGCCCCAGTTGATCAGGTCTTCAAAAGCCCCGCTCTTGTAGGTCCAGTTCAAAAACTGCATGGACTTTTTGGGGTCCTTGGAGGCGTTGGCAATGGAATATACGGTGGCATTCACGCCATTTGTGCTTTTCATAGCCTCTCCCAGCTGGATGACTTCTACGTCGTAGCCGGTTTGAGAACGTTTTTCCACATTGGTGTTGGGTTTGACATTGGTGATGTAAGAAAAACAGTTGCCCGCTTTCATCTTGATCTCGCCCGAATCCTGATTCACAGCGATATCCTGGGAGGAATAACCCTTCTGAAACCAGTCTCTTCCAATTTCACAGAATTTGCGGTACTGGTCGGATTCGAACCAGTTGGTGACGGTAGTGGTCTGGCCGTAGCTCTCCAGAACGCCGAAATTACTGCCCAAGTTGTCCATGTAGGAGTATTCCTGAAGCCCCATGATGGAGGTGCCGTCCAGGCAAATCATGCTGGGATAAGCCTCCTTCACTTTGGAAAACAGCTCGGTAATCTGGTCAAAGCTGGAGTAATCGTCGGTGGTAATGTGGAAATCTCCTACCTGGAAACCCAATTCATCGAAAATGTCCTTACGTACGACCAAACCAGCCGGAAAGGCCCGCTCTTTCATAGCGCCGAAGCCTACTAGAAAGTCGCCGATATAGGGTGTAAAGGCGTCGTCCTCTCCCAATACATCGATAATGTCTCGCGCTTCCTCCAAATAATCCGCACAGTTAATGATATACTGGGATTCAATATAGGTTGAAAACTGATTGGAGAACGCCGGGAAAAGGTCGAGGGATTCATTGGCCGCCAGCATCATGGAAATTTGAGAGAAATAAGTGCCAAACGTAAGGGGAATAAGCTTTACGGTCATGTTTAGTTCCTGTTTTGCCAGATCGCTGACCGCCTGTTCCACCTTCTTTTGGTTGGCGCCTTCCTGAGCCACTAGATAGAGAAAGTTTACCTCATATGACTCCTCGTCAAAATTGATAGTGTCGGATGTGGCTGGGCTTTGTCCGCCCTGAGAAGAGCCGTCTGTTTTGGCGGTGGAATCCTCGAGCTTGGAATTGTGAGCAGGGGTGCTTTGGCAGCCTGCGAATGTGGTGGCCAGCAACGCCAGCACCAGCAGGATACTGCATAATTTTTTTCTCATTGTCATTGTCCTCCTCTAAGGTTCAGAATTTGTATTCAGTAGCTTTATCATAACGAAATAAAGGAACGAAATATATAAAAAAACGTACTACTATTATCGAAAATTCGACATAGCGCCTGTTTTTGCGGGTGTGATATCTTGCACTTTTCCTCCTATTTCGGTAAGATGAAACGGATGATCACGACGTTCGATGAGGGGGAGAGTGAAAGTGAAAAATGGAAGGTACATAACGCCATCCTTACGGAAAGTGTTGCTGGTGCTTACGATTTTGGTCTTGCTTATACTGTCGGCGGGCATTTTCTTTTTGCTGTACTCTGTGTACGATACGCAAAAGGCCGCGACAGAGCGTCTGGACACAGCGATTCAAGAGCAGCTGTCGGAGGCGAACCGGCGTCTTCTTACGGCGAATTTCTATCTTACGGAGGTTTTGATGGGTAACGTGCAAGCGAGCACCATCGGCGCGGCGCAGCGCGTTCACGACCGGAATGTGGCGGCCCGGGGCCTTTCAGAGGAATTTGCCTACCAGGGAAATTACTGGGCGGAGGATTTCAGCTTCTTCTTTTTTGAACGAAGCAGCGAAACCTCTGTGTGGCATTATTCCTCTGATGTGCCTTATCGGGAATGTGACGAAATCCAGAGCCGGCTGAAAGCGAGGTTTCTCACCGGAGAAAACAGAGGACACAGCTTAAGCTGGAATTGCATTTTGGTGGAGGAAAGGCCGTATCTCGTACAATACTATTCTGACAAAAGCAATTTTGCTGCGGCATGGATTGCCTGTGACAGTCTTTTTTCTGCACTTTTGGATGTGGTTTTGACCGAACAGGGTTTTTACGTGCTGGTCGATGAAGAGAATGTCCCGGTTTTGGGTGATACACAGCTGTGGGAGTTAGGGATCTCCTTGGGTGAGAATGAAGCTGCCGCTGAAAAAAGCGGATTTTGCGGCATCTATGACATGAACCGGGCCAACCTGCGGCTGGCGATCGCGGATACTCCCTATGCGGACCGTGGAAACCTGTTGCTTCTGGCGGGGTTTCTCTGCAGTGTTTTGCTGATTCTGCTCCTGTTTTCTGGGTATACTTTCCATTATTTTCACCATTATATTGAGATCCCTTTCCGGCAATTCCGCGATCGGATTGATGAATATACAGCGCTGCGGAAAAACACCAAACGGCACGGTTTTTCTGAACTGAATGGAGCGCTGGAAGCTTTCGATTCTCTGGAGCGGCAGCTCAACGCCCTAAAAATAGATTTTTATGAGGAAAAGCTGACCTTGGCACGGACAGAACTGGAATATTATCAGTTGCAGATCAAGCCTCACTTTTTTCTTAACTGTTTCAGCATAATCTTCAGCATGTCCCAGGCGGAAGATTATGAAAGGATTCAAATGTTCTGTATGAAGCTTTCCAACTATGTGCGGTATTTGTTTACCGATGGATTCAGTGTGGTTCCGCTGGAAACGGAATGCGCCATGGTGCGGGAATATGTAGAGATTCAAAACATCCGGCGGAGAACGGAAAATAAGGTGAAGGAGGATATTCCGGAGGACTTGCTGTCTTTGGAAATCCCGCCGCTGCTACTGATGACGTTTGTGGAAAATTCGCTAAAGCACGCGGGGGTGAGACAGCAGGGCATATGCGTTTCCCTGAAGGCCGGAAAAGCAGTTCTAGAAGGGGAACCCGCTCTGGAGCTGTTTGTGCTGGATAACGGCCCCGGCTTTTCCGAACAAAATCTGGAAGAGTTGAATGCCGGTGACGAACCAAAACTCAGCGGAGGCCGGAAGCATGTAGGGCTTCACAATATCTATAAGCGGCTTTCCCTGCTCTATGGCAGCCATTTCCGGCTGGAATTTTACAATACGGAAGCAGGCGCGGGGGTTTATACGGTCATCCCGGTCCGGCAGACTCCTGTTAAAAGCAAAAATGACTTCAGGCCGGGGGAAAGAAAAGCTGCCCCTACCGGTTTGGGAAAGGACGGAATCGATGAATCTTTTGCTGGTGGATGATGAATTTGATGTTTTGAACGGTATTTTGAACGCTGTGAATTTTGATGTCATCGGTGTTGATACGGTTTATACCTCCCAGGATGCCGGGCATGCCAAGGAACTGCTGTCCCGGTGTGAGGTGGACGTGATGGTGACGGATATTGAGATGCCGGGAGAATCGGGGCTGGAGCTGATGCAGTGGGTTAGGGAGCGGAGATTGGAAATCGTCATGCTATTCTGTACGGTCTATGCGGATTTCAACTATGCGCAAAAGGCTGTCGAACTACACAGTTTCGATTATTTCCTGAAGCCCATCTACTATCCGGCGCTGCAGGAACGGATCGGCGCCGCCGTGCAGGAGGCGCAGCGGCTGAAAAGCGAACGGAATTACCGGAAGTTTGGCCAGCGATGGGTACAGTCGTGCGGAGAGGCTGCACGAAATTTTTGGAACGCTGCAGTACGGGGAACAGAAGCGGAAGCGGCCCTGCTTAAGACGGCAGAAAGGGAACTGCTTCCCTACCGGAAGGAAGATCGTTTTTCCCTTTGTTTCCTGGCACTGCGGGAAGAGGAGGAACTGCCTGCATGGAAGCGGTATGCCTTTCAAAATATGGCAGAAGAGATTTTTGGGGAACAAAAAAACGTCCATCTGGAGGCTGTATTTCGCCGTACAGACGATGTCTGGTGCGTGGTATTGTCTCAGCAGGAGGGATTCTCAGAACAGTGTATCCCGGAACTTTGCAGGAAGATGTGCGGCTGTGTACAGTGTCATCTCTCCGCTGTGCTCAGTTGTTACTATGATTGCTTTATTTCCCTGGATGGGATCAGACAGGCGGCATCAGAGCTTTTGCTGTTTTGTGAAGATGATGCGGCGGCTAAGAGCGGCGTCCATAGCAAGGGAGAACACAGCGTCAGAGAACTTAGCTGCATCCTCCCGCAGTTAGGTGAATGGGAGCTGCTGCTTTCAGCGGGAAATGGGGAAGAGCTGATCCGGCAGATTTTTCGGTATTTCGATGAATTGATCGCACATTCTCAAGTCGACAAAAATGTGCTGAAATCGCTGCGCCTGGATATCACCCAGATGGTTCACAGCGTTTTAAAGGAACGGGGTAGAAATGCCGGAGAAATATTTTCAAATGTGGAGTATGACAGGCGCTATCAGCGAGCGCTGTCCTCTTCTGCCGGTATGAAGCGGTATCTATCCTTTTTGGTCGCCACTGCCTGCAGCTCCCTGCGCCGGTCGGCACATGCAAAATCTGTAACGGGGCAGGTACAGGAATATATAGGCGCGCACCTTGGAGAAGAGATTACTTGTGCCTCTATGGCAAAACTGGTATATCTGAATGCGGATTATCTGGCACGGCTGTTTAAAAAAGAAGTGGGGATGTCGATTGGAGCCTATCTGCATGAATGCCGGATTCAGGAAGCCAAAAAGTTGCTGCTGCAGGCAGAACTGCCCATTAATGAAGTGGCTCAGCGGGTGGGATATGATAATTTTTCCTATTTTTCCTATCTATTCCGGAAAAGGACCGGTGTTTCTCCGAACGAGTACCGGAAAAATTCTCTCTCTGCCGGGGAAAAATGGAGAGGAGCCGAATGAGCTGGTAAAAGCAGTTGGAAAACATGTGGGAAACGCTTGAATTTTAGAAAAAGAAGGAGTAATATGAAACTGAATCCAAATTAATTATGGAAAACTTTTAGATATAATACCAATACAATTTGGATTTTGAATTTTCGCTACTAAAATTTTTGCCAAAGCCATACTTTGACAGCAGGAGGGGATTTTTATGTTGTTGACGCTGTTGGCGCCCATAGGCGCTCTGAGTGCTCTGGTTTTTGCCTTTGTTATGGCAAGGCGGGTATTGAAGCTTCCCGAGGGAAACGACCAGATGAAAAAAATATCCCTGGCTGTAAGGCGGGGAGCAAATGCCTATCTCAGACGGCAGTATCTGGGTGTAGCGGTCTTCTTTGCCACGTTGTTTCTCATCCTTTTGCTTTTGGCATTCTTTGGGTTCCTTTCCTTTTTTGTTCCCTTCGCATTTCTGACCGGCGGCTTTTTTTCCGGCCTTTCCGGCTTTATTGGCATGAAAATTGCCACCTCGGCCAATGCGAGGACGGCCAATGCAGCGCAGGAAGGCCTGAATAAGGGCCTGCGCGCTGCTTTCTCCGCAGGCTCCGTGATGGGGTTTGTCGTAGTGGGACTGGGTCTTCTTTATATCTCCCTGTGGTATTATTTTCTACAGTTCTGGTATGGCGACCCGGCGCACCTGATACTGGCTGCAGGGCAGGCTTTGGAAGAGGCAAAATCGCAGGCGGTGGCGGCGGCCATGCTCACCTTTGGTATGGGCGCCTCTGTAATGGCCCTGTTCGCCCGTGTGGGCGGAGGCATCTTTACCAAAGCGGCCGATGTGGGTGCCGATCTGGTGGGGAAGGTCGAGGCCGGAATCCCCGAGGATGACCCGCGTAATCCTGCTGTCATTGCAGACAATGTGGGCGACAATGTGGGGGATGTAGCCGGAATGGGCGCAGATCTTTATGAATCCTATGTGGGATCCATCCTCTCCACCGGCGCCCTGGCCGTAGCAGCTGGTCTGGGTTTTGCCGGCATCACCATTCCCATGGTAATGGCTGCAGTGGGTATTCTTGCGTCCATCGTAGGAACTTTTTTTGTCCGGACTAAGGAAGGCGCTACCCAGCGGGAGCTGCTGTCAGCCCTGCGGCGCGGCACGTGGATCAGCGCCGCGCTGGTGGCTGTGGCGGCGTTCCCGCTGATCTGGTTTGGACTTGGCAGCAAGTATGTGGGGTTCTACTTTGCCGTACTCTCTGGTCTGCTGGCAGGTATTCTAATCGGATTTTTTACCGAGTACTACACTTCCGCCTCCTACCGTCCCACCAAAAATCTGGCTGGGTCTTCAGAGACGGGGGCCGGCACCGTTATCATCAGCGGGCTCTCCCTGGGTATGCTTTCCACAGTGCTGCCGGTGGTGATTGTGGGCGTTTCCGTATTGGTGAGTTACTTCGTGTCGGGCGGCGCTCAATCCTTTGATGAAGGGCTATATGGAGTGGGGATATCAGCAGTGGGCATGCTTTCCACTTTGGGTATCACCCTGGCAACAGATGCTTACGGCCCGGTGGCGGATAATGCCGGCGGAATTGCGGAGATGGCCGGTCTGGGCGAGGAAGTGCGTGAGCGCACCGACGCGTTGGACTCCCTGGGAAATACCACAGCCGCCACGGGAAAAGGGTTCGCCATTGCCTCAGCAGCCTTGACGGCTCTGGCGCTGATTGCTTCCTTTATCGTGCAGGTGAAATTTATCGCGCCGGACTTTGCTTTCAATCTGGATATCACAAATCCTCCTGTGCTGGTAGGCCTGTTTCTCGGCGGAGTGCTGCCGTTCCTGTTTGCGGCGATGACTATGAGCGCGGTGGGACGTTCCGCCCAAAGCATTGTACAAGAGGTCCGCCGGCAGTTCCGGGAAATCACGGGCCTGATGGACGGCAGGGCAGAGCCTGACTATGAAACTTGTGTGGATATCTGTACGCGCTCCGCCCAGAAAGAAATGCTGCCTCCTGCTGTTATCGCTGTGGCGGCCCCTATCCTGGTGGGAATTGTGCTGGGAGTCAACGGCGTGGCCGGCATGCTGGCCGGAGCCACCGTCAGCGGCTTTATCCTGGCGGTCATGATGGCAAATGCCGGCGGGGCCTGGGACAACGCCAAGAAGTATATCGAGGGCGGCGAACACGGCGGAAAAGGAAGCGATCAGCACAAGGCCGCCGTGGTGGGCGACACGGTTGGGGATCCCTTCAAGGATACGTCCGGTCCCTCGATCAACATCCTGATCAAACTGCTCTCTATGGTGGCAATAGTCTTTGCAGCAGTGATCGTGCGGTTTTCTATGTTATAACGGTCAGGTAGTTAAGATGAAAAGAACCGAAGCAGCATATAAAAATTGCTTCGGTTCTTTTCTTGTATTTTTTATTTTAGTTAGTTGTTTTCAGCCAACCAAGCATCCAGCTGCTGTTGTTTTTCTTCTATCACAGTCTGCAACCCGGCTGCGTACAGAGCTTCGTTGAAGTCTTTCAGGGCTTCGTCAGTTTCAACAGCCCCGAAAGCGAGATCCTTCTTATACTGATCTTCCACAGAATTGAGCTGTGCCTCCTCTGTGGCTACAGGCGTGGAATTAAAGGTGAATCCATAGGCCTTTGAGACCATCAGACCGGAGTTGTATTGCTGATATTGTTTCCAGATGTCAGGAGGATTCCCCTGCCAGGCGTGCCCTGCAAACTGGTTGGGATAGACGAATCCAAAATCGTTGTGGTAGCCTACGCTGGAAGCGGTTACGCCTTCAGGATAAGCTGCCATCCCGTCTTCTGTTTCAATCCAGTCTTCCCCTTTGATCCCCCAATTGATCAAATCGTTGAATTCGCCGCTTTGGTAAGTCCAATTTAAAAATCGCGCCGCCTTCGCCGGGTCTTTGGAGGCATTGGCGATACAGAGCAGAGAGGCGTTTACCGCGTTGGTGTTTTTCATAATATCACTGAGATAGAGAACTTCCACCTCATAGCCGGTTTGCGCCAGTTTTTCAACGGCAGTGTTGGGTTTGACATTTGTGATAAAGGAAAAGCAGTTTCCAGCTTTCATTTTGATCTCGCCGGAATCTTGATTGACTGCGATATCCTGAGAGGAATAGCCCTTTGTAAACCATTCTCTGCCCAGTGTGCAAAAAAACTTAAACTGTTCAGACTCATACCAGTTGGTGACCACAGTGGACTGCCCGTAATTCTCCAATACGCCGAAATTGCTTCCCATGTTGTCCATATAGGAGTACTGCTGCAGTCCCATAATGGAGGTGCCGTCCAGGCAGACCATACTGGGGTACGCCTCTTTAACCTTGGCAAACAGCTCAGTGATCTGGTCAAAGCTGGAATAATCCTCGGTGGTAACGCTGAAATCATCCGTCCTGTAGCCCAGCCCGTCAAAAATGTCCTTTCGCACGACCAGACCGGCTGGGTAGGCGCGTTCCTTCATGACGGAAAACCCTACAAGAAAGTCACCGAGATATCCGGCATAGGCGTCCTCTCCCAAAACCGCAAGCGCGTCCGGCAAATATGTCAAGTAGTCGGCACAGTTGACCAGATACTGGGAGTCAATGTAGGTTGAGAACTGGTTGGAGGCAGCCAAAAAGATATCTAGAGGTTCGTTGGCGGCCAGCATCATGGAAATTTGACTGTTGTAAGTGCCAAATGTCATGGGAATCAGCTTTACGGTCATGTTGAGTTCCTTCATGGCCAGGTCGTTGACCGCTTGGGCCACTTTGCTTTGGTTGGAGCCTTCCTGGGCGACCAGATAAAGATAATTGATCTCATAGGGGGCTTCATCGAAATTGACCTTTTCAGAGGAACCGGAAACTTCGCTGGAAGAGGATAATTCATTTTTTCGATTTTCTGTGAGACCTCCATTTTGGCTGACGCAGCCTGAAAGAAGCATCAGGGACAAAACAGCAGCTAATACTCTTGTTTTCATAGGACACCTCCTATTGATAACGGGATTGTTTTAGCGGATAAGCAAGGAAGACGGCTGGAGTTGAACTTTAAGAAAGAAGAGAAAGTAAATTTTCTCCCAATATTTTTTGAGTGTCTTCTGACGAAAAGCCTGCCGATTTGACGAAGTCTACCGGGTTTTCCATTCCCATATCGAAGCCGTGATCAGTGCCCAGCACCACATGGCCGGCGCCAGCGAATTCCACGAGAAAGCGGAGCTGTTCACGACGGAAAATCATTGTATCAAAATAGAAATGCTTCAGGTAAAATTCTGGCGAACGGAGACAGCACGATTTTGGTTCGTTCCGCATCTGATAGCCGTGGCAAAACCGGCCGAAAAGATAGGGGAAAGCCCCTCCACCATGACAGGCAATAATCCGTAAGTTAGGCGCATGGTCGAATACTCCGCCAAAGATCATGGAGATACATCCGAAAGTTGTCTCCATTGGGTACCCGCAGAGATTGGAAAGATAGTAGCGGGAAGCCCATTCTCCGCGGCCGGAGTAATAGGGATGCAGCAGGAGGACCGCTTTCCGTCGACTACATTCCTGAAAGAAAGGTAAAAATCTTTCTTCATCATATAGGTGTCCCTCCATGGAACTGCCGATCTGAAAAAAACGCATTCCCTGCTCGCTGCAGCGCTGCAGTTCTTCCATAGCGGCTTCAGTATCCTGCATGGGGAGATTTCCCATGGGGAGCAGCCTGTCCGGAAATTGGGCGGATAGATTCAGAATCCACTGATTCAGCGTTTGGGATAGGAGAATCCCTTCCGGCACGGAGCGCTCATATCCAAATAAGAACGGAGGGACGGAAAGGAAAGCCTTGTCCAATTTCATGGAATCCATATGTCTTAAAACGGCGTCTGGGTGGGTAAAGGTGTCAGGAACAGGAAAGGAACCGGCAGCTGTTTGAATGCGGCGTTCTGCACCGTTTTCAATCAGAGTCTCCCGAAATAGGGAGCGTCCGCTGTTTCGCAGGCAGGATAGGTACTCGGGAGGAATGCAGTGAAAATGGGCGTCAATATTCATGAGGCGATTCCTCCCCTTTCATTGGCAGCCAGTCTAGAAATACCTGTATCCATTTGTCCCAGAATTCCCACGTATGGCCGCCGTGTTCCTCCTGATATTGATAGCGGTAGGGATTCCCTGGGAGGCCTTCGAAATATTTTCTTACATCGGATGCCATGGAGTAATTATGATCCTCTTTTCCGCAGGCAGCGAAGATATCCGGAAGCTTTCTTTTTTCATCCAGATTTTTTTGGGCCAGCCAAAAGATATCCTGGTCTGTCCCGACGACGGGAACAGGGTGTTCGGGAGTCCATCCCCAGCAAAGCTGGAAGCGGTTGCGCATGGCTTCTCCCAAAGGGCTTTGGAAGAGCTTCTCCATATCCGACCCCACTTTTCCGGCGGCCATATAAGCGTGGTTTCCGTTGGAAAGCGTGCCGATTGCGGCGTAATTCTCCGGAAGGGTCAGCCCGATTTTCAAGGCGCCGTATCCTCCCATGGAAAGTCCACAAAGATATGTATCTTCACGGCAGCAGGAGATTGGCAGCAGCTTGCTGATTTTTTCTGGAAGTTCGTAAGCGATATAGTCAAAATAACGTTCTCCATGAACCATGTTGGTATAGGCCGAAAGCTGTGCCGCAGGCATCACCACAGCCAGGCCTTTTTTTGCGGCATAGCGCTCAATAGAGGTCCAACGTTCCCAATCTGTATGGTCACCGGAGGTACCGTGCAGAAGATACAGCACTGGGAAATTCCCGTACCGAATTGCCGGGGCAGACCCCACCCCCTGTACCTTTTCAGGAAGAATCAGGGAAACCTGTACGTCCATTTGCAGCGATTTGGAATAAAAATTGAATTCTGCAAAAGCCAAATCAATTACCTCCTTTCAAAAGAAGCCTCAGAGCGTGTTCAAGCTCATGATCCCAAAATTCCCAACCATTTCCGGGAAGCGTCAAGTATGCCGAAAGAGGAGGGGGAAGGTGATTTTGTATTTTGGCTGTTTCTTCCTGTTCGGTGGAAAAAAAATAAAATTTTCCGGAGAAACCGGACGGAAGGCAGACTGCTAATTCCAATAGGTCATCGTCATCTGAAAAAGACTTGCCGGGCATACCAAACACACGCAGCAGGCGTTCGGAATCAAGACTTGAAGAGGCGGTAGCATTTAGTATATAACTTTTAATATCCAGAATTCCGGAGAAAGAGGCGACACCCGCATATTTGCCCGCCTGCTTCAGCATCGTTTTTACCGCGCCATACCCGCCCATTCCCGCTCCGATTAAATAAGTGGAGTTTGG
Source organism: Neglectibacter timonensis (assembly GCF_900048895.1). Lineage (GTDB taxonomy): Bacteria > Bacillota > Clostridia > Oscillospirales > Acutalibacteraceae > Acutalibacter > Acutalibacter timonensis. The sequence goes on along the minus strand of NZ_LT160639.1, from coordinate 288,316 downwards.
GCGAGAGGAGATAGATGGAAAATAGGTGTGTACAATCTGAGGGAGTTCTTCTGCCCAGGCATCATAAAAATGGTATCCCAGTTTCATGTTGGTATAACATCCCTGTGCACAGCCTGGCATTACTGCAGCAAATTTATATTTTTGACTGAGACGTTCGATTCCCGTTTCCCGAATCCACCTGGTATGGTCCTCCCCTTCGTCTGGAAGAAGATAAACCAATGGGAGACACATTTGTGCTTCTGTATTTTCTTCCGGGAAAACAAGGGATACTGCGGTATTCATCCCAAGTGCCTGCGAGTAGTAACGCAGGGTGAGCGATGACATAAGAATCCTCTCCTTTTGACTGAAAATATTATATTTCTCTTGATGTTATTATTATAAGTGATATACTTATAAACAACAAAGACATAAAACCGTATATAATGATAACTAATTGATTATAACAAGGAGCAAGTATGAACTTGTTAGCATTACGGTATTTCTGCCATGTGGCAGAGACGGAATCTGTCACAGCCAGCGCCTCGCAGCTTTATATTTCTCAGCCGGCTTTGAGCAAAATGATTCTTCAGTTGGAGCGGGAGCTGGGAACTTCATTGTTTGACAGAAACGGAAGGCAGCTTACATTGAATCGGACTGGAAAAGCATTTTATCAAAAGGTGCAGTCTGCGCTTCTTCAAATTGACGATGCGGTAGCTGAGGCAGAAGAGAATGGGAAAAACGGACATACCAGAATTGCAATAGCGGTACATGCCGCATCCTACTTGTTCCCTCAAATAGCAGCGGGGTTTCGTGAAGAGTATCCTGATGTACATTTTGAGGCGTTGCTGCCAAACTCCCCCACAGAAATGACCATGTTTTCCAATCGGGAGGAGCTCTGCCTTTTTTCTTCCCCTTTGGAACCGGAAAATGTAGATAGAATATCATTGCTGGAGGAACGAATGTGCCTGGCTGTGTCACAGCAGGAAGAGTTTTCAGAATTCCCGGTGCCGGTATCAGCGCTGTGGAACCGCCCTTTTGTTGCAATGAAGACGGGGACGGTAAGGGAAATCCTGGAAGGAGCCTGTAGAAAGGCTGGTTTTGAGCCAATTATAGCTTTTGAGGCGTCTGATATTTACACTTTAAAGATGCTGGTGGAGTATGGAATGGGGATTGCCATGATTCCAGAGACGTCCTGGAAGGCGTTGCTATCCTCAAAAGTACAGAAGATCCCTTTAAAGGAAAGCATCACCCGTACATTATACCTTGGGACTCACCCACGGCGATATCTTTCAGAGTATAGCCGGGCGTTCATCGAGTATTGCAAAAACTTCTGCTGTACGTTATAGAAGAGAAAAGCCACAGGGAACACATTGTCAGACGAATAAAAGCAGCATCCCTCCCCACCGGGAGGGATGCTGCTTTTATTCGTCTGGCTTTTTTTATGCCTTCTCATGCACTCTGAACGGAATAGAGACTGCAAGGAGTAGAAGGCCCAGAAACAGTTGGGGCAGTTTGCTGGCGGAGGAGCCGGACATAGCTGAGAAAAGCCAGAAGGTGCCCAGCTTGGAACCCAGGCCGAAATTGACCACATAATAGAGGACAGGGACCATATAGGCCGCGGCAATGTTGTCTGTCAGTGTATAGGAGAGCGCTCCAAGACCTCCCAGGAGCAGGGAAGAGGAGACTGCGTCGAGCCATAGGTCAGGCGTGACCTGGCTGCGCAGAAAGCCCATGCAGAGAATCAGGAGCGCAGGAAGCAAACAGAGGAATAGTAAGGAATAAAGAGCTCTGGCACTGTAAGTCTGCCACAGTGGGACAGAGCGTACGGCTACTACATCCCGTACAGCGGGATCCTGTTCGGGCAGGAAAATCGGCGTCAGCAGAAGGATGCCGGTCAGCGGCATCATAAGCTCCAGCGGAACGGCGGAACCCTGTGTGTCCAGATCGTTGAGGCCGAACAGTACGGGAGTCAGCAGCACAAGGAGCAGGGCAAGACACAGATGAGGGAGAAAATTACGCTTCAGATCCAGCCTTGCGGCTGTTAAAACGCGCTTTGAAGCTGTCATAAGAGAACCACCTGCCTTTCCTCTTTGCTTCCAGTATCAGGGCGGAAGCACCCAATAAAATCAGGCTGAGGGCGGCCAACAGGATCCGGTTTGCGGCCAGCGCCCAGAAGTGATCGGCGAAAACCTGTGCTCCCAGAATGGAATTGTGCCTGGGACAGAGGGAAAAGCCTGCATACCCACCGCCCATCTGAAAAATGTTTCCGTTGAGATCCAGAAACCACCAGAGAAGCATCACGGCCAGGCCGATTGGGGTGTCGGTGGCTTCGGTCAAAAACATACCGGTAGCTGCGGAGATCATGACAGTGGGCAGAATCCACCCTCCCGTATATTTGAAATAGGCGAAAAGATCCACTGTCTGGCCTGTATAAAGGAAGACGGACCGGACGGTATCCACAGCTGCCAGAAGCAGAATCGGGAGCATGGAAAGAAGGACTGTCGAGAAATACCGGACGGCGGCAATCCGCAGGGAGGAAACTCTTCTGGCCCAGATCAAATCCCGCATTTTGGCACGGCGGTCGCGCAGGCATTCGGAAACCATCAGAAATGCGGGCAGCAGGGCGGAAAACAACGTCATATAATCTGAAAACAGGCGTGCGTGCGCCCCGGAAAAGTGGTCTATCCCCTTGGCGGCACGATAATCTGCCAAGGCCTCTTCGTAGGTTTTGGCCCGGCGTCCAAAGCCGCTGAGAGAGTTGGGGGCATAGTCGGACCCACCGCCCAGCAGAGAATCGACTTGAGCCATCAGCTCTTCAAACCTGTCATAGGCGGGCCCCGGAACCGGGGAAACGCTGTTTTGTGCGTTTTTTTGAGGTGCAGTGGGGATGATTTCCCCGTCCTCTCCGATGACGGCCAGCACGGAATTCGGCTCGTAGGCGTCCGTATCCAGCCTTGCCAAAAGCTCTTCCGGGGTTTTTCCGGTCAGTTCTGAAAGCAGTCCTGCCATTTTTTCAGTATCTTTTCCGCTGAGTTTGACAGTGTGGTAGAATCCGATGGGGTAGGTGGTATAAGAGTTTGCGGTGAATTCCGCATAGAGAGAGTCCAGAGCTGCGGGCATCACCAGTTCCGGGTCATTGCTTTCGGTGGTTCCATAGTTTTCACCCGGCTGCGGCTCGGTCAGCTTCTTACTCTGCGAAAGGTAATCCGGGCCGATCTGGCTCCAGTACATGAGAAAGGTTACAAGGACAAGCAGCAGAAACGGGATGCTGAACGCTGCTTTTTTACACTCTTTTCCAAACATAGTCACACCTCCTTTGTACCGTGGATACAGGCGAGATAGGCCTGTTCCATGCTCTGCGTACCAGTCTGGTCCAACAGGCCTTTGCTGCTGCCTGCATACCGCAGCTTGCCTTGATCCAAAATGGCCAGATTTTCACAGGATTCCTCAATGTCGCTGACAATGTGAGTGGAGAGGAGTACCGTCTTTTCCCGAGCAAGTTCCCGGAACAGCTCCCGGAACCGGACCCGTTCCTCTGGATCCAGCCCCGCGGTGGGCTCGTCGGCTATGATGACCTGAGGGTCGTGAAGCAGGGCCTGGGCGATTCCCAGCCTCCGCTTCATGCCGCCGGACAGGGCTTTGACCTTGGTACCGCCCCGGTCAGATAGGTTTACCTTCAGTAAGAGTTCTGGAATTCTCTTCTGCCGGAGCTGCTTCGGCATCCCGGAAAGCACAGACAAATAGTCCAGCGCTTCATACACGGTCATGGATGGGTACATGGAAAACTCCTGGGGGAGATAGCCTGTCATTTCCCTGACCCGCAGACTCTGCGATACGGGGACTCCGCATACCGTGACAGAACCGCCTTTCGGCGCCAGCAGTGTAGTGAGCGTTTTCATCAATGTGGTTTTTCCGGCGCCATTGCGTCCGAGCAGGCCAAACATCCCCTGGGGAATTGTAAAGCTGACGTCTGCCAAGACCTCTTTTCGACCATAGCTTTGGCAAAGGTGAGAAATCACGATTTCGGTATTCATGGAATGATCTCCTTTGATTTTGTTGCCTTCAGGATACCGCACAAATTTCAACTTTCTCACAACCGAAACCCGATTTATTCCATGGGCCAGAAACAAAAGACACGGTAATTCCCCTTTTTCGGAGAATTGCCGTGTCTTTAGTTTCAGGTTCGGAAGACTGCAGTGACGGAGGCTCCGCCTTCTTCGCTGTTTTTGACGCTCAGCCATCCGCCATGCTTCTCACAGAGGATGCGGCAGATGTAAAGTCCCAGCCCAAAATGCTGGCTCCCCTGCGGAGTACCGTCCAGCTTTTTGTCGGCCCGATAATAGGGTTCGACAGCTCGTTTGAGCGCTTCCTGGGGAAAACCCGGCCCGTCGTCTGTCACGGACAGTTGGAAGAACCCTTCCCGTTGTCCGACGCAGACCTGTATCCGCTTTTGGGCATAACGACAGGCGTTGGACATTAGGTTTTCAAACACCTGGAAAATCAGTTCGGTATCCAACTGCAGGCTGCCCTTTCCGTCGGCGGAAAAGACTAGATTGTCCGGACCGCACAAAATAGAGGCTGTTTCCCGAAGCTGGGAGGCGAGACTGCAGAAATTGGCCTTTTTTCTTATGGGAGCCACGTCTTCCATCTTCTGCAGGGAGTTCATTCCTTCCACATAGCGCTGCAGCCTGATAAGGCTGCGCTTCATGGTCTCAACAGTCTCCTCAGCCTTTTCCGCAGTGATGTCCCCGGAGGGCAGGCCGTCCAGCAGATAATCGCTATAGCCCTGCAAGACGGTAAGCGGTGTGCGGAGGTCGTGGGCAAAGGCTGCGTTTAAGCGTCGGCGCTCCTCCATGGCGTTCCACATGGCCTTGTTGTTTTCTTCCAGTGACAGCCGCATCTTTTCAAAGGAGCCGCAGAGCTTTCCCAGTTCATCCGTGCTGGGCTGGGGAATGGTGAAATCCAAATCGTTCTCTGAAATTTTCTGAGAGGCAAGGTTCAAAACCCCCAACGGCTTCCGGATTTTCCAGCGGTAAAACCAGGCGGCATCCAGCACAAAAAACAGAATGGCGGTCAGAAAACAGAGAATGATGGCGACCAAATCGCTGCTTTGGTAGAGAAAACGAAAAAATCCGGCGGGTATAAAGGTGTAGGAAGGCGTCTGTTCCATGGGATAGAGTTCACCTGTTTCGGGGTCTACATAGGCGTTTGGGGAACGCTGTACCATATCTCTTGTAGTGCCGTCAGGAGATATACTTTCTATTTTGATGGAATAATACCCGTCTGCATACTCCTCCGGCAGATAGGGCTGTACATAGGTTTCGTAAATGTCATTGTGGACGGTGGAGAGCGTGTAAACCTCTGCCATACAGGTGAAAAAACCCAGCACAATGGAACAGAGCGTGGTGCAGACCAACGCCCCCTTGATGGAAATCCTCCTATACCAGGGAGTGTTCTTTTTTCTATCCCGGGTTCGCTTTGTTTTTTTCCCCTTTTCTACTTTTTCCATTTATATCCGACTCCCCAGACGGTTTCAATTCGTTCGCCGCAGCTTGCAGCGGTGAGCTTGGCCCGGATCCGCCGGATGTGTTCCGCCACCACGGCACTGTCGCCCTCTCCCTCATAGCCCCAAATGGCCTCATAGATCCGTTCCCTGTCAAATACTTGCGAGGGATGAGTGGAGAGAAGCTCCACAATTTCGAACTCCTTTTTTGCAAGCTTGACAGGCTCTCCGTCCTGAAAGACACAGCGCTGGGTATAATCGATTACCAGCCCCCGATCGAATTTTACCTTTACTTCACTTTGGCGGCGTTCTTCCCTGCGCAGGTGGGCGGCTACCCGGGCCAGCAGTTCGGCGCTGCTGAAGGGTTTCAAAATATAGTCGTCCCCGCCCGAAGCGAAGCCCTTCACTTTATCGGCATCCTCAATTTTTGCCGTGAGGAACAGGATGGGGCAGGAGACAAAGTCCCGAATCCGCCGGCAGAGGGAAAATCCATCGATGTCTGGCATGTTGACATCCAGCAGGATTAAATCTGGGGATTGCTCCGAGAGCTTCAGTGCCTCTTCTCCTCCGTAAGCCGCCAGCACTTCGTAGCCCTTCATAGAGAAGAGATCGCGGAGCATATGAACAATGTCAGCCTCGTCGTCTGCCACTAAGATTCGATAGGGCACGGAAACCGCCTCCAAATTGTCAGTTATAAGAGTCAGTTTACACCGAAATTTTCAAGTTTTCTTCTACGGAATAAAGCCCCTGCTGTCATCAGCCGGGGAAAAACAGGTTGCAGGCCACACCGGTAATTACGGCGAACACATACAGCGCTCCCAGAATGCAGAGGTTCTCCCGGGGGCGCTTGTTGGCGCGGAAGAGCACAGCCAGACCCAGGCCTGCCCCCATGCAGAGCCCTGCTACCGCAGAGCCGAAGGAGAGGGAGCCGGAGAGGAACAGCTCCGTCAGAATAACAGAGGCGCCGCAGTTTGGAATCAGCCCGATCAGCGCGGCCAGCAGAGGCTGAAAAATGCTGCCGGAAAGCAGGAAACGGGAAATGTTCGCTTCTCCGATGAAGTATATGGCATATCCTAAAATCAGGTTGATCAACAGCAGGAAAACGGCGATTTTAACCGTATGCCGCAGGGCGGATTTGAAAATCCCCTCGTGCTCACAGTCGCAATCTTCGCACAGGTCGTGGAAGGGCTCCTGCCGGTCCGGCTTGAGAAACCGCTTCAGCACCAGGTCGGTCAGCATGCCGAAAACTGCGGCAGCCACAAATTTTACCGCCAGTAATCTCAGGAGAACAGGGAAAGCCTCAGGCCGGGAGAGCATGATGGGCAGGGCCTCGTCGCTGGTGGCCAGGAACACTGCAACCAGCGTGCCTGCTGAAATCAGCCTGCCCGCATAAAAATTGGCGGCCGCCACGGAAAAACCGCATTGCGGCACCAAGCCCAGCGCCGCGCCGCCCAGCGGTCCGAGAGGTCCCATGCGGGAGAGTGCGCCGGTGAGCTTATCGCTTGCTTTATGTTCCAGAAATTCGATGAGCAGGTAGGCCCCAAACAGGAAGGGGAGGGTTTTCAGCGTATCCAAAAAGGCGTCCAGAAGAACATCCAACATACAAAATACCTTTCTTAACAACTATATTTTCAGGAAAACCAGAAGACTCAGACACCGGATAGCGGCGCTGCCCAATTGAGGGGGAGACCGGTGAAAAATGGAAACCTGAGACGGAGGGTTTCGAGGGAGAAACCTCATGATTTCTTCATTCTAACCTCCCGGGAAGATTCTGTCAAATACGGAATAGGAGGTTGCTGTGAAAAAGGAAATTTTTAAAAAACCGTATGCACCAGTATAAGCGGGAAAGAAGCCGTTCATACTTTGGTCAGCTTAAAAAACAGAAAGGATTTTTGTACTTATGAAAGATTTGACGCGCCGCACTTTGGCCAAATCCCTTGTCTGTGGATTTTTACTTACCATAGCCGCTGTCTTTTTCCCTTTTGCAGCCTCCTGCGAGGAACTTCCCCAAAATGTGCTGCGCCTGCATGTGATTGCCAATTCTGATTCTCCGGAGGATCAGGCGGTCAAACTCAAGGTACGGGACGCTGTGCTCAGGGAAGCGTCCAGATGGTACGAGGATGCACGGACAATGGAGGAGGCAAACTCCGCCGTGTGCACACATCTGGAATCCATCACGGCGGCGGCACGGGAAGTCCTGCTGGAAAACGGAGTACGGCAGACTGCAGCAGCAGAGGTGACCGAGATGTATTTTACTACCAGAGAGTATGAAAACTTTTCCCTGCCGGCCGGGAAATACCGGACACTGCGGGTGACAATCGGCAGCGGAGAGGGGAAAAACTGGTGGTGCGTTGTATTTCCGGCTCTCTGTCTGCCGGCGGCGGAACAGAGGCAGGATGATGTGCTGGCCGAATTGCCGGACAGCCAGCAGGAGCTGGTAAAGCATCCGGGAAAATACCGGGTGAAATTTAAGGCAGTGGAATGGTATCAGGAACTGTGCAGTTTTTTTGATCGCTGATATTCCCCGACAATGTTTTTCCGTCCGCTGATTTGAAGGAATATGCAGTTGAAAACCTTTGATTCAGAAATGGGGATTTCTGTGAAGCCCCCGGCAACGCCTGCGCCGCAGGTGGGAGGCCGAAGCGCCGTGGAAACTGAATTGCGTGACATGCCAGCCGCAGGTGTGATATAATGGCCTCAAAGCAAATTTGCTTTGAGGCCATTCTTTATTTATGGAGGCGTTCCCTTTGCTGCAATTTGTCCTGGGCCGTGCCGGAAGCGGAAAAACCGAATATCTCAGAGAACTGCTGGCAGAAAAAAACCGGCAGGGCGGGGAAAAGCTGATGATGCTGGTGCCGGAGCAGTATTCCTTCGAAACGGAGAAGGCCATACTGCATAAGGCGGGGCCTGTTCGGGCAGCGACCATTCAGGTATACAGCTTTACCCGTCTGGCGGAGGCCGTATTCCGGGAAGAGGGAGGCTTTGCGGGACGCAGGCTGACAGACGGCGGCAGGCGCATTCTCATGTCTTCGGCCATCGCCGCCAGCGAGGACCATCTGGAGGTCTATGCGGGCGCGGCCAGGAGCGGAAGGATTACCGACCTGATGCTCACGGCGGTCAATGAGATGAAGCTGTGCGCCATTTCCCCGAAGCAGCTGGCTGAAACGGCAGAGATGATTGGCGGCAGAGGGCTTGGGAAAAAGCTTTCGGAGCTTGCTCTGATCTATGGGGCCTATGAGGCGCTGGTGGAGGCTTCCTATCTCGACTCCAGAGACGATCTGACCCGTCTGGCGGACAGGCTGGAGACCAGTGATTTTTTTGAAGGCGCTACGGTGGCGGTGGACTCCTTTGAGGGCTTTACCGCCCAGGAAATTCGGGTATTGGAACAGATCCTGCGCAGGGCGGAGACGGTGCTGTTTTCCCTCTGCACCGACGGTTTGCCGGAAGACGGAACAGGCCTGTTTGCACTGGTAAACCGTACCAGATACCGCCTGCAGCGGCTGGCGGAAGAGCATGGGGTGCGCGAGCTGCCGCCGGTGCTGCTTACCGGCGCCCCCCGGTTCCGGAATGAAAATTTGAAGCTGCTGGAGGCCCAGCTGTTCTGCGCTTCTGAGATGCTGATGAGCGAGGACGCGCAGGGAATACATGTATTTTCCGCTAAAGATGTGTTTGAAGAGTCGGAATATGTGGCCGCAACAATCCGCAGGCTGGTGGAAAGCGGCGGGTACCGTTATCGGGATTTTTCCGTGATCTGCCGTATGCCGGAACGTTATTTCGGCTACCTTGATGTGGCTCTGCAGAAGCGGGAGATCCCCTGTTTTGTCTCTGAGCCGGCGCGTGTGGATGCAGAGCCGGTGATGCGCTTTGTGCTGGGTGCGTTTGAGGCGGTGCAGTCCGGATTTGCAACAGACCCCCTGCTGGAGATGCTGAAAACCGGAGTTTCCGGCTTTTCTGCAGAGGAGATTTCTCAGCTGGAAAACTACGCCTTTCTCTGGAAAGTAAAGGGCGGCGCTTGGCGGGAGGAATTTGTGCGTCATCCCCGGGGATTTGGACAGGAATTTACAGAGGAGGATCAGGAAACGCTGAACCGGCTGAACCAGCTGCGTCTCCGGCTGATTCAGCCTCTTTCCCGCTTTGCCGCGAGGATAAGAGACGCTTCCGGGGAAGAAATTTCCGAGGCGGTTTTCTCCATGTTGGAGGCGTTCCAGATGGAGAAGAATCTTCCAGCCTATTGTGCGGAGTTGGAGGCGGCGGGGGAAAACTCCCTTGCAGCCAAGCAGCTGCGGGTATGGGAACTGCTGATGGAAGTGCTCGATCAAATGCACAGTATTCTGGGCCGGAGGAAGGTGGCCAGAGAGCGGTACTATTCCCTGCTCAAAGAGGTGATTGCAGGAGAGGATGTTTCGGAGATCCCCCAGACGGTGGACGAGGTGATTTTCGGTACGCCGGAGCAGGTACGGCAGTCCGCGCCCAAGATAGTTTTCCTGATCGGGGCGGTGCAGGGGGAATTTCCCCTGGTTCCCAAATCTACAGGCGTATTTTCTGATGCGGAGCGCAAGGAACTCATTGCCATGGAACTTCCGTTGGGGGACCCTCTGGAGCAGAAGACGATCGAAGAGAGGTATTTGGCCTATTCGGTGTCCTGTGCAGCTTCGGAACGGCTCTATGTCAGCTATCCCAGAAGTGCCGACGGGGAGGATCGGGAGCAGAGCGAACTGGTGTCGGCTGTGCTGAGTATATTTCCCGCCCTGCAGGTGGAAAGAGGCCTGCCGGACGAATATTTTGTCAATTCCAAAGAGGCGGCGTTCACCCGGATGGCGGCAAGGTTCCGGGAAAATACGCCGGAAGCCGCAGCGCTGAGACAGCTTTTTGCCGGAGATCCTCAATACCAGGGCAGGCTGGAGGCTCTGCGCAGGGCGGCTGCAGGACGGCCTGCGCGCCTGGAGGACAGCGCTTTGGCTGCCGGGCTGTTCAGCTCTGCCCCTTATCTTTCAGCCACGCAGATTGAAACCTATTACGACTGCAAATTTAAATATTTCTGCCGGTATGGAATCAATGCCAAGGAACGCAGGCCTGCTGAAGTGGATGTGATGCAGTACGGCACGCTGATGCACTATCTCTTCGAAAAGGTGTTCTCCGAGCCGGTTGAGATTCGGGAATCCCGTTCGGAGAAGGAACTGCGCCAGTTGGTGGACAGTCTGATCCAGGAGTATGCAGATATCAGCCTGGGCGGTTTTTCCATGCTTGCCGGCCGGGAAAAATACAGGCTCAGAAGGATGGGCAGGTCCGCGGTGCTGTTGATTCTTCATGTGGAAGAGGAACTGAAACAGTGCCGGTTCCGTCCGGAGCATTTCGAATTGGGACTGGGACATGGCAGCGGATATCCGGCGCTGAAGGTGGAAACGGAGAGCGGCCGAACGGTGACGGTGGGCGGCACCATCGACCGGGTGGACGCTTACCACCGTTCGGAGGGAACCTATGTGAGGGTTGTGGATTATAAAACCGGAAAAAAAGAATTCCGGCTTTCTGACGTGCTCCATGGCCTCAACATGCAGATGCTGGTATATTTGGCCGCCCTGGTGGAAAACGGTCAGGTTCTGCCGGCTGGCATTCTCTATATGCCGGCTGCAGAGCCCTCTGTTTCCGCCCAAAAAGGGATGGATGAAGCAGCCGTCAAAAAGGAGGCGGATAAACAGCTGCGTATGAGTGGCATGGTGCTCAGCGACGCTGAAATTATCACCGCCATGGAGGATGGCGCAAAGGGGAAATTCATTCCAGCCGCGCTCAACAAGGACGGGGCGCCCACCCGCACCAGCATGGTGCTGACGAAGGAAGAACTGACCCGGGTACTGGAATATTCCAAACGGCTGATCGCCGCTATGGCGGAAGAGCTGTGGCAGGGGAACGTGGAGGCGCTCCCCAACCTGAAAAATAAAAGCGCCTGCCGCTACTGTCCCTATGGGGCGGTTTGCGCCAAGGAATATGGAGAGCAGGATGTGCAGAAAGAAAAGCTTTCCAAAGACGAGGTTCTCACTGAGATGACAAGGGTTCTGCAGGCTTCTGTGCCGCAAGATGGGGAGGGGGATGAAAACGATGGCAGTCAGTTGGACTGAAGCCCAGGCAGACGCTATTTCTGCCAGAAAGGGCTCTGTGCTGGTAGCTGCCGCAGCGGGTTCCGGCAAAACGGCGGTTCTGGTGCAGCGGGCGATTGAACGGCTGACGGATCCGGAGCGTCCGACCCGGGCGGACCGGATGCTCATTGTCACCTTCACCAAAGCGGCCGCAGCGGAAATGCGGGCCCGGCTGGAACGAAGGCTCTATGAAATGCTGCGGGAACACCCGGAAAACGGGCTGCTCCGCCGCCAGAGCATTTTGCTCTCCCAGGCGCATATCGGAACGGTAGACAGCTTTTGCGCGGAAATGGTGCGGGAATTTTTTCATGTGCTGGAGATTGCGCCGGAATTTAAAATTGTCTCGGACAAGCAGAGGGAGGACCTGACGCAGGAGGCCTTAAATGAGACGCTCTCCGATGCCTTTGAAACTTCAGCCTTTGAAAGGCTGGCCGATGCGTTTACCGGAGAGCGGGACGACCGGCGGCTTTCGGCGATGATCCTGCAGCTTTATGAATTTATGCAGTCTCACCCGTTTCCGGAGAGTTGGCTGGAGGAAAAGACAGAGATGTTCGCCGAACCGGGGCCAATTGAGACCACACCATGGGGCAGGGTGCTGCTGCGTTATGCAGCGGAGACGGCGGAGCACTGTATCCGTGTGCTTTCAGCCGCTGTCCGGGAAGCGGAACACTGTGCGGATGAGAAGCTTTCCGGAGCTTTTCTGCCGGCCCTGCAGGGGGATCTGGCGCTTGCCGAAAGGGTGCGCAGTCTGGCGCAGGCGGATAGTTGGGACGAGCTTTCCCAATTTTTGCAGACACTTACCTTCCCGCGCAGAGGCACACTGCGCGGATACGAGGAGGACCGGCTTAAGGAACGGCTTGAGCTGCTGCGCGGCGAGGCCAAGGGGGCATTGCAGGAGTTGGGAGAACTCTTTTCTTCAGACGGCGAGGCATGCGAGGAGGAACTGCGCTGCACCTATCCGCTGCTCTGTGACCTGAAGAGGCTGACGCTGGACTTTTCTCAAAGATATGAGGAGAAAAAACGGGAGAAGGGCTTCCTTGACTACAGTGATCTGGAGCACCTGGCAATCCGTCTGTTCCTGCAGGAGGACGGAGAGCGGACGTCTGCAGCGCGGGAGGTTTCCCAGCGCTTCGATGAGATCATGATTGATGAATACCAGGACATCAATGAAGTGCAGGATTCCCTGTTCCGGGCAATCTCCCAAAACGGGGAAAACCTTTTTATGGTGGGCGATGTAAAACAGAGCATTTATGGGTTCCGCAGGGCGATGCCTGAAATTTTCCTGCGCTGCAGAAGAAGCTTTCCCTCCTATGACAGGACGCAGGACCGATACCCCGCCGCCATTGTCCTGGACCGGAACTTCCGTTCCAGAAACTCTGTGACGGACAGTGTGAATTTCGTCTTTTCCCGGCTTATGTCCCGAGATATGGGAGACATCGATTATACAGGGGAGGAACAGTTGGTCTGCGGCGCTGCCTATCCGGAAAAGGATGACTGTGAAACCGAGCTGCTTCTTCTGGAGCGTGAAGCGGGCATGCCAGCTGAGGAGGCTGAGGCTTCAGCAATAGCCAGGCGGATTCGGGAAATGCTCGCTGATGGCTTTACCGTCTGCGAGGGAGGAGAGGAAAGACCGGCTCATTACGGTGACTTCTGTATTTTGTTGCGCAGTGCAAACAAGTATGCCCACAGGTATGCACAGGAGCTCGTGAAACGGGGCATTCCTGCGAAGGCTTCCATCACCGGAGGCTTTTTTGCCGCCCCCGAGGTTGCGGTGATGCTCTCCCTGCTGCGTGTGGTGGATAATCCCAATCAGGATATTCCACTGCTTGCCGTATTGATGAGCCCTATCTACGGTTTTACAGCGGATGATATGGCAGCCCTTCGCCTGGAAAACCGGGATATTCCGCTGTATCTTTCTCTGCTGCGGGCTGCTGGGGAAGAAAAGCGCTGCGCGCAGGTGGTTTCCGATATCGCCCGGTACAGGGCGGTTGCCGCCACCATGCCTTCGGATGCCTTTGTCAGCTTTTTATATGGCAAGACTGGGTACGCAGATCTGGTTCTTGCTATGGAGGACGGTGAAGGAAGGCTGTCCAATCTGCATCTCTTGCAGCGTTACGCCAGGGAATATGAGGCCTCCGGCTACAACGGTATCTCTGGTTTTGTCAGATTTCTGGACCGACTCCGGCAGAGCGATTCCGATCTGCAGGCGGCGGAAGCGCCGGCTGGGGAGGAACATATGGTGCGGATCATGAGCATCCACAAGTCAAAGGGACTGGAATTTCCGGTATGCATTGTGGCGGGGTGCGGACGAAACTTTATAACAGATCATTCCGATGTGCTGCTGCATCCTGAACTGGGTTTGGGCGTTAAGCTGCGGGATCCTATTCTGCCGGCCAGATTTACGACGGCGGCAAGAGAGGCCATCCGTTTGGAAACGGCACGCAACGAAGCCTCGGAGGAACTGCGGGTGCTCTATGTCGCCATGACCAGGGCAAAGGAAAAACTGATTCTCGTAGGCTCCGGTTCCGGGCTGCAGCGCGCTCTGCCCAAGCTTGCTGCTCAGGTGACGGAACAGGGAATCTCTCCCTATGCGGTGCGCAGCGTGCGCAATGCAGGGCATTGGCTCATGCTCTGCGCCCTCAATCATCCCGATGGAGCTGTGCTGAGACAAATGGCGGGCGCAGAGGAGACGCCGGTGTGCCGGGAGGGTTATACTCCCTGGAAGATCAGCCTGGAAACCTGTATGCCGGAGGAGCTTCCTTCCGAAGCTGCCGCTGCGGAACTCCCAGCCGATCCTGAGCCGGAGCTTTTGGAGCGTCTGAAACAACAAGTAAACTACTGTTATCCTTATGAGAATCAGCAGGGAATTCCCGCCAAGGTGTCCGCCTCCAAGCTGACGGCCGGTCAGGCGGAAGAACAATGGAGAAGCCTGCCGCGGCCAGCCTGGCTGGGGGAAAAGGGACTGACTCCGGCTGAAAGGGGAATTGCCCTGCACGATTACATGCAGTATGCCGACTTCCGTGCAGCGGCGGAGGATGCGGCAAAGGAGCTCATGCGGCTCCGGGAAAAGCATTACCTGACGCCGGAACAGGCGGAGGCGGTGGATCTTGCCCGGGTGAGAAAATTTTTTTCCGGCAGCTTGGGAAAGCGCGTGCTGGCGTCGCAGGAACTGCAGAAGGAACGACGCTTTACGGCGGAGATCCCGGCCTCCATGGCGGGAGCCGTGGGCGCGGAAGACGTCTCGGTGATCCTTCAGGGCGCAGTGGACTGTACCTTTACGGAGAATGAAAGCCTCCACATCATCGACTTCAAAACAGACAAAATCAACACGGTTTCAGAGCTCTGGGAACGGTATGAAACACAAATCCGGCTGTATGCCTGTGCAATGGAACAGGTGACGGGGCTCCGGGTGGGAGAGCTGTTTCTCTATTCCACTTATCTCAGCGAAGGGTCTTCCAGGTCATACCATGAGGAGAGATAACCTGAAACGGCATAGCTTGTAAGCTTCAAGGTAAAAAACAGCTGGTTTGTCTCAAGAAAAACGTTGACGGATTTCTCCTCAAAAGGTAAGATGAAGATAGGTGAAAGGGAAAATTTTTTGAAGGGATCAGGCTGTTGTGCCCGGTGTGGAAGCCGGAAAACCCTATCCCGTGTTCCTGGAAAAGGAGGGTCATATCCATGATCAGACAGATGCTGCAGGAAAACTGGACGGTGAATCCGGTGGGATCCCGGGAAAGGCTTCCGGCAACGGTTCCGGGGTCTGTATATGCCGATTTGCTGAACAACGGGAAGCTGGAGGATCCTTATTGGCGGGATAATGAGCTTGCCGCCCTGAAGGTGATGGAGCAGGATTACGAATACAGGCTGCGTTTTACACCTGCGGCAGGAGTCTGGAGCTGCAGGCGCCAGATGCTCCGGTTTGAGGGTATTGATACCGTGGCCGATCTGTTCTTAAACGGCAGCCCTTTGGGGCATACCGAGAATATGCACCGCATATTTGAATTTGAAGTGACTGGAAAGCTGTTGAAGGGGGAAAATGAACTGCTGGCAGTTCTGCGTTCTCCTACAAGGTTTATCCGGGAACAGTATGAAAAATCGCCGGCAGACGGCAGCAGCGACGCAATGAAGGGCTTTCCGAGCCTGCGCAAGGCCCACTGCATGTTCGGCTGGGATTGGGGGCCCCGTCTGCCTGACGCGGGGTTGTGGCGTCCGGTAAGCCTGCTGGGCATCGACGGCGGAAGAATTGAGTCTGTGCAGGTGAGGCAGAAGCATCGGGAGGGCAGCGTGGAGCTTTTCCTTACTCCCCAGTTTGACTACGTGGGAGAAGAGCCGCTTACCTATACGGCGGAGCTGTTCTCTCCGGATGGAACGGTGGAAACAGCGGAAGATTCTTCCGGGATAATCGAGGTGGCAAACCCGAAGCTCTGGTGGCCTCATGGTTATGGAGAGCAGCCGCTTTATACCCTTAAGGTGACCGCCTATGCGGGGGACCGGGAGGCAGACTGCTGGCAGCGGCGCATCGGACTGCGTACCGTGACGGTGCGCAGGGAGCCGGACGAGTATGGGGAAAGCTTCGCCCATGAGGTAAACGGTGTGCAGATTTTTGCCATGGGGGCAGATTATATTCCGGAGGACAATCTGCTGTCCAGAGTGACGCCGGAACGCACCAGAAAGCTGTTGGAACAGTGCACAGCCGCCAATTTCAACTGTATCCGCGTTTGGGGTGGCGGTTATTATCCGGACGATGCTTTCTATGATGCTTGTGACGAGCTGGGCCTGCTAGTGTGGCAGGACTGCATGTTCGCCTGCGCTGTGTATAATCTGAGTCCGGAATTTGCGGAGAATGTCCGAATGGAGATCGAGGACAACGCAAAACGCCTGCGCCACCATGCCTCTCTGGCCCTGTGGTGCGGGAACAATGAGATGGAGATGTTCGTGGATGAGGGAATGTGGGTGAGAACGCCCCGCCAGAAGGCAGATTATATCCGCATGTACGAGTATCTGATTCCCAAAGCCATCCGCCGGCAGGATCCCGATACCTTCTACTGGCCCGCCAGTCCTTCTTCAGGCGGCGCATTCGACAAGCCCAACGACCCTGCCCGGGGAGACGTGCACAATTGGGATGTCTGGCATGGCTTTGCCCCTTTCAGCGAGTACCGGAAACACAGCTTCCGGTATCTTTCAGAGTTTGGTTTCGAATCCTTCCCGTGCCTGAAAACGGTGGAAACCTATACGCTGCCGGAAGACAGGAATCTCTTTTCCTATGTGATGGAAAAGCATCAGCGCTGCGAACGGGGCAACGCCCTGACTATGGCCTATCTGCAGCAGATGTTCCGTTACCCCACTTCCTTTGAGACCGCGCTGTATGCCTCCCAGCTGCTGCAGGGAGAGGCGATCCGCTATGGGGTGGAGCATTTCCGGCGCATCAGGGGGATTTGTATGGGGGCCATTTACTGGCAGCTGAACGATTGCTGGCCGGTAGCTTCCTGGGCTTCCATCGATTATACCGGGCGCTGGAAGGCGCTTCACTATTATGCCAAGCGCTTTTTCGCGCCGGTGTTGCTCTCCTGCTGTGAAGAGGGGATGCTCACCCAAAATACCAATGTGAACGCCGAGCCTTACAAAATGGAAAAGAGCGTGCGTTTTTCAGTTTCCAATGAGACAATGGAGGACCATGCCTGCACGGTGCGGTGGTCGCTGCGTGACCGCAGCGGGCACATTCTGCGGGAGGAGACTGTATCTCTTGTGGCGCCGAAGCTGCAGAGTGTATGGCTTGACAAGGTGGAGCTTCCCGAGGCGGATCCTTTCCGCAGTTATGTGAGCTATGAGCTGTTGATTTCCGGTGTCCGGACGTCCGGGGGCACGGTGATTTTCTCTCTGCCTAAGTATTTCGATTACCCGGATCCCATACTTTGCTGCCGGGTAGAGGGAGAGGAGATTGTCGTAACTGCAAAGGCCTACGCCAAAAGTGTGGAGATTCAAAACGAAGAGGAGGATCTCCTGCTTTCCGACAACTACTTTGACATGGATCCGGGGGAGAATCGGGTAAAAGTACTCTCTGGAAAAACGGACGGTATCCGCCTGCGCAGCGTGTATGATATCCGATAGGACAGGCGCTGGCGCAGGCCTGTCGGGGAGGGAATTGGATTTGACGGATTTCGTGCAGAAAAGTTTTGGGGAAAGACAGAGGGGGCTTCGCTATCTGGATCGGGAAGGAGCCTATCTCTTTGCTGTGGAAGATGGCTGTCTGGCGGTGGTCCGCACTCCCAAAGGGCTCTTTTTGCCTGGGGGAGGGTTGGAACAGGGAGAGACCTGTGAGGAGGCGGTCCACAGGGAATGCCTGGAGGAGACGGGACGGCTTGCTGCGATAAAAGGGTATCTGGGGACAGCGGAACAGTATTTGCTGCATGAGGCCCTGGGCCCCTTGCGCCTATTGCAGCATTATTATGTTGGAAATCTCGGGGAGCGGGTTCGGGCGCCGGTAGAACAGGATCATACCTTGCTATGGATTTCCTTGGAAAATGCGGCGGAAAGTCTGTATGTGGCTGCCCAACGGTGGGCTGCTGAGCAGTATGGCAAGCGGTATTCTGCGGAAGGAATATCCCGGAAGCAGAAACTGGGGGAATTTTGAATTGCTTGCCGGCTGAAAAAATCAGTTGAAAAAATACTTGACAGAGTATGAAATTGATACTATAATTCTTAAGGTAAAACAAAGCAGAGTCGGCGGCTCTCACCCGTGCAGTACTGTCTGACACAGGTCAATAGTTCGATCCGGCGGAACCGGTTTGTGCAAGCGGGTTCCAAGCGAGCGAAAAGTTGATTTGCGGGCAGAGGTATTCTGTCCGTTTTTTGCGTCGCCGGCGCTTTGAAACAATGATAAAGTGAACACGTGTGATGGAGGTGCTTACCCATTAGCAACAAGGAACTGCAGATCAATGAACAAATCCGGGACAGAGAGCTTCGTGTGATTGATTCCGACGGCTCACAGCTGGGCGTTATGCCCCTGCGGCAGGCCATGGATCTCGCCGAACAGAAGAATCTGGATCTTGTAAAGATCGCACCGCAGGCGACCCCGCCGGTCTGTAAGATTATCGATTACGGCAAGTTCCGCTTTGAACAGGCAAAGCGGGAAAAGGAAGCAAAGAAAAATCAGCGGGTCGTTGAGATCAAGGAGATTCGCCTCTCCCTCAACATCGATACGCACGACTTTGAAACAAAGAAGAATCATGCCGTGCGTTTTCTCGAGGAAGGGAATAAGGTGAAGGTTTCCATCCGGTTCCGCGGAAGAGAGATGGGACATCCCGAGCACGGTTTGGAGATTATGCGCCGCTTTGCCGAAACCATGGCAGAGGTGGCGAATGTGGAAAAGCCTGCAAAGCTCGAGGGTAGAACCATGCTTATGTTCCTTGCCCCCAAGCCCGTTAAGTAACCGTAAACAATCAAGGAGGACTGCAAAATGCCGAAACTTAAAACACACAGCGGCGCGAAAAAGCGCTTCAAACTTTCCAAGAACGGAAAAGTGATTCGCAGCCATGCATACATGACCCATCTTGCCAACGGTCATGGAAAAACCCCTAAGACCAAGCGCCATGCACGTGGTACCACTGTCACCGACAAGACCAACACCGCGGCGATCAAAAGACTGCTCCCTTATAAATAATGGTGCGGGGACGTTTTCAGATTTATTTTTCGATGACAAGAAAGGATTGAGTATAAATGGCTAGAGTCAAAGGCGCGCTTATGACGCGTAAAAGAAGGAAAAAGGTACTGAAGCTTGCCAAGGGGTATTGGGGTTCCAAGAGCCGCCACTTTAAAATGGCCAAACAGGCCGTGATGAAGTCCGGCAATTATGCCTATATCGGCCGCAAACAGCGCAAGAGAGATTTCCGCCGTCTGTGGATCACGAGAATTTCCGCAGCATGCCGGATGAATGATATCAACTATTCCACCTTCATGAACGGCCTCAAGAAAGCTGGCGTTACGCTGAACCGCAAAATGCTTTCTGAAATTGCCATTGCAGATGAGGCGGCGTTTACCGCTCTTGTCGAGAAGGCCAAGGCTGCTTTATAAAAATCTGAGAGTGCGCCTAAGGCAGATTTTGCCTTGGGCGTTCCGTTTATTTTAGTATGAAAGAAGGGCGGATATGGGGTTCGAGCATATTTCCAGCCGCCGGAATAAATTGATTCGTGAGGCGGCGGCTCTGGCTGCTTCGGCAGAAAGACGGCGGGGGGAAGCGCGCTTTCTCTGCGAGGGGGCCCGGCTCTGTGAGGATGCTGCGCGTTCCGGGGTACAGATTGACCGCTGTTTTTTTACAGAACAGGCGCAGCGGCGGTATGGAGAATATTTGAATCGGATTCTTCCTGCAGCCCAGGAACAGTTTTTGGTGGAAGAACATGTAGCAGATCTTCTCTCCTCCACCAGAAATTCGCAGGGGATATTCTGTGTCTGTGAAACGCCAGAGAATCTGAAACAGGGAAAACAGGCTTTTTCAGGCGCCTGTGCGGTGCTTGAAAATCTTCAGGATCCGGGAAATTTGGGAACGGTGCTGCGTACAGCCGAAGCCTTGGGAATAGGCTGCGTGTTTTTGCTTGGAGATTGCTGCGACCCGCTGTCGCCCAAAGTGTTGCGGGCGTCAATGGGGGCGGTATTCCGGATATCAGTAGTTGCTGAGACGTCACCAGTCCGGCTAAGAGACCTGCTGAAGCGCAGGGGATACACCCTGTATGCGGCTGTTCCGGATGCTGCTGCAAGTCCTGTAACGGCAATTGATTTTTCTGAAGGCCTGCATGCCGTGCTGATTGGCAATGAGGGCAACGGGCTGACGAAAGAAGCGGTTGCTCTTTGTGATATACGGTTGACCATTCCAATGGCCGGCCGTGCAGAATCGCTCAACGCGTCGGCTGCCGCTACCATTCTGCTATGGGAAATGAACCGTGGAGCCGGTTATTAAAAGTATAATTGAGAACGGCGTTAAGCCGCATATCGGTTCTGTTGCATAAGACAGACAGGAAGCGGCAGCCCGGAGAAGGAGTGTGGTCGTGAAGATGAAGGAAGGAATGGATCCTCGTGTGTATTGGATTTGGGCGCAGCGTGCCTTCGGAGCGGGCAGTCCGAAGCCCTGGCAGCTGTTTCGGCGTTTTCCCGGCGGCCTTTGTGAGTTTTATGCGGGCGGACCTTCTTTATGGAACAGGATGGAGCTTGTTTCGGAACGGGAAGCAGGGATGCTCTACTCCTACGGAATTTCTCAGGCGCAGGCCCTGCTGGAGTACTGTTATAAATGCGGGCAAGAGGTCATCACGCCGGAGTGTGAAAAATATCCCGAGGCACTGAGGAATATTTTTGACCCTCCTGCGGTACTGTATCTAAAAGGTAAGCTGCCTGACGTGGACCGTATTCCCACTGTGGCCATAGTGGGGGCCAGAAAAGCGGCCGAGGCTTCCGTCAGGGCTGCCGAAGCGTTCGGTTATCAGCTGGCCTCCGGCGGGGCGGTGGTAGTGAGCGGGTGTGCGCTGGGAATTGACGCCGCCTCACTGATGGGTGCTCTGAGCGCTGCGGGAACGCCGGTAAGCGTGCTTCCTACGTCGCTTGACAGCAATTATGTGGTCAGAAACGCGGCTTTGCGCAGTTCTATCCTGGAGCGTGGCGGCTGCCTGCTGACAGAGCAGGCTACGGAACAAAACATCCATCAGGGAACCTTCCAGGTGCGCAACCGAATCATTTCCGGTCTCAGCTGGGGCGCCCTTATCATTCAGGCAGCCCGGCGCAGCGGTACTCTCATTACAGCCCACCATGCCCAAGAACAGAACCGGGATGTCTTTGTTTATCCAGGAAAACCAGGGGATGAGTCATATGAGGGCAGCAGGCTGCTTCTGGAGGATGGGGCCAAGGCGGTTTCCTGTGGTGAGGAAATTTTGGAGGAATATCAACATCGTATTCAGGCAGCGAGAAGTTCCGAGCCGGTCGATCTAACCGGCCTGTTTGACGAACTGGAAGTTCCCGCTTCCTCGGGATTGGAAGAATTGGCTGATTCCGGTACGGGGAGAACCCTCTCGGAAAATGCGGAAAAGGTATTGGGCGTCTTGGAGAAAACGCCTGTTCATGTCTCCATGCTGGAAGAAAAAACGGGTCTGCCCGCCTCCTCTGTGCTGGCTGTCTTGACGGAGTTGGAATTGGAAGGGATCATCCGGTCCTACCCTGGCCGGCGATATAGCCGCGCTTGAATTTCCATAATAAATAGTGTAAAATAATAAAGTTTACTCGCACCGCTGAAACTCAGGCGGCGAAGCAATGTTTGGAAGCGTTTTCTAACTGGGGCCATATTGTCAGACCGCACAATATGGGAATCCCGAAGAAAGGATTGGTCATTTTCATGTCAAAATTGGTGATTGTGGAGTCGCCTTCCAAGGCGAAAACCATTCAAAAATATTTGGGCGATGGGTATGAAGTTATCGCCTCTATGGGCCATGTGAGGGACCTGCCCAAAGCCAGGCTCTGCGTGGACGTCAAAGATAATTTTAAGCCCAAGTACAGCATTATCAAAGGAAAAGAGAAGCTGGTTAAGGAGCTGAAAGAAGCCGCCGCTCATTCGGACGGCGTGCTCCTGGCCACTGACCCTGATAGAGAGGGGGAGGCAATCTCCTGGCATCTGGCTTATATTTTGGGCCTTGACGAGCATGCGCAGGATCGTGTGACCTTCAATGAGATCACAAAGACCGGCGTAAAAGAGGGAATGTCGAATCCCCGGGAAATTGATTTGGATTTGGTAAATGCCCAGCAGGCCCGCCGGATTCTGGACCGTCTGGTGGGCTATACTCTCAGCCCCTTCCTGGCCAAAACCATTCGCCGCGGGCTTTCTGCGGGCCGTGTGCAGTCTGTAGCTGTGCGGATGGTAGTGGACCGTGAAGAGGAAATCCGGGCCTTTGTGCCTCAGGAATATTGGAGCATTGATGCAAAATTGACTGCTCCCCCTTCGAAAGCTGTCTTTGCCGCCGCTTTCTATGGGGATGAAAACGGAGAAATCAAAATCGGCTCCAAGGAGGAATCCGATAAACTGTTCGCTGAGCTGGAGCAGGAAGAATTCCTTGTCAGCGCTGTGAAAAAGGGGAAGAAGAACCGTTCTCCCGCCCCGCCGTTTATCACGTCGACTCTGCAGCAGGAGGCTTCCAGAAAGCTGGGCTTTCAGGCCCGCCGCACGATGAAAGCGGCCCAGGAGCTGTATGAGGGCGTGGAGATCAAGGGCCAGGGCTCTATGGGTCTCATTACCTACATGAGGACTGACTCACTGCGCATTTCCGAAGATGCCATCCGGGAAGCCACGGAATATATTGAAACCAGATGGGGCGGAAAATATCTGCCTTCCAAGCCCAGACACTTCAAATCCAGGGCAAATGCCCAGGACGGTCATGAGGCCATCCGCCCCGCCTCCATTGCCATTACGCCGGAGGCGGTGAAGGATTCCCTTACTGCGGACCAGTATAAGCTCTACAAACTTATCTGGGAAAGGTTCATTGCCTGCCAAATGGCCAACTGTGTCCTGAATACCACACAGGCAACCATAAGCGCCGGAAAATATATCTTCAAGGCGTCCGGTTTCAATGTGGCGTTTGAGGGTTTTACCGCTCTCTATGAGGAGAGCAAGGATGAGGAAGAAAAGGCTGGCAAGGATCTGCCGCCCCTGGAAGAAGGCATGAAGCTGAAGGTGAAGGATCTGAAGGGAAACCAGCATTTCACACAGCCGCCTCCCCGTTTTACGGAAGCCTCCCTGATCAAGACGCTGGAAGAAAACGGGATTGGCCGCCCCTCCACTTACGCCGCCACAATCTCCACCATCACCAGCCGGGAATATGTGATCCGTGAGGGAAAGGCGTTTAAGCCGACGGAGCTTGGAGAAGTGATCACCAAGCTGATGAAGGAACGCTTCCCAAAGATTGTCAACGTGAAATTTACAGCTCAGGTGGAGGATGAACTGGACTCGGTGCAGCGGGGCGATGAAGAGTGGGTGGAAACTCTCCGCCGCTTCTACGATGATTTTGACAAGACTGTGCAAGCCGCGAAGAAAGACATGGATGGCGTCAAGATCCGTCTGAAAGAGGATGAGACGGACGTTATCTGCGAAAAATGCGGCAGGAACATGGTGGTAAAGGTTGGCCGGTACGGGAAATTTCTGGCCTGCCCAGGATATCCGGAGTGCAAGAACATCAAAAAGATTGTCAATGACACCGGAGCGGCGTGTCCCAAATGCGGTGGGAAAATCATCGAGCGGAAATCGAAAAAAGGCCGCGTGTTCTATGGCTGCAGCGAATATCCCAAATGTGATTTTGTCTCCTGGGATCCGCCTTCGAAGGAGAAATGCCCTGTTTGCGGGAAGACGCTGCTGCAGAAAAAGAGCAAGGATAAGACCCTGTATTGCGTGACGCCGGACTGCTCTTTCGAGGGGAAGAAACCGGCTGACACCGAGGAATGAACCCTGGGCACGGGAAGGAATGCGGGCCCGATGTAAAGCTGGATCGGAAAGGAGCGGCGGAGATGCCTGATCAGAAGGTAAAGGTGCTGGGGGCGGGCCTGGCCGGCTGTGAGGCCGCCTGGCAGATTGCGAACCATGGCATACTGGTGGAACTGTGGGAAATGAAGCCTGCAAAGTACTCTCCCGCCCATCGGAGCGAGGGCTTCGCGGAGCTGATCTGTTCCAACTCCCTGAAGGCAGCCCGGCTGGACAGCGCAGCTGGGCTGCTGAAGGAAGAGATGCGTCGCTTCGGCTCTCTGCTGACCGAGTGCGCCCGCAAAAGCCAGGTGCCCGCCGGAGGGGCCCTGGCGGTGGACCGGGAAGAATTTTCCCGGCTGGCGACCATGGAAATGGAACGGCACCCTCTCATCGAAATTCATCGGGGAGAGGTGACGGAAATCCCCCGGGGACCGGCGGTAATTGCCACCGGCCCTCTCACTTCAGAGGCCCTTTCGGAACAGATTCAGAGGCTCTGCGGCGGCAGTCTGAGTTTCTTTGATGCTGCGGCCCCCATAGTGACGCGGGAAAGCCTTGACATGGAACAATGCTTTGCAGCGTCCAGGTACGGTAAAGGGGACAGCGACTATATCAACTGTCCGATGAATAAAGAACAGTATGACCTCTTTGCCGATGAACTGGTGCGTGCGGAGCGTGCGCCGGTACACAGCTTTGATGCGGGGAACCCCAAGGTATATGAGGGATGCATGCCCATCGAGGTACTGGCGGCCAGGGGGCACGATGCCATCCGGTTCGGCCCCATGAAACCGGTAGGGCTCAGGGACCCAAAAACCGGGCACCGGCCCTGGGCAGTGCTTCAGCTGCGCACAGAAAATCTGGAGAACACGCTTTATAACCTGGTTGGGTTTCAGACCAATTTGAAGTTTGGCGAGCAGAAGCGGGTCTTCCGCATGATACCCGGACTTGCCCATGCTGAGTTCGTCCGGTACGGCGTCATGCACCGGAATACCTTTCTCAACTCTCCTCAGGTTCTGCAGGGAGATTTTTCCCTGCGGCCGCGGCCTGAATTGTTTTTTGCAGGCCAGATCACTGGGGTGGAGGGCTATATGGAATCCGCCTCCTCCGGGATTTTAGCGGGGCTCAATTTGGTACGCAGGATCAGGGGACAGGAACCGCTGATCCTGCCGGAAACCTCTATGATGGGTGCTTTGAGCCGCTATGTGGCCGGATATACGGGAAAGGATTTTCAGCCTATGGGGGCAAATTTCGGCGTGCTGCCGCCTCTAAGGGAACAGATAAGAGATAAGCGGGAACGCTATATGGCTCTGTCTGTCCGGGCGCTGACGGATTTGGAAGAGTACTGTAAAATGGCAGGCGTTGTATTGCAAAAGGAACCGGATTGAGAGCCGGACGGATTTTCCATTGGAAGGGAGCATGTGTGAAATATGAAGATCATAGTCGATGCCTTTGGCGGGGACCATGCGCCGGAGGAAATTTTGCTGGGGTGCGCCCAGGCGATGGAAGAGCTTGGGGTGGAAATCCTGCTTTCCGGCGATCAGAAGAGGCTGGAATCCGCAGCGGCTAAGCTGAATTTGTCAGAGCAGCTTGCCCATATGGAAATCCTCCACTGCTCTGAGGTGCTGACCATGGAGGACGAGCCTGCCAGCGTGGTGAAGGAAAAGGCGGGAAGTTCCATGGCCGTAGGCCTGAAAGCATTGGCAGAAGGAAAAGGAGATGCCTTCGCCAGCGCTGGAAACAGCGGGGCCCTGGTGGTGGGGGCCACCACCATCGTCAAACGGATCCGCGGTGTAAGAAGAGTGTCCTTTGCTCCGATTCTGCCAAAATTTGAGGGCTTTTTTATGCTCAACGACGGAGGCGCCAACGTGGATTGCCGTCCGGAAATGCTGCTGCAGTTCGGCATCATGGGCTCGGCGTATATGAAGAAGGTGATGGGGATAGAAAATCCCCGGGTAGGCCTTGCTAACGTGGGTTCTGAAGACCATAAGGGGGACGAGCTGAGGCAGGAAGCGCTGGCGCTGCTGCGAGCTTGTCCGTCCATCCGATTCGTGGGAAATGTGGAGGCACGGGATATCCCCTATGACGCGGCCGACGTAGTGGTTGCCGACGGCTTCACCGGCAATATGATGCTGAAGCTCTATGAAGGCGTGGCTATGGCTGTGATGGATAAAATGAAGGGTGTCTTTCAAAAGAGCCTCCTTAACAAGCTGGCGGCATCCGTGGTGTACGGCGACATGAAAGCCTTGAAAAAGTCCATGGATTACAATGAATACGGCGGAGCGCCCATTATGGGAGCGTCAAAACCTGTGTTCAAAATTCATGGCAGTGCAAAAGCGTCTACCGTCAAAAATGCGCTGCGGCTGACCAGAGACTACGCACAGTCCGGCATTATCGAAGAGATTGCCAGGGCAGTGGGCAAAAAGGAAGAAACATTATGAGACCACTGGAAGAATACGAAAAGCTGATTGGCTACAGGTTCCGGGACAGAAAACTTTTGGAGACGGCCCTCACCCATTCTTCCTATGCCAACGAACACAAGTGCAAAAGCTATGAGAGATTGGAATTTTTAGGAGACTCTGTGCTGGGGTTTGTGGCGGCGGAGTATCTGTTTCATCATTTTCCCGAGCTGCCTGAGGGACAGCTAACCAAAAACCGTGCCGCCCTGGTCTGCGAAAAATCCCTGTGCGGCTTTTCAAAATCTCTGCAGGCAGGTGATTTCCTGCGGCTGAGCCATGGTGAGCTGCATTCCGGAGGAAAAGAGAGGCCCAGTATTCTGGCGGATGTTTTCGAGTCCACCACCGCAGCAATCTATCTGGACAGCGGAGATTTGGAACAGGCGAAGAAATTTATTCTCACCTTTCTTGCCCCTGCTGCCAAAGCCCAGAATGTAAAACCGTTTAAGGACTATAAAACCACCCTTCAGGAGATCATCCAGCAGAACCCGGAGGAAAAGCTCAACTATGTGGTGATTGGGGAAAGCGGCCCCGACCACGACAAGCATTTTACCGTAGAGGTTCATCTGAACAGCAATGTGATCGGCAAGGGCGGCGGACGCAGCAAGAAAGAGGCTGAGCAACAGGCTGCAAGGGAAGCATTGGAGCTGATGGGTTATTAAACACGCCAATATCTCAATTTTTGTTCCTCATGTCGGCTGTCCCCGCCAATGCAGTTTCTGCAATCAGCATGCCATCACAGGAGAGGCTGAAGCGCCTGCTGCAGCGGATGTGAGAGAGACTGCCGCACAATCGGCTGCCCAGTTGGGGGAGCGGGTGCATTCCGCGGAAATCGCCTTTTTCGGCGGCAGTTTTACCGCTGTCCCCCGGGATTACATGGTTTCGCTGCTGGAGGCGGCGCATGAGTCTGTAAAGGAATTTGGCTTTGCAGGAATCCGATGTTCAACCCGTCCGGACGCTGTAGGGGAAGAAGTACTGTACCTTCTGAAAAAATATGGTGTTACCGCAGTGGAGCTGGGAGCGCAGTCCATGGATGACGAGGTGCTCTCTCTCAACCGGCGGGGGCATACGTCGGGGCAAACAGAGGCTGCTGCTCAGCGGGTTAAGGCGTTCGGGTTTCAGCTGGGCCTGCAGATGATGACCGGCCTGTACGGCGACACAGACGGCCGCGCCTTGGAAACGGCGGAACGGATGATAGCCCTGAAGCCGTCGACAGTGCGGATTTATCCCACTGTTGTCCTGCAGGGGACTTATCTTGCCGAGCTTTATGCACGGGGGGAATACACCCCGCAAACATTGGAAGAGGCGGTGACGCTTTGCGCTCTCCTGCTGCCCTTGTTTGAAGATGCCGGAATTAAGGTGATCCGAATGGGGCTTCATGCCCAGACGGCTGTGGAAGCACAGAAATTGGCGGGTCCGTATCATCCTGCGTTTCGGGAATTAGTGCAGAGCCGTGTATTCCTGGAAAAGCTTCTCTCCTGCCTTGAGAAGCCGGGCAGATATGTGGTCCGCGTCCATCCTCAAAGCATATCCGTTGCTCTGGGACAAGGGAAGAAGAATAGGGAGATACTGAGGCAAGAGGGCTTACTTGTCACCTTCCTGCAGGATGAGGCCGTGCCCAGAGGCTTGTTTTCAGTGGATGGATCTGGAAACTCGGTTTAAGCTGAGATCAATTCTGACCTGGAAGGGCAGCACGTCCCTTCCGTCTTGAGAGGAATTTGCGTACATGATTTTAAAATCTTTGGAACTGCAGGGGTTTAAAACCTTTCCGGACAAGACGACGCTGACCTTTGAGCGGGGCATCACTTCTGTGGTGGGACCGAATGGCAGCGGCAAGAGCAACATCAGCGACGCTATGCGTTGGGTGCTTGGCGAACAATCGGTCCGCACCCTGCGTTGTTCCAAAATGGAAGACGTCATCTTCGGCGGGACGCCCCAGCGGAAAGCGCAGGGCTTTGCGGAGGTCACCCTGACCATTGACAACACAGACCGCCGTCTGCCTTTTGACAATGATACTGTAGCTGTGAGCCGCCGGTATTACCGGTCCGGGGAAAGCGAATATCTGATCAATAAGGCAACTGTGCGGTTGAAGGATATCAATGAGCTGTTTATGGATACAGGCCTCGGCAGGGATGGTTATTCCATCATTGGACAGGGAAAAATCGACAGTATTGTGGCCGCACGTTCCGAGGACAGGCGAGAGATTTTTGAAGAGGCGGCAGGAATTTCACGTTACCGCTACCGAAAAGAGGAATCGGAACGCAGGCTTTCCAGAGCTGAGGAAAATCTGGTACGCCTGCGGGATATTCTTTCTGAGCTTGAGGACCGAGTGGAGCCTCTGCGGGTTCAGGCAGAAAAAGCGGAGCAGTTTATTGCCTTTGACGCGGAAAAGAAGGAATTGGAAATCGGTATTTGGCTGGAAACTTTGGAGAGATCCGGCAAGGTTTTGCGGGAGCATGAGGAAAAAATTTCCCTTGCCCGCGCCCAACATGAGGAGATCGAAGAAGAACTGGAGCAGATTGCTGTCAGAATAGAGCAAAACTATCGTGAGACCAATGACTGCACGGCGCAGATGGATGTTGCCAGGAACGAGGCGGCTGATTTGGACGGACAGGCCGTCCGCACGGAAGGAGAAATCGGACTGCTGCGCAACGAAATCTCCCACAATTCCCAGGATGTCCGCCGTTTGCAGGAGCAGATCGAGGCCGCGGCAGCTTCCGGGGAGGATATCGACCGGGAAATTGCCGGGAAGCAGGCGGAGATTACCGGGAAAGAACGCAGTATTGAGGAGAGCAGAGACAAGCTGTTGACCTTTACACAGCGGCTGGAAGAATTGCGCCAGGGCGCAGATGAAGCCACGCGCCAAATCGAGCAGGCCGCTCTTGTTCTGGCAGAGCGAAATGCAGCGCTGGCTGAAGAACGGATTCGGCTTTCCTCTGCAAGGTCGTCGGCTGCAGAGCTTCAGCTGCGCGCAGGTTCCATCGGGGAAAGCGTGCTGCGCAGCGAGGCAAGAAAAAAGGCGCTGGAAGAGGAAATATCGGAGCTGGAAGAGATGCGCTCCGATATCGAACATACCATCGAAGCGCAGGAAAATGCGGTAAAGGGGTATGAGCTTCGGCTGGATGGCCGCAGAAAAAAAGCGCAGGCAGCCGGGGAAGAGCTCAACAGGGCTACGCTCGACGCCAACGAACAGCTGCGGCGGGCAAAACTGTTGGAGGATCTGGAGCGGAACTTGGAAGGTTTTGCCCAAAGCGTCAAAGCGGTCATGAAGGAGGCCGGCCGGGGAATGCTGACCGGCGTCTGCGGACCTGTGACAAAGCTGCTGAGCGTTCCCAGGGAATACGCTGTGGCTCTGGAGACTGCGCTGGGCGCCGCCATGCAGAATGTGGTGGTGGAATCAGAGCAGGATGCGAAAAAGGCGATCAGTCTGTTGAAGCAACGGGATCTGGGCAGGGCCACTTTTCTGCCTCTGACTACCATTCGCGGCACTGTGTTGGATAAGCGGGAGATGGAGGAACTTCCCGGTTTTGTGGGAATCGCTTCCGAGCTGTGCCGTTGTGACCCAAAATACAGCGGTATCCGGGATTCCCTGCTGGGCAGGGTAGCGGTGGCCGAGGATCTGGACAGCGCTGTAAGCATTGCCAAGCGCATGAAATACCGTTTTCGCATCGTCAGCCTGGACGGTCAGGTGGTCAATGCGGGTGGGTCTCTGACCGGCGGCTCCCGAGCACGCAATTCCGGCCTGCTGAGCAGGGCGTCCGAGATTGAACGAATCCGGGAAAAAGCCGCTGTACTCCAGAAGAAAGCCGAGCAGGCTGCAGCTGAATTGAAGGCGCGGCAGACAGAGCTTTCTTCCTGCGAAGCGGAGCTGGACGCTGCGAAGGGAGAGCTCTCTTCCAGCCAGGAGGACCGGATTAAGCTGGTTTCTGAATACGCCCGCGCAGTCCGGGAGCTGGAAAGCGTCCGGCTGGAGGCAGAAAACCTTTCCAGGGAACAGCAGGATTCCAGCGCAAGGCTTGAAGAGCTGGAAGCGGCGGGTCGACTCTCTGCGGAGAAGATTGCTGAGCTGGAAAGCCAGGTGCAGGAGGCGGACGAAACTGCCAAAACCCTGACTGGAAGCAGAGAAGAGCAGATTTCCCGGTGCGACGATATTTCCCAGACAATCCAGGAAATTCGTTTGGGAGAATTTGCCGCTCAGAAGGACAGGGATGCACTGCTGGCTGCTGTGGCGGAGCTTCAAGCCAGAAAACTGCACAGCAGCGGAACGGTACAAAAGCTGAGAGAGGAAATAGAGGCTCTGGAAGCGGAGACACACAGGCTTGAAGAGGAAATCCGCCTGCAGGCAGAAAAAGCCGCCCACTTGAAGGCAGAGGCGGAGGAAAAGCGGACCGGAGCAAAAAGAACGGCAGAAAAACGCACTTCGCTGGAGCAGGAGGCAGGTGAACTGCGCGTCAGGGAACGGGAGACCGGAGCCCGGCGGGAAAATGTCGGCCATGAGCTGGCAAGGCTGCAGGAGCGCAGCGAGAACCTGCAGCGGGAATACGATACCATCATTTCCAGGCTTTGGGAGGAGTATGAGCTTACCCGCAGAGAGGCCGAAGAGATCGGCAAAAAAATTGAAGACCTGCCTGCAGCCCAAAAACGTCTCAACGAGCTGAAGAACCGGATTAAGGCGCTGGGCGCTGTGAATGTGGGCGCTGTGGTGGAATATAAGGAGGTTTCTGAACGCTATCAATTTCTCAAAGGACAGATTGAAGATGTGGAGAAATCGAAGGAAGAGCTGCTCAAGCTGATCGGCGAGCTCACCAAGCAGATGCGGGAACAGTTTGTAGAGCGGTTCGGAGAGATCAATCGGAATTTCGGCACAATTTTCCGGGAACTGTTTGGAGGCGGCGCGGCAGAGCTCTCCTTTACAGATGAGAGCGATGTGCTCAATTCCGGCATTGAAATCAAGGTGCATCCTCCCGGCAAGATCGTCACCCATATTGAATCCCTGTCAGGCGGGGAAAAGGCGCTGGTAGCCATTTCCATCTACTTTGCCATCATGCGGGTCAATCCGCCGCCCTTCTGTGTGCTGGATGAGATTGAGGCCGCCTTGGATGATGTGAATGTGGCGCGGTATGCGCAGTATCTGCGGCGTATGAGCGGAAATTCCCAGTTTATCACCATCACCCACCGGCGGGGTACTATGGAAGGGTCCGATATGCTCTACGGCGTCACGATGCAGGATCAGGGCATTTCCAAGCTGTTGGCCCTGAAGACGGAAGAGGCGGTAGAGCAGCTGGGCTGACTGGGACGGGGTAGAAATTTACAGGAGAAAAGGGAGAACATGACATGGGCTTTTTTGACAAAATCAGAGATGGGCTGAAAAAGACCCGGGAGAGTATCAGCGGGCAGATTACCCAAATGGTCAACTCCTTCACAAAAATTGACGAAGAGCTCTTTGAGGAGCTGGAAGAGCTGCTGGTGATGGGAGATGTGGGAGTAACTACCTCGCAATTTGTCACCGGGGAGCTTCGCAAAAAGATCAAGGAGAAGGGGATTACGGATCCGTCTCTCATTATGGATGAGCTGAAGGCGATTGTGGCGGAGCTGCTCGTCGGAGACGACAGCCTCCACATTTCCACCAAGCCGTCCGTCATTTTGGTGATCGGCGTCAACGGCGTGGGCAAGACCACCACAATCGGAAAGCTTGCTTCCCGGCTGAAGTCAGAAGGAAAATCGGTAATCTTGGGGGCGGCGGACACCTTTCGCGCTGCGGCGATCGAGCAGTTGGAGATTTGGGCGGAGCGGGCAGGCGTGCCGCTGATTAAGCACGGAGAAGGCGCAGACCCGGCGGCTGTGGTATTCGACACCATTGCGGCGGCCAAGGCGCGGGACTGCGATGTTATCATCTGCGATACGGCGGGAAGGCTGCACAATAAGAAAAACCTGATGGACGAGCTCTCAAAAATATCCCGCATCATCGACCGGGAGCTGCCTGGCTGTGACCGTGAAACCCTGCTGGTACTGGATGCGGCCACGGGACAGAATGCGGTGAACCAGGCCCGGGAGTTCCAAAGCGCGGCGGGCATCACCGGAATCGTGCTCACCAAGCTGGACGGAACGCCAAAGGGAGGCGTTGTGCTGCCCATCAAGCAGGATCTGGGCCTGCCGGTGAAATTCATCGGCGTGGGGGAACAGGTGGACGACCTGCAGCCGTTTGACGCGGCTTCCTTTGCAGACGCTCTGTTCGATACCGAAAGGGATGACGATAGACCTATTCTGGAGCAGGATGCTGGTGTTGAGCCGAAGCCCTGGGAGGAAGAACAGCCCCTGTCGGAAACGGAGGAGGAAGCTGCGGCTTTTGAAACAGCCGAAGAAGAGGAACAGGAGGGATTAGAGCCAGAAGCCGAAGAACCCGGACGGGCGGCTGCCGAAGAGGAAGTCCGTCCGGAGAAGAAGAAAAAGCGTTTCTGGCCCTTTGGACGGAAAAAGGACGAAAGCGGGGAGGAATCGGAATGAAATTTGTAATCGCGACCCATAATCAGGGTAAAATCGTTGAGTTCAGGCGTATGCTGGAACCCATGGGAATCGAAGTGGTAATGGCTGAACTTTCCGAGCCGGAGGAGACGGGAAAAACCTTTGGGGAAAACGCCTATATCAAGGCGGAATCCGCCTGCCGGGAAACCGGGCTGCCCGCCGTGGCGGATGATTCCGGTCTGTGTGTGGACTATCTGGACGGCGCGCCGGGAATCTATTCCGCCCGCTTTGCGGAACCGGGCAAGCGCAGGCTCACCGTGCTGGAAAAACTGCACGGCGTGCCGGAAGAACAGCGGGGCGCCCATTTTGTCAGCGCCGTATGCTGTGTGTTTCCCAACGGCGACCGGATTGATGCCGAGGGGAAGTGCTTCGGCGCCATCGCTCAGGAGTCCCGGGGTGAGAACGGCTTTGGCTATGATTCTATCTTTGTTCAGGATGGCAGGACCTTTGGTGAGATGTCCGATCAGGAAAAAGATGCCCGCAGCCACAGAGGCAAGGCTTTTGAGGAATTTGAGAGGAAGCTGAAAGAATACTTGGAGGGCCTGGAAAAGGAAAACGTATGATGGAATTGAAAAAAGTGGATAGGGGCAATTTGGAGGCTATGCTCTCCCTAGAAGTGGATAAAGGGCAGGAAAGCTTTGTGGCTCCCAATGTGGTAAGCCTTGCCGAAGCCTACGTAGCCGTTACCTCAGGATTTGCTGCTCTCCCCTTTGGCATCTACGAAGACGGCGTACCGGTGGGATTTGTGATGTTTGGATACGGCCAGGACCCTGAATCTCCCCCTGTTGCCAAGAATAACTACTGTATCTGGCGGTTTATGATCGACAAGGCTTACCAGCACCGTGGGTTAGGTCGTAAGGCTTTAGATATCTTTCTGGAGTATCTCAGAACCTATCCCTGCGGAAGAGCAGAGTATTGCTGGCTTTCGTATGAACCGGAAAACGAGAAGGCGAGAAGCTTATATAGAAGCGCAGGATTCCGGGAAAACGGTGAGGTTTGTGGGGGAGAATTTGTAAGCGTACGAAAGCTGTGATGGAGAAGTGCCTTTGGCTGTGCCGAACGCAGCCGAAAGTAAATTTGTAGGATAGAAAAAAGGAGAAATTATGTTAACTAGTAAACAACGGGCGTATCTGCGCTCTTTGGCAGTCAATGAAGACACCATTTTGATGGTGGGAAAATCCGGCATGGGACCGGAAGTGGTCAAGCAGGCGGACGACGCCCTGGAAAAGCGGGAGCTGATCAAAGGACGCGTGCTGCCGGAAACCTCGCCGATCTCCCCCAGAGAAGCAGCGGAGGAGCTTGCCGGAAAGACAGACAGCGAAGTCGTGCAGGTGATCGGTTCGAAATTCGTGCTGTACCGTAGAAAGAAAAAAGATCCGAAAATTGTATTGCCCCGCTGAATCCGGGAGGCGTGTGTTTTGAAAACAGGTATCTACGGGGGGACCTTCAACCCCATCCATCTGGGCCACCTCCATATTTTGCAGGAATTTATCCGAAGGCTGTCGCTAGATCGGGTGCTGCTGATCCCTACCCGTATTCCGCCCCACAAGCAGGCAGAGTCCTTGGCGGAGGCGGAGGACCGTTTGGAAATGTGCAGGCTTGCGGCGGAGGAAATCACAGAGGCGCCTGTTCTGCTCTCCCGATTGGAGCTGTCCCGGGAAGGAAAAAGCTATACGGCAGAGACCCTGGAAGAGTTAAAGCGGGAATTTCCTGGAGATGAGTTTTATTTGCTGATGGGGGAAGACATGTTTTTGACGGTGGACCGCTGGTATCGCCCGGAAACGATCTTTGCCCTGGCGAAAATCTGTGCCTCTCCGCGCAGCGCAGATGGATTCAGACAGCTGAAGGAGAAAAAGCGGGAACTGGAAGACCGCTTTGGCGCTCGCTGCTGTGTGGAGGACATCCCTTACTGGAAGATTTCTTCCACAGAAATTCGGAAAATGGCGGCAGCCGGAGAAGAGCTGAACGGCATGACGCCCGTTTCAGTTGCAAAGTATATCCGGGAGCACAAGCTCTACGAAAAAGGAGGCCGGCGGGAATGACCTATGAACAGTGCGAGTGTGAAGTGCGTCAGCGGCTGTCGGAGAAGCGCTTTTACCACTCCCAGTGTGTGGCGGAGGAAGCGGTCCGTTTGGCCGTACTCTACGGCGCGGACCCGGAAAAGGCCAGGCTGGCGGGGCTTCTGCACGATATTCTGAAAGACACGCCCGCGGAGGAGCAGTTGAAAATCCTTCAGGGCTTTGGTATAATGATGAACGATACCGAACTGGCCAACCAAAAGCTGTGGCACGCAATCAGCGGCGCCGCCTTTCTCGAGTTTGGGCTGGGAATCCGGGACCGGGAGCTGCTTTCCGCAGTGAGGTGCCATACCAGCGGTAGAAAGAATATGACGCTGCTGGAAAAGGTGCTTTTCGTGGCGGATTATATCTCCGCCGACCGGGACTATCCCGGTGTGGAAGAGTTGCGGGCCGTGGCTCGGGAAAGTCTGGAAGAGGCCATAATCGAGGGTGTTGCCTTTACTGTGCAGGAATTGATGAGCCGTCGGGAACCGGTGGCTTCTGCTTCCATTGACGCCTATAACGACGCAGTTGCCGTCCTGAAGGAAAAGGAGAAATGAGAATGAATTCTTTGGAATTGGCTGGGCGTGCCGCCCGGCTTTTAGATGACAAAAAAGCGCAGAGAATCAATGTGATCAAAATAGAGGATATTTCCAGCATTGCAGATTATTTTGTCATTGCCACCGGTACCAGCAGCACCCATGTGAGATCTCTCGCGGATGAGGTGGAGGAAAAGCTGAAAGCGGAAGAGGCATTGCAGCCCCGGGTGGAGGGTTACCGCTCTAATTCCTGGATTCTGCTGGACTATGGCAATGTGGTGGTTCACGTGTTTACCCAGGAAGCCCGCGACTTTTATGATCTGGACAGATTGTGGGCGGACGGAGCCAAGGTGGATTGGCAGTCAGAGGAATGACAGAATGCGGCTGTGCGTTTGTATACGCTGCCGCCCGGACAGGCGCAGGATCGGATAAAAACTAGGATAAATCATGGAAAGGTCGAATGGATATGAAATATGAACACAAGGCCGTGGAGCCGAAGTGGCAGGAAAAGTGGGAGGAGGCCGGCGTTTTCCATGCGGTAAACGGTTCGGACAAGCCCAAATATTACGCTCTCATTGAGTTCCCCTATCCCTCGGGACAGGGACTGCATGTGGGCCATCCCCGCCCCTATACCGCGCTGGACGTGGTGGCGAGAAAGCGCAGGCTCCAGGGATACAATGTGTTGTATCCCATAGGCTGGGATGCCTTTGGCCTGCCCACGGAAAATTACGCCATCAAGAACCATGTCCATCCGGCAGAGGTCACAAAGCAGAACATAGCCCGTTTCAAAAAACAGATTCAGTCCCTGGGCATTTCTTTCGACTGGAGCAGGGAGTTCAGCACCACGGATCCCGACTATTACAAGTGGACCCAGTGGATCTTCCTGCAGCTGTTTAAAAAGGGTCTTGCCTATAAGAAAGAGATGAACGTCAACTGGTGTACTTCCTGCAAATGCGTTCTTGCCAATGAGGAAGTGGTCAACGGCGTGTGTGAGCGCTGCGGCAGCGAGGTGGTTCACAAGGTAAAGAGCCAGTGGATGATGAAGATTACCGAATACGCGCAGCGGCTCATCGACGACCTGGACCTGGTGGATTATCCGGAGCGGGTGAAAGCCCAGCAGAAAAACTGGATTGGCCGTTCCACCGGCGCGGAGGTGGATTTTACCACTAGCACAGGGGACAAGCTCACTGTGTACACCACCCGTCCCGACACGCTGTACGGCGCCACTTATATGGTGGTTTCTCCGGAGCATCCCTATCTTGAAAAATGGGAGGATAAGCTGCAGAACCTGGATGCAGTGCGTGCGTATCAGGAGCAGGCGGCAAAGAAATCCGATTTTGAACGCACGGAGCTTGCCAAGGAAAAAACCGGCGTAAAGCTTGAAGGGGTTTCCGCAGTCAACCCTCTGACCGGGAAGGAAATTCCGATCTTTATCTCTGACTATGTGCTGGTTTCCTACGGGACCGGCGCCATCATGGCGGTGCCTGCCCACGATACCAGAGACTGGGAATTCGCCAGGAAGTTTGACCTGCCCATCATCGAAGTGGTGCAGGGAGGCAATGTGCAGGAGGAGGCTTTCACAGACTGCGATACAGGCGTGATGGTCAATTCCGGCATTTTCGACGGCCTGACCGTGGAGGACGCCAAAAAGAAAATCACCGAATATCTGGAGCAGTCCGGCATCGGCCGCTCCAAGGTGAATTATAAGCTGCGCGATTGGGTCTTCTCCCGCCAGCGCTATTGGGGCGAACCCATCCCCGTGGTCTATTGTGAGAAATGCGGCTGGGTCCCGCTGCCGGAAAGTGAGCTCCCCTTGAAGCTGCCTGAAGTAGAATCCTACGAGCCCACGGATAACGGCGAATCCCCGCTGGCCCATATGACAGATTGGGTGAATACCACCTGCCCCCACTGCGGCGGCCCCGCCAAGCGGGAAACGGACACCATGCCCCAATGGGCGGGTTCCTCCTGGTATTTCCTGCGCTATATGGATCCCCACAACAGCGGCGCTTTTGCCTCCAAGGAGGCGCTGGATTACTGGTCCCCGGTGGACTGGTACAACGGCGGTATGGAGCACACCACCCTGCACCTGCTGTACAGCCGTTTCTGGCATAAATTCCTGTTTGACCAGGGCCTGGTGCCCACACCGGAGCCCTATCAGAAGCGTACCAGCCACGGGATGATCCTGGGTGAAAACGGCGAGAAGATGAGCAAATCCAGGGGGAACGTGGTGAATCCTGACGAAATCGTCAGCGAATACGGCGCGGACACCCTCCGCCTGTACGAGATGTTCATTGGGGATTTTGAAAAGGCCGCCCCCTGGAGCAACGCGGGTATCAAGGGCTGCCGCCGCTTTGTGGAGCGTTACTGGAACCTGCAGAATATCATTTCCCGGGAAAAGGGCGTCCGCAAAGAGTTGGAAGGCGTGTTCCATAAGACGATCAAAAAGGTCAGTGAGGACACGGAAATTCTGAAATTCAACACTGCCATCGCCGCTCTGATGACCCTGATGAATGCGGTCAGCGAGAAGGGCGATATCACAAAAGAAGAGCTCCGGCTTTTCACCATCCTGCTCAATCCTTTTGCCCCTCATATCACTGAGGAAATGTGGGCGCTCTGCGGCTTGGGCGAGGGCCTGGTAGCCCAGCAGACATGGCCGGAGTACGATGAAGAGAAGTGCAAGGATGATACGGTGGAAATCGTGGTACAGGTGTGTGGAAAGGTGCGGTCCCGCCTGAATGTATCCGCTGACATTCAGAAAGATGAGGCCATAGCTGCAGCCAAGGCTGACCCGAAAATTTCCGCGGAAATTGCGGGAAAGACCGTGGTCAAGGAGATCTATGTCCCCGGCAAGCTGGTGAACATTGTGGCAAAATAACCTGTTCCTGCAGGTTGGAACGGATTCGGACCAGAGTTTGGAAGGCATAAGGCGTTTTCTGAATTCATAAGAAGAAGCAGAGGCTGCAAAGCAAATTGCAGCCTCTGCTTCTTCTTTCAACCTTTCTTTCCATCGGAAAAAGCGCTCTATTCTTTTTGCAGTCTTTTCAGCAAAAGAGTACAGAGTAATACGGCGGCCGACAAAAGAACCGCCAGCGGCAGCAGGTTCTGCCAATAAACGCCTTCCTCCGTCATCAGACGGTATCCCCAGGCTGCAGGAAATATTTTTCCTGCAGATGCGAGAAAACGAGGAAGCAGGCTGATGGGAAACAGAATCCCGGACAGCATGATGGAGGGCAGAAACAGCAGCTGTGAAATCATGGTGAGCTTGGCCTGGCTTTTTACGCACAGTCCCAGGGCGCATCCCGCACTCAGAGACACTGCAAGGAAAACCGCAAGCGAACCGAAGTATAGAGGCAGGTTTCTGGGAAGTGAAGCGTCGAAAACAAAGGGAGCGGTAAGCGTGATCACCCCGCACATGATCAGCAGATGGAGAAATGCAGAGAGAGACATAGAGAGGATTCCCAGATACAGAGGTACCCCGTTGGCACTGTACATTTTCTTGACGTCACTGCCGTAATGCTCCACAAGCGAGGGCGGGAGGCCGATCAACGCTCCCATCGACACACCCATCACAGTCATGGATTGTATCAAGGTGGCTTTGGATTCCGGATTGATAGAGGTGAAAATTCCGCCCA
This sequence comes from Neglectibacter timonensis, assembly GCF_900048895.1. Lineage (GTDB taxonomy): Bacteria > Bacillota > Clostridia > Oscillospirales > Acutalibacteraceae > Acutalibacter > Acutalibacter timonensis. The sequence goes on along the minus strand of NZ_LT160639.1, from coordinate 249,022 downwards.
TCAGGGCATAGAACAAAAGCGGGACCACATAGCAGGTGATCAAAAGTGATTTGCTGCGGAGATCCAGTCTCCACTGCAGCGCAGTCCCATAGAGAAAAGCCTTCATTGCTGTTCCCTCCCTGTCAGCTCCATGAAATGCTGTTCCAGCGTTCCGCGGTCTGTTTTAATATCCAGTACGGCGATGCCCTTCTGCCGGTACCCCTCCAGCAGGTCCAGCATTGCGTCTGCAATGTTGTCGGCGAAGAAGCTTTCGTCACCCTGCTCGGTTTTAATGGAGATGGTGTAGCGGCTGCCGGATTTTGCCGTCAGCTCTGCGGCGGTGCCGCAAAAAACAAGGCTTCCGTCTTTTAAAATGGCCAGACGGTCGCACAAGCTCTCCACCTCCGCCATGTCGTGGCTTGCAAGCAGAATGGTTTTTCCCTCTGCTTTCAGGCGGCGGATCTGACTGTGCAGGGAAACCCTGCCCTCCACATCCAGCCCGGCGGTCGGCTCATCCAGAAAGAGGAGCTCCGGATCGCCAAGAAGTGCCAGGGCAAGGTGGAGGCGGCGTTTTTGTCCGGTAGACAGCTCCAGATACTGCTTTTTTGCAAAGCTGTTGATCCCAAGGGCGGCAAGGGTGGCGGTATCGGCCTTTACACGGTTCCATTCTGCAAACAGCCGTACGGCCTCCAGCGGCCGGATGTGGGCTGGAAGGGACGACGACTGCAGCTGAATTCCCACCCTGCCGTTGACGGCGATGGCGCCGCTGTCATACCGGCGAAGGCCCTCCACACATTCCAGGGCGGTGGTTTTTCCGGCGCCGTTTCCTCCAAGCAGTGCGAAGACTTCGCCTTTTTTCACGTGAAAGCTCAGGCCCTTCAGCACGGTATGATCTCCATAGCTCTTTTTGAGGTTTTCAACCTTCACGGCATAGCTCATTCCCGATCCTCCTCAAAGGGGTTGATTCCCAGTTCTGTAAGATAGGCGTCCAGGGCCGGGCCGAGATAGGCGTTGGCAGAGGTCTGCCTGGCCTTCCATTCATCATCCAGCCCATCGAAGCTGCCGATCTCCATCAGGTTTTCCAGAAGGCTCTCATCCCCGGCGGTAAACTCCTGAATCATATTCCAAAATTCTTCGGCAAGCGCCCGGCCTTTATCGCTTTCAGGCGGTATGCCCTCCGCCTGAAGCTCAATTGCCCGGTCATTGAGCCGGGTAAAGGTGGCGATCATCCTGAGGCCGCTGTCCTTGTCAAAGTGGTTCCGGATATGGTCCAGCGTTTTGTCGTCGAAATACTTGATCAGCCAGTAGGATTCGTTTTTCATCTGCAAATTCACGATGATATCGGCATACTTTTTAAAATCTACTGACTGCATCTGCAGCACTTCGGTCTTCAAAGCCTCTATAGCCTGCAGGGATTCGGACAGCGTCTCGATTTTTCTCCGCAGAACGGATGCCTGTTCGGTAAGCGCTGCGGCTACGTCGGCCGGTGTTTCCAGCGCGGTCAGATGGTTTTTGATGGCGTCCAGGGAAAAGCCCAGATGCTTCAAGGAGAGAATCTGATGCAGAAGGATCATATCCCTGTCGGTGTATAGCCTGCGGCCTCCCTCGCTTTCTGCTGAGGGGGAGAGCAGCCCCTGTTGGTCATAGTACTGCAGTGTGCGGACCGTCACACCCATTTTCTTTGCCATCTCTCCCACGGTCATATAGTCCTGCGGCAATTTCTTATCATATTCCATACGATACCTCCTGTTCATCATTATACTTGATGACGCTGCGTCACATGCAAGGGGAAAAGGAATGTATTCAGGCGTTTAATTGGGACAAAAAAGAGGAGAAAGCGCATGCTTCCTCCTCTTTTTTGTCGGCCGATTTAGTTTTTCTGTTCCGAATCCTCCTGCGGGGAAAACGGAACGAAAGTCAGGATGTCTCCGGGCTGGCAATTCAGCACGGTACACATTCTGGCAAGAACGTCTGCATCAAATCGTGTCAAACGGTTTTTACAGTAATTGTTGATCTGGGTCCTCTGCATGTGCGCCAGCTCGCTGAATTTTTTCTTACTTATTTTTCTGTCAGCAAGCAGTTCTTCCAAGTGAATTGCAATCTTTCCGTATGCTTCCATACTACACTGCCTTTATTAAAAAATGTGCGAATTAATTTGACATATTAAGTGTAACCGATTACAATAAAAGCGTAAGTTCTAAGAAGTTACACATGTGTTATTAGTAACACATCCTAGAATATGCATGTAATTGGAACTTAATATTCCAAGAGAGGCAGAGAAAAGAAATGGAAGACAAAATATTGGAACAAGTCGCGCAACGGTACGATACCAATGAAGCTACCGTTTGTGCGGAGATAGAATATACTTGGGAGGATATTCAAAACATTGCGGACCCGCTCCTCCGGCGCTACTGGGGGCTGATTGACCAGCCGCTGCGGCGTCCCACGGCGGCGGAGATTGTGCAGCATGTTGCCTATGCCGTATCCCTTTGCCGGCTGGTCACAGAGGAACGCGCCAGAAGTACCGGGAACCGCCTGCTCAAAGCGCCCAGCCCCCATGCGGTGCTGGCTATGCTGTACGGACGGAAAAAAACGGGGAAGGTGATGCGCGCTGCCATGCAGGCGGCCATTACGATTCGGGAAGAAAAGGAAAGACGTTAAAGGGAGAGCGCAGGCAATGGCCCGCGCTCTCCCTTTAACGTCTTTCTTATTTCGATTTCATCGCCGTCCTTTCCGGCGGTTTGCAGCCGCGGCCCAAAAGGCCAGCGCCAATAGGAGCAATATCAGGATGCCGCCGCCGATGAGGTACAGCGGGGTCCACTGGGTGGGAACGCCCCACCAATTGCTCAGGGTGGAAAGCGCTGTCTTGATGGGCCATGCCACCAAAGAGGCAATGCCAGACAGTACGTTCAGCCCTGTGTGCACCAGAAAGCTCAGAACGTCTGCCGCAATGTGCACGAAGGAACTCAATAGGTCAAAGAGAAATGACAACACGATGGAGCGCTCCTTTCTGTCCCTGTGTGGACCTCACCGGGGGACGGTTTTTCCGGTGAGTCAATCTGCCGCAGATTCAACGATTTTGTAGTAGGTTTTTGCGGTGATGGCGTAGATAATGGCATAGGCAATGGCAAATACGATAACGCAGCCCAAAGTGGAAAGCAGGATAAGCTGTACGTTCACCAGATTCAGTACTGCCAGGATCTTCTGCAGCATGGGGAATGCAAAGGCCAGATGCAGCACTGCAGTGAGCAGGGGCAGGAAAAACACCAGCAGAATCTGGCTGTGGATGCTCTTTTTCACTTCCTTATGGCTCATACCCACCTTCTGCATGATGGAGAAGCGCCTAGCGTCTTCATAGCCTTCGGAAACCTGTTTGTAGTAGATGATCAGCGCGGTGCCCAGCAGGAACAGGAAGCCCAGGAACAGCCCCAGGAAGAACAGGCCGCCGTAAAGGGAGAAAAAGTCTTCATAGGAGCTGGCGGAGTCCTCCGCTTGCAACGAGTCGAATTCCACGCCTTCCATGGGGAACGCCTCGCTGAAACGATACCGAATGGCGGAACCCAGCGCGGCGATGTCTTCCTGTTCGCCGTCGATGTCAAAATCATAGGAATAAAGGGGATCCAGCACGTTCCCTGTGGGTTCCAGGATGAATTCCACCGTTTCCATATTGGGAACCACCACGTAGTAGATGTCGTAAATCATGGCGGATCCCTCGCCGTCGTCCATATTGTAGTCTGTGCGGCGGATGGAGAATTCCCTTCCGCTGATTGTGATGGAATTGTCTGCGGGGAAGGTGCCTCGGGGGTCGGAGAGCAGCAGCTCATTGTCCCCCAGGGTCTCGTTCTGTCCGGAGAAACGGTTGAATTCCTCCAGGGTAAAGAGCGTAAATGTGCTGTAGCTGCCGGAACTATCGTACATGTACGCGCCTTCCAGGGGCGTAAAATCGTTACCGATCCGGTTCATGGAGCAGTTCCAATAGGAACGCTCCAAAAGCTGAAGGGGTTCCTTACCCACCTTTTCGCACTCTTCCTCTGCGATAGTCTGAATGGCCTCCTTGGCTGCGTCGTTGGCGCCGCGGGAGAGGATGAGGATGTTGCGGGGGTAGCGGGTGCGGATGAGGTCGTCCATGCTGGTATACAGGGAAAAGGTGGTGGAAACTGTCACCAACAGAGCGGTAAAGAGGATACAGATGGACGCCAGGCCGGCCGCGTTCTGCTTCATGCGGTAAAGCATGCCTGACACGGTGGTGAAGTGGGTGGCTTTATAGTAGAATTTCTTGTTTTTCTTCAGGATTTTCAGCATGGCTGTGATACCGGTCATAAACAACAGATAAGTGCCTAAAATGACAAGAATGACCGCTATGAAGAAGAACATCAGGGCGTCAAGGGGCGAAGTGATGGTGACGGCGATGTAGTAACCGCTACCCAACAGGAGCGCGCCCAGGACTGCCAGCAGCCAGTGGGCTTTGGGTTCCTTTTCACCAGTCTCGCCGCCGTGGAGCAGCTCGATGGGCTTTGCAAGCCGGACCTGAAGAATATTGTAGAGCATGGTGGCAAAGAAGATGCAGAAGAACAGCGCCACCGTGGAGATAACAGCGGAGGAGGGAACGATAAAGGCGATGGGAAGCTCCAGACCCAGTACTTTGCCCAGCACCAGGAACATCAATTTGGAAAACAAAATTCCCAGGCCGAGTCCCAGAACGATACAGAGCACGGCCACCATCAAAGTCTCCCGCAGGATCACCTTGGCGATATGGCGCTTTTCCATGCCCAGAATGTTGTATAACCCCAATTCTTTTTTGCGCCGTTTCATAATAAAGCTGTTGGTATAAAAGAGAAACAGCACGGAGAATATTCCGATGACGATGGAACCCAGGAACATCATGCTGGAGACGCTTGCTCCGCCGTACATGTTTTCCTGGTCGATTCCGGGACCCAGGGCGCACATGATGTAGAACATCATGGCGATGCCGATGGAGGATAAAATGTAGGGAAGGTAGACGCGGCGGTTATTGCGCAGGTTCGTCAGCGCCAGCTTCCAGTAAAAGCCTCTGCTTCTGTTAGCCATTTGCTGTAACGCCCCTTTCCGCATTCCCGGTGGCCAGTACGGTGAGCGTGTCGGAAATCTTCTGGTACATCTCATCCTGGCTCTGGCCGCCACGGTAAATCTGGTGGAAGACCTCGCCGTCCTTGATAAACAGCACACGGCTGGCACAGCTTGCGGCGCGTGTGGAATGGGTGACCATCAGAACGGTCTGGCCGTCCTGGTTAATTTCGGAGAAAATATTCATGATCTGGTCGGAGGAGCGGGAATCCAGCGCGCCGGTGGGCTCGTCGGCCAGGATGAGCTGGGGCTGTGTGATGATAGCCCGGGCGATGGCCGTGCGCTGCTTCTGGCCGCCGGAAATTTCGTAAGGGTATTTCTGCAGGATGTCCGTGATGCCCAGCTTTTGGGCGATGGGATCCAGGCGGTTCTTCATTTCGCCGTATTTTTTCCCTGCCAGCACCAGCGGCAGAAAAATGTTGTCCTGTGCAGAGAAGGTGTCCAGCAGATTGAAGTCCTGGAACACGAAGCCCAGGTTGTCGCGGCGGAAGGCGGACATCTCCTTTTCCCCCAGCGTGACGATGTTGCGCATGTTCAGAAACACTTCGCCGCCTGTGGGTTTATCCAGCCCCGCAAGGATGTTCAGCAGGGTGGTCTTGCCGGAGCCGGATTCGCCCATGATTGCCACGAATTCTCCCTTTTCCACTGTGAAGCTTACGCTGGAAAGTGCCTTTACCTGAGTCCCGCCAAGCCGGGAGGTATACACCTTTTTCAGATTGTTTACGCTCAAAAGCGCCATCTTTTTCTCTCTCCTTTGACGACTGGAATTGTTTTTTTGTTTCTGTCAAAAGTATAGGCTCTGTTTCTTACAAAATCCATAAGCCCGCCTTACAAAACTTCTTTTAACCTTACATTTTTGTAAGCTGCAGCTCTCCGGTTTTCCGAAGTTTCAGGAGAGGAAGACAGGGCTTTTTAGAAGGATTAGAAAATTATTTTATTTTTTTGCAACCGATTTCGCCTTCATGGAGTGTTATCTGTAGAAGCACCCGTCAAGGGTAAAAAACAACATACAAAAGGAGAATGGGTATGAACAGTATGATAAGAAAGACAGCGGGCATGGTTTTGGCAGCCGCTCTGGCTTTCAGTGTTACGGCATGTAAGGATGCGGGGCAAAAGCCCTCCTCGTCTACTTCCTCTGCTGCTTCTGTGGCGAGCGAAGTCGTCAAAACGCCAGAGACTCCCACATTGGGCAATGCGGATACAGAATATGACGGGTTCCAGTATCTTTACCCGGAAACTCTGGCGACAGAATCCAAGAAAAATGAAGAAACCCAGAAGATGGAGAACGAAAGCGTCGTGGTATACCTTCCCAAGAGTGATTACGCCTCGGTTCAGAGGACCAGGGCCTATGTGGAAAAAATGGGAATGGAATTTACAGTGGATATTCAGCCCTATTTCCAGTATGAGGAAGACGATTACACCTTGGCAGAAAATCTGGATTATTATCTGGAGTTGGAATACAACCCGGACTATATGGACTTTGCGGGGCTTGAGGTGGGAAAGGCTGTGGAAGATAAGGCATCGAACAGCGCTCAGGCAGTCGTAAGCTATTGCAAGTATGATATCGTGGAGGAAAAACCTGCCGCCTATTTCTGTACGTATTTTGTCAAGCAGCTGGAAAGCGGATTGAAGGTGCTGGTTTCTGCGGAGATCAGTTCTATTGAGGCTACCGGAAAGCTGCCGGAACTTCTGGACGAAATCGAGAGTTTTTACGGATTCCGCCCTGAATGGGATTCTGCCGCAGCAGAAAAGAAACTGAGCGAAACCAAAGTATCCAATGAAAAGGAGGAGGGAATCGAATCTTCATCGTCCGCTCCCGCTTCTGCCGGACTGGAAGCGGATACTTCGGCAGTTAAAAATGCCGACGGTACCTTTACCGTCTCCAACATCACCTTCAGTCTGCCTGCCGGCTGGGAAATGCAGGAAGAGGGAGAAGCTGTCTTCGCGCCGGATGGGGATTCCGTTTTTTCCGGCTGCGCAATCATGGTCATGCAGCAGTATAACGGAGCGACCTCCTCTGATCTCAGCATGTTTTCAGAAAACCCTGAGATTTTGGAAGCCCTTCTTCAAAGCTATATGGAGTCCTCTGTTGGAGAAGATTTCTCCGGAGATATGGAATTTAAGGTCTGTGAAAAATCTCCCTTTGGAATGGCGATCAAGATGAGCATGGGAAGCGACGGTACTAAAATCAATGCTTACTTTATTTTTGACGAAGAGGGTTATATGTCGGTCATGATGTCTTTGGACACAGAAGCGGATCTTCCCGCTGCGCAGGCGCTGGAAACCTTATTTGCCTCCGTGAAGCGGTCTTAAAACATAGAGCGGTATGAATAAAAAATACCAGAGAGAAATGGAACAGATCCATGCCCCCCGGGAACTGATTGACCGCACCAAACGGGAGGTCCGGGAAGCCGGGGGGCAGACTCAGAAGGCCGGAAGAAAAACGTTGGTTTTCTTTCCTCTCCGGCAGGCCGCTGCTCTTGCCGCCGCTTTGGTGCTGATTGTGCTGGTATCGATGTTCTGGCTCAGGGGAAAAGAACCGGCCTTCGCCGTAATTTCAGAGGAACTGGATCAGAACAGCCTGTCTCCCCAGTTCGGGCTTCTGGATCCCCAGCATAGAAATGTGAGCGCGGAAGAATTTGACCAGGCGTTTGAAACGGCTGCAGCTTCCCTGGAGGGAGAGGATTTTTCCGCTTATCTTGTCCGTTCCCTAAACGGGGAGGTGGAGTCGGGACGGGCTACTTTCCTGTATGAAAACTGCCGTGTGGCGGTAGCCAGGGGGGAGGAGCTCCTGCCGCAGGAGCTCACTGCTACAGCGCCGCAGCAGTTGGCGGGACTCCGGGTTTATCTGGCCCGTGAGGGGACTGGTGAATGTCTGCTGGCCGGATTCGAACTTGCAGGAAACCAGTGGCTCCTGGAAACAGACCAGTTGAAGGAGCAAGCATTTGCAGAGGTTGTGGCACGTCTGGCGGAAAGCCAGCAGAAGAATGGGTGAATGTTTGGAGGGCTTGTGGCCCTGGGAACATAGAAAGGAATTAAAATGGGAAAGAAACACACAAGGGGTATTTCCTGCCTGGCATTGCTTCTGACGGCGGCCCTGCTGCTCAGCGGATGCGCCGGAACGCCGGAACGCAGCCCACAGGAGGGGAGCTCCTCCGGCGGAACAGCGGTGTCAAGCGCTGCTGCGGCAGACGGCGTCAAAGCAAATGGCAGCTATATCACACAGGAGGAACTCCTGACAGAGCTGGAAAAGAAATATGGCGGCCAGGAAGGTAAGGTGGAGTACGGAGAGCCAATTTCCGGACTTGCGCGGAATGGAACGCTGGATCTGAAATTGGGGTTTGACCTGAAGAAGTCCGGCATGGAGAAGTACAGTGAGGTGGCAAACCTGTTCTGGGACGCTGAACTCACACAGGCTGTGGATTTTCGGTATGACTATGATGAAGCGGCCGGGAAACTGACTCTGAAGCCTGGGCCGTACAGCGTGGGCGGCATTTATGTCAGCTCATTGACCACGGAAGAGGTCAGGGAATACCCTCATGACACGATCTCTCTTTTCTCAAAAGGCGCCTATGAGGACTGGGGCAATGTGGGTAAATTTTATCTGGTTCAGTATGTGGATGATCAAACCGGGAAGAAGCTGGAGAAGCCTGTGGTGAGGATCGTCACCACGCAGGGAGAACTGGAAGCGCCCAGAATTGTGTTTCAGCCGACAGAAACAGGGCTGGCAGGTTTTCGCTGGAATGCGGTGAAGGGGGCCCAGGCTTATGTGGTGTTTAAAATATCCAGGGACGCAGATGGAGGATATTCCGGCGGAGTGACCCCTATTGCCATGACAGGGGAGACCTTCTGGAGATCGGAGGCGCCTACTTTTTCCAGCTACTCTCAGGTGAACAGCGATTTCCGCCAGTTCCGTTATTCTGAGGATGACTGGGCGGCTGACCGCGTTTATGAAAAGGAAGGGCTCACCGAAGGAAAAGCGGTTGCCGACAGTTCAAACAATTACAGCTTTGGTGTGATTGCTCTGGGCCAGGACGGTACGTCTGTGTTCAGCAATCTGTATGAGGCGGAGGAACTTGCCCCCAATCTGCCCTATGCGGAGGCAGCTGCCATTTCCAAAAAGAATGGCTTTACCAATGATTGTGCGGATATCGGCCTGGCGCCCAGCCATGTATGGGTGACCATGTGTGATGGTACTACTGCCCGGAAACTGATCAATTATGAGGTGGACAGCGCCAGGGTGGAGACCAACCGCTATTTGAATATCGATGAGGAAACCGGCGAATATGTCAGCGGGGAGGATCTTGATGTACTTCAGATTCCCTATACGGTGGAGGGCGCTCCGTTCGAATATGTGCTCGAAGTAGTGGATTACGACAAAAGTACGATAGAGCAGGATATGAAGACGCTGCGGGAGCGTCAGGAAAGCCTGCGCCAGCGTTCCGGCAGTACAGAGGTTACGGGAGAAGCCGGAGACCTGGAGGGGGCCGCAGAACAGGTTCGGGAATTTTCCGGTGAAACCGTTACGGCCAACAGTACGCTCAGCGAATACTTGGCGCGCTGCATGCTGGGTCGGACCGGGCTTATCGATCTGACAGGGGTCCCGGGCAGCGGTGATGCGGACCTGGTGGCAGACGCTCTGCTGGAGGCATATTACCAGAACCCGCTGATCCTGGGCCTGCAGGGATACCGGATCAATAAGGATGCCACCAAGCTGAAGATCACCTATGAGGAGGATGCTGCCGAAGCAGCGAAAAAGCAGCAGGAGATCAAGGCAAAGGTAAGCGAGGTCACGGCGGAGATCATCACTCCCGGAATGACAGACCTGGAAAGGGAACTGGCAATCAACAGCTATCTATGCGATACCATTGAATACGATATGGCTGCATTGGAGAATGCGGAGCAGTACAATTATGCGAAGACCGACCCGGAGTTCAACGATTCCTTTACCGCCTATGGAGCCCTGCTCAAAGGAAAATGCGTCTGTGCCGGCTATGCAGCGGCCTTTAAGCTGCTGGCTGATTCTGCCGGGCTGGAGAGCATTGTGGTTACCGGCATGCTGGAAGGCACCATGTCTCATGCCTGGAATAAGGTGAAGCTCGACGGGACATGGGAGGTGGTGGATTCCACCAACAACGACAACGAAGAACTTTTCAACGCCCTGTTGAATATCCCCGGAACAGCCAGCCGCCTGACCCTGGTGGAGGATAAGCAGTATGTGCTGGACAGTGTGATTCCCAATTATGCTCTGGGGAGTGAGGACAGCAGGGAATACTATCATATCAGCGACAAATTTTTCCCGGTGAATGCCATTGCCCAGGAGCTGGCCTCCGAATTGAAGGCGGAAGGCAAAGCTACGCTGCGCACGGAATATGATTTGACGGACGGAAGCTTTCAGCAGATCGCCCAGGAGGTTTATCGGCTGATGGAGGATGATGTAAGCCTGAGCGGATACTTTTGGATGGGGGTAATCTACCTGGAGCAAGTTTGAACAGTTTATCCAAATGCAGGGCGGTCCGCTGCTGAACTGCCCCGTCTATCCTCTTGGAAAGGAGAGATTCAGATTGAAACAATGTTATCGATGCGGAACCTGTTGGCAGGAGGAGGGACCAGTCTGCCGGATCTGTGGAGCGGATCTTACCAGAACGCCGTCCACACCCGGGCCTCAGCCGGAACAGCCGTCAATGCCGTCTGTTCCCCCTGCTCCGCAGATGATGCCTGTGCAGCGGTATCCCGGTCCCTTATCCTTCCGCAAGCAGAAGCCCTTTACCCAGGCTGACCTCTGCACGGTGCTGGGTTTTACTTCAGCCGTCATGGGCTGTTTTTGGGGCAGTGTGCTGCTGCTTCCTCTGGGGCTTGTCACCTCCGTCCTTGGGTACCGGAGGGACAGAACCAAGGGGCTTGCCGTGGCCGGGATTGTCATCTCTGTAATCGGCCTGCTGATTAAGGTAGTGAATATCCTGTCCCAGGCGGTTTATCTGCCCCCATGGTTCACCAATGGGATCTGGTGACAATAAAGCAGGAAGCGGAGGACGTTAAGTCCTCCGCTTCCTGCTTTATTCCTGCAGAAAATCCTTCAACTGCCCCCGGGCGCGGGAGAGCAGGGATTTAACTGTACCTTCCGGCCTCCCCAAAATAGAGGCGGTTTCCCTGACAGTATACTGTTCAAAATAATAGAGCTGCACCACGTCCCTGTACGCCTGGGGAAGAGCCTGAACTGCTTGGAAAACAGGACTTTCGGAAGGGAATGCCTGCAGCTGTTCAGGCTCTTCCCGGCCATAAGTCTCCATGGAGAAAACCTTCCGGCGCCAGGCGCTGCTTTGATGCCTGTGACAGCAATTGATTGTGACCCGCAGCAGCCAGGCTTTCAGATGTTCGGCTGATTTGATTTTGTGCCGATATTTGACCAACCGCAGGAACACTTCGCTGAATACATCGTCTGCATCGGCAGGCTGGCCTGTTTTCAGCAGGGCCAGACGGTATACCATATCGGCATGCTCCTCCACAGCCTGTTCCACATCAATACTGTAAGGTTCTTCCATTGTTCCACTGCCTTTAAAATTGCTGATAATGTTAAAAGTATAACATGTAGAAGAAACGGCGTCAACGTGTGGCAAGGATGCTATTCCCTGCCCAGTTTCGGCCTGTGCAGGTAGAGCCGTACTTCTGTGCCGTTTCCGGGTTCAGAGTCGATTTCGATGCGATTCTGCAGTTTATCCAGGATAACTTTAGAGAGGTACAACCCCAGGCCGGTAGATGTCTTTTCCCTTCTGCCGTTATAACCGGTAAAGCCCCGTTCAAACACACGGGGCAGGTCTTCCGGAGAGATACCGGCTCCGGTGTCCCGCAGATAGAGCACGTCGTCCTGATCCATCCATATGGTCACGCCGCCCTGTTTGGTATATTTCAGGGCGTTGGAGAGAAGCTGCTCCAACACGAAAAGAAGCCATTTTTCGTCGGTGATCACCCGGTTTTCAAACTCCTTCAGATCCAGAGAGAGTTTTTGGTAGATAAACAGAGGAGCGAATTTTTTGACCGCCTGCTTCACAACCTCCCGAACGGGGAGAAGCTCCAGCCTCAAGTCAGAGCTCATAGTTTCCAGGCGGAGATAGCCCAGCACCATTTCCACATACCGTTCCACTTTGAATAATTCTTGCTTCAGAACTTCACCGGTCTCCACGGGATGGGACTGCAGAATCAGCCGCATGGCTGCCAGAGGAGTTTTGATCTGGTGTACCCAAAGGGTATAATATTCCAGCATATCGTTCTGCTTTGTGTCCCACTGTGTCTCAACCTCCCTCAGCTTTCGGCAAAGTTCCGAACAGAGTTCAACCAGCTGTTCTTCCGAAAGGGTTCCCTCAAAGCTGGGGACTTCCCAGGCAGTGAGCAGGTTTTCTTTCCATTCCTCCAGTATGCGGTACCGGCGCAGATAGGCGAGAAAGTCAGGCAGTATAAAGAAGATCAGCGCCAGGACAAGAGAAACGGCGGCGGTGTAAAGCACAGCCTCCAGCGGGAGGGAATAAAGATAAAACACCAGCGCTGCCACGGCAAACAGCATGCAGAGGGCAAACAGCAGTTTCCGGTGATCCTTCACATAACGTTTCACAATTTTCATAGGATTTCTCCGTCAGGGAATCAGGTAGCCGAGTCCCTTTTTTGTCACAACAAAATCGCGCATCCCAGCTTCCTCCAGCTTCTTTCGTAACCTCGTCATATTTACTGTCAGCGTATTGTCATCGATAAAACTGTCGCTTTCCCAAAGCCGGGTCATAATGTCGCTGCGGCTGACGACGTGGCCCGCGTTTTCCATCAGAATCTGAAGTATTTTAAAGTCGTTTTTTGTCAGATCCAGCTTTCTGTCCTGAAAGGTGAGGGAGGCGTCGCTTAAATTCAGCATGACGCCGCCGTGTTCAATAAAATTAATGCTGTTCTGGAAGGAATAGGCCCGACGAAGCACAGCCTGCACCTTGGCGGTCAGTACCGACAGATCAAAAGGTTTGGCAATAAAGTCATCCCCGCCCAGATTCATAGCGGTGATGATATTCATATTGTCCGAGGCGGAGGAGAGAAATACCACCGGCACCTTGGAACGCCTGCGAATTTCCTCGCACCAGTGATATCCGTTGTAATGTGGAAGCCCGATATCCAGCAGGACCAGCTGAGGATCAAAGGCCAGAAATTCCTCCAGCACCCGGCCAAAGTCCACGGCGGCCTTTATTTCGTAACCCCACATAGTGAGATGGTTTACAACCGCTTTGGAGATGACGGGATCGTCTTCCACCAGAAAAATTTTATTCATTGCAGAGAAACCTCAAAATTTCTTCATAACTGCGCGCCAGAAGGGTGTAGGGGACCTTGTTTTTGTTTTCCGCAACCGAAGGCGCGTACCAGATGCTGTCGAGGCCGGCGTTGGCAGCCCCCTGGATGTCAGAGGAGAGAGAATCTCCGATGACCAGGCCTCTTTTAGCAGAAAAACCGGGAATGCGGGAAAAGACATAATCAAAAAAGCGGATGTCCGGTTTGGCAAACCCGGTATCCTCTGAAATGAAGCAGTCCTCAAAATAGGGCTGCAGGCCGGAACGCTCCAGTCTGGTGCGCTGGGTACTGGCTTTGCCGTTTGTGATCAGGTAAAGAAAATATCCGGCGGCCTTCAGCCGCTTAACCAGCTCCTCCGCACCGGGCAGCAAATCCCCACCCTCTCCCAGCAGCGGGAAGTAGGCTTCATGCAGCGCCTGCGGGTCCCCGGAAAGCCCGTTTTCCTGCAGAAAATCGGCAAACCGGCCCAAATACAGCTGAGGTCTTGTACATTCGCCGCGTTCCAGCTTGCCCCACCAGTTTTCATTGTTCTTCCGGTAGGATTCCAAAAGCTGAGCTGAATAGGGCTTTTGTAAATCCAACCCTTGGGCGAAATAAGTGCGTTGGAAAGCATGGGCACAGGCTGTTTCAAAATCCAGAAGGGTGCCGTCGGCGTCAAACAGCAGGAATTGATAGCGTTTCATGAGCGGTAGCTTCCTTTCTTCAAGGGTTCCTCAGGGCAGCAGAATACGGAGAATGTCCCCGTAGTTTTTCGCTTCATAGGTGTAAGGCACGGAGACGGGATTTTTCCAGGAACCGTCGGGATGGTACCAGATACTGTCCAGCCCGGCATTTTGCGCGCCCTGAATGTCAGAGGCCAGAGAATCCCCAATCACGACGGCCCGTTCCTTCTGGAAACCGGGAATGTGGGAGAAGACATACTCAAAATACAGCGGGTCAGGCTTGGCCGCGCCCACAGCCTCGGATACGAAATAGTCTTTGATGTAGCTGCCTATTCCGGAATGACCGATGCGGGTGTTGGCCGTGCCCGCGTTCCCATTGGTGATGATATAGAGGGGATATTCACTGGAAAGCAGTCGGAGCATTTCCTCTGCACCGGGATAGAGCACGCCTCCTTGGCCCAGGAACGCGAAGTAATCCTCATTCATTTGGGCCGGGTTTCCGGAAAAACCGGTCTCAGCAAGAAAATCGGCGAAACGGCCCAGAAACAACTGGGATTTTGCACACTGACCGGCCTCAAATCGTTCCCACCACTTGTTGTTGTGCTTTTCGTAGAGCTCCAGCATAGCGGGAGTATAGGGGATGAGCTTGTCGAACCCGCAGTGCCGGTACAGCTGCTCAAAAGCCATGAGCATATCCGCGTCGAAATCCAGCAGGGTGTAGTCCAGGTCAAACAGGAGAACGTCGTAGGGCTTCATAGGAGTCACTCCTTTCCAACGGTATTTTCATGGGGTGAAAAGAGGGGAAATCAAAAGATTGCAGCCAGGCAATAGCCGGAGATGGGCCGTGCAGATACAGAAAGTGCCCAGTTTAACCTTTGTCTGTTACAAAAGTCAGGCTGGACCAAGAAACAGGGTGGAAAGCCGGTTCAACAGCGTGCCGGGAACGGCGGCGGGCTTGAGAGCGAACGGGCTTATGATATTCCGCCCTGAAAGCACCCAGCCAAAGGCGGCAGGCACAGCAGAGCTATGTGGAAAGCCAGGAACAGTGGCATCAACACTGTAAATTTGCGGTGCTTCGTCTTATGACGGAACAAGAACATTCCCAACAGCCCGCCCAAGCTTCCGCCAAAAAAGCCGAAGAGCAGAAGCGCCCGCTCGGATATTCTCCACTGTCCTTTCACTGCCCGGCGTTTGTCCAGTCCCATCAAGCAGAAGGAAAGGAGGTTCATAGCCAGCAGAAATCCCAGCAGAAGCGTTTCTGATAAATGGAAAGGCATGGGTTGTCCCCCTTCTTTCAGTGTGTCTGTCACGGGCCTGTAACCGGGAACCGGCATCTGGCGGCAGGCCTGCAGAAAAAGCTGCTGTCTACACTTGTGTGAAAACCTGTCCATTTCAGGTATTCACGCAAAGCAAGGCGCATAGGTATTATCAAATGATACCTGAAAATAAAAGAGCTGTCAACGGAAAGGAACGCCTATGGGAAAGTTCAATTTTAGAAAATACTGCTATGTCTTTTTATGGCTTGCTCTGGTGATGACGGTAGGAGGAGTATGGCTGTTTGGCGGAATGCAGCAGGGAAAAGGCGCGTCTTCCATCTCCTCATCAAGCGGGGAAAACAGCGCGTCCCCTGCTCCGGCAGAGCACACCCTGACCCCTCCCCTGCAGCAGGAAAAACAGGAAATGGCAGGAGTCTGGGTCCCCTATATGTCCCTCACGACTCAGGAGCACACTCAAGAGGCTTTTGAGGACAATTTTCGACGGATTGCGGATACTGCGAAAGAAAAAGGGATCAACACCCTGTTTGTTCATGTCCGGCCATTTTGCGACGCCCTATACCCCTCAGAGCGCTACCCCTGGTCCCATTTGTTGACAGGGGAACAGGGAAAGGACCCGGGATACGACCCGCTCCAATTTATGGTGGAATATTCCCATAAGAACGGAATGGAGTTTCACGCGTGGATCAATCCGCTGCGGATAAAGACTGCAGAAACGCCTGCCACGCTGTCACCTGACAACCCTTATCTCTCCCTGCGGGAAGATTCCCCGTATTACTTTATGGAATATGAAGGCGGAGTTTATCTCAATCCCGCTTATCCATATATCCGTACCCTGATTGCCGACGGAGCTGCAGAAATCGTGGAGCGCTATGAAGTGGACGGCATCCACTTCGATGACTATTTTTATCCCAGCCAGGAGGAATCCCTAGATGCGGAAGCTTACCAGCTGTACGCACAGACAGTGGAAACACCCCTCACACTGGAGGAGTGGCGCCGGACAAATGTGAGCGCTTTGGTGGCTGAGGTCTATGAAAAGGTCAAACAGGCAAATTCCGGCACGGTATTTGGAATTTCTCCTCAGGGGAATATTCAAAACGATGAGGCTATGGGCGCGGATGTAAAAAGTTGGTGTGCGGTTCAAGGCTATGTGGATTACATCTGTCCTCAGCTCTATTATAGCTTTGAAAACAAGGCGCTGGGTTATTCAGAGGCTTTGAAAGAATGGATGGCCCTGCCAAAGCATGAAGGCTTGAAGGTATATGCGGGCCTGGCCCTTTACAAAGCAGGCAGCGATGCGGACGAGGGAACCTGGCAGATGGACAGCGACATTATCAGCCGGCAGATTGAAGCGGCACGGGAGGTGCAATGCAGCGGTGTGATTCTCTACTCCTCCGATTATCTCGATGCGGAGCAGACGCAGAAGGAAGTGGAAAATGCCATGGCTGTGCTTGCCGGCGATGAGGAATAGGATCGATTGGCATGCCGGAAGCCCCATTTGGCAGGGGAAGGATAATGGGCGTGAGAGCTGCACGATAAAGGGATTAGGCGCACTGCGGAAACTGGCGGTGCGCCGTTTTTCGTTTCAGACCTCTGCTTTATTTCCAAAATGAGAAAATATGACAAATATAATTTTCTGGGACTACAAAAAAACTGTATAAGACACAGAGATGACAGCTCTTCGATTGACTAATACCGATTTAAAGTGATATAATCTCCTTTATATCGAAATTATTCAGAAAAGGAGTCAGGCGATATGTGTGAGATCAATGAGATCGGCGCTAGACTGCGAGAATTGCGGGAAACCAGCGATTATACTGTGGAGCAGCTGGCCGCCGAATTGAACGTAAGCCCGGAAGTATACCGTTCCTATGAACAGAACGGCAGGGATATCCCCATCAGCGTCATCTATGAGGTGGCGAACAAGTTCGGCGTGGACTTCGCTGAGATTGTCACCGGTACTCCCGCCCGCCTGGACACCTATCACATTGTCAAGAGGGGCCATGGCCGGGTGGTCAACCGGAACCCGGAATACCACTTTGAGGATTTGGCCTACCGGTATGCCGATAAAGTGATGCAGCCGCTGCTGGTGACCCTGGAGCCCACAGATACGCCTGCAAAGCTGATTACCCATACAGGCCAGGAATTTAATATGGTTTTGGAAGGCACGGTGGTAGTTTGCATCGGCGACAAGGAATTCACCTTGACAGCGGGAGATTCCATCTATTTCAACCCCACAATCCCCCACGGGCAGCGCTGCGGCGGGGAAGAAAAAGCCCGTTTCATAACGGTAATTGCGGAATAGCGGCGGGTATGGGATAAGCTGTTTCCAGTCAGGCGGACGTACCGCCGGATTGGAGCGGACGAACGGTGTGAAGAAAAAGTCTTTGGCGTACCTTTCTTCAGAAAGGTATAGAAAGGATGGGAAAAGCCAATGGATATGCTGTTACATAAATTCCTCCCGCGGATCGAATTTGATTCCTATGAGGATTTCAAAGAAAATTATAAAGTGAACGTGCCGGCGGATTTCAATTTCGGCTTTGATGTAGTGGATGCCTGGGCGGATGCGGAACCGGAAAAGAAGGCGCTGGTCTGGTGCAACGAAGAGGACGAGGAGAAAATTTTTACTTTCACCGATATCAAGCGCCTGTCAAACCGTGCGGCAAATTTTTTCAGGGATTTAGGTGTGAAAAAAGGCTCGGTGGTCATGTTGGTTCTGCGCCGCCGGTGGGAGTACTGGATTTGTGCCACAGCCCTGCACAAGCTGGGCGCTGTGCTGATTCCCGGCACGCTTCAGCTGACCAAGAAAGACATCGTGTACCGCGGCAATGCCGCTCAGGTCTGCGCTGTTGTCTGTGTCAACGACCCGTTTGTCATCTCCCAGGTAGAGGCGGCTGAAAAAGAGATCCCCTCCCTGAAAAATAAGATTCTAGTTGTGGAAAAGCGAGAGGGCTGGCTGGATTTAAACGAGGAGCTGGAAAAGTATTCCGAGGAATTCCCCCGTCCTTCTGGGGCGGAGGCCACCCGCTGGGACGACACCATGCTGGTCTACTTTACCTCGGGTACCACCGGGATGCCTAAGATGGTGCGCCACAATTTTTCCTATCCGCTGGGGCACATCGTCACGGCAAAGTATTGGCAGCAGGTAGAGGAAAATAAATTGCATATGAGCGTTTCCGATTCCGGCTGGGCCAAGTTCGGCTGGGGTAAAATCTACGGTCAGTGGGTCTGCGGCGCCGCTATTTTCTGTTATGACATGCTGGGAAAATTCAATCCCCGCCGGCTGTTGGAGCATCTGGAAAAGTACAGGGTCACCACCTTCTGCGCACCGCCTACCATGTTCCGCTTTATGCTGCAGGAGGATGTGACGAAGTTTGATCTTTCCAGTATCCATCACTGCTGTATTGCGGGGGAGCCGCTGAATCCTGAAGTATTTAAAAAATGGCATGAACTGACGGGATTAAAGCTTTACGAAGGCTTTGGACAGTCTGAAAGTTCTGTTATGCTGGCGAACTTCCAGTGGTTTGAGCCTATCCCCGGTTCCACCGGGAAGCCGTCTCCTCTTTACGACATCCAGCTAATCAGCCAGGAAGGCAATGTCTGTGAGGATGGTGAAGAGGGTACCATTGCGGTGATGGATGTGAAAAACCATCCGCCGGTGGGCCTGTTTACCGGCTATTATCTCAACGAAGAGATGACGAAGGAAAAGCTTGGCGGGCAGTATTATGATACCGGCGACGTGGCTTGGCGGGACAGCAACGGCTATTACTGGTTCGTGGGCCGCAATGATGATGTGATCAAATGCTCCGGCTACCGTATCGGCCCGTTTGAAGTGGAATCGGCCCTGGTGGAGCACCCAGCAGTGGTGGAATGCGCGATAACCGGGACTCCGGACCCGATCCGCGGCCAAGTGGTCAAGGCCACAGTCGTGCTGGCAAAGGGTTATGAGGGAACTCCGGAGTTGACCAAGGAATTGCAGAACTACGTGAAAAAGGCCACCGCGCCTTATAAATATCCCCGTGTGATCGAATATGTGGACGAGCTACCCAAGACCATCGGCGGCAAGATCAAGCGAGCGGAGATCCGCAAAGCGGATGAGAGCTGACCTACAGTCGGCCGGCTGCATTTAGGAAACAGACAGGGTCTGCTGAAAAAAGGGAAAAAGCGGTTTGCTTATCCCCGGCGGACGCCCTGTCTGTCTTTTTTAAAGAGGAACTGCAATTGGGAGAATGGGAAAGGGGGAGATATCATGAATGATCGGAAGCTGGGAGTTTTTCTCTGGTATGGGTATCGGATTCCTGTGCCGGAGCGGATCCGTCAGATCAGGGAGGCCGGCTTTGAGACGGTTCTGCACTGGTGGGACGATTCTTTTAGAGAGGAAGAAGGGCTTTCGAAGGAAGAACAGGCCTGCCTGATCCGCAGCGGAGGCCTTACTATTGAAAACGCCCATCTGCAATTTGACCGGGCCAATGACCTTTGGCTGGATACCCTGGACGGGCAGGCTTTGCTGGAACGGTATCTGTCCGACCTTGACGGATTGGCAGAGTTTCATATACCGGTTGCCGTGCTGCATCCTACACGGGGCTTTGCTCCGCCTCCGGTGACAGAGGCAGGGTTAAAACGAATTCGGCTTCTGGTGGACAGAGCCGAGAAGAGGAACGTCCGCATGGCCCTGGAAAATGTGCGGAATAATCAAACCTTGGTGCAGCTTCTCGACACAATCCCCTCTCCCATGCTGGGACTGTGCTACGATTCCGGCCACGATTTTGTATGGAGCGGCAAACCTTATGATTTGCTGAAGCGATATGGCCATAGGCTTTTTGCCGTACATCTTCACGATAACCGGGGACGTGAGGATGAGCATCTGCCAATCGGCGAGGGAGACGTGAATTGGGAGACTGTGCGACAAGGAATCGGGGATTCCGCATACGCCGGATCTTTTACCCTGGAGGGAGACAGCAACGTGATCCCGCCTACGCGCACTCCACAGGAACACTTGAAGCTGCTGTACGAGGGGGCCGGCCGGCTATTGTCTGGCTTTCCCGGGGAAGCGGACGCAGTGCGGCATTGACGGAAAATCTGGATTTTTTAAAAGAGCGCTGCGAGGCTGCAACGCTCTTTTTTCTTTTCCCTTTTCCTGCTATTTTAAAGTGGAGGAAAAGAGGAAAGATGAAGGTTGACATTTATAGAACAAGGTGTTAAGATGAAGCTGTAGGTAATAAAAGACAGAGACGGAGAGTTCGCGGAGAAAATCAGGAGCTTGGGCGGTCTTACAGGAACAGGACGATTATCGGGCGCGTATGCCGTCCGGAAAGGAAGAGGGTCATAGAAATGAAGAAGAGGAGAGGGTTCGTACTTTTATTGTGTACCGCCGTTTTGGCGGTTTCCCTGTCCGTCTCTGTTTCAGCGGCATTTTCGGATATACCGGAAACAGCCTGGTATGCCCCGGCAGTGGAATACGTGCAGGAGAACGGCATTATGAACGGCGAGGGCGAAGACAGGTTTGACCCGGAAGGGAAAATGACCCGCGCCATGTTTGTACAGGCGCTCTATCGTATGACGGAAAACCGGGACAGCAGTTTCATGGGGTACTGGTACGACTTTTCCGATGTGGATCCCAGCTTATGGTATAGTGAATCTTCTCGGTGGGCATATCTGACGGGGGTGGCGAACGGCTGTGGAGATAACCTATTTGAGCCGATGCAGCCTGTAACACGGGAGCAGATGGCACAATTTTTGTATCGGTATGCTGAAAGGACAGGAAACGAACTATCCGGATTTCCAGAGAAACCGCTTCCTGCAGATTTTCAGGAGGTTTCCGCCGGAGCCAGGGAAGCTTTGGCTTGGGCATGGAACTGCGGGATTCTGCGTGGGGAACCGGGTGGAAATGTGCGGCCCAGGTCCGGCGCTACCCGGGCTGAGGCGGCACAGCTGCTGTCAAACGCTGCTCCGTTATTGGAAAATAGAATGGTAAGGCCCTATGCGCGGGAGAATAAAGAAGCCGCGCAATGGGGGCTGACGGGAGAAAACTATCCACGGGTGGACGGCTCTACCTCCACACTCGGATTAGTGCAGTCTGCCTTTGAAACTATGCACCAGAGCTGGGAGAGCTCTCTGCATCCGGAAACAGCCTCCCGCACCGTGCCCTCCTATGAAAAGCTCATTGCCGGAGAGGTGGATTTGATTTTGGTACCCTATGCTTCAGCCGATGTGCTCCATGTGGCGGAGCAGGCGGGCGTGGGGCTGGAATTCCACAAGGTGGCTTTAGAGGCGCTGGTGTTTATTACCCGCTCAGATAATCCCACGGAGAGTATTACTCAAGAGCAGGCGGTTTCCATTTACCGGGATTACGCCATCCGCAATTGGAAGGAGCTGGGAGGGCCGGACAAAGAACTGGTTCCCATCTGCCGGAACGCAAACAGCGGCAGCCAGTCACAGATGGACAATCTTGTTTTGAACGGGCAGGCCATGCACCCGGAAATTGAAGAAAATTATGTGGAGCTGACCATGCCAGGCATGCTGTATCAAGTAGCGAATTTTCAGTTTGGCGGTATCGGCGGAGAACCCAGGGATTGCTACGCTTTGGGATATACCTTGTTTGCCTATCTGAGCAATTACAGAGAGGATCCCTCTGGTGGTGTGACGGAGAAGCTGAAAATGCTCTCCTACAACGGTGTGGCGCCTACGGAGGAGAGCCTGAAGGACGGTAGCTACCCGTTGACAGACGGTTATTATGCCGTGCTGCGGAAAGATACGCCGGAGGATGCCCCGGCCAGAAAGCTGCTCGCCTGGTTTCAGAGTGATTCAGCCGCTCCAGTCATACGCAGCGAGGGCTTTCTTCCCGCTGCCTAAGCATGGGAGATGCAGTTAAAATATTCGGAGTTGGAGTTTACGGCAAATGTTTCTTTTTGCCGTAAACTCTTTTTTTCTTTTTCAGGCTATGCTATAGTAAGATTGAATCTGTAAAACGAAAAAGAAGAAACTGTGACTGTCCGGCCGTCTATAGGAAAGTCTGGTTTCTTCTCAGAAAAGAAAGGATGGTGCCGCACATGTATCAATTCAATCGGGAAGAGTATGAGAGACGCATGGCTTGGCATACCGATGCCAGATTCGGTATGTTTATCCATTGGGGCCTTTATGCCATCCCCGCACGGGGAGAATGGGTCCGCAGCATAGAAGAGATTCCGAAGGAAGAGTATATGCGTTACTTTGAGGAATTTGACCCGGTGGATTTTGACCCTAAACAGTGGGCGAAAGCCGCCAGGGATGCGGGCATGAAATATGTGGTGCTCACGGCGAAGCATCACGACGGCTTTTGCCTGTTTGACAGTAAGTATACAGACTTTAAATCCACCAATACAAAGTGCGGCCGCGATCTGGTGGCGGAATATGTGGAGGCCGTGCGGGCCGAAGGGCTGAAAGTGGGGCTCTATTTTTCTCTGCTCGACTGGTATCACGAGGATTTTCCTCATTATGGGGACAAACAGCATCCCATGCGCAACAATCCCGCCTATGGGAATGAGGGCCGGGATTTCAACCGCTATCTGGAATACATGCACAACCAGGTACGGGAGCTCTGCACCAATTACGGCAAGCTGGATGTGCTGTGGTTCGATTTCTCCTACGACGAATTGAGAGGCGAGGCCTGGAAGGGCACGGAACTTATCGAGATGGTGCGTTCTCTCCAGCCCGAGGTGATTATCGATAACCGGCTGGAGGTCAGCGGCGAGGGCTACGGTTCCCTGGCAGCCGGAAACCCCACCCCTTATCATGGGGATTTTGTAAGCCCGGAGCAGATCATCCCACCCAACGGCATTCAGGATGTGAACGGAAGGGATCTGGCGTGGGAGGCCTGTGTCACCATGAACAATCACTGGGGCTACTGCCGGGAAGACCGTTTCTTTAAGCCTGCCCCCATGCTGATTAAGAAGCTGGTGGAGTGTGTGTCGAAAGGCGGCAATCTGCTGCTGAACGTGGGACCGGATGCACGGGGATCCATTCCGCCTGCATCTATGGAAATTCTGGCGCAGATAGGCGGCTGGATGCGGAAGAATGGAAAAAGCATCTACGGCTGCGGCAAAGCGGGGATCGAAAAGCCGGACTGGGGCAGGGTGACCCGCCGGGGAAACAAGCTGTACTTCCATATCTTTGAAAACACCGTAGGGCCTCTGCCTCTGTCCGGGGTTCAGAAAGAGGAAATTGACCGGGTGCGGATGCTGGCTGACGGGGCGGAGGTTCCGCTCTCTGACAGCTGGGTCCACAGCGATTATCCCAACATCACCTTTGTGGATCTGGGTCCGGACCCCGTCCTGCCTGATCCGGTGGACACGGTGCTGGAAATTTCCTTGAAATGAGGGCGTGTGAGCTGTGAGTGAGAAAAGGATACTGGAGGTCTGCGTGGACAGTGTGGAATCCGCCTTGGCTGCAGAACAGGGCGGCGCGGACCGGTTTGAGCTCTGTGGAAACCTGATCATCGGGGGGACCAGCCCCAGCCCGGCGCTGTTTCGGGCGGTCAGGCGGGAGACAAAGGCAAAAATCCATGTGCTGCTGCGGCCCAGATTTGGGGATTTTCTCTATACGGACCGGGAGTTTGGCATCCTTCAGGAAGAGGCAGAGTCCTTTCTGGAATGGGGGGCGGACGGCATCGTGTGCGGCTGTCTGACGCCACAGGGGGCTCTAGAGGAAAGCAGAATGCGGCGGCTCGTGGAGCTGGCGCATGGTGCGGGAGCCTGCTTTACCCTGCACAGGGCCTTCGATGTGTGCCGCGACCCCATGGAGACGCTTTCCTTCTGCGAAGCCCTGGGAGTGGATCTGATCCTGACGTCGGGGCAGAAAAATACCTGCCTGGAGGGTATCCCCCTTCTGCGGGAGCTGCTTACCGCGGCAAAGCGTACGGAAATCCTGATCGGCGCCGGTGTGGACGCAGGAGCTGTTCTGCAGCTGCGGGAAGAGCTTCCTGCAGCGAAACAGTTTCATATGAGCGGAAAAACCGTGCTGCAAAGCGGGATGGAATACCGGAAGCAGGGGGTCAGCATGGGGTTGCCCTCTCTCAGCGAATTTGAGCTGTGGCGTACGGAGGAGCGGAACGTACGGGCGGCAAGGGAGGCTTTGGATCGGGCGTGAAGATATCGACGGAATTTAAAAATTATGTAAACTCAAAGTGGGGAAACCGGTTTGAGGTTCTTGGCGCCAGGCAGCAGGAGGTACTCTCCGCTATAGGCGGAGGTACGGAGGAGGCGGCGCTGCTGCTGAAATACCTGTATATTTCCATGCCGCTGTCTGACGCGGGAGATTATCCGGTAGAACTGTTTCGGGAAACAGTTTGCCACGGATTGTTCCTGCGGGAGGCGGTTCCCTGGTGTGCAGAACTTCCGGAGCACCTGTTTTTGCTCTATGTGCTGCCGCCGCGGATCAACACAGAAGAATTGCGCTCCTGCCGGCACTTTTTTTATGAATCCCTTTGGCCCAGAGTCTGCGGTAAAAGCCTGCAGGAGGCGGTGCTGGAGGTAAACCGGTGGTGTGCGGAACAGGCCACCTACCGCTCTACCGATGACAGGACGGCTGCACCGCTGTCGGTTTATCAATGTGGCTACGGCCGCTGCGGGGAAGAATCGGCCTTTTTGACGGCAGCCCTGAGAAGTGTGGGCATCGCAGCCAGGCAGGTCTATGCCCCTTGGTGGTCCCACTGTGACGACAACCATGCCTGGGTAGAGGCTTACGACGGGACGCGCTGGCGTTTCCTGGGAGCTTGTGAGCCGGAGCCGGTCTTGGATCTGGGATGGTTTGTCCATGCGGCCTCCCGGGCGATGACGGAACAGGTGAGAGCCTTCGTACCTGGTACGAAGGAAGAACTTGCATTCCTCTTTCCGGATTCCTCTCCGGAGGATTTGCTGGTAGGGGAGGGAATGGTCACAGAACTCGTAACCTCCCGCTATGCCGTGACGGAACAGCACTGCGTCAGGGTGCTGGGGGAAGACGGAAAGCCTGCGGCCAGTGCAAGAGTGTGTTTTGAAGTGCTGAATATGGCGGGTTTCCATCCTGTGGCTGTTGCCGAGGCCGACGCCGCAGGGGAGGTGCGCCTGCGGCTGGGCTTGGGCAGTGTTCTGATTGTGGCGGCGGCGAACGGCCTATTGGGAGAAAAGCTGGTCAATACGGCAGAGGAGAGGGAGACGGTACTTGTCCTGTCTGAAAAGCCGCCGCTGTCCGGCTGGACAGAGTTTGACTTTATCGCGCCGGAGGATCACCCGCTTTCTGTTGTCTCTTTGACAGCGGAACAAAAGCTGCTTCGGACACAAACGCTTTGCCGCTGTGCCGCACTGCGCAGCGGCCGCGCCCGGCAAGGAGCGGAGGCCGCAACGGAAGAGGAAGCTCTGTTTCTCTCGCTGCTCACAGAGAAGGACCGGGCGGCGCCCCTGCCGGAGGACGTTTGGAAGGACGCTCAAACGGCATTCCAATGGCGGGAGAAATTTCTCCCGGAAGTATTTGAGAGGGCCCTACTTTCATCCCGTATTTCGCGAGAGCCCTTGCGGCCCTGGCGCCAGCTTCGAACTGTGGTCCCCGAAGAGCTGCGAAAGGCCTTTGCAGAAAACCCGGCCAACCTTTGGGAATGGATGAACCGGGAAATTAGGGAAGAAAAAGAAACCTATCAGGCCATCCCTGCTACTCCCGCAGGGATGGCGGCTCTGAAGGCGGCTTCCCCGGAAAACAGAAAAGCTCTGTTTGTAGCTTTCTGCAGGTCTTTGGGGGTACCTGCCCGTTTGGCCGGAGAAAGGGAAGAACCGGAATATTTTCAGGACGGCAGTTTCCGCAGGCTGTTTTCAAAGGAAGCTGTAGGGAGGCTGACGGTGCAGGCCCCCGCTGGACATGCGGGGCTGTACAGACAGAATTGGAGCTTGTCTGAGCTGACGGAACAGGGCTTTCATCTTCTCAGCGCCTCAGACATCCCTGCTGGGGAGGAGGAAACTTTTGTTCTACCCCAAGGCGTTTACCGTATCCTCACTGTCAGCCGCACTCCCGGCGGAAATCAGCTGGCAAAACAGTGTACCATTGCGGTGAAGCAGGGAGAGGAAACCCTTCTGCCCCTCTCCTTCCGGCAGGTACAGATTGCAGACCTGCTGGAACAGTATGAGCTGCCGGACTGTCCTTGGCATCCGGTTGGAAAGAGGGAAGCAGAAGATTCTGCCGCAGCGGTGCTGGAAAACGGAAAAGCAATTTCTGTCTGGCTGGAAACCAGCCGGGAGCCCACAGAGCATATCCTCAATGAACTTCGGGAGGCTGCTGACAGCGTCTGTAGGGCAGGGCTTCAGGTTCATCTGGTGGTAGAGTCCGAAAAAGATCTGGAAGATCCGACCCTGAGAAGAACGCGAGCGGTTCTGCCGGAGGCGAAAATTTGGTGTGGGGATTTTCAGACAGACGTTCCGGCTCTGGCCAGACGGACCTATGTGGATCCGGAGCGTTTGCCTCTGGTTTTGCTCACGGACGGCCGCAGCATCCGGTATGCCTGTTGTGGATATAATGTAGGTACGATAGAGCTGTTGCTGCGTATGTCTGAAATGCTGCAAGAATAAGGATGAAGATATCACCATTTTGAAAGGGGATAAAAGCGTATGGCAAAAGAACTGTTGGAATTGTTGAAGACCAGAAGGAGTATCCGCAAATACAAGGCGGAGCAGGTGAAAACAGAGGAACTGGATGCCGTGCTGGAAGCCGGAACCTACGCGCCGACAGGGATCGGGGCCCAGTCCCCGGTGATTGTGGCGGTGCAGGATCCTGAAACCCGGGAACTGCTCAGCCGGATGAACGCTATCGTCATGGGAACAGAAAGCGATCCCTATTATGGGGCGCCTACCCTGGTTATCGTGTTGGCGGATCCGGAGCGGGGCACATGGGTGGAAGACGGCAGCTGTGTGCTGGACAATATGATGAATGCGGCACATGCCCTTGGGCTGGGTTCCTGCTGGATTCATCGGGAAAGACAGATGTTTGACTCTCCGGAAGGAAAGGATTTACTAAAAACATGGGGGTTGCCGGAAACGCTGCGGGGAGTGGGATCCATTGCCCTGGGATATCCTGACGGCGCTGCTCCCGAGCCCAAGCCCAGAAAACCTGGGTATATCGTTAAAATTGAGAAATCTCGTCAATAAGAACTTAGCCCGCAGATATTCCGGCAGCTTCCGCTGTTTTATCTGCGGGCTTTTTTTTGGAAATTTTACATCACGCCGCTTTTTTCTTGTTTTTCAGCCCTCTCCCAGATATAATAGGAACATCCGTATTACCTTGCGGAAGAAAGGAAGGAGGCAAAAATTGAGACACTTTTTGCGGAAAGTAAGAGAGGAAATTTTCAAATACAAAGCATATGGGCGCATTCGGCGCTTTCGGAATAGAACAGGTAAGACTTGTCTGTTAGGAAGAAGACGCAGAGCGGCTCTGTGGGCCTGCGCAGGGGGGATCGTCTGCATGCTGCTGACTGGCTGTGCGGCGCCAGCCAGCACTGTGCCGGAATCCTCAGAGGAACAGAGCCGGGTGAGCCTGCGCAATGACGGGGCAGAAGCAAAACTGGTATTGGTGGAGCTCGAAACATCACAGGCGCGCACCGACGCCCTGAGGGAGATCGCGGATAAATACGAGGCTGATTTCCCCAAAACGGAGATAGAGATTATTACCCTGAAAAACGCTCAGGAACTGGAGGCTCGCCTGAGTGCAGGCGGACAGACAGACCTGTTGGAATTGCACAGCGGATGGGTTCCAGCTTATGTGGAGAAGGGAATGCTGACGGATATCAAACCTTACATGGAGGTGTGGGACGAATGGTACTCCCTTTCTGCCGCCGCCAAGCAGGGGGCAAGGTGCATGGGAGAAGAACATGTTTATTTGTTACCGGCAAGTACGTCCCAAGATGCCCTCTACTATCGGAAAGATTGGTTTGAAAGCTATAACGATGCCCATCCGGAGTCTACGCTGCTGGTGCCCCGGGTCTGGGAAGAGGTGGAAAAGGCCGCCGCGGCTCTTTCTGATCAGGGAGCCGGCTTGGCAGTGGCTGGAAAGGACCGGCTTGTGGATTATATGGATTCCGTCGTCTGGAGTTCTGTCAATGTGGGGCGGATGGTGGATATCAGTGCGGCTTACTTTTCCCGGGGGTTTGAAGGGAAAAGTATCTTCTCCCTGGAGCAGGCGCAGAAGGGAATGAGCCAGTTTGTGTCGGTGTTTTCGCAAGCTGTGCCTGCAGAGGCGCTTCAATGGGAAGAAGCAGAGGCGGCAGAGGCTTTCCAGCAGGGGAAAACCGCCTTGCTGCTGGCGGGAGAGGATGTATATCCTTTCTTAGAAGAGAACATGGAGGAGGGCGAGTGGGGCGTTGCCGCTTACCCCAGAGGCGGAGCTGGTCTGGCCGTATTCTCGGATGATTTCGCGGGATGGGGCGTGTCCGCTGCTTCGGCGTCGACAGAGACGGCAGTTCATTTTCTATGCTTTTTATCCAACGCAGACAACAATACACATTTGTCAAAGGTGACGGATACCACGCCTGTCCATCTGACCTCCTATGAACTGGATGATTTTTTCCTGGAGGGAAAACGGGCGGTTTACACGGAGATGATGAAGCGCAGCGATTGGTATCAGTTTGCGTCGGAACCTCAGAGGTACGAAGCATATTCCGGGTACAGGCAGGAGGCTAATGATAAGCTTCGGGACCTGCTTTCCGGAAAAATGACCCAGCAGGACTTGCTTTCCTGGTTGGGGGAATATTGGGATTCCGCCTATGCGCAGGAAGGGAAGAAATGGTAAAAACTGCTGCAGAAGTTTTTCTTCTGCAGCAGTTTTACACGGTGAACTTTTATGGGTGAAAGCCATGGCATTTTTCTGCCAGCGATAAAGTTTTGAATCTTAATCACCCTGCGCCGCAGTTTGTTCTGCCCGTAAAAATCCCTTTTTCATTATGAAACAATAGCAAAAGCAGGAAATGTTTGCCGAAGCATAAAAGAAGTATTTGTAAGGAAAAGGGAACGGCGTCCGTCTTTTCTTAAAAAGCCGGGGGTTGAGAAGAGATGGAATCTTTGCTATAATAACAGACAATTGCAAAGGTGAGATAGAATTTTGTCCCTGGAGGAACCATATTATGCTGCATGTGGAATTGCTGGCCTATACGCCAGAACCGGAAAAAACGGTGGCCTGCGCCGCCAAGCTCTGTTATGCCTCGGCGGATATCGGGACCGTAATGGAGGGGCTCACGGAGGAAAAGACCGCCTCCTTCCTGGATATGCTGGGGGAGATCGGGCATGAAAGCCCCATTGAACATGCCAGCTTTACTTTTGGGATCGAAGGCGTATCCCGTTCGCTGCTGGCGCAGATTACGCGCCACCGCATCGCCTCCTACAGTGTGCAGAGCCAGCGCTATGTCAGGGAGGATGATTTCGAATTTGTCCTGCCGCCGGAGATAGAGGGTATTCCTGAGGCAAAGGAGGAATTTCTGCAGGCAATGGTTGAGGACGCCCGGCATTACGAACGCCTGACGGCTCTGCTGAAAGAAAAACACCGGAAGGAATTTCTTGCGCAGGGAGAGGATGAAAAGAGCGCGGCCCGCAAGGCGGAAAAAAAGGCCATAGAGGATGCGCGCTTCGTGCTGCCCAACGCCTGTGCTACTAAAATGATCTGTACCATGAACGCCAGATCGCTGATGAATTTTTTTACCCACCGCTGCTGCAACCGGGCGCAGTGGGAAATCCGTGAGCTGGCTACCCAAATGCTCCGGGAGGTGAAGGCAGTGGCACCCCATCTCTTTCAGAAAGCGGGCCCGCCCTGCCTGCGGGGCGGTTGTCCGGAGGGGAAAATGTCCTGCGGCCTGCCGCAGGAAGTCCGAAAGAAGTTTGAAGCGCTTTGAGTCTGAAAGGGCGGAGCTGTTTCACAGGTTCAATTATTCTGTTTCGGGGAGAGTGTGTTCATGAGCCTGATTGTGCTGGAAGGACTGGATGGAAGCGGAAAGGGCACGCAGGCCCAGCTCCTCTATGAGGCCCTTTCCGCCAGATACGGAAGGGTGCGGAAAATTACATTTCCAGATTACGGTTCCCCTTCCTCTGCCTTGGTAAAAATGTATTTGAATGGGGATTTTGGAAAGAATCCTGAAGAGGTGAACGCCTACGCTGCCAGCGCCTTTTATGCGGTGGACCGGTATGCCAGTTTCCAGATTGACTGGAAGGCGGATTATGAAGGTGGCGTGCCCATTTTGGCCGACCGCTATACCACCTCAAATATGATCTATCAACTGGGGAAATTGCCCAGGACAGAGTGGGAAAACTACCTCTCCTGGGCGCAGGATTTTGAATATGACAAGTTGGGGCTTCCCAGGCCGGATCTGGTGCTTTTTCTCGATATGCCGGTAGAAGTTTCACAGGCATTGCTCTTGGGCAGGTATCATGGGGACGAAGAGAAAAAGGATATTCATGAGAGTGATCTGGCCTTTTTGCGGGACTGTGCGCAGACTGCCCGTTTTGCTGCACAACGTCTGCATTGGCATGTGATTCCCTGTTCGGAGAATGGAGTTCCCCTGGAGAGGGAGAAAATCCATCAGTCAGTGCTTTCCGAGCTGGAAGAACTGCTCTGACAGCGGGCAATATTATGAAATGGAAAGGAAGAAGAAATATGGTCTATGTATTTTTGGCGGAAGGTTTTGAGGAAATTGAAGCCCTAACTCCCGTAGATCTCATGCGGCGTGCTGGACTTGAAGTTGGCTTAGCAGGCGTGGGAGGGCTGGAAATTACCGGTTCCCATGGCATTTCCGTAAAGGCGGATCTTCTCGCTGAAGAGGCGGATATGGCGCAGGCAGAGGCAATTGTGCTTCCGGGTGGAATGCCGGGCACTCTCAACCTGGAGCATTCTTCCGCCGTGCAGGAGAGCATCGACAACTGCGTGGGGAAGGGTGTCCTTGTTGCGGCAATCTGCGCGGCGCCTTCCATTTTAGGACATAAGGGTCTGCTGCAGGGGAAAAAAGCGACTGCGTTTCCGAAATTCCAGCAGGAGCTTGAGGGAGCTGTTCTTTCAGCTGACTATGTCTGCCAGGATGGGAACATACTAACGGCAAGGGGAATGGGTGTTTCCACACAGTTCGGCCTGAAGCTGGTGGAGCTGCTGATTTCCAAAGAAAAGTCCGACGAGCTTAGGGATTCCATACAATGGGAGTCCTAAACCCGTCAAAGCAGGAGCTGCGAAAGAAGCTGCTGGAGGTGCGGGACGGTTTGGAACATCGCAGGGAACGGGAGGAAGCCATTGCGGAAAACTTGCTTTCTCTGCCGCAATACCGGCGGGCCGCCAGCTTGCTGCTGTATATCGGCAGAGCCAGCGAAGTGGGCACTGCTCTTATTCTGCGCCGGGCTCTGGAGCAGGGAAAAGAGGTTTGTGTCCCCTATTGTCCTCCAGGGGACGGCGCCATGTTTTTCTGCCGGATCGATTCAACAGAGGAACTGAAACCGGGCCGGTACGGTATTTTGGAGCCGGATCCGAAGAAAAGTCTGGATCATACGGATTGGCAAACTGCTCTTTGTTTGGTGCCGGGCATAGCTTTTGATCGGTTGGGCTACCGGTTGGGCTATGGAAAGGGATATTACGACCGCTTTTTGGCGGGGAAAAAAATCGTGGCGGCGGGACTGTGCTATCGGGAGCTGGTACAGCAGGAACTGCCCCGGGAACCGCACGATCAAAGGGTGCAGATTCTGATCACGGAGGATGGAAGCTTTGCGGTTTCTCCGCAGTGCCCGGAAAGGAAGGAATTCTATGGACGATCGCAGTAGAAATAACAGGAATGTGCCAAAAGGTACGGGAACTTTTAAACTCAATATTGACGAGAATAAGCTTGCGACAGGTCCTGTACCTGTGCCGGAGCGGAAGAGAGAAGCCTCCGCTTCCTATGCTGAACCTCCCATGAACAAAAAAATCTATTATACGGAAAAAGAACGCAGGGCGGAGGAAAAAGCCCATAAAAAGCGCAATAAGCTGAAAGCAAGAAAAAACCGCCGGGTGTTTTCCCTGGTGTGGCTGGCCATGGTGCTGCTGGTGTCGTTTACATTGGCCAGCTATCTCATTGGCGGTTCCAACGATTTCTTTGCGGTGGGCCGGAACCAGGGAAAAGCGGAAGTGGTGATTCCTGCCAATGTGACGGCTGAACAGCTGGCGGACATCCTCTATCAAAAGGGAGTCATTTCCAAGAAGGAATTCTTCACCATTTATTGCAAGGTGACTGCTGATATGCAGTATTTTCAGCCCGGTCCGTATGAGCTTGCAACCAACTTGGACTATGAGGATATCATTAACAAGCTTCAGGGCGGCAATGAGAGCAGGGAAACAGTTACGGTGACCTTCCCTGAGGGTTATACGGTGCTGCAGGTGGCGCAGCTGCTGGAAGAAAATGAGGTCTGCTCTGCCCAGGAATTCCTCGATATTCTCAACAGCGGGGATTTCAGCGGCTACCCGATGGTTGCTCAAATGGGGGATGCCTCCGGCAAGTATTATAAGCTGGAGGGATACCTGTTCCCCGACACCTATGATTTTTATAAAGGGGAAGAGCTGGCTGATGTGGTGGGCAAGCTGCTGACGAACTTTGAAAAGCGGCTGACGGACGATCTGCAGACCAAAATCGCAAATTCCGGCATGTCCCTGGATCAGGTTGTCACCCTGGCTTCCATCATTCAAGCTGAGGCTGCCAATACCAACGACATGTACAATGTCTCCGCGGTCCTGCATAACAGGCTCAGCTTTGGGGTGGATTATGGGGTGCCGATGCTGCAGTGCGACTCCACCATGTTCTATCCCTATAAGACGCGGGCTGATATTCCGGAACAGGGCGCACTGCCCCATGGCAATTACGATACGTATGAGATCACAGGTTTGCCGGCGGGCGCCATATGCAATCCGGGCCTGGACGCCATCAAGGCGGCGCTGCAGCCAAATACCGACGGCGATGCTGCAGAATATCTCTACTTCTGCCATAGCGCCGACGGTACGGCCTATTATGCCACGAATGAAGAGGATCATCTTGCAAATTTGGTTGAGGCGGGGCTGACGGATTGATGAAGGATACAATAAAAACGATGGAAAGAAAGCCGGAGCTGCTCTCTCCCTGCGGGGACCGGGAGCGGCTCCTCTCGGCTGTACAGTACGGAGCGGACGCCGTGTATCTGGCGGGGAAAAATTTTGGAATGCGCCGGGCTCCCTCTAATTTTGGGGAAGAGGAGCTGCAATGGGCCGTTCAGTACTGCCATCAGCACGGAGTGAAGGTATATATTACCTGCAACACGCTTCCACGGAATTATGAACTTGCAGAGCTGCCGGTATTTTTGGAGTTTTGTGCAAAAATAGGCGTGGACGCCTTTATAGTGACGGATCTGGGCGTTATGATGCTGGCAAAGCAGTATGCGCCCGGAGTGGAGCTGCATGTCTCCACACAGGCCGGCGTGGTGAATTATGAGACGGCCAACGCCTTTTACGAACTGGGAGCCAAACGTGTGGTGCTGGCCAGAGAGGTATCGCTGGCGGAAATCCGGGAAATCCGGGAGCATACGCCCCGGGAACTGGAATTGGAGGCGTTTGTACATGGAGCGATGTGCATGTCCTTCTCTGGAAGATGTTTGATTTCCAACTATTTGACGGACAGGGATGCCAATCGGGGAGAATGTGCGCAGCCCTGCCGTTGGGAATATTTTGTCACGGAACGCCGGCGTCCGGAAGAGAGGTTTTCTCTGGTGCAGGAAGAAAAGGGCGCCTATTTGTTCAGTTCGAAAGATTTATGTATGGTTGAACATATCCCGGAGTTAGTAGAGGCTGGAATCTCCAGCCTGAAGATTGAGGGCCGGGCTAAATCCGCCTACTACGTTGCTTCAGCGACTTCCGCTTACCGCAGGGCAGTAGATTTTCACTGGGAACACCCGGGGGTTCCCCTGCCGCAGGACATTGTGGAAGAGACGGAGAAGCTGAGCCACAGGGAATATTCCACTGGATTTTACTTCGGCGGCGAACCGGGACAGACACCGGAAAATGACAGATATATCCGGCATTATGAGGTGGTGGCTGTCTGCGTGGGAAGTCGGAACGGTTTCATCGAGTTAAGGCAGCGCGGCAGGTTTTTCCGTGGAGAAACTGTCGATGTGCTGCAGCCCCATGCCGATCCAGTTACTGCAGAACTGCAGGAGCTGTGGAATGGGGAGATGGAACCGATTGAAGTGGCGCCTCATGCGGAGATGACTGTGTTTTGGAAAACAGAAGCTCCTATTGTCCCTGGAGCCTATTTGAGAGTCAAGAGAGAAAATGCTTGAGGGGATCGAAAATGTGGGAAAACAGGAGGAAAAGAGAAAAATGCCGCTGCCCATGGTACATTTGGGAACTGCTCATGGAATGATAGAGGAAGGTCTGCTGCATGTTCGGGATTTTCCCGCATTCTATTTGGGCAGCATAGCGCCGGATGGTGTACATATGCGGAAAGATCCAGGACCGGAAGCTAAGGTGGCGTCCCATCTGGGAACACGCCATACGTCTGATTTGACGCCTGTCGCCATGTTTTTACAGCGCCATACAGGCAGAGAGAATGCGGATTTTTTTCTTGGCTATGTGGTGCATGTGCTGACAGACGCCTATTGGAACGAACTGGTTTATGGCCCCTATACCGCTCGGTACGGTGCGGATCCCTCTCCGGTGCAGACGGTCCGGCAGGCCTATTATAGCGACACGGATCAAATCGACTTGCTTTTGTATCGGGAACTGCCATGGCGGGAAAGGGTCTGGGAGTACCTGAGACAGGCGCGGGGACAGGATGTGGGGGAAGTACTTTCGGGACAGGAGGCTGATCTCTGGAAGGACAGAACGCTGAACTGGTATGCCCAGCAGCCGGAAAAGCATCTGCCGCTGCGCTACATTGGCGTTGTAACGGTACGGGAGTTTATGGGGCGCGCCGCTATATGGACCGCCGGATTTATAAGAAAGTACGCCTCCTTGTAAGTCTGGCTGCGGAAAATTTTGCTGGTCTCTGGAAAAAAGAATAATTTTGCTGCCAAATATGCGAGCCATGGAATTTCTTTCCATGGCTCATTTTTTGCCATGATTTTGCAGAGAAATGCATATCTATAAATTGGAAAACGGCAGCAAGAGAAGAAAGGTGGAACAGAAATGAAACGGAAAATAGCGGTGCTTCTGGCGGCAGTCCTGTTAGGAATAGCAGTCATGCCTGGCGTTTTAGCCAGTGCGGATGAGGTGGAAATCTCAGCTCCGTCGGCTGTGCTGATGGAGGCGTCCACTGGGAAAGTCCTCTTTGAAAAAAACTCGCACGAAGTGCGGCCCTGTGCTTCTATCACAAAGGTGATGACCTTATGTCTCACTTTCGACGCCATTGACTCCGGGCAGCTTTCCTTGACAGATACCCTCACGGCGTCGGCCCACGCCTCTTCCATGGGCGGGTCGGATATCTGGCTGAAGGAAGGCGAGGCTATGACGGTGGACGATCTGCTGAAGGCGACGGTGATTATGAGCGCCAACGATGCGGCGGTTGTGCTGGCAGAAAACGTGGGGGGCAGTGAGGAAGCCTTTGTTCAGAGGATGAACCAGAAAGCCCAGGAATTGGGTATGAACGATACTGTGTTTAAAAACTGCAATGGACTCGATGAGGAAGGCCACGTGACCAGCGCACATGATGTGGCGCTGATGAGCCGGGAACTGCTGACGCACCCTAAAATTTTCGATTATACTTTGACTTGGATCGACTATGTACGGGACGGGCAAACCCAGCTGGTAAATACCAATAAGCTGATCCGTACCTATAACGGCATCACCGGTTTGAAAACCGGCACGACCTCTCAGGCTGGAAGCTGCATCACCGCTACGGCAGAACGCAATTCTCTGGGATTGATTTCCGTTATACTGGGAGCTGACAGCACAGATAACCGGTTTAAAGACGCAGCGGCACTGTTGGATTACGGTTTTGCCAATTGGTCCGTGACCGTGCCGGAGACGCCCGAACTTCCTGAAGTGCCGGTGAAAGGGGCCATGCAGGACACGGTGAAGGTTAAAGTTGGGGAGATGCCGAAAATTTTGTTAAAGTCCAGCGACCAGGGAACGGTTGAGGAAAAAGTGGAGCTGCAGGAAACGATTGAAGCTCCGGTAAACGAAGGCGATGTCCTCGGTAAAGTAAAGTTTCTGGTAAATGGGGAGACAATGGCAGAGGTCGAAATTACAGCGGCAGGAAACGCGGAAAAAATCACATTTGGCTCTTCCTTTTTTTATCTGCTGCGCAGTTTTGTGAGTTTTTAGGCTTTCTGAACTTTTCGTAAATATCCATGGACGCCAACTTGCAAATTCCTTTGACTTATTGTAGAATATAAAAAACAGGAAAAATAAAAATTCAGGAGGTCTTAACAATGCCTTTAAAGCTGGAGGACGGGTACCTGAAGGGATTTGTTTCCGGACAGGAATATAAAGCTATGGAACCGCAGGTAAAAGCTGCGCATGAACTGTTGCATTCCGGTACTGGTTTGGGCAATGATTTTATCGGTTGGGTGACGCTTCCCACCGATTATGACAAAGAAGAATTTGCGAGAATTAAGGCTGCGGCCGGGCGTATCAAGAAAAATTCCGATGTTTTTATCGTCATCGGAATCGGCGGTTCCTATCTGGGTGCCCGGGCTGCCATTGAGTTTTTGAAGTCCGACCGTTATAACGACCTGAAAAAGGATACCCCCAACATCTACTTTACTGGCAATAGCATTAGCTCTACCGCTTTGGCAGAATTGGTTTCCATTTGTGAGGGCAAGGATGTTTCCATCAACATGATTTCAAAGTCAGGCACTACCACTGAGCCTGCCATTGCATTCCGCGTTTTCCGGGAACTTCTGGAGAAAAAATACGGAAAAGAGGGCGCAAAGGACAGAATTTTCTGTACAACCGATAAGGCGAAGGGGACGCTGAAGCAGCTGGCCGATAAAGAAGGCTATGAGACCTTTGTGGTGCCTGATGACGTGGGCGGACGCTACTCGGTGCTGACCGCGGTAGGCCTGCTTCCCATTGCGGTGGCCGGCGCGGATATCGATGCGCTGATGGCCGGTGCAGCCAAAGCGGCAGAACTGTATGGAAAGCCTTCTCTGGAAGAAAATGATTGTTATAAATATGCCGCAATCCGCAACATCCTTTACAACAAGGGAAAATGCACCGAAGTGATGGTAAGTTATGAGCCGCGCTATGCCATGATGAACGAGTGGTGGAAGCAGCTGTTCGGAGAGAGCGAGGGCAAGGACAATAAGGGACTTTTCCCGGCATCCGTCGTCTTCTCTACCGATTTGCACTCCTTGGGACAGTATATCCAGGACGGCCGTCGTACTCTGTTTGAAACGGTGATGCTCATCGACCAGCCAAAACAGGAAATAACCCTGGGCAATGACCCGGAAAATGTGGACGGACTCAATTACCTGGAAGGCCGCACCATGGCGTTTATCAATGAAAAGGCTTTTGAAGGTACTGTATTGGCGCATAATGACGGCGGCGTCCCCAATGTGGTGATTCATGCCCCTGATTTTTCAGAGGATACGTTGGGCCAGATTATTTACTTTTTCGAGAAGGCCTGCGCGATTTCCGGCTATCTGCTGGGAGTGAATCCCTTTGACCAGCCTGGTGTGGAAAGCTATAAAAAGAATATGTTCGCTCTCCTGGGCAAGCCTGGTTATGAGGCTGCCAAGGCGGAACTCGAAAAGCGGCTGTCGAAGTAATCAAGGTACTTCCCGCCCTTTTCGGGCGGAATAATAAATTAAGGAGAGTTGCAATATGATTACTCTTTTAACTGGTAAAAAAGGCTCCGGCAAAACGAAAAAGCTCATCGAACTGGCAAATGCTGCGCTCGAAACTTCGAAGGGCTGCGTCGTGGTGATTGAAAAGGGCCTCAAGCTTACCTATGATATTTCGCATGCTGCGCGTCTGGTGGATGCCGATGCCTATAAAATTCAAAGTGCTGATATGCTGTTTGGCTTTGTCAGTGGAATTTGTGCAGGCAACTATGATGTTACGGATATTCTGATTGATTCTACGTTGAAGATTACCGGAACAGGGGCAGAGGTTGTGGAGGAACTGGTGGAGAAGCTCAAGAAGCTTGGTGAGGAAGCAAACACCAATTTCGTACTTTCGATTTCCGCCGCTGAAGATGAAATTCCGGCGTCTGTTGTTGAGTTTGTTGCCAAATAAGGAAAAGAGGGCAGGTGAGGAAAAAGCGGGCTGTAAAATGGCCCCATGATTCTTCACAGAAAATATCCCTTACCGGGAGGCGGCTAAATAGCCGCCTCCTTTTCTGGAGTACCTTTTGTCCAGAGAAAACTCTTGACAAGAGAAATGGAACTTATTATAATATATCAGTACGGCATGAGGTAGGGTTATGGTAATCGATTTAAAAAAGTATTTTTTGTCGGATGACCTGTCCGATACCGTCGAATACGATCTTGATCTTTCCCAGGTTGAGGTGAACGGTGTCAAGCCGTTTCTTGAACCGGTGAAAGTGCGTGCAGTGTTTCATAGCTTTGCGGGATCTGTGGACTTGGGAGCACATTTGCATTACACAGTGACGATGCCCTGTGACCGGTGCAATGAGGAGACTGTACAGGAAAAGATCGTGCGTTTTTCCCACACGCTGGTGCGGGAGCTTAACGAAGAAGAGGATGACGATGATTACATTCTCGTACCTGGAGAAAGGCTCGATTTGGACGAGCTTCTCACTGAGGATGTCCTGCTTGAGATGCCCAGCAAATTTTTGTGTTCACCAGACTGCAGAGGGCTGTGCCCCAGTTGTGGTTTTAACTTGAATTTAGGGGATTGTTCCTGCGAAAAAGAGCAGACAGATTCCCGGCTGGAAATTCTGAAGAAATTGTTGCAGGATTCATCGGAAACAAAATGAAATCTCAATTTTCCATATAAGGAGGTGCTACTCATGGCAGTACCTAAGGGTAAGGTATCCAGCGCAAGACAGAATAAGAGACGTTCGAATGTGTGGAAGCTTCAGGCTCCCGCGCTTATGAAATGCCCTCAGTGCGGAGAATACAAAACACCTCACAGAGTTTGCGGCAATTGCGGCTATTACAACGGCAGAGCAGTCGTGAAGAAAGATGCGTAATTTGTTCTGAAAGAGTGGAGAGAAGGGAACGCGGCCATGCGCTCCCTTCTCTTTTTTCGAAAAAACCGTATGTGGACGCAAACGGTATGGCGCTGAAAATGCGGAAGAAGGAGGATGAGAGGCAATGGCGGTGAAAATTGACGGTGTGGAACCGCACAGCAGGGCTGAAAAAGCGGGAGTCAGAGCGGGGGACATATTGCTTGCTATCAACGGCCATGAAATTACTGACGTTCTTGACTACCGTTTTTTTGAAACGGAGAGGAATGTGCGGCTTAATTTGTGCCGCAGTGGGAAAGAATATAGTGCTGAGATTGTGAAACCTCAATATGCACAGCTTGGGCTTTGCTTTGATACGTATCTGATGGATCAGCAGAGGTCCTGCCGCAACAAATGCATTTTCTGCTTTATCGATCAGCTTCCTCCTGGAATGCGGGAAACTCTTTATTTCAAAGATGATGATGACCGGCTTTCCTTTCTGTTCGGCAATTATATCACGCTGACAAATATTGATGACCGTGAGATCGATCGTGTGCTCAAAATGCATATCAGCCCCATCAACATTTCGGTACACACGATGGATCCGGAGCTCCGCTGCAAAATGATGAATAACAGGTTTGCCGGGGACTCTTTGCGGCATCTGTATCGGCTGGCGGAAGGCGGCATCAGGCTGAACTGCCAGATTGTACTCTGCCCCGGCGTCAATGACGGCCCGGCGTTAGAATCTACTTTGCATAAGCTGTTTGATTTGGGGGAGAGTCTCCTGAGCGTTGCCTGTGTGCCGGTAGGGCTGACACGCTATCGGGAGGGCTTGTATCCGCTGACTCCGTATAACAGGGAAACGGCAGGCGAAGTTCTGGACCTCATTGAGCGTTTCGGAGAGCAATTCAGAAAGGCGCGGGGCAGCCGGACTGTGTTTGCCTCTGATGAGCTGTACCTGATGGCGGAACGGCCCATTCCTCCCTTGGAGTTTTATGAGGATTTCCCGCAGATTGAAAACGGGGTGGGGATGCTGCGGAATCTTCAGGATGAGTTTGACTGGGCGCTGGAGGAACTGCGGTTACCGGAGCAGCCCCGGAAAGTCACGATTCCCACAGGAGAGGCAGGCTATGCTTTTTTAGATTCCATGCTTGACGGATTGCGCGCAAAATGCCATAATTTAACTATAGATCTGGTGCCGGTGCACAATGATTTCTTCGGCGGTACAGTGGATGTGACCGGCCTTCTCACTGGCGTGGATATTGTCGGAGTGCTGAAAGGCAGGGAACTGGGGGATGCCGTACTGTTGGCTTCCAACATGATGAAGAGCGGGGAAGATATCTTTCTGGACGACATGACGCTGGAGGAATTGCGCCGGGAGCTGGGGGTTCCCTCTTTTCGGGTGGAAAACACCGGCGAGGCCCTGGCTGGGGCCATTGCGGGAAACTATGTGTCTGACGCCCCGCGCCATAATCCTTATGAGGGAGCGGGGCAGTGACGGCTTCTGCCTGAGCGTGGGAGGCACGACGGAAAACAGGAACAGGAGCCGCCCTTTCGGGACGAGCTCACAGAGACAGAGAGGCTGCCCCGTTCGGGCAGACAGGAAAGCGGGGTAAGAACTAAGTTATGGGAAAACCGATTGTTGCCATTGTAGGCAGGCCGAATGTGGGAAAGTCTACACTTTTCAATAAAATTGTGGGGCAGAGGCTCTCCATCGTGGAGGATACTCCCGGCGTGACCCGGGACCGGATTTTCGGGGATGTGGAATGGTGCGGAAAAAAATTTTCCGTGGTGGATACCGGAGGGATTGAGCCCGCCTCCAAAGATATCATTTTATCGCAAATGCGGGAGCAGGCGCAGCTTGCCATTGGGGCGGCAGACGCCATTGTGCTGGTGACGGACGTTCGATCCGGCGTCACCGCTACGGACGCCGATATTGCAGCTATGCTGCTCAAAAGCGGCGTGCCGGTGGTTTTGTGTGTTAACAAGTGCGATCAGGTGGGAGACCCGCCTGCGGAGTTCTATGAGTTTTATAACCTCGGCCTGGGAGATCCTATGATGGTTTCCTCTGTCCATGGCCACGGTACCGGCGACCTGTTGGACCGGATCTGCGAGCTTATCGAATTCCCGGAAGAAGAGGAGGAAGAGGGCGAGATCATCAAGGTTGCCGTAATCGGAAAGCCGAATGTGGGGAAATCCTCTCTGGTCAACAAGGTTGCGGGAGAAAACCGCTGCATCGTCTCTGATATCGCGGGGACTACCCGTGATGCAGTGGATACCACGATTGAAAACACCTTTGGAACCTTTACCTTTATCGACACGGCTGGGCTGCGCCGGAAAAGCAAGGTGGAAGATGCCATTGAGCATTACAGCAATCTTCGTGCTGAGATGGCTGTGGAGCGTGCCGACGTATGCCTGATCCTCATTGATGGAGAGGTAGGGTTCACTGAGCAGGACTCCAAGGTGGCCGGTATTGCCCATGAGGCGGGCAAGGGCTGCATCATCCTGGTCAATAAATGGGATGCAGTGGAAAAAGATGACAAGACCATGCAGGAAATGCGCACACAGCTTGAAAAGGATTTTTCCTTTATGTCCTACGCGCCGATCCTGTTTATTTCGGCTAAAACCGGCCAAAGGCTGGATAGGATGTTTGAATTGATCCACTTGGTCGCTTCCAGCAACGCCATGCGGGTAACCACTGGAATGCTCAACGATATCCTGGCCCAGGCTACTGCACGGGTACAGCCGCCCACGGACAAAGGCAAACGGCTGAAAATCTATTATATGACCCAGGCATCCACAAAGCCCCCTACTTTTATCTGTTTTGTCAACGATAAAGAATTGTTTCATTTCTCTTACCAGCGCTATCTGGAAAACCGGATCCGGGATACGTTCGGCCTGGAAGGGACCCCGGTGAGAATGATTGTGCGTGAGCGAAAGGATAAAGAATAGCAGAGGAGGGAAGAGCGCTCTGCCCGGGAATGGGCGGGAGCGCCTATACAATGGAATATCTGGGATATCTTGTTTTGCCCATGCTTCTCGCTGCTGTGGCCGGTTATTTGCTGGGCAGTATCAATTGGTCGATCATTTTGACCAGACTGTTTAAACATAAGGAAGATATTCGCAAATACGGCAGTGGGAACGCCGGAATGACCAATGTGCTGCGCACTGTCGGGAAGGTGCCTGCCATTCTCACCTTTGTGGGTGATTTTGTCAAGTGTGTCGCCGCCGTGCTGCTGGCCTACCTCATTATGTACCTGGCATTTTTTCTGCTGGGCCTGCCCGTCTCTTATGAGCTGGTAAAAGCGGGCCAGTACATAGCAGGGATGGCCTGCGTGATGGGGCATATCTTTCCTGTTTACTACGGTTTCCGGGGAGGAAAAGGCGTGGTTGCTTCCGCGGCGATGATTGCCCTGCTGGATTGGAGGGCATTTCTGCTGGTGATCGGAACCTTCCTGCTCGTGTTCCTCTGGAAACGGATTGTGTCCCTGGCCTCAGTGGTCTGTGCTGTGGCCTACCCTGTGTACACGTTTCTCCTGGTTTACTTTTTCGATTTTTCAGGAAGTCCGCTGCAGGGCAATGCGGGGCGTTCTCTTTGGTATCTGCTGTTTGTAACGGCGGCCTCGCTCTTTATCGGGGGGACTGTGCTCATCAAACATCGTTCCAATATTGGCCGGCTGCGCAGAGGGGAAGAGAAGCCTGTTGTATTTGGCAAAAAAAGTAGTTGATGTCATGCTTTTATAGATAAATCGCCGAAATGCAAAACGCTGTCGGATGACGTAAATTATGTGCAGATTCGGTAAGGTTTTGTGAGTATCAGGGCGTTGGGCGTTCCTGATATTGACTTTTTGACCGGTATGTATTATTATTAACAACGGTCAAATACTAATTTAACAAGTAAAAATGTTCTTCAAACTGACTTGTCCTCAAAGTCGTTAGGAAGTGTAAATTTGGATAAATACGTGATCAAAGGCGGATGCCGTCTGACAGGCGAAGTAAATATCAGCGGAGCCAAAAATGCAGCAGTGGCCATTCTCCCCGCTGTGATTCTTTCAGATTCTCCCTGCCGCATCGAGAATATCCCGGATATTTCCGACGTGAAAACACTCACCTATATCCTGAAAGAAATGGGAGCCAGAGTGGAATACCTGGATCTTCATACCGTGGAGATCGATCCCCGTCCCATTATGACAGACACTGTTTCGGCAGAGATTGCCCGCCGCATCCGTGCTTCGTATTACTTTATCGGCGCACTGCTGGGGCGCTGCCGCAATGCCGTGGTGCCGCTGCCGGGCGGCTGTAATTTTGGCGTACGGCCCATTGACCAGCACCTGAAGGGGTTTGTGGCCCTGGGCTGTGATTACAGCCTTGATAACGGCATGATCTCCGTCTCCGCTCAAAACGACCTTCACGGAGCCAATATCTATCTCGATGTGGTCACCGTAGGCGCGACGATGAATATCATGCTGGCTGCTGTAAAGGCAAGAGGGCTTACAGTAATTGAAAATGCCGCCAGGGAGCCCCACATTGTAGACTTGGCCAACTTTTTAAACACAATGGGGGCGGATATCCGCGGGGCGGGTACTGACACCATTAAGATTCATGGGGTGCAGCGGCTGCGCGGCGTCACTTATTCCATCATTCCCGAT
Source organism: Neglectibacter timonensis (assembly GCF_900048895.1). Taxonomy (GTDB): domain Bacteria; phylum Bacillota; class Clostridia; order Oscillospirales; family Acutalibacteraceae; genus Acutalibacter; species Acutalibacter timonensis. The sequence continues at coordinate 204,951 of NZ_LT160639.1, read as the reverse complement.
CAGATTGAGGCGGGTACGTACATGGTGGCTGCGGCGGCTACGGGCGGCGATGTGGTTGTGAAAAATGTGACGCCGAAGCATTTGGAATCTATTTCTGCAAAACTGGTGGAAATGGGCGTCACTATAGAAGAAGGGGACGACACTGTCCGCGTTTTATGTGAGCGGCCTCTGCGCAAGTGCAATGTAAAGACTATGCCTCACCCCGGCTTTCCTACGGATATGCAGCCGCAGATCACGACGCTTCTCTCCGTTGCGAAGGGGACGAGCATGGTAAACGAGAGCGTATGGGAAAATAATCGTTTTAAATATGTGGACGAGCTCAGACGGATGGGAGCACAGATCACAGTGGATGGCAAGGTGGCCATTGTAGAAGGTGCGGACCGTCTGAAAGGGGCTCCTGTTCGGGCGCTGGATCTCCGCGCAGGCGCGGCGATGGTGATTGCCGGTTTGGTAGCGGAAGGCACCACGCAGGTAGAGGATGTACAGTATATCGAGCGCGGCTACGAGAACATTGTGGAGAAGCTGGTAGAGCTTGGCGCTGATATTTACCGGATGGAAGAGCCGGAACGTACACTGGACAAGATCGGCTGAATTCATTTGAAAAACCTGCAGGGAAACCCGAATTGGGTTTCCCTGCTTTAGCGATTGCAGAAACGAGGATATTTGTATGGCAAGGTTATGCCCCCTGTTCAGCGGAAGCTCAGGGAACAGCTATTACATAGGTTCAAGAAGCGCAGGTTTGCTGCTCGACGCCGGCCGCAGTGCGCGGCAGCTGGACAACATGCTGCGCGTCTGCGGGATTGACCCGTTGGCGGTTCAGGGAATTCTGCTCACTCACGAGCATACGGATCACGTCAATGGCGTGCGGGTGTTTGCCAAAAAATATCATCTGCCCATCATTGCCTCCCAGGGGACCCTGCAGGCATTGGAAGGGGCTTTGGCGGATGCGGAAACTCATGTGGCGGAAACGGGGATGCAGTTGGCGGATATGACGGTCACACCCTTTCACACGTCTCATGACTGTGCGGAATCCCTGGGATTTCGGATTAAAACAGAGGACGACAGGTGTTTTACCTTGTCCACGGATCTGGGATGCCTTTCAGAGGAAGTGATGGAAAACCTGCTGGGGGCAGATTTCGCAGTGATTGAATCCAATCATGATGTGGAGATGCTTCGTAACGGGGGATACCCCTATCATCTGAAACGGCGTATCCTGTCAGACCGGGGCCATCTTTCCAACGCGGCTTGCGCTGCGTTTTTGCCGAAGCTGGCCAGGAGCGGCACGAAGCGGATTTTGCTGGCGCATTTGAGCAGGGAAAATAACACGCGTGCCATTGCGCTGGAAACCGCCCTTGCCTCGCTTGTGGAAGCGGGTTATGTCCCCAATGTAGATTTCTTGCTGGATGCCGCCAGACCGGAGAATACGGATGGGAAAACTATGATCTTTTAGAAATTGCCAAATCTGTTGTGGAAACAGGCGGGTCAAAAACCTTTTACAGAGAAAAACGGGAGGCCCTGTCTGACTGTAATCTCTGTACAAAAGGGGCGAAATGACGCCGGTGGAAAGCGTGGTTTTGTTTCAGTAGTTTGAAGATGGAGGAATTTCTGGTGTTCACTGTAAGGCTGGTGTGTGTAGGAAAGCTGAAAGAGACCTATTGGCGTGAGGCGGTGGCGGAATATGAAAAGCGCCTGCGGCCGTTTTGCAAGTTTGAAATCAGGGAGCTTCCGGAAGAACGGCTGCCTTCCGATCCTTCTTCCGCCCAAATTCAAGCCGCCCTGGAGCGGGAAGGGGAGGCGATTCTGAAGCAGTCGGCCGGGCAATTGATCCCACTTTGCATCGAGGGAAAACAGACGGGTTCTGAAGGGTTTGCCAGACGATTGTCTGCAGCCATGCAGTCCCCAGGCGCCGTTACCTTGGCAATCGGCAGCTCCTATGGCCTCTCCCCGCATGTCAAGCAGGCGGGAGAGGGACTTTCCATGTCAGAGATGACCTTTCCGCACCAACTGGCTCGGGTAATGCTTTGCGAGCAGCTATACCGGGCATTTCAGATCTTGAACCATACCAAATACCACAAGTAAGGGACAGCATTTCCGCTGCTGCTTTCCGAATAAGAAAATGCCTGAGTTGCCCCGAGAGGGAAATTCAGGCATTTTCTTGCCACAGCGGAGGAGATAGATTTGCGGCTCAGCTCTTTTTGCCGGTGTTCCTGCGGTATTCGGTAGGGGAAACGCCCACCATGCTGCGGAATACCTTCATGAAATGCTTTTCATTTTCGAAGCCTGCCTGCAGGCTGATTTCAGCGATGTGCAGGTCGGTGGTAACCAGCAGTTCTTTCGCATGCTGAATGCGGAGATCCTTAAGATAATTGATGAAATTCATGCCAGTATATTCTTTAAAGGCTTGGGAGAAAAAGGAATAGCTGACAGAGATGTGGTTGGAAACCATGGCCATGTTCAGGTCCCTTTGGTAATTCTGCTGGATATAAGCCACAGCCTCCTCCATCTTTCCGGTCTTGCGAGAGGCGCTGTGCTGCTGTAGGATACTTTTGTTGGCTTCTGTGAGAAAATTCCAAAGGGCAGTCTGAAAGTCCTGCAGGGAAGGATAGGAATAAGGATGATACAGGGGATGAAGCCGGTCCACCCTGTTGGCAAGCTTGTTCCGATACAGGGTTTCCACCTGATGAAGCAGATTGGCAATGCTGCCGCTGAAAGAGACTCCGGACAGTTTACCGGAGCCGGCCAAAAGAAAGAATTTGTCCAGCAAGGCCTGAACCTGATCCAACTTTTCTGTCCCTATCAGCTGTGCTATCCGCGCCGCATCCTCCTGGGAGAGCGGCGGAGCCTCCTGTTCCGGCATCCCGTTAGGTTGAATCAATTCCGCATCGGTAAGGAAAGCTCGGGTCCAGCATTCCACAGCGATGCGGCAGGCTTCCGGCAATTGGGAAAAATCTGTTTGGGGGCGGCTTAGGCCGGCCCTTTTTCCAGCAAAGCAGGTCGCGGCTAGATGTGGCCACTGCGGTTCCCGGATCAAATATAGGCAGGCCGTATCATCCACGTTTTCCAGACAAAGAAAGGGCAGGTCCGCTCCTGGGGATTCAAGCTTCTCCCTGCAGGCTGCCACAAGGTAAGGTCCTTTTTCCACCCAAGATTCAAACAGGACCCTGGCGGCCTCTCGCTCGGAAGTAGTGACGTTTGGATTGAGAAGAAAATATTTCAGCGGCTGACAGCCAACACCTTGGGGGCTTGGCCGGGAACGGGATTTCTGGGATTCCTGCAGCATCCCCTCCAGCCGCTGCAGGACCTGGGAAATGTCCTCCCGTTCCACCGGTTTGAGCAGGTATTCTTTGGCGCCGCAGCGAAGCGCCTCCACAGCATAAGAAAAATCGTCATATCCGCTGATGATGACGGTGAGAGGCGGATGGGGGAGGGTTTGCAGCCTTTGAACCAGAGTAATGCCGTCCATATTGGGCATACGGACGTCGGTAAACATCACATCCACCTCTGTGCCGCGCAGGATTTCCAGTGCTTCCTCTCCGTTTTTGCAGTCCAGAATTTCACTAATTTCCACCGGAGAGCGTTGCGCCATTACCCGCAGCCCCTGTCTGATCATTTTCTCGTCTTCCACGATCAAAAGTCTTTTCACAGAATAACGCACACCTTTCTGTTGGGAAAATTTCTGCCCTGCAATTCTGCTGCTCCAATGCTGCCGTAACCATGGTCAGTTTTCGCAGAAGGGGACGGTTATGGATACCTGGGTATAGCGGTCTTTTTCCGCCGCTACCTGCAACCGGTAGGAAGCACCGAAAAAGAGTGTGATACGGTCCTGTACATTTTTCAGACCGATACCATGACTGGAGCTGGGATTGTCAGGACTTCTGCCGTCAATGCGGTCCTGCAGGGCAGTAAGCTGTTCAGTTGTCATGCCACGGCCGGAATCCGTAATTTCAATGCGGAAAGCGTCCTCGTTGTCCACTTGGCAGCGGTACCCCTGGATTTTGATCGTGGCATCCTCTGGCAAGCCTTCTATCCCATGATAAATCGCGTTTTCTATGATGGGCTGCAGGGACATTTTAGGAATGTGCTGATCCAAAAGCTCCTTGGGGATTTCAATGGTAAGAAAGATGCTGTAATCATACCGCAGTCTCATCAGAGAGATATAGTTACGGATATATTCCAGCTCGTCTCCCACAGTCACCAGAGGAGAGGACCACTTCATGCTGTAGCGCAGGAGCTTCCCAAGAGAAGTGACCGCATCGGAAATATCATACTTCTCATCAATTTCTGCCATCATTTTTATGGATTCCAGCACGTTGTAAATAAAATGGGTATTGATCTGGTTCTGCAACGCCCTGATTTCGGAATCTTTGATCAGCCGTTCTCTCTGAACGCTCTCTGAAACCAGAACCTGAATGCGCTCTGTCATACGCCGGATACTGGAAGCGAGAATACCGATTTCATCATTTCCGGTCTCAGGTATCTCTACGCTGAGGTTTTCGGACTGAATGCTTTCAATGGCGGACACCACTCTGTAAAACCGCTTCAGCACCATGTCTATCAGCTTGCTGATGAAGAGGCAGAAACAGATTCCTAAAAGCACAATTCCTGTTACCAGCAGATTTTGCGTGGTTTTAATTCCCTGCATCTTTTCATCCAGCCGGGAGGCGGTAACAAGACCGCCTGGCAGGCCGGACAACGGATAGTAACAGAGTATGTAGGTTCCCTTCTCTGTCTTTTGGATTGAGTGCTGAGGCTCTGCCCGGTTGGCGTCCAGCTGGCTGAGAATGGAGGTTGTTTCAGGTTCCCATGGAACATCCCCGGTGTTGTAATAGAGGCGGCCGTCTGTGGTCAGGAAGCCGTTCCAGGTCTCCTTGTCATTTTGAAATAAAGTGGGGAACAGCAGATCCATCCGGGTGGATACTTCCAGGATTCCCAGATACATGCCGTCAAAGCTGTAGCAGCAGGATACCAGGGAAGCCAGATGCTGCTCATTGTTCCAGGATTCAGAGTCGAACAGCCGGTCCGAATAATTGAAGTGCCAGCCTTCCATCAGGCTGCGCTCCTTCTGATACCAGGGTTGGCGCTGCATGCGGCGCCTGTTGTACAGCAGCGGCATGATCTCGGTAATCCTGTCAGAGTCCATATAGATGCGAGCTTGATACAGGTAAGGGTTGTTGTTGATCAGCCGGTCATTGGCAGTGACCTCTGTCAGCTTGAAATCCAGCAGTTCCAGGGCGTTGGTGTTTTCTTCCAAAACAAATTTTTGGAGGGCTGCCGTGAGGCCCTGGTTGTTCAGAAAACTCTGGGTGGTCAGTACGCAGGCCTGAGCATTCTGTTCCACCTGTGCCGCACTTTTTTCCAAGGCGGACTGGGCGGATTTAATTGATTGCTCCATCTGCGACTGGGCATAATTGTTCAGCAGGACAATGGAAAAAAACAGAGTAGGCACCAGAAATACGATGATCACGATTAGCAGGAGCTGGTATTTCAGACGGAACCTTTGGTATTGATTTTTCATGGTATCACTCTCACAGGTGGGAATGCGTGAACCGGGAGGAACCCCAAAAATGGGAAACGGTATACCGTTTCCAGGGGCTTTTCTAAAGAAAAGCCCCTGGGGCAGTTATAATTCTAACATATTAGCCAACAAATATCCAGTAAACGACATCGTGTTCTGGATAAAAAATCAAATCATAGGGGACTGTCGTTGCTTGTTAGAAAAAAAGAAAAGAGCGGCCCGAAAAATCGGGCCGCTCTCTATCTGTCAGAACGAGCTTTGAAACATGGAAAACAGGGCTCAAAGACCAAGCTTTTCCTTATTCTTTTCATATTGGGCCTGCTGATAAGCCATCCATTTGTCAAATCCAGCAGCGTCGCGGTCCTTCTTCCACTGCTCAAAGATCTGATCGAATTCTTCTTCTGTAGGAGCGAGCAACAGTTTCGGCAGGGTTTTCCCCCACAGAGCTTCGATGTTGGTCTTTATCGTCATTTCTTCCGAATCTGCGGCAGGCGTTGTAATATTGTAAACGGAAGGGTTGAAAGCGTAGTCATAAGTCCACTCTTCTAGCTGGCCGAGGGGGTCTTTGGGCGGATCAGACCATTCAAGCTGCATGGCGTAATCCAGAAGCATCCACATGCCGCCGTTGATCTGGTTTTCAAAGGCGTCGGTGTCTTTGTCGCTGAGTTCCTTGGCCTCTTCAATCCACTTGGGCTTGCCGTCAACCATGGTGTAACCGACGCCCTCAGGGCCGAAATGCATGGTCATCTGGGTTTCAGGCTCCATGAAATAGGAGAAGAACTGGATACAGCGGTCCGGGTGTTCCGTGTTGGCACCGATCATGGTCAGAGTCCAGCCCTGGATGCTGCCGCCGGGCAGGGTGTAATCGTCACCCTTGGAATTTTTGGGACCGTCAATGGCAATATAGATCTTTTCGGGATCATTTTCATAGACAATCTTCTGCTGGGTTGCCATATCTGTTCTCTGATAGAGCATGGAGAAGTAGCGGCCCTGAACGATCTTTTCCTCCATCTGGGAACGCTTGTCAACGAAGATGTCATTGGCCAGCAGGCCTTTTTCTCCGCATTCGCGCAGCGCTTTCAGCCATGTGATGTATTCGGGATCGGTATACCGGTCATACCACTTGCCGTCCACTTCATAGGGGATGGCAAGGAAGTTCTGCAGGTATGATTCCAATGCCCAGCAGCCGGTGTCCCCGAATTCGTGGGTGCCCAGAGGGATCAGCGGGCTGCCGTCCACGTCCGGGAACTTTTCTTTCGCCGCAACCAGAGTATTGACGAAGCCCTCTGGCGTAGTCATGTCGGGCTTGCCCAACGCTTCGTACATATCCTTGCGGACCATGTAAACCTGGTTGGAGGGGATGTTGCCGTACTTCTCATAGTCGCTGAAGGAATAGGAGGCATTGGGATAGCCGTAGACGTTGCCGTCATCCTGGGTGTACCAGTCCAGACGTTCCTGATTGGCAACCTTGTAGAAATAGGGATCGTGCTCATCCGCAAGTTTATTCAGAGGCAATACCATCTCAGCATCGATCATTTCAGCTACTTGGGTATCGGTGCAGCCCAGAGTGATCAGGTCGGGCAGGGTATCGGAAGCGATCATGGTGTTGAGCTTCTCCGCCTCGTTACCTGCGGGGATGATCAGCTCCACATTGATGCCGGTATCCTTTATGTACTTTTCCGTGGCTTTAGAGCCCTCCCATTTTCTCGGGAACCAGGAATAGTTCACGTACCACTGCAGGGTGATCGGCTCGTCGGCATGCTGCTTCCAGCCAGGCTCGGCGTCGGACACGTCTGCCGTGCTGGGTTCCGACCCTTCCTGGGATACGGCGGAAGAAGCAGAGGAACTGCCCTTTGAGCTCTCGGAAGAGCTGCCGGAGGAGGAAGGGCTGCCGCAGGCGGCTGTACTGACCAGCAGAGCTGCAGCGAGCAGCGCGGCCAGCCATTTTTTTGTCTTTCTCATAGCGATTCTCCTTTGATTGAGATTTATCCTTTTACTGCGCCTATCATCATACCTTTGACGAAATATTTCTGCAGGAATGGATAGACACAGACAATAGGCAACGTGGTGACTACCATGGTAGCCAGCTTCAGAGACATGGAGGTGGTGGATTTTACCACATCCGCCGTCTGGGCCGCCATCTGGTTGGAACCCGCCTCCGCCACCATCCGGTACAGATAGGTTTGTATGGGCTGAAGGGAAGGCTTGTTAATATAGATTACACCGGAAAAATAATCGTTCCAATGGTAGACGCCGCTGAACAGGGCGATGGTGGCAAGCACCGGTTTCGAGAGAGGAAGGATGATCCGCAAAAAAATAAGGAAGTCGTTGGCTCCGTCGATTTCAGCAGATTCTTCCAGGGAAGCGGGGATCTCCCGGAAGAAGCTCATGAAAATGATGGCGTTATAAAAGCTGAACATGGCGGGGATGACGAACACCAGAAAGTTGTCCAACAGATTCAGGTTTTTGTAGAGCAGGAAAGTGGGAATCAGACCGCCGTTGAACATCATGGTGATAATTCCCATAGTCAGGTAAAAGTTGCGCCCGATGAGTCGGGTCTTCGACAGACCGTAAGCTACCATAGCCGTGAAAAAAACATTGAGCACAGTGCCCACAAGAGTTCGCAGCACCGTCACGCCGAAAGCAGTGAGGATGGAACTGTCTTTGAACACGGTCTTGTAGTTTTCCAGGGAAAACACGCGGGGCCACCAGAAAATTCCGCCGCGCATGGCGTCGGCTCCGTCGTTAAAGGAATTTACAATGACATACCAGATAGGGTATATAGTGATGAAGCAGATAGCGCACATCAATATGACGATCAGGACATCGAAGATAATTTCGCCGGTAGTGCGCTGCTTACGCCAGTTTTTTGTTGCTGCCGCCAATAGTCTCTCTCCTTTATTAGTAAGATATCGAAAGCTTCCTCAGAGGGCTCAGAACAGGGAACTGCCTTGAAGCTTTGATGTGGTAAAGTTGGCAATTACAAGCAGAATCATGGACACTACCGATTTGAAGAGACCAATAGCAGTGGCGTAGGAATAGCGGCCCACACGCATACCCATTTGGTAAACGTAGGTGTCGATTACCTCGCTGCGCGGCGCATTCAGCACATTTTTCAGAATAAAGATCTGATCAAAGTTGGAATTCATGATGCCGGAGACCGCTAGGATGAACATGATGGCAATGGTGCCCCGGATGGCGGGAAGCGTGATGTTCCAGATCTTTTGGATCTTGTTGGCGCCGTCTACGGTAGCAGCCTCATACATGGACTGGTCGATACCAGAAATTGCCGCCAGGTAGATGATGGCGGACCAGCCCATTTCCTTCCACAGGTCGCTGATTACCGCCAGACCCCAGAAATATTTTGGCTCCGCCAGGAAGGTGATGGGTTCCTTCAGGATGCCGGCGCCTACCAGGATTTCATTGATCATGCCTACGTCGCTGAGCCAAGTGATCATGATGCCTCCTAAAACCACCCAGGATAAGAAGTGAGGCAGATAGGAGATGGTCTGCACCACGCGCTTGAATTTTACGCTCCTGAGCTCGTTGAGAAGAATGGCAAAGAGGATGGGGAGCGGGAAACAGATCAGAAGCTTCAATAGAGCGATTCCCAGGGTATTCACCATAATGTTCCCGAAACTTTCGTCCTGAAAAAAGGCGGCGAAATGTTCGAACCCCACCCAGGGCGCTTCCCAGATGGATTTGGTGATTTTGAAGTTTTTGAATCCGATCACGATCCCGACCATTGGTATGTAGTTAAAAATAAACATCCAGATGATGCCGGGGATGACCATCAGCTGAAGGTACCGCTGCTTCCATAAGCCCTGAAGCTTCGGATGGGCGGATTTCCGTTCTGCTTTCGCTGGCGCAGATACCATAAGCTGTGTCCTCCGTTTCTTGTTAATATTGTGTTCATAAAGTATTATAAGGACAAAAACAGACGGATACAATGCGTCATTTTTTGTATTAGGTGTCTAAATTTATTCTTGCGCCCAGAGGGACTGTCTTTCAGTGGTGGAATTCTACAGTGAGAAAAAACAGACACCTTCAGGGAAATATGCCCCGTTTCATTTTCTGCCGGGCCGTGTTAAGGTAAGAAACAGGGAAGGGCTGTCTGCCCTTCAGGAATGTTAGACAGGAGGAGATTGTATGATAAAGGATGAGTACTGCCTGGTTTGGGAGGATTCTTTTGACAGGGAGGGCATGCCGGATCCTGAAAAATGGAACTGCGTGGTATCCGGCGGAGGGTTCGGAAACCATGAACTTCAGTTTTATACAGCGGAACCGGAAAACGTGTGTGTGGAGGGAGGAAAACTCCGGATCACCGCACGGAAACAGGAGCGTGACGGGCATGCCTATACTTCCGCCAAGCTTACCACGGCCGGTAAAGCTGATTGGCAGTACGGCAAAGTGCAGGTACGGGCAAAGCTGCCCAAAGGGAAGGGGTCCTGGCCTGCTATCTGGATGATGCCCAATGACTGCAGGGGAGATGCGGACTGGCCGCTCTGCGGGGAAATCGATATTATGGAGCATGTGGGATGGGATCAAAACCGGGTCCATGCCACGATCCACAGCGGGCTTTATAACCACAGGCGAAAGACACAGCGGAGCAGCTCTGTAGTTTTGGAAGATGTGTCAGGCGTTTTCCACGATTATGAGCTGGAATGGACGCCGGAGGCTATGCGTTTCCGCTATGATGGGGCAGAGATCGCCTGCTTTTACAGGGAAGAGCCTGGCTTTGAAACTGGAAAGACAGGCTGGCCGTTTGACAAGCCGTTTTACTTAATTCTAAATGTTGCGGTTGGAGGAGATTGGGGCGGTGAAGTGGAGGCGGAAGCGCTGCCCTTTACCATGGAAGTGGAATCTGTGAGGGTGTCTCAAAAGAAGGTTTAAAATCGAAGGAGTGAATCAATATGCAGAGTCATCTGGAACGCCGGGGTGTTTCTCAATATTCTCAAGCGTTTTGTGATCCCCAGGCCTATCATTTTACAGCGGATTTTTACCCAGCGCTCCGCGATCCGGAGCTGGATGTCAGCGATACGCTGCAGGAGGCTATATTTGAGTTGAAACGGGAAAGAGGGTTCGGTGTCCTCTATATCCCGGAACGAATTTATTACATGACAAAAACTGTTTATATCCCCAAGGCGATCCGGCTGATCGGATATGGGGAAAACAGGCCGAGATTTGTCCTGCGTCCCCATTCCCCTGGCTTTCAAAGCCCAGCACCAGAGGATCTGGGCGATGCGCACTACATGTTTTGGTTCACAAATAACATGCCGGCGGGTCCCCAGGAGATTGCAGACGCCAATCCCGGAACCTTTTACAGCGCAGTTTCCAATCTGGATTTTGAAATAAGAGAGGGGAATCCCTGTGCCGCTGTAATCCGCGCCCACTTTGCCCAACACTGCTTTGTCTCTCACTGCGATTTTGAAATTGGAGAGGGCAAGGCCGGAATTGTTGCGGTTGGCAACGAAATGGAGAACCTTTCCTTTACAGGAGGGGATTACGGAATCATCACCGGGAAACCTTCCCCCGGCTGGCCGTTCCTGCTGGCCGACAGCACATTCCGGGGGCAGCGCAGGGCGGCTATTTCCTCCAGGGAGGGGGGCCTTGTCCTGATCCGTACAGAGGTATCTTCCTGCCCCACTGTGTTGGAAGTGAAAGATGGCTATTTTGAAAAACTGTACCTGGAGGACAGCAGGTTTGATGCTATTTCCGGACCGGCCCTGCTCTTTGGCCGGGAAAAGAACGCCATGACCCAGGTCAATCTGCGGAATGTGGTCTGCAGGGATACGCCGGTGCTGGCAAAGCTGAAGGAGAGCGGAAGAGAGATTTGTCCAGAAGGAAAAGTTTACCGGGTGCACCGTTTTCTCAACGGCCTGTGCATGGATTCTCCTGAAGAGGAGCCTAAACTTCGTACGGCTTTGGAATCGGAGGAGATTGACTTCTGGCCGGATGCGGCGGCGAGCGACCTTCCTGGCTTGCCTGCCCAAAAGGAATGGATCAGTGTCAAGTCCTTTGGCGCTGTGGGGGATGGGAAGACCGATGATACCGATGCTTTATGCCAAGCGGCACAGTCGGGAAAGGCAGTGTTTTTCCCTCAGGGCTTCTATCGTGCCGCGGACACCGTGAAAATGGCTGAGGGTACTTCCTTTATCGGAATGAACCCTGTCTCGACGCAGCTTGTCCTCTGGGACGATACGCCTGCATTTTCCGGTTTTGGAACTCCAAAGCCGTTGCTGGAAACGTCTTCCGGATTCAACCTGGTAAACGGCATAGGCCTGGATACGGCCGGACGTAATCCCAGAGCGGTGGGCTGTAAGTGGATTGCCGGCCGGAACTCCTATATGAATGACGTAAAATTTGTGGGAGGGCACGGCAAAATGACCCGGGGGGTGGAATTTGCCCCGGTATACAATGAGAGCCGTACAGGCGATGTAGATCCCGACAGGCTTTGGAGTACGCAGTATTGGAGCCTTTGGATTGCAGAGAACGGCGGAGGTGTCTTCAAAGATATATGGAGTGCAAGTTCCTATGCGGAAGCTGGTATCTATCTTTCCGATACAGCGGTTCCGGGGCGCATGTATGCGGTGTCTGTGGAGCATCATGTGCAGTCTGAGGTAAGGCTGAAAAAGGTTTCCAACTGGCGCTTCTATGCGCTGCAGACGGAGGAAGAGGTGGCGGAAAGTCCGGAGTGCCAACCTTTGGAACTCATTGACTGTGAAAACCTTCTATTTGTCAATCTCTACACGTTCCGGGTAGTATGGGTGGCGAATCCCTATCCGCAGGCTGTTTTGAGCTGGGGGAGCAGGAACGTGGAACTGTTGAATGTGCATAACTATACGCAAACGCCCTATACCATTGACAATACGCTGTTGGAGCGGGATTCGGGGAAGGCGGTCCTGCCCTGGGAGTTGGCCAGGCTGATGCTGCCCGGCACTGGGACGGTCAAACCAGCTTGCATACAGGAGGTTACAAAGCTTGCGGACGGGTTCCGTTTTGCCGGAGCCCTGTGCGCGAATAAGAAGGGCACTGTTTACTTCTGTGACGACTTGGAAATCTATTCCTATGAAGGGGAAACCGGAAAGCTGCGTCCTGCGGCAAAGTTTCCTTTGAAGCCGCTATCCCTGTTCTGTGATTCGGAAGACAGGCTTGTGGTAGTGGCTTACCGTAAACTTCCGAAACCGGAGCAGCATCCCTACGGTGAGCCGGTTCCAGAGGAAGCCCGGGGTTCCTCCTATCATTGGTATATGCGTGATCAGGCTGTCGGCGTCTATGCGATAGACCCTGACGCGCCGGAGGCGTCTATGGTGGTTTTGAAAGCAGGCCCTGCCAAAACAGAAAACCCGGCCGCTGTCTATTATCCTGCCCATCGCTGGCACGATGCCCATGATTTTAAGGAAGCTGTTATGTATCGCTACAGTTCCTTCTACACCGCGCCTGACGGAAAGACCCTGCTGGCAGACAGTTTTGACCTTGGACGTGCAGTATCGCTTCAGGCGGCTGTCCCCGGCGAGTTTTTCTATGCTGTGGACGAATATGATAAGAGGGTGCTCCGGATGCATGTTGAAAAGGACGGCACACTTTCCCGGCAGGAGGATTTTGCAGAACACGGTGAGTTCAGCGCAGTGCGTGCGGGAAACAGCATTTGCGTGGCGGACGGACACCTCTATGTTTTCAATGAAGAAGGGGAGGAACTTCGGAAGCTTTCTCTCCCGGAACGGCCTACCTGCCTTTTGGCGTCGGCAGGCGGAACCTATCTGGCTGTTACAGCCCGAGGCTCCCTGTATGCGGTGAAACTCTGACAACAGAAAAAATCCAAATTGTTTCAACAGGAATCAAAACTATATCCAATGGGAAGCACGGCAAAGAAGGCTTTGCACATACGTTCACCCCTGACGAATTCCAGGAGAATAGAAAAGCCCGCGCCGGCCGGATACCATAGTGTCCGGCCCAACGCGGGCTTTTCGTTATCTGTGCCGATTATGCAATCAGACTGCTGCAAAACCGGCAGGTCCGTGTACAGGGGTGATGGGAAGCGCGCCGCTGCCAATGAAGCTGTGGCGCGCTCAGTTTGGAATTTAGAGAGTCACGCCGTTGAGAGAATCAAGTGCGGCCTTGATTTTCTGTTCTACCATCCTGTATTCCCGGGCAATGTCTTCGGGAGAATCATCGGTCAGGCTCTTCTGGCGCATATACTCCAACGCCAGCATTTTGGCCTCTGCCGCAACTGAATAATCAAAATTTGCTTCTGCCATTTTTTTCACCTCCGTCGCAGAGCGGTTTTTATAATCATATTATAGCACTTTTTTCGAAAAAAACAATTAAATGCTTTGAAAGCCCCTGCTGTAGATAAGCGTTGCTGGTAAAAATTCCGTCAGCTTCACCAAACAGCCTTGAGAAGGACAATTTCATATGATAAAATATAAAAAATAGGTCGTATTAGGCGGAAAGGATGTACCATAGAAAAATCTTATATTTCGAGCAATAAAGGGGCCTTCACTATGTTCTACAACGCTATAAATTGTAATATTTTAATCGGTGATATAGATATGGATTACATATCGTTTGGAAATGGGGATAAGAACCTCATTATTATTCCCGGATTAGGCGATTCGTTGAAAAACGTGAAAGGGACAGCGTTCCCCTTTTCTTTGATGTATAGGTTATTTGCAAAAGACTTCAAGGTATATGTGTTTAGTAGAAAAAACAGAATTGAAAAGAACTATTCTACAAGGGATATGGCGGCGGATTTAGCCACTGTTATAAAACAGCTTGGCATAGGAAAAGCCAGCATTATGGGGATTTCTCAAGGAGGAATGATTGCACAGTATCTGGCAATAGACTTTCCAGAGATAGTAGAAAAACTCATTCTTGCTGTAACTTTATGCAGGCAAAACGAAACCTCAAAAAGAGTGATTTCCAATTGGATTTCACTTGCAAATAAAAATGACTTCAAAGGCATTTTTGTTGATATGGCTGAAAAAATTTATACTCAGAAACGTGCGAGAGTGCAACGCCCCTTTAACCCTATCCTCTCTGCGTTTATGAGACCGAAAAGCCTGCACAATTTCATAATACAAGCCACTGCTTGTATTAACCATGATAGTTCTGCGCTACTCCATAAGATTCAGTGCCCTGTGCTTATTGTAGGGGGCGATGATGATAAAGTTGTGGGGGGAAATTCGTCAAACGAAATAGCACAGTTTATAAAAGGAAGCCAAGTGAAAATTTACAGCGGATATGGACACAGTACTTATGAAGAGGCAAAAGACTTTAACCGCCAAGTTTTGAAGTTTCTAATCTCATAAATGGAACATAATGCACGTGCGTCTTATTGGTATAAGGAGACACAAATTGGAAAATCCCTATATATTGGGAGGGAGATATAGATGGGAATCAGCGAGAATTACGGAAAGTTGTATTTTGGAGAGCTCCTCTGCGGAGAACAGAATTCCATCTGCGATGTGCCGGGAGTATTGGTCGGACATAAAACCTTGGCGCATGAGGAGATTCAAACTGGGGTCACGGCAGTCCTTCCACACGGCGGAAATCTTTTCCGTGATAAGGTCCCCGCGGCGGTCCATGTCATCAATGGATTTGGAAAAACTGCCGGCAGCATTCAGATATCTGAACTGGGAACCCTGGAAACGCCGATTTTGCTCACCAATACTCTGAGTGTGGGAACTGTGTCCGATGCATTGGTACGATATATGCTGCGGCAAAATCCTGAAATCGGTGTGGATACCGGCACTGTGAACCCGGTTGTACTGGAATGCAACGATGGTTATCTGAATGATATCCGCAGCCTGTCCGTCACCGTCAGAGACGTGGAAGAGGCTCTGAACAGCGCTTCTGTACATTGTGAGGAGGGCGCTGTAGGAGCGGGACGCGGAATGTCGTGCTTCGGGCTCAAGGGTGGAATTGGCACGGCTTCCCGCGTATTGGAATTTGACGGAGTTCCCTACACAATGGGGGTGTTGGTGTTGACCAATTTCGGATCGTTGGAGGATTTTACAATTTGCGGGAATCGTGTGGGCGAACAAATTTCTCTGGATCTGGCCTCTGAAGAGGATAAGGGTTCTATTATTGTGCTGTTGGGGACGGATCTGCCCTTGAGTGCACGGCAGCTCTCCCGAGTTGCCCGGCGCGCTGCAGTGGGCATCAGCCGTACAGGCGGTCTGTGCGGAAACGGCAGCGGCGAAATCGCGCTGGCCTTCTCTACGGCGCAATATATTCCCCATGAAAGTGAAGCTGCCGTCCTACAGCTTTCGGTTCTCAGCGAAGCCTGTATGAATCAGGTTTTCCGGGCTGCGGCGTTTGCAACAGAGGAGGCGATTATCAGTTCCATGCTGCATGCTGAGACGGTCGAGGGAAGGGCCGGCAACACACGCAGAAGTCTTTTGGGGTTTTGGCCCTAATCCAATAAAAAGACGGCATAACACGCGATCCGCCTCTGCCGCGCCTATACTGGGAACTCCCAATATACGCTGCTGCAGCTGCAAGCCGGTGCTGTGCCGTCTTTCAATTGCTTTGGCCTTACTGAATAGAACAATCAAGATAATGTTCCAGTTCCTCGTCGTCCTTCTTCTTATCGAGATAGAGGAGAACGGCGGACAAAGCCGCTACTACAGCCGCCACAGCGGCTACGATGCCGATAAATACAGCAAGTTTGCTACCTTTTTTCATACGGGCACCTCCGGAACTTTAGTATGTCTTGCTTATCTTTTATGATACCCAATCCGGCGGGAAAAGTCAACACAGAAAAGAAAGGCGCCTCTATCACTCTATAATCAATGAGAAAGTGGATGGTTTTTCCAAAGAAGCCAGGATAATGTTTTTACAGAATACTCCGTTTCTCACTTCTGGGACTGGCCGTTGCGATTCACGCTTTCCTCTGTCCTGCATAGGATGTAGGTAAACAAGAAAAAAGGATTGTGTGAAATGGACGAGTTGTTTTTCTATATTGGGTTAGCAGCTATCGCTGCGTTGGTTTTCATTTTATATCTCATCAAAGCAGAGCGTTACTGTGCAGGACTTCTGGCTCCGAAGTGGAGGAAAAGGAACGCTTTTCTGTTCAGCGTTACATTCAACACAGCGCTTGCCGCGGGTCTTCTCTATTTGAATTTTCCGGTAGTGCTTAAGCTGATATTGCTTTATGTAGCGCTCCTTTTTGAATTCCAACTGGTTTTTCAGGGAAAACCAGCTGAGATTCTATTTGTCAGCGGTGTATTCATGTTTCATATTATGAATATCAAACTCCTTCTATCCAGTCTATATATTATGGCGTTTGAAGTGAAGTCAGTGCAGGAGTTTGAAGATGACTTTCGGTATAACATCCTGTTGACCACCGTTTTGCTTTTACTGTTTCTCTTTTTGGAAGCATTTGAAAAATTTACGGATCAGCGGAGTATACAGCTGCTGCTGAAAAACAGAGGGCAGCTCCTGTTTGCCACAAGCTCCATGCAACTGATCAACCTTTATTTGCTGCTGCTCAGCATTTCTTATAACGGCCAAGCCTACACCTCTTTGACCGCCCTTTTCCTGTTTTGTACCTCTGTCCTGCTATTCGGCGCATTTTATACCTCGTTCCGTCATGCGGTCAAAATGAGTGTCATGATGGGGTATCAGGCAAAATCCCTTTCTCTGGAACACAAGCTGGAACAGAGCTATCAGAATATCAGAGAACTGCAGGATTCTGTGTTTATAGACGCATTGACCGGCGTGCATAACAGAAAATATGGGATGGAAAAGCTGGAAAGGCTTCTGGAGGAAGCTGCTCCGTTTACAGTATGTTTTCTGGACATTGACCATCTCAAACAGGTGAATGACAAATATGGGCATGGGGAGGGAGACCGGTATCTGGTGAGTGCGGCGGATATTCTTGAGGGAGTTTTCCGCGGCTTTCCAGTGTGCAGAATGGGTGGGGATGAGTTCCTGGTCTTACTGCCGGATACCACAGAGGAGCAAGCGGAGAAGCTTGCAAGAAATGCCTGCGAGAATATGAAAAGCTTACCGTTTTCCTACGCGCCGTCATTCAGCTATGGGATTGTTTCTCAGGGACAGGAGAGAGAAAAGGGTATGGCCGCAATACTGCAGGAGGCAGACCAGCGTATGTACGCCTATAAAAAAGCACAAAGCGGCTGAAAAAAGAAAAAGCAGGAAACACACAGTGTTCCCTGGCTTTGCTTTTCATATACGAAGCTTTCTGCTCTGCACTTTACGCGCTGGCATGAAGCTTCTTATCGAGGGCTGACTTCTTTCTGGCAGCAGTATTTTTATGAAGAATTCCCTTTGCAACAGCTTGGTCGATCTTCTTCACGGCAACACGCACTGCAACGGCCTTGTCAGCGGAGTTATTCTCCAGAGCGGCATTGGCTTTCTTGATCTCAGTTTTGAGCTGAGAATTGGCGGCCTTATTCTGCAGAGATTTTGCAGCGATCACTTTCACACGCTTCTTGGCCGATTTGATGTTTGGCATAGTCACACCTCCTTAATTTCCAACTAACGCAGAAATTATAATACCACGGAAATTTTCAAAATGCAAGTTGTTTTTTTATTTTCTGCTTTTCAAATTGACAAATCACTTCTCATGTTGTAAAATACAGAAGCAGTTAGTGCGAGGCTTTCCGATCAGTGGGAATCCGCTGATCGGAAGAGAGAAGAATATATCTTTTCGTTTTAACGCCTGATGTATAGGAATATGCCTTTATAGTGAAACAGGTGGAATCCTTCCTTTTAGGGCTGCGTTACAACAAATGCCTCGGCGCGCCTGGCAAATGGTCGCTGTGTTTTAAAAATTTGATGAATGCGCCTGTACTTCAGCAGGATAGAGGGTTGACTCCTGATAGTCGGATGGCCTTAATCATGTGAAGTGAGTTTGCTTTTTCTGTGAAAAATTGCATATGTCCTCGTAGCTCAGCTGGATAGAGCACACGCCTCCTAAGCGTGGGGCCGGAAGTTCAAATCTTCTCGGGGACGCCATGAATACCGTAACTGCAAGAGGTTGCGGTATTTTTTTGTCCCGTTTTCGCTGTAGGTCGGAATGTGTTCTGCCCGTGCGGCTGTTTTCCCTGCCGCAGCCTCCTGTGTTATGCTTTTCTTCCCATGTTGTTTTAGAATTTGGAATGAGACCTTACACCTGTTCCCAATTTTAAGGATGCGCTGCACAACAATATCCATAGTGGAACATGCAGGTTATCTATTGCCAGTATATGACAATGACTGCTCAATCCGAGGCAGGACAGAGATGACTGCAAATTACACTTTGAAAGAAGGTCATCTCATTCTTTGTAATCATCCGGATATAGAGATCGATTCTCTGCACCAGATGCAGGGCTTGCCCTTCACACGGATGTAATTTATATACTGCACAGAATATATTAGTTCTGTTTCATGGAGGATGGTTTCTATCTGACTAGCCATGTTTTCCGTCAAACTATTGATATTTGAGACGGGTTTTGTTATACTCTATATTATATATGCATGTGAACAATTATCAATCCGCTGAGAAGCCCGATCATGGACAGCAACAGGAGAAAAAGCTCGATTCTCGAAGATCAAATTTTAGAATGGACGGGTTGGATCATGAAATATGTGACGGAGCAAAGCAATAGTTTTACGGATAGAAAAATAAAGCTCGAATGCCCGACAGAACTGCTTATGCTGAAGACAGGTGTGTTCTGCTGCCTGTTGGATGATGTTCTTACCTTTTGCTGGGGAAACTCCAGCTTTTTTACCACTATTGGGCATTCTGAGGAAAGCTTTTGCAGCCGTTTTCATGATTTGCGGCAATATTATGCGAAGTTTCCTAATGAGTTTGCCGCTATCCGACAGGAATTGGAGCAGGCTCTGGAGGAGGGCTGCTCTGACTTCGAAATGACCATCCGCCTGCCCCTCCCAAATGGCGGTTTTTCTTGGGCACGCCTCTATGGGACCATCCGTAAAGATTCGGTAACGGACAGACTGATTCTTTGGGGAGAGTTGGCTGGGGTTGACGCACTGGTGGCTGAAAAGGAAGAACAGGAACGGCTCTACCGGCAGAAACTGGATTACTTTCACTTTATGTTGGATACTTACGAGGGTAATGTCTATGTCAGCGACATGGACACCTATGAGCTGCTGTATCTGAACCGGAATTCCTGTGATGTTCTGGGCGTACCGGCAGTGAAGGCGGTGGGACGAAAGTGTTATGAGGTCATCCAGGGAAGGACCTCTCCCTGCCCCTTCTGCACCAACGCGAAATTGACTCCAGACGAGTTCTATGAGTGGGAATTTGCAAACCCGGTATTGGAACGAACCTTTATGATTAAAAATCGGGTCATCAATTGGGAAGGACGCCGGGCGCGGCTGGAGCTGTCCCACGATATGTACAGCGAAGAATACAAGCTGGCGAAAAAGGATCAGGAGCGGGATGCGCTGATCCGCAGCGTGCCGGGCGGTTTGACGCGGGTGGACGGCCGGGATATGCGGACCGTCCTCTGGTACAGCGGCAGCTTTTTGAACCTGATCGGCTATACCAAAGAGCAGTTTGAGGGCGAATTGCACTCCCAATACGATTATGTGCATCCGGATGATATGGAGCATGTTACCGCTGTGATGCTGCAGGCCAGAGAGTCGGGAAAATCGACAGCGGTGGAGAGCCGCGTCGTCACCCGGGACGGAGCTGTTAGAATCCTGATGGTGACCTATAGCTATGTGAGCGGTGAGGACAGCTGGGACGGCATCCCCTCTTACTACAGCGTAGGGGTCGATGTGACGGCGGAGCGCACGGAGCAGGCCCGTCAGCGGCAGGCTTTGGAGGACGCTTTCAAGGCGGCCCAAATCGCGAGTGACGCCAAGACAAACTTTCTCTCCTCCATGTCCCACGATATCCGCACGCCGATGAATGCAATCATCGGAATGTCAGTCATCGCCCAGGCAAACCTGCAGTCCCCGGAAAAAATACAGGACTGCCTGAATAAGATCAATGTTTCCAGCCGGCATCTTTTAAGCCTCATCAACGAGGTTCTGGACATGTCCAAGATCGAAAGCGGGAAGATTGATCTTCTCGCCGAGCAAACTTCCCTGCCTGAGATGATCGAGGATGTGATGGATGTGTTCCGGCCATTGGCGGCGGAAAAGCGTCAGGAGCTGCAGGTCAATGCCGACCATGTCCGGCACGAAACTGTGGTGACGGATCAAAACCGCCTGCAGCAGGTTTTGGTAAACCTGCTTTCCAATGCGGTGAAATATACGCCGGAGGGCGGAACGGTAGGCCTTAGGGTCCGGGAGGTCCCCTCCTTTGCAAAAGACAAGGGGCAATATGAGTTCATCGTCACAGACAACGGGATCGGGATGTCTGAGGATTTCATCCCCCATATTTTTGAACCCTTTTCCCGAGCGGAGGAGTCCAGGACAAACCAGATACAAGGCACGGGCTTGGGTATGGCGATCACCCAGAATATTGTGCGCATGATGAACGGCACCATTGAAGTTAAGAGCGCTTTGGGAACGGGTAGCCAGTTTATCGTTGCTGTCCCCTTTGACTTGTGTTTAGAGGCAGAAGAGAACAACGAAGAATTGTCCGGCCTGCCGGTATTGGTGGTGGATGACGACCGGATCATCTGTGAGAGTGCTGCCGAGATTTTGGATGAATTGGGGATGCGGAGCAACTGGGTGCTGTCCGGCAAAGAGGCGGTTCGCTGCGTGGTAGACGCTCATGAGGCCAAAGACGATTATTTTTCTGTGATCCTGGACTGGAAGATGCCGGAAATGGACGGGCTGCAGACCCTCAAGGTAATCCGGAAAAAGCTGGGCATGGATGTCCCCATCATCATTATTTCAGCTTATGATTACTCCGACATTGAAGCTGAGTTCAAAAACGCAGGAGCAGATGCTTTTATCACAAAACCGCTGTTCAAATCAAAAATATCCCGAACCTTCCACCAGATCTGCCAGAGCGGGCGTTCCGATGCTACCGCGCTTCCCACCCGGGAACCCCATTCCAGCCTGGAAGGGAAACGGGTACTGTTGGTAGAAGACAATCAACTCAACCGTGAGATCGCAGCTGAGCTCCTGACCATGCATGGCTTTATCGTTGACACAGCGGAAAACGGCCGATTGGCGGTGGAAAAATTTAAGGTTTTGCCTTCCGGTACATACGATTGTATTTTAATGGACATTCAGATGCCGGTGATGGACGGCTATCAGGCGGCTGAGGCGCTCCGGGCACTGGACCATGAGGATGCTAAGACTGTCCCCATACTCGCGCTCACAGCCAACGCCTTTGCTTCGGATATTGGAAAGGCGCACAGCGCTGGCATGAACGACCATGTGGCAAAGCCCATCGAGGTCGATCAGCTGTTGGAAACTTTGCAAAAGTGGATCAGATAATCCCTTTATTGTAGATCAGGTCTGTACGCCGCTCTCAAATGGACGCCAGATTCTGGGATCGTGAGGAGAGAAAAATGGAAAGACTGCTGAAAGGGCTTAGCCCCGATGGGGAAGCCCTCCTAAATCTAATCCCCGGCGGGGTCATGCAATGCAGAAACGATGCGGGATACACTATTGTTGAGGTCAACGACGGTTTTTTTGATATGTTCGGCTTTACAAAAGAAGAACTGGCTGAACAGTTTCAAAACCGCTTTATTGAGATGATTCATCCGTCAGACCGGCAGATTTTTCTCATCGAAGTAGAACGCCAACTGAACAAGGGAGACCGGCTTTCCCTGAGTTACCGGGTGGTCTGCAAAGGCGGAAGGTATAAGTGGACCGCCAGCAGCGCCCAACTTTTTGGCGACGAGCGGGAGCAGCGGTTTTTCTGTATTTTTCTGGACCTCACAGAGGTGCGGGACACACAGGAAAAGCTGCGTTTGTCGCTGGAACACTTGGAGATTATCATGAACCAATCTTCGGATGTCATCTTTGAGTGGGATCTTGTGGCGGACGAGATCACCGTTTCTCCAAACTGGCTGGGAAAGTTCGGCTATGCGCCCCACTATGACGCCAGATTGAAAAAGGAAGAACTCCTGCGCCATTTCCATCCTGATGATATGGAACCCATGGCTGTGCTGATGGACGAAGTCAAAAAGGGCGCGCCGAATTCGGTCATCGATATCCGGATCAGCACCGCCAAAGAACAGTATATCTGGTGCCGGCTGCGTGCCACCACCCAGTATGACGCGGAGAACAAGCCGCTGCGTGCCGTAGGTACCATCTCAGATATCGATGAGGAAAAACGGACGATGGAAGACCTGCGCCGCCGTGCGGAACTGGACGCTCTCACCGGACTTTATAACCATGCTGAAATGGAACGCAGGGCCCAGCAGTACCTGCAAGGGAACCCGGAGACGATCTGCGCCATGTTCATCATCGATGTGGATAATTTCAAGCAGGTGAACGACAGACAGGGGCATCTGTTCGGGGATGCGGTGCTGGCGGAACTGGCGGCCGGAATGAAGAAACTGACAAGGAAGTCCGATGTGATCGGCAGGATCGGCGGGGATGAGTTTGCGATGTTTTTAAAGGATCTCCCATCCTCCCAGATTGCAGAGGAAAAAGCACGGAAGCTGCTGGATATGTTTGAAAAGCTGTTTCGTGGGGAGAAGTACTCCTTTGAGGTGACCTGCAGCGTCGGACTTGCCATCTATCCATGGGACGGAAACGACTATCAGACCCTATACCATTGTTCGGATCTGGCGCTTTACCAGGCCAAAAGCCAGGGGAAAAATCAATATGTCCGGTATGATCCCAGAAAGATGGCGGCGATGGAGCGGATTGGCTACTCCTCCCTCGGGGCTGCCATCGATTCCGATCAAACCGCAAGCGGCAAGTCCGGCGATTTGGTCAATTATGTGTTTCAGATCCTCTATGATACCAGTGATATAGATGCCGCCATCGATGCGATATTGGAGATTGTTGGCAGGCGATTCGATGTGAGCCGGGCCTATGTGTTTGAGGACAGCGTCGACGGAACCTATACGGTCAATACTTATGAATGGTGCAATGAAGGGATCACGCCGCAAAAGGAGCTTTTCCAGCATTATTCATGGGATAATGTAAAGGATTATCAGGAACTGTTCCGGGACAATGCTGTTTTTTACTGCCGGGATATCCACGCACTCGCTCCGGATCAGACTGCGCTTTTTGAGAGCCAGGGGATCTGTTCGACACTCCAGTGTGCGCTGTGTGACGGCCAAAAATTCCGGGGCTTTATTGGATTTGACGAATGCTCCGGCCTGCGTATGTGGAACAAAGAGGAAATTGGCATGCTTTCCCTCATTGCCCAGATGCTGACGACTTTTCTTCTCAAAAAGCGCGAAGCGGACCGAAACGAGCAGGTCATGGTGCAGCTCAATGCCATCTTGGATATGCAGGACTCTTATATTTACGCCATCCGGAAAGATACCTATGAACTGTTGTATCTGAATCATAAAACACTTCGGCTAGACCCATCTGCACAGGCGGGCATGACCTGCCATAAGGCGTTTTTTAAGCGAGACCTCCCCTGCGAGGATTGTCCGCTTACCGGAGCGACAGAGGTCTATAATCCACAGTACGATGTCTGGACCCGCGTGCATTATTCCACCATGAAATGGGGGGATAGCGATGCCTATCTCATTAACTGCGCCGATATCACGGAATACAAACGGCTGCTGTGTAAGGAGGGAAGTTCAAAATAAAGCGGATAAAGAGCTGTCACGATGCTTGACATCCTGTTGCTGGTGATTGCCGGTATTATTGCGGTGATCTTGAACTTTTTCTCTAATATGCAGAAGAAAATCAGACGGCGTTCCCTCCATTCCGCACAGTCGGTGAATCGCACCTCTCAGCTGTAATCATGCGTCCCGCCTCGGCGCTTTTCTGCTGGATGCTGGTTTCCGGCGCCTGTAGGAACTGTTTCATCAGATCCGGATCATGATAGGCGTACAAGCGGAACAAAGATACCAATCCTTTGCAGAGGGCTCGCGGTTCCTTGTATCAACTGAGATTGGCTGAGGCGGTTTTCAGATTAAATACAGAACAGCAAAAGCTGGGTGATGAAAAACATCTCCCAGCTTTTGAAGAATAATATCTTCTAACGGTCATCCTTTTTCAGCGCTTGATTCTTCAAAAGACTGACGAAACATTTCGGTAAATGGAAGACTGGCGGGCATTCTTTGTTCCAATAAGACGGAAATAAATCGGCCCGCTAAAACAAAATTGCCTTAACAATGAACCAAACGATAATAACCCAGAACAGAATAATAGGGACTGCATAAAACCATTTTTTAGGCTTACCGCCTTTCCATAAGTCAGCAGCAAGTGCAAGGTTCTTTTCCCAGATGGTTTTTGGGATAAAATGTATTGTTATAGCGGCAAAAACAGGCAGCAAAACAAGGTCATCCAAATATCCCAACAGAGGAATGAAATCAGGTATCAAGTCGATAGGCGAAAGTGCATAGACAACGGTTACCGCTGCAAAGAATTTTGCAATGAATGGGGTTTCATGGTCTTTCAGCGACAAAAAAATAGCCGGCAGGTCGGTCTTCACTTTTTGCGCCTTGCTTTTAAGATCCAAATTTCTGTACTCCTCTCAAAGTTGACATTTTTGAGTTTTCCTCAAGGCTATTACTGCTCGATCTATATTTCATCAGGAATCAGAATGCCTTCGGCTCCCGGGATTCCAAGTTGGAATAAAAGATCCAAATTACTGCATAATTCATAGCGCATAAGCTCTTCCAGCTTGGCAGAGAACCGGGGGAAGTCTGCTTTTTCCAAAGCATCGATCAGCGCGTCGAAATAAGGATCATAAACAGCGTTGATAGCCTCCTGACTTCCTTTCATACCACGGAGTGCATAGCCCCAAAAGTTCTGCCGCAGCAGTTCAGAGTACACGATCTGTATCGCCTGGTAGGGAGCGTGTTTTGCGATCAGATCCAGCACAAAATAAGATAGGTTCTCACCGCGCCGGAATTGTTTTTGCTTTTTGAGTTTTTCGCACAACTTATCGGCTAAGTCTGCGTCAAGGGAAGAAAACGTCAATAGGGATACCTCCCTGCAGGATAAGACGAATATCTGCAGCCCTTCCACCATGTCCAAAAGCCGGCGCTGGAGAACGGGCTTGGTAAAATCGCTGTTTTCGGTGGCTTTGTCAAACGGCAGAACCTGTGTGCCCACATACTGAGCGGACTTGATCGCCCCAACACTGCTGAGAAGCTCAAGCGCCCTGCGAACCGTGCTCAGGGAAACACCTTTCTGCTTTGCAAGTTCCTTTTGCGAGGGGAGCAGGCTTCCGACAGGGTAGACCCCCCGGCTGATGGCGATGAGCAGTTCCATTGCCAGGGAATAGCAAAGCTGCTGGCTCTTCTTATAGGAGCTCCAGGTAAAGGAAACTTCCTTTCCTAGTGAAGGTGTGGTGATCCTGGCTTCGTAAAACCGAGTAAGAGCCAGGGTCAGCCGCCCAAGGGAACGATCCATCACGGCGCGCAGCCTGGCCCAATCCCTATTTTGGCAAAGCGATAAGACCTCTGGCAGATAATCGGAAGCCCCATCGAAATACTGCAGGTTTTCCCCAACGCTGAAAAGAGGATCCTGTAAAAACATGAAGATCTGCCAGACAAGGCGCATGAGCAGAGTGTTTCCGAAGGAACTGTATTTTTGGTTGAGGTGTTCCAACATGGCGTAAGGAGCCGCCGATATGTTCTTTTCATGAAGGAGCTGTTCCATCGCCCGCATGGTCTGGGCAGAAGCGTGTTTCAGCCCGATCCACTGGGCATTGCCAAACAGAGGTGACAGGGCGTTTCCAAGGTCCAGCACTGCATGCTTGCGCGCAGCAAAAAAGGCCTGGATAAACTCTTCCGTTTCCAGAGCGCTGTATTCTACTTTTACTGTGGCGCCTACATTTTTAGACAGGGTGATATAACCCTTTTCTTTCAGTGCCAGATAAGCCGCACGAGCCGTATCGATTGACACATGAAACCGTTCACTGGTCTCCTCTATGTTGGGCAGCTTTTCCCCGTAACGATAGACGCCGAATTGTATTTGAGTCAGCAGGACGCTGTAGACGACCTGACGCAATTCCGTACTGTTTCCCAAATCGGTTCCTCCATTTAAAGGTGCAATACAACATATGATAAATTTAGTATATCATTTTTAAATCCTCGTTTCTACAATTTTTTCAACCGCCCGTCAAATGGTTGCTATTTTCGCCCTGGTTTGATATACTTGAATATATATGCATATGGACACTTAGCGCGCTTTCGACTTGCTTTTGGCCTTAGGACCGATAGATTCAAAAGCCGCCGAATGCGGAAGGCTTTCCAATCAGTCGGCCAGAACAAAGAGGTGGATGTCATGGCAGTGATGGCAAAAAGAAAAATCCTGGTGGTAGAAGACAATGATCTCAATCGCAGTCTTTTGTGTGAGATCCTGAAACCGGAGTACGACGTTGTGGAGGCGGAAAACGGCCGTGAAGCCTTGGAACGCCTGCGGCAGTATGCGGGAGATTTTTCCCTGATCCTGCTGGATATCGTTATGCCCGTAATGGATGGGTATGAATTTCTGGCGGCGATAAAGGAGGATCCAAAATTTGACTCCATTCCGGTCATTGTCACCACACAGAATGATGGAGAGTCAGAAGAGGTGGCAGCCTTGTCCTGTGGAGCCGCTGATTTTGTAGCCAAGCCATATAAGCCTCAGATCATCCTGCACCGGGTGGCGAGCATCATCCACCTGCGGGAAACTGCCGCTTTGGTCAATGAATTTCAATTTGATCGGTTGACTGGACTTTCTAGCAAAGGTTTTTTTTGCCGGCAGGTGGAAGAACAGCTGCGCCAGAATCCTGAGAAAGAATACGATATTATTTGCTCGGATATCGTCAATTTCAAATTGATAAATGATGTGTTTGGCATTCCCGCAGGTGACCGGGTCTTGAAGGCAATCGCGCAGTGCTATACCGAAAACACCCGCGGAAGAGGAATTTGCAGCCACTTTCATGCAGACCAGTTCGCCTGTATGATCGAGCACCGTTGGGAATATGAGGAAAGCATGTTTCAGAAAGCCGGCGCGTGGATCAACTCCATTTCCCAGACACAGAGTATTGTGATGAAATGGGGGATCTACCGGATAGAGGACCGGAATATTCCGGTAGAGCAGATGTGCGACCGCGCTCTGTTGGCTGCCCGCAATATCAAGGGACAGTACAATAAATATTTTGCCTATTATGATGAGGCGCTCCGGAGCAGGCTTTTACAGGAGCAAGAGATCGTCGACAGCATGGAACAGGCTTTACAGGGAGAACAGTTTGAAATCTACCTGCAGCCCAAATACAGGATCAAAGACAGCCAGATGGTCGGCGCTGAGGCATTGGTCCGCTGGAATCATCCGAAATGGGGCCGGCAATCCCCCGCGGTATTCATCCCGTTGTTTGAACAAAATGGATTCATCACCCGGCTGGATGAGTATGTTTGGGACAAAGCCTGCGCTGTACTGCGGGATTGGGAGGAACAGGGGCTGTGCCCTGTGCCCATTTCGGTGAATGTCTCCCGGGCAGACATCTATAATGTAGATCTGCCGGATATCTTGATGAAGCTGATTCACAAATATCATCTACCGCCTGCCTGCCTCCATCTGGAGATCACCGAGAGCGCCTATACAGAGAACCCGCGGCAAATCATCAATACGGTAAACCGGCTGCGGGAGTTGGGGTTCATGATAGAAATGGACGATTTTGGCAGTGGCTACTCCTCTTTACATATGCTCCATGAAATGCCGGTGGATATTTTGAAGCTGGATATGAGATTCGTCCAGAGCGAGCCGGTGACACAGGTCAATCAGGAGATTATGCGCTTCATTGTCAACCTCACGCACTTGATGAAACTGGGCGTGGTGGCGGAGGGCGTTGAAACGGCGGAGCAGTTGGAACGCCTGCAGGAGATCGGCTGCGAATGTGTGCAGGGGTACTATTTTGCCAAACCGATGCCGGTCAAAGAGTTTGAGCTTCATCTGAAAAAATCAGGTATGGGCGGGCGGTGACGGATTCCTATGGTATTGGGAAAGAGGGGCATAAATGAGCGGGTTTCAAACGATATTCAATGCCTACGGTGGGGATAACTCGACTGCTATGGGGCGCTTTTTTGGAAATGAGGGCATGTATCTGCGCTTTTTAGATATGTTTTTTCAGGATGAAAGTTTTCAGCAGCTGGAGAATGCGCTGGATGCCGGAGACCTAAAAGATGCTTTCGCAGCTGCTCATACGCTTAAAGGAGTAGCTGGGAATATGGGACTGACACCCTTCTATGAGGCGGTCTGTGTGATCGTGGAACGGCTGCGGACGGAAGAGCCACGCAAGGACTATCCGGTGCTCTGTAAGGCAATCCAGGCAGAGTTTTACAGGGCAGAACTGTTTCGTAAGCAGTTGAAGAAAGGTGGGGAATCATGACGGAAGAGAAACATTCTCCGGGACAGCAAAAAAAATCAGAACAGGAGATAGCAAAGTCATTTGACAGCATCTCCTGCGGTCTTTGCATTTACCGGATCGAGGGAGAACGCCTTTTTCCCCTTTTTCGAAACCGCGCCTTTTATGACATCATGGGGTTTTCTGAGGAAAATCTCCAGCGTCTCGATCATGAGACGCAGTATCTCAATATCCACCCGGAAGATCTGGAAAATTTAAAGCAAAAAATTGAATGTCTACTCCAAAGTGGCGGGGCGATGGAGGATACCTACCGTCTGTGGAATGACAAAAGGCAGGAATATCACTGGATCCGCCTGGATGGAACGCTTCAAATCGACGAGGATGGCTGGAAGCTTTTCTATGGGGTCTACAGGGATGTCAGCGAACAGGAAGAGCTGAAAAAAGAACTGACTATCGCCAACGAGAAGATGGAGGACATCATCAACGCCATCCCCGGAGGTGTTGCAATCTATAAGGTTTCGGATATCTTTGAGACGGTGTATTTTTCAGACCGTGTGCCGGAGCTGTCCGGCTATACCGTGGAGGAGTATCACGAGCTCATCAAAGGAGACGCGGCCAAGTTGACCTACCCGGAGGACAGTCCTATGGTAGTGGAAAAGCTTCAGGAAGCGATCCGGAACCATTCAATAGCAGATTTCAAGTTTCGAAAACAGCATCGGGACGGGCATGTAGTATGGGTCCATATTCAGGCGCGGCAGATCGGGGAGGAAGATGGGTTCCCTCTGCTTTTGTGTGTCTTTCATAATATTTCTGCTTTGGAAGAAACCCAGCGGGAGATGGATCATTTGATCAATTCCATTCCAGGGGGCATTGTCAGCTACCGGGTGGAGGATGGGCGGTTTATCCCCGCTTTCTTCACCGATGGCACGGCGGAACTCTCAGGATATACTCGGGAGGAGTATGAGAAGTCACTGCCCAGCGATGCACTGGAATATGTCTATGAGCAGGATCGGCCACGGGTACGGGCAGCGGCGCTAGCTGCTGTGGAGAGCGGCGAGGTCCTGGATATCTCCTATCGAACGCGCCACAAAAACGGCAATTTGGTCTGGATCCATCTCAATGGCCGGCGGCTGGGGCCTCTATCTGGCTCACCCCGGTTTTATGCAGTTCTGACCAATATAATCTCGGATCGGGATCTGCTGACGAATGAGCATGCGGACGGGATCTATGTCATTGATAAAAACAGCCATGAGCTGCTGTATGTCAACGAATCAAAACAGCTTAATGTGCATGGTGAAATGTGTGTGGGTGAAACCTGCTATGCAGTCATTCATGGGTTAGATTCTCCCTGCATATTTTGTCCGCTGAATATCTATGGGCCAGATGGGCAGGAACACGAAATCGCAGTGGAAAAGACGGGATTTGTGTACACGGCCCGTGCCAAGGAAAGTGTCTGGAACGGCATCCCAGCATACATCATTTATCTGCGGGATGTGACTGAAGAGGCGCAAGCCCGCCGGGAGAAGGAGCGTCTGGAAATGTATTTTCAGACGCTGGTAAAAAATCTGCCGGGCGGTATATCGGTGCTGCGCTATATGCCGGACGGCGGCATCACGCCGGAATATATCTCAGAGGGTTTTGCCGCACTGGTCGGTATGACGGTCAAGGAAACAGAGGAGCTGTACCGGGAGGATTCCTTTGCAGGCGTCCATCCGGAGGACGTGGAGTCCATTCGCAAAGAGCTGGAAGAGCTTCGCAGCAGCGGAGAAGAACACTGCGAACTTTCAATCCGCTTCAGACGAAGCGACGGGAGCTACATGTGGGTGAGAACTCATATTTCCCTTCTAATAGGTTCGGATGGGATCCAGCGGCTCTACTGTATGTATACAGACATTGATCAGTTGATGGCCGAAAAAGAGCAGATGAGCCGGCAGTACGAAGAGCTGATCCTGCAGCACTACCGCATGCCGGGGCCGGATACCCTGGTCCTGGGCCACTGTAATATTACGCAGAACCGGATCCTGGATATCCAGGACTTTACCGGCTCCGACCTTTTGAATACCTTTGGCCGGGTCAGAGAAGCGTTTTTTGCTGGGGTTGCCGGGCTGATCGTGGAGGAAGAAGAAAGGCAGGCTTTTCTGGATACTTATCTGAATGCACCGTCGCTTGAGGCGTTCACACGGGGAGAACGGGAGCAGATCCAGACCTGTTTTGTCCGGCTGCCCCGGGAGCCCAAAGGCTGTTATGCGAAATTTCAGATGAACATGGTGGAGACGCCGGATACCGGAGATATCACCGGAATTTTGTCAGTGATGGACGTGACAGACCAGGTCGTTTCCGAGCAGATCTACCGCAGGTTGTCTGTCACCGGCCACGACTATGTGGCGGATTTGGATCTCAGGAAGGATTTCTACACCCTTTTGACGAGTAACAAACATGTCAGCCGGATCCCAGCACCCAAAGGGAGCCACAGCGAGCGGGTAGCGTTCATGGCGGGATCAGTGGTGGTGCCTAGGGATCGGGAACTTTTCCTAAAATCCTTGGCATTGGAAAAAATTGAGCAAAATCTGATGGAAAACGACACGTATACTTTTGCTTACTCCATAGAAGATGAAAACGGCGGTATCCGGACAAAAAACATGACGGTATCGGCCATTGACCTGCGCCTGGGTCGGGTCTCTCTGGTATGCACCGATATTACGAATTCAGTTCGGGAACAGCAAAACCTTTTAAATGTCCTGGCCTATACCTTTGAACTAACCGGGATCATCAATGTCAGAGACAATGGCTTTATCTTGTATACCAGGCGAATGGTACTGGAAAACCTGCCTCCCTTTAGCTGTGAAGATTACAAGACAATGCAGGAGAACTTTGCGAAAGCCTGCATAGCAGAAAGTCGGGAGGATGCTTACCAGCAATTCGGCTTGGAGACTATGCTCCAAAGGCTCGGTGAAAGCCCTTTCGGCTATGAATTTATCCTCCCCTTCCAGGAGGAAGGCTTGCGGTATAAGCAGATCAATGTACTCTGGGGGGACCAAAGCCATGAGACGATTTGCTTGGTACGGGCGGATGTGACCGAAACATTGGCTGCGGAGCGGCAAGCAAAACTCTCGCTGGAGAAGGCGCTCGCCTCTGCTGAGGAGGCAAGCCGGGCTAAGAGCGATTTCCTGTCCACGATGAGCCACGATATCCGCACCCCGATGAACGCCATCATGGGGATGTCGGCGCTGGCTCCGGCCCATTTGGATGACCGGGTCTGGATGGAGGACTGCCTTCAGAAAATTTCGATCTCCTCAAAGCATTTGCTCAGCCTCATCAATGATGTACTCGATATGAGCCGCATCGAACGGGAACAGGTTTCCTTGAATCCGGTACAGCTGTCGGTCTCTGAATTGACGGGGCATCTGTCTGAGATGATGGCGGCCCAGGTGAAAGAGGCCGGCATTACATTTACCGTCCAAACAGGGACTGTTTCCCACCCTGCTTTTTATGGGGATTCCCTGCGGATCAATCAAATCTTGATCAACCTGTTGAGCAATGCGATCAAGTTTACCCCAGCGGGCGGATATGTGACTCTTCTGACAGAGGAGCTTTCGCCTGCCCGAGGCGATGGCTGGGTCCGTTACCGTTTCACAGTCAGCGACACCGGGGTTGGAATATCAGAAAAGTTTCTCAAGGTTATCTTTGAGCCTTTTACCCGAGATGAAGGTACGGCGCAGATCGAGGGGACCGGCTTGGGGCTGAGCATCGTCCATGGATTGGTGGAGCTGATGCAGGGAGAGATCACGGTGGAAAGCCAGCTGGGAAAAGGGTCTACCTTCCGGGTGGAGCTGGAATTTGAGACTGTAGCAGAAGAAGTGGCTTCTCAGAGAAACGCCTCCAGCCTTACCTTTGAAGTGAATCCGCATATGTTTCCCGGCCGCCGCTTCTTAGTGGCGGAGGACAACGCGCTCAACGCGGAGATCCTGTGCGAAATTTTACAGGATCTTGGCGCTCAGATGGATGTGAGCCCGGACGGCGTACAGGCTGTGCTGGCGTTTGAGAAGGCGCCGCTGGAAACCTACGATGCCATCCTGATGGATATTCAGATGCCGAATATGAACGGATATGAGGCCGCCCGTGCTATCCGTGCCCTGAAGCGGCCAGATGCGAAAGCGGTCCCGATCATTGCCCTGACAGCCAATGCTTTTGCAGAGGATATTCAGACCGCCATTGCTGCGGGTATGAACGCCCATGTGGCAAAGCCCATTGATGTGGCTGTGCTGCAGGCGACACTCGGCAAGGTTTTACATCCGTGAAAAATAAAATTTGTCGGACGGCAGATATCCGGAAAAAGTCCATGTGCGGCCGAAAAGCGAGGAGTTAAATTAGATGCGAAAAACTGTAAAAAACACCGAGAATTCTCTAAGGCGGAGCCAGTGGATAAGCTTCGTCAGTACAGTGGTCCTTGTCCTGCTGATGATTTGTTATTTGATTATGACGATCAGTAACTCCGCTAAGTTGGCGGATCAGACAGAGATTATCTCGGATCATCCCTTCGAGGTAGTGATCTCCGCCGGGGATGTGAAGCTTTATGTCTCTGAAATGAGCCTGCGCACCGGACGGCTGGAGCGTTACTTCAGCCTTGATGATGTGGAGTATGCCAGGAATAATTTGGAGGAACTGGATCGTCAGTTAGAGACGCCGGTGGCCCGGATTGAGGAGTTGTATTTGGGTGATGCGGCGGATGTGCAGGGACTGAAAGACACGCTGGCCCTGCTGCAGACGGAACGGGAAGCGTATCTGGAGTATTGCGCCCGGCCTGACACCACGGGGGAGGATATTGAGGCTTACGCCAAGGAGCATCTGCAGCCGCTCTATGACAGAGCGCTTGGCCAGACGGAACAAATTATTTCTATCGCCCAGAAGAAAAAGGTGGGCTATGGAGAAACTGCGAATGCAGTGCGGCAATCCAACCTCATTGTTTCCGT
The DNA here is from genome assembly GCF_900048895.1 of Neglectibacter timonensis. Taxonomy (GTDB): domain Bacteria; phylum Bacillota; class Clostridia; order Oscillospirales; family Acutalibacteraceae; genus Acutalibacter; species Acutalibacter timonensis. The sequence goes on along the minus strand of NZ_LT160639.1, from coordinate 171,089 downwards.
TATGCTGATGGGACTGATGGTGGCAGTACTGCTGGTTTCCCAGTATGTTCTTCACCGTCAGCGGAAAGAGCTGGTGTATCGCAGTAAGCTGTTTGACAACCTCTCACTGAGCATCGACGACGCATTCATCATCTGGGACGCCAACACCGGGGCTATTGGCTACCGCGGGCTCAATGTGGAGCGGATCTTGGGAAATCAGATGGCTGATCTGGATAGCCTCTACCAATGTCTGAGCGAGAAGGACGCACAGGAATTCCGGGAAGGGGTCAGTGATCCACAATTTTCTTCCCCGTTTGAAAAGCTTGTGGAATATACCAAGCCCAATAAAGAGAAGTGTTGGATGCTGATTAGGGTTTATCGGGTGGAGGATACCAACACTCCGCAGCTCATTACCGTGTTTTCCGACCGCACCGATGAGGTCCGGTCCCGTCAAATCCTTCAAGACGCCATGCTGACTGCAGAGCGCGCCAATATGGCCAAGAGCGACTTCCTCTCCCGCATGAGCCATGAGATTCGTACCCCGCTCAATGCCATTATCGGTATGACCACGATCGCGGCGGCCTCAGTCAGGGATCCTGGCCGATTGGAGGACTGCCTGGCGAAGATCACCTTCTCCTCTAAGCACCTGCTGATGCTCATCAACGATGTACTGGATATGTCCAAGATAGAGAGCAGTAAAATGGTGCTGCAAAATGAGCCCTTTGATATTTTTGAGATCGTCAACGGGTATGTATCCACTGTTTACGCCCAGGCAAAGGGAAAAGGGATCGAATTCACGGAAACCATGGAGGGCTTTGGGCAGGATACCATTTTTATTGGTGATTCTCTGCGGCTCAATCAAATCCTATTGAACCTCAGCTCCAATGCAGTGAAGTTCACTGCCCCGGGCGGAAGTATTCGTCTGGATGTTTCCCGCCACAAGATCGGGAACACCACCGATGTCCTGCGCTTTGTTCTAGCAGATACTGGTATTGGCATGACCAAAGAAGCTGAGGAACGCATCTTCCAGCCGTTTGAGCAGGCCGACGCCTCCATCTCAAAACGCTTTGGCGGCACAGGGCTAGGAATGTCGATCACGAAAAATCTGATTGCCTTGATGGGAGGGCAGATCCAGGTGGAGAGCGAGCCCGGCGTGGGAAGCACCTTTATTGTAGATCTGCCGTTCCAGAAAGGGAAAGAAAACAGCGTGCCAGAACTTGATTTTGCACAGCAAGGCTTGCGGGCGTTGATTATTGATGATGAACAGCAGGTTTGTGAGCAGACCGCCGTTCTTCTGGAAAAGATCAAGATCGAGGCGGAGTGGCGCCTGTCCGGCGCTGAGGGTGTGGAACGGGTGAAGGAGACGCACCGCGAGGGCCGGGATATCGACCTGTGCCTGATCGACTGGAAAATGCCGGATATGGACGGAGTGGAAGTGACCCGCCGCATCCGCCGGGAGGTGGGAAACGATGTTCCCATCGTGATGATTTCCGCTTATGATATCTCTGAAGTAGAGGAAGAGGCTCGGGCCGCGGGCGTCAACGGCTTCCTTCCCAAACCTCTCTACCGTTCCTCTGTCTATGCCACCATTAAGGCGGCGTTGGAGCACAAAGGGCAGCCGATTGGCGCGGGAGAGGAAAAGCCCGTCAGCAAGCCGCTGGAGGGTCTCCGCCTGCTGATGGCGGAAGACAACGCACTTAACTCGGAGATCGCGGCGACACTGCTGCGTATGAGCGGGGCTGCAGTCGAATGTGTGGAGGACGGCCAGCAGGCGCTGGATTCTTTCCTCGCTTCGAAGCCCGGCGATTATGATGCCATCCTGATGGATGTACAGATGCCGGTCATGGACGGTCATGAAGCCACCAGACGTATCCGTGCGTCCAACCATCCGCTGGCTCTCACGATCCCTATCATTGCGACGACGGCCAACGCGTTCAGCGATGATATCTCTCTGGCGCTGGCCTCCGGCATGAACGCTCATGTCAGCAAGCCACTGGATATCGATCAGCTCTGCAAAACCCTTTCGGACTGCATCCACAGAGAGAATAAGTAGGTGGCTCAGTCCCTCTTAAATATATAAAATCAGACAGTTCCGAAACCAAACTCACTTTGCACAGTCTGTTGACAAAGGAGAATTCCTCCGTTGTCGGCGTGACAAAGTTTTATCGAATCGAAGGCGCTGCAAGGGCTGAGGATTTTCGTCTACCTGGTCTATTGGAGAAGAAGCACTCTGAGTCTTTTTTCTTCTGTTCATCTGGTGGCAGATATAGATATTCTGCATTTTTAGATGTGAGATATGGGGAAGACATGTAATCGTTGTGTTATACTATGGATGAAGGGGTGAGCCTATGGAATTGCGAGTGTTGAATTATTTTTTGATGGTAGCTCGGGAGGAAAACATTACAAAAGCGGCCCAGCTATTACATGTGACCCAGCCTACTTTATCCCGCCAGCTCATGCAGTTGGAGGAGGAATTGGGTGTCAAACTGTTTCAGCGGAGCAACCATAGCATCACCCTTACTGAGGAAGGGATGCTTTTAAGACGGCGGGCACAGGAGCTGATTAGTCTGGCGGAAAAAACGAAGCGGGATTTGATGCAGAAGGAGGCAGAGCTGACGGGCGAAATCTCGATTGGCTGCGGCGAGCTGCAAAGCGTCGACTTCCTTGCAAAACTTTTGGCCCGTTTCCAAGCAACGCACCCCCTTGTTCAAATGAGTATTTTCAGCGGCAATGCGGACAGTATCAAGGAACGTATCGAAAATGGACTTCTGGATATGGGGCTTGTGCCCGAGCCTGTAGATATGACAAAATATGCTTTCCTACATGTGCCACAGAAGGAAATTTGGGGTGTGCTGGTTCACAAGGACTCTGAATTTGCCGGGAAACAATCTGTCAGCCCGTCCGACCTGTTACATGTTCCCCTGATGATCTCCGACCGTGATTTGGTTCAGGGGTTCATCGCCAACTGGTTTGGAGTCAATTTTGATGATCTGCATATCGTGTGCCGTTATAACCTGCTTTACAACGCGGCAATTATGGTGCGCAACAAAATCGGCGCAGCCGTCTGCATCAAGCTGGATTGTAGCTATGACGATACCTGCTTTCTTCCGTTTTCCCCACCTGTGGAGAGCGGATCCGTTTTGGTATGGAAGAAGGATCAAATGACGTCCCCAACCACAGCCGCGTTTCTTGAATATTCGCAGAAATGCGTTAGAGACATTTCTATAAATACAATATAAGTATTAGACATATCAATAGATGGGTTTTATACTAAAGGCGTACCCGGGAGGGAGCGCCTTTAGTTTTTTTATTCCGCTTGGAGAGGAGCAAAACACAAAATGACAAAGACGGAAGCGAGTGAGTTTTACAACATTCCTGTAGAGCTACTGGACGAATATGAAAGCTGGGGACTCTGCGGTGAAGTCAAAAAGGTCATGGGCGCATGGCAATATGACGACAGGGACATTGAGCGCCTCAGCATGATCATGACGCTGCACGACATAGGTTTCAGCAACAATGATATTGAAACCTATATGAGGTTAATGCTGGAGGGAGACTCTTCCGAACAAGAGAGGCTGCGGATGCTGAGCGGCAAGCGCAGCAATACGCTGGACGAGATCCATTTTCGGGAAAGGCAGCTGGGCCGCCTGGACTATCTTCGGTTCAAGATGAAAAAGAAAGAAAAGTCATAGCGATAAAAAAAGATTAAGAAAGGATCGACGCGCTTTACCTCATGCCGGCATTTCTCCACATGACCTGGTATTGTATGAGCCTTGGCAAAGCGTTCCAAGAAACCGATTGACAGGGAGGAAAAACATATGCCGCACATTGCGATTACCATGTTCCCAGGCCGGGACGATGAGACAAAAAAAGCTTTGGCGATGAAGGTGCAGCGGTTCATCTGTACGGAGCTGAAGCTGGAAGAAAAATTTGTGTCGGTTTCCATTCAGGACATTCCCATAGAAGAATGGGAACAGTCTATGGAGCGTATCCCCAAGGAAACCATGTTAGTGAAATAGGAAGGAGTTACTTATGAAAAAGTTTTTTGCAATGATTCTGAGCTGCGCGCTGCTCGTCACACTGGCAGCTTGCGGCAGTATGAATTCCACATCCAGCGAAAAATCCACCGGGTCGCAGACAAGAGAGCAGTCGTCGCAGCCTTCGGAGGAATTTTCTACAGCATTCAGCACCTCGGAGGGCACGCCGGACACTACACCGGAAAGCATGCCGGAACCAGAGCCTGGAGCAAACGCGCTGGTGATTTATTTCTCCTGGTCCGGCAACACTGAAACCATTGCGGGTGAAATCGCATCTCAGACCGGCGCGGATACCTTTCAACTGGAACCGGCGACGGCTTATTCCACCGATTACAATACCGTACTCGATGAAGCGCAGGCAGAGCAGCGCGCCGACGCCCGCCCGGAGATTGTGGGCAGCATCGAAAACTTTGACAGCTACGATGTGATTTATCTCGGGTTCCCCAACTGGTGGGGCGATATGCCCATGATCCTTTACAGCTTCCTGGATGACTATGACCTCTCCGGAAAAACCATCGCACCTTTTGTTTCCAGCGGCGGCAGCGGATTTTCGGACGCTCTCAGCGCAATCGCGAGCGCGGAGCCGGGAGCAACGATTACCGACGGCCTTTCTCTTTCCAGCAGCGCATCCCAAACCCCCGGCGGCGCCGTGGCGGATTGGCTTGCCGACATCGGGTTTGCCGAATAAGGAGAGGTCGTGAGGAAAAAAAGCGCGGCACTTCTTCTCTCTGCTGATGCTTCTCTCTTTCACGGCGTGCAGCTAAGAGGAAGGAAACACTTTAGCATGATTCAGTTATAAATAGCATCCATGAATTAGATTTTGTATTCAATGAAATAAATCTCCTGCAAAAAATAGAATAGAAAGGTTGAATAGACATATGGAAAGACAAACCGCAGGGCGTGATGCCCTTGGAACCTTTGCTCCGAAATTTGCGGAGCTGAACGACGATGTGCTGTTTGGCGGGGTATGGGCAAGAGAGAAGCAGCTATCAGCCCGTGACCGCTCCATTGTGACCGTGACTGCGCTGATGGCGAAGGGGATTTTAGACAGTTCTCTGCAATATCACATCGGCAACGCGAAAAAGCACGGTGTCACCGCCGAAGAAATGGCGGAGATTTTAACGCACGCGGCCTTCTATGCGGGTTGGCCCAACGCCTGGGCTGCCTTCAAAATGGCAAAAGAAGTATATGGCGAAGAAGTAGACGGAGGGGAGCACAATGAGTGATAAAAAAATATTAGTGGCGTACTTTTCCTGCACCGGCGTGACGGCAAGGGCCGCGCAAAAATTGGCGGAGGCGGCACAGGCCGATTTGTATGAGATCAAGCCGGAGCAGCCGTACACCCAAGCGGATCTCAACTGGAGCAACAAGAAAAGCCGCAGCAGCCTGGAAATGAACGACCCCACTTCCCGCCCCGCCATTTCGGGCAAGGTGGAAAACATGGAGCAGTACGACACCGTTTTTGTGGGGTTCCCCATTTGGTGGTATGTGGCGCCCACCATCATCAACACCTTTTTAGAGAGCTATGATTTTTCCGGCAAAACGGTTATCCCCTTTGCCACCTCCGGCGGCAGCGGACTTGGCGAAACAGCAAATGGGCTTCGCGCCTCCTGCGCCGTTAAATTTGCCCCTGGAAAAATGCTGAACGGAGTCCTTACCAATGAGGTACTGCAGCAGTGGTTAAACGGTCTTTTGCTTTGAAAGGCGAAGAACAAAAATGTTGCATTTATCATAACCATGACAGAACTCGTGAGGCCACGACGAGACACTATTGCTATTCTAAATCATTGGTCTGAGAGTCCAGTATTCAGATAAGGAGAAACGAATGAACATTTTAGTGATAGAAAGCAGCCCTCATAAACACGGCTCCTCAAATCTGCTGGCGGACAGCTTTATCCGCGGCGCGGAGGAAACCGGGCATACCGTAACGGTATTTGATGCAGGCCATGCCATAATCCGTCCTTGTCTCGGTTGTGAGGTCTGCGATATGTCCGGCCCTTGCTGTCAGAAGGATGATATGGAGACAGTGCGCGGGCTGCTGCTGCAAGCGGATATGGCGGTGTTTGTCACGCCGCTCTACTATTTCGGCGTATCCGCGCAGTTGAAGGCAGTGATTGACCGCTTTTACAGCTTCACCGGGAAGCTGTCTGCCAAAAAACTAAAAACAGCGCTTATTGTGACTGCGTGGGATGCAAACGACTGGACGATGAGCGCAGTGAGCGCCTATTATGAGACGCTTTGCCGCTATATGCACTTTAAAAATCAAGGGATGATTTTGGGGACTGGCTGCGGCACGGTGCCTATGACAAAATCAACAGAGTTTCTCCGCCTGGCCTATGAGTTGGGAAAGAAAATCAGCGGGTAAAGCAATGAGGCCAAAAGTGATTCTAAAAATCGTCCTCGATGTCCTCATGACCTTGGCGCTGCTCTTTCTGATGGGTTATCAATTCTGGGGGGAGGCGCCGCATGAATGGGTGGGCGCGGGCATGTTCGTGCTCTTTCTCATTCACCATCTCCTGAATGGAAGCTGGCACAAAAATCTGCTGCACGGCAAATACACGCCCATGCGTGCCCTGATGCTCGGCATTGACACCCTTGTTTTGATCACCATGCTCCTGCAAATGTACAGCGGTATTGTGATGAGCCGCCATGTGTTCTCTTTCCTCAGAATTGAGGGCGGCATGATGCTGGCGAGGCGGCTGCATATTCTCGGTGCTTATTGGGGGTTTGCCTTGATGAGCCTTCATCTTGGGCTGCACTGGAGCATGTTGATGGGAATGGCAAAAAAACGGTTTGGGCTGGTAAAGCCATCGAAAGGTAGGGCCATTGTGCTTTTTCTTGCTGGGTTGGTGATTGCCGCCTATGGATTGGCGGTATTCCTGCTCCGCGAGCTTCCGTCTTACATGCTGCTGCAGAATGAATTTGTGTTCCTGGATTATGATGAACCAAAGCTTCTGTTTTATCTGGATTACCTTGCCATGATGGGCCTTTTTGTCTTTATCGCCCACTATCTTACCAAGGCGCTCAAGAAATTGAGCGCCCCTAAAGCGAGGAGGAAAGCGAAATGAGAGAGGAAATCACTGTACTGCCTGCGGCAATCAGACCGCCAAGCAGTCTGACCCTCAAAACTCGGAGGCCGACAGGTCTCCCTCTTCAGTTTCCTGACGGTTCGGGACCAGCAGGTGCAGTTTCCAGAATTTGAAAGAATCCAAAACTAAGACCAGTATGCGTGGTGTGTTTCTGTCCAAGAGCAATGACAGAACTCTTTGTAAAACAGAAAGCAAGGCTTGAATTTGGAATTCATGCCTTGCTTTTTTACTATAGGTTGAGAACAGCAGCCTGGATGAAAACCTGATTTCATGTTTGGCTGTTAAAATTGGGCTTGCGTTCAGAGCAATACGAATTCTGCTGAATCGGGTCCATCGGAAAGCTATACTGTGATGACGACGGTTCCTTCTGCTTCCAGGGAGGCAGCAACGGAGTCTGGCACATACCTGTCCGTAACAACTGTATGGATTCCACTTTTTAAATTCAAAGGCACGATGCCGTGTCGTGAAAACTTTTCGCTTTCTGTCAGAACAATTACTCTCTCGGCCTGCAGAGCCATATCCCGGACGGCTTGAGCCCGCAGCTGGTCGCAATTGGTAAAACCGGTGCGGGGAGAATAGCCGTCTGTGCCGATAAAGAAGGTGTCAACACAGAAGTTTTCAGCTCCCTGGCGGATCATTGGCCCCACTAAAACCTGGGAATCCTGCTGGTAGATACCGCCCAGCAGGACGACTTGAAGGTCTGCTTTTCCGCGAATGTAGTTGGCAATGAATGCGCTGTTTGTGATAATGGTCAGTTCTTTTTTTTGAGCGGCTAATTCGACCGCCAACAGAGCGCAGCAACTGCCGTTTTCGATCATCAGGGTGTCGCCGTCCGCAATCAGTTCAGCGGCACGGCGGGCAATTTTCAGCTTGGCTTCATAGTGATAGGCAAGCCGGCCGCTGATATCATTGGTGTTGCGAAGAAGGGCGAATCCGTGTTCCCTCAGAACGACTCCCTGGCGCTCCAACGCATCCAAATCCTTTCGTACCGTAACCTGAGATACCCCCAGCTTTTCCGCTAAGGAAGATACTTCGATTTTTTTTGCTTCGGTCAGCAGCTCTAAAATTTGGTTGGCTCTATTTTTCATTGAAATCCCTATACGCTCCTCTCTATTTCAGAAGTTTCATCCGGATTGAGACTCCTGTCATCAGCTAAAAGAAAGCATGAATACCCTCATTCAGAAAGGCCTGCCGAAATTCCTGCAGATCTTCCTCCTGCAGAGCGGCGGTATCCGCATAGGAATAGGCTTGTCCAAGCATCTCGTATTTCCGTTCCCCGAACTGATGGAAGGGCAGGAGCTGAACCTCCTGTGCGCCGGCCTCCTTCAAACGGCTTGAGAATCCGGCTGCGTCTTTCAAGGAATCATTATAGCCGGGAATCACGGGCAGACGGGGAAGAACTTTTTTGCCAGCACGAATGGCAGACTGCATGTTTTCCAGCGGCAGGCGGTTGGAGCGGCCGGTTCCTTCTCTGTGCCGGTCTCCGTCCCAATGCTTGATGTCGAACAACAGCAGATCCAGGTAAGGAGACACACTTTGAAAAATTTGCGGCGGCACACAGCCTGTTGTTTCCATGGCAGTATGTATCCCTTTGGATTTCAGCGCTTTCAGCAAGGCTGCAGAAAATTCGGGCTGCAGCAAGGGCTCCCCGCCGGACAGGGTGACGCCTCCGCTGCTTTCTTCGTAAAAATCTAAATCCTGCAGGCATTCCTCTACGATGGAGTCTGCTGTTCTCCGCTCGCCTTCCAATTTCAATGCCTGTCCCGGACAGCTGCGGGCACAGACCCCGCAGGCCCTGCACCGGTCAACGGAGATACGTACGGCGGAGCCGGTAAAAGAGATGGCTTGCTCTGAGCACAGTGCTGCGCAGCCACCGCACCGAAGACAGCGGGCGCTGTCCCAAAGCAATTGACTTCCGGCAAATTGGCTTTCGGGGTTGGAGCACCACTTGCAGCGCAGAGGGCATCCCTTTAAAAAAACGACGGTGCGGATTCCGGGTCCGTCGTGGAGGCTGAATTTTTGAAGATTAAATATCATTCCTGTCTCTGAACCGTTCGTCATGGGAACCCGTTCCTTTCTGTTTTTTGGAAAAGAGAATTTCTATCTGCAGTATAGCACGATGGTTAAAAAAAGTAAATGAAAATAGTTTCAAACGTAAATTGATTTTATTTTGTTCGTTATTGTATTGACTTTAATCCAAGAAAAGCATAAAATTAATTCGTAATAAAGCAGTTTTATGTTTCGAACGAAATAAAAATAGGAGGAGAGCCTGTGGGGAATTATTTTGGGGGTCTGACCCCGAGAATGCAAAGCTTCCGTGAGGAACTGTTGAACGTACAGCCTCAGATATGTATCGAGCGGGCGGTAATTGTGACGAAGGTCTATCGAGAGAATCAGGACCAGCCTTTGGCGCTGAAGCGTGCCCTGATGCTGAAAAGTGTGCTGGAACAAATGTCGATCTTCATTGAGCCCCAGACATTGCTTGCAGGCAATCAGGCTTCCTCCAACCGCAGCGCGCCGATTTTTCCGGAATATGCCATGAGTTGGGTGATAGAGGAGTTGGACAGCTTTGCACACCGCGACGGCGATGTGTTCCACATCTCGGAGGAAAATAAGGGCAAACTTCGTGAGATTGCTCCATTTTGGGAGCACAACACGCTGCTGGACCGGGGCCTTGCCGCTTTCCCGCCTCATTCCAAGCTGTTTTATGATCTGGGAATCATCAAATCAGAGGGGAACATCACTTCCGGAGACGCCCACTGTGCCGTGGATTATCAAGGTCTGCTGCGGTTTGGCCTGAAGGAATATGCCCGCCGCGCTCAGGAAAAGCTGAACAGCCTGGACCTGACGGATTACCGTAATATCCACAAAAGTTACTTTTACCGGGCTGTCTTGATCGTTGTGGAGGCGGTGAGAGCTTTTGCAGGGCGGTATGCTTCCCTGGCGGCACAGCTGGCTGAAAGGGAAGAAGCAACTGCCAGGAGGAAAGAACTCAGTGAGATGGCTCGAATCCTGCAGAAGGTGCCCTACGAGCCCGCGGGCAGCTTTCGAGAAGCGGTGCAGGGCCTGTGGCTGGTTCATCTCGTGCTGCAGATTGAATCCAACGGTCACAGCCTGTCTTACGGGCGGATGGATCAGTATCTGAATCCCTACTACGAGGCAGACCTGAAATCCGGCGTTGTGACTGAAGCGGGTGCCTGTGAGCTTTTGTGCAACCTGTGGCTGAAAACCTACACGATCAACAAAATACGTTCCTGGAGCCACACGCAGTTTTCCGCCGGCTCTCCTCTCTATCAAAATGTTACGGTGGCAGGGCAGACAGCAGAGGGGAGGGATGCCACAAACGGCATGTCCCGGCTGATTCTGCGAAGTGTCGCCCAGTGCCATTTGACCCAGCCGAATTTGACGGTACGGTATCACAGTGGTCTTTCCGACAGTTTTTTGGGAGAATGCATCGAGGTGGTGCGCTGCGGCTTTGGGATGCCTGCATTTAATAACGATGAGATTATCATCCCCAGCTTTCTTGAAAAGGGTGTGAAACGGGAAGACGCCTACAATTACAGTGCAATCGGCTGTGTGGAAACGGCAGTTCCCGGAAAATGGGGCTACCGTTGTACCGGAATGAGCTTTCTGAATTTTCCAAAGTCGCTGCTTATTGCCATGAACGACGGCGTTGATCCCAACTCAGGTATTAAACTCTGTGAGGGTGTGGGGCATTTCAGGGATTTCACCGGGTTTGACCAGGTGCTTGCCTGCTGGGAAAAGGTAATACGCGAAATGTGCCGTCAGTGCGTCATTATCGATGCTACCTGCGATATGGTGTTGGAACAGGACACGGCGGATATCCTGTGTTCCGCACTGACAGACGACTGTCTGGAGCGCGGCCTGAACATGAAGGAAGGGGGGGCTGTCTACGACTTTATCAGCGATCTGCAGGTGGGAATCGCCAATCTGGCCGACAGTCTTGCCGCGCTGAAAAAGGTCGTGTTCGAAGACCGCGCAGTGACTCCTGCTGAGCTGTGGACAGCGCTCGCCGCAAATTTTGAAGGGGAGCAAAATGAGAGGATCCGGGCTTTGCTGCAGGCGGCGCCCAAGTATGGAAATGATGACGACTATGTGGACCGGCTGGTTGTAGATGCTTATCAGGTCTACATCGATGAAATGAAAAAATATCATAACACCCGCTACGGCCGGGGACCCATTGGCGGCGTTTACTATGCGGGCACATCCTCCATCTCCGCCAACGTCCCCCAGGGGGCGGGAACGCTGGCCACGCCTGACGGCAGAAAAGCGGGGGAGGCTCTGGCGGAGGGATGTTCGCCGAGCCATGCCGCGGACCGGTGCGGGCCTACCGCAGTATTTAAAAGCGTTTCAAAGCTGCCAACCAAAGAAATCACTGGGGGAGTGCTGCTGAATCAGAAGGTGACGCCGCAGCTGCTTGAAAAGGAAGAAAACCGCAGGAAGCTGATCCTGCTGCTGAGAACCTTTTTCAACCGTCTGCATGGATATCATGTTCAATTCAATGTGGTCAGCCGGGAAACGCTGCTGGACGCTCAACAGCATCCGGAGAAGCACCGGGATTTGATCGTCAGGGTGGCGGGATACAGCGCGTTTTTTAATGTCCTGTCAAGAAAAACCCAGGATGATATCATTGCGCGTACGGAGCAGACCCTGTGATAGGGATTATCGACTGAAAGAAAGGGAAATCTGGTATGAAGCTGATCATAGACGATGCTGATCTCAATCAAATCAAGAGCATTTATGAATACTATCCAGTGGACGGTGTGACTACAAACCCCTCTATTCTGGCGAAAACAGGCCGGCCCCCTTACCAGGTGCTGGAAGAAATCCGCACGTATCTTGGAAGCGAAGCTGAGCTTCATGTACAGGTGGTGGCCCGGGACGCAGCCGGTATGGCGGAGGATGCCTATCGGATTGTGGAGCGGTTGGGCCGCGGAACCTTTGTGAAGATACCGGCCATTCCGGAAGGATTCAAGGCGATGAAACAGCTGTGTTCAGAGGGGATTCGCGTGACGGCTACTGCGGTTTATACGCCGATGCAGGCATTTCTGGCAGGAAAATGCGGAGCGGATTATGCCGCGCCCTACATCAACCGGATCGACAATATGGGTTATAACGGCGTGGAGATCGCCCAAAGAATTCATACGGTCTTTCGGAACAATGGGCTGAAGACGGAGGTGCTGGCGGCAAGCTTCAAAAATTCTCAGCAAATCCTGGAACTGTGCGAGTTCGGTATCGGTGCAGCTACGGCAGCTCCGGCGGTGATAGAAGCCCTGGCAAATAATGCGGCAATCACCGGAGCAGTCGACGCTTTTACCGCAGATTTTGAGAAACTGGTAGGAATAGGAAAGACCATGAGCAATTGCTGAAAAGGGATTGGCGTCAACTTTATCCCTCCGTATCAATCCGATGAAGCCCAATCCTCCTTCGGGGAGTGCAAAGAAAAATGGAAAAACCTTCTGACTGGATAAAGTCGGAAGGTTTTCTTTTTTTTGCCTGCTCTTGAAAAAAAGGAAACAAGCGTGAGGCATTGAGAAGCGTTGACACTTGGAATGGTTCTATTTCTCTTGACAAGCGGGAGAGAATGGATTATATTGAACATTGTTCGGTATGGAGGTGAATTGCTGTGAATACTATAGTCACATCACGGGAGGCGATTTTGAAAGCTTGCTGTTCTCTCGTGATGGAACAGGGGCTGAAAACTTTAAATATCCGTGCAGTCGCTCAAAAATGTGGAATTTCCATTGGGGCGGTTTACCACTATTTCCCATCAAAAGAAGCGCTGATCTCATCGGCGGTGCAGGAAATCTGGCGGCTTCTCTTCCATATGGGAAATAAAACTCCGGCTTCCGGCTCTTTTCCAGAATATGTAGGCCGGCTGTTTGAGACTGTGCAGGAAGGGATGGCGCTGTATCCCCACTTTTTTACCCTGCATTCCCTGGCTTTTTCTGAAACGGAAAAGGAAGAAGCGCGGGATGTAATGGCTCGAAGTTTTGCCCAGGTGAAAGCAGGCATGCTCTCTGTTCTGTGCGAAGATTCCAGGGTAACTCCCAAAGCATTTTCTGAAGCTTTTCCCAGAGAGGATTTCGTGGAGTTCATCTTTGAGAGTCTGATCTCGCTTCTGATGACACAGAGCGGTTCCTGTTCTGTGCTGACAGAAGTCATACGTCGTGTAATTTACTGAGAAAGGGGCTGCTTTTATGCAGGCAATCATGGAAACCTTGTTCGATGCAGCATATCTGATCACGGTGATCACTCTGGGAGTTCTCATGGTGAAGAATGGCCGGGAAAACAAACTTTATTTCCTATTTGGTTGTATGGCGGTGATTTTGGGAGCGGGTGACGCCTTTCATCTGGTTCCCCGGGCTTATGCGCTTTGTACCTCCGGACTGGAAAATTTTACTGAGGCGCTGGGAATTGGAAAACTCATCACATCCATCACAATGACGGTGTTCTATGTGCTGCTCTATTTTGTGTGGCGTATTCGGTACCAGGTTACCGGAAAAAAGGGTCTGACCGGGACAGTGTTGGGGCTGGCAGCTTTGAGAGCAGCATTGTGCCTGCTGCCGCAAAATGCCTGGACCAGTCCGGAACCTCCGCTTGTTTGGGGAATCGTCAGGAACATTCCCTTTGCGGCTCTGGGGATCCTGATGATTGTGTTGTTTTACAAAAGTGCAAAGAATGCCGGAGACAGATCCTACCGGCATCTATGGCTGACCATACTGCTGAGTTTTGCTTTTTACATTCCTGTAGTGCTTTGGGCCGATACCTGGCCCTTGGTGGGGATGTTGATGATCCCCAAGACCTGTGCCTACGTATGGACTGTTCTGATCGGATACTTGGATATGAGGAGAGGGAGAACGGCATGAAAAAATATATCAATGCAGCTTTTGCCTATGCAGCCGCCGCAATGGCGGGAGGCGTCTTTTATAGGGAATTTACCAAAGGCTTTCATTTCACAGAAACCACGGCGTTGGGGAAGGTACATACCCATCTTTTCCTGCTTGGAATGGTCATGTTTCTATTGGTTGCCCTGTTCGCCCGTCAATTCCCCTTGACGGAACAACGCAGCTTTCGAGTGTTCTGGCCTCTTTATCATGTGGGCGTATCTCTCACTGCTGTGATGCTTTTCGTACGGGGCGTTGTGCAGGTGCTGGAACTCTCTCCTGCCAGAGGGATGGACGCGGCGATTTCCGATATGGCGGGATTGGGCCATATTTTGACAGGAGCCGGAATTGTTTTGCTTTTTGTCGCTTTGAGAAAAGCGGTGACGGAAGAGCAAAAAACAGTAAAGTAAAGTGTCAGGCGGAAGAAAACGTATGGGGGGATTCTCCCGTACGTTTTTTCATTTCAGGACATTGCTCAAGAGGTTTCCGAAGGAATTCTCTTGACTTGAAGTCCACTCCAGGGCATATACTGACAGGAAAGCAGTGCTAGGCATATTGGCGCTGCTGTCAATGACGCGGCCTGTGGAAGGGGAGAAAATAATGCAATGACAATTGCAGAGGTCAGCAGAAAGTATGACATTACAGCAGATACGCTGCGCTACTATGAAAAGATCGGTCTGATTCCGCCGGTTCCGCGCAGCAAAAGCGGAATCCGGGAGTATGATGAGGAATCCTGCAAATGGATAGAGTTGATGAAGTGCATGCGGGCGGCCGGCGTGCAGATTGAGGCATTAATTGAGTATGTAGCCCTGTTCCGGCAGGGGGATTCCACCATAGAAGCGCGGAAGGGACTGCTGCGGGAACAGCGCAGCCTGCTGATAAGGCGCATGGAGGATATGCAGAAATCACTGGACCGGCTGAATCAGAAGATTGACCGATATGAAAAAGGCCTGATGGCAAAGGAGAATCAGCTGCGCAGGCAAATTGAGTGAACGGTCCTGCTTTTTTCTAACGGAAAGGCTTTTATTTTGAAAAAGAATCAAATAGGCCTTGACTTAAAGTTAGCTTTAGATGTTATTCTTAAATAAAACAGCGATTCAAAGAGAGGAAGAAATAGTTTGGGGAAAGCCACCTATGAGAATTTGACCTTGGATGAAGAGCGGGCTCTTTACGGGCTGCATCATGCGGAAGTGCGAAACTGTACTTTTGCCGGTCCGGCAGATGGGGAATCTGCACTGAAAGAATGCTCGGAGCTGCTGGTGAGCGACTGCGATTTTGAACTGCGTTACCCGTTTTGGCATGTCCGCAGTACAGAGCTTCACAATTGCCGCATGACGGATACTTGTCGGGCAGCGCTCTGGTATGACAGCAATATCCGGATTGAAGATTCCGTGCTGGGAGGTATTAAAGCCCTGCGGGAGTGTGAAGATGTCTGTCTTGTGCGCTGCAAAATACAATCGCCGGAGTTCGGATGGTTTTGCCGCAAAACCATGTTGGAATCCTGTACGCTGGAGTCTGAATATCCATTTTTTGAGTGCCGGAATCTGGAAATTAAGGATTTGAAGCTGAAAGGGAAGTATTCCTTTCAATATGTGGAAGATGCGGTAATTCGCAATTCTTATTTAGACACCAAAGATGCATTTTGGCACAGTAAGAATGTAACTGTGGTAGACAGCGTTGTCAAAGGGGAGTACCTTGCATGGTATTCGGAAAACCTTCGTCTGGTTCGCTGCAGGATTATCGGCACCCAGCCGCTGTGTTATGCCAGGGGACTGGTGCTGGAAGACTGTGAAATGGAGGGAACAGACCTTTCATTCGAGAACAGCGAGGTGGATGCCACAGTCAGAGGAGAGATCTTGAGCGTGAAAAACCCCGTTCATGGCAGAATAGTTGCAGACCGCATAGGAGAGGTGATTTTGGACGAAAATCTTCGGCCGGGGGCGGATTGCCAAATTTTGTGCAGGCAGACGGAGCTTTGTTCTCAAGCTGTATTGACCTGAGACAGGGCTTGTACTTATCCACGACTTTAAAGTCATAATCAGAAAGGAAGTCATTTTGTATGAAAAAAATCAATCTTGGGAATTCAGGGCTTATGGCCTCGGAGATCGCTCTGGGGTGCATGCGGATCAACGGTATGGAGGTCAACGATCTGGAGGCCTATGTCCATACGGCGTTGGAATGCGGTGTTGATTTTTTTGACCACGCCGATATTTACGGCGGCGGAGAGAGCGAGGCGGTGTTTGGAAAACTGCTGAAGCAGTCGCCGGAGTTGAGGGAGCAGATGGTTCTGCAGAGCAAATGCGGAATCCGGCCTGGCAGATATGATTTTTCCAAGGAACATATCCTGGAAAGTGTGGATGGCAGCCTAAAGCGGCTTCAAACCGATCATCTGGATGTGCTGCTGCTGCATCGTCCCGACGCACTGATGGAGCCGGATGAGGTGGCGGAGGCTTTTACAGCCCTTGAATCCTCTGGTAAGGTACGGTATTTCGGCGTCAGCAACTTCAATTCCAGACAGCTGGAACTGCTGCAGTCCTCACTGAAGCAGAAGATTCTGGTGAACCAGCTGCAGCTGAGTATTATGCATACCGGTATGATTGACCACGCGCTGCGCACCAATACGGATTTTTGCCACGCAGAGGACAGGGATGGGGAAATTCTCGATTACTGCAGGCTGAAAGGGATCACGATTCAGGCATGGTCACCCTTCCAGTACGGTTTCTTTGAAGGCGTGTTTGTGGATAATGAAAAATTCCCGGAACTCAACAAAACGCTTGCGGAGCTTTCTGAAAAGTATGGGATTTCCAAAACGGCGCTCTGCGTGGCGTGGATTCAGCGCCACCCGGCCAGGATCCAGACGATTGTGGGCACCACAAATCCGAAGCGGCTGCAGGATATTTGCACGGCGGGCAACGTAAGGCTTTCCCGTGAAGACTGGTACAAAATCTATCTGTCAGCGGGAAATGAGCTCCCGTAACAGGACACGGCATAACTCAAAAATCCCGGCAGAAAACAAAAACTGTTTTTGTTTTCTGCCGGGAAATTTTTTCTGTCAGGCCTTGTCTTTGGGTTTTGCAATCAGGGCGGCCAGATAACCGAAGAATACGGCGGCGGCAATTCCGGCGGCTCCTGCGGTCACTCCTCCGGTAAAGACGCCGAGAAATCCCTGCTTCCCGATGGACTCACGAACCCCTTCCGAAAGAGCCCAGCCAAATCCTGAGAGGGGGACAGTGGCGCCGCAGCCGGCAAAATCTGCCAGCGGTCCGTAAAGCCCTAAGGCGCCTAAAGCTACACCCAGAGTGACGTATAGCACCATAATCCGGGCTGGGGTGAGCTTTGTCAGATCAATGAGCAGCTGGCCCAATACGCAGATCAGCCCACCCACCCAAAATGCATTCAGGTAATCCATTGCGATACCTTTCCTTTCTTCCGCTTTTTCTTTAGTATTTTCACGAAAGGAAAGAATATACTGTGTTAGAGACGCAGCAATATTCCCATCACGGCGGCGACGGCGATGAAGACGATGGGGTGCAGTTTCTTCCACATACGCATAGCGAAAAAAAGCACGGCGAACAGCAGGATGGCGGGCAGGTTGAACAGGGTCAGAAGGTTTCCGCTGGCCTGGAAGCCTGGAAGGTTCAGCAGAGCTACCTGGAGGATGCTGAAGCAGGCGGCCGCAATCAGAGCGGTTACGGCGGGGCGCAGAGTATAGAAAGCATCGTTTACCAGCTTGTTTTCTTGAAATTTCTTCAGAAAATTGGCTACGATGATAATGATGATGATGGATGGAAGAATCAAACCGACGGTAGCAACAAGAGCTCCCAAAAGTCCGCCAAGGAATCCACCGGCCTGATGGCCGCAGTTATAACCGGCATAGGTGGCCATATTTACACCCAGAGGGCCTGGGGTAGATTCGGAAATAGCAATCATATCTGAAAGGATTTCTACATCAAACCAGGTGTACTTTTCCGCCATTTCATAGAGAAAGGGCAGAGTGGCCAGCCCGCCGCCAATAGCGAACAGCCCTGCCTTGAAGAATTCGTAGAATAACAAAAAGAAGATTTGCATTTCATTTCACCCCGCTTTTCCGGGAGGGCACGAATCTTCCGTAAAAGAGCCCCAAAAGAATCGCACCTAGTACCACCCAAATAGGGGAAAGAGAAAATGCCACAGAAAGCACAAATACAAGGATAAAGAGTAGAATTCCCAGAAGATCCTTGACGCCCTTTTTCCAGAGCTTGATAACGGCGTCTACCACCAGGGCGGCCACAGCGACACGGATTCCGGCAAGGGCGTGGGCTACGTAGATATTGTCTGCGAAATTACGGATAAAAGCAGCCAGAACCAGGATGATAAAAAAAGAGGGCGCTACAACACCCAGTGTGGCGCAGATACCTCCTAAAATTCCTTTTTCTTTATGGCCGATAAAGGTGGCTACATTGACGGCAATGATACCCGGCGTACATTGCCCCACTGCATAGTAATCCAGAAGTTCTTCCTCTGTGGCCCAGCCTCTGTTTTCCACCACTTCTTTCTGCAGCATGGGCAGCATGGCGTAACCTCCCCCAAAGGTGAGGCCGCCGATTCGGGCAAAGGTGAGAAACAGGTCGAGATAACCGCCCTTCTTCATAAGTTCACTTCTCCTCTTCTGTTTATACTGAAAATCAGCTGAGCAAATTGGCCAGCTCGTCCAGATCCCGGACCACAAGGTCCGGTTGAATGGCGCTCTGCGTCAGCAGTTCCGGCGTGGTTTCTCCGCTCATCACCAGAATAGACGTAACCTGCGAGCCGTCCGTCACAGCAATGTCAGTGTATAGGCGGTCACCCACTACGGCAAGCTCTTCGGGGTGGCAGCCGGTTTTCCGAAGCATGTACTGAAGCGTGTGGGGAGAAGGTTTGCCGAAAAATTCACAGGAAACACCGGTAGAAGCCTTTACCAGGGCTGCAATGGAGCCGCAGTCTGGGATAAAGCCATTCTCCACCGGACAATTTAGGTCTGGATTGACGCCGAAGACAGGCCTGCCGGACCGGATAAAAGCGCAGGCTTTGGAAAGCTTTTCATAAGTAAGCGTCGTGTCGAACCCTAAAATCACCAGGTCTGGGTTCTCTTCATCTAAGGGAATGCCTGCATTCTGAAAATCGGCCAGAAGCGATGGCGTCCCCACCACATAGCAGCTCTCTCCGGGACGGTTTTCCTTTAGCCACTCCAAGATGACTCCGTTTGAAAGCAGCATTTTATCTTCAGAAATTTCAATTCCCATGTGGGAAAGCTTTTTCAGGTATGCCTCTCTGTTTTTGGAGCTGTTGTTGGTAAAAAAGCAGTATTCCCTTCCGCTTCTCGTCACTTGGCTGAGAAATCGTTTGGTAAAGGGAAAGAGATGTTCGCCCAGATAGATGGTCCCATCCATATCCAGGACAAACATTTTGATGTGGGAAAGCCGTTCTGTCAGCTGTTCCATTTTTGTCCCCTCCTCAATCTGAAATCATTTTATTCTAACATGGAATAACCTGCACTTCAATCCAAAATATTTGACCTGAAATGACGGACAAAAGCGAAAAAGGGGAATCTGGAATGGTTTCTGTCCGAACTGAAAAAAAGGGTGTTATTTTTGGAAAATATGCGCTATAATACTACTATATATACTGCATCTTACTCATGCCGGAAAGGATGGTATTGTTATGGAATTTTTAAAGACTTTTGGAAGAGCGTTGGGAGACGCCGTTAGTTATGTGGGGGAGAAGAATCGGAAAGCAGCCTATCTCAACCGCATCCGCACGGTAATCAAATGTGAGGAGCAGGCCGCGGAAAAGGAATATCTGGCTTTGGGAAGGTATTATTACAACAACCTGCGGGATCCGTCAAATGCTGTGACAGAGCCCCATTGCGCGGAACTGGAGGCTATCGAAGCGAGGCTGGATGCGGCTCTGCAGCAACTGGAAAAATTTTATAGCGGGGAAGAGATTCCTGCATCCGACGGAAACCGGGAGGAAATTGACCTTTCTGATGTACAGGTTATTCCCGCACCCACAGAGGAAACGGCTGCCGGCGCTTTGATGGAGGAAGAGATTTCCCTGGAGGGGGATATTTCTCCGAAACAGGAGGGTACAGAGCCCGCCTCGCCTGATGAGAATGACAATCTGCCTTTTGAAGGCTGAGTTTGGAGGACTGCATGTCGACGGAGATTACAAAGGAAATAGTCTGCCCGCAGTGCGGGGAGCCGCAGAAGTACCGGCTCTATTCCAGCATCAATGCCGGAGAGAATCCGGATCTCAAACAGATGCTGCTGGATGAGACACTGTTCGACTGGCGCTGCAAACGCTGCAATTATTTTGCCGCCATGGCATACCCCTTCCTGTATACGGATCCCGAGGCGGGATACATCGTTTGCGTCACCCCGGGAGGAAGCGGCAACAATGCAGAGCCAACAGAGGCGGTGAAAAGCTTTACAAAGCGCAGTGTGAAAAATCTGGCCGAACTGAAGGAAAAGATTTTGATTTTCGATGCAGGCTATGATGACACGGCAGTTGAATTGGTGAAAAATGCGTTGTGCGGGATTATTCGGAATACTTACAAGGTATCCCGGGTACATGCCTATTTCAGCCGGGTGGATAACGGGGAAATGGAGTTTGCCATCTTTCTGCCCCAGACCAATGAGCCTGTATATCATTCCACCAAACTGGACGTATACAAGCAGTCCCAGGAAGTTCTCCGGGCGCTAGATTTCGTGGATCCCGCAGGTTTCGTGCGGGTGGATGCAAGGCTTGCAAGGAAGATTATTGAGGATTATCAGAACATTTAGCGACAAAAAAGATCCCCCGGACGGAGGATCTTTTTTTACGCAGCAGGAGAAAAGCCGTGAAGGACTGTTCCCCAGTCATAATTTGCAGGAGCAGAGGAGGGCCGCACCGCGCTGCTGCCTTTCTGAATCACCGGATCTGAGGATAGCCTCCGGTTCCACGGTGAGAGTAAAGACACGTGAAAAAGCCGTGGGGCAAGGATTTGAAGAAAATCCTTGTCCCACGGCTTTCCTGCTGTTTCAACCGGCTACAGCGGCAGATAACCGATTTTTTTCATCACCTTGGAGAGGGTCCGGCGGGCTATAGCCTGTGCCTTGGGCGCATTCTCCCTATAGCATTGTTCCAGGTAGGCTTTGTCAGCAATCAGGTTCCGGTATCGCTCCTGGATGGGGCGCAGTTCCTCGATGACGGCCTCCGCCACAGTTGGTTTGAAATCACCGTAGCCCTTCCCGTCAAATTCTCTTTCAATCTCCTCCATACTCCTTCCGGTAATGGAGGAATAAATCCCCATCAGATTGTTGACGCCGTCTTTGCCTTCTGCAAAACGGACACAGGCTTCACTGTCCGTCACCGCACGCTTGAATTTGCGTATAATCGTATCGGGATCATCCAGCACAGTAATAAAGCTGTTCGCATTTTCGTCGGATTTAGACATTTTCTTTGTGGGATCCTGCAGGGACATAACACGCGCCCCGTGCTCAGCAATGATAGGATCCGGCACAGTAAAGGTGGGGCTGTACAGGCCGTTAAAACGTTCAGCCACGTTCCTGGCCAGTTCCAAATGCTGCTTCTGGTCGGCTCCGATGGGGACGTAGTCCGCCTGATACAGCAGGATGTCGGCTGCCATCAAACAGGGATAGGTGAACAGGCCCGCATTGATGTTATCCGCATGCTTTTGGGATTTGTCCTTGAACTGGGTCATCCGGGAAAGCTCACCGAACTGGGTGTAACAGTTGAGCACCCAGGCCAACTGTGCATGCTCTGCTACCTGGCTCTGAATAAAGAAAACGCTCCGTTTCAGGTCAATGCCGATGGCCAGCATCAGGGCATAGGCTTCCAGGATATTTTTGCGGAAAGCCGCAGGCTCCTGACGCACAGTGATGGCGTGCAGGTCGGCCAGAGCGTAGACGCACTCATAATCGTCCTGCAGGCGTACAAAGTTCTTCAGCGCTCCCAGATAGTTGCCCAAAGTAAAGGTGCCTGTGGGCTGAATCATACTTAAAACACGTTTTTTTTGTGTGGGTTCCATGTTGCTCTCTCCTTTTTTGGATTCTTTCGTGCCGCCTTTGCTTACGGCATCATCTCACGGGCAATCTCGCCAAGGATACGGATTCCCTCGGTAACCTGCTTGTCGGTAGGGGTAGAATAATTGATGCGGAAGGAAGAACAGGGCTCGTTTTCGTCTGTCAGGAAAGCAGTTCCAGGCACGACGCACACGTGACGTTCCAACGCCTTGTTCACGAATTCCATCATGTCAATTTCCTTTGGCAAGGTACACCAGGCAAACAGTCCGCCCTCGAACTTGTTCCAGGTGATAAGAGGCTTCAGGTGCTGTTCCATAGCGTCCAGCAGATTTTTGCTTTTCCTGCGGTATATTTCCTGCAGGCTCTTAAGATGAGCCTCGTAATCATACTGGGTCATAAACCGGTGGCAGACAATCTGTGCCCAGATATTGGAATGGACGTCCTCCCCTTGCTTACAGACCACCATTTTCTGGAACAAAGGCTTGGGACCGATCGCGTAGCCCACACGCATGCCAGGCGCAATCACTTTGGAAAAGGTCCCGGCATACATGACAACACCTTCCTGGTCAAAGGATTTGATCGGGGGAAGAGGCTCGCCCTCAAACCTCAGCTCCCCATAAGGATTGTCCTCCAGCACGATAACGTTGTGATCCCGGCAGAGCTCATAGACTTTTTTGCGCTTTGCAAGGCTCATGGTGATGCCGGAGGGGTTTTGGAAGTTGGGGATGGTATAGAGATATTTTACATTTTTTTCTGTGTTGAGGGCCTGTTCCAACTGTTGTACATCGATACCGTCTGCTTCCATAGGAATCCCTACCAGCCTGGCCCGGTAAGAACGGAAGGTGTTCAGGGAACCGATAAAGCTGGGCGCTTCACAGAGAACCGTATCCCCTTCGTTCAGAAGGGTTTTGGTCAAAAGGTCCATCACCTGCTGTGCGCCGCTTGTGATGAGAATATCGTCTGTTTCTGTACCAGCACCGTACTTTTCCTTCATATATCGCAGAAGATGCTGCCGCAGCGGCAGATATCCCTCCGTTACGCTGTATTGCAGTGCCTCGATGGGGGCGTTCTGCAGCAGCTCTGCCGAAAGGCTGGAGATGGCGTCGTAGGGGAAGGCGTCCGGAGCCGGATTGCCCGCTGACAAGGGGATTACCGTTGGGTCGGAAGAATACTTGAGGATTTCCCGGATGACCGAGGGCTTCAAATTTTGTACACGCTCTGAAAACTGATATTCCATAGTTTGCACTCGCTTTCTGCAATGAGATTCTGTGAAAAAGATGAAAGAGATAATATAAAATAAAAAAAACTCCTGTCCCTTCCGAAAAAGGGACAGGAGAATATTCCTGCGGTACCACCCAAATTGACGGAATTCCTCCGTCCGCTCAATTCCTTAACGCGGAAATACGTCGCACAATACTGCCGCAGCGGGCTGCGGGTTCCAATGCGCCCTCCCGGGGCCATTCACAAGGGGTCTTCCGCCGCATTTTCACCGGTTGCGGCTCTCTGAAGAAAGAGGTTGCCTGCTACTTCTCCCGTTCCAGGGTTTATCGTGTTCTATTTGTCGTTCATTATATGCTTTTCGGAAAAAAAAGTCAATCGCCATTTTGAGAGTGCGTGAGAAAGGAACCAATCTATCCTGTGTGCACAGCCAGACTTCCACTGTTACAGTTTGCCCATTAAAGCGACATAATAAATTTACATAATATTTTTTGGCAAGATAGATCGTTTAGTCTACATAACTTTTATTATGATAGATTTTAACAGGGAAAATGACAGAATATCGCCTCCTGTAAGTGACAGAAACTTCTGAATCTCATGGGTATAATTTCAAGGTAAACGGCATAGCTGGTTTCCCATAATATCATTTGAGGCGGTGTTTTCGGTGGAAGAAAGCAAGGTTCGGCAATTTTTTGGGCGAATGGGGGAATATCTCAATTCCTCCTACGCCAGAAAGATCGTGGTGACAGCTGTCAGCTTTTTGGTTGGCATGCTCTGTTCCCGTGGCCTGGTGTTCGGCAAATATTCTCCTTTTGGTGTGGCGGTGGCGGCTTCTGTACCCAAGGGCGGGCTTTGGGGCGCGGTTTTAGGAGCGTTTATCGGCTACTTAATCCCTTCTCCGGTCTATGTACCGGCTCGATATGCAGCGGCGCTGGTTGCGGTGGCGGCTATTCGTTGGTCCCTTTCCGAGCTGAAAAATGTGAATACCCATCCGCTTTACGCACCTGTGGTTACTTTTCTGCCGCTGCTGCTCACTGGGATGACTATGGTATTCCTCAACGGTTCCATCACCTATTCTGCCGCACTCTATGTGGCGGAATCCTTTTTGGGAGCAGGGTGCGCTTACTTTTTGAACCGCACTTCCAATCTGCTGGTTTCCCGCCGTGAGGATGGGCTGTTTGAGACGGCGGATGTGGCGGCTTTGACCGTGACAGCGGGAATTGTAGTGCTGGCTTTTTCTGACGTCACGATTTCCGGCGTTTCCATTGGCCGGATTTTGATGATTCTGATGGTAATCTACTGCGCCAGAGTAGGGGGGATTGGCGGAGGATCGGTTGCCGGTGTGACAGCGGGGGCGATTCAGGGGCTCTCAACAGCGGGGCTTTCCTACCTTTCCGGGGCTTATGGCCTGGGCGGTTTGATGGCCGGGGTGTTTGCCCCTATGGGAAAGGTGGCAACTGCGGCTGCATTTATCATCTCTCACGGTGTGGCTTCCCTGCAGGCGGGCGGAGAGCCTCAAATACTTACCGGCGCGATTGAAGTGGCGGCAGCCACCATCCTCTACATGTTTTTACCGAAAAGCCGCCGCCTCTCCGAGATGTTCGGCGTGAGGAAGGATACTTTGAGCGGAGGCGCGCTGCGGGGCAATATTGTGATGAGGCTGCGATACGCCGCGGAAGCGCTGACCAACGTATATACCTCGGTGGATGAAATTTCTAAAAAGCTTTCCTCTGTGTGCGCCCCTGACTTGCAAGGGGTATATAATAAATCCACGGAGACGATCTGCGCGGGCTGCGGGATGAGCGCGGTGTGTTGGCGCAAGCACAAGGAGCAGACTCTGCAGAATTTTGCCAGTTTTTCTGTTGTGCTGAAGGAGCGGGGCAAGGTGGAGAGCTCTGACTTTACCAAGGAGTTTGCCGACCGCTGCGGCCGTGTGGGAGAGATGCGGGACGCCATAAACAAGAATTATAACCGTTACCTGATGAAAGAGGCAGCGGAGCTGCGCACAGCGCAGGTGAGGGAAGTGGTGGAAGAACATTTCCGCACAACAGCAGGCATCCTGGAAGAGATGGCGGGGGAGTTCTCCCTCTATGAGCATTTTGATGAGGAAGCTGCCCAGCGCGTTGAAGATATCCTGCGGGACAATGGGGTGACGCCTTTGGAGGTATGCTGCCGCATTGACAAATTCGACCGTATGACCATTGAGGCAGAGGTGGGGAAGGACAGACAAAAACGGATCAATCGCGCCACCTTCACCAGGGAGATCTCCGCGGCTTGCGGACGCAGTTTTTCTCCGCCCTGCGTGAGTGTTGCCGAAGATAAATGCCGGATTCAGATGTGTCAGCGCCCCTCCTTTGAGGTGTCCAGGGGCTTTGCCCAATACAGTGCGGGCAACGGGGCCTTTTGCGGAGACAGCACCAATGTGTTTTACGATGGATGCGGCCGGTTGGTGGCCATTTTGAGCGACGGTATGGGAACCGGAGGACGCGCAGCTGTGGACGGCGCCATGACGGCCGCTATGGCGGAAAGCCTTTTAAAGGCGGGGATCGGGTTTGACAGCATGCTTCAGACAGTGAACTCTGCGCTGATTGCAAAATCCGGCGACGAATCCCTGGCGACAATGGATATCGCCTGTATCGATTTGTTCAGCGGAAAGGCAGAGTTCCGTAAGGCCGGCGCCGCAGGTTCCGTTGTGCGCCGGGGCAGGAGGACGGAGCTAATTGAAGCGTCTTCCATGCCGGTCGGGATCATGCCTTCGGTAGAATTTGCCGTGACAGAACGTGAGCTGACTGCAGGGGATGTGGTCGTTCTGGTTTCCGATGGGGTGGTAGCCTCCGGTACAGAGTGGCTGGTGGATTTCGTAGCCAACTGTGACGAAGAGGAAAACCCCAACACCCTGGCGGAGCGGATTACGGAAGAGGCGAAGAGACGCCGCAGCGACGGGCATGAGGACGATGTGACCGCGCTGGTGTTGGTAGTGATATGAAACCAGGGAAAGAGCGGCATTTTTGTCGCTCTTTCCCTGGTTTCTTTTGATTCATGCCGGTACCTGGAAGCGTCAATTTTTGGACTGGTAAGCCTCAAAATGGACATGGCTGGGATCGTAGCGTTCCGGGACGGGACGTTCTTCGGCGGGATGGCCCACTGCCACCAGCGCCACAGGAAGCACCTCTTCCGGCAGGCTGAGCTGCTGCCGGAAAAAGTTCACCAGCTCGTTTACGATGCCGCACCACACGGCGCCCAACCCAAGTCCATGTGCTGCCAGCAGAATGTTTTCCACTGCAGCGGAGCAGTCGTTGAGAAGTAAGTCGTGATGATCCAGCCTTCTGGTATCTCCGCATACCACAATGGCAAAGGCGGCATGCTCCGCCATTTTTTGGTACTGTGCATGCTCAGAAAAGCACTTCAGCTTATCTCTGCTCCGTACTACGACAAATTCCCAGGGCCTGCAGTTTTTAGCGCTTGGCGCACAGAAACCCGCATGGAGGAGAGTGTGCAGCATTTCTTCGCTTACAGGCTCCCCGGTGTACCTACGGATGCTCCGGCGGGTCTCAATGGCAGTGAGCACATCCATATCACAGCTGTGAAGGACAGATTGTTTCATCGGCTGGTCTTCCTTTCTTTCCTGATAATAAAGAGAGGAGGAAGCGCCATGCAACGCTTCCTCTTTCTCTGGAGTTACTTTGACAATGCATCGAAGTTGGAAACGGCTTTATTGACGGCATCCTTGGAGGACATTGCCACCAGAATCAGATTGCCGTGCCTTGCCACCTTGCTGGATTCCGCTTCCACACAGACCCATTTTCTGGGATTGAGATTTTCCTCAATCTCTTTCTGAATCTCGGCCGCATCCGCGCCTTCCGGCAGGCGTAGCAAAACGACGGAATGGGCGATGGCATTGATTGCTGCATCGGAAGCAAGCCCCTCGCTACCCTCCACATAGTCGATGAAGAGATAGGAAGAAAAGTTTTCTTGGGTGAGGGGTGTTTCCATCACCATGATATCGGGCTCTACCCCTTCTGTGACCTTGGCAAGCAGTTCCTCCAGCGAACCTTCAATCACCGATTCGCTTTCAGAACCAACAGTGCCGCAGCCGGTCAAAAGCAGCAAAGAGAATAGGAGCAGAAGTGACAATAGAGTCTTTTTCATATAAAAATCCATGCGAGCTGGCCTATACAAACCCTTTGGGAAGGATGTGTGCGGCCTCTCGGCTTCCTTTCTTTCATCTGTCAAATTTTTCGTGCGGGCTTCCATCAAAGACAGAGAACCTGTATGACTTATGTTTTCCGGTCATTTGCTGATGTATTCGCGCACATGAAAATCTGCGCCTATCCGTTCGCAGACCCTTTTGCACGCCTCAATTTCCTTTTGGGGCATAGTGCTCACCACAGTCATACGTACGTGTGGAACATTCAGAACCGCAGTACCGGTGAATTTTAAAATTTCTGGGAATGCCTCCAGGCCGAATTTGCTGTGGCAGACAGCGTCGTATCCTTCCGGCGTACTGGCATTCAGGCTGACAGAAACCGCGTCAACCCGCCCGTCAAGTTCCAGCGCGGCGCGTCTGCCGGTGATGAGATTGGCAAGACCGTTGGTATTGATACGGATGAAGTGAGAACCGTGCTCCTTGATCCGGTCACAGAGCCACATCATATCGTCCCAGCGGCAGGCAGGTTCCCCGTAGCCGCAGAAGACAATCTCATTGTAGCTGTTCAAATCCTTTTTCTGTAACTCTTCCCAAATTTCTTCTTTGGCAGGCTCCTTTTCCCTATACCAGAGATTTTTCGCATACAGGCTGCCGGAACTGTTATTTCGCAGGCAAAAATCACAGCTGTTGGGGCACTGGTTTGTCAGGTTGATATAGAGGTTTCTGCCATATTCATAGGTAATACTGGTTTCACTTTCCATATTGCGCTCCATTTCTGTCATTGGGTTTTCATGCTATGCCAAACAGGCGCCGGGTATTTTCTGCGGCTGCATGCAGTACAGCCTCTGCGGGAATTCCACGAATCTCGCCGATTTTTTCCGCAACATAGGCGATGAGGGAAGAATCGTTCCGTTTGCCGCGGAAGGGCACGGGGGCCATATAGGGGGCGTCTGTTTCCAAAAGCAGCCGTTCCAGTGGGATTTCCCGGGCTGCCTCGACGGAATGCCGGGCATTTTTGAAGGTGACAGCTCCGCCTAAGCCGATATACATGCCCAGCTTGAGGATTTCTCTGGCGGTTTCCACACTGCCGGAAAAACAGTGTACCACGCCGGAGGGCCGGTACCGCTGCAAAAATTCCAGCGTATCGGCATGGGCTTCCCGGTCATGGATTATCACAGGAAGAGAAAGCTCTTCAGCCAGTTCCAGCTGGGCGGAAAAGACTTTTTTCTGCCGTTCCTTGGGGCATTCCTCTAACCAATGATAATCCAGACCGATCTCGCCCACGGCCACAATTTTCTCGCATTTAAGCCACTCCCGGAGCAGGTTCAGCCAATTGTCCGGAAGTTCCCGGGCGCATTCGGGATGGATGCCCACTGCGCCGTAGAGGTATTCATAACGCTCTGTCAGGGCCACCGTATCCTTGCAGCCCTTCAGGTCCGCCCCCATATTAAGAATGCCGCATACGCCCTTTTCAGGAAGGACGCGGCCCAGGAGTTCCTCCCGGTCCGCGTCGAATTGCGCATCGTCATAGTGAGCATGGGAATCAAAAATGCCGTATTTTTCATTCCCGCTGGAGGCGGCTCCTGCAAGATTTTCCGGCTGGCCGCAGTTGGATAACGCCGTCAACAAAGCTTGGCCCCCGCCGGGATGGAATCATCTGCCATGACCAAGTGCAGACATTCCTCGCCTTTCTCTTTATGGACGGCAGAGATCAGCATACCGCAGCTTTCCAGCCCCATCATCTTTCTGGGGGGCAAGTTTACAATGGCTATCAGGGTTTTGCCTATAAGGTCCTGGGGCTCATACCATTTATGGATTCCAGACAGGATCTGCCGGTCTGTGCCGGTGCCGTCATCCAGGGTAAATCGAAGGAGCTTGTCGCTTTTCTTTACCGCCTCGCAGGCTTTCACCTTGACGACACGGAAATCGGATTTGCAGAAAGTATCGAAATCCACCTTTTCCGACAGCTGGGGTTCCACTTCTATTTCAGGCAGGGGCAACGCAGCCAGCCGCTTTTCTTCAACCTTGGCGATGACCTCGTCCACATCCAGACGGGCAAACAAAATTTCAGGGGTTTCCGTCACCTTGTTTCCACTGGGATACAGGCCGGTTTTGTCAAGATTCTCCCAGGTCCGGGGCTGAGCGTTCAACTGCCGGAAAATGTTCTCGCAGGTGCCGGGCATGAAGGACTGTAACAGGGAAGCGCCTACGCAGATACAGTCTACAAGGTTGTAGAGTACAGTGGCAAGCCTTGATTTGCTGTCCTCGCTTTTTGCCAGAACCCAAGGCATGGTCTCGTCGATATATTTGTTGCAGCGTTTGAACAGCGCAAAGATTTCCGTAATGGCGTCCGCTGCCTTCAGGTCTGCCATTTTCGCGGCGGCCTTATCGCGGCAGGCAGTGACAACAGCTTTTAAATCGCCGTCCACGGGCTCACAGACCCCAGTGTTCTCCACCACGCCGCCGAAATATTTGTTGCTCATGGAAATGGTGCGGTTAACCAGGTTGCCCAAAGTATTGGCCAGGTCGGAATTCGTCCGCTCCGTCACCAACTCCCAGGTCAGGTTGCCGTCATTGTCATAAGGCATCTCGTGCAGCACGAAATAGCGAACTGCATCCACACCGAACATCTCCACCAGTTCGTCGGCGTAGATGGTGTTTCCCTTGGATTTGCTCATCTTGCCGCCGTTCATCAGAAGCCAGGGATGCCCGAACACCTGCTTCGGCAGGGGCAGATCCAAAGCCATCAGGAAGATGGGCCAGTAGATGGTGTGGAAACGGATGATATCCTTGCCGATCAGATGCAGGTCTGCGGGCCACAGCTTTGTAAACTGTTCGTCACTCTCCCCACCGCAGTGATAACCGATACCGGTAATGTAGTTGGTCAAAGCGTCCAGCCACACATATACCACGTGCTTGGGGTCAAATTCCACCGGGATCCCCCATTTGAAGGAGGTGCGGGAGACACAGAGATCCTGCAGGCCTGGCAGCAGGAAATTGTTCATCATTTCGTTCTTGCGGGAGACAGGCTGAATAAATTCCGGGTGGCAGTTGATGTGGTCGATGAGGCGCTGGGCATATTTGCTCATCTTGAAGAAGTAGGCTTCTTCCTTGGCGGGGTGGACCTCCCGGCCGCAGTCAGGACATTTCCCGTCTATGAGCTGGCTTTCCGTGAAGAAAGATTCGCAGTCCGTACAATAGAGGCCCTCATAGGCGCCCTTGTAGATGTCGCCCTGGTCGTAGAGCTTCTTGAAAATTTTCTGGACTTCCTTTTCATGATACTCGTCGGTGGTGCGGATAAAGTGGTCATAGGATACATTCATCAGGTCAAACTGTCCCTTGATGATGCCGGCAACTTTGTCCACAAACTCTTTTGGAGTAACGCCCTCGGCTTCGGCTTTCAATTCGTTCTTCTGGCCGTGTTCGTCGGTTCCGGTCTGAAAATAAACGTCATAGCCTTCCAGGCGTTTAAAGCGGGCGATGCTGTCTGCCAGTACGATTTCATACACGTTTCCAATGTGCGGTTTACCGGAAGTGTAAGCGATCGCTGTTGTGAGATAATATTTACCCTTGCTGTTCATAGTGTTCCTCCAATGCCGCGGGGCGGCTTTGTTTTACGTATGCCAGCCGGTGTATGGCGGCGGACTCCCGCCATACACCGGCTGTTTCCAGGATGCGCCGGCAAAACAGCCGGAACAGCCTGTGCTCCTATCCTGGTCAAACAGGTTCGTAACCTGTTTCCGTTACAATGTTTTTTAAATCTTTTGCGCTGATTTTTCCGGCGTCATAGACGATGTCGGCGCACTTATCTGAAAGGCTTACCTCGGCCTTCAGAACGCCTTTTGCATCTAAAAACGCCTTCTGCATTCGTGCGGAGCACATCTCACAGTGCATCCCGTTGATGCCAATTTTGATTTCCTGTCTGTCTTTTTTTCCAAACATGAAAATTCCTCCTCTGTGGGCATTATCTGAACAGGAGAACGGATACTGCAGAAAGAATCATCAAACTCGCAAGCACGGACGCCGTGATGCGAATAAACAGCTTCCGCTTCCTGTCGTTATAGCCTTTCATGGAAAACTCCTCCGCATGCATGGTTTCAAATACTTCCTTATTTTATCATTTGCCCTAAAAAAAGTAAAGGCGCGATTTGACAAGAGAACGTTCAGGGGCTAAACTTTCTTTAGCAATTTTGTGGGAAAGGATTTTGTGACAGATGACGTATCAAATAAGAAGCGCAGCAGCGATACACGATATTTCCGGTGTGGGGAAATGCTCTCTGACGGTTGCTCTGCCTGTATTGTCGGTCTGCGGGGTGGAAACCTCCGTGCTGCCTACGGCTGTGCTGTCCACCCATACGGGCGGGTTTGAGGGATTTACCTACCGGGAACTAACGGAGGACCTTTTGCCTATGGCCAGGCATTGGAAACAGGTGGGCTGTGAGTTCGGTGCGCTTTACAGTGGGTTTCTTGGAAGTGCGGCACAGATCGGTATCGTAGAGCAGATTTTTCAAATGTTTCAGGATAAGAAGACGCTGGTTTTTGTGGATCCTGTTATGGGGGATAACGGAAAGCTTTACCGGACCTACACCCCCGAAATGGCGGACGGAATGGCCGGACTCTGCAGGGCTGCGGACGTGGTGGTGCCGAACCTGACGGAGGCCAGCCACCTGCTGGGTGTTCCGTATCGGGAGGGTCCATATTCCTCAGGATATGTGGAGGATGTGCTGAGGAGACTGTGTGAAATGGGGCCTGAAATGGCGGTGCTCACCGGCGTCTCACTGGACCGGGAACAGGTGGGGACAGCCTGCCTGGACGGCAGGACTGGGGAAATGCGGTTTTTCTTTCGCCAGCGGGTGGAGGGCCTTTATCACGGTACAGGGGATCTGTTTGCCTCTGCACTTTTGGGCGGCCTTTTAAACGGTATGTGCCTTTTTGAGGCCTGTGAAATTGCCACAGAGTTTACCTGGCGCTGCATCCTATCTACCCGGGAGCTGAGCAAGGATACCAGGTTTGGGCCGAAATTCGAAATTCATCTGCCTTGGTTAGCTGCAAGGATGGAGCGGTTTCGAACTACCCATCTGGAGGAAAAACAGCGTCCATGAGAGAGGCGGGAGGATGGAGCGGCCAGCCGCAGTGCTTAGAAAAAACCAGTTTTGGAAAAGCTGTTGCAAAAGAGAGAAAATTGCGGTAAAATAAAGGACAACTGCTTTTGCAATTTAAAGCAAAAAAATGGCTGGGCAAAGCCGGGACGGCCGCGGCCGATATCACAGAGGATGGGAGTCTGATTCCGTGTTTTTTCAAAAAGAAATCGAAACCATGAAGCGGGCGGATATTGAGGCGCTGCAGCTTGAGCGTTTGCGCCGCATGGTGGATTACTGTTATGAGAATGTGCCTTTCTATCACGCACGCCTATCTCAGGCGGGAATCACTTCGGGGAATAAAATAAAAGCGCTTTCCGACCTGCAGTATATCCCGTTCACCACGAAGGAGGATATCCGGGACAACTATCCCTTTGGTCTGCTGGCGAAGCCCATGAAGGATATCGTGCGGATTCATGCTTCCTCCGGCACGACGGGAAAACCTACCGTTGGCGTCTATACGAAACAGGATATTGATAACTGGTCCGATTATGTGGCGCGCATTGTCACGGCGGCAGGCGTTACACAGGAGGATATTATTCAGATTTCCTTTGGCTATGGCCTGTTTACCGGCGCGCTGGGCCTGCATTTTGGGTTGGAGAAGGCAGGGGCCACGGTCATTCCGGCGTCTTCCGGCAATTCGGAAAAGCAGCTGATGATGCTTCGTGATTTTGGTGTTACCGGTTTGGTGGCCACCCCTTCCTATGCGCTGTATTTGGGAGAGCTGGTGCAGGAGAGCGGCTATCCGAAGGAGGCTTATGCCAAACTCAGGCATGGCATCCTCGGCAGCGAGGGTTGTACGGAACAGATGCGGGGGCGTATCGAGGAAACTCTGGGAATACGGGTTACAGACAATTACGGCATGACGGAGCTTACCGGCCCGGGCGTATCGGGAGAGTGTGAATACCGCTGCGGCCTGCACTTTGCAGAGGATGCGTTCCTGCCGGAAATTATAGACCAGGAGACGCTGGAACAAAAAGCGCCTGGAGAGGCGGGTGAACTGGTAGTGACCACTCTGACCCGGGAAGGCATGCCGGTGCTGCGGTATCGTACCAAGGATATCACCCGGCTGAACTACGAGCCCTGCAGGTGCGGCAGAACCCATGTGCGCATGGACAAGGTGATGGGCAGAACCGACGATATGCTGATCATCAAGGGAGTAAACGTATTTCCCTCCCAGATTGAAAGCGTCCTGGTGGCAACGGAAAACGTGGGACCTCATTATCAGCTGGTGGTTCGCAAGAAGAATTTCATGGACAATTTGGAGGTCAAGGTAGAACTGGTAGATGGTTCGCTGCTGGAAAGCTTTGGGGAACTGGAGTCTCTGCAGAGAAAGATTCATGACCGTCTGAAGAGTGTTCTGGGGCTGGAAACCAGGGTGACCCTGGTGGAACCCAAGAGTCTCGAACGGTTTCAGGGCAAGGCAAAGCGAGTGCTGGACCTGAGAAATCAACCGGAGGAATAAGTGCGCTTTTACAGCGTGGAAAGGAATTTACATATGGAAAAACAACTTCTGTTGGGCAACGAGGCGGTTGCCAGAGGTCTTTATGAGGCGGGAGTGCGGGTAATCTCCAGCTATCCCGGCACGCCCAGCACGGAGATTACGGAAGCGGCGGCCAAGTATGATGAGATGTTCAGCGAATGGGCTCCCAACGAAAAGGTGGCGGCAGAGGTGGCCAGCGGCGCGTCTCTCGGCGGCGCACGTTCTTTTTGCGCCATGAAGCATGTGGGCCTGAATGTGGCGGCGGACCCGGTATTCACCATGAGCTATATCGGCGTAAACGCCGGTATGGTTCTGGCTGTGGCGGATGATCCGGGCATGCATTCCTCTCAGAACGAGCAGGATTCCCGCAACCACGCCAAGGCGGCAAAGCTCCCCATGCTGGAACCTGCGGATTCTCAGGAGTGCAAGGAATTTACCAAGCTGGCTTATGAACTCTCCGAAGAATTTGATACGCCTGTCATCCTTCGCCTATGCACACGCGTTTCCCATTCCCGCAGTATTGTGGAATGCGAGGATCGCACCGAACTCCCTCTGAAGCCTTATGAAAAAAATCCTGCAAAGAATGTGATGCTGCCTGCTTTTGCAAAGCCGAAGCATGTGGCGGTGGAGCAGCGGCTTCTCAAGCTGACGGAATGGGCGGAAAAGGCCGGGATCAACTGTGTGGAGGATCACGGCGCCAAGGTTTCCATCATCACTTCCGGTATTTCATATCAGTATGTGAAAGAAGCTATGGGGGACAGCGTCAACTATCTCAAGCTTGGGATGGCCTATCCGCTGCCGGAGAAGCTGATCCTGGATTTTGCCGCAAAGGCGGAAACCGTCTATGTGGTTGAGGAACTGGATGATTTTATCGAGACCCATTGCAAGAAGCTAGGGCTTTCTGTCATTGGCAAAGAAAAATTTCCCCGCTGTGGGGAATTCTCGCAGAAAATTGTCAGAAAACTTCTCACCGGGGAGGAGGCGGAAAGCGTCTCCCTGGAACAGCAGATTCCCGTGCGCCCGCCTGTGATGTGCTGCGGCTGCCCTCATCGGGGCGTGTTTTACGCTCTGAAGCGGGAAAAAGTTTATGTCAGCGGCGATATCGGCTGTTATACGTTGGGAGCGTCCGCGCCGTTGAACGCTATGGATTCCTGCATCTGCATGGGCGCTTCCGTCTCCGCCCTGCACGGCTACAATAAGGCAAGAGGCGCAGAGGCGGAAAAGAAGTCGGTAGCGGTAATCGGCGATTCTACGTTTATTCATTCCGGCGTTACCAGCCTGATTGATATCGCCTACAACCGTTCAAATTCAGTGGTCATCATTCTGGACAACTCCATCACCGGCATGACAGGCCACCAGCAGAATCCCACGACGGGATACAACATCAAAGGGGATCCCGCTGCGGCAGTGGATTTGGAGGCGCTGTGCCGCGCAGTGGGGATCGGCAGGGTCCGTGTGGTAGACCCCTATGACCTGAAGGCTGTCACAGCAGCCCTGAAAGAGGAACTTCAAGCAGAGGAACCCTCTGTAATCATCAGCCGCAGGCCCTGCGCGCTGCTGAAATATGTCAAGCATTCTGCCCCGCTGAAAGCGGATCCGGAGAAATGCATCGGCTGTAAGGCCTGTATGGGAATTGGCTGCCCTGCAATCAGCATGCGCGGCGGAAAAGCAGTGATTGACGCCACCCAGTGCGTGGGCTGCGGAGTTTGTACCTCTCTCTGCGCCAAGAATGCCATCGCCTGACTTTGGAAAGGACGGAGAAAAATATGAGTGAAGTGAAAAGCGTAATCATCGTAGGCGTTGGTGGACAGGGTACGCTGCTAGCCAGCCGTATCCTGGGCTATGCCATGATGAATGAGGGGTTTGACGTAAAGGTCAGCGAGGTGCATGGGATGAGCCAGCGGGGAGGCTCCGTGGTGACCTATGTGCGCTATGGTGAAAAGGTGGCCTCTCCCGTGATCGAAACAGGCGAGGCGGATGTAGTGCTGGCGTTTGAACAGTTGGAAGCAGCCAGATTTTTGCCCTATCTGAAGGCTGGAGGAACCCTGGTGACCAGCACGCAGCGGATTGATCCGATGCCCGTTATCACAGGAGTGGCAGAGTATCCGGAGGGGCTTCTGGAGGCCATCAGTGGAAAGGGTGTAAAGCTGCTGGCGGTGGACGCTCTTTCCCTGGCAGAGCAGGCAGGTTCGGCAAAGGCCGTCAATGTGGTGCTGATCGGCGCCATGGCCAGGGGAATGGACGTAGAAAAAGAGATTTGGCTCAATGCGTTGGAGCACTGTGTTCCTGGAAAATTTCTGGAGATGAATAAAAAGGCCTTTGAACTGGGCTATCAGGCCTGAGGTTTTCCTGATAAGCTCAAGAAGAGACACCTTCCTTTTGACTAGATGTGTCTTAATCGTATGGAAGCGTCTCATTCCGTGAACAATCCGGTCTCTGGCAGAGTGCTGCGGAAAGCAGGGCTGCTTCTGGAAGGCCGGGACGAAGGCTATTACCGCTACAGAAACGGATTTCAGGACAGCGGCCTGTACGGGCTGACCAAAAGCCGGTATCTGCAGCAGAATGAGGAAGAAAGTACAAACGATACCAAGCGAAGAAAGGAATGTCCTACCCATGCCTAACTATTTTGAGCCGGAGATTGAATGCGCCTCCCGGGAGACTCTGCGGGAAATCCAATCTCAGAAGCTGGCTGCCATGGCGAAGCGCTGCTATGAAAATGTGCCCTTTTACCGAAAAAAATTTGATGAGATCGGGCTGAAGCCGGAAGATATCAAGTCTATCGACGACCTGTCCAAGCTTCCTTTTACGGTCAAGCAGGATCTGCGGGATACCTATCCTTTCGGTATGGTAGCAGTGCCCCGCAGCGAGTTGGCGCGGGTGCATGCCTCCTCCGGAACGACCGGAAAGCAGACTGTGGTGGCCTATACCAGGCACGACCTGGATGTATGGGCCCACAGCGCGGCCAGGTCCATTGTGGGGACTGGCGGCACGAAAGACGACTTTGTTCATGTTTCCTACGGGTACGGCCTTTTTACCGGCGGCCTGGGCCTCCATGACGGCGCGGAAGCCCTGGGGGCAACTGTGATTCCGGTTTCCTCTGGGAATACGAACCGGCAGGTGCAAATCCTGCAGGATTATGAATCGGACATTCTGTGCTGTACTCCCTCCTATGCCATGTACATCGGTGAAACGGTGCGGGATAAGGGGATTGATCCCAAGAGCCTTAAGGTGAGGATTGGAATTTTCGGCGCGGAGCCTTGGACGGAGGAGATGCGCCGTGAGATTGAAAATGCCCTGGCCATCCGGGCCTTTGACATCTATGGCCTCTCTGAGATTGCAGGCCCGGGCGTGGCCTGCGAATGTGAGGAACAGGCAGGCATGCACGTGCAGGAGGATTTCTTCTATCCTGAAATTATCGATCCGGTCACCGGGGAACAGCTGCCGGATGGGGAAGAGGGCGAGCTGGTGTTTACCTGTATCGGCAAAGAGGCCCTGCCTCTTATCCGTTACCGTACCCGGGATATTGCTTCCCTAACCCATGAGACCTGTAAATGCGGCCGTACCCTGGTTCGCATGACGAAACCCAAGGGCAGGACGGACGACATGCTTATCATCCGCGGAATCAACGTATTCCCCTCTCAGATAGAAAGCGTGCTGCTGGATCTGGGTATGGCTCCCAACTACCGCATGATCGTGGACCGCCAGAACAACCTGGACACCCTGGAAGTTCAGGTGGAGATGAACGAGTCCATGTTTGCCGACACGGTGCGAAGCCTGGAGCGGGTGGAGAAGACCATTGCGAATGCGCTGCAGTCCACTCTGAATATTGCTGCAAAGATTACCCTTTTGGAACCGAAGTCTATCGAACGCTCGGAAGGAAAAGCAAAACGAGTCATCGACAAGCGGAACATAGTGTGATATACTCATAATAACGAAACCAATATCGGGAGGTAGTGATTTTATGCAGATCCAGCAGCTTTCCGTCTTTATCGAAAACAAACCGGGCCGTTTGGCGGAGATTACAGAGGTCTTGGCCGAAGCGGGCATCGACATCCGCGCCATCTCTGTAGCAGATACCAGTGATTTCGGAATCCTTCGGGTGATCGTAGATAAGCCCAAAGAAGCTGTGGCTGCTCTGAAGCAGCACGGTATGACGGTTTCCCTGACAAACGTTATTGCGGTAGGTATCGATGATGAGCCGGGCGCATTTTCCAAGGCGGTACGCCTGTTGGCTGACGAGGGCTTTGACATGGAGTACATGTATGCTTTCATCAGCAGGGACAAGGGGAAAGCCTTTGTGATTATCCGGATGAACAACGGTCAGAAAGCGGCCGAGGTTTTGAAGGAGCGCGGGTTTGACATCCTGTCACCTGAAACGCTTTACAACATGTAAGCGGCAGCTGAGCAAAACTGATGTTCTTCGGAAAAAGTGAGAGGTAGATAAAATCCCCGATGCAGGTTCGGAAACCTGCACCGGGGATTTTTACTTATCCAGAACGAAAAGGCGGGGATAAAAGAACGTCTTATAGAGATACAGACCCTTTAGCCGGTCCATACTATGAAGCGGCGTTCTGCACGGATCTGACAAGTTCCGCCGCTTCTCTGGCCGAGGTTTCGACGGCGGCCCAATCCTCTCGCAGAATATCCTGTTCCGAACAGAGCCAGCTGCCGCCGCAGGCAATCACGTTTGGCTGCCGGAGATAGTCTGCGGCATTGGAGGGGCTGATTCCTCCTGTGGGCATGAACTTGATCTCCCGGTAGGGGCCGTACAGCGCTTTCAGCAGCTTGACGCCGCCTACTACCTCTGCAGGGAAAAGCTTCAAAGTAGTGAGTCCCATCCTGAGCGCCGCTTCAATTTCGGTGGGAGTGGCGCATCCGGGATAAACTGGGACTCCCTGCTCCAGGCACCAGTTCACGACGGCAGGATTGGTGCCCGGGGAAATCACAGCAGCAGCGCCGGAGGAGACGGCCAACTTGGCCTGCTCCGTATTGAGCACGGTTCCAGCGCAGACAAACATATCCGGCACTTGTTCTGTGATGGCCTGGATGGAGCTTGCGGCTGCGGGCGTACGGAAGGTGATCTCCGCGGCGCCGATGCCTCCGGCCAGCAGGGCCTTGGCAAGGGGGACGGCAAGCTGGGCGTCGTCCAGCTTGATAACGGGAATAATCCCTGTCTTTTTCAAAATGTTTTCTACCTGGGTCATTATGATGCTTCCTTTCTTTGTCCTTTCAGCCGTATTGGCCGAAAGCTCAGTCCATATAGCCGCCCTTCATGGGGGAGGCGGCGTTTGCGGTAAAAAGCCCCAGTACGCCGGTTTTATATTTGGGTTCCCGGGGCTTCCAGGTACTGCGGCGCTGATCCAGGATGAGTTCTATTTCAGCAGGCTTCTTTCTTTCCCCCTGGACGCCGCAAATCCGCAGAACCCGTTTGGGAATGTCGATTTCAATGAGGTCGTTTTCCTCCACCAGGGCGATGGGACCGCCTGCCGCTGCCTCCGGGGAGATGTGGCCGATGGCCGGGCCCTTGCTGGCGCCAGAAAAGCGTCCGTCCGTCAGCAGCGCAATGGAGGCGGAAAGCTCCGGGTCGGAGGAGATGGCTTCCGTAGTGTAGAAC
The DNA here is from genome assembly GCF_900048895.1 of Neglectibacter timonensis. Taxonomy (GTDB): domain Bacteria; phylum Bacillota; class Clostridia; order Oscillospirales; family Acutalibacteraceae; genus Acutalibacter; species Acutalibacter timonensis. The sequence continues at coordinate 131,434 of NZ_LT160639.1, read as the reverse complement.
ATCTCCGGCATGCCGCTGCCCTTTGGCCCCTCGTAGCGGATAATCACCGCGTCCCCAGGCTGAATTTTATGGGATAGTATAGCGGAAATCGCATCTTCCTCACAGTCGAATGGCCGGGCTTTCAGCACGGCGCTGTGCATTTCTTTGGGAACGGCGCTGTGTTTCACCACGCTGCCCTGTGGAGCAAGATTGCCCTTGAGGACGGCGATCGCGCCGTTTTTGCCGATAGGCTCGTCAAAATTTCGGATAATGTCGGTACGCTTCAGACCTGTCTTCTGCAGGTGCTCGTCGCAGCGGTCATAGTAGCCGTTTTTCTTCAGGTCTTCCAGGTTTTCTCCCAGGGTTTTACCGGTGACTGTCATCACATCCAGATGAAGCATTGACTTGATTTCTTCCATGATGCGCGGTACTCCGCCTGCATAATAGAAATATTCGGCAGGCCATTCTCCAGCGGGACGGATATTCAGCAGATAATGGGCGTTCCGGTGCATGCGGTCGAAGGTGTCCGCGTCGATTTCAAGGCCAAATTCACGGGCAATTGCGGGAATGTGAAGCAGGGTGTTGGTGGAGCCGGAGATGGCGGCATGCACCATGATAGCGTTTTCAAAGCTGTCCAAAGTCACCATACGGCGTGCGGTCATACCTTCCAAAGCCAATTCCGCCGCCCGCTTTCCAGCCCATCTTGCCACTTCTTTCAATTCCCCGCAGGTGGCGGGCATCAGCGCGCTTCCCGGCAGCATCAGCCCCAGAGCTTCCGCCATAATTTGCATGGTAGAGGCTGTACCCATAAAAGAGCAGGCTCCGCAAGAAGGGCAAGCATGGTGCTTATAGTAGGCGAACTGTTCCTCGCTGATCTCTCCCCGTTCGAACATGGCGCTGTATTTGCCGATTTGCTCCAGAGTCAAAAGTTCCGGTCCGGCCTCCATCACGCCTCCAGTCACTACGATGGAGGGAATGTCAATGCGTCCGATGGCCATGAGCTGGGCGGGGACAGATTTATCACAGCTGGATAGAAACACACCGGCGTCAAAGGTTGTGGCCTTTGCGTGAATTTCAATAAGGTTCGAGATGGTGTCTCGGGAGGCCAAAGAATAATTGATGCCGTCATGTCCTTGTGACATGCCATCGCATATGTCTGTGGCGAAGTACAGAGCTGCTTTAGCGCCGTTTTTATTGGCTTCTTCGGCTGCAAGCTGAGAGAATTCCAGCAAATGGGCGCTGCCCGGATGGCTTTGCCCATAAGTGCTCTCTATGAGAATCTGGGGCTTTTCCAGGTCTTCCACCGTCCAGCCCATTCCCATGCGCAGCGGATCCATTTCAGGCGCTGTCTTTCGTACTTCCTGGCTTTTCAACATGTTAGTTTCCCCCAAAAAAGACGGCTGGTCTGCCGTGCTGCTGACCCAGCAGGCCGGAACCGCATGATATAATGCTATTATACAATATTCCCGAACCGGGAGCAACGGAGGATTCCTATGATTTTCAGGAGAAAGCTGTTGTTCCGGAAATACCCGGCTTCCAGAGAAATTGACTTTTTCATTCCTTGCCGGTATACTGGAGTAATTGGAAAGAAACCTGGGAACGGTAAGATTTGGGAGTTGATGGTTTCATGAGGAAAGTGAAAGTACAGAACGTTGATTTCGGGAAAGGGATGCCAAAAATAGCTATCCCGCTGACAGGGGAAAGACTGCCGGCCTTGTATGAAGAACTGGAATATGTAAGAGCTTTGCCTGCCGACCTGTTGGAGTGGAGGGCGGATTACTATCTCGGGAACCTGTTGGAAGTGCCATCCCTTCTCAGAGAGAATGTGGGAGAAAAGCCTCTGCTCTGTACGGTACGTACACGCAAAGAGGGAGGACAGGCCGCGCTGACGCCGGAGGAATATGAAGCGGCGGTAACTGCTTTGATCGGGACGGGAAAGTTTGACCTGGTGGATTTAGAACTTTCCTGTGGACAGGAAAGGCTGCTGCGGCTGCTGCGGCTGGCCCATGAGGGGAAGATGGCCGTGGTGATTTCAAAACATGATTTTGAGAAGACACCGCCGGAACATGAAATTTTTTGTACGCTGCTGGAGATGGAGCGGCTGGGGGCAGAACTGCCGAAGTATGCTGTGATGCCTCAAAATGTCCGGGATGTTTTGGCACTGCTTTCGGCTACGGAACGGGCATCACGGGAATTTGGACCCGTCGTCACCATGTCGATGGGAGCGTTGGGCAAAATCAGCAGGGCAAGCGGTGCATATTTCGGCTCCTGTATTACTTTTGCCGCTGGAAAAAACGCCTCCGCACCCGGACAAATCAGCGCTGAGGACCTGAAGGCGGTCCTGCAGGATTTGGACCCGGCCCGCTGAAGAAAATGCAGGCCGACGCTTTGCTGAATGTGCGGGGAGTCAAGTCGGAAAGGCAGAAATAGCGGAAGAGAGGTTGAACAGAACCATGAAAAATGATATCGATTCCATTCTTGACTCTATGTTCCGGGATGGAAAACTTAATTTTGGCGCTGCGAAGCGCAGAAATGAGCAGACACAGCAGGCGCTGGAATCTGTACAGGAGACAGGGGATAGCCTGTCCCGTTCTCTGCAGAGCAGTATAGCGCAGCTGACGCAGGAGGCCAAGGCGGATATGCAGGCTTTGGACCAGCGGTTGCAGGCAGACGGACTGAAGAAGGATGTTCCTGCCGGAAATTCAGGCAATCCGGAGCAGACCGACGCGGCGTTTCAGACAGCCGAAGAGGAAACGGCCCGGAAGGTGCTGGGGCAGAAAGAATTCGTCTCTGCCGTAGCGCTGGCTTTCCGGCGTCCCTTCGTGGCCGGTTTCCGCAAGGAAATGCCCATGGGCAGAATTGCGGTTCTGGGAAAGCCGGGAACCGGCCGGCACAGTGCGGTGGAGGCTATGACAGCTTCCCTCGCCCGGCAGGGTGTGCTGAAAAGCCCGAAGACAACTGCGTTGGATCTTTCCAGATATGGAGACTCCTCCAGCGAAAAGCTGATTGCGCAGGATGTCTATACTGCTCTGAAAAGCGGATCTTCAGCAATCCTTTTTGAACAATATGAAAAATGCGGTACAGCGGTTCTTTCCATGCTGTCGGAGCTGTTTCGCACGGGAAGTATCCCGCTGGCTGGGCGTTATGCGGAGCAGAAGGGAATGCTGGTGGAGATTGGTTCGGCTCTGGTACCGGGTGCGGTTTCGTCCCTGTCTGCGTCGGGAAAATATCTGTTCCTGCTCACAGACCGTTCCTTGGATAAGCTGGCAAACGATTTTGGAGCCCCCTTTCTTGCGGCGTTGGACGATATTTGCGAGACAGGGGAATTTTCCCAGGACAGCCTGCGGGAGATCGCTGGGCGGATGCTGAAATTGTTTTGCGAAAGGACGGAAAAACAGCTGCGTTTTACTTTTACTTATGACACGCCGGCGGCTGAAGCTCTTGCAGCATTTTATCGTCCCGACAGGGGGATAGCTGCCATGGAAGAATACACGGATGCTCTTTACCGTTCCCTCAGCGAGTATAAACTGAAACAGAAGGTGCAGCGTGCTTCGGGAAAGATTATAGTGGAAAATGGGCAGCTGATGCTTTCCGGTGAAGAAGAAGCTTTTGCGTTCCGAATAGGAGTTTTTGCCCCCAAGGCCGCGGAGGGAGCTGTAGAGGCCGTCAAGAAGGAGCTTTCGGAAATTGTGGGGCTTCAGACCGTCAAAGAATATGTCTTGTCTCTGGAAGATAATTTCAAAATGCAGCAGCTTCGGAAGGAAAAGGGACTTAAAGCGGATTCTCCCTCCATGCATATGATTTTTACTGGGAATCCCGGAACGGGAAAGACAACTGTGGCACGGATCGTGTCCCGCTATCTGAAAGCCATCGGCGTGCTCGCAGGCGGCCAGCTCGTCGAGGTGACCCGGGCGGACCTGGTGGGAAAATATGTGGGGCATACCGCCCCGCTGACGCAGAAGGCGATCCAATCTGCCCTGGGAGGCGTATTGTTTATTGATGAGGCCTACTCCCTAAGCCGTGGAAAAGACGACAGTTTCGGCCTGGAGGCAATCGACACTCTGGTTAAGGGAATGGAGGATCACAGGGAAGACCTGGTGGTGATCCTGGCGGGGTATTCCCGGGAGATGGAAGACTTTTTAAAGGCAAATTCCGGGCTCCGCTCCCGGTTTCCCAATATGATAGAGTTTCCTGATTATACGGCCCGGGAGCTGCTGGAGATCACCAAAAGCATCGTCAAGGGGAAGGGATACCGGCTGGACCCTTCCTGTGAAGAACCGCTGCTTTCCTATTATGAACAAAAGCAGCAGGGAGAAGAAGCCCGGACAGGAGGCAATGGCCGTATGGTCCGCAATAAGGTGGAAGAAGCGGTAATCGCCTGTTCCCGCCGCAATGTGAGAGAACCCGAGGAAAAAAGAGATTTGGAACTTCTGCTTCCGCAGGACTTCGGTTTTCCGGCACTGCCTGGAGAAGAAGAAGGCTGAAGTCCGGAGAATCATATACAAAAAAGAAAGTGCGGTGTTCGGCCGGACTTTCTTTTTTATTTGCCTTGTAGCTTTTCTTGCTGCTGCAGGGTATTTCTTATAGAGAGGAGGGTAATTTGTGGAACAATCGACGTGCGCAGATCAGTTCCAGGAGCAGGTGGTAGAGAAGTATTCAGAAATGGTGTACCGGTTGGCCTTTTCACAGTTGCGCAGCAAAACCGATGCGGACGATGTCTATCAGGAAGTGTTCTTCCGTTATTTTCGCAGGCAGCCCTCTTTTCAATCGGAGGAACACCGGAAGGCTTGGCTTTTACGGGTAACCATGAACTGCTGCAAAAAATTGTGGGCTTCCTCCTGGCGGAGGAAGATTGTTTTTTGGGAAGAAGGGGAGGAGACGTTCTCTTTTCCGGATCCGGAAGTAAATGAGCTTCGAGAGCAGCTTTTGCGTTTGCCGTCTTCTTACCGGGCGGTGGTACACTTATTCTATTTTGAAGACATGAGCGTGGAGGAGGTGGCTCAAATTCTGGGACGTAAACCATCGACTGTTCGGACGCAGCTGACCAGAGCAAGGCGCCTGCTGCACAAATATTTTGATGAGGACTGATGAAAGGGGTATATCAATTGAACTTTTCAGAGCGATATGAGCATATGAACCGGCAGGTTTCGCCGGCTCCGGAATTAAAAACAAAGATCTTGCAGGCAGTGGAATCTGGAAAGAAAAAAAGAGGCATTCGGCCTGCCGCAGTGCTGGCTGCCGCTCTGGCCTGCCTGCTGGTATTCACGGTACCTGTCTGTGTGCTGGCTGCCGAGAATCCTGGCTTCAATTCCATGCTTTACGAGGTGTCGCCCGGTTTGGCACAGTTTTTTAAACCGGTCGATTTGAGCTGCGAGGACAACGGAATCCGTCTGGAAGTGGAATCTGCCGCTGTAGAAGGGGATACCTGCCAGGTGTATCTTACCTTGCAGGATTTGACGGGGGACCGCATTGATGAGACCGTGGATCTCAACGACAGCGCAGGCATTCGCCAGGCACGCGACTGCATCACCAACTGCCGCCTGGTGGAATATGAGGAGGAAACAAAGACGGCGCGCTTCCTGCTGACCTCCACAGCAATGGATGGAGGCAGCATTGCAGGGGATAAGATTACGTTTTCCATTTCTAATTTTTTGAGTCATATCACAGAATATAAGGATGTGGAAATACCGGTCGATTGGGAAAACCTGCCCCAAGAATCCCCTTCCAGGGATGCTGTATATACAGGCGGCGGTGGCGCTGCCGGAGAAACGCTTTCGGAAATCCGGAAAGCTGGCCTGGTTCGTGTACTGAAGCCGATGGAACCTGCTGCCTGGCCGGTGGAGGGAATAGAGCTGACGGGGATCGGATTTATAAATGGACAGCTCCATGTTCAAACCGCCGTAAAGAATGTCTTTGAAAACGATAACCATGGCTATTTTTGGCTGGAAGACCGGATGGGGAACAGGACAGAGTGCCTCTATAACGCCTATTTCCGATTTGACGAGGACGACAGCGCTCTTTCCAGGCAGGATGCCGTCTTCGATAGTTCCAGGGAAGCGTTGAGGGGCTCTACCCTGCACGGAACCTTCTGGGTTTCAGGAACCTTTACGGAAGGAAATTGGGAAGTGACGTTCCCGGTTCAGGAATGAAGAGGAAAAAACAGGCGAGCTGCGGAAAAACCTTTCCGCAGCTCGCCTGTTCTGAATTTGTTATTTCTCAAAAAGTGGGGGCAAGCAGCCGCTGCAGCATCGCAGCTGTTTCGGAACGAAGGATGGTACCCTGGGGGGCCAGGGTGGTGGCTGTGCGGCCGTTCAGTATTTTTTCTGCCACGCACCAGGACATGGCATCCTTTGCGTAGTTTGAAATTTTATTTGCGTCGGTATAAGCAGAGAGCTGGCCCTGGGAGGTAACGTCTGAACCATGCACCAGGTCCTGATATCGGTACAGCATTACGGCAAAATCCTGCCGGATAATTCTGGCCCCGGGAACAAACAGGCCCTTCTCATTGCCGTTGACCACACCGTTTTCCGCCGCCCAGGCTACCGCCTCACTGTACCAGGTGTTTTGAGGTACATCGGGAAAGCTCTCCAAACTGTTCGGCTTCGGCTGTCCTTCCATTCGCCAGAGCAGAGTGACCAGTTCAGCGCGGGTGGCAGGGGACTCCGGACTGAATTCTGTGGGGGTTACGCCGTTGACAAGGCTGTTTTCATAGCAATAGACGACAGAATCAAAATACCAGGAGAATACGGAAACATCAGAAAACGGCAGGGGGTGAGACTTGGCAGTCAGGGTGAGAGACGTTTCTTCCCCTGTGGTAAAACTGTTTTGGAAGCTTGCCATATGTCCGCCGTCGGGCTGAAGAGCAGGACTGTAGGCATCGCACTGGTAAATATAACGGGAATTCTGTGCCAGCAGAAAGGAACCGTCCGCCCTCATGGGAACCTCTTCTTTGTTGGGGCGGTAGACGCTGAACAGGGCCTTTGGATTTTCATTTTCCAAATGGAGCACGGTCTGTCCCGAAAGGCTCTGGGTGAAGGCCTTGATGCAGAGGTTGCTGTAATCCCAGTCTGCCGTGCTTATTTCGGCCCAGGAACGGCCATTTTCGGATAGGAAAGAGCTGTGGGAAGGGGCGTCCACGTAGCGGTAGTAATCTCCAATATTGCATTCCACCGGAATACTGGCGCCGTTTCTAAGAGAATATTTGACAATGACGGCGAACTGATCCCCGGTGAGTTCAATAGGCGTATCAAGCGTGACGGAAAGGTAGCCCAACATATCTGCGGATCCGCTGGCAGCGGGCGTCAGCCCGGAGAGGCTAAGGCTGCCGTCCGTCACATAGATTTCATAGGAAGTGCTGCCCCATAGGGAAAGATTGACAGAGGTAAGCAGTTCTGTGCCGGCTTCCTTGGAGAATACATTGGCGGCCCAATAGGTGGCGGTATCCTGGTTGGAGACAAAGCTGCTGTTGATTCCCATGGGGTCAAGGACATAAGCCTTGTCATAAGAAATTTCAGAGCCGGCACCTGCGACAGTGCTGGAGAGTTCGTAGATGGAAAGTTCTTCATAGGAGACGTAGAAGAACCCGTTCTCCTGGACGTCGGATCCCCAGCTGTTCTGGATGATCCAGGCGCCGTCGCTTTGAGGCTTATAGCCGCTGTTGAAATTGTTCCGGGAAAAACCATCGTCCCACCCTACCAGGAGAACGGCATGGTTTGTGGTAGTCTTGCCGTTGGGGTTATAAAAACAGTTGTACTCTGTGTTGAAATACTTGTTGCTGTCTACCCAGTCAATGCCCACGTCCAGTGTGCCGTAATCCAGCACAGCCTGCTTCATCTGCTTCATCAGGGCGGAACGGCTGGCTGATAAGTTCCCTTCATCCAACTCCGGCAGGAAAATGTAATCTGTCACCTCTGCGGTGGGGGAGAGAAGCAGCTCTGCCCGTGTAGGGTAGACAACCTGTGGTTTTCCATTTGCATCCAGCGGATAATTCTGAAAAGCCATAGAACCGGAATTGTCCACAGGGCCAAGCCCGCCCATTAAGTAGAGGGAGGCGACCATCTGATTACCGCCCGCATCTGCTTCCCGATATAAACCATTGGAGAACATGAGATCCTGTGGAATGATTGCTGTGGTGAACTCCATATGTCTCGGAGAAAAGGAATAACCGGTTTCTCCTGGTTGGTTTTCTTTAAAATTTAAGTAGCCCGCCAGATTCTCCACTGCGGAAAATGTCCAGCAGGAACTGGTGTTCCCCTGGTCTAGTACCGGGGGAAGGTAGCCCTCTGTTCTGGCATCGTAAGAAGAAGGAAGGTCAGCGCCCCCCATTTTGCCCGAGGGAGTTTCGAGACTGCTGGGGCGGGGAAGGGGAAGGGGCATTCGGGTTTGAACCTGTGTTTCTTCCTCGAGCTCCAGATAATCCAGATAGTCTTCTGAGGGGGCCGTAAGTTCCCCATCAAGGGTTGCTCTGTCTTCTTCATAGGCCAAGACGCCGGAGGTTGGAAGAAGCATAAGAGCCAGGCATAGAAAAAGGACGGGAAGTTTATTCCGTTTCATACTGTCAATTCCTTTCCGAAAATTGCTCCAGGTATTCGTCATAGGTAGTCATGCGGTCGATCACGCCGCCCTCCGGCAGCAACTCAATGATACGGTTGGCCACTGTCTGCACAAATTCGTGGTCATGAGAGGTGAAAAGCACCACTCCCTTAAAGTCGATCAGCCCGTTGTTTACCGCGGTGATGGATTCCAAATCCAGATGATTGGTAGGCTGGTCCAGCAGCAGCACATTACTGCCGAACATCATCATGCGGGAAAGCATGCAGCGTACCTTTTCTCCGCCGGAAAGGACGTTGACAGGCTTGTATACGTCCTCGCCGGAAAACAGCATCTTTCCCAGAAAACCGCGGAGGTAGGTTTCGGTGGTATCCTTGGAATACTGCTCAAGCCATTTGATGATGGTGTCGTCGTTGCTGCCAAAATAGGAAGAATTGTCCTGTGGAAAATAGGACTGGCTGGTGGAAACACCCCACTTAAAGCTGCCCTCATCCGGCTCTAATTCCTCCGTCAAAATTCGGAACAACGTGGTGACGGAAAGTCCGCTGCGGGCCAGAAAGGCGATCTTATCCCCTTTGTTGACCCGGAAAGAGACGTTGTCCAGCAGCTTGACGCCGTCTATTGTTTTGGAGAGCCCCTCAACGGTTAGAATTTCCTTGCCTGGCTCCCTGTCCATTGTAAAGCTTACATAGGGATACCTGCGGGAAGAGGCGGGCATCTCTTCGAAGGTGAGCTTCTCCAAAAGTTTTTTCCGGGAAGTGGCCTGGCGGGATTTGGATTTGTTGGCGGAAAAACGGCGGATAAACTCTTCCAAATCCCGTTTCTTTTCCTCCGCCTTTCTGTTCTGGTCCCGCAGTATGCGCTGCATCAGCTGGCTGGATTCATACCAGAAATCGTAGTTCCCCACATAAAGCTTGATTTTGGTGTAATCGATATCCACGATGTGCGTGCAGACATTGTTGAGAAAATACCGGTCGTGAGAGACCACAATGACGGTGCCCTCATAATCCAGCAGAAAATTTTCCAGCCAGTTGACCGAATGGTTGTCCAAACCGTTGGTGGGCTCGTCCAAAAGGATGATGTCCGGCTGTCCAAACAGGGCGCGTGCCAACAGCACTTTTACCTTCTGGGCTTCCGTGAGGGAACTCATCTCGCTGTAGAGCATCATGTTATCAAGCCCCAGACCCTGCAGCAGCTTGCCTGCTTCGGTCTCGGCGTCCCAGCCGCCCAATTCGGCAAATTCAGCCTCCAGATCGGCGGCGCGGATGCCGTCCTCCTCGCTAAAATCTTCCTTTTCATAGAGGGCGTCCTTTTCCTTCAGCACCTCGTAAAGGCGGGGATTTCCCTGGAGAATTGTTTCGAACACGGTATACTGCTCGTAAGCAAAGTGATCCTGCTTCAGGACGGACATACGGCTTTTTTCATCCACGACCACCTCGCCCTTGGTAGGCTCAAGTTCTCCGGAGAGAATTTTGAGAAAGGTGGATTTTCCCGCGCCGTTCGCGCCGATCACGCCATAGCAGTTGCCGGGCTGGAACAGCAGGTTGACATGGGAGAAAAGGTTTTGTCCATTGAAGCTCAAGGCCAGGTCTGAAACAGTTATCATAGTGATCTAAAATCCTTTCTGTACAAAACGTACTGCAGATAAAAGATCCCGCGCCCCCACGGAGCGCGGGATCTTTTATCTGTTTCACTCAACACGCTTAATAAAACAAATTTACTTTATTCAGATCAGAAAAAGGCAAAGCTACTTTCTTTCAAGCACTTTGACAATTTCACCGATAAACATACGGTGCAAATCCATTTGCGGATACCATCTTTTCAGGTTTTCCGGCTGCAGAAAACTTTCAGCCGTCATATCCTGGCGGTATAACTTTCTGCAGAGAAAAACAAGCTTTGCCTGTTCATAGTAGGGCGCAATATCGCCAAAGACCGGCGTGAAGCCGGTTTCCTTATCCTTGTCGAAATCCCGCCCTGATTTGGTGCCGCAGAAATTGAGAGCGCTGCGGTATTCCTCATCAAAAAAACAGAGGGAATAGCAGTCGTTTTTCTCTACAAATTCCAGGGTGTAGCGCTGCGGACGGATATAGACAGTCGAGACATAGTTTCCCCAAAGCTCTCCCACGCCTCCCCAGCTGGCGGTCATGGTATTATGCTTCTGCTCGTCTCCGGCGGTGATGAGCATCCAATCCCGGTTGATCAGCGTAAAGGGATTTGCTGTAAGCTGTTCCGGGGTTATTTCACGGAATGCCATATTGATCAATCCTTTCTGCAGAGGAATCTCCATTCTCTAAATAATCTTATGCTTTCATGATAGCCTTTATCCGGAGAATTTGCAAGGGAAAAGTGAAAAAGCGGCGGAAAAAGGATTCCTTACATCCGGAACTCCTGTTTTTTCCGGCATTTACAAATTGTTTACGGTCCTTTCATATTCCGGTTATATTATGTTAAAATAATACTAAATTAGAAAAAAGAAATTACGTTGAACCTTATTAGGGAGAAGGAGCGCGCCATGCTGGAACTGCAGCATATTAAAAAGACTTACCATGTGGGCACTGTGGAAACCAAGGCTTTGGATGATGTAAGTGTAGCATTTCGGGAAAAAGAGTTCGTGGCTATTTTAGGGCCGAGCGGATCGGGCAAAACTACTTGCCTCAATATTATCGGCGGACTGGATCGGTATGACAGCGGCGATTTGATCATCAAGGGCAAAAAGACTAAGGATTTTAAAGACAGCGATTGGGATGCCTATCGGAATAATTCGGTGGGCTTTGTGTTTCAAAGCTACAACTTGATTACCCACTTGAGCGTTGTGGCCAATGTGGAACTTGGCATGACTCTGTCCGGTGTGTCTAAGGCGGAAAAGCACAAAAGGGCTTTGGATGTGTTGGAGCAGGTGGGCTTGAAAGACCATCTGCACAAGCGGCCTAACCAGCTTTCCGGAGGGCAGATGCAGCGGGTCGCCATTGCCCGTGCGCTGGCCAACGACCCGGAAATCTTGTTGTGTGACGAACCTACCGGCGCGCTGGATACAGTTACCAGCGTGCAGATTATGGATCTGATTAAAAAACTCTCCGGCGAGCGTCTGGTTATCATGGTCACCCACAACCCACAGCTGGCGGAGGAGTATGCAGACAGGATCATCCGGTTCCAGGACGGCAAAATAGTCTCCGATTCCCATCCCCACCAGGAGCGGCCAAAGCCGGACAGCTTCAAGCTGCGAAAAACCAGCATGAACTTTCTCACCGCCCTGAACCTCTCCTTCAACAATATCAAAACAAAAAAGGGGCGTACCTTCCTCACCTCCTTTGCCTCCAGTATTGGCATTATCGGAATTGCCGTTATCCTGAGCCTGTCTTCCGGCTTCCGTACGACGATCGATGATTTCCAGCGGGATGCGATGGCGCAGTTCCCAGTGCTTATCACGCAGAATACGGCGGAAATGGATTTGGAGCAGATGCGAAAGGAAATGGGTCAAAGACAGAATCTGGACGATGACGGCTACGCGGATTCTCAGGAAGTCTATTTAAAAGATCCTTCCAGTACCATTAAGCAGCATACCAACGTCTTTTCAGAGGAGTATCTGAATTATCTTTCACAAATTGATCCGTCGGTTTGTTCCAGTGTGGGGTTGACACGTATTGTCAACATGAATCTGCTGCGGGAGACGGAGGAGGGCGCTGTCCCCGTCACGTTTTCCAGTTCCTCCGGCGGGTCGGAAAGCGGAGGAAACGCCATGATGAGCGGGATGGAAAGTATGGGGATTTCCTCTTTCCCCCGGCAGCTTCAGGAGGAAGATTCCTATCTGGAACAAAATTATGAGCTTCTGGCCGGAGAATATCCAGATTCCCCTGAAGATATGGTGCTGGTGGTCGGCAAGGACAATACCCTGGATCAAACTATCCTCAAAAATCTGGGCTTTCCTATTGACGGAAGGGAATCTGTGAAATTTGCCGATATTGTGGGAACGGAGTTCCGTATCGTCTCAAATGATGATTACTATGTGAAGACTGAGTACGGTTTTTTGCCCGGTGAGGACTATCAGGCGATGTACGATTCTGATCGAGGGATCACAGTGCGGATTTCTGGAATCGTCCGGATCAGCAGGGACGCCGGCGTAGGCGTGCTGTCTGCGGGCGTGGCCTACAGCGATGAGCTGACGCAGAAAGTGATCGAACTGCAGGAAAGCTCCGAAATTGTCAAGGCTCAGCGGGACAGCGACAGAAATGTAATGACCCAGGAAGAACTGGATGCGGATGGTAAGAAACAGTTTCTTGCCTACCTGGGAGGAGACTCCACTCCTTATATGATCATGATGTATCCCAATTCCTTTGAAAGCAAGGATGAGGTGATCGCCTATCTGGATGCCTGGAACATGGGGAAGGACGACGGAGATATGGTGGTCTACACGGATATGGTAGAGACGATTTCCAATATGACCGGAAGCATTATGGACGGAATTACGGTAGTGCTTATCGCCTTTGCCGCCATATCTCTTGTGGTGAGCATGATCATGATCTGCATTATCATTTATACGTCCGTGCTGGAGCGCACCAAAGAAATTGGTATCCTCCGAGCGCTGGGCGCCAGGAAGCGGGATATCACCCATGTGTTTGACGCAGAAACCTTCCTGTTGGGTCTGTTTTCCGGTGTGCTGGGCGTGGTGATTGCCTGGCTGTTCACCTTCCCGATCAATGTGATTATTGAGAACATGACGGGGCTTGCCGGAGTTGCTCATCTGCAGCTGCTGCACGCAGTGCTGTTGGTGGCGGTGAGCACGGTGCTCACCATGCTGGGTGGTCATATTCCTGCAAGGATTGCCTCGAAGAAGGATGCTGTGGAAGCGCTGCGTTCTGAATGATAGGGAAGCGTTTTCCAGGATGCGGTAGAAACTTTTTCTGAATTTTCTAATTGAGCAGCCAGGGATGGTTTTGGCTTCGGAGAAAGAATTTTTGGATGTACTTGAACAGAGAAAACAAAATGGGAAAAACCTCCGGCCGCAGGGTGAAACTGCGAACGGAGGTTTTTCTGCGTCTGGAACAGAAGCGGTGATACTTTGTCAAGGCTTCTTTCTTGCCTGAGAAAAATTTACGCCCAGATCAGGGGAAACAGTAATCCCCCGCACATTGGGATTGGTGACAAAATAGGTGTTGTCCCGGAAAATAGGATAAAAAATACAGGCGTCAAGCAGAAAAGATTCCAAATTCCGATAGGAGGAAAGGTCGAAGTTCAAACTGTGCAGGGCGCTGTCATAGGAGGTGTCCTGCATAAGGCTTGGGGTTGCCGTGCTTTCAAAAGCCTTCAGCACATCGTAGGGCGTAGTTCCTCCAGCCCGCAGGGTGTAGAGAGCGGCTTCATAATCGCCAGAGGAGATTCTGCTTTGAAATTCTGATTCACTTAAAGGCTGGATATTAAAGGCGTTGTCCAATTTGTTGTTCCACGCCACCAGCATACCGTTGGCTACATTGACGGAATCCTCGTCATTGGGGCAGATGACAGTGATGCTGGGCAGCTTTTCAAGCTCCAGAGAGCGGAGCAGTGCATTGAGATCGATAGAATCGTCCTGCTTCTGAAAAAACTGTTCCCCCTCCGCATAATAGGGTTCGCCGTCCCAGCGAACACAATCCGGCATGATACCGCTGGCTTCCCCGGTGCCCTGCACCGTATTGGTATGGCGGGAGAGCAAATCCCCACGATCCAGAGTTTTAAGGAAAACTTCCCGTACACTCGTCTCTTTCAGCGAATCTGCCTGTGGGTTGAGGAGCAGGCCTGTCACTGCGTCATCCAGCGCCATAACGCCGCAGCCTTGATCTGCCGCAGCTTTAGCGGTGTCTTCGGGAAGCGAAAGAATATCTACGGCGCCCTCCTTTAGAGCGGCAATGGGATCTGTATCGATTTTAGAGCTGTAATCGATCAGATATGTTATATCGGAGGGCACAACGTTGTGGTCGCCTCTGTAGTATTCTGAACGGGAGAGAGAAATAGACCGTTTCCCATAATCTGTATTCCAAGAATAGATGTTGGTAAAGGCAAAAGGTCCATTTGTGATCAGGTATTCCGAGGAAAGTCCGTAATGGCCGGCGCTCTGCTCAAAAAAAGAACGGCTGCAGGGCATGTAGTGGATACCTGCTGTCAGTGCGGGAAAATCGGGATAACTCCTCTCCAGTTCCACCACAAGCGTGCGGTCATCCTTGGCGGTAACACCCAGCGATTCCGGCTCCAATTCTCCGGCGTAGACCGCCCTGGCGTTTTTCAGGACAAACATATCGTCGACAGAGGGCGTATTTGTCGAGGCTGTCAGGGCACGGGTGATACCGAAAACGAAATCGTCTGCAACAACCGGACTGCCGTCGCTCCATTTGGTATTGCCTCTTAGGTGGAAGGTAAATACAGTAGAATCGTTGTTTTCATCCCAGCTTTTTGCAACACCGGGCTGTGTTTTGCCTTCGGCATCAATCCGGCAGAGCCCTTCAAAGAGGGAGTCCAGCACGGCGCCGGCCGCTGTTCCCGAGGCTGTTTGAGGATCCAGTGAGGAGATATTCTGGGCGAGCACATAGGTAAAGCTCATATCGCTTTTAAAGCCGCCGTCTCCGCAGCCCCATAAACTGCACAGGAGACAGAGACAAACTATCGCGTTGAGGAAACGTTTCAAGGCAGCACCTCCTTCTACAGAATGAAACGAAAAAGGCAACAACTGTACCGTTTCAAAAGAGCAACCAAGTTTTTAATACTGCCCTTATAAAACGGCCAAATGGATTACTTAAATAGAAATAAGAGGCGGGAGGGCTTGAGATTTGGGATCAGACCCGCTACTATCAGCTCTCCAATTTATCAGAAGATTAAGATCATTATTTTTCTAGTATACACAGCAGCGGTAAGTTTATAGTTCTTATATTGAAATATAATTTTGAGCTCTCCAGAATATTTGTACGCTGTGACTGAAAAGAGAATATAGAAGTGGACGGCTTGCGGATTTTGACTGTTTGCGGTATAATCGACTCCGGATTTTGTTCAGGGAGATACAGTATGGAAGCTGCTCTCCCCTGGAAGGAGAGGAAAGACCTTTGGAAGAGAGAAAGGAAGCACTGGAAATGGCAAAGCGCGTACTGCGCTATTTTTTAGCCTTTTTGAAATGGGTGTTGGCGGCTGTTGTTCTGGGAGGAATCTGCGGGTCTGTAGGCACGCTGTTTCACAAAACGATTGATTTTGCCACGGAATTCCGAATGGGCCATCCATGGATGGTCTGGTTTTTGCCCCTGGCAGGAATATTGACACTGTTGCTTTACCGGCTGTGCAAGGTGAGCTTTGGAGCAGGCACCAACCTCATAATTGAATCGGTGAGCACCAATGAGCATGTTCCGGCATTTTTAGCGCCTTTGATTTTTGCCGGAACTTCGCTGTCTCATCTGTTCGGCGCTTCTGTAGGCCGAGAGGGCGCGGCCCTTCAGTTGGGGGGAAGTATTGGCCACAATTTTGGAGAACTGCTGCACTTCGATGAGGATGATGTGCGGGTACTGGCTATGTGTGGGATGACGGCATGCTTTTCCGCATTGTTCGGTACGCCTTTGACAGCCGCCATCTTCGTGTTGGAGGTTATCAGCGTGGGGGCGATCCGTTACAATGCTTTCCTTCCCTGCATCATTGCTTCCTACAGTGCTTTTGTCACTGCAGGGCTTTGGGGAGTAAAGCCTTTGGTTTTTACATTGGTCAACGAAATACCAGAACTCTCGACAGCTTCTTTCCTGCAGGTGACCGGCCTGGCGGCACTGTGCGGACTGGTGGGAATCCTGTTCTGTGTGGCGATACACTCTGCTACCCATTTTTCTGGGAAATTGTTTCGGAATCCCTATCTGCGCATTGCTTTGGGAGGCCTGTTGATGGCGGTGCTCACCACGGTTTTTGGGCTCTATGACTATAATGGCGCAGGTACGGATATTATTCAGAATGCCATGAACGGCAATGTAAAGCCTGCCGCTTTTCTTTTGAAAATTCTGCTGACAGCCCTCTGTGTGGGCGTGGGATTTCGGGGGGGCGAAATTGTCCCCACCATGTTTGTAGGAGCAACTTTCGGCTGTATGATGGGTCCGCTGTTGGGGTTGGATCCGGATTTTGCCGCCGCCATTGCTTTGGTGGCCCTGTTCTGTTCGGTGGTCAACTGCCCGATTGCATCCATCTTTCTGGCCGTAGAGCTGTTCGGCACCCTAAACCTGCCGCTTTTCGCCATTGCCATAGCGGTGAGCTATGTGCTTTCCGGCTATTTCGGGTTGTACAGCAGTCAAAAGATTGTCTTCTCGAAAATTAAGCAGCAAATTATTGACGCAAACACAAAATAGTACCGCGCAGCTGTGCGGAAGGAAAGAGGGGTATCTCAATGAACGATTTCAATATACTTGCCATTGGAAACAGCTTTTCCACAGATTCTACCCATTATATCCATCAAATCGCTGAAGCGGGCGGTGTGGAAGTCAAGGTGGTAAATCTCTATATCGGGGGATGTCCTTTGGAACGCCATTGGCAGAACATTCAGGCGGATGCTGCCGCGTACCGTTATGAACTTAACGGCATTCCTACAGAGCGCATGATTTCAATCCGGGAAGCGCTGGAAGAAGAGAATTGGGATTTTATTGTGACCCACCAGGCCAGCCATGACAGCGGCTTGCCGGAGACCTACCGCCCCTATGCCCGTTTGGTTACGGACTATGTCCGTAACCACTGCCCGAAAGCCCGGCTCTATCTGCAGAAAACCTGGGCCTACGAAATTGACAGCAATCATCCTGAATTTTCCCGGTATCATAAGGACCAGGCGGAGATGTATCGAAGGCTGAGTGAGGCCTATGAAGGGATCGCCCGTGAACTGGAACTCCCTCTGATCCCCAGCGGCGACATCATTCAGGAGGTACGGGGACTGCCGCCCTTCCGTTATCAGGAGGGAGGGCGTTCCCTTTGCCGGGACGGTTACCATATGGATTATCTCTATGGCCGGTACCTCTTGGGTGCGGCCTGGGTGGAGGCCTTGCTTCAAAAAGATATCAGAAGCATTGATTATCTGCCCCAGACACCCCTTGTTCCGGTGGAAGCGCCTGATCCAGCGGCGCTGCAGGTGATCAGGGAAACGGTGCATAAAATTTGCCATGGCGGCGATGCATGAAAAGCAGAAAGCTCCGATAAAACCGGAGCTTTCTGCTTTTTTCTGCCGGACTGTTACCTTTTTTCTGTGGGAAAGGTCTATTGTATAAGAAATCTAAAGAAGGAGGTGAGAGTCATCGGAAACGCAGTCGGTAGTTCAAAGCTGGTGCGCAGGGCGGTAAATGGGGATCAGAGCGCATTTATAGAGTTGGTCGACCTGTACCGCCGTTCTATGTATGCCACTGCTGTAGCGGTAACTCACAATGAGAACGACACATTGGATGCGATTCAGGATACGATTCTCATTTTATGGGAAAAGCTTTCCACGCTCAGGCGTCCGGATTTATTTAAAACATGGATGACCCGGATTTTGGTGAACAGATGCTGCAGCCTGATGCGGAAAGGCTGCAGAGAGATGCCTTCAGAGATTCTCAGGGAAGAGGAGCAGGAACAGAGGGAATGGGATACCTCCCTTGACGTGAGGGAAGCTCTTCAGCGGGTTTCGGAGGACGACCGTCTGATCCTGCAGCTATTTTATTTCGAAGATTTTTCCCTGCGGCAGATCGCACAGATACTCTCTATCACGCCAAATGCGGCAAAGATGAGACTCTCCCGCAGCAGAAAACGGTTTCTTGAGCAATATGAAACGGAGGCGCAATATGAACGATCATGAAATCAGAGAGTTGGTAAAAAGTGAACTCCCCTATCCTCAGCTGACAGACCGGGCCAATATTGCCTTCGAGAAAGCCTATCTGGCGTTACGCCCTTGTGCGGAGCGCGGTGATGCACGGCGTCAGGCTTCGGAAGAAGGCTGGAAGGAAGAGGCTGTTTTCAGTAAGGCCAGAAAGCACAGGGGACTGCGGACAATGGCTGTTTCCCTTTCTTCTGTGGCGGCCGCGTTCCTGTTTTTAGTGCTTCTGAATTCCGCCTTTCCTGCGCTGGCAGAAAGTATTCCAGGATTGGGCGGTATTTTCAGGACGCTAAATTACAAATTCGGATTGGGCTCCAACCTTCCTACCTATGAAAATCTCATTCAGCCGGTCAATGTGACATCGGGTTCAAAGTCCTGTGAAATCACTGTGCGGGAAGCTTACAGTGAAGGGGAAAATATTTTTCTGTCCCTCCAGCTGAAATCGGCGGATGAGGGGATAAACTCCGCCAAATGGCTTTCTACCGTCTACCATTACGACGAGGCTCTTGAGGGCTACCGAAAGGAATATTCAGCGGCGGTCAATGGGGAACAGGCCGAGATGACAAAGGAGATCATCTTCACAAAGGAGGGCGAAATCTTTGAATGTGCCGCCGTAATTCGGCTGCCTCATGAGGCAGCCGAAGGGGAGAAGCTCCACGTGGAGCTTCAAATCGACGCACTGCGTGGACTCAGGGAAGGGACTGTAATGCGTGCGTATCCCAACGAGACGACGCCAGAGGTGGAGATCACGGAGCCTGTGCTTCTCTCCTTCGACGTTACGGCGGATACCAGCAGGAATACCCAGGGAGAGGCAGGCGTCACAGTGGACAGCGTCGCCTTTGAGAGTTATGAGAGCACGCCCTCCTGTTTTCGAGCGACCCTCTCCTATCCCTGCATTGGAGGAGTGGTGTACGATTTTCCAGACTTTGGTTGGGTGGAGGCCCATACGGAGGACGGTACGCTTTTAGACCGTGTTTCCGGAAAAGACGGGGCGAGCCCTTCTGCTGAAGAACTGTCGGTGGGAGATACCGTCACCCATACGGCATCCTTTTCCGGCGTGCCGGAGGGAACCAGGCAGGTGATAATCACGCTGTATAACAATCAGCCCAGAGGGGAATCTATTGGGGACTGGGTGGACGGCGGTGTGATCGGTTCTTGTGTGTTTGCCGAATTTACTCTGGATTTGGAAACCGGAGAGGCTGCTGCCACAGAAAACTATGTAGAGGAGGGGTATGAAAAACTGCCCATCCAGGAATATCTGGAAATTCTCAAAGCGGGTCCTGAATTCCAAAACCATGTTTTCCTGCCCACGGCAAGCTTCGGCTATGGCAGACTGACCGGCCCGGACGAGGAATATGTGGAGGAAGAAATGCAGGGCGAATGGACTGTTTCCTTTTATGCCGACACGGAGGAGCCGCTTCCCTTAGAGGTGGAGTTCCACTGGGGAGACGAGATTGCGTTGACCATCCCTCTGCAGGAGCAGGAGGATAGTATCCCAACCGATACCGGGTATCGGACCCTCCGGGAAGAGTGGGGTGTCAATGTAGACAATTGCGTCTTGGAAAAGGAGCAGTTCGGCCTGGGATATGTGGACAGTATCAAACGTGAGTATACGGCATGCTTCTATCTGAATCGGGAGCAGAGCCTGAAACAACATTTCTGGCATTATGGCGATCCGGAGCTCATGTCATACCGGATTCTTAACGCGGAAACCGGCGAGGTGGTCTTTGACCATGAAAACTATGAACGTCCAATTCATTACATCAGGCCTCAGGATTTGGAGGAGTAACGGACAAAAGGACTGCCGCAGGTGATCCATTTCAGATCTGCCGTCATTTGTTGTGAAGGCCCTCTTTGGAATTGTGTTGTTGCCATAGGCTGAAACACGTGCTACGATAGGAACGGTTCCCTTTCTTTATGAAAATCAGGATGTGCGGAGAGCAATTTTCCTTTGTGGAAGGTTGCTCTCCGCTGCTTTTCAGCATGGATTCAGTAACCGGCTGAAATGTTTTTTCCATTGGAAGGAATTTTTTTGGTGTGGAATGTTGCATTTCAGAACTGTTGTCCATCTAATTAACGAAAGAGGAAGAAGGAGGGAGGCGGCGAATGGTGGAGAAACCAAAGACAGCGGTTCTGATACAGGCTGCACGAAAGGGGGACAGGCAGGCATTCACGACGCTGATCGGGTTCTACCGGCAAACCCTGTATGCCACAGCCATGGCGATTACCCACAATGAAAATAATGCAATGGATGCCATTCAGGATACGGTGCTCTCTATGTGGGAAAAGTTGGGCAGCTTAAAAAAGCCTGCCTATTTTAAAAGCTGGATGACAAGGATTTTGATTAACAACTGCTGTAGCTATATAAGAAAAGAAAAGCGGGAGGTCCCGGCAGAGTTTTTCGAGGAAGAGGAGGCGGAAGAATCAGACCTGGATACGCCGTTGGATGTGCGCGAAACGCTTTCCCGGCTTTCACAGGATGACCGGCTGCTGTTGCAGCTTTTCTATTTTGAAGATCTTTCCGTGAGGGAAATCTCCCGGATACTGGTCCTGACCCCGGGGACGGTGCGCATGAGGCTGACCCGCGGCAGGAAGCGATTTGCCGAGCAATACAGAGCGGAGGTGCGTTATGAAAAAGAATGAGATCAAACGAATTCTGGAAAGTTCGCTGCCCTATCCCAGAATGACTATTTGGGCGGACCAAAGGTTTGATGCGCTCAGTGCGATGCTGGAGGAACAACCCGGCACAAGTTCTCGGACTCAGAAAATTGGTCTGGAAGCGGAAAGCGATATTTCCCAGGCTGGAGAACTGCTGGAGGCTGAGCCCACGGTCAGGCGCCGGAGAAGGCCTGTGCTGAAGCTCTGCTTCTCCCTGGCTGCACTTGCCCTTGTCTTCCTATTTGTTCTGAATTTGACGCAGCCGTCCCTTACAGAAGCACTGCCTGGGATGGGAGGGCTGTTTCAGGCGTTCAACAAAGGCTTGTCCGGGGAAGAAGATACGTCAGTCTCCTCTTCTCCGGAAGAACCGCGTCAGATCCTGGAGTCTGAAGCGCCGTACCGTATCTCTTTGACTGACGCCTTCTGTGAAGGCAGTTGCATAAATGTCAGCCTGAGGTTGGAAACGGAGGATGCCGGCCTGTTGTCCGCTGTCTGGCTGTCACCGTATATTGATCCGAATGATCCGAAAAATGAAGAATACTCTGTCACGGTAAATGGTCAAAAAGCGAAACTGCTGACGGAAATCACGTTTGACAGAGAGGAAAATGGCTTTGACTGCCACAATATCTGCATTGAGCTTCCATTTCCGGCGGAAAATGGGCAAAAGCTTGCGGTGGAGCTTCGTCTGGATACGCTATGGGGAATAAAGGGTGATTATTCCACGGGCGTCACTTCTCAGTCGGAGATGATAACCGAGGAACCGGTCGCATTTTCTTTTGAAGTGACCGCCGACACCACAGCGAACCGGAGCGGAGAGTCGGCTTCGACAGCTGACGGCATCACCTTCGTGGGGTTTGAAAGCACGCCGCTTTACTTCAAAGCGAAGCTCTCCTACCCGGCGATCCTGCAGACGCCGCTGTCCAGGACAGGAGAACTGGTACATGTGGAAGCGCGCACGGAGGACGGCGGGGAACTGTATTATGCCGCAGAAGCGAATGAATGGCCGGAACCCGGTACGTATTTTCCGGGAGAGGTAATCAGCCATACGGCGGCTTTTTCTGGTGTTCCATCTACAGCAGGACAGGTAATCGTCACACTGTATAATACCTATTCCCAGGAAACCGTTTTCCCCTACGTGGACGGAGGCGTAATAGGGGCCTGTGTGTTCGCCGAGTTTACCGTGGATTTAAATACGGGAGAGGTAGCTGCCACGGAAACCTATCTGGAAAGGGGATATGAAAAGTTCTCCATTTCAGACTACACAGCCACCATGACGGCTGGTCCGCAGTTTGTGGATCATATGTTTGACCACCAAATCCAATCCGGTTTCGGCAGGGATTGCCTTCAGGAAGAAGAGTCAGCGGAGCCGGACAGTAAACCATCCCCGCTGCGGTGGACAGTCTTCTTCTATTCCGATACGGATGGAGAGCTTCCCTATGAGGTCCGTTTCTATATACAGGGCGAACTCTATCAAACAGTGCCTCTCTGCAGGACGGAGGACAGCGTGGATACGGAAACCGGCTACATGACGATTCGGGAGGAATCCGATCTGCGGGTGGAGGATATCGATCCCGAAAAGTGTGGGTTGACGGATGCCGTCAAACGTATTTATCACGCAAGCGCATATTTTGAAGGCGATTTAGATGACAGTGGATATGATTTAGTCAGCCTTGCCAATTACCAGATTGTAAATACAGAAACAGAGGAAGTGCTCTTTGATTACTCTTCCTATGAACGGCCGATGCACTTTTTTACCCCACCCGGTGATACAGGTGCGGAGCCTTAGAGAAAACGGCCGGATTTCATTGGGATTTTGCCAACTGAAAAAAAACTATGGCGCTATCAGAAAAGATAGCGCCATAGTTTTTTTATATGCCGTTCTTATTTGATGATACTCTCTCCCGTCATCTCTTCCGGCTGGGGCAGGCCCAATACCTTGAGCATGGTTGGGGCAATATCGGCCAGACGGCCGCCCTCACGCAGCTCACAGGGATGGTTGATTACGCAGAAAGGCACAGGATTGGTGGTATGGGCGGTGAAAGGGGTTCCGTCGTCGTCCACCATCTTGTCAGCGTTGCCATGGTCGGCGGTAAGCAGGATACAGCCGTCCATTTCCTTAACAGCCTCCGCCACGCGGCCCACACAGGTGTCCACCGCTTCCACCGCTTTGACGGCAGCTTCAAACACGCCGGTATGCCCTACCATATCGCAGTTGGCATAGTTGAGGATCAACGCGTCGTACTTGCCGGACCTGACGGCTTCCACCATCTTATCGGTCACCTCATAGGCGCTCATTTCAGGCTGCAGATCATAGGTTGCCACAGCGGGGGATTTGACCAGGATACGGTCCTCTCCAGGATACTGCTTTTCCACACCGCCGTTGAAGAAGAAGGTCACATGGGCGTACTTCTCAGTTTCTGCAATGCGAAGCTGGGTAAGGCCCTTATCGGAAATATATTCGCCAAAGGTATTCTTCAGGGATTGGGGCTTGTAAGCTACATCCACATTGGGCATGGTGGCGTCGTATTGTGTCATGCACACAAAATGAACAGGGAAGAACCCTTTTTTTCGCTCGAAGCCGGTGAAATCCGGATCCACCAGCGTCCTGGTGATCTCCCGGGCACGGTCCGGACGGAAGTTGTAGAAAATGACCGAGTCACCCGCGGAAATCGGTTCTGCGCCGTCACACACAGTGGGAAGCACAAATTCGTCGGTCACTTCTTTCTCATAGGAATTCTGCACTGCGCAGACAGGACAGGCCGCCTTTTCACCCTCGCCGTAGACCATTGCGGCATAAGCTTTTTCCACACGCTCCCAGCGGTTGTCGCGGTCCATTGCATAGTAGCGGCCCATCACGGTGGCCACTTTGCCTATGCCGATTTCCTGCAGCTTGTTTTGGAGCTGCTCCACATACTCTTTACCGCTGGAAGGGGGAACGTCGCGGCCATCCAGGAAACAGTGGACGAATACCTTCTCAAGACCTAAATGTTTTGCCATCTCCAGCAGGGCATACAAATGGCTGTTGTGGCTGTGAACGCCGCCGTCAGAGAGTAAGCCCATAAAATGCAGCGCCTTACCGTTTTCCTTTGCGGCAGACATGGCCTGCAGCAGCGCTTCATTTTTCTCCATATCACCGTCCTGCGCGGATTTGGTGATGCGAGTGAGCTCCTGATAGACAATGCGTCCCGCGCCGATATTGGTGTGGCCCACTTCGCTGTTGCCCATCTGTCCGTCCGGCAGGCCGACGTCCATACCGGAGGCTCCGATTTGGGTGAGCGGGTTTTCCTTCAAAAGCCGATCCAGGTTTGGCGTTTTTGCCGCCGCAATGGCGTTTCCCTCCTTGGGAGCAATACCAAAACCGTCTAAAATCATCAAAACCAAAGGTTTTTTCATGCTGGCACTCCTTTTTACTGAAGATATATTTCCGCGGCAATAAATGTACGGAAGGAAGACGCGGGGCGCTCATAATCTCACCCTGCATCTTCCTGTACGGCGGGCGCATCAGCCCTTGGTGGCTGCCTCTACGATTACTGCAAAATCATTGGGCTTCAGGGAAGCGCCGCCGATCAGGCCTCCGTCTACGTCAGGCTGGGCCAGAAGTTCCGCCGCATTGGCCGCGTTCATAGAGCCGCCGTACTGGATGGTGATCCCGTCTGCGGAAGCTTTGCCGTACAGCTCGCAGATTACTTCCCGAATGGTGTGGCAAACCTCGTTGGCCTGCTCTGCAGTGGCGGTTTTTCCAGTGCCGATTGCCCAAACAGGCTCGTAGGCAATAATCACACGCTTGAGCTCTTCCGCGGAGACGCCGCCCAAAGCGATCTTGGTCTGCATGGCCACCAGTTCGCTGGTGATGCCCTGCTCGCGCTGCTCCAAGGTTTCTCCCACGCACAGGATTACGGTCATTCCGGCATCCAGAGCGGCGCGTACACGCTTCTGCACGGTAACGTCGGTCTCACCGAAATACTGGCGGCGCTCGCTGTGGCCGATAATGACGATCTTCACGCCCATAGAGACGAGCATATCGGCAGAAATTTCGCCCGTATAAGCACCGCTCTTCTCCCAATGGCAGTTTTCAGCGCCGATCTGAATGTTGGTGCCTTCAGCGGCCTCCTGCGCGGAGCTCAAATCAACAAAAGGAGTGCAGGCCACCACGTCGCAGCCCGCATCCTTTACCAGGGGGGCAATGGCGGCAATGAGCTCTTTTGCTTCGGTTGGGGTCTTGTTCATTTTCCAGTTGCCTGCAATGACAGCTTTTCTCAGTGATTTGTTCATGATAGTATTTCCTTTCCATTGCGATATTATAAATGAAAATGTGATTGTCCGGTCCGAGGATAGGACAATAATACGGATGTTGCCTAACAGCAGAAAGGGCGGGAAGAAATCCCGCCCTACGGTGTGTCTTATTTCTCGTTGAGGCAGGCAATGCCGGGAAGCTCCAGGCCCTCCAGGAATTCCAGAGAAGCGCCGCCGCCGGTAGAAATATGGGTCATCTTGTCTGCAAAACCCAGTTTCTCCACAGCTGCAGCAGAATCGCCGCCGCCGATGATGGAAATAGCGCCACTCTCAGCTACGGCCTTTGCTACGCCGATGGTACCGGCGGCAAAGTTTTCCCATTCGGAAACACCCATGGGGCCGTTCCAGACCACGGTTCCTGCTCCCTTGATGGCTTCGGTGAAGGATTCAATGGTTTTCGGGCCGATATCCAGTCCCATCCAGCCGTCGGGAATATCGTCAGAGGGGACAGCCATGGACTCAGTGTCGGGCTTGTATTCCTTACCCACCTTGTTGTCCAGGGGCAGAAGGAATTTCACGCCGTTCTTTTCCGCATTTTCCATGGTAGTCTTGGCGAGCTCCAGCTTGTCCTCTTCGCAGATGGAGGTGCCGATGGGATGACCCAGCGCCTTCAGGAAGGTATATGCCATGCCGCCGCCGATGATCAGGGTGTCGACCTTGCTGATCAGGTTGTCGATAACGCCGATCTTATCAGATACCTTGGCGCCGCCCAGAATGGCGACAAAGGGACGCTTGGGATCCTGCAGGGCGCCGCCCATTACAGTGATTTCCTTCTGGATCAGATAGCCGCAGACAGAGGGCAGATAATGGGAAACACCCTCGGTGGAGGCGTGAGCGCGGTGAGCAGTGCCAAA
Organism: Neglectibacter timonensis; assembly: GCF_900048895.1. GTDB lineage: Bacteria > Bacillota > Clostridia > Oscillospirales > Acutalibacteraceae > Acutalibacter > Acutalibacter timonensis. The sequence continues at coordinate 105,283 of NZ_LT160639.1, read as the reverse complement.
CGCGTCGTTGACGTAGATTTCAGCCATAGAAGCAAGCTCCTTGGCAAAATCGGGGTTGTTCTTGGTTTCTTCATTGTGGAAGCGCACGTTCTCAATGAGCTCCACTTCGCCGTCCTGCAGAGAGGCGGCAATGGACTTGGCGCTTTCGCCGATGACGTCCTTCGCCATCTTTACTTCCTGGCCCAGGGCCTTGGAGAGATATTCTGCTACGGGAGCCAGGGAATACTTGGGATTGAACTCGCCCTTCGGACGGCCCAGATGGGAACAAAGGATCACCTTTGCTTTGTGATCCACCAGATATTTGATGGTTTTCAGCGCTTCGTTAATGCGTTTGGGGTCGGCAATATTGCCGTTTTCATCGAAGGGAACGTTGAAGTCGCAGCGGACGAGGACTTTTTTGCCGCTGACGTCGATATCTTCGACGGTCTTCTTGTTCAGATAGTTCATGTTCAGTGCACTCCTTTATCAAAAATATGAGATTGTGAAATAATGCACAAATTACCAGAAACAATTGTACAGCAAAACGCGGCTCTTTTCAAGCCAAACTTTGCAAAATCCTCAGGGAATCAGCAATTTTCTAAGGCCTGAACAAAAGCCGCTTTGCTTTGAAAGCGCGTTACTGTTTGGTATCGTAGCGAATCTTGTCGAAATAGCTCTCCAGAGCAGAGCCTGCCTCCGTCGTACCGTCTCCGATTAAAAGAAATACATAATTTCGGGTTCTGCGGATTTGATAGGTTTTCACCCGGGCAGCCTCCTCGGGATTATCCGTATCATAGCGGTCTATCAGGTCCTGACAGTAGAGGCTCAGTACAGAGGCGGCCTTGTCGGCGCTTTTTTTGTCGACGGCATGCAGCAGTAGGATTTTCCGTGAAGTTCCGTCCGTAGCGACAAAGGCCTTTCCCTCTGAAAAGCCGGAAGAAGACACGCCCCAGCGGGTTTCCAGCTCAGAGAAATCTAATTCTTGCATCCCTTGTGAATAGACTGAGGTTTTCAGCAGGCAGTCGGAAACCTCATTCAGATTTAAATCTGTTTTGGGCCGCATGAAGATTAGAAGAATCAGCGCGATCAGCAGAATTGCAGCCGTACCCAGCACGGCCAGCCATTTTTTATAAGTCGATTTTTCTGGCGTCATAAAATTCCTTCTTCCCTGAAACTTCTGCAGCAGAAAAGCTTCTGTATGCATGCTGCGGAAAAATTTGGAAAACAAACCTGTCATTCCGGCGCTTTCATACTCTCCACCATGCTTACTTTTTTCAGCTTTCTGTGCATTACAAGGTTGACCAGCAGACTGAAAAGCAAGGTGAGCAGTGCAGCCCACAAATAACTTGGGGCGTAAATGGCTCGGCCAAACATTACCATATCCACCTCTGCAGTGCGGATGACAAACTGGTGAAGGAAAATGCCCAATACGAGGCCTACAGCAGTACCGATGATGGTAAGGGCGGCGGTTTCCCGGTAAATATAGGAGGAGACCTCCTTGTCGTAAAAGCCCAGCACCTTGATGGTGGCAATTTCCTTTTCCCGTTCTGTAATATTGATGTTGGTCAGGTTATAAAGCACCACGAAGGCGAGTGCTCCGGCAGAAATGATAAGTACAATTACGATGTAATTGATGCTGGCGATTGTGTTGCCGAAGCTTCTGGACAGCTCCGTGGTAAAGCTGGCTCCCGCCACATCGCGACATTTCAGCAGGTCTGTGGTGAGACTGTCCTCGTCCTCGGGTGTGCCATCAACCGGAAGCTGACAGAGAAGGGCGTTCTCTTCCATTTTCTCCCCGAAGGCCTTTTCATAGGCGGATTGGGACAGATAGAGGTAGTGGTAGACATAATTTTCACAAATATCTGTAATGGTAAAGCTGGCTTTTGTTTCCGCCTGGTTCTCCACGGTGATGGTATCCCCGACCTTGAGGTGGTGACGCTCCGCAAGCTTCTCCGTGATGATTACGGAGTTTTCATCAAAGGCGACCGGCTGGTCGTCGGTACGGTGGCGGAAGGTGAAATAATCCGGCAGAGCGGAAGCGTCGGAAGGTACGAAGATGGTGATGCTGTCTGCAGGGTCTCCCTTTTTCGGCACGATTTTTCCGTCGTTCTGCATGACGGCGAGGGAGCCCTTGATACGTTCTTTGTCCGATAGGATTTTTTGGAGATCCCGTCCCTCCAGGGCGCTGGGATCCTTGAGGCCGACGGTTAACTGGTACTTGCTCAGGTCGTTAAACTGAAGGGAGACGATGTCGGAAATGGAATCCTTGATACCGAAACCAGTCACAAGCAGGGCCGTACAGCCGGAAATACCGATCACGGTCATGAAGAAGCGTTTCTTGTATCGAATCAAATTTCGGGCCGTGACTTTGCGGGTGAATTTCATGCGGCTCCAAATAGGCGTGATATATTCCAGGAAAATCCGTTTTCCGGCCTTTGGAGCTTTTGGGAGCATCAAGCGTGCAGGCACTTCCCTCAGTTCGGCCCAGCAGGCGCTGAGGGTGGCAGCCAGCGTACAGGCGATGGCTGCCAGAGAGGAAAAGAGGGCGTAAGGGAAATTGAAAGGAGTCAAAATCTTCGGGATGTCATACATGATGTTGTAGGCACTGATGATGATGGTGGGGAAGAGATTCATACCCACCAGAAGGCCGAACACACTGCCCGTCACACTGGCAAAGGCGGCGTAGAACAGATACTTTCCCGCAATTTTTGCAGAGGAGTACCCAAGCGCCTTTAATGTGCCGATCTGCTGACGCTCTTCCTCCACCATGCGTGTCATCGTGGTGAGGGCCACCAGTGCTGCAACCAGGAAGAAAAAGACAGGGAACACCGTGGCGATGGCAGCGATTTTATCTGCATTGGAATCATAGCTGGAGAAACTTACATTGTCATCCCGGGTGAACAGATACCATTCACCCTCTTCGATATCCCGGATCTGCGCCTCGGCATCCTTGATCTTTTCATCTGCATCAGATAGCTTCTCTTCAGCCTCCGCTTTCTTTTCCTCATATTCTTTCTGGCCGTCTGCCAGTTTTTGCTTGGCGTCTGCCAGCTCCTGGACCCCGTCGGCATACTGAGCCCGGGCATCTGCCAGTTCTGCCTCAGCGGAGCTAAACTGGGCTTCTGTGGAGTCGATGGTCTGCTGCAATACAGCGGCGTTTGCATCCAGCTCCGCTCTGTTTGCGTTCAGAGTATCCTGCTGGCTTTGAAGTTCAGCTGACTTGTCATCCAGCAGTTTCTGCTGGGCGTCCAGCTGTGTTCTTGCAGCCTGTGCGGCAGCTAGGTTCTTCTCATACTCTGCAAGCCCGGCTTCCAATTGGGTTCGGGCCGAAACGGTATCCAGCCCCTGTTCCGCCAAAGCCTGCAGCCCGCCCTGCAGAGAGCTGAGCTGTTCCACCAAAGCGGCTGCCTGTTCCGGTGGGATAGGCAGCTCTGTCCCGGAGCCCAGCAAGCTCTGCAGCTGAGCAATCATAGCCAGAGCGCCTGCATCTGTGGTGTCGGAGACGGGAAGCCCCAGGGAGGCGGCCGTCTGCCAGAGCGCCTCTTTGCCGCTGTCCAGGCCGTCAAGATTCTGTTGGGTGGCGTCCAGCTGGGCCTTGGCGGCTTCCAACTGGGCATCGCCGTCAGAGAGCTGGGAATAGCCTTCCGTCAGCTGCGCCTGCGCATCTGTCAGCTGCTTTTTTCCCTCGTCAAGCTGGGCCTGGTAGTTCTGAATTTGGGCATATCCATCGTTCAGCTGCTGCCTGGCTGAGGCAATCTGGGTATTATAGGAGGCTCGGTTAGAATCCAACTCTGCCTGACCGTTATCGATGGCGGACTGGGCGTCCTTAAGCTCCTTTTCACCGTCTGCGATCTCCTGGGCTCCGTCGTCCAGTTCCTGTTTGGCATCCGCAAGCTTCTGGTCAGCCTCGGCCTTTTTTTCTGCATATTCCTCTTTGGCATCATCCAATTCGGCATTGGCATCGTCTACAATCTGTTCATAACGGATGGCAGAGCGGTCTTTGCCCAGGGTTTCCAGCTGATCGGTCACCGCAGCAACAGCATCTTCGTAGGCGCTGCCGAAGGAATTCATGTCCTTGGCGCCGCGGACTGAAAGGTAGAACCCGGTGTAATAATCCATGGTAAAACTGTCATCCGCCGTATAGGCCAGAAGCCCCACCTTACCGCTGCCTGCGGTGGTGTGCTCCTGCTCCATGGAGACATAGGCGGGACCCTTTACAGTACCCACCACGGTGAAGGTGTTGGCAACATGGTCTTTCAAATCTTCTTCATCGGGGTCAAGCGTAAGCGTTTGCCCCACCCATTCGTGCTGCTGCCCGATTGATTTGCTCAACAGCACCACGCATTCACCCGCCTTTTCCGGCAGTCGGCCCTCCACCAGGGTCAGGCGGTTCAGATAATCGGCGCTGCCGTCTCCAGTGTCTGACGGCAGACTGTGCATTCTTGTGGTGTAGGAGTCCCCTTCGGAAGACAGCAGGACAAAATCGCTGTCATGCACCGGCATGACAGCCTCAACTTCATCCAGTTTCCGGACTTCCTCCAAATCACTGTCGGTCAGGCCCAGTGTAGAGAGAATTCTAATGTCGTAAAGGTCTGCCTCGTCATAATAATGGTCTGCCGAAAACCGCATATCCACAGGGGAGGACAGCAGTCCGGCGAGAAAGCCGACACCCAGGGCAACAATGGCAAAAATAGCCAGGAATCTGGACAGGGTGCTGCGGATGGTACGAAGCACTGTCTTATGGTATGTTTTGTTCATGGAAGGAATATTTCCTTTCTCCGGGCTGCGGCAATCTTCTGTTCCCAAGAATTTGAAAGACGCAGCCTGAAAAATGCGGTACGGTCGTAAAAAGTGGGAACTACCATTCGATCTCCTCAACGGGAGTAGGATGCAGGTTCACTTCATTTGAGACAGCTTTGCCGCTTTTAATACGGATGATGCGGTCCGCCATACCGGTGAGGGCGCTGTTGTGGGTGATGACAATTACCGTTCGGCCTGTATTCCGGCAGGTGTCCTGCAGCAGCCCCAGCACTGCCTTGCCGGTGTTGTAATCCAGGGCTCCGGTAGGCTCGTCGCACAACAGGATTTTCGGATTCTTGGCCAGAGCACGTGCAATTGCCACACGCTGCTGCTCTCCGCCTGAAAGCTGGGCGGGGAAATTCCGCAGCCGCTCTCCAAGCCCAACGCCGGTCAGGGTTTCCCTGGCGTCCAGCGGATCCCGGCAGATCTCGCTTGCAAGTTCCACATTTTCCAGGGCGGTCAGGTTCTGTACCAGGTTGTAAAACTGGAACACAAAGCCCACATCGTACCGGCGGTAGGTGGTCAGCTGCTTTTGGCTGTATTCGCTGATCAGGTTCCCGTCCAGCACAATACGTCCCTCGTCGCAGGTGTCCATTCCGCCCAACATATTGAGCACAGTGGTTTTGCCGGCGCCGGAAGGGCCTACAATGATGCAGAACTCTCCCTTCTCCACAAAAAAACTGATGTGGTCTGCCGCCGTTATCTTATTTTCTCCCATGACATAATATTTACAGACATCTTCAAATTCGATGAAATGAGACAAGATACATTCCTCCTGTTCCGATTCTATATGTAAGTGAGAAAACTCACAGATATTCCGAATCCGGATGAGCTGATTTTGCGGCGGCCCAATCAAACTGCCGCAGCTCGCCGCTGCATTGCAGCATTGGAAAGCCCCACTGCCGCAGCACCTCGAACACGCCGATGGCCACGGAATTGGAAAGATTCAGACTCCGTGCGCCCTCCAGCATGGGAATGCGCACACAGGAATCCGGGTGTCCGAACAGCAGGGATTCCGGAAGTCCGGCGGATTCTTTTCCAAAAAACAGATAGCTGTTGTCCGGGTAGGAGACGTCGGAATACCGTTTCTGTGCCTTCGTTGAGAAAAAGAAGAAATTGCCGCTGTTTTTTTCAAAAAATTCGGGAAGGCTTTCATAATGAGAAAGAGTCAAAAGGTTCCAATAATCTAAACCCGCATGGCGAAGCTTTCTGTCGTCTAAAGGGAAGCCCATGGGACCCACTAAGTGCAGCGCCGCACCGGTGACGGCACAGGTACGGGCTATATTGCCTGTGTTCTGGGGGATTTCCGGCTCCACCAGAACGATGTGGAGAGATGCCAAAGGAAAACACGGCCTTTCAAAAAATAGATTTTAGAAAAGCCCTTTTGGAAGGACTTTTCTCGCATAATGGAAGAAGGAGACGGGAACCATGAAATTGTCCACAGTTTTAAAACTGCTCAACGCCACAATCATGATTTGGAGGTTCGATACGATGTACAAACAGACAATGAACGTAGCAAAAGGAATCGGCATGGGAGTGCTGGCAGGCGTCACGGTTGCCGCAATCAGTACCAAGGCAATGGCCGGCGGCCACCGCAAGGCAAGCCACATGAAGAAAAATGCTGGGAAGGCCATGCACACAGTGGGCAACCTGATCGGCGATGTGGAGAAAATGCTGCGCTGACGGCTGGAAACCGCCAGGAGGGAACTCCGGCGGTACATAGAGAGAAATGCGTTTTATTTCACTGATTTGCCACTTAATTATACCACTTGTCTTCCCAAAAAGAAACAGACAGGTTGCGCCCTGTCTGTTCATTTTTGGTATTAGTAAGGCCTGCCGCTGTCCTCACAGATGCAGGCGTGCTCTCCGGAGGGGCCCACAGTACGGATCTGGCAGCCGGGTTCCGCACGCCTTCCAGTGGCGGCGGGGCATTTGATCACTAATCCTGCGCCGGGCTCCTGGTCATAGCAATAGGAAAGCCTGTTGCAGCAGGCCTGGGAGGTCTGGAACCATTTGCAGGCATTGTGGTTGGTGCAGTGACGCACAGAATCCTGCAGGTCGATATATTCCTGCGCCACGGAACCTCCCGCATGGTATTCCCCGTTGCTGATGAGAATATGGGCGGCGCTCATTTCGGAGAACAGCCGGCAGTAGCCGGAGGCAGTGCCATGATGGGGCGCTTTCAGCACATTATAGCCGTCATACAATTCGTCCTGCAGACTTTCCAGAACCTCCGGAGTCACGTCGCCGGTCATCAGAATATCGTCAAAGCTGGCCTCTCTGGCACGTACATTGTGGAACACAACGGAGGCGGCGTTGATACAGTCGGAATAGGAGGTGGCGCTGATGGGACGCTCCAAAATTTCCCGTACATCGTGAGCGTTGGGACAGAGATTCAGCTCTGCCTTCAACCCTTCGATTTCCCGCAGGGTTTCATCCAGCCCTGCCAGATACTGACGGCGTTTTTCCGGAAGCGCACGGCCAGAAACAGAAAATGCTTCGCAGCACTTAACATAGAGGGAGAGAAAATCATTCTTCAGCGCCAGAAATCGTTGTTCGCATTCAGGCAGGAAAGGAGAAGAAAACAGAATATTCATCTCCTCAACAGCCGAGGCGACTTCCGCCTCAAAAGGAAATTCTTCCACCCGTGGCCAGAGAACCTTGTAGTCTACGCCGTCGAAGTGGAACAAATCCCCCGCCCGGAGAGTAAAAATCCGGTCAGGTCCCAGTTTTTCGCCCAACATGCGGAAGATACGGATACAGGAAGTATTCACCTGAGAACAGTCGGTCTGCGGAGGCAGAAAAAGATAGGCGAACATGGCAAAATCCAACAGCAGCGGAATGCCGTGGGAATCCAGAGGCATGCTGGGCAGAAATACACGGCTGAAATAGCCTTCCCGGGAGTCCAGCAGCTTTTTCAGCCCGCACAGATGGTCCCGGTGGTAGTGTGTGAGAAGGAAGAAGCGGTCCATAGCGTCTTCGTACCGCTCTGCTATGGATTCAAAACGCACGTCCAACGGGGTGTCTCCGTCCCGGACTTTCTGGTTCATGCTGCCGCAATCGACCATCAGGATACTGCGGTCCCTGCCGCCGAGCACGATGCATTCTCCATATTCCACATTGTTCAGTTCAATCCACAGCATAAAAAGCCCTCCGCAGGAGCCGGCTGATCAGGACTGGCCTGGCGCCTGTCCCGAAGCCTCGCTCAGCTCGTCTTTCGTCAGTTTTTTGTAGAGGATACCGTTGTGGTATTTTCCATCCTTCCATTCGCCTGAAAACACGATTTCTCCGTTTTCGTCGAATTCTGTCCCGCTTCCGCAGCGCTTCCCATCCTTCCACATACCGGTGTAGAGAAGATTGCCTTCACGGTCGAAGGCTGTGCCGTAGCCGGTGGGAACTCCGTCCATCCATTTGCCCACAAAAACACTGCCGTCCTCTCCATTATAGGAGATGCCGACGCCCTGTTTCTTTCCATTTTCAATTCTGCCGGCATAACGCAAGCTGCCGGACCGATCAAAAAGGGAGGCAAATTTACCGGGCCGTCCCTCTTCCCAGGGAGCTACGTGCAGGGCGTGGTCAGAATTCCGAAACGAGACGCCGACGCCGTCCTTTCTGTCGTCCTTCCAAAAGCCCGCATAACAGAGGGCGCCATCCTTATAATAATAGGAACCAAAGCCGTGGCGTTTTCCGTCCATGTAGTCTCCGTCGTATGCGGTGAGACCGTTGGGCTGTTCCGTGCGGCCGCGGCCGGAAATTCTGCCGTCCAAGATGGAACCGCAGTACCCTGCTCCGGATTCCGCCGACAAAGGAGCTCCTTCTGATTCTGCCTCCAGATATTCTTCTTCAGTGACCGGGACTGCTGCCGTCTGTTCTGCTTCTTTGAAGGCAGCGGCGGATTTTTCGCTTTCCATCCTGCCGGCGTTGTCCTTTGATTCTGCGGCCTTATGGGCGGCGTCCAGAATTTCCCGGTCTTCCGGAGCTTCCGGGAGACGGGCACGCTCTGATTCTGAAGATTTTTCAGGTTGCTGCGGCTTCTGTGCTGCGAAGCTATGGGCGGCTTCCAAAATTTCTGAAGCGTCCGGCTCTGCTTTTTCTGTGCAGTTTGACTTCGGATTCTCGGGCTCTGGAGAATGCTCACGGGCTGCCGCTGCGCGTAGCTGCGCCGTCTCGTCCTGCAGCAATTCCGCTTCCGGCGCGGCGGCCACAGCCGTTTCCTCGGGTGGACGGATGCGGGCGTATTCTTCCAGGCTTGTGAAAGCGATCTCGCTTTCAGGTTCTTCCTGGCTTTCACCGGTGAGGGAACCGTCTTTGACCTCCCAGGCAGGCATCAGCAGGATGGAACCGTTTCCGATATCCTTCAGCGCATTTTTGCGGCTGTCCGCCTCCTGTTCAGGACAGTAACAAAAATCTCCCTCTCCCGTAGAGAGGATGAGCTGCGGTTCTCCAAAGCGGGCGTTGAGCAGGCTCTGCTCCGCACTGCCCGGCAAATACGGTACGGGGTAGAGCAGGGTGGAGCGATACCTCTTTTTCTCCCGGTCGTAGTCAAACCGCTCCACGGCGTCAAAGGTATCGCAGGGCTTGAAAATGACCCGGGCGTTGGAATAATCCCTCGGCTCATAGTACTCGGATTTCAGCCAGATCTGACTTCTATCGAAAAACATGCGCCCAGTAATAATGCCCCGGAAATCCCGAAGCACCAGCATGGTTCCTCCCTTATGGTCGAAGGATTCCTCCAGAGCAACCTTTTTATTGCCTGAGGGAGCCGACTTATGGGCGGTTTTTTTCCAGTAAAAAGACCTGCGTGTAAGCTTTCCCTGCAGCTTTCCGTCGAAACCCTTGACGATTTCCCTTTGGCCCACCCGGACCGTCTTTCCGTTGCCGGTGAAGAATTTCTTTCGCGCCTCGGCAAATTCTCCGTGAAATATATCCATGCTGTCTCTGGCTGTAAAGCAGACGCAGTATACGTTGCGCGCCAGAAGGCTGGAACTCATGGCATTCGTCGTAATTGCTTCCATAACTAAAACGCTCCTATTACCCGATAAAACGACTTGATAGAAGACATTATAGCATAGTTTTCAGGCAGGAAAAACAGGTAAGGAAAAATTATCCGGCAGAATTTTTGAATTTTGCGTGTTTCCAAGAGCGAAGTCTGAGAGCGTGCCCGGAAGCCGGCTGCAGCAGGGCGTTCTGAACAAAACTTGCGGCTTTCCCCGGAACGCACTATAATAGGCAGAAAAAGGAGGAATGAATGTGCAGGAAACCTGGAATAACATCCTGAAAAAACTGGTGGATTGGGCCGGCGGATTTGCGGGGAACCTGCTGCTGGCGGCGCTGATCCTGTTGGGCGGCTGGTGGCTGGCAAAGCTGGCTGCGAAGCTGACCAAGCGCACGGCCTCCCGGGGAAAGGCTGATGCGCTGGTGGTCAGCTTTATAGGGTCTTTGGTGAAGACGTTGGTGCTGGTAGTGGCATGTATCAGCGCTGTGGCCCAGCTGGGTATCAACATCACCTCCCTGATTGCCGCCTTGGGTGCGGCGGGCCTTACAGCCAGTTTCGCGCTGCAGGGCAGCCTTTCCAATCTGGTGAGCGGGATGCAGATTATCTTTACCAAGCCTTTTAAGATGGGGGATTATTTGGCTTTTGGAACCTACGAAGGTACGGTCAAGCGCATAGAAATCCTGTCCACCACCTTGGCGACCTTTGACAACAAGGAGGTCATCATACCAAATTCCAAGATTACAGGCGATGTTGTGGTGAATTTCAATTCGAACCTCACCCGAAGGCTGGACCTGAGCTATGGGATCTCATACGGGGCGGATTTGAAAAGAGCCAAAGCGCTGCTGGCCCGCATCGCGGAGGAGGAGGAACGGGTTCTTAAGAATCCCGCTCCTGTTATAGCGGTGGGGGAACTGAAGGAGAGTTCCGTGACACTGGTGGCAAAGCTGTGGTGCAGCAGCGGCGACTACTGGAACCTGTATTATTCCATGCAGGAAAGAGTGAAGCTTGCCTTTGATAAGGAGAAAATTGCGATTCCCTTCCCGCAGCTGGATGTCCATCTGGATCATATGGAAAGGGATAGGCCGGGGTAATAATAATTGAGGATTTCCCGGTAGTCCGCTCCCTGGCGGGCCAAAAAAACAGCGCCGGCCTGGCTCATACCCACACCGTGCCCCCAGCCGCGTACCGTGAAAGTATAACTGCCGTCCGCATAGCTGATCTCGAGACAGGCGCTGCGCAGGGAAAGCATGGAGCGCAGCTCAGCCCCTGTCAAAGTGACTCCACCCAGCTGGATGCTTTTTGTATAACCGGAAGGAGATCGCTCCTGGTTTTGGAACCAATCCTCCTCCGGTCCGGAAAAATCGAAGTTTTTTTCCGCAAGCTGCCCGGCGGCATCCCTGATCTCATCAGCGCTGAAAACCGCTTCGCTGAGATACCCGTCGCAGAACGCATCCCCTGGACTGGCTACGGCTTGAAGATAGGCCAGGCCGGGCCCCCACACATTTTCTGCCGTCTCCGTATTGCCGGCAGAGATTGCGAAATAAGTGGCGCAGGCGGTGCGGCCGTTTATCATGAGCTGCTGCCCGCAGACATCTTCCGCAATGGCTTCTAAAACAGCATAGTATTCTTCAAAATTTTCTCCCCAGCGTTCTTGCATGGCCTCTTTTGGAACGTACACCAGCCAGCTTTCGCTGTCACAGGCAAAGTCGGCGCCATTCACCTTTTCGCCGGATGCCCGCTTGTAGCTGTAGAGCGTATAGATGGCGACAGCCTGCGCTTTGAGCGCCTCCTCCGGCGCTGATAAGTCCATTTCACAGGCTAGGGCTGAGACGAGAAACTCCTGTTCAGATACCTTGAGCAGCTGTTTTGTCCCGGCATCATAGACGGTAAAGAAAGAATTTTTGGACGCTGTGCTGCTGACAGGAGCGGGCAGGCGTCTCCCGTCTAAAAATGCAGGTGAACTGTTTTCCGGAGAGGGGGAATCTTGCGGAGCCCTGGAGTAGGGTTCCGGTTCCGAAGCGGAGGCCTCCCGGTTTGTCTTGGTAGAGGCATCTGAGCTGCCCATCTGCCCGATTGCGTACACAGCCGTAGGGATCAGACTGTATGCAGTATACAGAACCAGAAAGGAAAGCAGCAGACGTTTGAAATGGGTGCCCCTAGTTTTGTTTGACATGTGATCAATCTCCTTTTACATGATTTGTTTTTGAATTATGCATGTATCTCGGGATTTTTATTATGATATTGAATTTTTAGGGAGAGAAATGAAAGTCAATGTAATTTAAATTGCAAAACGGGTTGACTTGTTGAATGGATTGCAGTAAAATCAATCTACATTTTTTTCTTTTAAAATTTTTAGAAAGCGTATGGAACCAGAACGTTCTGACTCGTTTTGCGGGCGGAGGGGGCCGGTTAGAAAATTATTGGTGAAAGGCGGGGGTGCATTATGCAGCGGCTCAACAATGAGAGCAGCACCAGTACGACGATTCAGGAGTTGTGTGAGGAGTATCGTGCGCACAACATGATTACAAAGGAAGAGTATGAACAGAACCGGGTAAAGCGCGGCCTGCGCAATGCGGACGGCACCGGCGTAATGGCGGGGCTGACCCATGTGTGCAATGTGCATGGGTATCTGATTGCGGATGGCGATAAAATACCGGATGAAGGAAAGCTTACGTACCGCGGCATCAGCGTATCCGATATTGTGGCAGGCTGTGAAAAGGAAGACAGGTTTGGCTTCGAAGAAGTAGTCTGGCTGCTCATTTTCGGCAAGCTGCCCAATCGCAGACAGTTTGACCGTATTTGCGGCCTGCTGTATGACAACCGGGAACTGCCGGAATATTTCCCCGAGGATCTGATTATCAAGACGCCTTCCAAGGATGTTATGAACAAGCTGGCCCGTTCCGTACTGGGTCTCTATTCTTATGACGACGATCCGGACGATCTCTCTCTCGAAAATAACATGCGGCAAAGCATTTCCCTGATCGCCCGGCTTCCAGCCATCATGTCCTATGCTTATCAGGTAAAGCGCCGTCATTTTGATAAGGAAAGCATGTTCTTTCACCCCTTTGAACAGGGCCACTGTACAGCCGAAGCTATTTTGAACGCTTTGCGCCCTGATCGGAAGTTTACGAAGGAAGAAGCTCGGCTTCTCGATCTTTGTATGGTACTCCATGCAGAGCACGGCGGCGGCAACAATTCCACCTTTACCACCCGGGTGCTCACCTCTGCGGGGACCGATATTTATTCGGCCATAGGCGCGGCTATCGGTTCACTGAAGGGCTTCAAGCATGGCGGCGCAAACCATCGGGTCCGCATGATGATGGACGATGTAATGGAGCACGTGAAGGATTGGAAGGATGAAGACGAGGTGGGCCGTTACCTGGAAAAAATCCTGAAAGGGGAGGCGGCGGACCACAGCGGCCTGATTTATGGGTTGGGCCACGCGATCTATACGCTGTCAGACCCCAGGGCGGTTATCCTGAAATCCAAGGCCAAGGGCTTGGCGGAGGAAAAAGGATTCGGCGACAAGCTTGCCTTGTACGAGTTGGTGGAAAGGCTGTCTCCAGAGGCGTTCCAGCGGGTCACCGGAAACTCCAAGGTCATCAGTGCCAATGTGGATTTCTATTCGGGATTGATCTATGAGATGTTGGGTATCCCGGAGGAGCTGTTTACCCCGATGTTTGCAGTCTCCCGTATCGCGGGCTGGTGTGCGCATCGTATCGAGGAATTGACCACCGGCGGCCGTATTATGCGTCCGGCTTATCGGGCGCTGCCCCAGAACCAGCGTTATGTTCCGCTGAGCCAGCGTTGATTTGAAAGTTTGACGGGTTTGCCGCTCCAAGGGCTTGTTTCCCTTCGGGCGGCTTTTCTATGCATGTCTTTCTCCCTTGGAAAAAACTATTGGAAAGCGGACCGATTTATGCTATAATCTCTTTTATCCGAAAAAAATAATATTCCTTCGGGATTTCATAGACAAGGAATGGATGGTATGAATGTTGGCAACGCATTAAAGGTCACCTGTGTGGGTTTTGCAGGCGGAGTGCTTCTGCGAGTGGTGCAGATGTTGTTTTTTTATGATTATGAAACCGGCTTCTATACGGACAATGGCCTTATGGCCTGGATTTGTCTGGGCTTTGTGGTGATTTCGAGCCTTCTCGCCTGCGTGATGTGCTTCAGATCCCGCCGGTATTTCGGGCCCTATGTGCCCCGAAAAAATACGGCGCTGGGGGTGGTTTCCGTGTTGTCGGGCGCGGCGCTTTTGGCCTCTTCAGTACTCCAGTTCCTGGATTATATGAACTACCAGAAAACGGGCGCCTCCGCCTATGATTCCACCAAGCGCGGTGCGATCCATGTGGCTTTCATTGTTGCATGCCTGCTGTTTGGGGTAATACAGTTCTATGTGTCTCTGGGGTTTTTCCAGGGGAAAAATAATCTGGCCCGCGTGCCTCTGCTCTATCTGGCCGCCGTCGTCTGGGGTGTGGCCTATCTGGTGCTGGTCTATGTGTTCTATGCCAAATCTTCCTCCTTTGTGGAGAACTTTTTTGCTGTGATCGGCGGCGCATCTACCCTTCTGGCGCTGTTTTATCTGTGCAAGTTATTGGCTGGTGTGGATGAAGAAGGCGCGGCTAAACGTCTTTTTGTTGCAGGGATTTGCGCGGTGATTTTCACGGTTACCTATTCCTTTGCAAATTTGGCTCTGTTGCTTTTGGGAAAGAGTTACTCCGGAGAAATTCCTGCTATGACGCAGCTCTCTAGTTTGGGGGTGGCCTTTTTCTTGTTGGTATTTCTGGTCACGTTCCGGAAGTACAGCCTGCGCCGTACTCCAAAAAGCGGACCGCAGCGCATCGCTGGCCGGGAGCGTGAGGTCTCTTCCGGACAAAAGGCAGGAGAAGAGAAGAAGTCCCGGGGAGGACGGAGATTCCGCCCTAATTGAAAAGATTTGCCGAAAGTAAAAACTTTCCGCCTTGTTAGTGGGCGGGAAGTTTTTTTATTCCATAAAATTATTATTGACATATGTTCATAATCGCTGTATGATAATGCAAGCTTTTAAAGCGAGGTGAGGTTTGTTGGCAAGGCCAAATAAGTGCCGTAACATCTGTTCGATGCCCCAAGTGACGGAGTTCGTGCCCGCGGGGGGGAGTGAGAGCTGCGTTGTTTTGGGAGTGGATGCGTTTGAGGTCATCCGGCTGTTGGACTATAAAAAATTTACGCAGGAACAGTGTGCTGCGCGTATGAATATTTCCCGGACTACGGTGACGCGGATCTATGAGGATGCCCGTCGGAAGATCGCGGAAGCCATGGTTTTTGGCAGGCGTATCGTCATCGAAGGGGGCGACGTAATGGTCTGCCGGCAGATGAAGCCGGAATGTAAAAATGAGATAAACTGCTGTCATAGGCAAAGGGAAAAGGTGGAATGAAGAGCATGAAGGTACTGATACTGGGAGGGGTGGCCGCCGGAACCAAAGCGGCAGCCAAGCTGAAGCGGGAGGATAGAAGCGCACAGGTGACATTGATCACCAAGAGCGCAGATATCTCCTATGCCGGCTGCGGGCTGCCCTATTATGTGGGCGGCGTTATCGAAGAGAGGGGCGACCTCATTGTTAACACCCCGGAAAAATATGCAGCGTTGACCGGTGTGACCGTATATACGCTCAGGGAAGCCGTCGCGCTGGACAGTGAAGCTAAAACGGTGACGGCAAAAAATCTGGAGACCGGGGAAGATGAAGTCTATGACTATGATTCTTTGGTGATTGCCACGGGCGCTTCCGCGTCGGTGCCGCCGGTAGAAGGGGTAGAGCTGTCTGGCGTATTCACCATGCGTACCCCGGATGACGCCATCGGTATGCGGGCATATTTGGAAGAGAAAAATGTGAAACGGGCTGTCGTGGTAGGCGGCGGCTTTATTGGCCTTGAGGTGGCGGAAAACCTGAAGGACCGCGGGATTTCGGTGACGGTGATCGATTTTGCTTCTCAGCTTCTCCCCAACGTGCTGGACCCGGAAATGGCAGGTTATGTCAAGCGGCATCTGCAGAAAAATGGGATCCGGGTAATTACCGGCACCAAGGCTGAGGCAATTTTGGGTGATAATCAAGTTTCCGATGTACGTACCTCAGCGGGGACACTACCCTGTGAGATAGTGGTGCTTTCTGCAGGTATCCGTCCCAATACCGGCTTTTTGGCAGAAACCGGTTTGGAAATGTTTAAAGGAACGATCCTTACAGACGGAGGCCTTCGCACAAACCTGCCGGACATCTATGCGGTGGGCGACTGCGCGATGGTGAAAAACCGGCTTACCGGTGCGCCGCAGTGGTCCCCCATGGGCTCATCCGCCAATATGGAGGGACGAACCCTAGCTCAGACTCTGGCGGGGAAGGAAAAGTGCTATCCCGGCGTTCTGGGAACGGGCGTTGTCAAACTGCCCGGCCTCAACTGCGGCAGGACTGGCCTGACGGAAGCCGCTGCACGGGAAGCGGGCTTTGATGTGGAGACCGTGGTAGCGGTTACAGATGATAAGGCTCACTATTATCCCGGGTCAGATTACTTCATCACAAAGCTGATCGCGGACAAAAAAACCCGCAGGCTGTTGGGTGCGCAGGTGTTGGGTACCGGAGCTGTGGATAAGATGACCGATATCGCAGTGCTGGGAATTTCCATGGGCGCTGTTCTGGAGGACTTTGACAATATGGATTTTGCCTATGCGCCTCCGTTTTCCACGGCAATCCATCCCTTCGTACAGGCGGTTTACATCCTGGAAAACAAGCTCGGCGGCGATCTCATCAGTATGACGCCGGCAGAATACGCGGCGGGCAAGGCAGAGGGATACCGCGTGATTGACGTTGGACAGGAGCCGTCCATCCGCGGCGCTCTTCATGTGGATCTGGGTAAGGTGAACGGTCCTATAGAGGGTTTGGATAAGGAGGATAAGCTGCTGCTGGTCTGCAACAGAGGGAAAAGGGCATATTTTCTGCAGAACCGCCTGCGCTATTTTGGCTACACCAATACAGTAGTATTGGAAGGCGCTTCCTACTTTAATGAAGTGCGGGTAGGGGCGCCTGGCGCAGCGGTTTCTCCGGAAGAGATCACACGCGTCAAAGGTTTGGGCTTCCTCTTTGACAAGCGTACACAGGATCGCTTCAATGCCCGTGTGATCACGCGCAACGGCAAGGTCACTGCAGAGGAAAACCGTGCCATCACAGAGGCGGCCGAGCTTTACGGCACAGGAGAAATCGCCATGACCTCCCGGCTCACTGTCGAGATTCAGGGTGTTCCCTATGACAATGTGGAGCCGCTTCGGGAACATCTGGCGAAAGCCGGCCTGGAAACCGGCGGCACCGGTTCCAAGGTACGTCCTGTGGTTTCCTGCAAGGGTACAACCTGCCAGTATGGCCTTATTGATACCTTTGAGCTTTCTGAAGAGATTCACGAACGCTTTTACCGCGGCTATCACAATGTGATGCTGCCGCATAAATTTAAGATTGCGGTGGGCGGCTGTCCCAATAACTGTGTGAAACCGGATCTGAACGATTTAGGCGTCGTCGGCCAGCGAGTTCCGGAATTGGAAGCGGAAAACTGCCGCGGCTGCAAAGTGTGTCAGGTGGAGAATGCCTGTCCCATCAAGGTGGCAAAAATGGTAGACGGGAAGCTGGTAATTGATCAGGCCCAATGCAATCATTGCGGCAGATGCGTGGGCAAATGTCCCTTCAATGCACTGATGAATTATACAGACGGCTATCGTGTGTATATCGGCGGTCGCTGGGGGAAGAAGGTAGCCCACGGAAGATATCTGGACCGGGTGTTCACCAGCAAGGAAGAAGTCCTCGATGTGATTGAAAAGGCGATCTTGTTGTTCAGAGAGCAGGGGATTACAGGTGAGCGTTTTGCAGATACCATTGACCGTCTGGGTTTTGAAGCGGTGCAGGAGCAGCTTTTGAGCGACGGACTGCTGCAACGTAAATCGGAGAATCTTTCGGCACAGAAGCACCTGAAGGGCGGAGCTACCTGCTGAGAGGTAAAATTTTCTCTGATTGATTTGTATGTGTAAGGCAAAAAGCGCAGGCAGAAGTTTCTGCCTGCGTTTCTTTTGCTGAAAGAGAAGGGGAGAGATTATACTTCGATACTCTGTCAAAAAATAGAGAAACAGAATGGTTGAAATCATAAAAAATTGTGATATGATAAGGCGTAGTTCTATAGGCAGCATAGATCTGCCAGTGAATTCGGCAGTTTCACTTAGAAAGGGCTTTTTTATGGAGAAAAAACCTACGGTTGGGATTGTTTCCCTGTATGATGAAATCAAGGAGAGCTATTGGATGCTGCCCGGCTATGTGGAGGGTGTGGATGAGGCTGGCGGAATCCCCGTGATTTTGCCTCTCTCACAGCAAGGCGACGCATTGGCCTATTATGCTGAAGCTTTTGACGGTTTTCTGTTCCCCGGCGGCCACGATCTGAACCCTGTATTTTATGGGGAAGAGCGGCGGGAGACCTGCGGCACGCTCTGCCCGGAGCGCGATGAGATGGAACGCAGACTGTTTCCTCTGGTGCTTGCAACGAAAAAACCTATGCTGGGGATCTGCCGGGGTGTGCAGCTGTTCAATGTCATGCTGGGCGGGACGCTTTATCAGGACATTCCCACAGAATGTCCCAGCGGTGTGGAGCACCATGAAACGCCGCCGTACGACAAGGCGGCCCACACAGTCTGTCTGGCACAGGATACCCCGCTGTTCCTTGCGGTCGGGGAGGAGCAGATTCACGTAAACAGTTATCATCACCAGGGGATTAAAGCTTTGGGAAAAGGCCTGTGTGAGGCTGCTGCCGCGCCTGACGGGCTGACGGAAGCAGTGTACCTGCCGGAGCATCCTTTCTGCCTGGCAGTGCAGTGGCATCCTGAGTTTTCCTATAAAACGGATGAAAACAGCCGGAAGATTTTTCGGGCGTTTGTAGCGGCCTGCAAAAACAGGTTTTGATCTCCGGCCTATGCGCCGGATGCCTTAAGAAAGGTGTTTCCGGGCAAAAAAGCATGCACAGTTTTAAAATCGGAGGAGAGGTATCGATGCTGAAAGAGATCAATATGAGGCCGCTGACGGCCAGAGAGCTGAAGCCGGAAGGTTGGCTCAGGGAGCAGTTGGAAATCCAGGCCCGCGGTTTGTCGGGCCATCTGGACCAGATCTGGCCGGATGTGCGCGACAGCGCCTGGCTGGGCGGCGATAGGGACGGCTGGGAACGGCTGCCCTACTGGCTGGATGGATTTGTCCCTCTGGCTTACCTTTTGGAGGATGCAGACCTGAAAGCACGGGCGGACCGTTATATTTCGGCCATTCTTTCCCGGCAGGAGGAGGATGGCTGGATCTGCCCCTGTAAACCGGAGGAGAGAGGCGCCTATGATGTATGGACGGTGTTCCTGATTGCCAAGGTGCTGACGCTGTATGCGGATTGTGCCGGGGATGCGGACAGGAAAGTGCAGAATGCGGTCTGGCGCGTACTGAAAAGCCTGGATCGTCATTTGGATCACAACACACTGTTCGATTGGGCGTCCAGCCGCTGGTTTGAATGTTTGATTCCCATTTTTTGGCTTTATGAGCGTACTGGGGAGGAGTGGCTTCTGGATCTTGCCCAAAAGCTGGAGGCGGAGGGCGTAAATTATGAGCTGCTGTTCCGGGATTTTCGGGCGAAGCAGCCGGAACGGCGCTGGACCTATCTCACCCATGTGGTAAACCTGGCCATGAGCCTGAAGCAGGGAGCTCTGAAATCCCGGCTGCACGGCGGCGATCCGGAAGCTTATGCGGAAACGGCGTTGGAAACCCTGCGGCGATACCACAGTATGGCAGTGGATCATTTTACCGGGGACGAATGCCTTTCCGGCGACAGTCCCATTCAGGGGACTGAGCTGTGCGGTGTTGTGGAAACCATGTATTCCTATGAAACCCTCCTTTCCGTCAGCGGAGGAGCAAAATGGGGAGACCGGCTGGAGCGTTTGGCTTTCAACGCACTGCCCGCCACGCTAAGTGAGGATATGTGGACCCATCAATACCTGCAGATGACGAACCAGCCGGAGTGCAGTATCCTTCCAGAGGACCATGTGGTTTTCCGCACCAACAGTGGAGAGTCCCACCTTTTCGGCCTGGAACCCCATTTCGGCTGCTGTACCTCCAATTTCAGCCAGGGATGGCCCAAGCTGGCGCTTTCTGCCTTTCAAAGAACGGAAAAAGGGCTTGCCTCCGCGGTTTTGGTTCCCTGCCGGGCCGAAACGGAGATTGGAGGCGTTCCGGTCTCCTGCAGGCTGGAAACCGAATATCCTTTCCATGGAAAACTGAAATATACCGTCGAGACGGCGCGGCCTGTGGAATTCACCCTGGCCGTCAGGATTCCCGGTTTTGCAGTTTCCGCAGCAGTTGATGGCAACCCTGTATCAACGGGCGGGTTTACAGAACTGCACCGCTGCTGGGAAGGAGTGCAGACTGTGGAGGTGGAGTTTTCTTTTGCCTGCTGCCTCACCCCGCGGCCCAGGGGGATGGCGTGCCTGTGGCGCGGTCCGCTGCTCTACAGCCTGCCGGTAAAGGAACGCTGGGAGAAGCGGGAATATGTGCGGGACGGAGTGGAAAGAAAGTTTCCCTACTGCGATTATGAAATTTTTGCGGAGTCGCCATGGAACTACGGATTTGCCGGGGAAAATTTTTTACCAGAGGAGCATGGCGTTGGGGAAATTCCATTTTCCCATGACCATCCGCCCATTACCATACAAGCGGAGCTCTGTCAGGTGAACTGGCCTTTTGAGCACGGCGTATGCGCGATTGAGCCGGAACGGATGCCCTTGGCGCTTCCGGAACAGCTGGAGCTGATCCCCTATGGCTGCACAAGCCTGCGGATGACGGAACTGCCAGTGCTGTTTGTTTGAGGCTGCCGCCTGTTTTTGCACTGTCTACAAAATGATATCGATATGCGCCTTGCCGCCGGGTAAGGCGGGAAGCGGCGTCTGGCGTCCATACCTTTAGGCCTCGGTAGGTATGGACTGCCGGACGTTTTTCCGTGTGGGGACAAGCAGCGCGCACGGCAGGAAATGTGAAAAGGAGAAAACACGTAAAGTGACGCAAAAAAATTCTTTTTTCAGCTATGTTTTTTTCAATGTGGCAGGAATGCTAGGCCTTTCCTGCTATATTTTGGCGGATACCTTTTTTGTGTCCGCCGCACTGGGAACGGAAGGCCTGGCCGCCTTGAATCTGGCCATCTCGGTCTACAGTTTCCTCAGCGGGGCGGGCCTGCTCTTGGGGATCGGCGGGGCCAGCAGGTATGCGGTTTTATATGCAAGGGGAGACCGGGAGGAGGGAAACCGGGCTTTCAGCGGGACGTTTCTTCTGGGCCTTCTGTGTGCGGCAGTGTTTCTGCTGGCCGGCATTTTTGGTGCAGAGCAGTTGGGAAGCCTTCTGGGTGCTGAAGGACAGGTTTTGAAAATGACAGCGGCCTATCTGCGCATCATTCTCTGCTTTTCTCCCTGTTTCCTGCTCAACAACATTCTGTTGGCATTTGTCCGCAATGACGGCGGCCACCGGCTGGCCATGGCGGCCATGCTTGCCGGAAGCTTTTCCAATATCCTGCTGGATTATCTCTTCTTGTTTCCGCTTTCGCTGGGGATGTCCGGTGCTGCCTTTGCCACAGGATTGGCGCCGGTGATCAGTATGGGCCTGCTGTCCTTGCATTTGATCAGAAAAAGGAACGGTTTTCACCTCCGCCGCTGCCGGCTCACGGGAAGCATGGCAGTATGGCTGTGCGCGCCTGGGCTTTCCTCTCTGGTAACGGAGCTGGCTTCCGGCGTGACACTGTTGGTTTTCAACCTGCTGCTGCTCCGCCTTGTAGGGAATGTGGGAGTGGCGGCCTATGGAGTGACGGCCAATCTGGCACTGGTCGCCACAGCTGTATTTACTGGAATTTCCCAGGGAATACAGCCTCTGATAAGCCATGCTTATGGACAGAGGGACCGCAGAGCGGAAGGGCTGGTTCGGAATAAGGCCCTGGTCCTGGCACTTGGCCTGTCAGTTCTGCTGTTTTTGGCAGTGCTTCTGTGGGCGCCCGAATTGACGGCGATTTTTAACAGGGATGGAGACCGGCAGCTTGCCCTTTTGGCCGGACGGAGCATGCGGCTGTATTTTGCCGGATTTTTGCCGGCCGGGTTCAATATTGTGAGCGCGGCATATCTCAGCTCATCGGGACGGGAACGCGGCGGTTTTGCGATATCCCTTGTGCGGGGCTTTGCAGCTCTTTTGCCGCTGGTGCTGGCGCTTTCGACCCTTCTGGGACCGGATGGTATCTGGCTGAGTTTTCCGGCAGCGGAGCTGTGCGCAGCTGTTCTCACAGCTTTCCTGCTGTTTCGCCGGGAGCCCCCTCGTCAGAATAGGAAGAGCGGCCGCAATAGGAAAAAAGCTCGGACTGCTTGAAGTCTCTTCCCGACCTACAGGCGGAAAAGAAATCTGTTGCTGTAAAAGAGGGATTCGACATGCGGCCATCAGCGTGATATAATGATTTAAAGTCCTGTGAGTTATGGGAGAATCGCCGGTGCACTGCCAAGATAGGCTATGAAAAATGGGGGGACTGCAATGCCGCTGCATTATGAAGGGAAAAAGAAATTGCTGGTTCTGTTTGGCTCGCCCAACGGTCAGGGATGTACAAGGAAATTGTTGGACAGTTTCCTTGTACGTTTCCGGGAAAACAATTCCTGGGAGATAACGGAGATCAATGCCTATGAGGAGAATGTACATCCCTGTACAGGCTGCAAATCCTGTGCGAAAAAGGAAGGCTGTGTGTTCGATGATTTTGACCGGATTGACAAGGAGCTGAGAGCCAGCGACCTGCTGGTGGTGGCTTCCCCTGTTTATAACTGCTCTTTTCCTTCTCCCTTGAAGGCTGTGCTGGACCGGACGCAAAGATATTTTGAGGCGCGTTTTTCTCTGGGGATCAGACCGCCTATCAAAAAACACAGGGAAGCTGTGCTGCTTCTGACCATGGGTTCCCAGGAGGATTTTGCGGTGGAGGTGACCACGTATCAGCTTTCCCGTGCTTTCACTGTGATGAACACAGAGCTTGCCGGCTGCGCCGTCTGGGACGCTACCGATCTGGGCGAACAGAAAAAGGGGGAAGCGCAACAAAAAGCCCAAGGAATCGCTCTTGAAATCCTCTCCCGGATGTGATATCATTTTTGGAAGAAAAAATAGACCATAAGGCGGTTTTAGTATGTCAGGACATTCAAAATGGAACAATATCAAACGGAAAAAGGAAAAGGCGGACGGCGCTAAGGCCAAAGTTTTTACCAAAATCGGCCGTGAACTGGCTGTGGCGGTAAAAGAGGGCGGCAGTGCGGATCCCGCAGCAAATTCCCGCCTGCGCGACTGCATCGCCAAGGCAAAAGCTGCCAATGTTCCCAATGACAACATCGAGCGTATTATCAAAAAAGCTGCGGGCGAGGGAAACGCCAACAGCTTTGAGGATGTCACCTACGAGGGATATGGACCTTCCGGTGTGGCTGTCATTGTGGAAGCCCTTACCGATAACCGCAACCGCACAGCGGCTGATGTGCGCCATGCTTTCGACAAGTTTGGAGGCAATTTGGGAACCACTGGATGCGTATCCTTTATGTTCAACAAAAAAGGCGTAATTGTGGTGGAACGGGAAGGTTTGGATGAGGATACCGTAATGAGCGACGCGCTGGAAGCAGGAGCGTCCGATTTCGCTGCGGACGGCGATGTGTTTGAAATTTCTACCGATCCTGCCGATTTCAGCGGCGTGCGGGAGGATTTGGAAAGCAAGGGCTATACCTTTGTCTCTGCCGAGGTGGAGATGGTGCCGGATACCTATACCAAGATTGAGGATCCTGAAGTGGTCATCAAAATGCAGAAGATGCTGGATCTGCTGGAGGATAACGACGACGTACAGAATGTCTGGCACAACTGGGATGAGCCCGAAGAGGACGAGGAAGAATAAAGTTTGCGGGCCTTTCCGGTGCAGAAGTGCTGGAAAGGCCTTTCTTTGAGAAAGAGAGGTTTTCCTATGAGACACCTGATTGATCCTCTGGATTTTTCCAGAGCGGAGACGGACCGCCTGCTCTCTTTGGCGGAGGACATCATCGGATCCCCGGCGGATTACACGCACCGATGTGATGGGAGGATTCTGGCAACGCTGTTTTATGAGCCCAGCACCCGCACCAGGCTGAGCTTTGAATCGGCAATGATGCGCCTGGGCGGGAAGGTGCTGGGATTTGCTTCGGCGGAGAGCAGCTCTGCCTCCAAAGGAGAGAGCGTGGCAGACACCATCCGGATGATCTCCGGTTACGCCGATATAGCGGCTATGCGGCATTTTAAAGAGGGCGCGCCCTATGTGGCCTCCCGATATGCCAGGATCCCTGTGATCAACGCGGGGGACGGGGGACATCAGCACCCTACCCAAACCTTAACCGATCTGCTCACAATCCGCCGGAAAAAGGGGAAGATCAGCGGCGTGACCATCGGCCTCTGCGGCGATCTGAAGTTCGGCAGGACGGTACACTCGCTGATTAAATCTCTGGTGCGGTATGAAGATGTGAAATTTATCTTTATCTCCCCGGAGGAACTGCATGTTCCCGGGTATATCGTGGAAGAAGTGGTGAAACCATCCGGACATTTTTACCGGGAAGTCCGGGCGATGGAGGAGGTCATGCCCGAGCTGGATATTCTCTATATGACCAGAGTGCAAAGAGAACGCTTCTTCAATGAAGAAGACTATGTGCGCCTGAAGGATTCCTATATCCTGACTCCGGAAAAGCTCTCCCTGGGGAAAAAAGATTTGGCCGTGATGCATCCGCTGCCCCGTGTGAATGAAATAGCCGCCGAGGTGGATGAAGATCCCCGTGCGGTATATTTTGAACAGGCCAGAAACGGTGTTTTTGTCCGGATGGCCCTGATTCTGGCTTTGTTGGGACTGGAATCGGACGTCTTAGAGAAGGGAGAATAACCATGCTCAACATCGACAGTATAGAAAATGGAATCGTAATCGACCATATCACTGCAGGGCGCGGAATGCGGGTTTATGAGCTGCTGGAACTGGATAAGCTGGATACCTGTGTAGCCATCATAAAAAATGCCAAGAGCAATAAATTCGGCAGGAAGGATATCATCAAAATCGAAGGCGTATTGAATATCGATCTGGATGTGCTGGGTTTCATCGACAACAACGCGACGGTGTGTACGATTTTAAACGGAAGGCTGGTGGAAAAGAAGAAGCCTACGCTCCCGGAAAAATTGGTCAATATCGTCTCTTGCAAAAACCCCCGCTGCATTACCAGCATTGAGGATGTGGATCAGGTTTTTTATCTCTGCGATGAGAAAGCCCACCGTTATCGCTGTAAATACTGCGAACAGGAGTATAAGAAATAAAAGAGTCCAGGGACGCACGGGCCTTTTCCTGGGAGAAAGCAAATATAGGCAGGCTTTCCCATGCATGTTTCCCGCCCAAAAGGCAATTTGACGCCAGAATGACTCCTTCACGAATAAAAAAGTTCTGTACTGCTGAGTATTATGCGCCAGAGGACGTTGCAATTGGGAGGAGAGGCTAAGATATGAGTGTATATGAAGAAGGCATCAAATTGATCGACGAGATGTTTGGGAACGGAAAAGACAACCTTATTGCCCTTGCGACGGTTGCACGGGAATTGAGTGCGGACGGGAAACCCCGTCCGGTGGTCCGTTGTGTAGATGCCTATTACGAAGACTGCACATTTTATGTTGTTACATATGCAAAGTCAAATAAAATGCTGCAGATTGAAAAAAATGCTGAAGTTTCCATAGCATTTTGTTCGGAAATGTTCACTGCCAATGGGACTGCTGAAAACTTGGGTTGGGTACTGGATTCCAAGAATTCTGGCATAAGAACCAAGCTGCGTTCAGCTTTTGCCGACTGGTATGAAATGGCAAACAATGAAAACGATAAAGACTGTTGTATTTTGGCAATTCACCTCATAAGAGGAACTTTAAATATAAACCATTGGGAAAAGTTATATCACCTGGATTTTGTGAATAAAACGGATATGGAATCTGGGGGGATATTTTAAAAGTAGGAAACAGGGCCTTGAATATGGTAGTTTCCTTCTGTTTCCATTTATTACAGAAAAGGAAGGGATGTTCATTTGGAGATAAAGCTTGTTTTGCCTGAAGAGTCCCAGGCAGAAGAACTGGCTGGGCAGCGAAATGATCCGGAGGTCACCCGTTACACTGGAGACGCCAAGTATCCGTATACGGCAGAGGATGCGCTGGAGGATATCAGGAGCTTTCTGAAGGAGGAGAATAAATCCCGGGTTACACGTACGGTTTTGGTGGATGGACGTCCTGCGGGCTGCGTCTACTTCTATCTTCCATGGCGGGGGCAAAAATCTGTGGAGTTGGGATACTGGCTTGGGAAACAGTATTGGGGCCGGGGGATCGCCACCCATGCTGCGAGGGAATTGTGTGATTTCGCTTTCCGTACCCTGGACATCAACCGTATCTGCGCCAGCGCCCTGGAGGTCAACGTGGGTTCCTGGCGCGTGATGGAAAAGCTTGGGATGCGCCGGGAGGGGAAGTTCGTCAAAGCAATCTATCTGGACGGCACGTTTTATGACGATCTCTATTATGCTGTGCTTCGGGAAGAATATTGCCTGAAAGAAACTGAGGCAGAAAAAAACCTCCCAAACTAGGAGAAAGGGTACCGCGGGCCACTGACTTTTGTTGTGCGGGCCCGTCTGAAAGGGATAAGAGCGTATGAAGAAGGATAAAAAAGCGGGGCAGTCAGGCGGATGTTCCGGACAAAGGGCTGTTGGGAGAAAGCCTCGAAGTGTGCCTCCCAGCGCGGGATTCAAAGGAGGAAAAAAAGTATCGGCAGGGAAGCTGCTGCTGGCACTTGTCACATTTTGCAACCTTCTGCTCTCCTTGCTGCTTGCCGTCCTGAATCGTCAGGAAGTGATCAGAGCGGTGCGGCGGGAGGAAAAGGTGGAGGTGCTGCTTTCCTCTCAAAAGGAGACAAAAACCTGAATTTTTCCTTGACTTCCCCTTGTTTGCTATGGTATGATGTGTAAGCCGCTTATTGTGGGTTATAGGAGAGCTATGCCCTCTTGCAAAAGCGGGCTGCCGTATTGAAAGCGGCAGGCCCACCCATTGTAGCGAGACTATAGAAAAGGCAGGCAAAAGAATGTTTGCAGTTATTGAAACAGGCGGAAAGCAGTACAAGGTACAGTATGGCGATGTGATCTATGTTGAAAAGCTGGACGCTGCCGACAATGATACCGTGGAATTCCCCGTGGTGGCAGTGTTTGGAGAAGAGGGTACAAAGGTTGGAACCCCCTATGTGGACGGCGCCGTGGTAACCGGTAAGGTGGTAAAGAGCGGCAAGGCCAAGAAGATCACAGTTTTCACTTATAAGCCCAAAAAGAACGTGAAGCGCAAGATGGGCCACAGACAGCCCTATACCAAGGTGCAGATCGAGGCTGTCAAGGCCTAAAGTATGATTTGTGTCGAGTTTTTGGCTCAGCCGGACGGCCGGGTGATGGGCTTTCGTGTGGAAGGCCATTCCGGTTATGCAGAGGAAGGGGCAGACATAGTTTGCGCTGCGGTTTCTTCAGCGGCGTATCTCATCGTCAATTCAGTCACTGAGGTGCGCGGCGTTTCTCCCTTGTGTCTTCGGGCAGAGGAAGGAGACATGCTTTTCCGGATCGAGCCGAAGGATGAACCGGTCTGCCGTGATTTTTTTGCGGGGCTACGGCTTCATCTGACGGGACTTGAGGAACAATACCCAGAGTACCTCGAAGTCAGCTATTTGGAAGTGTAATTTGAATTTGCGGAAAGGAAGATACTGTCATGCTTAAAATCAATATTCAGCTTTTTGCTCATAAAAAAGGTATGGGTTCCACAAAGAACGGCCGCGATTCCGAGTCCAAGCGCCTCGGTGTAAAGCGTGCTGACGGCCAGTTTGTGCTGGCTGGCAACATTCTTGTCAAGCAGCGCGGTACCAAAATTCATCCCGGCGCCAATGTAGGCCGCGGCTCTGATGACACTCTGTTTGCTCTGGTGGACGGCAAGGTGAAATTTGAGCGTCTGGGCGCAGACCGGAAAAAGGTCAGTGTTTATGCCATTGAGCAGTAATCTGTGAAATTTGGGAATACTACTGTAATCCCGGAATATGCAGAACCCAAAAGCTTCTTCGGGCAATGTCTGAAGAAGCTTTTTTCGTGGTAGACGGATAAGGAAAAATCAGGAAGTCAGCAGATGCTGAAAGGGGGCAGCCCAATGTTTATCGACATTGCGAAAATTGTATTGAAGGCCGGAGACGGCGGGGACGGAGCGGTGGCTTTTCACCGGGAAAAATATGTAGCTTCAGGCGGTCCGGACGGCGGAGACGGCGGCAGAGGCGGCAATATCGTTTTTCAGGTGGATGACAATCTTTCGACTCTGGCTGATTTCCGGTATAAAAGAAAATATACCGCCCAGCGGGGAGAAAATGGAAGGGGAAACCGTTGCTTTGGCAAAAGCGCGCCGGATTTGGTGGTCTGCGTACCTCGGGGCACAGTGGTGAAGGATGCCGAAACGGGCAGGGTGATTGCCGATATGTCCGGTGAGGAGCCTCAAGTAATTGCAAGAGGGGGAAAAGGCGGCTGGGGAAACACCCATTTTGCCACACCGACAAGGCAGACCCCAAGGTTTTCCAAGCCGGGTACTCCGGGGGAAGAACTGGAAGTGCAGCTGGAACTGAAGCTTTTGGCAGATGTTGGATTGGTGGGATTTCCCAATGTAGGAAAATCCACTTTGATTTCGGTGGTCAGTGAGGCGAAGCCCAATATCGCCAACTACCATTTCACCACTTTGACACCTGTTTTAGGCGTGGTGCGCATGCAGGAGGGAAAGTCCTTCGTCATGGCGGATATCCCGGGACTGATTGAGGGCGCTTGGGAGGGCGTGGGCTTGGGACATCAATTCCTTCGCCATGTGGAGCGCTGCCGGCTGCTGCTGCACATTGTGGATGTCTCCGGCAGCGAGGGCCGGGATCCCAAGGAGGATTTCCGCATCATCAACGAGGAACTGAGGAAGTTTAATCCGGAACTGGCGGAGCGGCCCATGTTGGTGGCCGGCAACAAATGCGATATTGCATCCGAGGAACAGGTTGCCGAATTCGAGGCTTTTGTCAAGGCAGAAGGATATGAGTTTTTTCCCATCATGGCGCCTATCCGCCACGGAGTGGAGGAATTGCTCAACAGGACGCTGGAGCTTCTGTCAAAGCTTCCGCCTGTAAAGCGATTTGAGCCGGATCCGATCCCGATGCAGGACGTGGAGGAACTGAAGCGCGGCAAGGTGGAGATTACCGAAGAGGACGGCGTCTATTTTGTGAAAGCGGATTGGCTGCTGAAAATTCTCAACACCATAAATTTTGACGACACGGATTCTGCCCAGTATTTCCAGCGTGTCCTGATACAAACCGGCGTGATCGACGCGCTGCGTGACGCGGGAGTACAGGAGGGAGACACGGTAAATCTCTACGATCTGGAGTTTGATTTTGTAGAGTGAGCATAAATTCTTACAGGTCGCTTGGGCGTTTTGATTGGGCGAGAAAGAAAACTTGTACGGAAACGGCAGTGAAGAGCAGCCGTTTCTGCAATTGCAAAAGAAGGTATGTATTTGGAAATGAATCAATCGAACGTGCAGGAAAATCCTGATCTGCTGAGCCCCTTGACATTGGCGTTTATTGGGGACGGGGTCTATGAACTGCTGGTACGTCAATATATTGTTGAGAAGGGAAATTGCTCTGTTAAAAAACTCCATGGGCAGAAGGTGGAATTCGTCCGCTGTGAAACGCAGGCGAAGGTTCTTGCAGAACTTATTTATCCTGTCCTTTCGGAAAAAGAGCAGGATATCTGCCTGAGAGGGAGAAATGCCCATGTGGGGCATATACCGAAAAATGCCAGTGTAGCTGATTATCACGGAGCTACTGCTTTGGAAGCTCTGTTCGGCTGGCTTTACTTAAAGGGGGAGCAGGAGAGAATACAGGAATTGTTCTCTCTTATTGTGAGAGACTATAGGGAAAGTTAGCCTGGTTTTGCGAAAGGGGCGCAGTCTATGAAAAATGGAAAAAAAGCAAAGAGCCTTGCGCTGGACTTGCTGTTTATGCTGGCTGGATCGATGGTCTATGCAGTCTCTGTCAACGCGTTTACCGCGCCGAACAATATTGCGCCCGGCGGAGTGACCGGTATTGCCACGATGCTGAATTATCTGTTTGCCACGCCGATCGGCCTTGTGGTGTTTCTCATCAACGTGCCGATTATTCTTTGGGCAGTGCTGGAAATTGGCTATAAACTGGTGGCCAAAACCATAGTTGCCATTGTGCTTTCTTCTGTTATGATCGACTTGTTTTCCTGGTTTATTCCCGTTTACCGGGGCGACCCCATTCTGGTGGCGCTGTTGGCCGGAGTGTGTGAAGGAGTCGGTCTTTCCCTGACTTTCATCCGGGGTGCAACCACTGGTGGTACAGATATGATTGCGAGATTGCTTGGCCGCAGAATGCCCCATCTTTCTATGGGAAAGCTGATGCTGGCCATTGACGGTTTGGTTGTGCTGGCTTCCGCTTTTGTATTTCAAGGAATCGATAATGCCATTTACGCCTGCATTGTTATTTTCGTATCCACTTCCATTATTGACTCTATTCTTTACGGTACGGATGTGGGTACCGGAAAACTGTTTTTTGTCATGTCTCCCAAGGTGCAAGAAATGGGAGACCGTATTATGGATGAGCTGGACCGCGGCGTGACCTATTTGGATTCCAAGGGGGGATATTCAAAAACGCCGGGAGAAACCCTGCTTTGTGCGGTAAGAAGGTTTGAAGTATATCAAATTCAGGCGATTATCAGGGAAGTGGACCGAAATGCCTTTGTCATTGTGGGGGATGCCGGGGAGATAGCAGGGGAAGGTTTCAATCCGGTTCATTCCGATGATAAACCACTGAAAGAACTTCTTCAGGGAATGAAAAGTAAAAATGATAAGAAAAAAGAAACGTGATTTTTGATAGCATTCTGATGAGCACGATAAAAAACAGGGAAGGAAAAGCCAAAAGCTTTTCCTTCCCTCGTTTCGAACGGCACTTTAGAACTGGTCGTTCTGCTCCTTGCGCATCTCAGAGTTCTGAATTTTGCTCCGATTGTTATAATCGGGAATTTCCCGCTTGGAGTTCTGGCTCTGATTCTGAGAGCGGTTCTGAGAACTCTGCTGCTGACGGTTCTGAGAAGAAGAGTTGTTGGAATTCTGGCTGGACTGGTTGTTGCTGTTGTTGTTCTGATTTTGATTGTTGTTCATTTTGTTTATCGCCCCTTTCCGATTTTATTTTTTGCAGGGGCCGCTCAAATATACAAAAAAATTTTGGATTTATATCTTAATATCGTTTAGTTCCTGCCGGTGTTTTTTTGGAAGCTTTTTCACCGCCGCAGCATAGGCGTGGTCGATCATTTCAAGAAGTTCTTTGTCCGGAAGGTCGGATAGCAGGTCTACCGTGTTAAAATAAGGCTGCTGAACAGGCGGGCAGTGGTAGCCGCGTGTGACGGCGTCGGGAAATACGCTGCGGTAAAATTCACCGGTTTCCCTGTCGCAATAAAAGGTGACTTTTGGACGGCCCTTCAGGCTGAAAAACTGCGCAAAAATCCGTGCGGCACTGTGCTCAGCTTTCACTTTTATCACGGCGGTTTCCGGTCCAAAGGGATAATCCAAAAAAGTGCCCGGCTTGCTTAGACAATAAACGATCATTTCTTTTTGTGTCATCCTTATCCCCCAAGCTTTTGATTTTTTAGTCGGAAGGAACAGAGGAAAATGCTGCCTGAATGAAAAGTCGGAACTTCAGCTTTTAAAGCCAGAAAAAAACAGTCCCTGAAAGGAAGGTTGTAAAAATGGAACTGCCATTGGTATTCCGGCAGAGAATGCAAAAATTGCTGAGCGAAGAATACGAGACGTTTCTCTCCTGTTATGAAAAGCCGCCTTATCAGGGAGTACGGCTGAATTCGCTGAAATGTGGGGAGGAAACGCTTCGGGCATGCCTGCCTTTTTCCATTTCACCTTCCCCATTTTCTCCGCTCTCTTTCTACGGTCCGGGTGAAAAGGTTGGAACTTTGCCCGCGTACCATGCAGGCATGTTCTATTCTCAAGAGCCTTCCGCGGCCTCTGCGGTTACCGTGCTGGATCCCAGACCAGGAGAACGGGTTTTGGATCTCTGCGCGGCGCCGGGAGGGAAGAGCAGTCAGATTGCCGCCCTGATGCTGGGAGAGGGGCTTCTTTGGTCCAATGAGATCGTCCGTTCACGCGCAAAAATCTTACTTTCCAATCTGGAACGTATGGGAGTGCAAAACGCTGTAGTCTCCTCCTGCCATCCCCAAAAATTGTGCGAAAGTCTGACTGGCTATTTTGACAGAGTGCTGGTGGACGCCCCCTGTTCAGGAGAGGGGATGTTCCGGCGGGAGCCGAACGCCGTGAAGGAATGGAGTCCTGAAAACGTGGCGGCGTGCGCCCAACGTCAGGGCGCAGTGCTGGATTCTGCTGCGTTGGCTGTGAAGGAAGGAGGTTACCTCGTCTATTCCACCTGTACATTTTCTGAAGAGGAGAACGAAGGGGCGGTGGAAGCGTTCCTGAGGAGGCACCCGGAGTTCCAGCTCTGTCCGGTGGAGGTGGAGTTCGGCAGACCCGCCCTGCGGATGCCTGCCAGAAGGATTTATCCCATGGAGGGCGGCGAGGGACATTTTGTAGCCAAATTCAGGCGTACCGGGGCATGTTCGTGTAGAGTTCGGCCTTTTGCAGGGCTCCTGACTGGTAAAGAACTGCATGCTGCGCAGGATTTCTACGGCAGCCTTTTTGGGAATCAAAAGCCGCAGCGCTTTGCAATATTTGGTGAGCGCCTGCTGATTTTGCCGGAAGAAATGCCGGAAACAGTCGGAATGCAGGTGCTCCGTGCGGGAATAGAACTGGGAGAACGGAGAGGAAACCGTTGGGAGCCCTCCCATTCCGTGTTCCAAAGCCGGGCTGGATGCGACTGTCTGCGTTCCGTTGACTTTGCGCCAGATGCTCCTGAATTGGCAGCTTTTTTACGTGGGGAGGAGCTGGAATGCTCCGGGAAGGGGTATACTGCGGTTTGCGTTTCCGGCGTGACGACGGGCTTCGGCAAAGCTTCCGGCGGTAAATTAAAAAACAAGTATCCGAAAGGGCTGCGGAATCTGAAGTAAAAGACTGGCCCCAAAACGAGATTACGGCTGAAAAATGTCGGGAAGAAGCTACCCTGCTGATTTCGTCGGGATGCACAGTTGTTTCCATGGTTGCCGTATTGCAGTCACCGGAGCAATGGGTTTAGATTATAATCCTGCGGTGCGTGCTGTTCAGCCCGGCATTGGTGATTATGGGGATCTCGGCAGTCGTGGCAGAGTGATAGGGCTTGATAGTAAAGAAGGAAAGCAGATGTTCACAAAGGCAGCGTGGACATCTGTTTCCTTTTCATAGGAAGGCACGGTGTTCCGGCCGTTTTGGGATTTAAAGCCTAAAACTGCGAAGGACAGCTCTGCGGGTGAGAGAACCTTCAATATCGCCACGGAAGAAATCGGCGGCCTTGAGCAAATCGGCTCTTTCCAGCGGCGCTTCAGGAGCGGTACCGGGAGAAAACAGCTTTTGTTCTGCGCACCAGTTCAGGGCGCCGGAATAGCGATGGAGGAAACTTTTATCCCCCGCCCTGAGTTTTTCGATGCGTCCTTCCACTGCAGCGCTTCGCGGCGCCAGGAGCATTGCAAGTTCCCCTTTGGTCATAGGAGTGTCAGGCCGCAGGGTGTTGTCGGAATAGACGACGGCGTGGGTGCGCTGCAGCTCTCGGAACTGGTCAAAGTCAGGGTCTTCACTGCCGGTGTCGGCAAAGGGGGACAGCTCTATCAATTCAGACACGGTCATAATGCGGTAACCTGCTTTGGTGAGAAGCTCCAGCTGTTCCCGAAGGCCGAAAGCCACAGGGGTACGCAGAGCCATGTTGTAGCCGTCCTTTTGAAAGATGATCTGTCCGCAGAAAAAGGCCTGGTCCTGGGCAAGGGCTCTGCGCACGGGCTCTGTCATCTCCCGTACCTCGGCGAGCTGCTGATCCCCAGTCTTTGCAGGCAGCCAGCCCTGCCCGTCGAAAGAGGCGGCCAGATATTGGTAATTGAGCAGGGCGCAGGCGTCGTAAGCGGTAAATACGCCGTCGATCTGGTCCACATAATGAGGCGGCCGGGTCATCTCCATCTGATAACCGTGACGGTCGGCCAGCAGCCCGTGCAGCTTTTCCATGTCTGACGTTACGTCGTCCAGCTTTCCCTGGAATTGACGCTTTCCGTAGACATAAGGCTTTTTTCCAAAGATGATGTGCCGATAGCCGTGGTTTGTAATCTGATGTCCTTCATTGAGAATCCGGTCAATCAGGCGTGGACAGTTTTGAGCGCCTCCCTTACTATCCTGTCCGAATTCCGGATAATGGTCAAAAGCCGTGCCGCCCCAAGTAGGACTTCCGGCAGGCCCGCAGACGTCAGGATAGTTTTCCGAGGTATCGCCGACAACATCAAAGACGCCCTTTGCTCCGAATTCAGCGAGAGTGTCCAGCAGCACGTCTGTAAGCGCTTCTCCGCCGAATCGGTCCGGAGCGCAGGGAAGATCCATAGGTCCGTCGTCAAAGGTCATGGCGCATACTTTTTCCGGCGTTTTGATCCGTTCAAATCGCCGTACGTAGGAGACTACGGGCTTCGGCGCAGGAAGAAGTACCGATTTTGCGAAGCGCTTGACCTTTTTTCCAAGTTTGATCAATGTGGATTCCATAAGAAGTTTCACCCTTTCTTCTGTCTGCAGTCCCTCCAGGCGCACAATATCCGGAAGGCCTGCCAGCGCATCCAGGCGGCAGGGCCTGCGTGGCTTTTTTGAAGCTTGATTTTTTGACTTTCTGCAATGGCAAGATTCCGGCAGGGCTGACAGCAGAAAGTGGCGGAGGTTCCGCCTGCCAACGCTGCTTTCAGCGATTCCAGCGTCTTTTCCCGGCATTCTATCTTGAGAAACGCCGTGCCGATTTCCTCAGGCAGATGGGCGTCGCTCCCAGCGGTGGAGATGCAGGGCTTTTGAAAACGGCCGGCAGCTGTTTGAGCCAGCTCGTTGGCCTGCAGTCTTTTTTTGGTGGCCCGCCGGTTGCAGATTTCGACGCCGTCCAACTCATGTTCCATTTCCCGGAGCATCTCGAACCGTTCCTCCACTGTTTGCGCAGTGCTCTGAAAGGGATGGGCCAGCACCGCCACTCCGCCGCAGCCGTGAATGAGCGCTGCAGCCTCTGAGAAGGGAAGGCGCCTGCCGGTGTGTGCGGGGCAGGGTACAGTGAGAAAAAGCCCCAGAAGGTGTCCTTTGTCCGTAGAATATTCTACGCCGGGTATCAACAGCACGCCTTCCCGTTCCGGCTGAGAGAAAACCTCATCGACGGGAGGAACGTCGTGATCAGTGACAGCCAGAAAATCCATGCCTGCCCTCTTTGCTGCCATGATGGCATCCGGCAGCGAAGTGCGGCTGTCGGGAGAGTGTTCCGTGTGGACGTGAAGGTCGGCTTTCAGC
This sequence comes from Neglectibacter timonensis, assembly GCF_900048895.1. GTDB lineage: Bacteria > Bacillota > Clostridia > Oscillospirales > Acutalibacteraceae > Acutalibacter > Acutalibacter timonensis. The sequence goes on along the minus strand of NZ_LT160639.1, from coordinate 69,907 downwards.
AGCATATCAATCGCCCCTCTTTGTCAGCGTGTTTTTCAGGTAAAGGAAAAAAGGCTTGGGATCCCGCCAGGAGAACAAGGCCTCTTTTGACTTGGGCCGGAAAGGCTCCGTTAATCCGCTAAGCGCTTTGCCGGGTTGACCATGACACAGATAGGAGAGACAGGCGAGCGTGTCGTTGAGAAGAAAACGCATGCGAATTCCCTCCTTGTATTCCGGCCCTTCACAGACAGCGGCGGCGTTTCCCGAAGCGGCTTGGACATAGCGCAGGGAAAACGGAGAACCACATTTTTCCGTCAGAGGAAAACTGCCCCATACCCGGGGATTGATCTCCAATAATTTACCGTCTTTAAATTCCACCATGGCGATACCGACGAAATGCAGGGCCTGAAGGAGTTCTACCGCATACCGGACCAGTGTGCCGTCCCAAAAGCTTTCGCAGCAAGCGGAAGGTCCGCCCTCGATGGGATATTCCCGGATTCTGCGGTGGCAAACGACGGAGACCGGCCTGCTGTTTTGATCCATGACGGCTGAAACACCGACGCCGTCCCCTGTAAGCAGCTCCTGCACCACCGGTTCCGGATCAAACCGGGCCATTTTGGAATAGGCTGCGGCAAAGTCGGATTCCTGGTATACCTTACAATAACGTTCTTCTGCGTGCAGGCCGAGCTTTTCTCCGCAGCGCGGCTTTATCACTACAGGAAACCGGGGAGGCAGCCTGTCCTCCCGGCAGTCAAATTCCTCGGGAATGGGAATGTTCAGAGTCTGGGCAAGCTCTGCTACGGCACGCTTGTCGTTGGCGCGGTCCAACACTTCGGGCGGGGAGATGAGAAACCTTGCGGTGGATGCCAATTCCTCAGAATGTCCTGCAACCTGGGAAAGCGTTGCTGCTCCAATTGGAAAGAGTACGGGGACCTGCTCTTTCTCAGCCCTGATAGAATTGCATATTTCCGCAAGCCGGGCGGGATATTCCACATCGTAACAAGAGCCGGGAACAAGAAAAACGCCTTTGGCATAGACAGAGGAAAAAGCCGGCGGCGTGCCCTGAAGCTCTGCTTCGGTCTGCGCTGTGTACACGGGGTATCCAGCTTTTCCAAGCGCCTGAACAGCTGCCAAGGAAGCGCGGTATTTTACATCGGTAAACAAAACGGGAGGAAGAGGGAGAGTCATGGAGCGCCTTCTTTCTCTAAAAAAGTGAAACGGAAAGTCAGTCTTTTTCTCATTATAACAGATTCCTGAAAGAATGGAAAGCACTTGCAATTCAGCGCATTGCTGTGCTATAATTTTGGGCATGAAATGTTACTATAACCTTATTGGAAAGAAGTGTTAGCGATGCAGGAAATCAAGGTCGAGCTGACCCAAAATCCGAAGCAGAAGCCTGCGGACGAATCAAAGCTTGGGTTTGGAAAAATTTTCACCGACCACATGTACATCATGGAATACAACCCTGAAAAGGGCTGGCATAATCCCCGGGTCGAACCCTACCACGCTATCTCTCTGGAACCCTCCGCCATGGTTTTTCATTATGGCCAGGAGATGTTTGAGGGGATGAAAGCATATAAAACAGAGGACGGCCGTATCCTGTTGTTCCGACCGGACAAAAATATTGAGCGTGCCAACAACTCCAACCGCCGTCTCTGCATTCCGGAAATTCCGGCGGAGGATTTCCTGAACGGTTTGAAGAAGCTGGTGGAGGTGGATCAGGACTGGATTCCCACTCAGCCCGGTACGTCCTTATATATCCGTCCGTTTGTCATTGCAACAGATCCTTTCCTGGGTGTGCGTCCGTCGGATACCTATCTTTTTATGATCATTCTCTCCCCCTCCGGGGCTTATTATGAGAGCGGTTTGGATCCGGTCAAAATCTGGATCGAAGACGACTATGTCCGCGCAGTTCGCGGCGGTATCGGTGAGGCGAAAACGGGCGGCAACTATGTGGCCAGCCTGAAGGCACAGGTGAAGGCCCATGACGAGGGATATTCCCAGGTTCTTTGGCTGGACGGAGTGGAACGCAAATACATTGAAGAAGTGGGCGCTATGAACATTTTCTTCAAAATTAACGGCAAGGTGGTCACTCCCGTGCTCAACGGCAGTATCCTGCCCGGGGTTACCCGCGCTTCCTGCATTGACCTGTGCAGGCATTGGGGCCTGGAGGTGGAGGAGCGCCGCATTTCTGTGGACGAGCTGGTGGCTGCAGCCAAGGATGGTTCCCTGGAAGAGTGCTGGGGCAGCGGAACCGCGGCGGTGATTTCGCCGGTGGGGCATTTGCGTTTTGAAGACAGCGTGATGCAGATTGGCGGCGGCGGAATCGGGCCTGTCAGCCAAAAGCTCTATGATACGGTCACCGGTATCCAGACGGGCAAGCTGGAGGATACGCTGGGATGGACTGTCCGTGTGAAATAAGGGTCAGTTTTGTGCGAAGAATCTCGCTTGGGTTGCATCAAAACAAAACGATAAGGTATAATGAGAAGCAGAACCTTTTGGTTCTGCTTCTTTATTTTACCCTGCGAAGGAGTGACGGTTATGCAGCGGCAAAAGGACCGGGCGCTACTGGCTTTGATTTTCATTCTCCTGTTGACTTTGCCCGGCTGTGGGACAACAGCCGGAAAAATCTCTTCCGGCAGCCGGTCTCCGGAGGAAACCGCCGTCCCGCCTGCTGTGAGTGCAGGAGAGAAGCCGGAACTTAGGGCGACGCCGGATCCGACTCCGGAGCCGCTTAAAGAATTGGAAGGAGTTATCACGGGCGCATCGAAAAGCATATTGGAGCTCCGTGCGGCCGGAGGAGAAGAGTATACCATATTCCTGACAGATGAGACGGAGCACGTCGGTGAAAGTTTAGAGCTGGGAAACAGCGCGGTGGTTTCCTATCGGGAAAGCGAATGCACCGGGCAGGGAATCAAGGCTCTAAAGCTGGAAATCAATGCGGGAAAGCATCGGGATACAATAGCCGTTCTTTTGGAATCAATGACGCTGGAAGAAAAAATAGGGCAGATGTTTTTTGTACGCTGTCCGGATAATGCGGTGGAAGAGGCGGCAAAGTTTCAATTCGGCGGTTACATTTTATTTGATGCGGATTTTCGGGGAGAGACGCCCGAGTCAATCCGGACAAAGCTTCAGCAGTATCAAAACGCTGTAAAACTCCCGCTTCTGGTAGGCGTGGACGAAGAGGGCGGAGAAGTGGTGCGCGTCAGCGATAAGCCGGGTTTTTGTGAAGAACCTTACTGGTCCCCGCGGGAGCTCTATGCGGCAGGCGGTTTGGAGCTGGTGCTCTCTGTAGAAAAGGATAAAGTAGAACTTTTGTCCTCGTTAGGCGTGAACGTGAACTTTGCCCCGGTGTGCGACATTGCCGGGGACGAGGATGATTTTATGTACAGCCGTTCCCTGGGTCAGGATGCGGAAACCACGTCGGAATTTATCCGGCAGACGGTGTTGCTCTATTCGGAACATTCCATGGGATGTGTGCTCAAGCATTTTCCGGGATATGGGGATAATCCGGATACGCACAAAGGCATCGCTTTGGATGAACGTGAGCTCACGGAATTTGAGACCAGGGATTTCCTGCCGTTTTCTGCGGGAATTCAGGAAGGGGCGGAGTGTGTGCTGGTCTCCCACAATATTGTTTCCTGTTTGGACAAAACGGTTCCCGCGTCGCTTTCCGAGGAATGGCACAGTCTGCTGCGTGGAGAGTTGGGGTTCACCGGCTGCATTATTACAGACGATTTATCCATGGGGGCCATTCGGAAGTGTTGCGACATCCAGGCAGCCGCGATTCAGGCAATCAAGGCGGGCAATGATCTGCTGTGCTGTACAGATTATGGCATCCAGCTTCCTGCGGTGATAGAAGCGGTGCGCACTGGGGAAATTTCAGAGGAAAGGATCGAAGAATCCGTCCGTCGGATTTTGGCCTGGAAGCTGAGGTTGGGGCTGCTGCCTGAGGATGCTGTCCTATCATAAATACAGCGCCTCATTCAGTGCTTCACCAACCATGGAAGTCGCACCTATCAGGTAAATTCAGCAATGCTGGTTTTGGAGGAATGGAGTGGGAAATAAGATTATTGTCTGTGGGGGAAACGGTGCGGGGAAAAGCACTTTGGGAATCTATTTGGCAAGTCAGCTGGGCTGTAAGTTTCTGGATATTGAAGATTACTATTTCCCTGAGAATCAGACGGAGAGACCCTATGAAACTGCCAGAACACGGGAAGAAGTATCCCGTGACTTGCTGGCGGACCTGAATAAATATGAAAACTGCGTTTTCGCAGCGGTGAAGGGGAATTACGGCCAGGAGGTGGAAGCACTGTTTACTTGTGCGGTTTTCATTGAGGTTCCCAGTGAACTGAGAAGTGCCCGTGTGAGAGAAAGGTCGTATCAAAAATTTGGAGACAGGATATTTCCTGGCGGGGATTTATATGAAAAAGAAAAGCGGTTTTTTGAGATGGTGGACCGGCGCTCCGCAAAGGATGTGGAAGAGTGGCTCAGTGCCGTCCGGCTTCCAACGATAAGGGTGGACGGAACCAAAACGAAAGAGTATAATGCCGCGCTGATAGTAGAAGCGTTGCGAAAGAAAGAGACTTCTTCTGTTTTTAAACTTTGATCAGCTTTTCTGTATAGTCGCGTCCACAGGGGAAAGGCGTGGGAAAGGCCAGGGCGTAGAGATCGTCTGCCCGGGCTTCAAGCCGGAATAAATTTGCAAAGCTGCCGCCCAGACGTTCAAAATCGACTGGACGCACCGCCACGGGAAGCGTGGGCGTGGCGTCTTTTAAAATCCGCGCTCCAGTTTCAGTCATACCCAGGATCCTCAGATAGAGGGGAAGTTCCGGGAGACCGGAAGGAATTTCCAGGAAAGCGCTCATGACGAGCCTGCGGATTCTGGCATGGGAATACCGTTTGGATTTTACCAGGGAATAGAGTTCTTCCAGGGAACGGGCTTCTCTGGCTGCGGTATGCAGCCTATTTTCCAAGCCTTCGCTCAGGTCGGGCAGAGCGGAAAAATCCTCTGGTTTCATCGTTCTGAGTTTACATAAAATTGAACGTTCCAACCAGGACAGAGAAGCGGGACAGTGCCCTGAGGAGAGGAGCTGCTCCAGCGTCACGCACACATTTTCCGGGACTAGGCCGGCAAGCTTTCCGCCTGTGCGCAGCAGATGGCGCAGCTCGCCGGCAGAGCGGTATTCCTGATTCTCTGCTGCACGGTCATGTCCTGCGCCTTCACGAGGGAAGGCTATAGGGGTGAGCACAGCATTCTGCCGGCGGATTGCTTTCAGATACTCAATTCCCAGAATGCAGTTTGGCTTTTGAAGAAGTGACGACGCTGTCTCCCCTAACATGGAGTGAAGAGCCGCCTCTCTGCGTTGTGCAAAAGACAGGCCTTTGCTGGGCACTTCAGAAAACGCTTCTGAAAATTTTGGAGAAAGCAATGCTTCCGCTGCCGCATCCATGCGGGCAACATCGGGTACTTCACTGCCGAATGCCAAAAGGTCACAGCGGAGGGCCTCTGCCAATGCCACACCGCCCGCGGCAAAATGTTCTGCTCCGGAACAGGCCCAGGGCAGAGGAAGTTCTACGATCAGATCCGCCCCGTTCTGCAGGGCAAGCCGTGTCCGTGCCCATTTGTCCAGAATAGCGGGCTCCCCACGCTGTACAAAGTTGCCGCTCATCACGCAGACGATCCCATCAGATATGGCTTTCATCTGATCCAAAAGCAATTTGTGACCCATATGCAGGGGATTGAATTCACAGATTACGGCAGAAATCTTCAATTTCTCCATCATTTTAAGCAAAACTCCTTGAATTTAGCTGCAAAAAGGTTTATGATAAAAAACAGTCTTACCGGCTCTGCTGCCCCAATCGTCGGTCAGTTTCGGAGGACCTGAGAGAGGCGGAAGAAAAAGAACCGTTACTCCATATATTACAGCAGCGGCCCCGCTCTTTACAAGTGGCCCTCGCTGAAAATTGAATTTTCCGGGGAATCGAAAGAGACTGAAAGGCGGGAATGCTTTTCAGCCGCTTTTTCGTGCGGTTTCCGTACGGCGAACGGACATATCTGGAAAGGAAGAAGAAAAATGAAGATTCTGGTTATCAATGCGGGAAGCTCGTCCCTGAAGTATCAGCTGATTGATATGGAAAGCGAGAAGATGCTCTGCAAAGGAAATTGCGAACGGATTGGAATGCCTGCAGGTGTGTTCACCCATAAGACGGCGGATGGGAAAGAATTGGTAAAGAAAGTCAACATGCTGGATCACACGGCGGCTTTTATGCAGGTGAAAAACGCGCTGATCGATGAGGAGTACGGTGTGATTGGGAACCTGGAGGAAGTGACGGCAGTGGGCCATCGCATTGTGCAGGGCGGTTCCCTCTTCAGCGAATCCGTACTGGTGGACGAGAAGGTAATTGAAGGGATTGAAAGCCTAATTCCCCTTGCGCCTCTGCATAACAAGGCGCATGTCCAGGGAATTCGCGCCTGCCGCGAGGTCTTTGGGCCGGAAGTGCCTGAAGTTGTGGTCTTCGATACGGCTTTCCATTCTACCATGCCCCCAAAAGCTTATATGTTCAATGTACCTTATGAATATTATGAAAAGTACGCGGTACGCCGTTATGGCTTCCACGGCACTTCACACCGGTATGTCAGTGCCCGCTGTGCACAGCTGATGGGCAGGGATATCGCGGAAACCAAGATGATCACCTGTCATTTGGGCAACGGATCTTCCATCACAGCGGTAGACGGCGGCAAATGCATCGATACCAGCATGGGGCTGACCCCGCTGGACGGCTTTATGATGGGAACCCGCACCGGAACGCTGGATCCTTCCGTGGTTACTTTCATCATGGAGAAGGAACATCTCACGCCCCGCGAAATGGACGAAGTCCTCAATAAAAAATCCGGCCTTTTGGGTATTTCCGGCGTGTCCAGCGACGACCGTGATGTAACCGCTGCCAATCAGGCGGGAAATCCTCGTGCCAAGCTTGCCCAGGACATTCTGGAATATCAGATTGCCAAGTTTATCGGCGGTTATATGGTTGCCTTGGGAGGCTGTAACGCCATCGTGTTTACAGCCGGACTGGGAGAAAATCAGGCGTCTCACCGTATGGCTGTGGGAAAATATCTCTCTTATCTGGGCGTGAAAATTGATGAAGCTCTGAACGAAGAAATGATTCATGGCAGGGAGGGTAAGATTTCTGCTCCCGATTCCAGCATTGAAGTTTATGTAATTCCCACCAATGAGGAGTTGGTGATTGCCAGGGATACCAGAGATTTGGTGGAAAAGCTGTAAGTCTGCTAAAAAGCGGAGACCGGGGAATTTTTCCTGGTCTCCGCTTTTTATAAAAGGCAAAGACAGTGGAAGATTTCCACTAATGTGAAAATTTCAATGAAAAGTTGCATTTTTGTAATCTATCGTTTATAATAGTTGAACCAGTTATGTAAACAGAGGAAACTGACGAATTTCGGAGGTAGGTTGTGAATTTGTTACATAGAATGAATAAACGGAAGCTGCTGCAGAAGACGGTGGTACTGCTGCTGGTTTGTCTGATACCTGTGGCGATGCCTGTTTCGGCCTTAGAGGACCAGAACTCTTCGTTCCCGGAAGAGACGCCGCTGTCCTCACAGATAGAAGAAACCAGCGAGGCTTCTTCAGAAGGGAACCTTCCCGAAGGCGAACTTTCCCAGGAGCCATCTTCTTCTGAGGAACCCGTAGAGGAATCCACCCTTCCTGAGGAGGGAGAAGAGACGCTGGAGAATGAGGCCAAAACCTTCCAGGCTTCGGAGCTTCTGGTCACAGGGGGACATAAGGCGTATATGCACGGCGAAAGCGGGAGAAAATTCCGGCCTGACGCCAACATGACCAGGGCAGAGGTGGCGCAGATGCTGTACAACCTTTTGGCCGCTAAGCCTGCGGTTTCCAGCTCTGTCTTTTCCGACGTAAGCCTCAGCTCCTGGTATGGGGTAGCAGTCAATACGCTGGCGAAGCTTGGGGCGCTCAATGGTTATGCAGACGGCACCTTTGACCCTGAGGCTCCCATCACTCGTGCAGAATTTGTCAAGGTGGTGGCGCTTTGCTTCCCGATGAAGACAGGTGATATTCCATTCCCCGATGTATCAGAAAAACATTGGGCAAGAAAGTATATTTCATCAGCAATAGCCTATGGATGGATTGGAGGATATAAGGACGGAACCTTCAGACCAGACAGTCCGATTTTGCGTTGCGAGGCGGCAAAGCTGATGAATGTTGCGCTGGGCAGGATGGATGAGGATTTTGCGGCAGACGCGGAGACGCAGAAATTCGTCGATGTTCCCAAGAGTCACTGGGCCTATAAGCACATTGCAGAAGCGGCAGAGCCAGTGGAAGGAGGACCCGTGGATCCTTCTGTAAATGGAGATTATGTGCGGGTGACCGCCACCAGCGGACTCAATCTGCGTTCCGGCCCCGATACCAGCTATGACAGCCTTACCGTATTGCCGCTTGGCACCGTGCTGACAGTGCTGAGCACAAAAGCCGCCCCTTGGATTCAGGTCAAGACCAGCGGCGGGACGGAGGGTTACGTGCATCAGGACTATGTGCAGGACTACACACCTGGGGCAGCTTCCAACGTGTCGGTTTCTGCCTCTTCAGCTGAGGTGAGACAGTACAAAACGCTCTATCTGGTGGGGACGGTGTCGCCTGCAGGTACTGCAATGGAGTGGAAAAGCAGCAACGAGAGCGTAGCTACGGTTTCGGAGGGTTTTGTCTATGCCAAAGCGCCCGGAACGGCCACGATCACCTATACGGACACTTTGGGGAAAAGCAAGGCTTCCTGCCAGGTTACCGTCACCTCACCGGAGGCGGTACGTGTGGCATATACAGAGCCAAATATCGTCTCAGCCGGCGCTTCCTTTGATTTGATGGCAGTGACTGATCAGACAAAGAGTGCGGTGCGTTTTACCGTAACAGGGGGAGGAAGCGGACCTTGGGAGACTTCCGACTACACGACGGAGTCCCAATCCGCCACAGGGCTGCCCACCAACACGGTGCGGCTCTTTAAAAAGTCGGTAAAGTTCAATGCTCCGGGGACGTATACGCTCAGGGCTTACTCAAAGACCGGCAGCGGATCCTACTCTACGGAATATGCCGAGTTTACCGTACTGGTGATTTCGAATTACGATGTGACTACAACGACCTATGACAACAGAAAGGCGAGTTCCGAAGTAATTGATATCATCGCACAGTTTGAAGGCTTTTTGCCCACGGTATATCCCGATACGCTGGCAGGGAATATTCCCACGGTAGGATATGGGTATGTGGTCTCCCGAAATGAGACTTTTTACAATAACGTGACGAAAACAGAAGCCCGGGCGCTTCTGGCAGATACCATTGACAGCGGTTGGTATGCATCTGCTGTAAACAGCTTCCGGAGTTCCTATAACCTGAAGATGAGCCAGTGCCAGTTTGACGCTTTGGTGAGCTTTGTCTATAACTGCGGCGGCGGAACCTTAACCGAGTCCAGCGGCGGCGAACCGGAATACGGCACAGCTCGGGTGCTGACAAACGCTGTTGTCCCGCCTTCCTCTTTCCCGGTATCCGGCACGGTCAATATCAATGACAGCGTGGTCTACCAGGATACCAGCGCAAAATCCACAAAAGTGGGAACCATCAAGCTGGGGTCCTCCCTCAGTGTGCTGGGCGTCAAAACCAATGTGGGCAACAACAAAGAGGTTTGGTATCAGGTGGAGTCCGGCAAAGTTAAGGGTTGGGCAAGAGCAGGAGATATCCGCCTTTCCGGGGATTATACACATGATCTGGCTTATGTGGACGCGATCACATTCGGAAATAACCTGACCCAGTGGAATATTGCCGGAGGGGTGCATCTCGTAGGCTTGTTTGACCGCCGTATGGCGGAAGCAAGGCTGTTCTCCTATGGGGATTATGCAGGATGCTACCGTTCAGATCCCGGGTATGATTATAATCCCGGATACACAATTCCCAGCTGGTATAATTGACAGCAAAACAGCCTCCGGCAGTTCAGTTACGCCGGAGGCTGTTTTTATTTAGAGAGGAAGGTTTGTGGAAATGGAAACGATGAATCTTGAGGATCTGATTTGCTCGCTTCGCTCGTCCAAACCCAGTCAAGGCTACCGTGCGTTTCAGCAGCTGCTGGAGATCGGCCGGGATTCCGATGTACTTTCTGGGTATCTGGAAGAATTTTTAAGCTTGTCGGAGGGAAAAAACTCCTATCTTCGAACCAGGGGCCTGCTATTGCTCTGCGCCAATGCAAAATGGGATTCAGCAGGAAAAATAAATGCTGCATTGGAACGTATCCTCGGGCACATTACAGATGAAAAGCCCATCGTTTCCCGGCAATTTATCCAGTCGCTTCCGGAATTGTTACAGGGGAAACCGGAAGTGAGGGAACAGGTCAGAGAGGCCCTGCTGAAAGCTGACCTTTCCCGGTACGCGGACAGTATGCAGCCTTTAGTGGAGCGGGATATTCAGAAGGCCTTGAGCGAGATTTAGACCCCTTGCCAGTATTTTCGATCCAGACTCCGGTACTGCACTGCTTCTGCCGCATGGGCGCTTTCTATTTTCTCGCTTCCCTCCAGATCGGCGATAGTCCGCGCTACCTTCAGCACCCGTTCATAGGCCCTGGCGGAAAATCCAAATTTCTCAAAGGCCCTCTTGAGAAGCTTTCCTGCCGGCTCTGTCAGCAAACAGGTTTCTTGGAGCAGGGAGGCCGGTATATTGGCATTACAGGTGACGTCTGTTCCTGAAAAACGCTCTTCCTGGCGTTTCCTCGCGTCATTGACCCGGACCCGGATTTCTGCCGAGCTTTCACTTTTTGTCTGGTTGGAGAGTTCGTCGAATTCTACGGGAGGCACTTCTATATGCAGATCCAGCCGGTCTAGAAGCGGGCCCGAGATTTTGGAAAGATACCGTTCAACAGTGTGGGGAGAACAAGTGCAGGGATGAGTTGGATGTCCAAAAAAACCGCAGGGACAGGGATTCATGGCGGCAATCAGCATAATGTTGCAGGGATAAGTAGCCGTGCCTCCCACTCTGGAGATGGTCACGGCGCCGTCTTCAATCGGCTGCCGCAGGACCTCCATAGCGCTGCGGCTGAATTCCGGGAGCTCGTCAAGAAACAGAACGCCATTATGAGCCAAGGAGAGTTCGCCGGGTCTGGGCGTGGGCCCGCCGCCTGCCAGGCCTGCAGTGGAGATAGTGTGATGCGGAGAGCGAAAGGGACGCTCCCGGATCAGGGAAACACCGCCGGGCACAAGCCCTGCTATCGAGTGAATTTTTGTGGTTTCAATGGATTCTGAAAAGGTCATATCCGGCAAGATGGAAGGAACGCGCTTTGCCAGCATGCTCTTTCCTGTTCCAGGCGGGCCTATGAGCAGCACGTTGTGCCCGCCGCTGGCGGCAATTTCCAGTGCGCGTTTTGCCTCAGCCTGACCCTTGACATCGGAAAAATCAGGGAGGGATTCCCGGCTCGACTTTTCCAGCAAGGGAGAGGCTGGAAAAATTTCCTCGCTTCCCCGCAGATGAGAGACCAGTTGCGGTACATCTGTTACAGGATACACGGTCAGCCCCTCCACCACAGCGCCCTCTGGAGCGTTTTGAGACGGAACGAACAGGCGCAGGAACCCCAGCTCTTTCGCCTTTACTGCCATGGGCAGCACGCCCCGGACAGGGCGGACTTCTCCAGATAGGGAGAGTTCACCGAGAAAAATACAGTCGTCTGTGCCGCATTGCAGCTGACCTGATGCCTTGAGCAGGGAGACGAGCAGAGGCAGGTCATATACCGGACCTTCCTTTTTCTTATCTGCCGGAGCCAAATTCATGGTGATACGGCTGATGGGAAAATCAAATCCGCAGTTTTTCAGAGCGGCGCGCACTCGGTCTCGTGATTCTTTGACCGCAGTGTCAGGAAGACCCACAAGTTCAAAGGCAGGCAGCCCTGCAGAGAGATCGGTTTCAACTTCTACGCCAAAGGCCTCCAAACCGAAAATACCCATACTGTATGAAGTGGCAACCATCAAAAAACCCCTTTCCATACTCTTAGTTTCCATTATACGCCAGTTGCTTTTTTGCTGCAATGTACATTTTTCTCAGGCCGAAATATTTCTTGACTAACCGGTAACTTTAGGCTATGATAGTATCCAAAAGAAGTCTGTCATGAGGTGCCAGCATGTCCGGGAATTATCATGAGCTCAGCGATACCGAACTTGTCCGTAAGGTCAAGGAGGAAGACCGTGATGCGTTTACAGAGCTCAGCGGACGTTATTTTTGGCTTATCCGTGCAAAGGCGGCTGAGTTTGAAGGCGCTTCTTCCCCTGAAAAAGAAGATTTGTGCCAGGAAGGCTTTTTAGGTCTGTTCGTGGCTGCGTGTTCTTTTAATGAAAGTTTGGCAGCTTCCTTTAAAACCTATGCCGGGGTGTGTATTTATAATCGTATGGCCAGTGCGGTACGGTTTCACGGCAGCCAAAAGAACAAGCTTTTGAATGAATCGCTGCCCCTGGATAGCGCCGATACGAACCGGATTGCTTTTGCGGAAAGTCCGGAGGCACTGCTGGAAATCCAGGAGAATTTTCAGAATATCCTAAAACGGATGGAATTGTCTTTGTCACCCTTGGAACGCAGGGTTTTAGCGCTGTATTTGAGCGGTTATGAGCGTTCTGAAATCCCTGAAAAAACAGGCATCCCCCTTAAAACCTTCGATAACGCACTGCACAGGGTAAGAAATAAGATGAAGAACCTATGAAAAAAGCCGCCAGGCTTTTTATATGCCCCGTGCTGGCAGTCGCTGGTCTCAGAGAACGGTGTCATTTCAGCCGGAAGCAACAATCCTAAACTCAAAGCGAGGTAAAATCAAATGTACGAAGACAAGACTCTCATCTGCAAGGAATGCGGCAAAGAATTTGTGTTTACAGCCGGCGAGCAGGAGTTTTATGCTGCCAAGGGCTTTGTAAACGAACCGCAGCGCTGCAAGGAATGCCGCGATGCCCGCAAAAATTCCGCAAGGCCCGAACGTGAAATGTATACGGCTGTCTGCGCATCCTGTGGAAAGGAAGCCACTGTTCCCTTTAAGCCCCGGGAAGACCGGCCCGTCTATTGCAGTGAGTGCTTTGCCCGTATGAAGGAAGAACAGATGTAAGCATCGTCTCCTCATATTGCAAAATGTGTCCCGGCAGGGCGTTGGCTTTTCCGAAAACGAGTGCGCTGATTTCTTTTGAAAAATTGGCGGTTTGTTGTGGTTGGCCTGCGGTCGGCCGGGCAAATTTTATTGTCAATCATTGAAATTTGAGGATTTCTGTATTGCAGGAATCGCTTCAGGGTATTATAATATTACATATTATTTTTGATTGGAGGAATTGAGTATGGCGGCGATCACAAAAGACACGATCATTGGCGATATTCTGGATCTCGACGGCTCTACGGCGCCTTTCTTCTTGGAGATGGGAATGCATTGCCTGGGCTGTCCTTCTGCCCGGGGGGAATCTCTGGAACAGGCTTGTGCGGTTCACGGCGTAGACCCGGACGAGCTGGTCAAGAAAATCAATGCTCATCTGCAGGATAAGTGAGCACAATAGATTGAGACAGGAGCTGCCGCCCGGCTAACGTCGTGCGGCAGCAGACTTTTTATGGGGGAATCGGGAATGGAGAGACCTCTTTTTCAGCTGGGCGGAAGGTTGGCTGCCTGTGCCCGGCTGGTACGCAGCGGCAGGCCGATGGCGGATATCGGAACAGACCATGCCTATCTGCCCATCTGGTTGATTAAGAATAGCATCGTTCCCCGTGCGGTAGCAGCCGATATCCGGTCGGGGCCGTTGGCTGCTGCCCGTAAGAATGCGGAAAAATATGGCGTGACGGAACAGCTGGCGCTGGTTTTGTCGGATGGCCTGGAAGCGCTGTCGCCTCAGGATGCAGACGACGTGGTGATCGCCGGTATGGGCGGAGAATTGATGCTGCGGATGGTAAAGGAGACGGAGTGGCTGAAAAATCCGGAGAAACGACTGATTCTGCAGCCCATGAGTTCCACTCTGGAGCTGCGCGAAGGTCTTGCGGAAAGCGGGTTTTCCGTGCAGGAAGAGATTGCTGCAGAAGACGGAGGAAAGGTCTATTCAGCCTTTTCCGTTCAATACATAAGTACAAAACCGGAAACGGACACGTTCTATCCCTATCTTGGCAAGCTGGCGCCGGGAACAGCAGCTGTCCGGCTGTACGCGGAAAAGGTGGTGCGGGAACTGAAAAACAGAGCTGTTGGCGCCGCCTGTGAGGGAAGGGAAAGAGAAGCGGAAAAACTGCGAGAGTTGGTTCGGGCTGTGGAAATCCAATTCATAGGGGAAAAAGGAGAGACGTAAAATGGCGGAAATCGGATCCATTTACGATGCAATAGATCTTATAGCGCCGTTTGACAGCGCCCTGGATTTCGACAATGTCGGGCTATTGGTAGGGGATAAAAAAGAGAAGACGGACAGAGTGCTTCTGACGCTGGATATCACCCGTAAAGTGGTGGAAGAGGCATGCTCTTTGGAAGTCAAGCTTATAGTTAGCCACCATCCGGTGATCTTTCATCCGCTTCGCAGTCTGAATTCTGCGGATATACCCTATTTGCTTGCGGAGAAGGGGATAGCCGCCCTTTGCTGCCATACCAATCTGGACCTTTCCCCGGCGTTTGGAACCAATACGGCTCTGGCAGCTGCGCTCGGACTCCGTGAATTTACTCCGGCGGAGGATGCCGGAAGGAACGCTGCAGTCTTTTGCGGAGAATTGGAACAGCCTATGGAACCGGACGAGTTTGCCGGGTATGTAAAGGAAAAGCTTAAAGCCTCCGGTTTAAAATATCATCCGGGAAGCCGTCTTGTACGCAGAGTATTCCTGTGCAGCGGCGCCGGCGGGGAGGGGCTCTCTTTCGCTGCGGCTCAGGGAGCGGACGCCTTTGTTACGGGAGAATTGAAGCACCACGAGGCATTGGAGGCTGCAGTTCGCGGAATTACTGCGGTGGAAGCGGGGCATTATGAAACGGAAAGGCCTGTGGTTCCATTTTTGGCGGCCTACTTGCAGAAAAAGTTTCCAAATGTGGAATTTATATGCTCGTCTGCGGAACAGCCGCCGATGAGATGGAAGTAATTATTCTGGAAAGGATCAGAAACTATGGCTTTGGACGGCATCTTTTTACGGCATTTGAAAAGGGAATTGGAAGAAAAGCTGATTGGAGGCAGGGTGGATAAAATCCATCAGCCGAACAGGGAAGAACTGGTGATAGCCTTCCGCACCAGGGAAAGTGCCTATAAGGTGCTGCTGTCTGCTCGGGCCAACAGCGCCCGCGTCCATTTTACCTCGGTGGCGTTAGAAAACCCGAAACAGCCGCCCATGCTCTGCATGCTGCTGCGAAAGAAGCTGCAGGGGGCAAAGCTTCTCGAAATCCGGCAGCCGGAACTGGAACGGCTTCTGCATTTTGACTTCGATGCGGTTAACGAACTGGGAGACCATGTAGTACTCACCTTGACTATGGAAATTATGGGGCGGTACAGCAATGTGATACTTACCGATGAAAACGGCAAAATTGTGGACGCCTTGAAACGGGTGGATGCGGAGATGTCCTCGCAGCGCCTGGTGCTGCCGGGAGTCGCCTATCAGCTGCCGCCTCCCCAGGAAAAACTTTGCCTGCTGAATGCTTCCAACTCGGAGGTGGTAGCCGCTGTCAAGGCTTTGCCGGGAGATGCGGCCCTGTCAAAGGCATTGCTTTCCGTACTGCAGGGAGTGTCTCCTATTGTTTGCAGGGAAATAGAGCATCGCGTGGGACGCGGGAAGGATCTTGCCGTCCGTCAGATGGATGAGGAGCAGTATTTCAGGTTGGGGTATTTCTGCCAAAAGCTGAAGGATACGGTGGAAAGGGTAGACGGATCCCCCTATCTGGCGGTTAACCGCCAGAAAAAACCGTTGGATTTCTCTTTCTTGGATATTCAGCAGTATGGTACTGCGGCGATTGTCTATGAAGAAAAGAGTTTTTCTGAATTGCTGGACCGCTTTTATCTGGAAAAGGATCAATTGGAAAGGATGCGTGCCCGGGAGCAGGATTTGCTTCGTCTTCTCTCGAATGCCTCGGAACGCCTCTCTCGGAAAATAAACGCCCAAAAGGCGGAACTGATGCAGTGCGCGCAGCGGGATGAACTTCGGATTGCGGGAGACCTGATCAGCGCAAATCTTTATACGATCCCCAAAGGTGCAGATAAGGCGGATCTGCCGAACTTTTATGAGGAGGGGACTCCGCTCCTTCAGATAAAGCTGTATCCGGCGCTGACAGCTTCTCAGAATGCGCAGAAATACTATAAGGAATACCGCAAAGCGAAAACTGCGGAAGAAAAGCTGACGGAGCAAATTGAAATTGCTCAAGATGAGATTATCTATCTGGACAGCGTATTTGAGGCTCTTTCCCGCGCAGCCACCTCGCAGGATCTGGGTGAAATACGGGCCGAGTTGATGGAACAGGGATATATCCGTAAGCTGCGAAGCAAAAAGGAAAAGCCAGCTGCAGTCAGCGCTCCCCTTACCTTTCAAACTTCCGATGGATTCACGGTTTTAGTTGGCCGCAATAACCGGCAGAATGACAGGCTTACCTTGAAAACAGCCAACAATAATGATATTTGGTTTCATACCAAGAACATCCCGGGTTCCCATACAGTGCTGGTGACCGATGGGAAAAAGCCTACGGAGACCGCGATGACGGAGGCTGCCGTACTGGCGGCGCAGCACAGTAAAGCCAAGGATTCTTCCCTGGTACCGGTAGATTATACGGAAATTCGCAATGTGAGTAAACCGCAGGGATCCAAACCCGGTATGGTAATTTATAAGGCGTATAAAACTCTGTTTGTCAATCCGGCCTGAAAGGCCACATACATATAATGGGGACAGTTCTGCCGCCAAGCGGGGGCGGGAGACACAGTTCAGAAAAACTGTATGCAGAAAGGTTTGATGCGAATGGTAACTGGTAAGGTGAAGGTTGTCAATCGGTCCGGCTTTCATGTGCGGCCCGCCGGATTTTTTTCTACGGAGATGGGCCTGTTTTCCAGCGAAGTGAAGGTGGGCTTTCGCGGCGGAATGCTGAACGGAAAAAGTATTATGAGCCTGATTGCCGCATGCATCAAATGCGGCGAAGAAATTGAGATTCAGTGCAGCGGACCTGATGAGGGGGCCGCGCTGAAAAAAGCGTTGGAATTGGTAAAATCCGGTTTGGGTGAAACTTAGAAACGGAGATGACGCAAAGATGAAAACCGTATGGAAGGGAGTGGCTGCTTCCCCGGGAATCGGGGTTGGGAAGGTTTTTTGGTATCGGGAAAGAGAACTGCGCTTTCATGCCCGGCATGTGGCGGACACACAAATGGAGTTGCAGCGTTACCGGCAGGCTGTAGACCGCTTCTGCGCCGATACTGAGGCGCGGGCAAGGCTTGTGGCAGCTACAGTGGGGGAGGAACAGGCAGAGATAATCCGCACTCATATCATGATGATTCAGGATCCTTACATACATGGTCAGGTGGAGGGGCGCATTTCTTCAAACCAGTGTGCTGAGGCAGCGTTGGATGCAGTCTGCAGTGTATTCCTGTCCCTATTTTCAAATTCGGGGGACGAACTTGTCAAACAGCGTGCAGCTGATCTGCGGGATGTGAGAGACAGCATGCTGCGGCTGCTTCTGGATGTATCGGAGACAGATCTTTCCGGGTTAGAACCGGGCACCGTCCTGGCTGCGGAGGAGTTGACGCCGTCGGTGACAGCCTGCATTGATCCCAATCTTATAGTAGGGATTGTAACACGGAAAGGAGGGAAGACCTCACACAGTGCAATTCTGGCCAGGGCTCTGGAAATTCCGGCTGTGCTGGGGGTTGACCTGCCCGCGGAAGGATTGAAGAATGGAGAATTAATTGTGGTGGATGGTTTGCAGGGCCGTGTGGTGCTTTCTCCGGATGAAGAGGAGCTCTCCTTTTATCGGCTCATGCGGGCGGATGATTTGAAAGAACGTGTGGCGCTCAAGCAGTTCACAGGCCGGAAAACAGAAACCGCTGATGGAATGCAGGTACGTCTGGCCGCCAATGTGGGCGGACCGGAGGAAACAAAGCGGGCAGCGGAGTTTGGTGCGGATGGGGTAGGCCTGCTCCGCTCGGAATTCCTCTATCTGGATCAGAAGGCGCCGCCGGGAGAGGAAGCACAGTTTGAAGCTTATCGCAAAACTGTGCTGGCCGCGGGCGGAAAACCTGTCACTATCCGTACGCTGGATGTAGGCGGAGATAAGGAAGTTCCATATCTCGACTTTGGAAATGAGGAAAATCCTTTTTTGGGGTGCCGTGCGATCCGGATTTCCCTGCGGAAAAAGGAAATGTTCCGGATTCAGCTGAAGGCAATCCTGCGTGCGGCGGCGTTTGGGGAAGTAAGCATCCTGATTCCTTTTATCACCAGCTTGGAAGAGATACGGGCGGTAAAAGTGCAGCTGGAATGGGCTGCCCAGGAATTGCGGGAGGAAGGACGGCAGTTCAGCAGCGAAATCCGTCTGGGTGTTATGATTGAAACGGCTGCCGCAGTTGTCATGGCGGATAGACTTGCAGCAGAGACGGATTTTTTCAGTATTGGAACCAATGACTTAACCCAGTATGTTTTATCGGTGGATCGGGGGAATCCAAAAGTTGCCGAGTTTTATTCTTATTGTGATCCTGCAGTACTCCGGTCTATCAGACGTGCGGTGCATTGCGCTAAAGAAGCGGGAATCCAGGTGGGAATGTGCGGCGAGGCAGCGTCGGATCCGCTTCTGACGCCGGTGCTTTTGTCGCTTGGGCTGGATACCTTCAGCGTCCCGCCCTCCTCTGTTCTCAGCATTCGCCGCGCCATTTCTCTGTGGGCTCTGCCAGAGGCAGACGCGTTGACAGAGGAGGCGTTTTCGCTGGGAACGGAGCGTGAGGTGCGGGAGCTTCTGGAAAAGCACAGGCGCGGTTGATGTGGTCTGATCCTAAAATGAAAAAGGCATGCAAAAGGAGCCGCTGCAGAATTTATATTTTGCAGCGGCTCCTTTGTTGAATGCACAAAGGCATATTTCCAAGAGTGGCTTGCCCTGGCTACAGATTTCTGGGAATAGGATATTCTAAGTGCACTGTATAAGAGATGTGGCTTTCCTTTTTTCATCAAATCTTAATGCCGCACCTTCTATTTTTAATGAATGTCAGGAGAAAGGAGTGTACATTTATGATACGAGTTTATTGTCTTTACCGTGTATCCACCATAGGTCAAGTGGAGAAAAACGACATCCCGATGCAGCGGCAGGCGTGCCAAGCATTTGCCGCAGAAAAGGGATGGCAGATCGTGGAAGAATTTTCTGAAAGAGGAGTTTCCGGCTACAAGCAATCTGCTGAACAGCGTGAGGCTTTGCAAGAGATAAAACGCGCTGCGCTTCAAAAACGGTTTGATGTGTTGCTTGTTTTTATGTTTGACCGACTGGGCCGCAGGGATGATGAGACACCCTTCGTGGTGGAGTGGTTCGTCAAAAACGGAGTGAAAGTCTGGAGCGTGGTAGAAGGAGAACAGCGGTTTGATGACCATATTGACAAGTTGCTCAATTATATACGCTTCTGGCAATCTTCTGGTGAAAGTCTCAAAACTTCTATTCGCACCAAGGCACGGATGGATCAGTTATTCCAAGAGTACGGCTTTGTAGGAGGAACTGCGCCCTATGGTTACCAGCTATGCCGAATGGGCCGAATCAGCAGACGCGGTCATGAGCTCTATGACCTGATAATCGACCCAGTGGCGTCACGGGTAGTAAAAAAAATATTTGACCTCTACTGTATAGCACGGGAGCCAGCGTCATAATTTATATGCCCCCGCCGAGCAAGCAAACTACGACAACTTAATACAGCGTATCCTATAAACTTCCAGAAATGGAAGAATATGGGGGTATAGCTCAGCTGGGAGGGCACACACCGTATTGCAGTTCAACTCAATTCCGAGGGATGCTGTACCAAACGCGGAGCCCAATGGAATAGCGCCAGCATACGGAATGTGCTGCAAAACCCAATTTATACCGGGGTCCGGCAGCGCGGCGATATTCAGACAAACCGATTTATACATTTGCAAATCATTGAGGACAAGCTGTTTTTGATGGCTCAATCCAGATTGGAACGGAGCAAATTAGAAGCACCGATCGGTGATACCAAGTACAGAGAAAACGTTTTGCTTTCAGAACATCTTTTTTGTATGCATTGTGGAAAACGTATGACGGTAACGCGCAATATAAAAACAAGGATAAAGAAGGACGGATCAAAAGTTACTTATCATCGTCTAAAGTACATTTGCATCAATAAGAGTACCCTGCATCCCTGCGATGGTCAGAGAAGCTATTCTGCTGAGCTTATTGACGCAACGGTATTAAAACTGCTCCAAACAGCCCTGTTTTCAGAGAGTTCCTCCGTTACTGCGCCGGACACATCCTCTGCCAGACTCCAGCATGAAAAATTAGTGCAAGAAATTGCACAGGAACAAATCTCGTTGGAAACCTTGAAAGCTGAAGTCGTCCAAGTGCTTCAGGGCACCAGTGCCTTTGGTTCCGTTTTGATCCGTGACCTTATTCAACGATCGGAAAGCAGATTAATGACACTCAATCAGGAACTTCTTGCCGTACAAGAGGAGCAGCGCAGCAGCAAAGCGCAATGGGGCAGGATTTCAGAGCTTCGCAAAACGCTGATTAAAACAAACGTAAGCAAGCTCAACACTCTTCCGCTTCATCAGCAACGTGAAATTGCCAATATGCTGATTTCCCGCATCGAGCTGGGACAAGGCGGAGCAATCCGAGTCCAGTGGAGCTACGGGGATACTGCTCACTTGCCTGCAAGAGCCGGCGGTTGAAGGGCATGCAAAAAATCACCTGAAAATGGAAGAGTTTCTTCGAATAAGCATAAAACTCGTGGCAGGTAGCCACAAGTCGGGGGTATACATTCTTCGGGCAAAGCGGAAGTTGGGAGTCAACCTTTCCATGAGCGCAAAAAAAGAAAGCCTTGAAAACATAGTGTTTTCAAGGCTTTCCTGTTCTTGGTGGAGATAAGCGGGATCGAACCGCTGACCTCTTGAATGCCATTCAAGCGCTCTCCTGAGTCCATCGGTTACATACCCCTCTAAATGGAGTTAGGAGAAGCGCATCAAAACGTGGGAGAGCCCTTTGTTATCAAGGTTTTCTCTATCCTACCTTATAAAATTGGAAATGTCAACGCCGCCCATAGTCTCCATAGGGCGGCGTTGTATTTATTATTTTATCTATCTTCGCGGTGCTCATCATCATGGCATACGTTGCACAAAGTCTCTAAATTTTCTTCTGTGTTGTCTCCTCCATCTGCATGGTGCTTTTTGTGATGAAGCTCCAACATCTTTCTCGGGTCATCTTTTGACAGCATATCTCGGTTCCAGCCACAACGCACACAAGAAAAATGATCTCGTTCCAGTACTGCCACACGCACAGGGTCCGGTATCTTTCTATCATGCGGGGGCGCCTGTCTATCTTCTTCTAAGACATAAACCCCAACAGGTAAATCCTCTCGGCCCGTATTTTTAGTTACTATCGGCCAGCCTTCCTCTGTACGCAATTCTCTTACCCGGCGTGCCCATTCTTTTGTGTTGCTAGCTAGATAACTCAATTCTTCTCCAGTGACCTGGGCACCAACATTTTTTCTAAAATACTCAATGAGTTTATCCTTAGTAGCTATCTTCTTTCTGCGGATTTCATTGAGAATATTCCATCGAAGTGCGGCCTCCTTATCCTGTTCAGTACGCATCAGCACATATTGATCCGGCTTAATTCTTAATGGATCAATGCCAATAGCTTCAAATGCAAAAATGTCATCGGGATTTTGAGCCATTTGCCTAAAGGTTACCCCTGAGTATATCCACCACCCGAATTGTATCCGTAATTCTCTGACACGCCGTGCCCACTCACTTATTCCCGATACCACCATGAGTTCATCCCCATCAATGACTGTTTGAGGATATTGTTGAAGATAGGCTATAATGCGATCCCTCGCTGATGGTGCTTCGTCGGGCGAAATTAACGAGCTACCCAAATCTCTGAGTTTGTGAAACGCCGGCACTAGCGCAACTACCTTGGCTCTTAGATTGTCCTGCTTTAGTTCCTCTGAAAAGTTAACCAACAAATCAACTAGAGATTGACGAATATCTTCTGGTATATTATTTGGCTGAGATCGACGTGTCAAACCGTCACCTTCTTTCGTTATTCAGACGATGTTTCACTAAGCAAAAAATTTTTCAAACGTAACACTAAAGCATCCTCGTTCTGTTTTTTAATCTCGCATTCCCAAACAATTAATACTCGCCAACCAAGTTCATTAAGTTTTATTACATCTATTTCATCGCGTTTAATATTTTTGCCTATCTTCTCATTCCAAAATTCTACATTAGTTTGTGGCCGATGGCCGCGTTTACAATCGTGTCCATGCCAAAAACAGCCGTGGACAAAAATTACCGCTTTATATTTAGGCAATACGATGTCAGGTTTGCCGGGTAGGTCTTTTCGGTTTAAGCGAAATCTAAATCCATTTCGATGTAAAATACTCCTTAATTTCACTTCAGGGGCAGTATTTTTTACCTTAACCCGCGACATTATTTGACTTCTTTTCGCTGGATCAAATACATCAGCCATACTTTTCCGACCTTATTTCTAAAAGTCTTTCTACACACCCTGCAACTTGTGCGGCCAGTAAAGGCGGAACAGCATTTCCTATTTGTTTTGCCACTTCAATTTTACTTCCTAAAAAACGAAACGTGTCAGGGAATGACTGTACCCGTGCAGCTTCACGATGTGTAATTGGCCTGTGCTCTTTAGGATGCAAATACCGGCCCTTTTCCGGCTTAAAAAACTCGGTACGTATAGTGACGGATGGCTTGTCCCACCATAACCGCCCGAACAAGTCGGTACCTCCAGACTTCTTATTAATCCAACACTGTGGCGTTATCTCCGGTGCTACCCGTTGCAAGTCAAAGCGGTTCATTCCCTCATCGGGTATCGCCTTATAGCGCCTAAGGCTTACTTCCGTTGGAGTACGTCCAAAATGTAAATCCAGAGGCGGCTTGACATCCCGTCTTATTTCTGTACCAACCGGCTTAGGCAAATCTTCAATGGCGTCCCGAACCGTCCGCCAAGGCAACGGATTTTGGACATATCCATCTTCTGGTTTTATAGAAGCCAGAGAAACGGTGGCGGGGTTATAATGCGTTTTTAATGGAGGAAAAAACTCATTTGGATCTGCAAACTTACACCCAAGAATAAATGCT
The DNA here is from genome assembly GCF_900048895.1 of Neglectibacter timonensis. Taxonomy (GTDB): domain Bacteria; phylum Bacillota; class Clostridia; order Oscillospirales; family Acutalibacteraceae; genus Acutalibacter; species Acutalibacter timonensis. The sequence goes on along the minus strand of NZ_LT160639.1, from coordinate 46,622 downwards.
CTATATCTCACTTGTGGCACACCATAATCGGCAGCGCATAATTTCGCCTTAGCAAGTGTAGAAAAGCCCAATTTCGCAGCAAATTGTGCAATAGCTTTGTATTCATCTGAGTCCAGTAACTGCGGTACATTTTCCATCACGAAAACTTCTGCCCCAGACCGCTTGACAACTTCCATAAATGGACGCCATAGACTTCTTCTTACATCTCCATCGCGGTTTCTATTTAATAGGCTAAAACCTTGACATGGTGGCCCGCCAATAACAACATCGGCAGATGGAATTTTTATTTTCGGGTCATCCAACAAATCAATTATGTCACCGACGACACAATGGTTGTTGTAATTTTCATTGTATGTATCAGCGGCATATTGGTTAAAGTCATTGGCCCAAACCGGTTCAAAGTTGTGTCCCATTATGCTACTAAAGCCGAGAGATAACCCCCCGGCACCACAAAACAAATCAATTAATCTATATTTTCGGTTCGCCATTGTTTCACCTTTATAATCTTAGAATTTATTTGTTTGATGCCATGTCTTGATTTTGATTATATTCATAATATCACAAAAAACGGACTGTGTCACTCGATTTTATTTGATAAACCTATTTTAATGTCAACGCCGCCCTATGGAGACTATGGGCGGCGTTTTCATATATCCTAGCAGGCCAAGCCGTTAGGTTTGGCCTTTTTTCATGCCACGAAAGAGGAGGTATCAGTGAATGGCAGACGAAACGAAAATCACCGGCACGGGGGAAACGCCCGCGCCGGAGTCCCATGACCTTGAATCACCCGGCCCCCCAACCTCCGAGCAGGGCGTAATTCCGGGGATTGACAATCCCCCCCGCCTTCGGATAAGGTGATCAACCTCTCGGATGTTCTGAAGGGAGCTGGCAGCGGTGACGAGGCCGCCGTGACGGATGAGAAAGGCCCACCCGTGCCGGAGGTGACTAATCCCCCTGCTGGCCCGACCCAAAGGGGTAAGTCCCTGGAGGACGATAACCGTCAGGAGTGGGAAATACCCAGCGCCGAGCTGGAGGCCCGCAAGCAGAAGCCCAAGCGGGGCCGCCCGCCCAAAACCCAGGATACCCCCGGCAAGGGCAAGCGGGCCGCACCGGGCAAGGCAGGCCGCGCTCCCAAGGCCGCCGATAAAGGAGGCCCGACTGCTGAGAACCCTCCGGCCCCCACGGTTGACCCGCCCGAGCCCCGCGACGCTTCCAGCGGTGTGGAGGAGAAGGTTGAATATATCAACCTGTCGGAGCTCCACCCCTCCCCGCTCAACCCCTTCGGCGTGCGGGATGATGTGGAAATGCAGGCCCTGGTGGAAAGCGTCAAGACGGGCCGTTTGAACCAGCCCGCGCTGGTGCGCCCCCGTCCCGATGTCGGCTATGAGATTATCGCGGGCCACCGTCGGCACAAGGCCAGCGAACTGGCCGGGTACTTCAATATGCCGTGTATCGTCCGGCAAATGACCGACGATGAGGCCATTATCGCCATGACGGACGATAACCTCCGGCACCGGGAAAAGCTGTTGCCCAGCGAAAAGGCCCTTGCTATCAAGCAGCAGTATGAGGCGATTAAGCACCAAAGGGTCCGTAGGGACGATGAAGAGGCTGGTTCTTATCAGAAAACTGCCGGCATATTGGGGGGTATAGCTCAGCCGCAGACAGCTGAGCTATACCCCCCACTGAAAAGCAAATTAAGTTAAAAAAACGGCCTAAAACTTTCGTTTTAAGCCGTTTTTTTGGTGGAGATAATCGGGATCGAACCGATGACCTCTTGAATGCCATTCAAGCGCTCTCCTGACCCCATCGGTTACGTACCCCCTAAATGGAGTTAGGAGATGCGCTTCAATACGTGGGAATTATAAAATATTTTATAGCACTTCAATATATGGGGTGAATGTCCTGAATTCAGGATTTTCAGTGCATATCTGTTCAGCAAATGCAAAATCATCTGAGCAGGAAAAAACGCATCTTTGACAATGAATTATCTGAGCTCTGTTAAAATACTCCACCAATTCTATATCTGCTTGCATAAAAGATTTATCAGCAAATAATGTGCTGTATGTTTTAGCATCATACATTCCCAATAATAGCATTGGGGAAATTGGAAATATAATTTCTATTCCATCTGAACTCAACCCAGAATAACTTATAAATCGATCATGTTTATGCGGGATATTAACTACGGGATCGTCCGATGTATAAAACGGTGTATCCGTTTTGTTGACATACATGACCCAAATATGTTGTCGAATAGCATTTGCAAAGTCTACTGCCATATCGGGATCAAGGATCATTCCGCTATGTTCAAGTTTTATATAGTCTTTATTTACCGAAACCGCAAAGGCATCACGCGGTAACGCATCTTCTTCACACATCTGAGTTTTATAAGCCAGTGCTTGAACAAATTGCTCATATGTGCTACTAAGACTTTCTCTAAAGGATTTTGTTCGAATTATCTGTATGGCAATAAAAAAGGCTAGAAGGTCTTTCTCCTCCGCCGAAAAAGCTCTGCAATTTTTCATAACCCATGTGTTCCCGCCATAACTTTTTTTAATAATATTTTGCAATAGGTTGCTATAAACCCCTTCAAGTGTACTAAAAAACTGTTTTTCGATATGTTGGCTCCCATCCAACTGTCGAATAGTCTCCTCAATGTTTTCTGTCTCAAGTATTTGCTTTAAGTCTTGGGTAATCTTTTCCTGTTCTTCAAGCGTTGCCTTATTAAATATGCTATCGAAGTCCAAGTCATAAAAATGATTTTCCATTGCCACATCTAAAAGTTTTTGATTTAGCCGGATTTGCATTTTATGCTTATCAAAGACATTAATATGTTCCGGAGTTGAAGAAAAGTTTTTTAAGTAGCACCTTGGAACATAATGCTCCTTTTTTGTTTCGGCCAACACACTTTTCCTCCTTCGAATTTTATCATAAATTTATTATAGCAAAAATAAATGCTGTTGCAAACATTTTAGTTGTGGTACTGTGTGTATTACGCCGCCCTATGGAGACTATGGGCGGCGTTTTCATATATCCTCGCAGGCCACGCCGTAAGGTTTGGCCTTTTTTCATGCCAAGAAAGAGGAGGTATCAGTGAATGGCAGACGAAACGAAAATCACCGGCACGGGGGAAACGCCCGCGCCGGAGTCCCGTGACCCTGAATCACCCGGCCCCCCTACCGCCGAGCAGGGCGTGCTTCCGGGGATTGACAATCCCCCCGCGCCTTCGGATAAGGTGATCAACCTCTCGGATGTTCTGGAGGGCGCTGGCGGCGGTGACGAGGCCGCCGTGACGGATAAGAAAGGCCCGCCCACGCCGGAGGTGACTGATCCCCCTGCTGGCCCGACCCAAAGGGGCAAGTCCCTGGAGGACGATGACCGTCAGGAGTGGGAAATACCCAGCGCCGAGCTGGAGGCCCGCAAGCAGAAGCCCAAGCGGGGCCGCGCTTCCAAGGAAAATCAGAGCCAGGATACCCCCGGCAAGGGCAAACGGGCCGCGCATGGTAAGGGTGGGCCGTCCGCCCCCAGCAAGGTGGGCCGCACTCCCAAGGCCGCCGCAAAGCCGGGGCCGGTCAAGGAGGGCCCTCCGCCCCCCGCCGCTGACCCGCCCGCGCCCCGCGACGCTTCCAGCGGTGTGGAGGAGAAGGTTGAATATATCAACCTGTCGGAGCTCCACCCCTCCCCGCTCAACCCCTTCGGCGTGCGGGATGATGTGGAAATGCAGGCCCTGGTGGAAAGCGTCAAGACGGGCCGTGTGAACCAGCCCGCGCTGGTGCGCCCCCATCACGATGGCGGCTACGAGATTATCGCGGGCCACCGTCGGCACAAGGCCAGCGAACTGGCCGGGTACTTCAATATGCCGTGTATCGTCCGGCAAATGACCGACGACGAGGCCATTATCGCCATGACGGACGATAACCTCCGGCACCGGGAAAAGCTGTTGCCCAGCGAAAAGGCCCTTGCTATCAAGCAGCAGTATGAGGCGATTAAGCACCAGGGGGCCCGTGGGAATGACGAGGAGGCCGGTAAGCTCTCCCTTGCCCAGGTGGGTGAGCGCAACGGCATGAGCATCAAAACGGTGCAGCGGTATCTCTGGCTGGATGACCTTGTTCCCGAACTGAAAACGGCGATGGACGAGAGCAAGCTGTCCTTTACCCCCGCCGTGGAGATTTCCCGTATCCGGCCCAAGCTCCAGAAGTATATCGCCGCTTCTATTGAAACGCTGGGTTCTCCGTCCCAGGGACAGGCGAAACGGATGCGGGAGTTGGATAAGAAAAAGGAACTGAATACCGATGTTGTTGACATGATCATGGGTGAGGAAAAGAAAAAGGAGGATCGCAACGTGATTATTACTGGCGCTGAACTGGAGAAGTATTTCGGCCCGGAGGCCCCGGTTGATGAAATGAAGGGCCAGATCCTGGCCCTGCTGGACGAATGGAAGGAAAGGCAGCCCTCCGAACTGGACAAGGGCAAAACGGAAAAAACGGCGGATATTGAAAAGTAGCCTCTGGTCATCCTGGCCAGAGGTTTTCGTTTCTCCAAACACGCCCCGGTGAGCATGGCGCTGGTGGTGATATATCCCCCGTCGCCGCCCTTCCCTGGGCGCAGGCGGGGTTGACAGTCAAGGGTGCGAAGCACCGCCGCCTTGCGGCGGCTTGCCCTTGACGGGCGGCCCCGGCTGTGCCACACCCAGCGGCGCGACGGGGGGTATATCCTCCAGAGCCGCCCCCTTTCCCATGAATGGGAAAGGGCGGGGGATAGGGCTGACCCTACCTTGTAAAAATATCGGAGGTTTTGAAGACGAAAAGACCCTTTGCGTATATTACCGCCGCATGGCGCGGCGACCCCTGCGAGGTGACGGAACAGGCGGCGGAGTACTGCCGGGCTGTGTACGAGGCGGGCTTTTCGCCCATCTGTCCCACGCTGTTTCTGCCGCTGTTTCTCAATGACGCGGTGCCGGAGGAGCACAAGGACGGCATCGACATGGGCCGCGACCTGCTCCGGCGCTCCCGTGTGCTGGTGGTGTGCGGCATCCCTATCACTGAGGAGATGAAAAACGACATCGCCGTAGCCCAGCGGCTGGGGATCACGGCCACCACCCTGGAGGGTATTCTGGCGGTCAAGGGCCAGGGGCGCAGGCGCGGCGGGCGCTGATGGCGCTTCTGGCCATCGTGGCCAGAGGCCCGGATTGAAAGGAGGCGGTTTGCATGATTGACGAGGAAGTGTCCCGCAGTACCATCGCCATCACCGTCCGGGCCAGTAAGCTGACGGCGCGGGGCCTTGCCTATGTGCTGGGTGCGGCTGCCCGGAAAATCCGCAAGGCCCAGCGGGCGGGAAAAGCGCCCCAGGGCAAGCAGAGCGCCCGGAGGCTCATGCGCCAGGTTGGGGACACCAGCGGCATGGATTTGCCCGGCGATACCCGGCTGTTTGACCGGGTGGCCCGGCGCTGGGGCGTTGACTACGCCATCCGGCCCGTGGATAAGGGCAAATATCTCTTGTTGTTCAAGGCAAATCAGGCCGACGCCATCACCGGCTGTTTTTCGGAATACTCCCGGCGTATGCTGGCCCGCACCAAGAAAGGGCGGGCCCCTGTGTTGGAGCAGATGGAGCAAGCCCAGGAACAAGTGCGCCAACAGCCCCATCGCCAGCGGGAGCGTGAAAAGGAGGTAGCGGCTGAGGACAGATAAAATCCGCAAATACATTTTACCCAATTTACCTTATCTGTTTATCCTGTGGGCCTGCCTGAAAGTGGGGACGGCCTATCGTCTGGCGGCGGGCGCTGGCTTCGGTGAAAAGCTCATCGGGACGATCCAGACCATCGGCCCGGCCTTTGCGGACTTCGCGCCGGGGCTTGTGCCTTTCGATTGGCTGGTGGGCATCGTGGGGGCGGCGGCCTTCCGGCTGCTTATCTACTGCAAGACGAAAAAGGCCAAGAAATACCGGCCCGACGCGGAGTACGGCAGCGCCCGCTGGGGCACCCCCAAGGATATAGCCCCCTTCACCGATCCCAAGTTTGAAAACAACGTCATTCTCACCGGGACGGAGTTTCTCACCATGAACACCCGGCCCAAGATACCGGCCAACGCCCGCAATCTGAATTGCTGTATTATCGGCTCGTCCGGCTCCGGCAAGACCCGGTTTTGGCTGACCCCGCAGCTATTGCAGGCCAGCGCGGGCAAAAACGGCGGATGCAGCTATGTGGTGGTAGACCCGAAAGGCGGCGTCCTCTCCCAAGTGGGCTCCTTCCTGCAAAAGCGGGGGTATAGGATCAAGGTATTCAATTCCATTGATTTCAGTAAGTCGATGCACTATAACCCCCTGGTGTATATCCGTAACGAGGTAGACATCTTGAAGTTTGTCAACGCCCTGATCGGCAACACCAAGGGCGAGGGGAAGGAGTCAGACCCCTTCTGGGAAAAGTCGGAGCGGCTGCTCTACTGCGCGTTGATTGCCTATATCATTTTCGAGGGCCCCGCCGAGGATCGGAACATGAATACCCTGGTGGATATGATTTCCGGCATGGAGGTCAAGGAAGAGGACGACGACTTTATGAACGCGGTGGACTATATGTTCGCGGGGCTGGAAAAGCGCAAGCCGGATTGCTTTGCGGTGAAGCAGTATAAAAAGTACAAGCTGGCCAGCGGCAAGACGGCCCGCAGCATACTTATTTCCTGCGGTGCCCGCCTTGCGCCGTTTGACATCCCACAGCTCCGGGAGATCATGTCTTATGACGAAATGGAGCTTGGCCGCATGGGCGACAGGCGCACGGCAACCTTTTTCGTGATCTCCGATACGGACAGCACCTATAACTTTTTGGTGGCCTTGGCCTTTTCGCAGATGTTCAATCTGCTTTGCGAGAGGGCCGATAACGTCCACGGGGGCCGCCTGCCCCATCATGTACGGGTACTCTGGGATGAGGCCGCGAACACGGGGCAGGTGCCGGAGCTCCAGAAGCTGGTGGCCGTCATACGCTCCCGCGAGATCAGCCTGTGCCTGTTCTACCAGCAGATGGCGCAGTGTAAGGCCATTTACAAGGACAACGCCGAGACGATCCTGGGCAATATGGACAGCGTTATTTTCCTGGGTGGCCGGGAAAGCTCCACCATCAAGGAGATTTCAGAAAATTGGCTGGGCAAGGCCACCATCTCCATGCAGACCGAGGGGCGCTCCCGTGGGCAGTCTGAAAGTTTCAACCTGAATACCCAGCGGCTGGGCCGTGAACTGATGACCCCCGCCGAGCTTGCCACCATGCCGGGCGACAAGTGCATTTTGCAGCTCCGTGGCCTGCCGCCCTTCTTCTCCCACAAGTACGATCTGAAACAGCACCCCAATTACAAGTACACCGCCGAGGCCGACAAGCGGAACGCCTTTGACCTGGGCCGCCTGATTGACCGGCGCATGAAGGACATAAACCCCGACGAGCTATATACCGTGTACGAGGTGGACGTGCCGGACGAGCACATGGAAGAGGACGAGGACATCCTCAACTATGATGATCTCGATGACCCGGACACTTTTGTATAATAAACACCCCCCACGCTCCACTAAGAATTGGAGCGTGGGGGCCACTATAATACAGCGCCTTGTAAAATGGATAGTAACTACTATAAGACTTGTTGTGCGTATTCGTTCCAATACTCATCGTCACTTGTTACGCCATGTAACCAGCAGTACAAAAGTATCGCCTCTAATTCTTGCTTCCGCCCTTTGATGAAGCTCTTTTTAGGCATACTTCTATATAGAGAATCCAGACAAAAAAGATTGCTCTTTTGCCTATAATCATAATCCCAAAAGAACGATTCACTTAGGCTAATTCCTTTATATTCTGAACGCTTATCATAATATTCGGTTTTTTGCTTATGCCCTTTGGGCCACATTTCTGGGCATTCAAAAAAATAGTGCGCCCACTCATAACAAAAATTATAGACATTTACACCATGCTTATTATAAGTATCAAATATCCATTCATTAACACTATCTGAAATATAAAAATCCGAATCATATGGGTAAAAGGAATTTCTAATTCGGTGGGCCTCTTTTACAAAAAGAAATACCATTTCCGATTGTCCGTCAAGGAATTTAAATCGCTTAATAGCCTTTGGATAAATATCATATGAAAGCGCTCGAAACTCGGCTTCGCTGTCGTAAAGGAGAAAATAATTATCTGTGATCAAATTCATTAATTGCTTATGCATATATTTACCGTAAGATGAATAAATCGAGACAAGCCACTCCCTTACCTCTGAATTGTATTCCCGAACAATATGCCTATACTTATCTACTTTTTGTTCATGCAGAACAGTTTTTTCGTCGGCGGGCTTTAAGTCCAAATAGTTATTAAAGTATTCAAATATATAGTTAACACAAATCCGTGTATTTTCTGAACGCTTTTCCAAATCGTATTCATTGATGCCATCTTCTCGTTTTCGTTTTACGATGTATTCTTCAAGCGTCATCGTATACACCTTTCCTTCACATAATATAGACTTTATCTTACAACACAAATGCCTTCAAGACAACATACTACAACCTGTTTTCGATCAATATTTCATAAAATCTGTGTACGAGGTGGACGTGCCGGACGAAAGGTACATGGAAGAGGACGAGGACATCCTCAACTATGACGATCTCGACGACCCGGATGCCTTTGTATAGCTTCTGGCCAGTGTGGCCAAAGGTGTAAGTGCCGCCTGAAAGGGCGGCTTTTTTCATGGCCGGGGCGCTGTCCCCGGAGAAATGGAGGCACTATGCAGTTTTTCGCTACCGCCGTTACGACCCTTCAAACCCTTGTGATCGCCCTGGGCGCTGGTTTGGCCGTGTGGGGCGTGGTCAATCTGCTGGAGGGCTACGGCTCGGATAACGCGGCGGCCAAAAGCCAGGGGATCAAGCAGCTCATGGCCGGGGGCGGCATCATCGTCCTGGGCACTACGCTGATCCCCCTGTTGTCCTCACTGTTTTAAGGGCGGCAACACATGGGTATTCTCACCGACTGGATCACGGACTGGCTGAAAGGGCTTCTCATTGACGGAATTATGGGGAACCTGGAGGGGCTTTTCGATACGGTCAACACCCAAGTCGGGGAGATTGCGGTACAGGTGGGGACGACCCCGGCGTCGTGGAACGCCGGGGTTTTCTCCCTCATACGGCAGCTTTCCGAAACGGTGATACTGCCGGTGGCCGGGCTGATCCTAACATTCGTTGCTACCTACGAGCTTATCCAGATGATCCTGGAAAAGAACAATATGCACGAGTTTGATGTGGCGAATATCTACAAGTGGGTTTTCAAAACCGCCTGCGCCATCCTCATTCTCTCCAACACCTTTAATATTGTCAACGCCGTGTTCGACGTGTCGCAGAGCGTCATCGCCCAGGCCGGTGGGCTCATCCAGGGCTCCACGGACATCACGCCGGACATGCTGGCGAACCTGGAAACGACGCTGGAGAGCATGGAGCTGGGCCCCCTGCTGGGCCTCTGGCTCCAGTCCTCCCTCATCGGCATTACCATGTGGGCGCTGAATACCGTGATCTTCGTGATCGTCTACGGCAGAATGATAGAAATATATTTGCTGGCCAGTTTAGCGCCCGTGCCGATGGCGACCCTTGCCAACCGGGAAATGGGGAACATGGGCCAGAACTACCTGCGATCCCTGTTCGCCGTGGGCTTCCAGGGCCTTCTCATTTTGGTATGCGTGGGGATCTATGCGGTTCTCATCCAGGGCATCGCCACAGGCGGCGACCCTATCGGGGCGATATGGGGCACCGTGGGCTATACGGTCTTGCTCTGCTTTATGCTGTTCAAGACGGGCAGCATCTCAAAAAGTATATTTGGCGCTCACTAAAAGGAAAGGTGATACATGACAGACCATTTTACTTCTGGCCAGTGTGGCCAGAGCTTTGCTCCGGACGGGCGGCCCCTGGCCCCGGACGGTTTGTTTCTCATGGACGGGATCGAGGGCCTGCGCTCCCTGCCCCGTCACTCCGTCGATCTGCTCCTGACCGATCCGCCCTACGGCACCACCCGGAATTACTGGGACGTGCCCCTGCCCCTCCCGGAGCTGTGGGAGGCGGTGCGGTGGGCGGTGAAGCCGGAGGGCGCGGTGCTCCTGTTCGCCCAGTGTCCCTATGACAAGGTGCTGGGGGCCTCCAACCTCCCCATGCTCCGCTATGAGTGGGTGTGGTACAAAAGCCGCTGTACCGGGTTTCTCAACGCCCGCCGGGCCCCGCTGAAAAAGTCGGAGAACATTTTGGTGTTCTACCGCAAGGCCCCGGCCTACTATCCGCAGTTCGACCAGGGGGAGCCGTACAAGAAAATCCACCACCGCAGCGGCAACAGCCCCAACTATGGGAAGTTTGAGCGTACCAGCGGCGAGTCGGATGGGCGGCGCTTCCCTGGGAATGTGCTGGCCTTCTCCACCGTGGCCAGCGGCATCCACCCCACGCAGAAGCCGGTGGACTTGTGCGAGTACCTGATCCGCACCTACACCCGGGAGGGCCAGGTGGTGGCGGACATCTGCGCGGGGAGTGGCACAACGGCGGTGGCCGCCCTGAACACGGGCCGCCGGTACATCTGCTTTGAAAACGCCCCGGCCTTTTACGGCCCGGCCACCGAGCGCCTGGAACGGGCGCGGGAGGCCGTCAACCAGGGCTGGAAGGGAGTGTAACTATCGGAGACTATTCCATCATCTACGCCGATCCCCCCTGGCGCTACGGACAAAAGGGGGTGCAGGGGGCGGCGGAGCACCATTACCCCACAATGGGGATTGACGAGTTATGCGCTCTGCCCGTGGCCGATCTTGCGGCCCCGGACTGTGCGCTTTTTTTGTGGGCCACCTTCCCCCAGCTCCCGGAGGCCCTGCGGCTGATCCGGGCCTGGGGCTTCACCTACAAGAGCGCGGCCTTTGTCTGGCTGAAAAAGAACCGCAAGGCGGATAGCTGGTTTTATGGCCTGGGCTTTTGGACAAGGGCCAATGCGGAGGTGTGCCTGCTGGCGACCAGGGGCCGCCCCAAGCGGCAGGCGGCCAACGTCCACCAGTTCATCATTTCCCCCATCGAGGCCCACAGCAAAAAGCCGGATGAGGCGCGGGACAAGATTGTGGCCCTGCTGGGGGACGTGCCCCGCGTGGAGCTGTTCGCCCGGCAGACAACGCCCGGCTGGGACGTGTGGGGCAACGAGGTAACGCCTACAGCCAACTTATGGCCATCGTGGCCAGAGGTGGGCGGGGCCGGAGAGGAGGCAACGCATGGCCTATGTGAACGTCCCCAATGACCTGTCCAAAATCAAGACCAAGCTGGCGCTGAACCTGACCCGCCGCCAGCTCCTGTGCTTCGGCGGCGCGGCGCTGGTGGGCATCCCGGCCTTCCTGCTGACCCGGAGCGCCATCGGCAATACCGGGGCTATGTTCCTGATGCTGGCCGTCATGCTCCCAGCCTTCTTCCTGGCGATGTATGAGCGGGACGGCCAGCCCTTTGAAAAGGTGGTGCGGAACATCGTCCGGGCGCGGTTTCTGCGCCCCGGCGTGAGGCCCTACCGCACGGAGAATATGTACGCCCCGTTTACAGGAAAGGAGGAGCCGATTGACCAAAAGCAACCCCACAGCAAAACACGGCCCCGCAAGGGGTAAAGGGTGGGCGGCCCTGTCCGCCCAGCAGACCGTCCCCTATGTGGAAATGCTCAAAGACGGCGTTTGCAAGGTGCGGGACGGCTACTATACCAAGACCATCGCCTATGAGGACATCAATTATTCGGTGGCAAGCACCGAGGATCAGGCGGCTATCTTTAGCGGCTGGTGCTCCTTCCTGAACTACTTTGACAGCGCCCTGCCCTTCCAGCTCTCCTTCGTCAACCACCGCTCCCGTGGCGGGGGCCGCTATAAGGTGAACATTCCCCCGGCCCAGGATGCCTTTGACAGCATCCGGGCCGAGTACACGGAAATGCTCAAACGGCAGATTGCCCGGAGCAACAACGGGATCGTGCGCTCCAAGTACATCACCTTTGGTATTGCCGCCGCCGACCTCGCCGCCGCCCGGCCCCGGCTGGAGCGGGTGGAGGCGGACATCATGGGCAACTTCAAGCGGCTGGGGGTACATTCCGTGGCCCTGGATGGGCGGGAGCGACTGGAGGCGCTCCACGGACAAATGCACCCAGGGGGCCGGGAGCCCTTCCGCTTCTCCTGGGGGGACATCCCCAAGACGGGCATGGGGACGAAAGATTTCATTGTTCCCTCCAGCTTCGACTTCCGGCAGTCCCGCACCTTCCGGGTGGGCCAGTCCTGGGGGGCGGCCTCCTACTTGCAGATCATGGCCTCCGAGCTGTCCGACAAGCTCCTGCTGGAGCTGTTGGAGCTGGACGCGGAAATGACCGTCACCCTCCACGTCCAGACGGTCGACCAGACCAAGGCCATCAAGACGGTCAAGGGCAAAATCTCCGACATCGACAAGATGAAGGTGGAGGAGCAGCGCAAGGCCACCCGGAGCGGCTACGACCCGGACATCCTGCCCCCTGATCTCATTACCTACGCCAAGGACGCGGCGGCCCTGCTGGCCGACCTCCAATCCCGCAACGAGCGGATGTTCCTGCTCACGTTCTTAATCGTGAACACGGCCCCCACCCGGGAGAAGCTGGAGAACGAGGTGTTCACGGTGTCCGGCATCGCCCAAAAGCACAACTGCGCGTTGCGGCGGCTGGACTGGCAGCAGGAGCAGGGCTATATGTCCTCTCTGCCTCTGGGGTACAACGGCATCGAGATTCAGCGGGGCATGACCACCAGCTCCACGGCCATTTTCATTCCCTTTATGACAAAGGAGCTGCGGATGGACGGGCAGGCCCTCTACTATGGCATGAACGCCCTTTCCGGCAACGTCATCATGGCAGACCGCAAACGGCTGAAAAATCCCAACGGGCTTTTCCTGGGCACCCCCGGGAGCGGAAAATCCTTCGCGGCCAAGCGTGAGATTGTAAATGTGTTTCTGACGTGGCCGGAGGACGACATCGTGATTGCAGACCCGGAGGGGGAATATTACCCCCTCGTCCACCGCCTGGGGGGCCAGGTGGTGAAGCTCACCCCTTCGGCCAGCTCCGGCACCTACATCAACCCCATGGACATCACCCCCGACTATGCCGACGATGAAGATCCGCTATCCCTGAAAAGCGACTTTATCTTGTCCCTGTGTGAGCTCATCGTGGGGGGCCGGGGCGGACTGGCCCCGGTGGAAAAGACCGTCATCGACCGGGCGGTGCGGAATGTCTACCGCCCCTATCTGGCAGACCCGGCCCCGGAGCGGATGCCCATTCTCCAGGACTTGTACGAGGAGCTGCTGCGCCAGCCGGAGCCGGAGGCCCGCCGGGTGGCGTCGGCCCTGGAGCTCTACTGCACGGGATCGCTCAACCTCTTTAACCACAGAACCAACGTGGAGGTGAACAACCGCCTGTTGTGCTATGACATCAAGGCCCTGGGGAAGATGCTCAAAAAGATTGGCCTGCTCATTCTCACGGATCAGGTGTGGGGCCGGGTGACGGCCAACCGGGACAAGCACCGGGCGACCTGGGTGTACCAGGACGAATTTCATATGCTTTTGTCCGATCCGCAGACGGCGGCTTACAGCGTCGAGATTTTCCGCCGTTTCCGCAAATGGGGGGCTATCCCCAGCGGGATTACCCAAAACGTGAAAAGCCTGTTGGAGAGCAGTGAGATCGAGTCCATTTTCGGCAACTGCGATTTTCTCTATCTGCTGTCCCAGGCCGCCGGGGATCGGGAGGTGCTGGCCAGCCACCTGGGGATCAGCCCCCACCAGCTTTCCTACGTCACGCACTCCGGCTCCGGCGAGGGCCTGCTGTTCTATGGCGATACCGCCATCCCCTTTGTGGATCGCTTCCCCAAGGATACCGAGCTGTATGCCCTGCTGACCACCAAGCCGGAGGACAAGGCCGATGAACGAAACGGCGAATGAGGCCGGAGCCCGCCCCGGCCCCGGCGAGGACACTTCTGGTCAGGCTGGCCAGAAGTTCCGGCAGGAAAGCACACAGGAGCGGCTGAACAAGTCCAAGCTCCGCATGGAGAAACGGGGCGGCAAGCTGGAGGCGGCCCGGGAGAAGCTGGCAAACCAAAAACCGCCCAAGCGGCCCGGCCCCGTCAAACGGGTGGGCCGGGCCGCCGGGCGGGGGGTGCATGGCTATGTCCACGGTAAGCTCTTTCAAGTGGAGCAGGATAACGTGGGCACCGAGGGCGCTCACCGCTCTGAAATGGTGGGCGAGGCCGCCCTGCGGGGCGGGGCGCGGTTTGTGAAAAAGCGCGTCCGCACCCATCCGGCCAGGGCCGCCGCTCACGCCGAGTCCAGCTATCTCAAAGCCCAGGCCGACTACCAGACCCGCAAGCTGGCCCAGGAGCACCCGGAGGCTATGAAAAACGCCCTCTCCCGCCAGTGGTATAAGCACAAGCTGAAAAAGCAATATCAAAAAAAGGAGCGGGAGGCCGCCAAGCAGGGCACAAAGGCGGCGGGAAAAACCACCGCCGCCACGGGCAGGGCCGTGGCGGGCTTCGTCAGGCGGCATCCCGTGGGGGCGCTGATCCTGGTGGCCTGCTTTCTGCTCCTGCTCATCATGCAGTCCTGTATGTCGCAGATGGTATCCCTGGGTAACACCACGGTGGGCGCGGTGGCCGCCAGCACCTATCCCGCCGAGGACGGCGACCTGCTGGGGGCCGAGGCCGCCTATGCGGCGCTGGAGGCCGACTTGCGGGGCTACCTGGACAGCTACGAGTCCACCCACAGCTATGACGAATATCATTACGACCTGGACGAGATCGAACACGACCCCTATAATCTGCTGTCCATCCTCTGTGCGCTCCATGAGGGGGCCTGGACGGTGGACGAGGTGCGGGACACCCTGCAAATGCTCTTTGACCGCCAGTATATTCTTACGGAGGATGTGGTGGTGGAGCGGCGCTACTACATTGAGCACGACACCTGGACGGACGAGGACGGCAACACCCATACCGACAGCTACCGGGTGTACTACGATTACTACATCTGCACCGTGACCCTCGAAAACTTCAACCTTTCCAAGCTCCCGATCTACATCATGGGCGAGGAACAGCTCTCCCGGTACGCCCTCTTTATGGCGACCCTGGGCAACCGCCCCGACCTGTTCCCCGGCTCCGGCTATGTGGGAAAGTACGTCACCAACCCGCCCCCGGACTATGAGGTGCCCGAGGAATATCTGGCCGACGAGCGGTTTGCGGCCATTCTGGCCGAGGCGGAAAAGTACATCGGCTATCCCTATGTGTGGGGCGGCTACTCTCCCAGCACGTCCTTTGACTGTTCAGGCTTCGTGTCGTGGGTCATCAATCATTCCGGCTGGGCCGTGGGCCGCCTGGGGGCGACGAGCCTATACAACATCTGCACCCCCGTTTCCACCCCCCGGCCCGGCGACCTTGTTTTCTTCGTGGGCACCTATGACACGGCGGGCTGTTCCCACTGTGGCATCTATGTGGGCGACGGGATCATGCTCCACTGTGGCGACCCCATCCAATATTCCAACCTGAACAGCAGCTATTGGCAGGCTCATTTCTACGCCTACGGGCGTTTACCATGATTGGAGGTTTTACATGGCGACAAGCAAAAGCGCGAAAATCCAGGCCGAGATGGAAAAGGTCAAGGCCAAGATCAGCGAGGCCCAGGCCAAGCTGAAAGAATTGGAGCAGAAGCACCGGGAGGCGGAAAACGAGGAGATCGTGGACATCGTGCGGGGTATGAGCGTCCCCCTGGACGAGCTGCCCCTCCTGCTCCAGAAGCTCCGGGGCGCTTCTGGCCAGGGTGGCCAGAAGTCCGGCCCTGCGGGAGAGGGGGCGGCGGAATGAGAAAAGCGCGGTTTTTAGCGGCGGCCCTGGGGCAGGTCAAACAGATTTTGCTGTCCGCTTTTGTAAGCAGCGCCCACCAAAATAGGGCCGGAGGCATCCTTGCAATCCACCCGGAACAGAGGGATAATAATAGTGGGGATACTCTCTATGTACCTTGAAAACTTCATATTTCCCACGTATTGATGCGTCATCTCAATTTGACAACGTATGATTGAGAAAGGACGGATCAATATGGAAAACCGGGTTTATTGCTTATACAGAGTTTCCACCGACAAGCAGGTGGATCACGACGATAAAAACCAGGCGGACATCCCCATGCAGCGCAAAGCCTGTCACCGCTTCGCAGAGGAAAAGGGCTGGACGATTATTCACGAGGAACAAGAGGACGGCGTTTCCGGCCACAAGGTACGGGCGGAAAACCGGGACAAGGTGCAGATTATCAAGGAACACGCCAAGCAGGGCAAGTTTGACATTCTGCTTGTGTTCATGTTTGACCGCATTGGCCGCATCGCGGATGAAACGCCCTTTGTGGTGGAATGGTTTGTCAAGAACGGCGTCCGGGTGTGGAGCACCCAGGAGGGTGAGCAGCGGTTTGACAATCACACCGACAAGCTCACCAACTACATACGGTTTTGGCAGGCCGACGGTGAAAGTGAAAAGACCTCCATCCGCACCCGGACGAGCCTGGGCCAAATGGTGGAGGAGGGGCACTACAAGGGCGGTAACGCCCCCTACGGATACGACCTCGTAAAAAGCGGGCGGATCAACAAGCGCAAGCATGAAGTCTTTGATTTGGCCGTCAACGAGGCCGAGGCCGCCGTGGTACGGATTATCTTTGACAAGTACGTGCATGAGGGCTACGGAGCCCAGCGGATCGCCAGCTACCTGAACAACAAGGGCTACCGGGCCCGGACGGGCAAGAAGTGGCACCACGCCAGTATCCGGGGTATCATTTGCAATCTCACCTATACCGGGGTTCTGAGAAGCGGCGAAAGCCGTTCCCCCGTCCAGCCCCATTTGCAGATTATCCCGCCGGAGCTGTTCGAGGCCGCTCAAAAGATACGCACCGCCCGCGCCAACTCCGCCGAACAGGAGCGCACCGTCCCCCTGAACACCAGGGGCAATTCCCTGTTGGCCGGGAACGTCTTTTGCGGTCATTGTGGCTCCCGCCTCTCCCTGACCACTAACGGCAAGGCTTATCCCTGCAAAGATGACCCCAGCCGGGTGGTAAAGCGTGTGCGGTATATCTGCTACGGCAAGACGCGCAAGCAAACCGAGTGCGACGGGCCAACCGGCTACACGGCCCACATTCTGGATAGTATCATTGACAAGCTGGTGCGCCAGATATTTGAGCGCATGAAGGCTGTCCCCAAAAGTGAGATTGTCAATGTCCGCTACCGGGAAAAGATGGAGGAGCGGAAAAATCTGCTGGCCTCTGTCCGGGCCGATTATACCAAGGCCGCCGCCGACCTGGACACGCTGAAAGGGGAGGTCATCAAGGCGATCCACGGGGAAAGCGCATTTTCTCAATCCCTGCTGGGCTCACTGATTGCCGAGGCCGAGGCCAAATGCACTGAACTGAAACGCAACTATGACGCGGCCCAGGCCGCCTACGACGAGGGGCAGGCCGTCCTGGCCTCGCTCAACGCCCAATACGACGACATTATTTCCTGGTCTGAAATGTACGACACGGCCAGCTTTGAAGCAAAGAAGATGATCGTCAACTGCCTGATCGGGCGGGTGGAGGTTTACCGGGACTACAAGCTGCACATTGATTTCAACATCGACTTTAACCAGTTTAGCCTCGGAATGGACATTGTGACCATAGCCGCATAAAGCAAAAACCCGCTTCTTTTCAGAAACGGGTTTTTGTCTGCACTCTCTTGAATGTTGGTGGAGATAAGCGGGATCGAACCGCTGACCTCTTGAATGCCATTCAAGCGCTCTCCCAGCTGAGCTATACCCCCAGATTGTAAGAGAGTGCATATTCGATTTTAGGTTTTGAACTACGGGGATACGTAACCGCTTCAACCGGGCTCCCAGCTGAGCTATACCCCCATAATAGTCGTTTGCCGACTTTAAAAAAACTTCATCTCTCAAGTGCTTTGATATAATACCATAGGCCTAAAAAAAATGCAAGCCCTTTTTTGGCTTTTTTAATTTTATTTTTCTTTCCGCTCTATCAAATCGTCAAAAACTGCCGATGTATTTTCTATATCAAGCTGGCAGAATGAAACTGTGCTTAGAAAAAAGTGAATGTTTATTATTTTATTCCTGAAAAGACTTGACACTAAGAAATGTATATAGTATTGTTACAGTATGAACTGAAATTTGAATTATTACAGTATAAAAGCATTTTTGTACAACCAGGCGGCGGACTAAACATCTAACCCGTTAATAGAATTTGGGTATCTAAAAATTTATGATTCCGGTGGTATCGCGGTTTGGTCCTGTTCAAACCTGGCTCAAAGTCAGAACAAAGAAAATCCCGCTTTGCAAATTCAGAAAATCCAAAAACGGAAAGAAGGAAATCCAATGAAAAAGTTCGAGAACATGATTATCGGTTTCGGAAAAGGCGGTAAGACGCTTGCTGGTGTTCTTGCCGCCGCTGGGCAGAGCGTGGCGCTGATTGAGAAATCTCCTTTAATGTACGGCGGCACCTGCATCAATGTGGCCTGTATTCCCTCCAAAGCTCTGGAACATAGCGCACGGTTTTCTCAGGCGCAGGGAGGAACGTTTCGGGAACGGGCTGTCCGTTATCGCACGGCCATCTGGGAAAAACGGGAGCTGACCGCTGCGCTTCGGCAAAAAAATCTGGAGAAGGCAGTTTCTGCAGGTGTAAAAGTAATCCTGGGAACCGCCACTTTTCTGGACGATCACCGGATAAGGCTGGAAAAGGCGGATGGAACGGAGGATGTGCTTTGGGGAGAGCGTATTTTCATCAATACAGGCGCTAGGCCGTTTCTGCCGCCGGTTGACGGACTGCAGAGCAGCCGTTTTGTCTATACCAGTGAGACTATGATGGAACTGGAGACTCTGCCAGGCAAACTTGTGATTATCGGAGGCGGCTATATTGGCCTTGAATTTGCTTCTTATTACAGGAATTTTGGCTCTGATGTAGTCGTACTCCAGGACAGCGATATATTTTTGCCGAGGGAGGATGCTGAAATCGCTGCGGCCGTCCTGGAGAACCTGGAAGCACGCGGCATTCAGGTACTGCGGGGCATACAGGTTCAAAAAATCCGTGACCGGGAGGATGGGGCAGATCTCACTGTCAGGACCGAGTACGGGGAGAGAAAACTCAGCTGCAATGCGGTATTGGTTGCCACGGGCCGACGTCCCAATCTTCAGGAACTTCATCCGGAAGTGGCAGGAATTGAACTCACAGCATACGGCGCGGTCAAGACGGACGAACATCTGCGCACCAATGTGCCTCATATCTGGGCTATGGGCGACGTGGCAGGGGGATTACAGTTCACTTATATCTCTCTTGACGACAGCCGGATTGTAAAGTCACAGCTGTTAGGGGACGGTTCCCGTACGACTGAAAACCGCGGCGCAATTCCCTACAGTGTCTTTTTGGATCCCCCTCTTTCCCGGGTTGGGCTGACTGAGGAAGAAGCGGTGAAAAAGGGTCATGCGGTCAAGGTTGCGCGGCTGCCTGCAGCTGCTGTTCCTAAAGCCAAGGTACTGCGGCAGACGAACGGTCTGCTGAAAGCCATTGTAGACGCAGAGACGGGACAGCTCCTTGGAGCACACCTGTTCTGTGCAGAATCTCAAGAGCTGATCAACCTGCTCAAACTGGCTATTGATGCAGGGATTCCCTATACGGAGCTGCGGGATGCAGTGTATACTCATCCGACTATGAGCGAGGCGCTGAACGATCTGTTCACCGCTGTGAACTAGCAGATAGATACAGGAGTACAGGTAGGAGACCATGTGCTTGTTTCCGGGAAGAAAGCGGGGCTCTTGCTATAAAAGAAAACTTGTTCCTGAAAACTATCGCTCCGGTCTTTCACAAAAGTTGCCCTGCCGCTATAAACTAGGATAGAAGTTTTTTCCGGCATTGGCTGAAAAGTGATTAAGCTTCTGAAATGGTGGCAAACTATCAGTGAAAGATTTTTACCGGAGAGTGAAAACCGTGATAGTACACAGAGGAGACATCTATTATGCAGATTTGAGCCCCGTAGTCGGTTCCGAGCAGGGAGGTGTGAGGCCGGTCCTTATCGTGCAGAACGATGTGGGAAATAAATTCAGTCCCACTGTAATAGCGGCAGCGATCACCAGCCAGCGGGATAAGGCAAATCTGCCCACCCATATCGAAGTGGATACCGGATCCTCCGGACTCATGAAAGATTCCGTTGTGCTTTTGGAACAAGTACGCACAATCGACAAGCACCGTCTCAAAGAAAAGATGGGCAAGCTCGATGAGAACTCCATGAACCGGGTGAACGAGGCTCTTTCCATCAGCTTCGGCCTTCCTACATAGGGCCGATAGCAGAAAAAGGCTGAGGCGAAGCGGCGGCAGTTATGTGCTGCACTGCTTTGCCTCAGCTTCTTGTTTTTTCCGCTTCCTGCAGCAGGATGTCCCGGTCGTTTTCGAGAGTTCCCGATAGGACTTTTTCCAACAGGAAGGAGAGCTCCTTCCCCAAAGCGGGACCTGGGTGATATCCGAGAGATAAAAGATCTTTCCCGGTGACGGCTAAATCCCGAAGAGTCAAACAGTCCTGCCGTGAAAGAATTGTCTCTGCAAGCTCCTGACTGTCCCGCAGAGCTGTCAGGTGTTCCTCTAAACGATTTGTGTCTTGTCCTGCAAGGTTTGCACGCATCAGTGAGAAGAGCTCAAAGACCCAGTCTCCGCCGAATTCTCCCAAAAGCTTTTTCAGCCTTTTTTCAGGAAGGGGAAGCGCTTCCCCGTGATACCGGATTAGCGAGCAGACTCTGTCTGAGTCCCGATTCGGAAAGCGCAGGCGTTTCAGGATCATGCCTGCGAGCTGCTCGCTTTCTGAGGCGTCTCCATGAAAATGAGCTGTTCCTTTCTCAGGGGCTCTTTTACAGGCAGGTTTGCCGCAATCATGCAGCAGTGCGGACCAGCGCAGCAGTGGATTTGGCGAAACGGCGCTCAGTACCTGTAGGCTGTGCTCCCATACGCTGCACCGGTGATAAAGCGTTTCATAATTGCAGGAGGCCAAAGGAGCCAGTTCGGGCAGCAGAGAAAACAGAATTTCGGAATTCCGGCGAAGCGTCTCGGCAGCATCTGTTCCGCAAAGTAGCTTTTGCAGTTCGTCCCGTACTCTTTCCCTGGATACGTCTTCCAGAAGTCCTCGGGCGTCCATGGCCGCCTGCAGGGTTTCCGGTTCTATTGCAAATCCCAGCGTAGAGGAAAAGCGCAGGCAGCGCAGAACGCGGAGAGCATCTTCTGAAAAGCGTTTTGCGGGAATCCCTACACAGCGCAGCAGCCCGGTTTCCAGATCGCGCAGCCCGTCGAAAGGGTCCCTCAACCCGCTGTTTTGCCGGTACGCCATAGCGTTAACGGTGAAATCCCTGCGGGAGAGATCCTCTTCCAAGGAGTTGGAAAACTGGACGCTGTCCGGATGGCGGGCATCGGAGTAGACGCCGTCCATCCGAAAGGTGGTGAGCTCCACCGTGTGACCTTCAGAGAGTACCGAGATGGTCCCGTGACGCATCCCTACATCAAAGGTGGGATAATCGGAAAACACTTGTTTGGTTTCGGGCGGCAGGGATGAAACAGCCAGATCCCAGTCTTCAGGAATGCGCCCCAGGAGACTGTCCCGGACACAGCCGCCTACACACCAGGCTTCATAACCTGCATCATTTAATTTTGCCATCAGTTTGTTAACATAATCCGGTATTTCGATTTGTACCTCTATGTGCATCTGTGTGGGCCTCCTCGTTATATGCCTGCACTTTCTGCGGCCTTCCCGGATGCTGTAGTGTATGCAGGACCGCCGGAGATATTTATTTCTTTGGGAAACATACCATGTTTTTTTTCTGGATTCAAGGGGAAAAGGAGAGAAAAGCGGATTTCGTTGACAGATACGTCAAAAAATGATAAGATACAAAACCGAAAGAACTGAAAATATCTCAAGCAATGGAGTGGACGTCATGGCCTTATTCGAGCAGTGGCAAAAATATGCAGAAGAAAAGCAGAGCGGCCCGGACGGCGTGAAATTTTGGGAAACCTATTTCAGCACCGAAACCGACATTTATAAGAAAATACTGGAAGAGAAACCCGATAAGAACACCGTGAAAGGCTATGCTGAAAAGTTCGGTGTGGATCTGATGACGATGGTGGGCTTTCTGGATGGCATTAATGAAAGCTTGAAAGAAAAGAATCCGTTGGAAGAAATCGAGGAAGACAGTGAGGTCAACTTGGATTACGAGGAGGAGCTCCTCTATAAAAACATGGTGGACGCAAAGGCTGATTGGCTTTATCATCTGCCTCAGTGGGATGCGTTGATCCCGGAGGAACGCAGGAAGGAACTCTATAAAGAGCAGAAGCTTTCCAAAACTGTGGTGAAAGGCCAGAAAATCGGTCGAAATGATCCCTGCCCCTGTGGAAGCGGAAAAAAATATAAAAAATGCTGCGGCCGCGATATGTAAGCAAAGTCCTATATGGGCGGGCGTCAACGGACAAAGGGTCCGGTTTACGCTATGCTTTCTGTGATTAAACGGTCTGAAAAATGCAAACAATACCTCCGTAAGAAATAATTGCGGAGGTATTTTCATCATGCAGGGCAAGGTTGAAATCTGCGGCGTCAACACGTCGCGCCTCAAGGTGCTTAAAAGCAGCGAGACCAGAGAGCTGTTGATCAAAAGCCATGAAGGGGATAAAGAGGCGCGGGAAAAACTGATTTCCGGCAATCTGCGTCTGGTACTGAGCGTAATTCAGCGTTTTAATAACAGGGGAGAAAATCCCGACGATCTGTTTCAGGTTGGCTGCATCGGCCTGATGAAGGCTATCGACCACTTTGACGTCAATCAGGGCGTGCAGTTTTCTACCTATGGGGTACCGATGATTATCGGCGAAGTACGACGTTTTCTGCGGGACAACAATTCCGTACGAGTCAGCCGTTCTATGCGGGATACCGCCTACAAGGCAATTCAGTGCAAGGAAAAGCTGACTGCAGAAAACGGGAAGGAACCTACAGTAGAAGAAATTTCCCGGGAGCTGGATATGAAGCGGGAAGATGTAGTCGTTGCGCTGGAAGCCATTGTTGAACCGGTTTCCCTCTATGAGCCGGTTTTTTCCGACGGCGGTGATACCATTTATATCATGGATCAGGTCGGAGATGGAAACGATGGAGACTGGCTGGAAGAAATCGCCATAAAACAGGCGATCCGTAATTTGGGAGAGCGGGAAAAGAAAATCCTCTCAATGCGGTTCCTGGATGGCAAAACGCAGATGGAAGTGGCCAATGAAATTGGGATTTCTCAGGCACAGGTGTCTCGTTTGGAAAAGGGAGCGCTGGGGAAAATCAAAAAAGAAATTCGATAATAATCCGGGGCTGATGTAAAACCAGAGCAAAAAACTCTGTTTTTGTCCATCAGCCCCTTTTCCTGCTTCACTTCAAAGGATGCTTAAAATATCCAAACTACACCTGGCTCATAGGCCCGGGTATCGCCGCTTTTTTGAGCCGTGCAGCCATCCGGCCTGGTAGCGCCAAGTCCGCTTCTCCATTTTGAATAATTAAAAAGAAAAGTGTCGCCGCAACGGGTTTACTCCTTGATTTTGAAAAGCAGTCCGTCTTCCCAGTTCTGTTTGTCCTAATATTTCCTCCTTTGAAATTCAGCGGCAGAAATCATTCAGATAGCGTTCCAGACAAGAGGCAATGATGGCTTTTGCGGCTTCGTGATCCTTTACCTCGCTGATTTCCGTGCTTTTGGCGTCCTCCAACTGTTTATACACAGAGAAAAAGTGCTGCATTTCATCAAAAATATGGGAAGGGAGCTCCTTAATATCACGATAGCCGTTATAGGTGGGGTCGTCAAAAGGAATGGCGATGATCTTTTCATCCTGGCTGCCGCTGTCATCCATGATGATGACGCCGATGGGGTAGCAGCGTACCAGGGACATCGGAATGATGTTTTCTGAACAGAGCACCAGGACGTCCAGCGGATCGCCGTCGTTTGCATAGGTCCGGGGAATAAAGCCGTAGTTTGCCGGATAATGGGTGGAAGTATAAAGCACCCGGTCTAAGCGGAGCAATCCGGTCTCCTTGTCCATTTCATATTTTGCCTTTCCGCCCTTTGTGATCTCTATCACAGCATAGAAATCCTCTTCCCGGATACGTTTTGGGGAAATGTCGTGCCAGATGTTCATCGCGGCACACGCCCTTTCTGTTTCAATGGAGCGGCGTCTTTGACAGAGCAGTCACTTTCGCTTTCCATTTTTTACAATCATAGCATACCCGGGATAAAACCGCAATTGCGGCATACATATGAATCATAGGCTTTCACCGTCGGCCTGCGGAAGGATGACTCCGCGGTGCGGTAAGGTTGGCGGGAAAACCAGGTCCTGATTCTACGATGCTTCAAAAAGATATCCGGATCCGGAAAGGGTGGTGGTCCCAGCGATGAGCTGCAGGATGGGGGAACTGAGAAATAAAGAGGTGATCAATGTCAAAGATGGCACCAGAATCGGCTTTGTGTGCGATGTGGAAATTGACACGCATACGGCCGTGCTGACTGCGGTAGTGGTGTACGGCAGACTGCGTTTGTTTGGCCTTCTGGGCCGTGAGGAGGACTTTGTCATTCCATGGCAGGATATCGTGCTGATCGGAGACGACGCGGTGCTGGTAAATTTTGAAGAGAAGGATGAGAAAGAGAAAAAAGGCTTTTTTACTTCTTTACTGGATAAACTTTGTTTTTAAGAACTGAAAAGAGTGAAAATCAGGAAAATAATGCTTGATTCTGCACCGGCAGCGTGCTATAATATTTCAGCAAAACACACGCCGGACTTTCGGTAAGGTGCCTGTATAGGTTTGCCCCGAAAAGAAAAAAGTGCGGCGGAGGAAAAACCAAGGAGGTTCATTGTAATGGCAGTCGTATCTATGAAACAGCTTTTGGAGGCCGGCGTACATTTTGGCCACCAGACCAGAAGATGGAACCCAAAGATGGCTCCCTATATCTTCACGGAACGTAACGGAATCTATATCATTGATCTGCAGAAGACCGTAAGGAAGCTGGAAGAAGCTTATAATTTTGTGCGCGATCTCTCTACAGAAGGGAAAAGCGTTCTCTTCGTGGGCACAAAGAAGCAGGCTCAGGAGTCGGTCAGGGAAGAGGCCACCCGTGCAGGCGCCTATTATGTAAATGCCCGTTGGCTGGGCGGCATGCTCACCAACTTCTCTACCATCCGTAAGCGGATTCAGCGTCTTGCACAGCTCCGCAAGATGGAGGAGGACGGCACTTTTGAGCTGCTTCCCAAGAAGGAAGTCAGCAAGCTGCAGCTTGAAATTGAAAAATTGGAGAAATTCTTGGGCGGCATCAAGGAGATGAAGGCGTTCCCCGGAGCCCTGTTCATTGTGGATCCCCGCAAAGAGAGGATTGCCGTGGCGGAAGCCAAGAAACTGGGAATTCCGATTGTCGCCATTGTGGATACCAACTGTGATCCGGATGAAATCGATTATGTGATTCCTGGCAACGATGATGCAATCCGTGCGGTCAAGCTGATCGCCGGCGCTATGGCGGATGCTATCATTGAGGGCCGCGAGGGTCAGATGGGCGCAGCTGCCAGAGAAGAAGAGGCTGTTGCGGAAGCCGAAAAGGTTGAAGAAGTGACCGAAGCGTAATCGTTTTGAAGTTTTGACTGAAGGCCCCGTGCGGATGATGATTCGCACGGCGCTTTCCGGTTTACCAGAGAAAGAAGCCAGCAAAAGAAAGGATGACGAAACAATGAACTTTACTGCAAAGGATGTTGCAGCGCTTCGTGAGAAGACCGGCTGCGGAATGATGGATTGTAAAAAGGCGCTTACCGAGTCCAATGGCGATATGGAAAAGGCAATTGATTTTCTGCGGGAGAAGGGCTTGGCTGCTTCTGTGAAGAAAGCTGGGCGTGTTGCCGCAGAAGGCGTGGCTTTTGCTGCTGTCAGTGAATGCGGAAAAATTGCCGTTGTGATTGAAGTGAATGCAGAGACCGACTTCGTGGCCAAGAATGCCGATTTTCAGGCTTTTGTAAAGACCTGTGCTGACACGGTGATTTATGAAAATCCTGCTGATGTGGACGCACTGCTTGCCTGCAAGGCTCATGGCTCCGAGCTGACGGTAGATGCGCTTTTGAAGGAAAAGATTCTCACCATCGGCGAGAATATCAAAGTGCGCCGTTTTGCCCGTTATGAGGGCGCGGTTACCTCTTATGTGCACGCCGGCGGCCGTATCGGCGTCATTGTGAAGTTTGATACCAGCGATGAAATCGCTTCTTCTGCAGCATTTCAAACTTATGCCCATAATGTGGCAATGCAGATTGCGGCCCTGAACCCGGAGTATCTGGATGAGAATGCTGTTCCTGCCGATCGTGTTGAGAAGGAAAAGGCTATTCTTACCGAACAGATCGTTGGGGAAGGCAAGCCTGCCAATATTGCTGAGAAAATTGTTGCGGGTCGTCTGAACAAGTTCTTTAAGGAAATCTGCCTGGTGGATCAGGTTTATGTTCAGGACAGCAGCATGACTGTGAAGCAGTACACCGAGTCTGTTGCCAAGGA
Source organism: Neglectibacter timonensis (assembly GCF_900048895.1). Taxonomy (GTDB): domain Bacteria; phylum Bacillota; class Clostridia; order Oscillospirales; family Acutalibacteraceae; genus Acutalibacter; species Acutalibacter timonensis. The sequence continues at coordinate 20,044 of NZ_LT160639.1, read as the reverse complement.
GTTGGGCGGAGAGATTAAAATCGCGGCGTATACCCGTTTCGAAAAAGGCGAAGGTCTTGAAAAGCGGGATGACTCCAATTACGCTCAAGAAATTGCAGAATTGGTGAAATAATTTTTTGTTGTTGTCGTGCGGTGAATAATGACCCTATCGTCCGTGTTTTTGGACCTGTTTTTAAGATATCGAACGGGTATCCAAGGTCCAAGAGAGCGGAGAGAAGGCGACAGCAGTCTTAATAAGCAAAGAAATTAAAGAACCAGAAGATACGAATTGTATCTTCTGGTTCTTTTTTTGTTTTTAAAATAGACGATTACATAGACTCTTTCAATAACGGCAATTATTCCGAGCTTTTTAATGTAAAAAACTTCATTTTTTTGAGTATATGCATCAAAATTCAAAATAAAGGAAACAAAAATTAAAAAATTATAATTAATCCTTGAATTTGCAATTGAAAACACAAATAGGTCTGAAGTGGCTTGTCAGCAAGGTGATTTTAACCATGGCAGTTTGTCGGGGATGGTGAGGTAAGTGCCAGGTGCCATTAGGTCGCTGGGGTGTGCGGTTATAGAGAGGGGCTGAAAAAGCGGTATTGCGCTGTGGACTTCAGGCGATCAAATCTTACGGAAGTTTGACAACGAAGAGGATACGTTGTAAGATGTGATATAAGAAAAATGAATCCAAAATTAGGGCGGACGGCCTTTATGCAGAGGTGTGAAACGATGCTTTCACAGAAAAAAATACTTGTAGTTGAAGATAATGCAATTAACCGGGAAATGCTCAGAGCAATCCTGTCAGCGGAATATGAAGTTCTGGAGGCCAAGAACGGAAAAGAGGCATTGGAAGTACTGAATGAGTTTGGTGAGAATATATCTCTGATACTGCTGGACATTGTGATGCCGGTAATGGATGGTTATACGTTTTTGTCGGTCGTGAAAGAGAATTCCGCCTATTCAGCAATCCCTGTCATCGTAACAACTCAAAGTGATGGAGAGTCAGACGAGGTGACGGCGTTATCCCATGGGGCTGCTGATTTTGTTGCAAAGCCATATAAGCCCCAAATTATTCTGCATCGTGTGGCCAGCATTATCAATCTGCGGGAAACTGCCGCGATGATTAATCTGATTCAGTATGACCGTCTGACAGGGTTATACAGTAAAGAGTTTTTTTATCAGCGCGTTAAAGAAATCCTGATCCGGAATCCGGATCGGGAATATGACATTGTTTGCTCGGATATTGAAAATTTTAAGTTGGTAAACGATGCGTTTGGAATACCTGCTGGGGACCGTCTGCTGTGTGATGTCGCTGCGCTGTACAAAGACAGGGTGGGCAACAGAGGAATCTGCGGGCGTTTTAACGCGGATCAGTTTGCTTGTCTTCTGGAGCACCGCTGGACATATACCAATGATCTGTTCCTTGAAGCGCTGAATCAAATCAATGAACTGACCAATGCTAGGAACGTCGTGATGAAATGGGGCATTTATAGAGTGAAAGGCCGGTCTGCATCTGTAGAACAGATGTGTGACCGTGCGTTGCTTGCGGCTCAAAGCATTAAAGGCCAATATGGTAAGTATTTTGCAGAATATAACGATGAGCTGAGAAATAAACTGCTTCGGGAACAGGCGATTACAGACGAGATGGAACAGGCGCTGGAACAGGGTCAATTTGAAATTTACCTTCAGCCCAAATATCGTATTAAGGATGACAGCCTGGCGGGAGCGGAAGCTTTGGTGCGCTGGAATCATCCTAAGTGGGGGATTCAGTCCCCGGCGGAATTTATTCCTCTATTTGAGAAGAACGGCTTTATTACGAAGCTGGATCAATATGTTTGGGACAAAACCTGCAGGGTGCTGCATGAGTGGGAAGACAAAGGCTATCCTGAGCTTTCCGTGTCTGTAAACGTATCCCGTGCCGATATTTATCATGCCGATCTGGTTGGGATTTTAGTACATACAGTAAAGAAATATGGCTTGCCGCCCTCACGCCTTCACTTGGAAATTACGGAAAGCGCTTATACGGAAAATCCTAAGCAGATTATTGATACAGTGAACAATTTGAGGGAACAGGGCTTTGTAATTGAGATGGATGACTTTGGAAGCGGTTATTCCTCTTTGAATATGCTGAATGATATGCCCATCGATGTTTTGAAGCTGGATATGAAATTTATCCAGAATGAAACAGCAAAGCCGGTCAACCAGGGAATTCTGCGTTTTATTATGGGACTTGCCAGGTGGATGAATTTAAGCGTTGTAGCGGAAGGTGTGGAGACCGGAGAACAATTGGAGCGACTGCGGGAGATTGGCTGTGATTTTGTTCAGGGATATTTTTTTGCAAAACCTATGCCCTGTGCAGAATTTGAAAGCCTTATGGTACCGCAGGGCGGCTTGGCGCGGCAATCTGTTTCTGAGATGGGGCGGGAAAAACAGGTTCTTTTGGTTGCTGATGAAAATGAAGAATATCGAGAGAGGGTGAGAAAAACCTTTGAGGCTCGATATGAGGTGATAGAATGCAGCGACGGTGCAGAAGCGTTGGAGAAAGTTGCCGAATGCAACAGGCAGGTGACGGCAGTGATATTGAGTTTGGAGTTATCAGATGGATTTTCTGCATTGGAAGCCCTGCGGATTGAAAACTGCGTGTGGAATATCCCGGTGATAGGAACTGGGGCGGCAGATCCGGAAGTAGAAGAAATGGCGCTTGAGCAGGGTGCGGCCGATTATGCAGCAAAGCCGCATACGATGAAAAGCCTATGGAAAAGAGTGATTCGTGTCACGGGATTTGATTGCTGGATCGGAGAAGAGGAGACTCTGCTAGAAAATGAAGTGTACCGCGACCATTTGACATCTTTGTTAAATCGCTGTGGATTAGAAATGGCGGTAAAAGAACTGAAAAAAGAGGATACACCCCTGGCTTTCTGTCTGTTCTATGTGGGAAATCTAAAGTGGGTCAATGGGGAATCTGACTGTCATAGCAAGAATTTGTTGTTGAAACGGATTGGAGAGGTGTTGAGAAGGCATACGCGTAAAGCCGACATGGTTTCACGTTTTGGAGAAGACGAATTTGTGGTGATTATGAGGCAATTGGGATCAGAAGAAACGGCAGTAAAAAAGGGCGAAGAAATCTGTAGGAAAATCGAACTGTGTGCGGGCGGTGTCTCTGGAAAATGTATCTGCGGCACGGAGATATGGGATGTGGACGAACCCATGTCAGAAGTGGTAGAGCGGGCCTATCTGGCGCTGTACCGGGCGAAATCAAAGAACGCGGGCGGCTGAAGCGCTGGAAAGGATTGAAAGGAATGACGGTTCAGAAAACGACGGCTATTGAAGTGGTGAAGGCTTTTTGTCAAAGCTGGTTTGAGCAGTGTGACGCGGAAAAGGCAATATCGTTTTTGGCGGAGGATGTTGGATTTATCGGTACTGGAATTGATGAAATTGCCCAGGGGAAGAAAGAAATGGCCGAGTATATCCAGCGGGATATTCGAGAAATAACAGAGCCGTTTCATTCTGAACTTCAGGTGCTCCGGGAACAGCAGATTGCTGAGCAGACGGTCAGCCTTTCGGCAGAATTGTTTTTGAAAACGTCGCTCTATTCTTGGCGCCTAAGGGGATTTTTTACACTTTCCCGGATGGAGAACGGCGAGTTCATAATCAGAAATCTTCATTTTGCGGAGCCGGGGCGCAGCCAGAGATGTGAAGAACATTATCCTCAAACACTGGTGATGGAAAATTTAGCCCGGCAGCGTCAGGAACTGCTCAATGAGTCGCTGGCTGGCGGTATGATGGGAGGATACCTTGAGGAGGGTTTTCCTTTCTATTTTATCAACCGACAGATGCTGGACTATCTGGGTTATGAAACAGAAGCGGAGTTTGTTACCGATATTGAGGGAATGATTTCCAACTGTATGCATCCGCAGGACCGGGAAATAGTGGATCAGTCGGTGGCGTTTCAGCTGGATAAAAATGGAATGTATGTGGTTGAATACCGGATGAAGAAACAGGATGGCTCTTATATCTGGATACATGATTTAGGCCGGAAAATTGTGGCAGAGAATGGAAAGCCTGCCATTGCATCTGTCTGTATTGACATCACAGCTCAGAGACAGGCCCAAGAGGAAGTGTTGCATCTGTACAACAACATTCCGGGCGCAGTGTTTCGCTGCCGCTTTGACGCGGATTTCTCTGTGATTGACGCCAACGACGGATTGTTCGAGTTTCTTGGATACAGCCGTGCGGAGTTTGCGAAGATGGGTAACTGCATGTCAGCTGTCATTTATCCGGAAGATCTGTCTGTGATGACTGCAAAGTTGAAAAGCCAGCTGCGCAGCGGAAATACCATTCACAATGAGAATCGTTTGATTTGCAAAAATGGAGCGGTAAAATGGATTTCCATCAAAGCCCAGCTCTTAACGGAAGGAGATGGAGAGGAATATTTTTACTGTGTTTTTGTGGACATTACGGAAGAAAAACAGCTTCAGGAAAAAATAAGCGAACTTTATAGAAAGGAATTGGCCTATTTTGCCGAGCTTTTCTCTGCGGAAGGCAGCATACAGGGAAGTATCAACGTTACGCAAAACCGGATGGAAAGCTATGTCTCGAGCGTGGATACGGCAGTTGCTGAGGTAGGGGATTCTTATGATGCTACGATTGAGAACCTGGCCGCCTCTGCTGTAGATACGGACTATGGCGGGAAAATCCTCCGTATGCTGAACCGGGATAAGGTATTGGCAGATTATGAAGACGGAAAAGTGGATTACCACTTGGACTTCCTGCGCAGATGCAACAGCGGTACTTTCTGGGCCAGCACTTATCTCCGGTCTTTTCGGAATCCGGAGTCAGGAGAAATCATAATTAATTTTTATACTCTGGACGTCACGGAGCAGAAGCTTCGCGAACAGCTTTTGAACAGGATTGTCGAGTTGGATTACGAGAGCATCACGGAAATCGATGTGCGCAAAGATACGCACCATTCTATGACAATCAGTGGGCATCACAGCGCTGGATCGATTCCAACGCAGGGAGGATTTCAAAAAGAGGCGCAAATGTTTGCCGAACGGTATATGGATGAAACAGCTGGACGCGAATACCTGAAGAACCTGGATTACGAATATATGGAAAAGCGTCTGGCCGAGGAAAATGCCTATACGTTTTTGGTGGAAATGCGGGAAGGGGAGCATGAGGTACGGGTAAAACGCCTCGAAGTATTTTACATTAGTAAGGAATTGAGCAGGGTATGTATCGCACGTACAGACGTCACAGATGTGGTACGTCAGGAACAAAGGCAAAAGGAGGAACTGGCCGCCGCACTGGTGGCAGCAGAACAGGCAAATGCGGCAAAATCGGATTTCCTGTCCCGTATGAGCCATGAAATCCGGACGCCGATGAACGCGATTATCGGCATGAGCACAATCGCTGCGCAGTCCATCGGCGATGAAGAGCAAGTGGCAGATTGCATTTCCAAAATCGGAATCTCTTCCCGGTTTTTACTTTCCTTGATCAACGATATTTTGGATATGAGCCGGATTGAAAGTGGGAAAATGCTTTTAAAAGGCGAAAAGATCCCGACAGAAGAGTTTCTAAACGGCATTAACTCTATCTGCTATACACAGGCAGCTGCAAAGAATGTGGACTATGAATGTATTGTAGACCCAATACTGGACGATTATTATATCGGCGATGCAATGAAGCTGCAGCAGGTTTTAATCAATATTCTGAGCAATGCCATCAAGTTCACAAGAGAAGGGGGAAAAGTTACTTTCTCTGCATCACAGCGTAAACGTACCAAAAACGATGCCGTGCTTCGTTTCATTATTAACGATACGGGGGTTGGAATGAGCGAGGAGTTTCTGCCCCATATCTTTGAACCGTTTTCGCAGGAATCGGCTGGAACCACTACCCAATATGGCGGAACCGGACTTGGGCTGGCAATCTCGAAAAACATTGTGGATATGATGGATGGAAAGATTACCGTACGTTCCATTAAAGGGCTGGGCAGTGAATTTACTGTGGATGTTAAGCTTGGGATTACGGAAGAGGAAAAACTCAGGCATAATCAGAAAAGAAACCATTTGAATTTTTCCCATTTGAAAACCTTAGTGGTAGACGATGATGTGGCTGTCTGTGAAAGCGCGGTTGTCACATTGTGTGAAATGGGAATAAAAGCAGAGTGGGTAGACAGCGGGCGGAAAGCCATTGAACAGGTGAGAGCTTTTTGGAATCAGGGAAAATACTATGATATGATTCTGATTGACTGGAAAATGCCGGATATGGATGGAATTGAAACCGCAAGGAGAATCCGGGGTATTGTAGGCCCTGAGGTGACAATCATTATCATGACGGCCTATGACTGGACCTTTATCGAACATGAGGCAAAGCTGGCTGGAGTTAACCTGCTGATGAGTAAACCTATGTTCAAATCTTCCTTGATATCTGCGTTCTCGCGGGCGTTGGGTGAGAAAGAAGAACAGAAACAGAAAGCGGAGGAGACGAACTATGATTTCACAGGAAAGAGAATACTGTTGGTAGAGGACAATGCCATAAATACGGAAGTGGCTGTGATGCTTCTGGAAAACAAAGGATTCAAGGTAGAGACGGCCGATAATGGGCTTCGGGCTCTGGAAATGTACAGTAAGTCGGAAAAAGGGTATTATGACGCCATTTTGATGGATATACGGATGCCCTTGATGGACGGTTTGACTGCCGCTTCCAATATCCGTCATCTCAGCAATGCCGATGCAAAGTCGATTCCTATTATTGCAATGACAGCCAATGCTTTTGACGACGATATTGAGAAAAGCAAAGCTGCAGGAATGAACGCCCATTTAGCAAAGCCCATAGAGCCAGACCGGTTGTATCAGACCCTATACGATTTTATTTCCGGAAAGGAGGTCTGACTATGCAAAATTTCAAAGAATTATTTGAGGCATACGGTGCAGATTATCAGGATACTATGTCGCGTTTTATGGGAAATGAAACGATGTATCTGAAATTTTTGAAGATGCTGTTTCAAGATGATAATTTGCGGAAATTGGGAGAGGCCATCGACTCCGGAAATTTGGAAGCAGCCTTTGATGCGGCACATACCTTAAAGGGAGTAGTGGGGAATATGGGGCTCACCCCTCTTTACAAAGCGGTTTGTGATATTGTGCAGCCTCTTCGTGCCAGGGAGGAGCGTGAGGATTACCCGCTGCTGTATCAGGCGATTCAAAAGGAATTTCTGAAGGTGGAGGAGCTCGGAAAAAAATTGAACAGAGGTAATCAAAACCCTGGTTAATAATCTGCTTTCGGCAGAGGAAATGGGGTACGGCGCCGGATCATGTACCTTTGGCGGTCTATGCTGCTGCAGGTCAACCGGTTGGCGAAGACTTCGCTGTTCAGCGGCAGAGAGGGAGAAGAAATTTCCTATTATCAGGCTGTGGAAGCTAATTAGTTGTGTCCCTTTTGCATTAAAATTCGAACCTGTGGCTGATGGGAAGGAGTCCCATGGACTACACTAACAAGAGCGGCTGCTGCAGGACGGAAAAAAGATGGTTTCGGGGCGCTGCTTTTTGATGGATGTTCAAATGCCGGAGCTGGACGGTTAGGAAGCCGCCAGAGAAAATAGAAGGTTGAACCGGAAAGATGCAAAGCAGGCCCTGATTGTCGCAATGACCGAAAATTCTTTTACAGAGGACATACAGGAATCTTTGGATGCGGAAATGGCTGTTTATATGGTAAAACCCTATTGATATGGAGGAACTGTGAAATAGGATAACTTTGATTCTGCAAAAAAAGAGGATTTGAAAAAAGCAAGGGATGCACGGTTTCTGTAGAGGCATCTCCTGCTTTTTTCATTTAATACAATTTGGCGCATATACTGTATTGTGTATAATCAGAGAGAGGAGGGGAACCCCATAAGCGCACAAGGATATCTGATAACTCATGTTTATACCTCTGACGCAATGATTCCTTTAGAGGATTCCACTGTAACAATTACGCAGAAACAGCTTGACGGGATAGAAGAACTTCTGGCGATCCGAATCACGGATGAGAGCGGAAACACAGAGCGTATTGCAGTACAGACTCCAGATCTGTCCGCAAGTCAGGCGCCAGCGCAGGAAACGCCTTTTTCCACGGTGGATGTGACGGCGGAGCATCCTCTTTACGAAAGGATCGTCGTTGAAAATGTTCAGGTTTTTCCGAACACAGTAACCAGACAGGATCTGCAGATGATCCCGCTGAACGAAATGCCGGAAGCCTGGAACCAAACGGAAATATTTGACGTTCCGCCGCAGAACCTGTAAGGAGGAATACTCATGGCGATTGTAATTCCTTACATACCAGAATTTATTACCGTTCATCTGGGCACTCCTGCCAGCAACGCGCCCAATGTTACGGTATCCTTTGCAGATTATATCAAGAATGTGGCTTCCAGCGAAATATATCCTACCTGGCAGGAAAGTGCTTTGCGGGCAAATATTCTGGCCCAGGTTTCTTTCGCTCTCAATCGGGTATATACAGAGTTTTACAGAAGCCGAGGCAGAAACTTCGATATTACAAATTCCACCGCTTATGATCAGGCTTTTGTCAACGGGCGAAATTTTTTCGACAATGTCAGCCGTTTGGTAGACGAAATTTTTAACGATTATATCAGGCGGCAGGGCTATGTGGAGCCCTTGGCAGCTTCGTTTTGCAACGGTACCACTGTGACCTGCGACGGACTGAGCCAATGGGGAGCAGAAAATTTAGCCCGTCAGGGATACAATTCATTGGAGATTCTCCATGCCTATTATGGAGATGCCATAGAAATTGTCGTGGATGCGCCAATACAAAATATTACAGCTTCCTATCCGGGAACGCCTCTTCGGGAAGGTGATATCAGTCCCAATGTAACGGTAATCCAAACTTCTTTAAATCGCATTGCTCAGAATTATCCTGCAATTCCCAAAATATCGCCGGTAGACGGTGTTTTTGGGGCAAAGACTTCTGCGTCAGTCAGAAAATTTCAATCCGTGTTTGGTCTTGCTGTAGACGGAATTGTGGGGAAAGCCACGTGGTATCAGATTGTCCAGCTGTATGTAGGGATCAGGCGGCTGTCTGAATTGAATTCGGAAGGACAGACTTTTACAGGGATATCCTGGGCCTATCCCGATGCGATCGTGGAAGGAAACAGCGGGAAAAAGGTTTCCCATCTTCAATACATGCTGGCTGTGCTTTCACAGTTTAATCCCGGTATTCCTCCCCTTCAGGTAACTGGATATTTTGATGCGGCAACAAAACAAGCGGTCCAGGCATTTCAAAAGCAGTCTGGAATATCTGAAACCGGAGTGGTTGGAGCTGCTGTCTGGGATGCTATCTATGATGCTTATGCGGGAGTGGCGGAAGCAGTTCTGTCACGGGGCGAGTTGTTTCCGTTTGATCAGGAAGTTGTTCCTGCAGGAACAATTCGAGAGTTGCAACAACAGTTGAATAGTATTGCCGATACTATGCCGGGGCTTCCCCATCTGCAAATTACGGGCAGACTTGGGACAATGACACAGCGGGCAGTGGAAAAATTCCAAAAAATGTGTGGTATTCCGGGTAACGGCAGGTTGAATGACGCTACTAAAAAAGTGCTTGCCGCCGATGTAGAAGTGCTGAAGTTTGAATCAACTTCGAGATTTACTCAGTTTCCAGGCTTTGATCTACGGATGGGAAGTACAGATTTCAGGCGGGGGGTGCAGCAATGATAGGGATTAGGCAGGAGCTGGTGGGGCAGCCGGTCCGCAGTCTGCAGATCATGCTGCGGACGATCGCTCAGTATGACAGCGAAATTGCGGCAGTTATCCCTGATGGCATTTATGCAGACGACACCCGAAAATCCGTGGAATCTTTTCAGAAACGTCACGGCATGCCTGTAACAGGAGTTACGGATATCGATACTTGGTATGCTGTGGCGGACGAATATCGAAGGGCTGTCATCGAGCTTTCTCCTGCAGAACCTGTCAACCCGGTTCTGCAGCCCGGGCAGGTCATACGCGCAGGTGAACGGAATGAACATCTGCACATGATACATGGCATGCTTCGGGCCATCGGCGCCAGGTATGCGTCGCTGCCGGAAGTTGCCTGCAACGATATCCATGATTCAAATTCCGTTGAAGCGATACGCTGGCTCCAGCGGAAGGCCGGGATAGAGGCCAGCGGCGATATCACCCGACTGACATGGAAATATCTTGCACGCCTCTATCGGATTTCGGTAGGAGATGGCACCGGTGAGCGTGCGGGAACCCGTCCTGCAGCGGAATAGATCGCTGCGGCCAGATGCCAAGCCAGGATGAAACCCTGCTTCATTGAAAGAAAACCTCTTCCATTTCACGTTGGAAGAGGTTTTTATCAGTTAAGATAGAATTGAGCAGGAGGCTACAGATAATAGGCGGAACCAGAACGTTTTTGCCTTCTATCGCTGGACAGCATTGAATAAAGAGAGAGATCTACAATTCCCTTATCGGGCCAGCAAAAGCCCTCCCGAATAGTGCCTTCTTTGACAAAACCACAGCGCTCCAGCACTAAAACGGCACGATAGTTGATAGGGAGTACATAGCACTGGATCCGATTCACTTCAATCGTATCAAATAAATATTTTACTGCAGCCCGTAATGCGGCACTGGCATAGCCGAATCCAGTGTGCCGACGGCCCAGCGTGAAATTAACGGTTACTTCATTCACTTCTGTATCAAATCCGGTTATCTCAAATATCCCCAGCAATTGATTGAGACTGTCGTTGGAAAAAATTCCTAAAACAATCATTTGTCTGTCGCGAAAGAGAGTGCCGATTTGCCGCAGCTTGACAGCAGCTTCTTCCCTGGATCTGAGCGCCGCTGTGGGGCTGAAACGGTAGTTTTCGTCATCTCCCATAATCTCCCAGAGAGAATCCAGGTTGAGGTCGGTAATCTGTGTGAGAGTAACCTTTTCGCAGCTGATAAAAGGGAAGCTTGAAAACAGCAGTTTGGTTTTCATGAAAACTCCTTTCTGCCCCGATTATAAGTACTGTCAGACAATTTCCAGCAGTTCTGAAATGGAAGATATCTGAGGCGCTTCCGGCACTTGGCCAAATCCATAAGCTGCATGTATAAATGGCAGTCCGGCACGTTCGGCGGAATCATAGTCCAGTTCGGTATCACCTACATATACAGGATTTTGAAACTCATTTCGTTCAACCACCAAGCGGATGTTTTCCCATTTCTGAAGCCCGGTACGCCCAATGCATTCCCAATCCAAAAAGTACTTTCGCATCGAATGGGCGTCTAAAAAAGTTTCAATATACCCGTTATTACAATTGCTCACAATACAGAGGGGGTGGCGTGCGGAAAGTTTTTCCAATGTGTGTTCCAATCCCGGATACAATGTACCGCCATGTTCTCTGAGATAAACCATTTCGACTTCGCAGCAGTGTTGGAAAAGTTCCTGCCCACGTTCGTAGGACAGATATGGAAACAACTGGGCCATCAATTTTTCAGAAGTCATGCCCATCACTTTTTCCAATTCCTCCGTACTGGGGGCACGTTCAATATCGGGTTGGTCTTTTAAAGCAATAGCCCAGGAAACAGCAATTGGTTCTGTGGCGTTCCAAAGGGTGCCGTCTAAATCGAATAGGATGCCGTCATATTTCATAGATGAATTCCTTTCTGCGTTTTCTATCTTTAAAGCCGGTACCGGATTTGAAGAGTAGAAAACTCTATAAATAACATTATAAAGGATTCAAGCGCTATTTTCAATCATCAACTCTTCTATGGGCAGCATCAAATAAGAAAGGCGTGCAGTGAATTTTCATTCCCTTGCACGCCTTATTCAAAGAGAATCGCGGGTTACAGCCTAATGGCAGTCCCCAGAGAGGACAGAAGGTTTTTGGAGAGCTGCTCAAGCTCTTCGAGTGTTTTTGCAGATGGGGCAGACCGAATCGTTATGACCGGTTCCAAAATTCTCATGCCCTGCAATCCCTCCAGGAAAGCACGCATCTGTTCCCCAACAACAGGAGACCAGGATCCGTTTTCTATTAAGGCGACTGTGCGGTTTTGCAGATTCAATGCTTTCATATCATGCAGGAAATTGAGCATTTCCGGGTATATGCCGTTGTTATAGGTAGGCGCAGCTAAAACCAGGTGGCTGCAGCGGAATACTTCTGCAATCAACGTGGAAACGTGGGTGCTGGATACATCATGAACCGCAATGCTTTTGACTCCGTCCTCCGCCAGTTTGCAGGCCAGCAGATTGACGGCGTTTTCTGTGTTTCCATACATGGAAGCATAGAGCAGAGCAACCGCTTGTTCTTCGGGTTCGTAACGGCTCCAACGGCTGTACTTATTCCAAATATAGTCTATATTTTTACGCCATACTGGGCCGTGCAAAGGACAGATCATTTGGATGTTCAAACAAGAAAGCTTTTCCATGGCACGCTGTACCTGGCTTCCGTATTTGCCTACGATATTCCCATAGTAGCGGCGTGCGTCTGGGAGCCATTCCCGATCAAAATCCATTTCATCCTGAAATAGCGCGCCGTTCAGCGCACCGAAACTTCCAAAAGCGTCGGCGGAAAAGAGGAGGCTTTCTTTTTCTTCATAGGTAACCATTACCTCCGGCCAATGCACCATCGGTGCAAAGGCAAATCGCAGCGTGTGACTTCCCAGAGAGAGAAAATCGTTTTCCCGAACGGGGATTGTGCGGCCTGTCAATTCCAAATGATAAAATTGGTGTAATAATTCAAATGTTTTTCTATTTCCAACAAGCTTCAGGTTGGGATAATAAAGTAATAACTGAGCGATGCTTGCACAATGATCCGGTTCCATATGGTTGATCACCAGATAATCCAGTGGCCGGTTATTGAGTACAAATTGAATATTTTCAAGGAACTGCAGGGTGATGGAGGAATCTACGGTGTCGATCAGGGCGGTCTTTTCGTCCAAAATGAGATAAGAGTTGTAGGTTATGCCGCGGGGGATGGGAAACAGGTTCTCGAACAAAGCCAGCCGGCGGTCTGTTCCACCTACCCAGCTCACGAAATCGGTTAAAGTGCGGGTACAGTACATCCGTTTATGCTCCCTTCAGGAATAAAGTCGTGATGACTTGAAATGCTGCGGTATCATTTACAGAATGCATTGCAGCAAGTCTTTATTCAGCTTTATTTTGAGAAGCGAAGCGCAGAATATGACAACAGAACGAAAATTTATTGTTTGTGAGTATATTGCAGTTTGCCAAAAAAGGCGATATTTCATCAAAGAAAATACCGCCTTTCGGTGCTTTTTATGACATTACAGTGAGTCAACTGTAAAAAAGTACCCATGACAAGATAAAATAGTATGAAAATGTAAGGGTACTCATTATCTGTATGAAAAAGATTATGACTGAAGGAGAAACCGACAACCACAGGAAAAATTATTTATTTGTATCAAACAGGAAGTCGAAAGGCGTTTGCTGGTAAACGTAATAATTTAACCAGTTGGCAACCAGCAAATGCGCGTTGCTCCGCCAGGTGAAGGGAGGGGTCCTGCTGTCGTCGTCTTCCGGGAAATAGTGATAAGGAACCTTGGGATTCAGTCCTTTATTGACGTCGCGGAAATATTCTTTTGCCAGCGTTTCACGGTCATATTCCGCATGGCCGGTTACAAAGATTCTCCGGCCGCTCCGTTCTGCTACAATATGAAGGCCTGCCAAATCAGAAATAGCTAAGGGAATAAGATCGGAATGCTTCTTGATATCTTCCATACGTACTTCCGTGTAACGTGAGTGGGGGGCGAAGTAATTATCGTCAAATCCCCGCATCAAGGGATGATAGGGGTTTAAAACTTTATGATTGAATATGCCGCTTAACTTTTCGGATAGAGGGTATTTAGGAATATCATAATGATAATATAGGCCGGCTTGCGCCCCCCAGCAAATATGGAGGACTGAATAGACATTTGTTGTGCTCCATTCCATAATATCGCACATTTCCTCCCAATAGTCTACCTCTTCAAAGGGAAGCTGCTCAACGGGGGCACCTGTAATGATCATTCCGTCAAACCGGTCAGTCTTAATTTCATCAAAGGTTTTATAAAAGGTGTTAAGATGGGTAGAACTGGTATTTCTGCTGATGTGAGTGGCGGGATGAAGCAGTTCCACATCGACTTGTAAGGGCGTGTTCCCGAGAAGCCGCAAAAGTTGGGTCTCAGTTTCGATTTTGGTCGGCATCAAATTGAGTATGGCAATTTTCAACGGCCTGATATCCTGAACAGCAGCCCGCTCATGTGTCATCACAAAAATGTTTTCACTTTCCAGAACTTCGATTGCAGGAAGATCTGCCTGAATGCGTATAGGCACAAAACCACGACCTTTACTGGGATACAAAAAAAAGCCAGAATATTCCAAATAATTTAAAATAGTCTTGCATTTTCTCCGTATCCTATGGTATAGTAATAACACCCCCCTAAAAAGGAAGAAAGGGGGTATGACTATTATATCATATTTCTCCCTTCTCTGTACAGAGCCGTTGAAGGTTGGGTTACAGGAAATTCGTCCATTAAGAGACAGTTTAAAACTTTTTTGAAAAATTTGAAAAAAGTAGTTGACAAAAGGATAAGGATTTGATATTATAGTCAAGCGCTCGAGAGAGAGGGCGGAAGCGGAAGGGAGCTCGAGAGAGCTTGAAGCCGCATAGAAGCTGGATTTCGAGAGAGCAGAGGACCTTGAAAATTAAACAACGAGAAGAAAGATAGGACCCGTAATTCCTTGAGGGAACTCGAGGGAGAACAAAGGAAACAGAACCTAAAATCTGTGACAGACGTCAGAGACGTCAAATGAGCTACAAAAGCTCTAAAGATGATTTGAGACCCGAGAGGGTTTTAGATACCATATTTTAGAGAGTTTGATCCTGGCTCAGGACGAACGCTGGCGGCGTGCCTAACACATGCAAGTCGAACGGAGATAGACGCTGAAAGGGAGACAGCTTGCTGTAAGAATTTCTTGTTTATCTTAGTGGCGGACGGGTGAGTAACGCGTGAGTAACCTGCCTTTCAGAGGGGGATAACGTCTGGAAACGGACGCTAATACCGCATGAGACCACAGCT
>NZ_LT160639.1:0-2500 GCF_900048895.1 Neglectibacter timonensis | reverse complement strand
GGGGACCACCCTCCAAGCCTAAATACTACCCAGTGACCGATAGTGTAAAGTACTGTGAAGGAAAGGTGAAAAGAACCCCGGGAGGGGAGTGAAAAAGAACCTGAAACCTTGTGCTTACAAGCACCGAGAGCCCGTCAATGGGTGATCGGGTACCTTTTGTAGAATGGTCCGGCGAGTGAATGCATCTGGCAAGGTTAAGGACTTAAGGTCCGGAGCCGAAGCGAGAGCGAGTCTGAATAGGGCGCATAAAGTCAGATGTATTCGACCCGAAACCGGGTGACCTACCCATGTCCAGGTTGAAGTGGAGGTAAAACTCCATGGAGGACCGAACCGACTCCCGTTGAAATGGTAGCGGATGAGGTGTGGGTAGCGGAGAAATTCCAATCGAACCCGGAGATAGCTGGTTCTCTCCGAAATAGTTTTAGGACTAGCCTCGTATTAGATTACCGGAGGTAAAGCACTGAATGGCCTAGGGCCCGAGAGGGTACCGAAGCCTATCAAACTCAGAATGCCGGATAATTGATGTACGGGAGTCAGACAGTGTGAGATAAGTTTCATTGTCGAAAGGGAAACAGCCCAGACCCACAGCTAAGGTCCCTAAGTACACTTAAGTGGAAAAGGATGTGGGGTTGCACAGACAACCAGGATGTTGGCTTAGAAGCAGCCACTCATTAAAAGAGTGCGTAATAGCTCACTGGTCGAGTGACCCTGCGCCGAAAATTTAACGGGGCTAAAGTGTATACCGAAGCTTGGGATTCATACGCAAGTATGGGTGGTAGGAGAGCGTCGTATGAGGGGTGAAGTCAGAGCGGAAGCGCTGGTGGACTTCATACGAGTGAGAATGCCGGAATGAGTAGCGAGAAATATGTGAGAATCATATTGGCCGAAAGTCTAAGGTTTTTGGAGGAAGGTTCGTCCGCTCCAAGTTAGCCGGGAGCTAAGGTGAGGCCGAGAGGCGTAGCCGATGCACATACGGTGGAAATTCCGTAGCCGCCAAAAGATTTAAGCAAGGGGACACCTTGAAAGAGCATAACCCGGGCGATGGTTGCCCCGGGCGAAAGGGACCGAAATCAAGTAGGGAAGTATGCTTAGACGAGGGCGAGAAAAGCCTTGTGTATATCTTAGGCGCCCGTACCGCAAACCGACACAGGTAGATAGGAAGAGGATTCTAAGGCCAACGGGAGAAGGGTAGTTAAGGAACTCGGCAAATTGATCCCGTAACTTCGGAAGAAGGGATGCCACAGCGATGTGGCCGCAGAGAATAGGCCCAGGCGACTGTTTATCAAAAACACAGGTTTCTGCTAAATCGAAAGATGAAGTATAGGAGCTGACACCTGCCCGGTGCTGGAAGGTTAAGAGGAGATGTGCAAGCATTGAATCGAAGCCCCAGTAAACGGCGGCCGTAACTATAACGGTCCTAAGGTAGCGAAATTCCTTGTCGGGTAAGTTCCGACCCGCACGAATGGTGTAACGATCTGGGCACTGTCTCAATTACCCGCCCGGCGAAATTGTAGTACCGGTGAAGATGCCGGTTACCCGCGACAAGACGGAAAGACCCCATGGAGCTTTACTGCAGCTTAATATTGGGTTTCGATAATTTATGTACAGGATAGGTGGGAGACTAGGAAGCACGGGCGCTAGCTTGTGTGGAGTCAACCTTGGGATACCACCCTTAGATTGTTGGAATTCTAACCTGCGGCCGTGAATCCGGCCGGGGGACATTGTTAGGTGGGCAGTTTGACTGGGGCGGTCGCCTCCAAAAGAGTAACGGAGGCGCTCAAAGGTCCGCTCAGCACGGATGGAAACCGTGCTTTAGAGTGTAAACGCATAAGCGGGCCTAACTGCGAGGATGACGGTCCGAGCAGTAACGAAAGTTGGAGTTAGTGATCCGGCGGTATGAGAGTGGAATTGCCGTCGCTCAACGGATAAAAGCTACCCTGGGGATAACAGGCTGATCTCCCCCAAGAGTTCACATCGACGGGGAGGTTTGGCACCTCGATGTCGGCTCATCACATCCTGGGGCTGTATTCGGTCCCAAGGGTTCGGCTGTTCGCCGATTAAAGTGGTACGCGAGCTGGGTTCAGAACGTCGTGAGACAGTTCGGTCCCTATCTGTCGTGGGCGCAGGATATTTGAGGAGAGCTGTCCTTAGTACGAGAGGACCGGGATGGACACATCTCTGGCGCACCAGTTGTCACGCCAGTGGCATAGCTGGGCAGCTATATGTGGAACGGATAAACGCTGAAAGCATCTAAGCGTGAAGCCGCCTCCAAGATTAGATATCCCATAGCGTAAGCTAGTAAGGCCCCTTGTAGACTACAAGGTTGATAGGCTGCGTGTGTAAGCATGGTAACATGTTCAGCTTGGCAGTACTAATAGGCCGAGGGCTTGACCATAGCTTTCTTTTAGGTCAGGCTTCTTTGAGACATTTTCTTCTGATTTTGTCTCCCCACTTCGATCTCTTTCTCGCTTCTTCCTTTATTCAGTTTTTAGGGTATTCT
>NZ_LT160638.1 GCF_900048895.1 Neglectibacter timonensis | reverse complement strand
GCGCTGGGCGGAGGCAAATTTTCCCAAGTCTCCGGCCCTGGGGAGGAAACGCTTTCCCCTGGGGAGCTTTCCGGGGGCGGCACCAGGAAGTCCCCGGCGGGCAGTTCCCCCAAATCGCCCCGGTCGTCGTCGTCCCGGCTGCCCCCGCCGTTGACGTGGTAATCGTCGTACAGTGGAAATTCCAGCACGTTGGAGCGTCCCGCCATGGGGCCGCCCTCCACCGCCAGCTGGAACAGATAGGTGCGGTTCCATTCCAGCCCCTCCACCTGGGCCCCGGTGGAAAGCACCGCGCTGCCGGAATATTCCTCCGCGCCGCGCCAGCTTTTTCCGCCGTCTTCCGACACCCAAAGCGTCAGCCGGTCCGCCCCGGTAATCTCCCGGAAAAACCGGACGTACGCGCCCGCTCCCGCGTCCTGCGCGTCCATCAGGAACGGCTGGTTTTCCCCCACCGCGTGAATGGTCACCAAAAACGGGGCGAGCTCCAGCGGAAACCACTCCGGAGCCAGCGGCGCGCAGGCTGCCTCATAATCCCCCGAAAGCGTCTCCGGGAAACTCACGGGGGCCATGGGCACGCTGAAGAGCTGCGCGGGCTCCCGCTCCGCCGTGTCATAGGCGTAAAACTGCGCCCTGCCGCCCAGGGAATCCTCCCAAAGCTCCTCCACTCCTGCCCGGTCCGTGCCCATGGCGGCGCACAGCCCGTTTTCCCGAATGCGGTGGGCGGGAACCGCCGTGCGCTGAATGGTCCTCGCCCCGGGCAGCTCCGGGCTTACCCGGCTGCCGTCCAAAATCACCTCTCCGGTGGAGAGCACCGCCGCGCCCTCCGCCTCGGCCCGGCAGAAAATCAGCCGCACCGGTCTCTCGGAGCGCACCGCCACGGAGCCGCTTCCCTCCGCCCGGAACCAGCCGCCGAGCAGTTCCATGGGGCCGTCCCCCAGCAAATCCACCGCCGTGGCGCCTGTTCCCCGGGCGCTGATTTCCGGGAATTCCCAATTCAGAGAGTAGGCCCGCACCGCCGTGCAATGTTCCCCCACGGCCTCCGCCGCAACGCCGCCCTCAAAGGAGAAACCGCCCTCGGCCTCCAGCAGCGGGCGGCTTGTCCCGCTGCCCGTGAAAAGGACCGGACCCGCCACCCGAAAGGTGATTTCCTCCGGCACAAAAATACCGAAATCCCCCAGCTCCACCGTGACCGGGCGGGTCACCTCCACCGGGGTTTCCAAATCCCAGCGGATATCCCCGGCCACCGTCACCGTACCGCCCTCGTCGCGGTTCAGGGCTTCCAGCAGCTCCCGGGCCGTCGCGCACCCGGGCCTTTCCTCCAATTCGGACGCTCCGCTCTCCAGCGCCCAGCCGTGCGGCGCGGCGCAGGCCGCCCCGATGACACAGAGGCACACCAGCAAAAACAGCCGCACGCTTTTCATAGGCTTACTCCCATTCCTTTTCGGCTTCCAGCGTCAGGCGGTAGCCCCGGCTTCCCTCCCGCTGGATTTGAATGTTTCCCTCTTCCCTGCCGCCCCGCAGCTTGGCGCGCAGGTTGGAAATGTGCACCAGCACCGTGCGGGCGTCCGCGTTGGCATCCAACCCCCACACCTCCTGATAAAGCTCCTCCGCGGTGCGGAAGCGGTCCCGGCCGCGAAGCAGCACGCAGAGCAGCTGGAATTCCTTGGGCTTGAGCAGCAGGTCCTTACCCTCCAGAAAGGCCCGCTGGGCGCGGGCGTCCAGGGTGAGCCCGCCCACGCCCTCCGCCGCTTCGCCCCGGATTCGCTCCGTCCGGCGCAGCTGGGCTTCCACCCGGGCCAGCAGCTCCTCCATGCGGTAGGGCTTGGTGACGTAATCATCTCCGCCGGCCCGCAGGCCCTCCACAATCTGTTCGCTCTCCCCCAGGCTGGTGAGGAACAAAATGGGCGCGGCGGTGGAATCCCGCAGCTCCCTGCAAAGCTCCACGCCGTTCCCGTCCGGCAGCAGCACGTCCAAGAGAATCAGGTCCGGCTGCCGCCGCGCCAGCCGTTCCCTGGCCCCGGCCAGCGTGGACGCCGCCAGCACCTCATATCCGGCGGCCACCAAAGCCTTCCGGTTGTCCTCCAGAACTTCCTTCGAATCCTCTACCAAGAGCAGAGTGGATCTTCGCATGGGCCATTTCCTCCGTTTCCCCTACAGGGCGTGCCTTTCCCCAGCGGCTTTTCCTACATTTAGTATAAAGAATACACTGGGAAAAAGCAAGTGAACTGCACCCCATCTGTTAGATAACATATCACACTATCCAACAGATGGGTGCAGTTCAAAGACGCCAGTTTGCTAAATCTGGACGAAGAGAAAATCCGCTATTGCAAAAGGTACCGCTCAATTCTTTGCAGCGGCGGCAGGGTAAGCTTCAGCACCAGTCCGGTGAGCAGACCGGTTAACACGCCGAACAAAACTAAAAAAGGCAGATAGAATACCACAGCAGCCGAAGTGAGCAACCAGGCCGCGCAGAGCTGCGCAGCATTGTGGGAAAGCGCGCCGCACACACCCACCAGAGAGAGCGAGGCCCTGGTTTTCTGCAGCAGCAGCCACATGACAAGAGCGCTCAAAACACCTCCTGAAATACTCAGGAGGCCCGCTGTGACGCCGCGGGTCAGCAGCGCAAAGCCCCCCTTCAGGCAGGCCAGGAACAGCGCCGCAGGCAGCCCCAAGCTGCCCGCAGCATACAGCACCACAATATTGGAAAGCCCCAGCTTGGCTCCGGGAGGCAGTACTGGAATGGGCGGAATAAGCCCCTCCAAAAAAGAGAAGCTGAGCGCCAGAGCCGCCAGCAGCCCTGTAAAAGCCACGCGGCCCGATGCTTTCTTCACGGTCTTTCCTCCTCCTGCAAATTCTTCAGAAAACGTTCAATAGGTCTGCGCATCTCCCCCGCTGCCGCCTGTCAGCCGGACCGATACTTTAGCAGGGAGGCATAGAACGCTCTCTCCCGCCCGGGTGATCAGGCCGGTGCGTACACAGACTTGATCACGGCAGCCGGAACGGATCACCTGTGCGCCCTGAGGAGAAAGGCGCACCGTCACCTCTATCCCTCCATCCCCCTCTACCGTCACCTCTTTCGGACCGGCAAGTGCAGAGAGTTCCTGCTCTGCCACGATGTTTCCGTCGTACTCAATCACTGCTGTACTCGCCCGGGGCAGCAGGGAAAACACCAGCAGCATCCCCGCCGCCACACACAAAAGCGCCGCCAGAAGCAGGCTATCCCGTCGGGAGATCAAGCGCCTGCGGGTCAGCTCTTCCAATTATACCACCCCCGCGAAGGTATACTCTGAAGAGGACACTGAGAAAGCTTCCGCCAGGTTCTCCGTCACATAGACCTGATGTTCTTCTGTGAGGAACACGGCCCCGGCGCCGAATTCTTTCAGCAAAGGCAGACTGTCCTCCAGTCCCAGCACAAAGCAGGCAGTAGAAAGAGCGTCGCTCAGCGCTCCGCTCTTTCCCCAAACCGTGACGGAAACCAGCCCACTCTCTGCAGGATACCCGGTTTTGGGATCCAACAGATGATGATAAACCTTCCCCGTTTCCTCATCGGTAAAGGTCTTTTCATAGCTTCCCGAAGTGGAGACAAACCCTTCCTGAAGCCGCAATTCCCCCATCCCGCCGGTATTTTCCGGATTGCGGACCGTGATTTTCCAGGGCTCTCCGAAGGGCTTTTCTCCAAATAGACCCACGCTGCCACCTACGGCTATGATAGCCCGGTCTACACCGTTTTGCCTGTAGATCTCCACCGCAGCGTCGCAGGCAGCGCCCTTACCTACCGCGCCAAGGTCTACAGCCGTCCCGCTGTTCCGCAGCGCCGCCGTGCCGTCCTCCAAAAGAGAAAGCGTACTGTAGTCCACTTGAGGGAGCATGGCCTTGATCAGAGACGGCTTAGGCAAGTGGGGATTGTCATCAAAATCCCACAGCTGGCTCAGGGGGGCTATGGTGATGTCAAACGCCCCGCTGCTAGCCTCGCAGACAGACAGGGAAAGCTTGAGAAGCTGCCAGGTCTGGCTCTCAATGGGAATAAACTCCTTTCCGGCCTGGGCGTTGAGCTTCTGAATATCACTGTCCTCCACACGCCAGGAGATCAAATCCTCCAACCCGGCCACCGCATTGGCAGCCTGTCTTGCCGCCTCCTCCCGTTCCTTTCCATAAACCGTTTGCCGGACATAGGAACCCATGGAATAGGTGGTGACCTCATACCCTTTCCCGGAGCCTATGGTCAGGATGGCCGTACATGCCAGCAGCGCAATCCCCAGAATCAGCAGCACGACAGTGATCCGTTTCGCCTGCTTTTCCGAAAGCTTTTCCAAACATTTCATGAACCAGTTACCCCGTGAAAATTTTATTTCTCATTGTAGCACAACACGGCATGGGAAACAACTGATACTTGGAAAGTCCGCTGCAGAACCTGAACGCCATGTGGCGCTGCGGAGTTCCGCCGAAGCGCCTTCTCCCACCCCTTTTCCCGGCACAAAAAGGGGCAGCCGCATCCGGAACGTCTCTCCGTCTGCCGCAGCCCCATTTGTTATTTTCCTAAAACCTTATTTTGTGATAATTTATCTGTCCAATTTTTTCGCCGCATCCAGGATCAGGTCTACCGCCTGCTCCACACTGAATTTTGAGGTGTCCAGCGTCAGGTCGTAATTCATCAGGTCGTCCCAGCGGTTGTTGGAATAGAAATTATAATAGTTGGCGCGCTGTTTATCCTTTTTGGTCACAAAATCCGGCGCTTTCTTGGCCTCGCACAGATTTTTCCCCACAATCCGTTTCACCCGGGCCGCCTTGTCTGCATGGACAAAGACGTTGAGGCAGTTTTCAAAATCCCGCAGGATATAGTCTGCACACCGCCCTATGATGACGCAGGGGCCTTCCGCCGCCGCCTTTTTGATGATATCCGACTGGATGATGAACAGCTTATCGTTGATCGGCATTTCATTGATGCCGGGAATGCGCGACCCAAAGGCATAGCTGCCCATAACCATCGAATAAAGCAGGCTGCTGGTTGCCTTTTCATCTGCATCCGCAAACACTTCTTCAGAAAGTCCGCTTTTTTTCGCCGCCATGGCGATGAGGGCCTTGTCATAGAAAGGAACGCCCAGTTTCCCGGCAAGTTTTTCCCCTACCTCATGGCCTCCGCTTCCGTATTGACGGGCTATCGTGATGACAGGCAACATATTAATTCCTCCTTGTGTAAAAACTCCAATTTTTTTGCTATGATACAGACATTTATATTATTATCTTATAATAATACAATAACTTCTTTCCACTAAAAAGTCAAGTTCTTTCTCGGAATTTTCCCGAAATCAGGAAAACCACAAAAAATACTCCCGTAAAAATAGGGGTTGTGCCGGAAAGCCTTCCTTACTCTCTCTTTTTTCGTCTTTTTCTTCCTCTGTCCGCAATTGATTTTCCCGGCCTATTGTAGGATAATAACATAGATAAGAAAGCCCGCAGAGCAAGCTGGAAGGCTGTTGCCGGCCCATCCTGGAATTTTAGCTGCGCGTCACACAGTTTTCACAAAGCTGTGCTATTTTGAGCAGACATGGAAGCTTTCGTATCCAGGGTCTGGAGCATTCGGAAGCGGCAAGGGGGATGCCGGGTCACAGGGTTTTCCGTCCCAGAAGCAGAATCTGCAAAAAGAAGAGGGGGAATTTTGATGTATCACATCCTTGTTGTGGACGACGAGGAAAAAATACGCACTCTTATCCGCAAATATGCGGAATTTGAAGGCCATCAGGTTACTGAGGCGGAAAACGGCATGCAGGCTGTGGAAATCTGCCGGAGAACCCCCAGCCTGTTCGATATCATCATCATGGACGTGATGATGCCGGAGCTGGACGGCTTTTCAGCTGTGGCGGAGATCCGCAAGACATGTGCTTCTCCAGTGCTGATGCTTTCGGCCCGTGGGGAGGAGTACGACAAAATTCACGGTTTTGAGCTGGGAGTGGACGACTATGTGGTCAAGCCTTTCTCTCCCAAGGAACTGATGATGCGCGTAACTGCTATCATGAACCGGGTGCATCCGCAGAATGCCGTTCCCAAACGCAATCTTGCCAATTTCGAGGGGCTTTCCATCGACTTTGACGCACGTATCGTCACAGTGGACGGGGAACGCGCTGAGCTGTCCCCCAAGGAATACGAGCTTCTCCTCTATATGGTGCAGAATAAGAATATTGCCCTGACCAGGGAAATGCTCATCACCAATGTGTGGGGCTATGATTTCTACGGGGACGACCGCACCCTGGATACCCACATTAAGCTGCTGCGCCGCAGCCTTGGTCCCTACAGCAAGTTCATAGTCACCCTGCGCGGCGTGGGATACCGGTTCGAAACGCCATGAAAATAACGGCGGGCAAAAAAGAAAAAAAGAGTCCTGGGATCCGCCGGCAGGTAGTCCTGAGCTTCGGCGGGTTCATCCTCATCATCCTGGCGCTGCTCTGGGTGTTCCAGATCGCTCTGCTGGGGCCGTTTTACCGGCTTATCAAAATCAACGAGGTTAAGGGCGTGGCTCAAACCCTGGAAAATAACCTGGAAAGCGAAACACTGGAGGAGACGGCCTCCAGGCTGGTCAACGCCACTAACACCGCCATTGTGGTCTCCGATGAACTGGGCAGGCTCTATGTGGCAAAAAAAGCCTCCGAAAAATACGTGCGCCTGGAGGGACTCACCCCCTATGACCTGAGAAACATCTTCGACGGCGTCAACCTGCAGGGGGGCACAAAGATGGAAACGTACCGTTCCCAAGTGGAAACCTGGTTCGGCGGTACAGAGGAGGGAATCCTGTACGCCCGCACCGTGCGTACAAAATCGGGCCTGAACCGGCTGATCCTGCTGGAGAGCGAGCTCACCCCGGTAGATTCCACTCTGGAAACCCTGCGGGTCCAATTGAGCTGCCTTACCGTGGTCATGGTGCTGCTGGGCGGCGTGCTGGCCTTCTTCCTGTCAAGACGCATCGCCCGGCCCATTGCCGCTGTCAATGAATCCGCAAAATCTTTGGCAAAGGGACAATATGAGATCCGTTTTGAGGGCAGCGGCTGCAGGGAGGTGGCAGAACTGGCCGATACCCTCAACTATGCCGCGGAGGAGCTTTCCAAGGTAGAGGGACTGCGCAGAGAGCTGCTGGCCAATGTCTCCCACGACTTGCGTACTCCCCTGACCATGATAAAGGGCTACAGCGAGGTGATGCGCGACCTTCCCGGCGAGAATACGCCGGAAAATGTGCAGATCATCATCGATGAGACGGAGCGGCTGACAAACCTGGTCAATGACCTGCTGGATCTTTCCCGTCTAGAGGCCGGCGTTGTACCCCTGGACCGTACCCGTTTCAACCTTACGGAAAGCATCCGAGCCATTCTCACCCGCTATGACAAGCTGGCCGGTTACCACTTTCCCTTCCAGGCCGGAGAGGCGGTTTGGGTTTGCGCCGACGAGCTGCGCATTTCCCAGGTGGTTTATAACCTGGTGAACAACGCCGTCACCTATGCTGGTGCGGACAAGACCGTTTCCCTCTGCCAGACCGTGGAAAACGAGAAGGTGCGCATTTCCGTCACCGACACAGGCGAGGGAATTCCCGCAGACAAGCTGAAAGACATTTGGGAGCGGTATTATAAGGTGGATAAGGAACATAAGCGTGCCCAAGTAGGCACGGGGCTGGGCCTCTCCATCGTGAAAAACATTCTGGACCTCCACGGCGGAAGCTATGGAGTGGAAAGCGAACTGGGAAAGGGCAGCACTTTCTGGTTTGAGCTGAAGCTGGCAGAGGAAACCACCGCGCTGCCGGATCCGCAGGAAGCTGCACATTGACTTTTTAAAGAGATTGCAGTATCATGGGGAAAAGCACTTTATTCAATTAACGAAATAAAGGGAGCTGATTCTTATGACTTGGAAATACACCGTAAAGCAGCTTTTCCGCACCCCGGGGAAGCTGCTGCTGTTTTTTCTGCTGCTGGTCCTCTCCGCAGCGCTGCTGGTCTCCGGGTTCAATCTGTGGGCCAATACCGGGGAGACTCTCTCGCAGATGTCCCAGGCTTATACTACCCGGGGGACAGTGCGCCAGCTGGCAGACACCACGGAGCTGGTAAGTTATACCAACGCCTTAGGGAGCTTTACCTTTGAACAGCCTATTTATACCAAAGAAATGAAGCTGGAAGAGCTTTCCTCCCTGCCCTATCTGGTTCCTCCCGAAAACCGCCCCGTGCTCTATACCAAGGGCATCCGGGAGAAAAACGGGAATGAGATTCTCACTTATCCCAACACCCTTCAGTATGCGGTGATCAAGTTCCGGGTGCAGGAGGATTTCAACAACCTCTCCGGCGAGACCACCGGACAGCCGGGGGAACGCACTGCCTCCGGCTGCGACCAGGCGACGCTTTCTTCCCTCTCCGTCCTACAGGAGGACGGTTCCTTTGCGGAAGTCTCCCTGCCGGGCTGCCAGGTGCTCATCCCCCAATCTTCAGACCCTTACTCCTATGACTTCAAGGCCTCAGAGGAGTACGTGGCCTATGCCTATCTTGATGCCCGGGCAACCCCCATGGCCACCCTCAGACACTACAGCTACTCCACCGCCACCACCCCGGCCTCTACCGAGTATTCCGGGCTGGAGGAGCTCTACTACCCCTATTCGGATCACTTTCTCACCACGGAGGAGGGAAAGCTTCTCCTCGCCTATGCCCGGAACAGCGCCCTGTTTTCCCGCAACGCCTTTCCCACCGTTCCCACCAATGACAACATGCTGCTGGATCCCTTTTTCAAAAAATGGATCACCATGAAATACGGCAGAACCATCACAGCGGAAGAGTACGCTTCCGGCGCCAAGGTATGCATGGTTCCGGAATACCTGGCCTCCGACCCGTCGGATTCCGACACCAGCCCCAGCGGCTACAACAATTACATGAGCGTGGGCGACCAGCTTACCCTCTCCTTTTACGGCGCTGTATACAGCCTGCCGCCCGTCGATGCCAGCTATGACCCGAAGCAGTCCCTGAACGCGCCCCTGTTCCCCAAGGAAGAGATGGAACCCTTCGCTACCGAAACCTACGAGATTGTGGGTGTTTACCGCCAGCAGGTCCCCTCGGACACGGACGATACGGCGATGTTCGGCTACCTGCAGGTGATCATCCCCGAAAAATCCATCGAGGGAGGCGTTTCCAATATTGTGGCCGGAGGACCCTTTGTACCGCAAAACGTCTCCTTCCTTCTGGAAAACGGTTCTGCTGATTCGTTCCTGCTGGAGTTCGATAAGCTGGGGTACGACAACCTTCAGGTCGAAGTGGACGATATGGGCTATGCGGAGGTTGCCCGCGGCGTGGAAGCGGTAATGCTGGTGGCCCGCATTCTGTTCTTTTCCGGTCTGGCAGGCGTTCTCTGCGTGCTCGTCTTTTTCGTCTTCCTGCAGGTGGCCCGCAGGGAGCGGGAGACCGCCGTGCAGATTTCCCTGGGTTCCGGCAAACGGCGGGCGGCGGCCTCTCTGCTGCTGGCCGTGATGCTGGTAGCCATACCGGGCTCCGCCGGAGGGGCCTTGCTGGGCCATGCGGTTTCCGGCAGACTTTCCGAGCAGGTTTACGACACTGCCTCCCAGAGCGCCTACAGCCGGGAATACAGCGACCTGTACGCCAGCGAAAACCAGGAGCAGGTGACGCTGAAGACGGAGGCCCAGCCCGGCAATACCCTGGCTGCTGCAGTGGGCATTGTAGCCTGTGCGCTGCTGCTGACGGGTTTCTTTGCAGCACGTAATTTTCGGAAGGAACCGCTTGCTTTGCTTTCGAAGGGAGGTGACAGGACATGACTGCTTTGAAAAAAGCATGGCGCAGTGTTCTGCGCCACCGGGGCAAAACGCTGACAGCACTGGCTGTTTCTGTCTCCCTTTCCCTATTCCTCTGTCTGTTCGCCGGAAATCTGGAGCAAAACCGTGCGGAGTGGAACAGACTCTCAGACGGCGCGGATATCCGTATTCAGATCACCAGTTCCAATGGGCAGCAGAAAACCGGGCTTTTGATCGACGACGACCGTCTGGAAAAAATCGAGGCCACAGGCCTGGCGGAACGCGGGCTCTATACAGCGCGCGCCCTGTTTACCGATTCTGAGGATCAGGAAGAGGATGTCAGGAGCCCGCATTTCAACGGCCATATCCTGGCTGCCTATACCGCAGACACCCCGCTGACAGAGGCAGGGGAGGACAACATCAGCTACTTCTCCGGCTATGACAGCTCCCTGTTCGGCGGCAGTGAGGCTGTCTGCCTGCTGCAGGAGGACTTCCTGAACAGCCGCGGCCTGCAGCCGGGAGACTCTTATCACGTCCGGCTCAACACCCTGAAAGAAGGCGGCGAGGTGTATCCTGCGGGTGAAGCCGAGTTCAAAATCGCCGGCACCTTCCGCGAGTCCGGATCCGGCTTTGCCAATGCAGTCGCCGTCTGTTCCTATGATACTCTGAAGGCAGCCCTTTCCCAGTTCAACCTGCATATTTGGCCCTCCTCCGCTTGGCTGAAGGTCAAGGATCCCACACAGCTCAACCGGATCAAGGAGGCCATGAAAGAGGCCAATATCACCTCTGTGCTGCCTCAGGCTTATCTGTTTTCCACGCAGGGCAGCGCCGCGGTGATCAATGACCGGAAATTTATTCTCCGGGCCGAACCCCTAGAGAGGAACATCCGCCTGCTGCAAAGCCTGTATCCCCTGTTCTTTGCGGCCGTCGCCGTCATCGCTTTTTTGGTCTCCTATCTGTTGGCGCAGAGCCGCCGGGATGAAATCGCGGTCTGCCGTTCCCTGGGGGAGAGCCGGACAGGTGTGTTCCTGCAGTTTTTCTGGGAAAGTACAGTGGTCTGCCTTTCCGGCGCGGTTCTGGGCTTCGGGGCTGCCGCTCTGCTCTCCGGCATCTCCCCAGGGATGCTGGCGCTCCCTCTTCTGGGTTATCTTGCCGCCTACCTGCTGGGAGCCGCCGCGGCCATTCTGCTTTTAAACCGCACCAATGTGATCCAGGTACTCACCACTCTGGACTGACGGAAAGGAAGGAAAACAAATGAGTGTGCTCGCTGTATCCGATGTAAAATATGCCTACCAAAGCCGCTACCGTGTGGTAAACGTGTTAAATGATGTCTCCTGCTCCTTTGAAATGGGAAAATTTTATGCCATTGTGGGCAAGTCCGGCAGCGGAAAGACCACCCTGCTTTCCCTGCTGGCCGGCCTGGATCTGCCGGTCAGCGGAGATATCTTTTATGAGGGCAGTTCCCTGAAGGAACTGAACCGGGATCAGTACCGCCGGCAGGAGGTTTCTGTAATCTACCAGGCATTCCATCTTTTCCCCCTGCTCAATGCTCTGGAAAATGTGATGTACCCTATGGAACTCAATCACAAAAAGGGAAAGGAGGCGGCTCAAACAGCAAAAGAACTGCTCCGGCGTGTAGGCCTGCCAGAGAGCATTGAAAAACAGCTGCCGGCCCGTATGAGCGGCGGTGAGCAACAGAGAGTGGCCATCGCCCGGGCACTGGCTTCCCAGGCCAAGGTAATTCTTGCAGATGAGCCCACCGGTAATCTGGATTCGGAAAACGGGCAGAACATAGTGGAAATTCTCCTGGCGCTGGCCCATGAGGAAGGAAAGTGCGTCATCATCATCACCCACGACGAGGAGATCGCAGGAAAGGCAGACGTCGTGTATACCATGCGGGACGGACGGCTTGACAATTGAGCCGGTTCGAGCTAGGATATTAGAGACGGCGGGCGTGTCTCGCATCTGCCTCCTGTTTTTCCGTGGGCCCCGCCCGCATAAAACGCGGTTGGAATGCCTATACTCCGGCCGGAATCCTCATTCTCAATTCTCATGAAAGAAAGAAGTGTAAAAAATCCGTGAGTGAAACCTGCACACACGATTGTTCCTCCTGTGGCGAAAACTGCCCCTCCAGGAACCAGCCTCAAAGCTTTCTGGAACCCCAGAACGCTCTGAGCCATGTAAAAAAAGTGATCGGCGTTGTCAGCGGCAAGGGCGGCGTGGGAAAATCCCTGGTCACTTCCATGCTGGCCGCTACCATGCGCCGTCGAGATGCGGAAACCGCCATTCTCGACGCCGATATCACCGGCCCTTCCATTCCCAAATGTTTTGGCTTGAAAGAACGCGCCGTGTCTGATGAAAATGGCCTCTACCCCGTGCTTACCAAAACCGGAATCAAGGTGATGAGCGTCAACCTGCTGCTGGAGGAGGAAACCTCCCCCGTGGTTTGGCGCGGCCCGGTGATTGCCGGAGCCATCAAGCAGTTCTGGACCGATGTGGTCTGGGGCGAGGTGGACTACATGTTTGTAGACATGCCTCCCGGAACAGGCGACGCTCCGCTGACTGTGTTCCAGTCCCTGCCGCTTTCCGGCATTCTCATTGTCACTTCTCCCCAGGAACTGGTCTCCATGATCGTCTCCAAGGCGGTGGAAATGGCAAAGATGATGGATGTCCCAGTGTTGGGCTTGGTTGAAAACATGAGCTATGTGCAGTGTCCGGACTGTGGGAAACAGATTCCCCTGTTCGGCGAAAGCCATATTGACGAGGTGGCCGCCAAATATGCCCTGAAGGTGCTGGGCAGGCTGCCCGTAGACCCGCAGCTCGCCACTCTGTGCGACCGGGGAGCCATCGAACTGTTTGACGGCGCCTACCTGGACGCTGCCGCCGACCTCATCGAGACGCTTCCCGCCGGGGATGCCTAAGTTCGTTTGCAACGTACAAAACGGAGGAACGGATCCGTAGGAAGAACTCCTGAAATAGTATGTCAAAGCTATCGGACAGAAAATACGGACACACCAGACTTTTCAAAATGGTGTGTCCGTATTTTTTCTGCAAGTGCCAGAGCTATTTGACGAAACCTACGGACAGACGCTTTTTCCAGCCAGCATTGATCTCCGGCTTTCTCCGTTTCTACAGTCTGTCACAGAACTGCATCCCTGCCAATTATTTTTCCAATAATACGGCAAGAGTAGGGCTGTCTTCACGGTAAGGCATGCCCGCGATATCCCCAAAGATACCGCAGACCTTAAACCCGCTT
This sequence comes from Neglectibacter timonensis, assembly GCF_900048895.1. GTDB lineage: Bacteria > Bacillota > Clostridia > Oscillospirales > Acutalibacteraceae > Acutalibacter > Acutalibacter timonensis. The sequence goes on along the minus strand of NZ_LT160638.1, from coordinate 294,480 downwards.
TCTTCCGCCTCTTTCCGCAGAGACTCCCTGGTAAAGCAGGTGTCCCATAGCTGGTAGGTCATCATACCCCTGTCAGAGAGGACTGTAGTCTGCTTCAACGTCACAAGATTCGGATACCGGTACTGTCCGCACAGGGCAACATAGCCCTCTTCCCGCCAAAATCCTCCTTGGGGACAAACTTCCCAGGTCTGCGCTTCCTGAAACGAATCATAGGTTACAACGGAAAACACATCGAACAGGAATTTTCCGCCTGGCTTCAGCTGCCGGTAGATCCTGTTCATCAATCCCTTTCTGTCAACATCCGATAAGGCGCCATAATCGCAATAGATCATGGTTGCAAAATCGAAGGGTTCCCGGAATGACATCTCCAGATAATCCTGGCAGAAATAAGCAATGTCCAGCCCTTGCCCTGCCGCGGAGCGTCTCGCATACTCTATGGACCTTCTAGAGAAATCAATGCCCGTCACTCGATAGCCCTGCCGGGAAAATCTTTCCGTATACAGCCCCGGGCCGCATCCAACGTCAAGCAACGAAGAAAACTCTGCCGGTGGGACGAGCTCTTTAATCCAGGAGGCCGAGCTTTCAATAAATTCCAGCTTTCGGCTTGCCCCTTCAAATTCGGGATCCAGGTGAGCCTTGAGCATCTGTTGAGAAATATAGGAGTCGTTCCAAAACTCTCCTTTCGTCTTCGTATAGAGCGGCGGCTTTTCTAAAGCCTGAAGTATATCATAATACATGAAATTTTATCCCTCCTGTGTGTAAAGGAAAAGCCGCAGAGTAAATCTGCGGCTTTTCCTTCGATTGCTGGGGCAGCGCCGCCCGGTTTCTCATCTATCATTGAGATCCTTCTTGATCTGGCTGGTAGAAATTTCCGGAGTACGGGGCAGATAGACCACCTCGCAGAACTCCTTGAGAAAATCGAATTTCCCTTCCCAATCGTTCCCCATCACAAAGGTGTCCACATGGTACTCCCGGACGTCGGTGCGCTTTTGCTCCCAGCTTTCCTCCGGGATCACCAGATCCACATACCGGATTGCTTCCAGCAGCTGCTTGCGCTTTTCATAGTCAAAATAGCATTTCTTCCGCTTTTCTTCCCAGTTAAACTCATCGGTGGAGAGGGCCACAATCAGATAGTCTCCATACTGCTTAGCCCTGCGCAGCAGATTGATGTGCCCATAATGGAGCAGGTCAAAGGTACCGTAGGTGATCACTCGCTTCATGAAGGTTTTCCCCCGTTCTAAATTTTTTGCCTTTGTTCAATCCAATCCGCCACTGCCTGGGCGGCATGGCCGGTTTCCTGCACGCCAAACTCTTCCCGAAACTGTTCTTCCCTGGCGGCCTGTTCCTCCTCATCGAAGGAATGGATCGCCTGCTCCAGCCCGTCGTTATCCTCGGTCAGGAGATAGGGCAGCTTCTGCAGGTCGAAATAAAAATTCCTGTCCCCCCGGTAGGCCTCCAGATCGTTGACATAGAGGAAGCAGGGCTTTCCGGTGGCCATATAATCGAACATCACCGAGGAATAATCCGTCAGCAGGGCGTCGCTGGCCAAGTACAATTCCTGAATATCAGGATATTCCGAGGCATTTTTTACAACCTCAGGATCAAAGGGAATCTCCGCCGCTTTCCCTGCAATATTGGGGTGCAGCTTCAGCAGCACCGTCCACTCCCCGCCGAATCTATTCCCCAGCGCCCTGGCACAGCGGGAAAAATCCACGTCGTAAACGGAAACACCCTTATCCTTTCGGAAAGTGGGCGCATAAAGCAGGAGTTTCTTATCCTCAGGAAGAGAGAGAGCCCTCCTCACCTTGCTTTCCAGATCCGGATGCTCCTGGGCAAGGATGTCGTTGCGGGGAAAGCCGCATTCCAGCACCTCGCCGTCATACCAGAATCCTTTCTGATAAATCTGCGTCAAAAAGCGGGAGTTTGAGACAAACAGGTCGGCCATCCGGGAATCCTGCCTGGCCGCCCGGATATAATCCTCCGGCAGGGCCTTCTCCGCATCCTTTTCAATCCGTTTCAGCGGGAAACCGTGCCAGGTTTGAATATAAAGCTGTCTGCCGCGCTTTTTTGTATAAGCCCATTTGCGGCAGCTGTCCACCCATACCCCGGCGGTACACTGGTGGTAGATTGCCGCGGCGCTGTCCAGCAGCAGCGGCTTTACTCCCTCGGGCAGGGAATTCGCTTCCTGCTCTCCCTTTACGACCCAGCAGACCGTATAACCGCGCTTCAGCAGTTCTTCCCCCACAGCCGCGGGGCTGTCGGACCAGCCTCTGCCGTAAAAGCTTTGGCACACCGCTTTCCCGGGCTGCTTCGGCAAAAGGGAAAAAAGCTCCCACAGCACGTTTCTCTTGATTTTGTGCAGTACCTCATTCATCCAAAATCTTCTCCTCTATCTTTCCCGCCTCTTCAGGACGAAGCCGGTTCCGGTTCAGGAAGATCACCACGACCCGGAACAGCAAAATCAGGAATTCCGTCAGGGACGTGAGCAGGCACAGCGTCAGCACATCGAGATGCCCGGTGAAAAAGGCTATTCCCAGGTTGATCAGGTGGATCACCGTGCCGAACACTGTGGATAGGTTGGCATACTTGGCAAGACCCATGGCCCCCAGAGTGGGGAAGCCCAAAACATAGTTGGGCAGGGTGAAAAGCACCACCGGCAGCAGGGCCCGCAAAGGCAGGATGCTGGCCCCAAAATCATCTCCGAAGAACCCGATGCAGATCGGCTCGGCGAACACAAAAAGCACGCCGCAGCCCAGGGCGATCAGCGGCATAAAGATCAGCAAAGTCCTCTTGATCAGCTTGAAATTCCTGTGCTTGATCATATGGGGATAAAGGCTGTCCGAAATGGGATTCATCATATTCCGCACCGGCGTAATGATCTTGTCCGAAGCGGCGGAATAGGTCCCGGCCAGCGCCCCGGAGGCATCCATGCCTCCCAGAATGATCGTGTTGGTGGAGGTATATACGGTGGAGGCGATTTTGGAGACAAAAAACCAGAAGGACTCCTTGATCTCCAGGAAGACCTCTCTCACTGTCACCCGGCAGAAATGCACCCCCATCTTCTTGATGAGATGCCAGTACACCGCCACAATCGCGCCGGTGTTCCCGATGGCTGTGAACAAGGGCACCAGAAAATACTGTTCCTTGGTACGCAGAAACAAAAAGATCATGGCAGTGAAGAACAGCTTGATCAGCACCGTACGCACCGTTATGATGGACATGCGTTCCAGGCCCTTATACATGTAGTCGGGCAGGAAGGAATTGGTGCCCGTGGCCAGCAGATAGAAAAAGTACATCAGCCGCATGCTGTTGTCCTCCAGCCCGGGAGAAATGCACAGTTCCACCACCAGCAGCGACACCGCAAAGAACAGCGCCTTCGCCCAGGTGACGCAGGTCAGCACCTTAGAGAGCACCTGTGGGTCATCCCTGTGGCGGGAAATTTTGGCCACCGCCGAGAGGATGAACCCAAAGTCCATCAAAAGCTGAAAATACATCATGATGGCGGCAGCCACATTGAGCTTGCCGAAAATTTCAGCGCCCATAATACGGGTTTGGTAGGGCACGGTGACCAGGCCTAAAAACATATTGGAAAACTGCAGGATATACAGCATCACCGCATTTTCGATAAAGCTGCCTTTTTCCCGCTCTTTCCACTTCTTTATCAAATTCATCTGATTCTCCCTTTCGGACCGCGCCTAAATTACCCCTTGAGCTGGAACAGCAGGGCGATGAGGAAATACCACTTCCTTTGCAGCAAAAAGAGCAGTAGCTTTCTGTTCCTTCCCAGCCTGTCCAAATACCGGTTCTTTCTCCAGTCAGGGAACTCGTGCTCCAGATATTCCGCAAACCGGGGGAGCAGCGGATGTTTCCTGTCAATGCGCAGCACCCGCACCGAGGCGGTGAGGTAAGCGTGATACAGCGTCAGATAACACAGTTCCTCCCGGTACTCCTGGAACATTCCCTGCGCCTTGAAATAGGAAAGGATATCGTCAAAGGCCTCCAGGATTTCCACGTTCCGGTCCGCGTTGAGGTTTTTGGTGATGGAGCCCTCCCGCAGCAGGTAGTTATAACCGATATCATCGAGAAACACAGCTGTTTTCGCTGCCAAAAACAGCTTTAAGGTAGTGCGGATATCCTCATACCATACCCGGGGCGGATAGCGCACTGCCGACTCCCGGAACAGAGCTGCTCGGTACAGCTTGTTCCACGCACAGGGCGCCGTAAGGTAAATTTCCCGATGCTCCGTGACCGTCAGCGGCATATCCTTGGGCAGTTCTTCCCGGAAGACCTGAATCTGCTTTCCCAGCTCGTCCACGGAGCGGAAGGCAAACATCACCAGCTCCGCCCCAGTCCTCTCCCCCGTTTCGCGGGCCTTTTGCAGAATTTCCGGCTCCAACCAGTCATCGCTGTCCACAAAGAGCAGCCATTCCCCGTTTGCCGCCTCGATTCCTGTGTTTCTCGCTCCGCCCAGTCCGGCGTTGGGCTGATGAATCACCCTGACCCTGGCGTCCTTTCCGGCAATCCGGTCGCAGATAGTCCCGCTGGCGTCCGTAGAACCGTCGTCTACCAGAAGCAGCTCAAAATCAGGGTCCGTCTGGGCTAAAATCGAGTTTGCGCATTTTTCCACATACTGTTCCACATTATAAACGGGAACCACAATACTGGTTTTCGGCAAAGCGCCACCCCCTCAGGAAATTTTCTCCCCGGTTTTCGAAGAGACCCCATTTCTGTTACTTTACAAAAGTTTTCCTCTATTATACACACTCTCCCATATTTTTGCAACGCGGAGGAAAACTGTTGCAGGACATCTCCGCATGTCTGCCCGCCCTTGATTTCTCCCGGAAAAAAGCATATAATTTGCCCGGGCAGCAGTCGACTGCCCGGGCCCGGATACAAGCGCAATCCTCGTTCCTTTCGGGCTGACTCACGACAGTATGCGCCGTCCGGGACAATTTGCAGGGTGGGCGGCGAAACAGAAATTACAACGCGCTGAAATCCTGTTTTCAGCCTTATACAGAAAGGATGACGATCTGAACATGATGAAAAAAAAGATAACCTCCCTGTTTCTGGCCCTTGTTCTGGCAGCAGCCATGACGGGCTGCAGCAGTTCTGACAACAACTCTTCTCCCAGTTCCCAGGCTTCCTCCGGCACAGAGAGTTCCTCTGTGTCTTCGGCGGTGTCTTCTACACCGGGCGTTCCGGCGGAAGACTCCTCTCAGCCCTCTCCCGAATCCGCGGCGTCAGGGGAGAAAATCCGGGTGGCCGCCCTGAAGGGGCCCACCGCCATGGGCCTGGTCAAGCTCATGGATGACAACGACCACTCCGAGGCCCCCCAATACGATTTTTCCATCTACGCCTCTCCCGACGAGATCACCCCGAAGCTGGTTCAGGGGGAATTGGATCTGGCTGCCGTGCCCGCAAACCTTGCCAGCGTTCTCTATAACAAAACTGAGGGAAAGATTCAGGTTTTGGCGGTGAACACCCTGGGAGTGCTGTACATTGTGGAGAGCGGGGACAGCGTCAATACGGTGGAAGATCTGCGCGGCAGGACCATCTTTGCCAGCGGCAAGGGATCCACGCCGGAATATGCGCTCAACTATATGCTTTCTCAGAACGGTATTGACCCAGAAAAGGACGTGTCTATAGAATGGCGTTCCGAGCATTCGGAATGTGTGGCGGCGCTGGCCAGTACGGAAAACGCGGTAGCCATGCTGCCCCAGCCCTTCGCCACCACCGCATTGACCAAAAATGAGAATATCCGCATCGCCCTGGACATGACGAAAGAATGGGAAAAGCTGGCTCAGGATAACGGCTCACCCACTACGCTGATCACCGGCGTGGCGGTAGCCCGGACGGATTTTGTACAGCAGAATCCCGAGGCTGTGAAAAAATTCCTGGAGGAGTACAGCAGTTCCGTCACCTATGTGACGGAACAGAACGACGCTGCAGCCGAACTGGTGGGAAACTACGACATCGTTACCGCAGAGGTGGCCAAAAAAGCGCTTCCACAATGCAATATCACCTTTTTGTCCGGCAGCGACATGAAGGATAAGCTTTCTTCTTACCTCTCCGTCCTGTTTGAACAGAATCCCCAAGCCGTGGGCGGCAAGCTCCCCGCGGACGATTTCTACTATGCCGGATAGATGAAACAACGTCGTGTGCCGCCTGAACTGACGCCCGGGAGGAGGCGGTTTCTCCGCCTGGGCGCGGCTGTATTCTGGATTGCCGTTTGGCAGCTTGCCGCCATGTTTATCCATCAGGAAATCTTGCTGGCTTCCCCGGTTTCGGTGGCGGCCAGACTCATTTCCCTCCTGCCGGAACCCTCCTTTTGGAGGGCTGTCCTGTTCTCCTTTTCCCGCATCACCCTGGGTTTTCTCCTGGCCTGCCTCTGCGGGATTCTTCTGGCGGGGCTTGCCTCCCGTTTCTTCTGGGCCCAGGTGCTCATCCAGCCTCTGATGGGCGTTATCAAGGCCACCCCTGTGGCTTCGTTCATCATTCTGGTGCTTATCTGGCTGCCTTCCCGGCATCTCTCTATTTTTATCTCCTTGCTAATGGTCACGCCCATCATCTACTCCAACACCCTGGCGGGCATTGGGAACATGGATCAGAAGCTTCTGGAAATGGCGGATGTATTTGAAGTGCCGTTCCGGCGGCGTCTGCGGTATTTCCATATTCCCCAGGTGCTTCCCTTCTTTCGCTCAGCCTGTGCGGTATCCTTAGGGCTGTGCTGGAAAGCAGGCGTTGCGGCAGAGGTGATCGGCCTGCCCCAGGGTTCCATCGGGGAACGCCTGTACCAGGCCAAAATCTATCTGGAAACACCTGAACTCCTGGCCTGGACGCTGGTTATCATTCTCATCAGCATGGGCTTCGAAAAACTATTTCTTTGCCTGCTGGATACCGTCAGCCACAGGCTGGAACAGGGCTGACAGTGCCCTGACGTTTTCCCTGGAACCCTTCTCATGAAAAGGAGCCTCCTCATGATCGAAATCAGACATCTGGACAAGAGCTTTGGAGAAAAGCAGATCTTCCGGGACTTTTCCTGTTCCTTTCCGGAGGGGGAAACCACCTGCATCATGGGCCCTTCAGGCTGCGGAAAGACCACACTGCTGAACCTGCTGTTGGGCCTGGAGCAGCCGGACAGCGGCTCCGTTTCCGGAATGGCAGGAAAAAAGAGAAGCATGGTGTTTCAGGAAAACCGCCTGGTGGAGGGAATGGGTCCCGTGCCGAACCTTCGTCTGGTGAACCCCGCAGTCACCAGGAAGGAGGCGGAGGAGATGCTCCGCGCCCTGGGCCTTTCCGACAGCCTGCATCAGCCTGTCAGAACTCTGTCCGGCGGCATGCGGCGCCGCGTTTCCATCCTTCGCGCTTTGGCCGCTGAATATGATATTCTCTTTGCCGACGAACCTTTTAAAGGCCTGGATGAGAAAACAAAAAGCCAGGTGATTTCTTATTTCCAGGAAAAGACCCGGGGGAAAACCGTATTGCTTGTCACTCACGACAGAGAAGAGGCCCAAGCGGTGGGCGGATTTCTTCTGGAGCTGGGAAACAGACATTGTGTTTTTTCTTCGCCTGAGGTATGATGAAAGGCAGGAATTGCGGTAAAAATCTCAGATAGAAAGGCAGTGTACAAAATGAGCGATCTTCCAAGGCTTATGCACCATTTCGAACCGAAAAAAGGATGGATCAATGACCCGAACGGGCTCTGCTTTTTTGGAGGGAAATATCATGCTTTCTTCCAGCATTATCCCTTCGAGGCCAAATGGGGGCCCATGCACTGGGGCCATGCCGTGAGCGAGGACTTGGTAAGCTGGGAAGAACTGCCCATCGCCTTGTACCCAGACATGCCCTATGAAAACGGCGGCGGCTGTTTTTCCGGATCCGCCCTAGAAAAGGATGGGGTTCTGTACCTGATGTACACCTCCGTTTCCAAGGAACACGGGCAGACTCAATCCATTGCTGTCAGCCGGGACGGCCTGCATTTTGAGAAGCTCCCGGAAAACCCGGTGATTCCCCAGAGCCCCCTGGACTCAGAAAACCGCGATTTCCGAGACCCAAAGATTTTCCCCTATGGGGACGGCTATCGTATGGTCTGCGGCGCAGGGCAGGGCGGCATGGGCTACGTGCTGCTGTTCTGCTCTCCCGATCTGCTTCATTGGGAGTATGCAGGCAAGCTCTTTGAAAGCGATCAGTTCGGGGCCGTACCGGAATGTCCTGACTTCTTTCCGCTGGGGGATAAATGGGTGCTGCTGTTCTCCCGTATGGATACCCGTTCCGCCCAATTTATTGTAGGTGAATTTGACGGCGTACACTTCACGCCGGAATCCTATCAGCAGCCGGAATGCGGTACCGACTTCTACGCCCCCCAGACCTTCCTGGACGGGAAAGGCCGCCGTCTGATGATCGGCTGGCTCTATAACTGGGACCGCAAGGTGCCGGAGGGGGCTTCCTATGCCGGAGCGCTGAGCGTCCCTACCGAACTGACACTGCGGGACGGAAAGGTTTTTCACTACCCCGCAGAGGAAACTCAGAGCCTGCTGCGCGGAGAAGACGAGCATCTTCTCCGGCAGGACGGTGTGCTGAAGGTGACAAACGGAGAGCGCATCCTGCTGGAGCGTCCCCTTTCCCAGGTATCGGATGCAGCGGTACTGCGGGATACCAAAACCTGTGAGGTCTTCCTCAACCGTGGAGAGCAGAGCTGCACCTTTTATTTTATCTGAATGTCCGAGGCCGGCAACTTCATTTCATTCGGAGAGGCCAAAAAGCGAGCCGCAGAAAACTGCGGCTCGCTTCAGGCTGTCAAAAAAAGCCGCCTCGCAGCAACTTTTTTGACAGCCTGCGAGCGCGTAATAAATCGTGCCCTGTCGTTAATGTTCCTGTAGGAAAAAACTCTATATAAAAGCCCCTCGGCGGCGACGTCTGACCGCAGAAGAGCTTGGATATTTTTGGACAACTTAATGCTTTCGTGATATACTGCTGGAAAGAACAATAAATTCGGAGGCTACGCACATGGTTACATATATAGAAAACGAGCCTACATCTTCTAAAGCGATTGTCGCCCTTCGTCGAAGCGTTGGTTGGAATGGCATGGAGAGCTGCTATAACAATCCGCTAATGGTTTCGTATTATCATATCGCTTGCTATTATGACAAAAAACTTATTGGATATGTCGATACCGTTTCAAACGGAGTTACTGATGCCTACATTCAAGATTTGGTAGTTGACCCAGCATATCAAGGGCAAGGGGTTGGTACAGAATTGATGAATAGGATTATTTCAATACTAAAGGAAAAGAAAATTCTTTGGATTTCAGTAATGTATGAGGAGAAACTACAAGACTTTTACAAACGGTTTGGCTTCTTTCAAATGCTCTCTGGAGCAATGCAAACTTATGAGATGGAGTAGCGCATCGGGTAGTTTGTCACCGGCTTCTTTGAAGCGCGTGACCCACTTTGACAGTTACCGCGTTGCGGATAACTCAGGCTGTTAAAAAGTCGCCTTGAGGCGGCTTTTTTGGTATAATAAGCACAGGTGATGAAAGATGCTAGAGCGTGCAGAAGATAAGCGGAATCAAGTAAAAGTAGTGGACATAGAAGGGCTAGTGCCGTCAGAGCACCTGCTGCGAAAGATCGGACTTCGATCGAGTGTACGGGGTGGTGGAGCACCTATATAGCGAAGATAGCGGTCGCCCAGCAGCAGATCCAATGGTGCTGGTGAAGATGGCTTTGTTGCAGCATCTGTACGGGATTCGGTCACTGCGCCAGACGGTTATGGAGATCAATATGAACATCGCGTATCGGTGGTTCTTGCACTACGACTTGGATACAAAGGTACCGCACTTTGCGACGGTGAGCTACGCTTTTGCGACGCGGTTTCCGAGCGAGCTGTTCGAGGAGATCTTTGCGTGGGTACTGGAAGCGGCGGTAGAGCGAAAGTTCGTGGAAGCGAAGCGGGTGTTCATCGACGCGACGCACATCAAGGCGAGTGCGAACCGGAAGAAACACCGGAAGGTGCTGGCGCAGCACACCGCGTGCGTGTACGATGACCAACTGCGAGCAGAGATTGATGCAGATCGTGCGGCACATGGCAAGAAGCCCCTGAAGGACGATGACCACGATGACGAACCGAAGCATGGCAGCGGGCGAATGGCGAAGGAATCGACGAGTGATCCGGAGAGCGGACTGTTCGTGAAGAGTGATCACAAGGTGGAGTTCGCCTATACGGCGTATGTATCGTGCGACGAGCACAACTTCGTACTGAACTGCGAGGTGACACCGGGAAACGTACACGACAGCAAGGTATTCGATACCGTCTGTGAGCGTACGGTAGAGGCATTCCCGGATGTAGAGACAGTCGCAGTAGACGCAGGCTACAAGACACCCTGGATCTGCAAGACGATGGGCGAAACCTGTCGACTGCATATAAAAAGCGGGATTCTTTCGCAGCTATGAGTATATCTACGATGCGTATTATGACTGTGTGCTCTGCCCAAACAACCAGGTGCTTTCGTACAGCACGACCAGCCGCGATAGCTACAGGGAGTTCAAGAGCAACCCTACGATCTGCGCAAATTGTCCGCATCTTCAGCAATGTACCCACAGCCGAAACCATCAGAAAGTTGTGCAGAAGCTCATCTGGGAATCACACGTGGAGCGTGCGGAGGACTTCCGGCACAGCGAGGAGGGCAAGGCAAGTTACACCTTGCGAAGCCAAACGATTGAGCGGGTGTTCGCGGATGCAAAGGAGAAGCACGGCATGCGCTACACGCTACTTAGAGGGCTTGATCGAGTTCGAAACTGGGTCAGGCTCAAGTTTGCTGCCATGAACCTCAAAAAGCCAACATTGTGGGCATAGGAGTCGTACTTTACAGCGCCTCATAACGTCATTTGCACCCGATTTTATGCGCAAAGTTGGTTCTTCTTTCATGGAAAACCAACTTCTTTGACAGCCTGAAGCGAGCCGCAGAAAACTGCGGCTCGCTTTTTGTATCCAGTCTTTTTCGGGAATTTTTTTCGACTATTTCATTGAAGCAGCATATTCATCCAGCTGCTTTTGAAGCTCTTCCCGAACCTTTTCAATGCCAGCTGCTTCCATCTTCGCCTGATAATCCTTCAGGCCGCTCTCGATGTCCACGTATGCCAGCTCCAGCGGCTGCCAGTACTGCTGAATCACATTCTGTACAGCGGCGTATTCGGTTTCAATATTCGAGGTATTGATATTGAATCCCTGATATTTTTGACTGCCCTCGCCGTTCTTTTCTTCGATATATTTGTCAAACCCAGCTTTCTGCTCCTTCAGATCAGGCGGAGCGCCGTAAGAATCCTTGGTGAACTCCGTTGTGCGGGCGGCCCAGCAGGCGGAAAAACCGTAATCGTCGCTGTTCAGCGCCTTGACCTGGTCATCCACAAATTCATAGGAAGTCCCCTCGATCCCGTAGAAGAATGCATTGAAAGCGTCCTCGTCGCTGGTGATCAGCTCATAGAGCATCAGGGCGCGCTCCGGATTTTCCGACGTGTTGGAAATGACCAGGGCGTCCTGGGTAAAGGGCAGGTTGGAAACATCCTTGACAAAGTTTGCATATTTGATGCCCCACTCCGGGTGTTCAATATACTCGCCCGAATAGGAATCAATATTGTGGACGCGGCTGGCAGCCTTGCCGCCCTTGAACTTCTGGGAGTCCGTGTCGGACAGCGCGGATTTGGTAAAGTACCCATTGTCATTCCAACGTTTCATCATCTGCAGGAATTCCGGCGTCTTGTCGTATTCATACCAGGCCATCAGCTTCGGGCTCTCCTCATTGGGGTCAAACCACAAGAAGTTGGCACTCTTGGGCGCATAGAAACCCTGCTCCTGCATCCAGACGTCGTCCACGCCGGAACCGGCCTGGTAAACCTCATAGGGTTCCATCTCCGGAGCAGCTTCCTTCACATAACCCAGGTAAGCCTCATAATCCGCCAGATTCTCCATCTTGCCGTCCCAGTCCGTGCCTTCCAAAATGTCGGTGCGATAGATGGGACCAAAGGCGGAATAGGTGGCAAGCAAAGTGGGGATGCAGTAATAGTGCCCATCCACTGTAGCCTGCTGCAGCGCCGCTTCTGACTGGCGTTCAAAGTTCTTTGGTGCATATTGGGGCCAAATTTCATCCAAAGACTTGAAGGCGCCCTTCTGCGCCAGGGCAGCGTAGTTCAGCCAGGTGGCGGTATAGGCCATGTCGAATTTCTCCCCGGAGGAAAACAGCAGCGGGTATTTGTTGGGATACTCTGCCCAGCCGATCCAGTTTACCTTCAGCGTACAATTGAGCTTTTCTTTGAACAATTTGTTGAAATTGGCATCGATATCGTCTTGTTTGGCAGGGCGGTCACTGACCACATACATGGAGAGTTCTACCTCCTTCGAGGTATCTGTCTCTCCCGTATCTGCCGAAGCAGGGTCTGCCGCCTTAGAGGAGGAGGTTGTTTCCCCCTTGGACGCCTGGGAGGCTTTTCCCGAAGAACTGCCGTCCGTCTTGTCCCCACAACCGGCAAAAACACTCATCAGCATTGCCGAAGCCAACAGAAGAGCTGCGAATCTCTCGAACCGTTTCATAAAATAGCACCTCCATACCACATCACATATTTCCATTGCCGGAACCGGCAAACGAATGGAACCTTCTTTTTTCATTCTACTCTGCCCCCATCCGGGATGGTACCGTAATAAAATATGATTCAGAGGAATATCTTACGCTATTTGAGCTAATTAGCACTATTTTTTAAATCATATATTACAAAATTGTTTTAAACTGCACAAACATAACAATCAAATGCTTCCACAGCAAAAAAACTCCGGCCCGGATAATCCGGGCCGGAGTTTTTGTCTTTAGAAAAAAGGGAAAGCTTTTATTTCGTGGAAGCAATGAATTCATCCAGCTGCTTCTGAAGCTCTTCACGGACCTTCTCCACGCCCGCTGCTTCCATCTTGGACTGGAAGTCGGCAAGACCGGACTCCAGATCCACATAAGCCAGCTCCAACGGCCACCAGTACTGCTGTACTACATTCTTGCAGGCCGCAAACTCCGTTTCAATGTTGGAAGTGTCAATGACAAAGGCCTGATACTTCTGGGAGCCTTCGCCGCCCTTCTCTTCAATATGCTTATCAAAGCTGTCCTTCCAGGTCTTCACATCCTCGGGAGAACCGTAAGAGGGCAGGTTAAACTCTGAGGTACGGGCTGCCCAGCAGGCAGAGAATGCATAGTTGTCGGAATCCAAAGACTTGACCTGATTGTCAACAATCTCATAGGAAGTTCCTTCAATGCCGTAATAGAATGCGCGATAGGCATCCTCATCGCTGGTGATCAGGTCGTAGAGCGCCAGTGCCCTTTCAGGATTCTCCGCCGTGTTGGAAATAACCAGCGCATCCTGGGTGAAGGGCAGGTTGGAAACATCCTGTACAAAGTTCGCAAATTTGAAGTTCCATTCCGGCTTATCGATCGCACGGGACTCGTAGGTATCGATGTTGTGAATGGTGCAGGCTGCCTTGCCGGTCTGTACCTTTTGGGAATCCGTGTCGGAAAGGGCGGACTTGGTGAAGTAGCCATTATCGTTCCAGCGCTTCATCATGTTCAGGAAATCCATAGCGCCGTCATACTCATACCAGGTCATAAACTTGGGATTTTCCGCACTGGGATCAAAGAACAGGAAATCCACGCCCTTGGTAAAGAAATAACCCTCTTCAGCCTGCACATACATGTTGTCCACTTCAGAACCGGACTGATAGACGTTGTAGGGTTCCATCTCAGGAGCGGCAGCCTTCACAGCACCCAGATAGGCCTCCAAATCCGCAAAATTCTCCATCTTTCCGTTCCAATCCGTGCCTTCCAGAATGTCGGTACGGTAGATGGGTCCATAGGCGGAATAGGTAGCAAGCAGGGTGGGAATGCAATAATAGTGCCCGTCCACCGTGGCCTGCTGCAGAGCAGACTCGGACTGACGCTCGAAGTTCTTCGGCGCATACTTCGGCCACATCTCATCCAAAGATTTAAACGCGCCCTTCTGTGCCAGGGAAGAATAGTTCAGCCAGGTGGCGGTGTAAGCCATATCAAACTTTTCACCGGAGGAGAACAGCAGCGGATACTTGTTGGGATATTCAGCCCAGCCGATCCAGTTGACCTTCAGCGTGCAATTGAGCTTCTCTTTGAAAAGCTTGTTGAAATTGGCATCGATATCATCCTGTTTTGCAGGGCGGTCGCTGACCACATACATCACAAGCTCTACTTCCTTCGAAGTATCCAAATCGCTGCCACCTTCTGCTGTGGAGCCTTCTGATGCTTCAGAGCCTTCCGATGCCGTGCTGGCCTTGGACGACGTTTCTTCCTTCTTCGAGGAAGAGGACGACGTCTTATCGCCGCAAGCCGCAAACACGCTAACTGCCATTGCCAGAGCCAACAGTAGCGACACGATTCTCACTGACTTTTTCATTGCAGTACCTCCAGATTTCTCTATTATTTGGCGATTGGCTCAACCCTTGACAGAGCCGATCGTAATGCCCTTGACGAAGTACTTCTGCACGAAAGGATAGAAGAGAATGATAGGACCGGTAGCAACCACTGCCATGGCCAGTTTCAAAGAGTTGGAGGGCAGGTTTTCCACCTTGATGCCCACCTGGCTGGCAATAGCCGCCAAAGCCTGCTGCTTCTGCAGCATATTGTAGAGCATGTACTGCAGGGGGAATTTTGTTTCAGTATTCATGTAAAGCATGGCATTGTACCAATCGTTCCAATAGCCCAGGGCCATGAACAGGCCGATGGTGGCAAGACCGGATTTCAGCAGGGGCAGAACAATCTGAACGAAAATACGGAACTCGCCCGCGCCGTCTATTTTGGCCGATTCTATCAGCGCCGTCGGCACTGTGTTGACAAAGCTGCGCATAATCAACAGATAGAACACGTTCATTATTCCGGGCAGAATCAACGCCAGGAAATTATCCTTCAGGTGCAGGTACTGGATGTAGAAAATATAGGTACTGATCATTCCGCCGTTGAACAGCGTGGTAAAATAGAAGAAAAACGAGATTTTGTTGCGGTATTTAAAGTCCTGGCGGCTGATGACATAAGCTGTCATCGTAAGCAGGAACAGGCCCAAAATAGTGCCGACCGCCGTAATGAAGATGGTGACTCCATAAGCGCGGAGCACCTTCTCCGGCGATTTAAAGATAACCCCATAGGCCTCGGTGGTAAATTCCTGGGGCAGGATACTGTACCCATTAAAACGGATCGCCTGCTCCGAACTGAAGGAGCCGGAAATCAGCATGACAAACGGCAGCACGCACAACGCAGCCAATAGGGTGATAAATACATAGGAAATGATGTTAAAGACGATACGCGATGAAGTCAATTTAATTTTATTAGATCTCTCGACTGTTGCAGTCGCCATAAATAACCCTCCGTTTCTAAATTTTGCGTAGTGTCTGTCCGGTCAGAACAAGGCGTAATCCGCTTCGACCTTTTTGACGATCTGGTTTACGACCATGATAATGATGAAACAGAGGACAGATTGATAAAATGTGGCGGCTGCCGTCATACCGAAGTTGGAATTGGTCAGCAGGGAACGGAAAACATAGGTGTCGATCACGTCCGTTGCATCGTAAAGCTGACCGTTGTTGCCAACGATTTGATAGAACATCTCGAAGTCGCCCCGCAGAATACGTCCAACCTGAAGCAGCAGCATCGTGATGATGGTGGGCCGGATGGACGGAAATGTGATATACCAGATTTTCTGGAACACATTGGCGCCGTCGATATCCGCAGCCTCATAGCACTCGGCATCAATGCTGGTGATGGCCGCTATGTAAATGATGGAGTTGTATCCCACCCATTTCCAGGCGTTGAAGATACAGATGATCCAGGGCCAAACCCCGGGCATAGAATAGACATTGACCTTCTCTCCGCCAAAAGCGGTGATGATGTTGTTCAGTACGCCGGTCTCATAGTTAAAGATGTTGAACACAAAGGTGCCGACGATAACCCAGGAAATGAAGTAAGGCAGGAAGATAACCGACTGGGTAATCTTTTTGAAAATCCTGCCGGTGAGCTCTGAAATGATCACGGCCACAACAATTGCCAAACCTTGGGATGTGATCAGGTTCAGAAGATTGTACAAAATCGTGTTGCGGGTGATCAGCCAGCCGGCGCCGGATTGGAACAGGTACCGGAAGTTTTCCAATCCATTCCACTCGCTGCCGAACACACCCAGGTCAAACCTGTAGTTCTTGAAGGCTAGAACCAGGCCCGACATTGGCAGGTAAGACATCACCAGTACCAACAGTACTGTGGGCGCTACCATAAAGAACAAAGCCTTGTTCTTTTTGAACTCATACACGAAACCGTGCTTTTTCATGTGCTTTCCCCCTTGTGTCATTTGAACAAAAACAAATAATACCCAGAAGCTTTCTCTGTTTATTTGGTTTATAATATTGTACTATACTCCCCCTCGTAATTGAAACGGGACAAAACTATGATTTCAAGGATTTTATTATGATTTTGTTTAGAATGGCTCCTTTTTAAAAGTGAATTATTTCAATTTTGATACATTTTGTCCTGGAACACTCTCCTTTTATCGATAGAAAAGGAGCACAGAAGAATTCTCCCTGTGCTCCCCAGGACACTGTTATTATTTCTCTTTCAGCGAATCCAGGTACTCGTCCAACTGGCGCTGTACTTCCTCCCGTATCCTTTCGATACCGGCAACCTCCATCTTTTCTTCATATTCCTGCAGGCCGGATTCCGCGTCGGTGTAAGCCAGTTCCAGAGGCCACCAGTACTGTTGATGCACGTTCTGGCAGGCAGCAAATTCCGTTTCAATAGCGGCGGTGTCCATGACAAAGCCGGTATATTTTTGTGATCCCTCCCCCTTCATCTCCTCAATATGACTGTCAAAGGAAGCCCGGATGTCAGGCAGATCCGCCGGGGATCCATAGTCATCCATATCAAATTCCGGGGTGCGGGCGGACCAGCAGGCGGAATACACAAAATCGTCCGGCGCCAGGTTCTCGATCTGGCCGTCAATGATCTTATAGTTTACACCTTCCACACCGTAATAGAAAGCGTTAAACACCTCTTGGTCGCTGGTGATTAGATCGTACAGCATCAGGGCCCTTTCCGGGTTTTTGCTGGTAGAGGCAATCGCCATGGCGTCCTGCGTAAAGGGCAGGTTCGACACGTCGGAAACCAGGTTGGCATACTTGACGCCCCATTCCGGATGACGGATGTATTCGTCTGGATAAGCATCCAGGTTTGTGATGCGGGAGGCCGCCTTACCGCCTCGGAATTTCTGCGAATCCGTATCGGACAGAGCAGATTTGGAAAAGAAGCCCTTTTCATTCCAGCGGCTCATCATTGTGAGGAATTCCGGCGTATCCCCATACTCGTAATAGGTGAACACCTGCGGTTTTTCCTCGCTGGGGTCCAGCCACAAAAATCCTCCGGTAAGACCGTACAGGCCTTTGCTCTTCATATAAACCTCATCCATATCGGAGCCGGACTGATAGACATTATAGGGTTCCATCTCGGGAGCAGCCTCTTTGGCATACTCCAGAAACTCCTCATAATCAGCAATCGTTTCCATCTTTCCGTCCCAGTCCGTCCCTTCCAGAATATCAGTGCGATAGGTAGGGCCGGATGCAGAATAGGTTCCCAGCAGGGTGGGTATGCAGTAGCTGTGGCCATTGACCTTGGACTGACGCAGCGCCATTTCTGATTGGCGTTCATAGTTCTTCGGCGCGTATTTGGGCCAAAGCTCATCGAGTTCCTTGAAGGCTCCCTTTCTGGCCAACGGTGAAAAATTCAGCCAAGTGGAGGTGTAAGCCATGTCAAACACCTCGCCGGAAGAAAACAGCAGAGGATACTTGTTCTTGTACTCCGCCCAACCGATCCAGTTTACCTTGAGGGTACAGTTGAGCTTTTCCTCAAACACTTTGTTGTAGTTTTCCTCCACCTGGTCCTGAACCACGGGCCGGTCGCTGACCACATACATGGAGAGCTCCACTTTTTTGGAGATGTCCTCCCCCGCTGCCTCGGAAGACGCGGCGCCAGAAGAGGGCGTGTCCTCTGAGGACGCTTTCCCCTTCCCTGTTCCGCAGGCCGTGCATGCGCATACCAGAAGTGCGGCCACAAGCAACAGTGCCGTGAGCCTGATGGTTCTTTTCATTACAATTCCTCCCAATTTCTGGCCTTTATCTTTCGGCCGTCCCCGAGGGAAGACCGCAAAGCCCCAAAAGAGTGCCGGACATTCTGACCGGCGGAACCAGGCGGCGACCGTCCGGCTCTTTTTTTGCATGCCCTCATTTTACTTATCACACGTTAATAATGTAAGACCAGAAAAGTACGATTTACAGGAAAAACTTATGCACATTACACATAGAAAACCCAGGGACCTGTTTCTCTGCACAGCAGTATCGTTTGTCAGCCGTGCTTGCTATTGTAGCAAAAAAGCCTTCCGGCAGCCTTTGAATGCTGCCGGAAGGCAAAACCTCTAGCGTAAAAAACTCCCAAAAGCCAAAATCCCCACCAGGCTTTCAGAACCGGTTCTACGCCTCCCACGACCATGTACAGGCGATCACTGGACGTGCCGCTCCATCTCCTCCGGCGTCATGGCAGGAATACGGATGGTGACCGCCGTGCCGTGACCCACCACGCTGCGGTAGGTCAGCCCGTAGGCGTCCCCATAGGAGAGTTTCAAACGGGAATCAATATTTTTCACCCCGTAACCGTGAGAGTCGGAGGAATCGGCGCAAAGCAAAGCTTTCAGCTGATCTTCCGTCATCCCCATACCGTCGTCCTCCACAGTAAATACCACGTCCCCTTCCTCCCGCAGGGCTGAGATCGATACATTGCATTCCTGGATATAGGGAATCTCCGCAATACCGTGCATGATGGAATTTTCCACCAGAGGCTGAAGGATGATATTGATGCACCCAAGAGGCAGCAATTCCTCCGGCACATCTGTTTTCAGGCTGATGGCTCCGTCAAAATGGTGATTTTGAATCTTGACATAGGCTTCTACATGCCTCAGTTCCTGCTCAATCGTCACCACCTGCTGCCCGCGGTTCAGGCTGATACGGTAAAATCTGGCCAGGCTTTTGGCAATTTCAGCAATTTCAGGCGCGCCATGGTCCATCGCCTCCCAATTGATCAAATCCAGCGTATTGTAGAGAAAGTGCGGGTTGATCTGAGCCTGCAGCGCCTTCAACTGGGCAGATTTCACCGCCTTGCCGGATTTATACTGCTGTTGCATCAGCTCCTTGAGCTCTTCCGTCATATGGGAAAAGCTCCGAAATAGCTGGCCGATCTCATCGTTACTGGGCTTTTCCATCCCCACATTCAGATCTCCGCCCCTCACCGTATGCATCATGTCTGTCAGCAGTTTCAGCCTGTGGGTATAATACCGGGCAATAAGAACAGACACCGTACATACCACCGCTACGGCGAACAGGGAAAGCACCAGGATAACGGATCCGATCTGAGTCATCTGGCGGTTAATTTCCTTTTCCGGAACCAGAGCAATCAGCGTCCAATCCGCCAGCTTCAGCCTCTGCTGATTCATCAGATAGCTTTCTCCAGCCAACGTCTGAGCAGTCCACTTTCTAACCTTTCTGTCGTATTGGGGCAAAGTTCCATTTTCGGAAAGCGTCTTCAGCAGTCCGCCGCCTCCGCCGGAAGCGCTGATCACCGCGCCGGCATCATTGACCAGATAGACCGCTCCCGTAGTGGTAATATCCGATTTTTCCAGCACGCTCCTCAACTGAGAGGTGAGAATGCTCACCTGCTCTACGCCGATAGGCGTAGCAGTACCGTCCGTATTCCGGATCGTGCGCAGCAGGGATACCAGATTCACCGTATAGATCTGTCCCGGTATCTTTACCTCTTCCGGCTCGGTAAAATACACCATTTCCGTTTGGCTTTTGCGAAGGAACTCTTCATAATCCACCCTGCCCTCCAACTGGGAAACCCCGGCAAAATGCCGCTGATTGCTGGAATAGAAGATATCATCCGGAATAAAGACCCTGGAACGGTAAATGGTTTCTACCATTTCCACCGAAGTAAATACCTTGTCTAACTGCAGAAACTCCCGGTACTGAACGCCGAAATTCCGGTGTCCATTGAACGTAGGAGAGCTCATGGCCTGCTGTAGGTCATTATTATAATAGATCAGGTCCGAAACATAGATCATGGTTTCCAGATAATTTTCCAAAAACGACTGGGCCTGGTCGCAGGATTTCTCCGCCGTATGAAGAAGCTGCTCCCGATAATTTCGTGTGATGAAGTAATTGAGCAGTATCATAAGCAGCAGCAAAATCAACACTACGGTACAGGAAAAAGTCACAGCGAGCTTTGTGCGCATGGAATGGCGTGAAAACCAATCTTTAAACAGGCGTACAGGATTTTTCACAATAGATTTTTCTCCCTGTATTCAGAGGGTGTTACCCCAGTTTGCTTTTTAAAAATCTTGGCGAAATAATTGGCATCCTCATACCCGACCTGCTTGGATATATGGTACAGCTTGAAACGGGGATTCCGCAGCAATTCCTTGGCGCGCTCAATCCGCACGGAGGTCAGGTACTCCCAGATGGTCTTTCCGGTTTTCCTTTTGAACAGACCGGAAAGATAGGTGGGTGTCAAATAGACGTTCTCCGCCAGCTGTTTGACGGATAGATCTTTATCCCCATATTCCTGCTGAATCAGACGGATTACCCGCAGTACTACGGAACTATTGCTGTCGTCCCGGCTGTTCAACGCAAATATTTCGTGAACCTGGGCACGCAGGAACGCGTTCAGATCATCAATCGTATCCAGTCCCTCCAAATGCTGCGCATCGGTTTCCTGCCTTTTTGCCATGTCGGACCGGTCGTAAGGAAACAGACGGAGGGATTCCTCCTCCAGTTCCCGCTCCAAACTGAAATAAAGCCCCTGTACAAAGGCGGAAGCAACCGCCTCTCCCTCCCGCAATGAGGCGGCCAAACGGTCCAGCACCTGCGAAGCCGCTTCCTCGCTTCCCATGCTCAGCGCCTGCCGGAATTCCGCCGGGTAATCCGCACCCAGATCCAAGGGCCGGTCCTTCCTCCCCCGCTCCGCCGACTTTCCATACCCCAGATAAAAAACCGTCTTTTCGGCCTCATGGGCGCTTTGATAGGAATGGGAAAGGCCATGTGGATTCCGCACCGGCTCCCCCAGGGCGAAGAACAGCCGCACACCGTCCACCAGTCCTGTCGCTGCCCGGGAAATCGCTTTCAGGAGACAGCTGCCGTTGCCCACAGCCTCCTCCGTGCCGCACAGCAGCAAGATCAGCCGCCGGTTATCCCAGAACTCCCCATAAACGGAGCAGTCCCTCTCTGTAAACGCCCGTATCCCAGCCGTTTCCCACAGTGCGCTTCGAAACCTCGACAGATTGGTGACTGCCGGCGAGAGCCGCAGAATACAGATACGCATCAACGGGTAACCTTCCCGGAAAAGCCCGCTCTCCTCCAGGTTCTGTTCTGAGGATTCTCCAGGTTCCCTGCCGCGGAGGAGAGAAAAAAATGCCTCTCTTCGAAGATATGCTTCGCTTTTGGAAAGCCGTTCCCCCTCGTTGCGATGGCGCCGGGTCTCCAGAATAGACGCCATCGCCTTTTGCACCGCCCTCTTCAATTCCTCCGTATCCACCGGTTTCTCCACGTAATTTACCGCTCCCAGTTCAATGGCGGCTTTCAAATATTCCTTGTCGGAATATCCGCTGATAAAGATAATACGGCATTCCGGATATTTTTCATGCAGGATCGTACACATTTCAACCCCATTCATACCGCGCATACGGATGTCGGAAAGCACCAGATCCGGCTGAAAATCCTCACACATAGCCAGCGCCTCCTGACCGCTCTCTGCGGTCTGAATCATATCCACTCCGAGGCCCTTCCAGTCCATATAGCGCAACAAACCATTCCGGGTAGCAGATTCGTCATCCACAATCAATAAACGTATCACAATACATCCTCCCTCTACCTAACAGTCCTACTTTTCTGTGCTGCTTTACAGCACAGAAAGCTGAAGGAGAACGTTCTCCTTCAGCCCATCGGCGGCGTTGCCGCCAATGGAAATTCATAGCAGAATTGTTCCTGTTTTTCCAAAATCGTGTATGGTAGTCTGCAGAAAAAACTTTATAATTTGAAATAGGCGTGTCCGATTATTTTGGCTATTCCTGCCAATCGACATCCTCTCGATATTTTTGCCGGAATTTTCCGGGAGACATCCCCTTCAGCCGCCGGAAAACCCGATGAAAATAGGAATATGTACCAAAGCCTGAGTTTTCTGCAATCTCTTCCAAGGTGGAACCCGTATATTTCATCTGTTCTATGGCAAAGTTCAGGCGTACCTCCATCAGGTAATCCACAATGCTGCGGCCTGTGATCTCTTTGAACAGATGGATGGCTCGGGATTCGCTGAGGGATACATGCTCAGCCACGTCGGCCACCCGCAGCTTTTCCACCGCATGATCCTCAATAAAGCGGCGCATGCGGAACACGATGAAATCCGATTCGCCCTTCTGCCCCTGGTTAAGAAGCCGCTTGACGGAAAGGCAAAAGGTCCGCAGCAGGGATTCCAGGTATTCTTCATCCCCCGCCTCCGGCACCCGTCTCGTCTCCCGGATCAGCAGCCGCCACAATTCCAAAAGAGATTCGTTGGGCGGCACCCGGGTAAGTTTTCTTTCACCAATTTCCCGGTACCAGTCGGTCACCCATTCCCCGCGGCAGATGAGGTAATAATCTCCGCTGACATCAGCAGGGTCATCTGAAAGTTTGTCTTTTCTCAGTTTCAGTTTATCCCCGGGAGCCAGCGTCAGCAGGTCTCCCTTGCACAGTGTAAACTGTTCCCCGTCGTTGAGCCGAGCTCCGCATTCTCCGTGAGACTGCAGCCGGATCAAGTAGTGCCGGTTGCCGCCGATTTCTTCTGGAAAATCGCACTGCCGGTGGACGGAATATCCGCACATGACGATGGAATCCAATGGTATTTTTCCCCCCTTGCACCGACCTAACGTAAACTGCTTTTACCTATTTACTAGCAAGGATACCACAAAGAGGGAAAAACGACAAGAGCGATCGTTCCGGAAAGTCCGGATTAAAATAACCGATCAAACAATGATAAAGGGAGGAACATGAACCATGAACAAAATGAAAGCAGCCATGATCGGCTTTCTGCCGAAAGAACAGGACCCCTACGAGGTGCTGGAATCCTACGCCAAGCTGGGCTACAGCGCTTTTGAGGGCGCCGACGTCCTGCTGCGGGAGGGAGACCCTGCCGAAAACCTGAAGCGCGTCAATTCTTTCGGTATGCAGCCTCTGGCCGTTGGCTACAACATCTGGGATCCGCCCGCTGTGGCCGACGTGATCGACCGCGCCAAGAAAACCGGCGTTAAGCGCGCCGCCTGCTATGCCGGCTGTGCGGGAGCCTACCGTTTCGGCATGCGGAACGACCCGCCCTCCTACGACGAGCTTATGAAGGAGTGCGAACAGTTCGACAAGGCTGCAGAGGAACTGGGAAAAGAGGGCATCGTTCTCTCTTTCCACAATCATGACGCTGAATTTTTGCAGAAGCTCAACGGCGTTCCGGTGATCTACCTGATGGCCGCCAACACCCAGTACCTGAAGTTTGAAGTGGATTGCGGCTGGGTCACCTACGCCGACTATGATCCCATCAACTTTATGAAGGGTCTGGGAGACCGCATGACCGCTGTACATATTAAGGATTTTGTGGCCGGACCTCCGGTAGAGCGTCACGAGCCTGACGGCAGAGTGACCAGCATGCCTCGTTTCACCACCCCCGGCACAGGCGCTCTCGACCTGAAGGGCTGCCTCGAGGCCGCTCAGGCTGCAGGCATGGATTACGCCATTGTAGAGCAGGACTTCCAGTTCAATCTGACCGAGGCGGAAACCCTGCGGGCCGCCTACCTCAACATGAAAGAAACCGGCTTTGTCGAATAATCTCAAGGGTTTTAAAGCTTTCCATATTGGATTAAAGGAGTGTTTCCTATGAAAATCAGAAAGGGCGTACAGGTGTATACCGTACGTGATTTTATCAAAACGCCGGAGGGATATGAAAGCTCTCTGAAAAAGATCAGCGAAATCGGCTATGACAGCGTGCAGACTTTCGGATACCATATGAGCGAGGCGGAGCACAAGGCCTTTTTGAAAGACCTGGGTCTCAAGCAGGAATCCGTCGGCGGCAATTACGAAGAGATGGTGAAAGATCCCGAAGCTATCAAGAAAGCTATTGAGCTGGCCCATTTTTACGAGACGGACCTGATCTCCGTAGGCACGCTTCCCATCCCGCTGCGGGAAAGCCGCGAGGGCTATCTTCAGTATGCGGAGGGCATCAATAAAATCGGCGCTGAAATGAAAAAAGAAGGCGTAAAGCTCATCTATCATCCTCATGCCCTGGAATTTTTCTCCCTGGGCGGCGGTGAAAATGGCTTTGACGTGCTTTTCGATGCCACAGACCCCGAAGTATTCTGGTACTGCCTGGATACCCACTGGCTGCAGTCCGGCGGCAAGAATCCTCCGGATTACATCCGCAAGGCCAAGGGCAGGATGTCCGTCGTCCATTTCAAGGATTACAAAATTGTCGGCGGAGCCGATCCCATCGAGCAGGTCTGCAAGGACTTTGCCGAAGTCGGCGAGGGCAACCTGAACTGGCCCGCCATTATCGAAGCCTGCCGCGAAGTGGGCGTAGAGGCAGTCATTGTAGAGCAGGATGTCTGCCCCCGTGATCCTTTCGACTGCCTGAAGACCAGCTTCGACAACATGGTGAAGTTCGGCCTGTAAGCATGCTGTACCCACCGGCTGTCTCACGTGCAGCCGCGGTTTTCAGAGGAGGACCCACAGAAAGGGTCCTCTTCCTCTATCCGAACCGCTTTATCTTGAACGCAACATCAATAAAGGAGGCCAATTTCCCATGCCACAGATGAAAAAAGTGAAAACTGCCATCATCGGCTGCGGCACTATCTGTAACCGCATCTATGCGCCAAACCTGATGGAGAAATTCCATATTATCGACCTGGTCGCCTGCGCGGACCGCATTCCGGAGCGCGCCCAGGCTTTAGCTGATAAATACAGCCTTAAGGTGATGACCAATGAGGAGATTTATCAGGATCCTGAAATAGAAATTGTAGTGAACCTGACCTGTCCCGAATCCCACTATGAGGTTTCAAAAGCTGCTATTCTCGCAGGGAAAAATGTTTACTGTGAGAAAATGATGGCAGTCACTCTGGAAGAGGGAAAAGAGCTTTATGCTCTCGCCAAGGAAAAAGGGGTACAGTATACCATTGCTCCGGATACATTCCTGGGCGGCAGCTGGCAAACGGCCAGAAAGGCGTTGGACGACGGTTTGATCGGAACACCGGTAGCCATGGTCTGCTGCTATTCTTCCAACTACCAGTTTGACGGTGAAATGAGCGATATCGATCCCGATCATTTCATGTTTGTACTCCATCCGGGCGGCGGCATTCCCTATGACTTTGGCGGGTACTACCTGCACAACATCATCAATCTGCTGGGATCAGTCAAGCGTGTGGGCGGTTTCTGTAAGACTATGTATCCGGACCGCATTTATCGCAACCCCAGGCATCCCAATTATAAAGAACCGGTACATGTGGAGACCCCCACCTCCATCGCGGGCGCGCTGGAATTTGAAAACGGCGTTCACGGCACCTTGATGATCACCTCGGATTCCGTTCCGCGTTTTGTATTCCAGATTATGGGCACCCAGGGAATCCTGGTACTCAACGACCCTAACTTCTTCGGCGGATCCGTGAAGGTGATCCGGTCTGGAGCGGCCCCCATCGAGCCCTTCCAGGAGGCCCCTTCCGGAATGAGCGCCTTCTTCCCCACAGAATGCACCCTGCCCATCACCCATCCCTTCCGGGAGGATTCCCGCGGTGTGGGGATAGCGGACATGGCCTATGCCCTGCGCAACGGCCGCAGGCCCAGGGCCCATATGGACCTGGGATTCCATGCGTTTGAAGTGATGCACGGAATCTGGCGCAGCGGCGATACTGGAAAGATCTACGAGCTCACCTCTCATTGCGAGAGGCCGAAGCCCCTGCGTTCTCTGGGCCTTTCCGGCACGGCGGAGGAGTTTACGCTGGACGATTGATCCCTAACAAAGGAACGGCGGCGGAACGAAACCGCCGCCGTTTTCCATTTTTTTATAAAAACAAAAAGAGAGACGGTGCCAGTTTCCTCAGGGAAGCCGGCACCGTCTCTCTTTCCATCTAATCAACTATCTGCCACGGCAGCAGTCATGGCAAAGTACTTTTCATTGGGGATATACTCTGGGATACTATTTCCGGAGCCCAGCGCATAGCCGCCCTTCTCCTGGGCCAGCTCCAGCATCTTTCTGCAGCGTTCCGTAATGACGCCGCACTCTGAGCGGATCAGGAAATCCACGTCGATGCCTCCCAGAATGGCAATTCTGCCGCCCCATCTCCGGTAGGCCTCTTCTACGGAAATAATATTATCTTCATAGGAATGCTTTCCGTCGAACTTCATATCACAGATGATATCCTCCATGATCTCCTCAGGATTGCCGCAGGAATGGAGCACAGCCGGTTTTCCGTTCTTGTGGGCGCTCTCTACAATCTTCTTGTGCCAGGGGAACACATATTTTCTAAGATCTTCCGGAGAAAGCATGGTTTGGGTATTGAAGCCCCAATCGTCGTTTGACATGATGATCCCCACCGAATCATACTGTGCGCCCTGTTCATAATAAGCGGCCAAAATGGAACCCACCTTTTCAAAGACAGCCGCTACCAGCTCCGGTTCATCAAAGATTAAATAGCAGAGATTATCATACCCCACAAGGTCGATTACATTTTCCAGAACGCCGCCGGGACCTGACAGCATGATCTTCATATTCCCCGGCAGAAAAGGGGCTGCCTCCTTCAGGACAGAAAAATCAAAAGAGGCAGGATCCGGCCACTGAAACCGTTCAAAAGATTCCCAATCGGCAATGCAAACGCGGCCATTGAGGGAGACCGTGTTTTTTCTTTCCTGGATTTTAGGATTAAACGAAAGCGTGCATCCCTGGGCGTTAACGTAGTCATAGCCGCAGGCTGCATACGCTTTCGCAAGATAACGGACCGTGTTCAGCGGCGTACGTTCTGCGGGCGGCTCTCCCGCCGCCTCCCGGTAAACCACATCGTTCATAAAAAACTCAAATAGTGTAGGACGGCTGGGCTTTTCACAGCGCAGCACCTTCAGGATGTTTTCGAAATCCGGCTCGCGATGGACTGCATTCATACGGGCTGACCGCCTTTCCCTTTCGAAGGAAACCCGGTCTGAATCGCCGGATCCCCTCCCGCTGTATTTCATATTTTCTAAAGTATAACGTTTGGGAAGGCAATCCTAAAGCGCAAATTTTACCGGATCCTGTTCAAATTTTGTCCTTTGCCAGCTCGCTGAGCGCAGAGGGAGAGTATCCCGCAATCCGGCGGAAAGCGCGGCAGAAGGAAGAAGGGGAGTCGTATTGCAGAAGCGCGGCTGCTTCCGTCACCGTTTTTCCCTCCAAGAGCATGTCCTTGGCCGCCCAAATCCTTTCCCTGTCCGTATAGGTCTTGAAAGAAAGCCCCATCAGGCGTTTAAAGTATTTGGAGAAATATGCCGGAGAATACCCTGCAAAGGCTGCCGTGCCCGCCAGAGTCAGGGTATCTCCCAAATGAGAGCGGATATACCCCACAATGCGAAGAGCCTCCTCCGCCCGGACGTCCCGTCCGGTAGACAGCGTTTTTCCATCCCGCTCCAGAAATCCCAGGACCTGACGAATCAAGCCCTGGACAATCATCTGATATCCTGGATTTTGCAGGGTGACTTCCCGGTTGATTACTGTAAAAATCCTTGCCTGCTCCCGATCTCCCGGCTGAGGGGTCAACAGCCTGCCGGGAAGCTTCTCCGGCAGAGAGAACTGAACCACTCCGATGAAGCAGGCATCGGCAGCGGATACCGTGGTATGCAGGTCACCCGGAGCGATCAGCAGAACTTCTCCGGATTCCATGAAAAACTGTTTTTCATTCACCGTCTGCATACTTCTGCCGTCGAACAGGTAGAGCAGCTCATAGAATTCATGCCAGTGGGAGGGAGCCATTTGTCCCCGACCTTCTTTGTAATTGATAAAAGCGGTAAAGCCGTTCTCTTCCAGACTGTGAGACAAGTCCTCCCGATAGGGCAGCATCAGAGCCCCACCTCGTACCTGCTTCCAGCCGCTAGCTCCAGCTCTTTTCCGCACAACCGCAGGGCGACGGGCACGGTTCCTCTGTTTTCCACGACTACCCTGTTCCGCTCCGCCGCCACCCGCAGAGGCGTACCACGGAACACCAGCGGGAATTCCAGCCTGCTCCAGCCTTCAGGCAGACAGGGGGAAATCTGCAGCTTCCCGCCGACCAGTCTCACACCGCCGAACCCCAGCACCACATTTTGCCAGATTCCGCCCATGGCCGCACTGTGGATTCCCATATCGGAAGAGAGCATCTTCTGCCCCAGATCGGTCAGGCAGGCGCCCTGGTAAAACCGGTAAGCCTGCTCCGAAAGGCCAAGGTCGCAGGCCAAGACACAGTGCGTGGATTTGCTCAAAGAGGAATCGTGCAGGGTGTGCGCCTCATAGAACATATAGTTTTTTTCTTTGAGCTCAGCGGGGAACAAGTCGTCCAGAAGATAGAACAGCACCAGCAAATCAGCCTGTTTCAGCACCATGATGCCGTTGATCTGTTCCGCATTGTAATCGTTATAAATTGTCCCTACGGTTTCCCTGTCCTTATAGGGAGTCAGATCGATTTCCCGCAGTCCGAAATACCCGTCGAATTGCGGAATCAACCCCCGGTCATCCGGCTGAGGAAGATAGATCAGATCCAGCTTTTCAGAAATTTCCCGTTCTGTCTCCTCCAGCGGCAGCCTGGCGCACAGTCCAGTATAGAATACCGGTTCCTGCTCCCGCAGCTCCCGGATCAGCTTCAGCGCCAATTCCATATTATAATGAGCCATATAATTGGTATAGGCGTTGTTATTGACATGCTCCTTATATTCATCCGGGCCAATAACGTCGTTGATTTCAAATTGTTTCTTTTCCGGATTCCACTCCAGGCGGCTTGCCCAAAAACGACCTGTCTGGGTGATGATCTCCACGCCGCAGCGCTCCATAAACTCCCGGTCCCCCGTCATGAGCCAGTACTGCCACACCGTATAGGCAATATCAGCCGACACATGCTGTTCCAGCTCTCCGGTCAGGATAGGAATGGGCTTGCCCGTCACCACGTCTGCGCCTCCCAGCTTGGGAGTCACCTCGCCATCGTCCGCCCAAGCGGATTCCCAGGGGTACATGGCGCCCAGAAAGCCATATTCCTTTGCCTTTGCATAGGCCCCGCCCAGGGTATGGTACCGGTATTCCAGCAGAGTTTTAGCAGCGCCGGGGTCTGTAAACATAAAGTAGGGCAGGATGAAAATCTCCGTATCCCAGAAGGAGTGGCCCTTATAGCCTTCTCCGCTCATTCCTTTTGCACCGATTCCAACCCTGCTGTCGTCCGTCTTAGCCATAATAGCCAAATGGTACAGTGCGAAACGCAGGGCCAACTGGTCAAAACCGTTTTCACAGGTGATTTTGACATCCCTTGGTTCCCAATAAAGTCTCCAGGCCTCCCTGCTCTTTTCGAAGAGCCTGTCATACCCTTCCTGTCTGGCAGTACGGAGAACTGAGAGGCCGTCCGCGGCAGTGCGTTTCGCCGCCTCCTCAGAAGAAAGCTTTTCGTAGGCCAGATCTCTGCTGGTATGGACACAGGAGAGCTTCTCCACCACCAGTGTCTCACCTGCCGGGACCACAATCTCCATCTGATTTTCAATTGTCCGCCTGCTGATCACAGGAAGGGCAGGCACTGTCTGAGCCTTGCCGTTCAGGAAAACCCTGTGAGTGGTATGCACTGCCGCCGTCACACCGGACTGGTTTGTCCTCGATACCATCTCCAGGTATTCGCCCTCATAGACCCGTTTGCTGCCTTCCAGAAAATGCTGGGCGCCCGAATTGGTGACACGTCCGTCAATCCCGCTGTGAATTCCGATTTTTACTTCCTGAGACAGCGGGGTGATTTCCAGCTTTCCCCCAATCAGATGCTCGTTTTCCTTGGATACAAACCGGAAAAAATCCAGTTTCACCCGGTTCCCCTCCGGGGAAGCCCACACCACATGCCGGCTCAATTCCCCGGTCTGCAGATCCAACTCCCTGCGGTATTCCTGCAGCGTTCCCGCATCCATACGGAACCGCTTCCCGTCCAGCAGAATATCCACATTGGTGATATCAGGCAGGTTCGGCAGCTCCGTGACCTCAGTTTCGTCGGCCCGGTTGAAGGTGCCCGTCACCAGCAGGTCCCTGGTTTCTCCCACATATCGTTCTTCCAGGGCGGACCTCACATTGAGGTACCCGTTTCCCAGGCAGAAAATCGATTCGCATTTTCCAAGGTACCGGGGATCGAATACGGCTTCCCTGACCACCCAGTTTTCTTTGCTTCCCGTTCCGGCATTATATTGTAAGTAATTCATATCCTTTTCTCCTCTATTTTCCATGAAAAAGCCCCCTCGGCAGGAGCGGCGGTTTCCGCGCCGTACGGCTTGGAACTCAGACGCATTCCCACCGGGAGGCCACAATGCAGTTTCAGTATGTTAAAATATATTCAGCCTTTTACACCGGATGCAGCCACACTGGCCTGCACCTGCTCCTGGGCGCAGGCATAGAGGATAATGCCCGGAAGAACCACCACGGTCAGGGCCGCAAAAAGCTTTGTGTAGTCGTAGGAAAATGCCTCATTGAAGAACTGCAGGGCAATGGGCAGCGTTCTGTTCTTATCGCTGGACGTCAACAGGGACGCATAGAAATATTCGTTCCAGTTCCCCAGGAACATCAGGATCCCCGCGGTAGAAAGCCCGCTCTTGGTCAGCGGAAGGTTGATGCTCCAGAAACGCCGGAAGAACCCCGCGCCTTCCAGTTCAGCGGCCTCATCCAAAGATTTCGGCACCGACATAAACGCCGCCTTGAGGATAAACATGCTCATGGCCATGCCTCCTGACAGATACACCAGCGTGAGGCCCCAGATGTTGTCATAGAGGTTCAGGTTCATGATCAGCGCAAAGATGGGCTGCGCCTTGGATTGTCCCGGTACCAGAAGCGTCATGGCAAACAGGACGTAAAACAGGTTTTTGCCGGGGAAATTAAACTTGGCAATCACATAAGCCCCCATAGCGTAGAACAGAAGGGACACAAAAGTGGATACCACCGAAACGATCAGGGAGTTGAGCGCATAGCCCAGAAAGTTATATTTGGTAAACAGATAGGCATAGGCGTCAAAGCTGATGGAGGTCGGCAGCGTAAAAGGACTGCTCAGAATCTGGGCATTGGTTTTAAAGGAGGAGATAATCACCCACAGAATCGGAAATACCGACACGACGACGGTAAACACCAAGACAAGGTACATGAAGAACCTCGTCACAAATTTTTTCAGACCAGCCATGTATTTTCCCTCCTTCTCAATAGACCGGTTCATTCATTTTCATCACCTTATTGATGATGACCATGATGATGACGCCGATCAGGAACATGACTACGCCGGCCGCATTGGCATAACCGTTATTCATATCCATAATGGCTTTTACCAGGATCAGCGGCGTGTTCATGGTATCATCTCCAGGGCCGCCTGCCGTGGTAAGCTGAATGGCTTCATACATAGCCACACGGGAGGTCACCGTACAGATAATACTGGTGCCGATGGCGTTGCGGCACAGCGGCAGGTGAATCCGTGTGGTAATCTGCCACTGATTTGCACCGTCGATGCGCGCAGCCTCGTTGAGCTCTTCAGGAATGGCCATCAAATCTCCCAAAACCACCAGGGTGACAATGACGGCATAGAACAGCCAGGTAAAGGTGATGGCCCAGAAAGCATAGGGCGAAGTGTAGAACCACTGCACGTTAAAATCCGGGCTGATCATGCGGATCAAGTTATTGAGCACGCCCATCTCATTGTTAAAGATGAATTTGTAGATCAAGGCCCATGCCGCCGCGGAAATGACGTTGGGGATCATAAACACCGCACGGGTGAATTTCCAGCCTCTGGGTTTATGGTACAGGATAAGGGCCACCAATACGCCGAATCCCACGTGCAGGAAAATTCCAATCAGCGACCAGGCGATCAAGTTGCGCACAGAGATAACGAATGCCGGGTTTGAAAAGAGCCTGGTATAGTTGTCGAGGCCGTTGAATACAGGGGCGTTGAATCCGTCCCACTTGGTAAAGGATGTAAAGAACATGGTAAGTATTGGGACAAAATAGAACATCAGAAACATGACAACCGATGGCAGCAGGAACAGATAAATCCACTTGTAGTCCCGCCGCTCCAGCTTTGATGCCCGGACTCTTTTCCCCTTGTCGGGCATTTTAATTTTGCTCATGGACATTCCCTCCTTTTCCGGCCCTTCTCAATGGGTCGAAAAAAACTTATGTCTCCCCTCTCCGACGTTAAACACGGCGGGTGGAGCTCTCCTGCAGTTCGAAGAAAAAAAGGGCGGCGGCCATCCTTGCGATGTGTCCGCCGCCCCGTCTCTCTGTTTTCAGACTCTGCCGAAGCGGACAGTCCTTTTCTTTTATGCCAGAGCGTCGGCGGCCTTGGCAGAAAGCTGTTCGCAGAACTGTTCGGGTGTCAGGGTACCGTCGATCAGCTGGGGCAGCATCTTTCCAACTTCTGTCTCACCGACGGAGGTAGGCATGATATCCAGGATGGAAGGCGTAAATTGTGTCTTGTCGTTGATGGCTGCAGACAGATCGGCCAAAACCTGGGTCTCTCCCTGTTTGGCAAGGAAGTTTTCACTGTATTCCATGTTCGGGCAGGAACCGCCCTCGGCCAGCATGTAGGCTTCCAGCTCTTCCTGGCTGTTCACAAAATCAAGCCATGCCTTGGCAAGCTCAATCTCCTCGTCGGTCGCATAGGCGGAAACCCACCACTCGCCCCAGCCTCTGGTGTTGGCCAGGCCGATATTTCCGGGCAGAAGATCAGCATGCACATTGGCGCCGTCAAAATTGTTGCTCCACTTGTCGCTGGAATCCGGGGCGAAATCCGCGGACATCCAAGGACCGTTCAAAATCACTACAGAGCCCTCGCTCATGAAGTTGTTGGCAGCGTCGGCATAGGCTGCGCCCACAGAGTTTGCAGAGGCATTCTCCTGCAGGATCTTCTGCAGCTTGGTCACCGCGTTGACAATGGCGGGCTGGTTGAAATCGGAGGTCTTGTCGTCCACATTGTTCTTCAAAATCTCAATACCGCCCTCTTCGTTGGCCACCAGGTCGGAGAGGAAAAGCATGGAACACCATGCGTTGTCGGCGGTCTGGAACGCAATTTTGCTGTCGCCCAGGGAAGCGATAAATTCATCTACCGTCATGTCGTGAACGGCCTTCTCCGGCTTGTACAGATCAGAATTGTAGAACAGGCCCATGGGGCGGGTTACCGCTGCGGGGGCAGTGACGAGCTTGCCGTCGCGGGTGCTGTATTCCACAGAATCCTGAATAAAGAACTTCTTTGTGGGGGTGTTATTGTACCAGTCGGTCAAATCATAGGCAAAGCCGTTGGGAATGGCAACCTTTTTGAACCACTCGTTGTCCACGCCCGTGTGCATCAGCACCGGCATCTTTTTCTGCTGGGCCAGCTGCTTGATCTTTTCTGAATAGGAAGCCTGAGGCACCTCTTCGATATTGATCTTATACTTGCCCTCGTACATTTTGTTGAAGCGCTCTACCTGAGGCAGGAAGAACACGGCGCCTACGTTTTCACCGGCCTTGAAGGTGGGTAGATTGATCTCTACCAGCTTGCCGCTGTCTCCGCCTTCGGAAGTTTTCGACTCCTCAGTCTTGCTCTCGGTTTTGCTTTCCGTTTTGCTTTCAGTCTTGCTGCTCTCCTTACTGCCAGAGCTTGTGTTGTTTCCGGCGCAGGCCGCCATACTGAATACCAAAGCGGCAGCCATCACCAGTGCCAACAGTTTTTTCATGATGTTTTCCTCCTAACATATTTTTTATCTGTTCTCCGAAAGGAATTTCTCCCCATCCGGAGCCGGTCACAACGTTACAGGAACGGGTCGGTTCCCACCGTCCACACGGCGTCGTTGGCAAGTTCCATTTTGCCTGACTCTGCCGAACGGGAACCCGCATCCAGGATGGAAATCGCGGAGAGGTTGGTTTTCAGTTCCAAAAGCTGGAACAATTCTTCGCCTGTATCCAAATGGTGAAGCACCTCTCTGCCCAAATTGTCCCGGCCATCCGGCAGCGACATAGGTTCGATCACCCGATCCGGCGCTTCGGCATGCCGCGTACAATATATCTCAATAGCGCCGCTTTGATTCACCACCATTGTTCCCTCTGTGCCGTAGAGAATCGGTCCGTTGGGAATCCCCGTATTTACCGTAGTCCAGGAGCCTTCCAAAATGGCCACTCCCCGGGGAAAACGAACGGTTATCTCTGCATAATCTTCCGCAGAGGCATAGGGGGAATCAAAATTCGCCTTCAGCCCATAGGCAGATACCGGTTCAGAATTCAGAAACCAGGGCGCCATACACGCTCCATAGCAGCAGTAATCCAACAACGCGCCGCCGCCCACGTCGGCCTGGTGCCACCATTCCCTGCCCTTTTCCAGCTCCGTAATCTGCTGGCCGTAGGAAAGGGGACCCAAGGAATCCGAGTTGCGGAAAGTAAATTTGAAAAGCCTGCCGATCTCCCCTGCGTCGCACAGCTCCTTCGCCTGCCGGACGGCAGAACTCCAGGCCACCGGCCAATTGGTAAAAACCTTCGCTCCGCTTTCTCTGGCGGCGCGGGCAATCCGCATGGCCCCCTGCATCGTAGCCGCCAGAGGTTTTTCCACCACAACGTGGATCCCCCGGCGCAAAATTGTTTCCATCACCACAGGATGATAGGCGTTCTCGCAGCAGACCAGGGCAATGTCGATCTCATTCTCCTCCAGCAGCTGTCTGTAATCCTCATATTTCCGGAATCCGTACTGTTCAACCGCCCGATCCAGTTCGCATCTCCTGGTGTCAGGCTCGACACTGAGGGATGGGATTCTCGGAGGCACATCCGCCGCAGCCACAAATTCCACTCTTTCCCCACAGGAGGCGAACGCTTCCAAATTTGCCCGCATATGGGAATGAGCGAAGCCTATGGCGGCGATTCGATAGGTTTTCATAAAAGGCATCTTCCTTTCGGCTCAATGTCAAAAAGCAGTCTTCAGCTCTTTTGTCTCTCCATCCCGTGCGCTTTCCTCCACACGGCACATGATTTCTATCACATGTCTGGCCTGCTCCGGCGGCAGTCCCACAGGCTCCTCCTGTTCGATTGCCCGCACCAGGTCTCCGATACAGGACGCCTGGAAAAATTCCTCTGCAGGCCGTGTTTGAGGTTCCGGCTTCATCCAACCCCGAATTTTTTTCTCCGGGTCGTCCAGATACACCTTCAAAGGAGCCCCTCCGCCCGGGAATACGATCGACCCCAGCTCGCCGTAAATTTCCAATTCCGGAGCGGCGTTTCCCTTGACGCAGAATCCCGTCACAATATCGCCCAGCACTCCGTTGCCAAAATCCAGGGAAATCAGATAATTGTCAAATAGCTTCCCGGCTTGAATTTCCTTGCCGTCAAAAGCGCCCGACCGCACCGTACGCACCGGCTGCGCAGTGGCCGCCCGGCTGAACACTGTTTTGGCGGGGCCCGCTATTCCGGTCACCATGTGCAGGGCATGCACCCCCAGATCATACAGAGCGCCAGCTCCAGGCTCATAAAACCAGGAGGGATCGTTAGCCCTATACTGGAAATATTCCGGACCGCCGTGAGCCACCATGGACCGGATGAACAGAAGCCTGCCGATCGCCCCGTCGGCAAGCAGCTGTCTGGCCTGCCTGATATCCGGACGGAGCATATGGATGGGGGAAGCGGAAAACTTCACCCCGTTCCTGCGGGCAGTCTCAATCAGATCTGCAGCCTGCTCCTCATTGAGCGCTACCGGCTTTTGAGAGTACAGGTGCTTTCCCGCTTCCAGCGCCTTTTTGTTCAGCTCATAATGGGCCGGAATCGAGGCCAGATCCATCACGATATCAAATTCACACTGCGCCAACAGTTCATCAATATTGGGATATCCCCGGGGAATCCCGAACTTTTCCATGAACAGCCGTACCCTCTCCGGCTTCAGGTCACAGCAGGCCACCACCTCGACCCGTTGGTTCCGATCAAGATTCGGCAAATAGGTATGCTCTGCAATATCACCGCAGCCGACAATCGCAATTTTCCATGTTTTCATTCTTTTAACCATCCTCCTTTCTCAGGCCGGCACACATCCTTCCGTTTTCCTGAACGGTACCGGCAAGCATACGCAAACCTTTATTTTTCAAACCTTCCGCCCAGACGCGTTTTTCTTGGAGCTCCGGCAAACCGTCCTTTCAGCCTCCCCCCTCATTCTTCTGCCCTGTACTCTGCCTTTCTTTCAGCACATGAGGCAGATACAGGCACCTGGCCTCCTCCGGCCTTTCCAATATCCGGGACAGAAGCCGCATCCCTTCATATCCCTTTTGTTCGATTTGCTGATCCACGGTTGTGAGCTTGGGTTCCGTATAGGTGGTCAGCAAAATGCCGTCAAAGCCCACGACGGAGAAATCCTCCGGCACCCGATATCCGCACTCCTTCACGGCCCGCAGTACGCCGACAGCCATCATATCGCTCATACAGAGAAAAGCCGTCGCCCCGTTTTTTTGCTTCTTTTGGAGGTAAATCTTGGTTTTCCGGTATGCTTCGTCCTCCCGGAAATCACAGTAAACCACGTTTTCCTTCCGAAATTCAAAATTGTTGGCTAAATAAGCCTCATAAGCTCCGGCCATACGCTCCATGGTGACAGCGGCAGTTTTTCTTCCGGTTATCAGCAACAGTTCACGGTGTCCCAGATCAAACAAGTATTGGGTAAGTTCCTGAAATGCAAGCACATTGTCAATTGTGACACAGCCGACATTCCTGCCCCGCACCAAAGTATCCACCGTTACACATGGAATTTCCGCGTCGTGCAGCTGATGAAAATAGTCGTCCGTTATTTTCAGGCCGAACATGAGCGTGCCGGAAAGATTCCGCTCTGCACAAAATTGCTCATAAGTTTTTTTCTTCTGAAATTCGGAATCAATACTGTACATGGCAACGTCAAGATCAAGATCCCTCGCACAGCGGTAGGCGCCGTGCATCAGCCAGAACTCAAATTCATCATTACGGGCCTGCGCCGTATTCTCCTGCAGAAACCCGGAAATGACCAATCCGATATTCTGCTTTTTTTTGGAAGATAGATTCCTGGCGCTGATATTGGGGCTGTATCCCAAGGCCTCAGCCGCTTCCAGGATCCGCTGCTTTGTGACCGGATTGATATCGGAATATCCATTAAACGCCCGTGACACCGTGCTGACGGATACACCGGCGAGCCTTCCGACATCTTTGATGCTGACGGCCACATCCCACCACCTCTTGTTTTGCCAGTTTCCCACAAATCAAACGCGTTACAAAAACGTTTTCGTCGTTTTAATGACTATACTGTATCACAAGAATTTAAAAAAGTAAATAGATTTTTTCGATTACGCGCAATATTTTTTTACTTTGTCTCCACCTCCGCAGGTTTTTTTAAGCATGATATGGAAAATTCCGCGCCTTTTCTGCTTCCATCTCAACTTTTTCCGGGGAACTGAAATGGCGGAAACCCTCTGTCTTTTGGTCCTTGATTTGTTTTTTCTTTTCTTTTTGACAATCTTTTAATTATCTTGAAACCACTGTCCGTTTAGGGTAAAATAGAGGCTGTACAGCTCGGCATGCTCCGGGCTATTTTTCTGAATCGAGCAATCTGAGAAAGGCTGGTCTGAAACTATGGAGTTCCCAAAGCACCCTTTCAGGACCCATGGCGGCGCGCCGGTTCCGCATCACAAGAACACGTGGAACACTCCCTCCGTCATTATGCCCCCGCCTGAGAGGATCACTCTGCCGATGCAGCAGCACATCGGCGCGCCCTGTATTCCTACCGTCAAAAAGGGCGACCACGTCTATGTGGGCCAAGTCGTGGGCGACAGCGACGCCTACGTCTGCGCACCTGTTCATTCCTCCATCTCCGGCACTGTAGCCGAAATTACCTCCGTAATGCTCACCGGCGGCCAGATGACCCAGGCCGTGGTGATTGACTCCGACGGCAAGATGGAAATAGACCCCAATATCTATCCCCCGGCAGCCATTCATTCCAAGGAAGAGCTGGCGAAAGCCGCCCGTTCCGCAGGACTGGTTGGTTTGGGCGGCGCCGGTTTTCCCGCTCACGTAAAGCTGAACGTGCCCGAGGGGAAAAATATCGACACCCTTATCGTCAATGTGGCTGAATGCGAGCCCTATGTCACGTCGGATCACAGAGAGGCCCTGGAAAACGGCAAAAATGTTCTGGACGGCATTTATAAAGTAAAGGATATTCTCGACGTCCATCGTGTGCTGATCGCCGTGGAGGACAATAAGCCGGACGTCATCGAAAAACTCAGGGAAATCGCAGATAACCCTACGATGGATCCCCAGGACGAAGTACGGGTTCTGCCGCTGAAAAGCCGTTATCCTCAGGGCGCGGAAAAAGTGCTGGTGCAAGCCTGTACCAGCAGGAGGGTTCCCCCCGGCCAGCTCCCTGCAGATGTGGGCTGCCTCGTGATGAACATTGCCTCCATCTCCTTCCTGGCAAGCTACATGCGCACCGGCATGCCCCTGACTCTGAAGCGGGTCACCATCGATGGTTCCGCTGTCAAGTCACCCAAAAATGTGATTGTGCCTGTGGGCGCCAGAATCCGTGATGTCATCGAATTCTGCGGAGGGTATCGCAGCGAACCCCAAAAAATCCTGATGGGCGGTCCAATGATGGGCGTGGCCATCACCACTGACGAGCTGCCTATCCTGAAGCAGAACAACGCCATCCTGGCTTTCGATGCCGCAGAGGCGGCTTTACTGGAGCCCACCTCCTGCATCCGCTGCGGCCGCTGCGTAGCGGCCTGCCCCATGTGCTTGATGCCTACCAAGCTGGAAAAAGCTGTGGACAAGAAGGACGTGGACGCCTTGCAGGAGCTGGATATCATGACCTGTATGGAATGCGGCTGCTGCGCCTTTTCCTGCCCTGCCGGCAGAAGGCTGGTACAGGCGATTCGCCTGGGCAAGAGCTATGTGAAAAAGCAGGGGAGAAAATAAGCGCAGCCGTTCCTCATCTCCCCGGCCTTGCCGGCCTTATCAAATCTCACCTCTCCCAGAAAGGAAGATGGTCATAAAAATGGAAAAGCTCATCGTTTCGTCTTCCCCCCATTTTAACGGGAAGAAGACGACGCAGAACATTATGCTGGACGTGATTATCGCGCTGACGCCCGCCATGATCGCCTCCGTCATACTCTTTGGCTTCCGGGCCATGGTGGTAATCCTCACCTGTATTGCCTCCTGCGTTCTCAGCGAATACATATGCCGCCGTGTGATGAAACGGAGCCAGACCGTAGGGGATCTGAGCTGCGTTGTCACCGGTATTCTGCTGGCCTTAAATCTGCCGGTCACCATCAATCCGCTGATCTCCGTATTCGGCGGGGTGATCGCTATCGTGGTAGTAAAGCAGATGTTCGGCGGCATTGGACAGAATTTTGTCAATCCGGCTTTGACGGCCCGTATTATCCTGATGAATTCCTTCCCCGCCCGCATGACCCACTGGACGGCGGCCTTCGACTACTCCGCCACGGCGGACGCCGTCACTACCGCCACCCCTCTGGGGATTCTGTCGGAAGGCTCTGGCGGACAGCTGCCCTCTTACCTTGACATGTTTCTGGGAAAAACAGGGGGCTGCCTGGGGGAAACCTGTGCGCTGGCCATCCTGATCGGCGGCATTTACCTGATTTTGCGCCGGGTGATCAGCCCGGTGATTCCCGTGACCTACCTCGCCACGGCGGCGCTCTTTTCTTTCCTGTTCGGACGGGATCCGCTGTTTGACCTGCTTTCCGGCGGCCTGATGCTGGGCGCATTCTTTATGGCCACAGATTATACCACCAGTCCGCTGTATTTCTGGGGCCGCGTGGTATTTGCCGTAGGGTGCGGCGCCCTCACACTGGTTATCCGGGAATTCGGCTCCCTGCCGGAGGGCGTTTCCTATTCCATTATTTTGATGAATATCCTCACGCCTCTCATCGAGCGCTATATCAAGCCCCGGGCCTTCGGCCTTGTAAAGGAAAAAAGGACGAAGGAGGCCGCGAAATCATGAAACTGGACGCAAAAAGCATTCTGGTTCCCACTGCCGTCCTGTTCGTCATCTGTGTCGTCGTTTCCGCTGCATTGGCAGGCACCAACCTGCTGACAAAGGAAAAAATCGCGGAACAGCAGGCGCTAAAGGCGGAAGAATCCCGCAGAATTGTGCTGGATTCTGCAGACTCCTTCGAGGCGCAGGACAACGGCGAATACTATGCCGGTATCAAAGACGGCCAGACTGTGGGCTATGTTTTTGAAACTGAAAGCAAGGGGTATGGCGGTACTGTACGGGTGATGACCGGAATCAGCTCGGAGGGAGAGATTACCGGCGTTGTCGTTCTCAGCCACAGCGAAACTCCGGGCCTGGGCGCCAATGCGGAGAAAGAAGATTTCCGGAACCAATACAAGCAGGCTGCTCCGGAAAGCGGCATTGAGATCGTCAAGTATCAGACTCCCGCAGAGGGCCAGATAGAGGCGATGACCGGCGCTACCATCACCACGAAAGCGGTGACCCAGGCGGTCAATCAAGCTGTTGAAAAGTTTTATACCGTGAAAGGGGGGGCATAACGGTGGAAGCCAAAAAGAAAGGAAACCTCTGGAAGGAATTTACAAAAGGTATCATCCGGGAAAATCCCGTGCTGCGCCTGGTACTGGGCTGCTGCGCCACTCTGGCCGTGACCACCGCCGCCTCCAACGCCATCGGAATGGGCGCGGCCACCACCTTTGTGCTGGTCTGCTCCAACGCTGTGATCTCCCTGCTGCGCAATGTCATCCCCAACAAGGTGAGAATTCCGGCGTTCATCACCATTATCGCCGGTTTCGTCACTGTTGTGCAGCTGTTTATCAAAGCCTTTTCCCCTGCGCTGGACACCGCCCTGGGCGTATTTCTGCCCTTGATCGTGGTCAACTGCATCATTCTGGGCCGGGCTGAAATGTTCGCCAGTAAAAACAAGGTGCTGCCCTCCATCATTGACGGTCTGGGTATGGGCGTCGGCTTTACCGCAGCTATGCTCTGCATGGGCATCATCCGGGAACTGCTGGGCGCAGGCACGGTGTTCGGCTTTCCCGTCCTTTCCGGCTTTATGGAGCCCATCATTATTTTCCTGCTGCCGCCCGGCGGTTTCTTCGTGTTTGGCATGCTGATCGCCCTGGCTGGAAAGCTCTCCAAAGAAGGCCATGCCCCGGAATCCACCGGCTGCTCCTGCTGCCCCTTGGCAGCCTCCTGTTCCATGATTCAGGAGAAGGAAGCCTGCGGCAGGGATTCCAAGCAGGAGGTACAGAATGAAAAATAAAGCTGTCATTTCTCATTTTGCGCTTCAAAGACTGTGTGCGGGGAATTGGTTCTGCCATCTTCGCGCCGCAGTGAGGTCTGGAGCAGGAAAGGAGCTGGCTTAAATGGACGCACAAACTCTGAAAACCCTGGTTGCCATATTTTTGGCCGCCATTCTCACCGAAAACTATGTCCTGAATAAATTTCTGGGCATCTGCCCCTTTCTGGGCGTATCGAAAAAGCTGGATACGGCCTTTGGCATGAGCTGCGCGGTAACCGTAGTTATGGTGATCGCCACAGCGGTCACGTGGCCTCTGTACACCTATCTGCTGGCGCCAAACGGCCTTAGCTATCTTCAGACCATTGTATTCATCCTGGTGATCGCCGCCCTGGTTCAGCTGCTGGAGACTGTGCTGCGCAAGTACATGCCTCCGCTGTATAATTCCCTGGGTATTTATCTGCCCCTGATCACCACCAACTGTGCCGTACTGGGCGTTACCATGCTGGTGCTGGAAAAAGGCGCAGCAGACCCCAGCTTCGGCTATCTGCAGTCCCTGGTCAATGCTTTCGGCTCCGGCGTGGGCTTCCTGGTTGCCATGATCCTGTTTGCCGGTATCCGGGAACGCCTGGAAGACTGCGACATCCCCGAAACTTTTAAAGGCCTGCCCATCACTCTGGTGGCAGCCTCCCTCGTCGCCGTATCCTTCCTGGGCTTTAACGGCGTCGTGGACCGTCTGCTGTAAAGGAGGGCCGGAATGGATATTTTAACCCCTATTATGATTGTCAGTGCAATCGGCCTGCTGGCAGGCGTCATCCTGGCGGTAGCTTCAATTGTAATGGCTGTGCCAAAGGATGAAAAGGCCGAAGCCTTGGAGGAGGTTCTTCCCGGCGCCAACTGCGGCGCCTGCGGCTACTCTGGCTGCTCCGGTTATGCGGCGGCTCTCTCCAAAGGGGAGGCTAAGCCCGGTCTGTGTTCCCCCGGCGGCGCCGATGTGGCTCAAAAATGCGCCGAGCTT
Source organism: Neglectibacter timonensis (assembly GCF_900048895.1). Lineage (GTDB taxonomy): Bacteria > Bacillota > Clostridia > Oscillospirales > Acutalibacteraceae > Acutalibacter > Acutalibacter timonensis. The sequence continues at coordinate 251,885 of NZ_LT160638.1, read as the reverse complement.
CTGGGCTCCGGAGAGGTGGAAGTAGAGTACAAAACAGCGCTGGTACACTGCCTTGGCAGCTATGACAACACCACCGATAAAATGCGTTATGACGGCATTCAAAGCTGCTCTGCCTCCACTTTTCTGGCAGGAGGAATCTCCAGCTGCCGGTACGGCTGTATGGGTATGGGCGACTGCGTCAGAGCCTGCGAATACGGTGCCGTGAGCGTTTGTAACGGCGTGGCGAAGATCGACCCCGCAAAATGCAGGGGCTGCTCCAAATGCGTGGAAGCCTGTCCCAAGAGCCTCATCAGCTTCGTACCCCTCAAAAAGCAGGCTGTGGTGCGCTGCTCCAACTGTGACAAGGGCAGAGACACGATGAAGGTCTGCACCATCGGCTGTATCGGCTGTATGAAATGTGTCAAAACATGTGAATTCGAGGCAGTCGCTGTGAAAAACGGCTGTGCGGCAGTAGATCCTCAAAAATGCACCGGCTGCGGAAAATGTGTGGAGGTTTGCCCCCGCCACGTGATTACCCTGCTGGATATCTAACCACCCTATTGGAAAACCCGCCGTCTCCTATGCACACAGCAGGGGATACGGCGGGTTTTTCTTTTACAGATTAAAGGAGACGGCGTGGGCGCGTCGCAGAATTTTCCCATTCCGCGACGCACCCAGCTGAGTTTCAGGTTCGTTTTAGGTAAGGACCGTACAATAGAGCAGCAGTAAGCACCAGAAAGGAAGGGACACGGATGGAGGATTTTTCCAAGGACGCAGTGATTCTCACTGCCTTTGAAAACAAAGAAGCGCTGGGCTTGTTGACTTGCGATTTAGTTCGTAGAGGCGTTGGGCTTGTTCTGCTAATAGATGACAGCTCCGGTTCTGCTGCCGGGAGTTCCGCAATCCCCGGACTCACCATTCTCCGGCAAACCCCTGACAGAGACGATGCCCCCACGCTTCGGGACGCCCTGCAATACCTGAACCTCCATCGCCCTGATATGGAATATGCCGCCGTGTTGGAGACAGCTGGAGATTGCAGCGCAGAGAACATCGCAGGCCTGCTTGCAGCCGTACACGGCAGAAAACGTCTTCTTGCGGTAAGCCTGCGTCGTCCAGGCCGAGGCGTCTCCTTCCTCAGCTGGCGCAGAAACCGGCTCAACTGCCTTTTGCCCCGTCTGGTAAGCGGAGAAGGAGAAGCAGAATCCTTGAGGAGTTCCCGCGCCTTTTCCACCCAGCTGATCCCCCAATTTCTCACAGTGGAAGGAGAGGGGCAGGCCTATCATTTAAACTGCCTTTTGGCCTGCATCAGCACCGGGATAGCCCTGGAGGAAGTCCTCTTTCCGGTAAAGGAGGAAAAAACAGAGTACCGGATACCGGAATTTTTGAAATCCATCATTCCCGGATAACCGTATGAATCCGGAACCCATGGAATATTCCCCGCATACTATGTGATAAGCGCCCGCACGGCAGAGACGTGCGGGCTGGTTTTATCTTTTCGTGCAGGGAGTGTCCTTTTGATGAAATTCCGCAGCAGAGAAAATCTAGCCATGCACGTTTCCCGTGTCTCCATCTTTTGGAACGTGCTTCTTTCCTCCTTTAAATTTTTTGCCGGGTTATTCTCCCATTCCGGCGCCATGATCTCCGATGCGGTTCATTCTGCTTCTGACGTATTCAGTACCCTGGTTGTGATGATCGGTGTAAAAGCAGGCGGCAAAGCGGCCGACCAGGAGCACCCCTATGGCCACGAGCGCATGGAGTGTGTAGCCGCCCTGCTGCTCTCCGTGGTATTGTTCGCCACAGGGCTCGGCATCGGCATTTCCGGACTCTTTAAAATCATTTCTCCCTCCGGCCATCTGGACGTTCCCGGCTTTCTGGCGCTGGCGGCAGCGGCCATCTCCATAGCGGTTAAGGAAACCATGTATTGGTATACCCGTGGGGCTGCCCGAAAGATTCAATCCGGGGCACTGATGGCCGACGCCTGGCATCACCGTTCCGATGCCCTCTCTTCCGTGGGAAGCTTCGCGGGAATTCTGGGAGCACGCCTTGGATTTCCCATTCTTGACCCCATTGCCTCTGTGGCAATCTGTCTGTTCATTGTGAAAGCTGCAGTCTCCATTTTCCTCGATTCCGTCAACAAAATGGTGGACCGCTCCTGTACGGAAGACGCTGTTCAAATCATTTCCGACACAGCGCTGGAACAGCGGCATGTGCTGGGTATAGACGAGATACACACCCGCTTGTTTGGGGACAGGGTATATGTTGATTTGGAAATCAGAGTGGACGGCAGCCTCCCGCTCCGGGACGCCCACGCTGCGGCGGAAGCTGTACACAATGCTGTGGAAAATAGATATCCGCAGGTAAAGCACTGCATGGTACATGTCAACCCTGGCGAGCCGGAGGACTGACGTCGAGGGCGCAATGCATTTCTGATGGAAATGCATTCTCCTCCAGGAACAGCTAAAGCACAACGCAAAGCCCCACAAGCACAGCCATGCGCTGTGCTTATGGGGCTTTCGCTCTAAATGGCACGGTGAAGCGTGTATTTTGCCTGGAACAGCACGACCCTTGTGCCTATTCCATCACATGGCCGCTGCTGATTCCCTGCACCGCTTCGCCAAGAGGCAGCCAATCAATGAATTTTTTGATGTACGTATCCCAGAACGCCCATTCATGGCCGCCAGGGCCCTCCTCGTAGGTAAAAGGATATCCTAAATCAGTTAAAAACTGACGGAATTCCCGGTGCTCCGGCAGCAGGAAATCCTCTGTGCCGCAGGCGAGGAACAGTTTGGGCAGCGTTTTCTTTTCCCGTACCAAACCCTCTGCCAACGCCTTGTAATCTTTCTCACTTCCCAACACCTTTGCCAGATCTCCAAAAATACTTTCATAAAATTTATTTCCCGGCATCATGCCGGCAAACTTTTTGCTCCCGCTGACAACTCCCTCCAACAGGAGCCCCGATGAGAAACCGCCGATAGCGCCGAAGGTCTCGTTATATTTCAGGCCGTTTACCAGTGCGCCGTATCCCCCCATAGAAAGCCCCGCAATAAAAGTATCTTCCCGTTTCTGGGAAAGCGGGAATGTTTTTCTGGTGAACTCTATCAGTTCCTTCCCGATGAAAGAGCCGTACATCTCCCCGGAATCGGGATTGTCAATGTAAAACTTGTTGTCTCCAGAAGGCATGAATACGGCCAAATCCTTGTCCTGCGCCCATGCCTGAACCCTGGTGCCGCCTAGCCAGTCCGTATAATTTCCATACCCTCCATGAAGCAGGTAGAGCGCCTTGTACTCTTTGATCTCCCTTTTCTCATGTTGGGTGAACAGGGTCTTGTCGGTGGGGATAATCGCGTTCATAGTGACGGTACGCATCAGCGACTCTGAGAAAAAATCGATTTGCAGAAGTGCCATTTGAAACTCCTCTCCTCTGCCCGGTCTCAACAGGCAGACAACTCATATTTACCCGCCGCAGAAAAATCCGTAGGCCGATGCCGGAATCTTCCCTGTCAGGGGGTTCCACTATTTATCCTACCAGAGGGGGAAAGAATCTGCTATCAAAAAGCAGATAAAAACTATCGATAACCCGACAAAACCTGCCATGTACAGGACAGAAAAAAGAGGGGCCTCCCCGCGGGAAGCCCCTCCGTTTTCCGGTTTTTTCAAGAGCATGCCGGACCTATTCTCAGCCCTTTCGCACACTTTCACTCCACAATGGAATACACCAAATTTTCCCAATGCAGCTTTGTGCCTACGTCTACTCCATCGGGCAGCAGGGCCATGGCTATCATAAAGGGTTCTCCTGCGTCGTAAATGTCCGTACGGCGCAGATAGGCGTACTCTCCCTCAATGCTCTCCACCACATACTCATAGGGTCCCATAAATTACGCCTCCACGGGGAAGAGCGGAAGCTCCTCCAAAAAGATGATGTCCTCCCGCCTGGCCGCGTCTCCCTCGGCCAAAATCGCCGCTTTTGCCACGATTTCACCGCCGGCTTTTTCCACCAGCCTCTCAATGGCGGACAAGGACTCTCCTGTGGAAATGACATCATCCACAATGGCAACCCGTTTTCCCTTGAGCAGCAGGGCATCCTTGCCGTCCAGGCAGAGGGTCTGTTTTTTCTGAGTGGTAATCGAAACCACCTCATCCGTAAGAGGCTTGCTCATATACGGCTTGACGCTTTTACGGGCCACAATATAGTAGGGCAGGTTCCGCAGGCGGCACAGCTCATGCACCAGGGGGATTCCTTTTGCTTCCGCCGTCACAATGTAATCCACTTGGGGCAGCCTCTCTTCGATCAGCGGAGCTGACTTCGTGACAATCTCACAGTCCCCCAAAATGACGAAGCTGGCAATGCACAGGGTGTCGGACACCTGCATAATAGGCAGTTGGCGGGTGACGCCGGCCACCTCAAGAGTATAGTATCCTTCCATGAATAAGCTCCTTTCCAATGGTTAAAATGCCAGGCCTGTCCAGCCGATCAGCAGCTTCAGGACGATACCGGCCAGCATGCCGAAGAACGGGTCGAACACCGCGGTGACCGACATGGTGACCGCAGCAATGACGGAACCGCCCGCTTCTGCGGTGGCAAAAGCAGCAGCGCCGTCTCCAGGAATGGTCACGAAGGCGCCGAGAATAAACAGAAAACCTGCAATAGACTGGCTGGGCACAAACTTACCGATTTTCGGAAGCAGGCCGAAGAAGAGGATCAACGCCATAATTGCCATCATGATGACGCCGGACCAAACCGCATGGGGAGCCGCACCGGTAGCGGAGATAATAGCCTCTACCGGGCCGCCGCCAAACAGGGAGCTGACCGCATCGGCCAGGCCGGAATACACCGTGAGATGGTCCACATTCATATTGGCATTCGCCATCCCGCCGGTGATATTGCCGAATGCGATGTTCGCGCCGATGGTCAGGCAGGCCAAGGAAAGGGCGCCTCGGATCACCGTAAAGTTTACCGTGGGCTTTTCCAGCTTCAGGCGGAACATTTTTTCAGATACCGCATCTGCGCCCAGCTCCTGTTTGGCCACCTTTGCCGCAATGCTGGAAATGATCAGGGACCCCACAATAGTGTACACCAACGCATTGCTGGGATCCAGCGCCTTGGAAACCAAATAAATAATCACTGCAGAGGCCACGGAAACCCAGCCCACCAGCCTGTTTTCCTTGACCATGCCGAACGCCACCTTCACCAGCATAAAACCCACGCCTGCCATCATGGCATGCACAATGGCGTCGCCCGCAAAGGCCGTTATGGCGGAAAGCGTCCCGGTCAGCCCCAGGATCACCATGATGACGCCGCCGAACAGAATCATGGAGAGCCTGTCTCTTCGATCCTTGCCCATATTGCCCGCCAGCACGATGGTCTCAGCCTGGAAGGAGATGGGGGCCACTGAACCCAGCGCTCCGCAGGCCACCGCACCTACCACGAAGCCCAGTCCTGTAGGCACCGAGGCAAACCCGTAGGTCAGTGCCAGCAGGCCCTGGGGAATTCCGTTGAGCACCACGCCGATAGCAGCCAAAATGTCTTGAATGACTTCCAAAATTAACACCCCTCTAACATATAATGATGTACGAAATCTGTCTTTCTTAATCGTACCGGAAAACGCGAAAAAAATCAACAGAATGTTCACATCTATTTCATAATCTAAGAAAACAAATTCCAGGAAACTCCTTATCCTTTTTCGTCCTCTCTTTCCCTTCTTTCTTGACATCCGCTTCGGAAACGGAGATAATAGAACCAGTAAAAATCAACCGTGCCAAACGGCGTACAGCCTGTACTGGAATTGCAGCTGGGGCAGGAGGGAATTCCAATGAAGCGAATGCTGCTGCTGATCGTTTTGAGTCTTATTCTGTGCCTCCTTCCAGGTTGTTCTTCCCCTCCGGAGAGCAAGGAACAGCTGACGGTGGAATTGGTACGGCAGCTGGCAGAAAAGGGAGAAGGGCTGACCTGGGACGATTTGGCCCCCTATGAGTATGATTCGGAGGCCGGTTCCGGCAGGGTTGTCCGCTTTTATATTGTTGAACCCAGCTACCTCCTCCTCGTCAGCGGCGATACGGCGGAGGAGAAGCCCCAGACTGCCCGGTTTGTCCACAACCGCAATTCCGAACAATATATCGACATCCGTACGGACGATCTGGACGCTTTTCTGGAAGAAAACCCGCCCCTGGAATCTCAGTCTTAACATGTTTTGAAAATTGGAGGAAGCTTTATGGAACTGGTTCATTTCAAACCCTTTGCGGACACTGACGGCTCCGTCGAGGGGCTTTTGCACACACCGATCCTGGAGATGGAGGAGCGCCGGGAAACCTTTCCCGCCGTAGTTCTCTGTCCCGGCGGCGCATATGCCTTTGTCTCCCGGCGGGAAGCTGATCCCGTGGCCCTGCGCTTTTTTGCCGCTGGATATCAGGTCTTCATCCTCACCTACTCGGTAGGAGAAAAGGCCAAAGAGTTTCTCCCGCTGCGGGAGCTCTCCGAAACCCTGTGCCGAATTCGGGAGCAGGCAACCCAGTGGCATGTCGATCCCGGCCATGTGGCTGTGTGCGGCTTTTCCGCAGGGGGCCACCTGGCCTGCTCTCTGGGCGTCATGTGGGACGATCCGGAGCTTCTCAAGCGCTATGACAACCACGGCGGAAAAAACAGGCCCGACGCCATGATCCTGGGATATCCGGTAATCACCGCGGACGAATATGCTCATGTGGAATCCCTTGAAAATGTCAGCGGCTGCAGGCAGGGAACGCCTGGCTACGCCTATTTTTCCCTGGACCGGCACGTAAATGAAAGGACATGCCCCGCTTTTTTGTGGCACACTGTCACAGACGATTGTGTGCCTGCGGAAAACAGCCTGAAACTGATGGCCGCCCTTCAGAAAGCGAAAGTGCCCTATGAGGCCCATCTCTTCCCCTCCGGCGGACACGGCCTGTCCGTCTGCACCCAGGAGACAGGCAGCCCAGACCCTTACAATGCAAGGTGGATGGAGCTGTGCCTCGCCTGGCTGGACAGGACCTTTGGTTATACCCTGTAAAAGAGGAGGAAAATTTATGTCATCGTGGTGGTTAATCGTAGGAATCGTTGCTGGTTTATTGCTTCTTGCCTTAATCATTATGCTAGCAACACGTTCCAAAGAATCCAAATCAAATTACCTAAAAAGAAGTGAGTCATTCGAGAAAGTTAACGCGGTTTCCAGAGCAAAAGAAGTGAAAGACATATCGAAAGAGACTGATCAAATCCCTTACTTGATGAAGGACCCTGTTATTGAGTACAGAATCTTATTCGAATCCGATTCAGGGAACACGAGGTGGATTGTCGTTCAAAAGGAACAATACGAAAACATTGAGGTAAACGAGCGCGGAGAACTGATTGTTGAAAATAACAGACTCATAGATTTTGGTGACAGGTTTGGCCATGACATAAACATGACTTAAAAAAGAAAGGCCGAAATTCGCATGAATTTCGGCCTTTCTTTCCATCCAATTTGTCTTAATGATTCCACCGCTTATTACAGAAGAATATGTTCGACGGGAAATTATTATAGAAGGGCCACAAGCTCAATCGGAATAGCGTTTGCTGGATTAAGATTGTAAAAACAGAGTCCTTGTGCTATAGTATTATGGATGCGTTGTATCAATCGGCAAACCGTCAAAAAACAGTTCCTATGACACGCATTTATACAAACTGTGCGACGATGCGGGGACGAGACGCTTCTGTATGCATGCGCTGCGGCACACCTACGCCATGCGTGCGATTGAGCGCGGCGTACAACTCAAAATCCTGCAGCAGTTGTTGGGGCACGCAAGCATTCAGACAATGATGGACAGATATGTCCATGTTACGGATGATTCACTGGTAAACGCCGTTCGCCAGTTTGAAAACGCTGCGCCTGTCAGTTGTGAAAAAAGGGCGTAAAAAGGGTGTAGCAGAAATATGAGGAAAGGCAGAAACCCAGAGAAATCAAGGGTTTTTGGATAGGTGTAAGAGAAAATGAAATTAGGAATCGTCGGTCTGCCCAACGTGGGCAAAAGCACACTTTTTAACGCCATTACCAACGCGGGCGCCCAGTCCGCCAACTATCCCTTCTGCACCATCGAGCCCAATGTGGGCGTGGTGGCCGTTCCGGACAAACGCCTGGACAAGCTCAGAGAGATGTATGAACCGGAGAAATTCACCCCCGCCACCATTGAATTTGTAGATATCGCCGGTCTGGTGAAGGGCGCTTCCAAAGGCGAAGGTCTTGGAAACAAATTTCTTTCCAACATCCGCGAGGTGGACGCTATCGTCCACGTGGTGCGCTGCTTCGTCAACGACGACATCGTTCATGTGGACGGCAGCATCGACCCCAGACGGGATATTGAAACCATCGACCTGGAACTGATCCTTTCCGACCTGGAGGTGCTGGACAGACGCATCGATAAGACCAAAAAGATGATCAAGGCGGACAAGAAGTACCAGACGGAGCTGGAATTTCTGGAGCGGGTCCGGGAAGCCCTGGAGGCGGGAAAATCGGCTCGCAGCGTGGAATGCACCGAAGAGGAGGCCGAACTGCTTTCCACGGTCTCGCTGCTGACCAATAAGCCCATCATCTTTGCAGCCAACATGAGCGAGGATGATTTTAAGGACGGCATCGACCAGAACCCTTCCTTCAAAATCGTAAAGGAATTCGCGGAGCAGGAACACGCCGCCGTGCTGCCCATCTGTGCTGAAATTGAGGCGGAGATTTCCGGCATGGACCTGGAAGAGAAATCTCTGTTTCTCGCGGACATGGGACTCACCGAATCCGGGCTTGACCGTCTGATCACCGCCTGTTATTCTCTGCTGGGGCTCATTTCCTTTCTCACGGCCGGCAAGCCGGAGGTTCGGGCATGGACCATCCAAAAGGGAACGAAGGCTCCGCAGGCCGCAGGCAAAATTCACACGGATTTTGAACGCGGCTTCATCCGCGCCGAGGTCATCGGTTTTGAGGAACTGATGGAATGCGGCACCATGGCCGCGGCAAAAGAAAAGGGCCTGGCGCGTTCAGAAGGGAAAGAATACGTCATGCAGGACGGGGACATCGTCCTCTTCCGCTTCAACGTTTAAACAGGTTTTCAAAAACAACAACACCCCCGCCGCAAAAATGCGGCGGGGCTGTTTCCTTTTTTAAACCTTCCCGCATCCCCTCTGAACTGCATTTCAAGCGGAAACAACGGCTCCGGACCGCTGAACGCAACGGTCCAGCCATTTCATCCGCGCATAGTAGATAATGAACACCAGCGCGGTCGCCGCCCATGTGACGGGATAGTTCAGCGCCACCATCTCCATAGTGGGCCAGAAGGGCACGGCGATGAGCACCCACAGAATCCGCAGGCCGCAGACGCCGAAGCAGGTAATCAGCATGGGCTGCAGCGCTTCCCCCGCGCCCCGTATCGCTCCGGAAAAAATTTCGATAAATACAAAGGTAAAATAGGAGGGCGCCAGAATCCTCAGGAAGTTTGACCCCAGCTCCACCACGGCGGCGTCATTGGTGAAGAACCTCAGCAACGGTCCCATAAAGAAAAACAATACCGCAGAAAGGGTAATGGTGGCGCCCAGCGCCATGCTCAGGCAGATGCGCACGCTCTTTTTGACCCTGTCATATTTCTGCGCGCCGAAATTCTGCCCCACAAACGTGGTGATGGAAATGCCGAAGGCATTCATCACCATCCAGATAAAGCCGTCGATTTTGCCAATGGCAGCCCAGGCCGCGATGGCGTCCGTGCCGAAGGAGTTGATGCCAGCCTGAATCACCAAATTGGAGACGGAATACATGACCGACTGCAGCCCGGCAGGCAGGCCGATCCGGATAACGTCCCGCAGCATATGCCGGTCAAATTTGATTTTTTTCAGCTCCACACGGTAGGACTCCCGGGTACCCATGAGCCGCACCATAATCAGCACCGCGCTGACCACCTGGGAAAGCACCGTGGCGAGAGCCACGCCAAATACGCCCCACCGGAAAGCCACCACAAACAGCAGGTCCAGTACAATGTTGACCAGGCAGCAGGCGATGAGCACATAGAGCGGCATGCGGGAATCGCCGATTGCCCTCAGAATTCCCGTGCCCACATTGTAAATCATACAGGCGAGGATTCCTGCGTAATAGACGTTGAGATACATCAGGGCGTCGTCCATAATTTCCTCCGGCACCCCCAACATCTCCAAGGAAAGCCTGGAGGTCAGCAGGCCGACCACCATGATAATCCCGCCGCCCGCCAGTGCCAGCGCCATAGAGGTATGCACGGCCCTGGACACGTTTTTCCCGTCTCCCGCACCGAAAAACTGGGAGATGATGACCGTGGCGCCGGAGGAGACGCCCACAAAAAATCCCACCAGCAGGTTGATGATGGTTCCCGTGGTGCCCACGGCAGCCAGGGCCTGCTTGCCCACATACTGCCCCACAATCACGGTGTCCACCGTGTTGTAGAGCTGCTGAAAAAATGTCCCGATCAGAATAGGAAAGAAAAAGAGGAGCAACTGCTTCCAGATGACGCCCTCCGTAATGCTGTTTTCCTTCAACTTTTGTCCCGCCATAGCCCTGTCCACGCATGCAGGCCCGCACAGATTCACGAAAAAACGTGCCTGGCCCCGCGCCCCCTTTCTTCATCTTATAGACCTCTGTTTGCCTCTGGATCCTTTTCTTTTGCCCTTTGCTTCCCGGGGAGGCATGCCCCCGGCGCTTGATTCCTCTTTTCCCGGCCGCGGGGAAGGGAAAACAGCGCCCTATTCCCGTTTTCCTGCGGGAAGCCGGTGAATCCGCACAAAATATGCCGCTACCAAAAGGATGGCCGCGGCCGTCCAAGCTCCCACCTCGGCAAAAAAGATACCCTCCTGCCCCATCAGCATGGGCAGGAATAAAGCCACAGCAATGCGCACCGCCATTTCCGCAAAGCCGGAAAGCATGGGGACTACCGTATCCCCAAGGCCCATCAGCGCCGAACGGTAAATATGCAGCATGTAGAGAATGGGCAGGCAGACGCTCATGATCGCCAAATAGTGATACGCAATCTGCATGGAGGTGTCGATTTCCTCCGGAGTGCCGGAGATAAAAAGACGCAGGAAGAAATTTCCGAACAGCAGCATGGCCCCTGCAATCACCGCGCTGGTTCCCAAGGCCACCAGGGTTGCGGCCCGCATGCCCTGTTTGATGCGTCCCACCAGTCCGCCGCCCAGGTTCTGTCCCACATAGGAGGTAACCGCATAACCGTAAGAGGTAGCTGCGATTTCCAAAATCCCATACAGCTTATTGGTGGCTGTAAAACCGGCGATAAAAAGCATGCCGTACCGGTTGATCACCGCCTGCACCACCATGCCGCCCACGGAGATGATGGCGTTCTGCAGGGCAATGGGAGAGGCCAGCTTCATGAGAATCCCGGTCAGTTCCCGGGTGGGCTTGAGGTCTCCCTTTTCCAGACGGATGATGGTGATACGCCTCACATTCCGGAAACAGTAGACGCTGGAAAAAAACTGTGCGATCACCGTGGCCGCCGCCGCGCCCGCAATTCCCCAATGAAAGCCCATGACAAACAGAAGGTCCAGCACCACATTGATCAGCGCCGCCACAATCATGGCATAAAGAGGGGTTTTGCTGTCTCCCAGAGCTCTCAGAATGGAAGCCAGCAAATTGTAGGCCATAATCACCGGGATGCCGCCAAAGACTATCCGCAGATAGAGCAGCGCCCCGTCCATGATGTCCGCCGGCGTGTTCAAAAGCCTCAGCACCGGCTCCGCCGCCAGCTGGCTTCCCAATAACAGCACCGCCGCAGAAATGACGCACAGGGTGACAGAGGTCCCTATGGACCGGGAAAGGCCCCTGTGGTCTTCCGCGCCGAAGTTCTGGGCCATCAGAATAGAAAATCCCTGAGTGAGACCCTGGATAATTCCCAAAACCATCCAGTTGAGCCAGTCGGCAGCCCCCAGAGATGCCAACGCGCCGACTCCCACAACCTGCCCCACCACAGCGGTGTCCACCACGGTGTAGAGCTGCTGGAACACATTGCCCGCCATCAGGGGCAGTGCAAAGGTGATGATCAGCCGCAGCGGCGAGCCCTGTGTCATATTCCGAATTCTCTGTGCCATACTCTGATTCCTTTTCCTAAAAAATACGGTATCCTGCGATTAAAAAACGGCGAGGGAAAAAGGGAAACCCTCTTCCACTCACGCCGCTTTCGGTCGAATAGACCCATCTTAACATGGGGCGGACAACATTGCAATCCAAATTTTTGCTTTTTCTCTGCAGAAAAACCGCAATTCTTTGCATCACTTCTCCCAACGCCTGACAAAGGTCCTGATTTTTTCTTCACAGCCCGCCGTATCCCTGGCGAAACTCTGGGCATGGCCCGCTCCCCGCACCAGATACAGCTCCTGTTCCGCCTTGCAGGCCCTGCTGTTTTCCTCAGTCATCCGAAGCGGCACAAAATCATCCTCCCTGCCGTGGAGAAAGAGCACCGGCCTGGTATTTTTCTGCAATGCCCTTCGGGTATCCGCCTCCCGCAGGCCAAAGCCCGCTATGATTCGGGCAAGCAGGTCCAGCGCGTACAGCAGCGGAAAAGCAGGCAGCTTAAAGTCCCTCTTTGCCACATGGGCCATGATATCCCAGGGGCTGGTAAAGCCGCAGTCCGCCACAATGCCCCGCACAGTATCGGGCAGTTCCAGGCCGGAGGCCATCAGCACTGTAGAAGCCCCCATGGAAATGCCCATCAAAAAGATGTTCTGCCGCGTTCCGAAACGCTCCTGCGCATATCTGGCCCAATCCCGGCAGTCAAACCGCTCCCTGACCCCATAGGTGATATATTTCCCTTCACTCTCCCCATGGGCCCGCTGGTAGGGGATCAGCAGCCGGTACCCCAGGCTGTGCAGGAATTCCGCCTCCAGGGCAAAATCGATGGTGGCGAGGGAACGGTACCCGTGCATCACGATCATGGTGCCCTTGGGCTGCGCGGTCTCCGCCGGAAGGTACAGGGCGGAGAGTTTCAACCCGTCAAAAGAAACCATGCTCACATGCTCCGCCGTATGCTGATGAATCCAGCTCTGGGCTTCCCGCATCCGTTCCCGAAAGGGGTTCCAAATGGAATTCCCTTCCTCATATTCCTCATCCGTCCGCTCTTTTTTCGCCCGCAGAATCGCAAACCGGAAGAAGAAGCCCGCGGCGCCGAACAACACCGCCAGAAGGACAAGAACGATCCCCGCCGCAATCCAGATTCCCAATTCAGTCCTCTCCCTTTCTTAAAAGTAGGAGGGCATCCCCGCCTCCGCGGCAGCCTGCTCCCACAACTGCTCCAAGTCTTCCGAGGAGCTGCCCTTCAGCGCAGCAAGCTCCTGGACCCGCGCCAACACCCGTGGGAAAAGCACTTCCCCAGTGAGCAGCACGTGGCATGTCATAGCAGTCCATACAGGCGCCATGTCAATAAGCCCGGATTCCTTCAGCTCCCGCACAGCCGCCTGTACGTCATAAGCTGCTTCACAGAACTCCTCCTGCCAGGATTCATTGTCCCACGTGAGCAGCGCAAAGGAAGCCCTTCCCGGCACATCCGGAGACATCCCCACTGAACCCGGATTGACCAGTTTTTTCCCCCGATAGGAAAATACGCCGCGGCAATGTGTATGTCCGCAAAGCAAAACATCCTGAGAGAGGGATTCCAGTACCCTGACCGCCAGATTTTTATCCTGCATCAGCCTGCCCCGGGTCTCCCAGGGAGAACCGTGACACAGAGACAGCTGAGAACCCCCTTCATAAAACTGCGTCCCCCGAAAATCCAAAGTTCCCATCCATACAAAATCCTCTTCCAGCAACTGCTGATAGGTGTAGAGCAACGCTCCGTTTGCAGAGCCTTTCTGCCAGCCATTCTCTCCGGACACCCGGTGCCTGAGCAGATATTCTTCCCGGTTTCCCCGGATGAATTTGCAGTTCCACCGGCGTTCTGTCTCTCTTAACAGCTCCATGGTTTTTCGCGGATACGCGCAGTCAGTGACATAATCCCCCAAAAACAGGTAATCTTTTATTTGCCGTTTCTCACATTCCGCCAGCACCGCCTCCAGCGCTCTGTAATTACTGTGAATATCACTTAATACCGCAACCTGCACCGACTCCCTCTCCCTTCCTAAATCACTTGGATTCTGCTTGCCCCGGCCTGCCGTTTTTCTGGGTAAACAGATAGCTGCCGATGGCCACGGACACCGCCAGGTTCAGGGAATCCACCGCGTCGGTCTGGTCGATAAACAGGCTCTGACCGCAGTTCTGGAATTCCGGGGGAAGGCCGGAGGCCTCGTTGCCGAAAATCAGCGTGTAGCGGTCTGCCCTGGGACAGCTTTCCGGCGTCAAAACGGTTCCTCCGTCCAGCATAAAGGGATAGAGGCTTCTCCCTTCCCCGAACCGGTTCAGATAGTCGGAAAATTCCGGGAAGCTCTCCACTTCCATGCGGAACAGTGCGCCCATGGAGGCCCTCACCACCTTGGGATTCCACACGTCCGCCCCATTTCCCACCAGAGCCAGATCCCGGATGCCGAAGCCCCGCAGCGTGCGCAGAATCGTCCCCAGGTTTCCCATGTCGGAAGGGCATACCAGCGCCACATGGGGCATGTCCGGGGAGAGCCGCCCCTCATACTTTCGGAACACCCCCGCCGCGTAGCAGTTTTCCTTGCTGGAAATGCGTTCCAAAGCCCGCTTGGAGCAGATGCAGGGGACGCCCGCGGCGCGGCAGGCTTCGGAGAGCTTCCCGCGCTCCGTAAAGCTCTCCTCAAAGTAAACCGCCTCCGCGCTCTCCGGCCTGCAGAGCAGCAGTTCAAAGGTGGGAAAGGGGCCCAGCGTATAGGAATGGGAAAACTCCTTCTTATACTTTTTCGGCAGCTCCCGCTGTGTCTCCATACTGTGCCCTCCGTTCAAATAATTGTTTTTTTCATTTTACCGTTTCCCGGCAGAAAAAGCAAGAATCCCATCTCCGGCACGTCCCGCCGCGCCGGAGAGAATGCTCCGAAAAATCTTTCGATTTGTCCACTTGACATTTGCGCTGTTTTTTGGTGTAATGTCGGTAGCGGAAGCGGCTTTGCAGACGGCAAAGCCCCGCCGAGGGGGAGGCGTCCTTTGAAATCGCTTTGGAACCGGTATCGGGGCAGCTATTTCAGCTATATCCTGACTTACTTTTTCTATTATTTCAGCATGGCTGTGTTCAGCTCCGTGCTGGCGGTATATCTGGCCGGCCAGGGAAAATCGGCCCAGGAGCTGTCGTTCATCATGTCGGCCGCCGGCCTTTTTTCCATTCTTCTGCTGCCCGTCACCGGCTGGCTGCTGGATAAAACCCTGCGGCCCCGGCTGATCAGCGGGGTGCTGCTGCTGAGCGCGGGCATGCTGGGTCTGGTTTTTTCCGCCAGCCATTCCGTTTGGGTGCTCTTTCTGCTGGACGGCCTTATCATGTCGGCCATCAACAGCATTACTCCCATCTGTGAGCGCATGGCGGCTTCCAGCCGGTACCGCTACGGGTCCATCCGGGTGCTGGGCACCTTCGGCTATGCTTGCGGCGCGCAGGCCGCCGGTTTCGCCATGGAGCACATCGCCCCCTCTTTCATCTTCGTCATGCTGTTGATCTCTGCAGTGCTTTCCACCGTTGGTTTTGCGGGCACCCAGGGCTTTTCCGGCAGACAGGATCACGTTCCGGAACGCAGCAAGGCCTCTGTTTCCCGCCTGAGCTTTCTGCGGGACCGCAATTTCCTGCTCTTTCTCCTGTGCGCTTTCCTGTTCGCCGGCTCCAGCGGCGCGAACAACATCTATTCGCCCGTACTGCTCACCGGGCTGGGCCTGCCCTCCGGCACGGTGGGAACCGTGCTGTTCTTCAGCACGCTGGTGGAAATCCCCCTGATACTCTGGTCCCACAAATTTATGGACCGTCTTTCCGGCAAGCTGTTGTTCGGGCTGAGTTTCGGAATGATGCTGCTGCAGTTTCTCTGCTACGGTTTCTTCCGTTCGCCCCTGCCGACGGTGATCGCCATGCTGCTGCTCAAAGCAACCGCCTCCACCATGTTTATGATGGTGTCTTTGAAAATTGTACGCAACATTGTGGACGGAAGCTCCACCTCCACCGCCCTTTCTGTGGTAAACGCCGTCAACGCCCTGTCCGGCATCCTCTTTCTCAACGTGGGCGGAGCGGTGGCGGACGCGCTCAGTATGCAGGCCTATTACCTGGTTCTCGCTGCCGCCGCCCTGGTGGGGCTGCTGCTGTGCCTGCTGCTGAAAATCGGCAACACACAGCGGGTCTTCAGCGCTTAACCTTTTTTCACATCTTCCTCCGGCAAAAACCGGAGCATTGATAAGGAGTTGCATGATTATGGAAAAACAATTTCCCCGCACTACCGTGGGAGGGGTCTCCCTCTCCCGCATGCTCATGGGATCCAACTGGCTTTTGGGCTACAGCCATACCAGCGTTTCAGCGGATGAGATGATCAAGCGCCGCTATGACAGCGCGGAAAAATTCAAGCCCGTCCTGGAGACCTACCTGAAGTACGGCGTGGACACCCTGATGGCGCCCTTCGGAAATTCCCCCGAGCTGGTTCGGGCCGTTAAGGATACCGAACAGAAAATGGGCCGGGAGATCATTATGATAGACACCCCCATCATGAATGTCAGCGACAGCGCCGAGGCCCGGAAAGAGGCGGAAACCACCATTAAGGAAGCCGCCGCACGGGGCTCCAAATTCTGCCTGATTCACCACTCCTCCTGCGAGCAGCTGGTGAACAAAAACCTGAGCCAGATTGTCCGCCTGGACGACTACACCAAGATGATCCGCGACGCGGGCATGATTCCCGGCCTTTCCGCCCATATGCCGGAAATGATCGTGTATTCCGACCTGAACGGCTATGACGTGGAAACCTACATTCAGATTTTCAACTGCATGGGCTTCATGATGCAGGTGGAAATTGAGACGGTGGGCTCCATCATCCAGAACGCCAAGAAGCCGGTAATGACCATCAAACCCATGGCAGCCGGCCGCTGCTCCCCCTATGTGGGCCTCACCTTCTCCTGGAACGCCATCCGGGAACGGGACATGGTGACCGTGGGCGCTTTCTCCGCCGACGAGGTGGAGGAGGATATCGAAATCTCCTTTGCCGCGTTGGAGCATCGTTTCCCGGATTTGGAAAAACGCTCCAGCCCCAATACTCAGCAGGCTGCTTTCGGCGGCTGAGCCGCAGAAAACAAATGGGAGGCCGTTCCTTTTGGGAACGGCCTCCCTGTTTGTTTTCGTTACTCGCCCATGCACCAGCGCAGGGCGTTCTTGACCAGCTTCTGAAATTCCGGGTTCTCCCATACGCCCAGCACATGTCCCGGCGTGAGGGCGCAGAGGCGGCCCCTGCCCAGGCTGCGCACGTAGCCACCCACCTGGTCCCCGCCCGTTGCGGAATGGGTGGTCAGCAGAATTTCTGCGTCCGGGGCGATATCCGCCAGCTCATAATGCTCGTCCCTTTCGGTGAAGCCCAGTACCCCCTGGGTGACGGGATGTTCCTTCTCCACGCGGACCTCCACCTCACAGCGGGGCGGATGGGTGACAAAACGGTTTCCCACAAACTCCGCATAGTCCGGGCAGCGGTCCGGGCCAAAGGTGTTGCCCGAATGGATGGAGACAAATCCGCCGCCCGCCTCCACATAGGCGCGCAGGTCCTTCGGCATCACCTCGGTGACGCCCTCCTCAAACCACGCGTTGCTGTTTCCGCCGTTGATGTTGTTCCCCTTACAGTTTACAATCACTGGAAAGCCCGAGATGAACGCGGGTGTCAGAATGTCCTTGGCGTCCCGAACAAACTCAAAATGAAACTCTTCCCCCTCCAGCAGAGAAAAGCCCCGTTCAATGATTTCCCCGGGATGCCAAAAATCGTCGCAGAGCACCAAAATGTTTTTCAATTGAATCCATCTTCCTCTCTTCCGGCCGCCCCCCGCCCTTCCTGACTGGAAGGCAAGGCCAGCGGCCTTTCTTTTTTTCTGGACTCCTGCCCGCAGAACCTGTTTCTGCAGGTTCATTTTACCACACAGAACAGTCCCCTGTCCTTCAAAATAAAAATTTTATAAGAAAAACCGTCCCCAAAGCCAGGAACAACTCCGGCTTTGGGGACGGTCTATCCATATATCCGTTCAACCGCCCTCAGATGACGATCTCATCTTCAATTTCACAGCTCCAACCCAATATCTCCGTATCGTCGGAATTATCTTTGGGACTGATAACCTCCTTCATCACCTGATAATAGGTTTTGCCGTCGCTGCCCTGCGCATGCCCATCTTCATAGACAAAGAGCGTGACGTCGTTTTCCAAGGTCACTTTCAAGATAATTGCCATTTCCTCGCAATCTGTCTCTCTGATGATTTTCAAATTGCTTTTTTCCATTTCATGATACCCTCTTTCCTATATTCGCTCTTTGAGCGGAACATCATGATAACTCACACCTGTCATTGTATTCACATACCCGGCGGTATTCTGTCAGATTCTGTCCCCAAAAGGAAAAAGAGCCGCCGGAAAAATGCTCCGGCAGCTTTTCTCCTCTCAGTCCTCGTCCTGCAGGCAGGCCGGAGTTTTGGGCTGATAGGAATTCCAGATCGATGTTGAACTGGCTCCATAACCCGCAACCTTCTCGATCAGAGAGGCAATGGCTCCCAAAATGCTGTTCATTGGAGTATTCTCCTCCTTTCCGCTAGTTTTTCCGCTATCATCAAACACGCCACCGAAAAAACGGTGAGCGCGGATACGGACAGAGGAATCAAACCGGTCCCCAGCAGGGATAAAAGCAGCAGGCCCGCTCCATCCAGCAGGACGAAAAGCCGGGCGGAGTTCCGGTTTTTCCGGATTCCCCTCTTGGAAAGGGGATTGGAAGGGTTCATCACCGGCGCCTGCCAAAAGATGAAAAGCAGCGCCAGGGCGCCTAAGGCCAAAACCGGCAGCTTCCAACCGGGGTCCTGCAAAGCACGGCCGCCCAGGCACACAGCCAGAAACATCAGGTTGCTCAGCGCGTAGCACCCGCCGTAGGTGGAACAGTGATAACCGCCGGCAAACTGGCGGATGGGAAGATAGAAAAGCAGGTAGCAAAGCAGAAAGCGCCAGTCGAAAAAGACCAGGCCGATCACAGTGATGGTGGCCAGCCAAAGCAGGGTGGACAGGGTGATTTGGAACCCATATTCAAAAAGCTCTCTCTTGCTCTCCTCCGCCGCTCCGCGGCGGAGCAAGGCCTCGGTCAGCCTTGCGGACAGTTTTTCCAACATGTGAGGCCCCCCTTGCGTCCTGGGATAGTATAGCAAAAAGGTCCTCTCAGATAGGCTTCTGTCCGCGAATCGCGGGTTTTTTGTCCCTATTTTGTCAGTTGTTGTCGGTTATTGTCGAAATAGTTTCACACATCACACTGACCTCCACAATGCCGTCCTCCAAACAGCTGCGCTTTACGCTGCCGTTGTATTTTTCCACGATATCCTCCACGCTGAGAAGGCCCAGGCCATGGCCCTGCTTTTCTCTCTTTGTAGTCTTCCAATCCTTCTCCTCAGGCCGGCTGTCGGACGTGTTGCGTATTTCCAGCAGAAGGAACCGATTGGCCACACTGATTTTCACCTCAATCCAGGGGTCCCTGCCTTTGACCTTTTCACAGGCCTCTCTGGCGCTCTCCAGCAGATTGGAAAAGAGGGTGCTCAGTTCCCAGGAACCCATCGTCAAATCAGGCAGCGGCTGGGCTGTCACGGAGAAATCGATGCCACTGGCCTGGGCGCTGGAATGGTGGGCGTTGAGCACCGCGTCGATGACCGCGTTCCCGGTGATGACGGCGGAAAAGCCGTGTGCCTCCGCTTCATGGAGCGAGCGGATGTAACCCTGCGCCTCCTCAAACTCTCCCTCCGTCAGCAGCTCGTCCAGAGCCATGACATGGTGCCTGAAATCGTGGATATTCTTGGCGTTTTCCAGGTAGCTTCGCTCCAGGTTTTCGTAGTTTTTCTCTATCATTGCGTTCACGGACTGGAGCATTTCATTCTCCTGTTCCTTTTCTTTTTGCTTCACCTTGAAAGAAAACAGAATCTGAATCAGGATGACTGCCGCCAGCATTGCTATCCATGCCATTGCCAGTGATGATTGCATTTTCTCGATTGATAAGGAGAGAACAGCATCATAGGTGAAATGTACGCTAGCAAACGCTACCACAGACAGTATCAAACTGATTACTAAACTGGATATTGGATATCGTGGCGCTTTATTTGACATAGCTTTAAAAATATAATAGGCAATCACGTTAATTCCTTTAACGAACAAAATATATATGGTTCGGCTCAATCCGACTGTAGACACTATCTGTGTTGGAAGTTTTGCATTACCTGACGCAACTCCAAAAATGATATTCGTTACTGAATCTATAATTACCACTACGAGGACGAACAGAGAAACGACTAATAATTGATACCAAAAATCTTTGTTCCCAAAGAGCAAAGAAATTATTGCTGATACTATGATTCCAATGCTCAATGTCAATATAGAAAATAGCTCAATCCTATTTAGTAGCAATATCACAAATGTATATAACAGCGCACAAAGGATTTTAGTAATGGCCCTCTTTTTCCCCGTCCATTTTGATCCACAGAGAAGTTCCACTGTTGAAAACAGTAATATTCCTTCAATGAAAGTGGTAAGTATTTCCGCCAGCATAAAAACTGTATTCATCGTCTTTCACCCCAATACCCGTGAATGGCCGCACGCACATCCTTCAGCCTTGACCTGCTGATGGGCAGCCGGTTCCCGTCGCTCATCAGGGCGAGGGCGTCTTCTGTACTCATGATATGGGGAATATTGGCAATGATGCCCCGGTCTATGTAAACAAAGGCGTCGGAAGCCAGCTTGTCAAAAACGTCGGTGATGGACATCCGCTCCCGGAGCTCCTCCTCTCCCTCCACCGTGAAGTCACAGTATTTCCCCACTTTCTGGATATAGAGAATTCTGTCCTTTTCCACAAGCCGCTTCTCATTGTGCCAGTACCGGGAATACAGTTCCTCCTGGTTTTTCTTTACCATGCGGAACACATCGTCCAGCGCTGAAAACAACTTTTTCCCAAGCAGATCTTTCGTCACGTACCGGCGGATCCCTCCTATATTCACGGCATCGACTCCATACTCCGGAAACGCGCTGAGAATCAAAACCTCAGCGTTCGGGTTTTTCTCGTGAACCGTCTCAACCAGAGTTAACCCGTTCTTCTTTGGCATATCGACATCCAGAATGTAGACTTCGCTCAGGTTGCCGTCCGTAACGTCATAATACAGGAGTTCAGGATTGTCATACTCCAGAATCTTAAAATGGACCTTTCTCGATTCCCTATAGCGAATCAGCTCCCTTTTCACCTTTTTCAGCGCTATCTGCTCATCGTCGCAAATTACCACCTGTAACATTTCTTGCAAATCCCTTCCTTTCCCGCGTCTTGATCGTGTATCCCATGAAAATTTACAAATTTTTCCAGATACCTAAAATTATACACGAAGTAGGATAAGATGGAATACCTTTTCAGAAATTTCGACAGGTTTCGCTTAAGCGAGCTTGTCTTTACATTTGGTTAAAAAAAGCTTATACTATATCTGTTATTTCTTTTGGAAGGAGAAATTTTTTATGGCACTTGTACAAATGAATTTCGAGAGCGAATATCTGCAGAGCAATCACGAAATCAGCGTGATTCTTCCGGATAAGCCCCGAAGCCTCACTCCCGCCCAATTTTACGGCAGCGGGAAGAAATATCCAGTCGTCTGGCTGCTTCACGGCACCTTCGGCGACCACAGCGACTGGATCCGCAAGAGCAACGTGGAACTGTACGCCTGCGAGCGGGATGTGATCGTGGTATCTGTCAGCGCCCTGAACAGCGATTACCTGAACTGGAAGGATTTCAGCATCGGCTACAATATGTGGGACTATCTCACAGAGGAACTCATGCCCCTGGTTTATAACTGGTTCCCAGCCTCTTCCAAGCGGGAGGACAATTTCATCGCCGGCCTGTCCATGGGCGGCAGCGGCGCCATTCAGTACGCCGTCGGCCATCCGGATAAATTTGCGGCGGCGGCCATCCTGTCCAACGCGCCGGTAAACGTACATAAGCTCTACGATGAGCAGGGGAATTTCCAGGGCAGCGAACGGCAGGCCACCATGGTCAAAAACGCCGGAGGCTTCGAAGCGTTCCTGAACAGTCACGCCAACGTCTGGGACAAGCTACCGGAATTCATCCGCCTGCCCCAGCATCCCAGCCTGTATTTCACCGTGGGAAAGAACGATTTCTTATATGACCGCTATGTGGAATTCAAAGCCTACGCCAAAGAAATCGGTCTGGACGCCGTATTCGAGGAATACGACGGCTTCACTCATGAGTGGCGTTTCTGGGATATGACCATTGAAAAGGCCTTCGATTTCTTCGGCCTGCCGAAAAAGGGCGCGGGAAATCCGTTCTAACCTATCCTCCGCAGGAAAGTCCCCGGCAGCCGCCGGGGACTTCAGTCTGTCGATAAACGTAAGAGTCAACGCCTTCGGAGGGAGGAAGGGTGTGGGAGGGAACCGTCAGGGTTCCTCTCCCGCGTTGATTCAGAAACAAGTTTGCACAGGGAGAGGTTTTCTGAGAAAACTATTTCTTCCCTGCAAACTTGTTCAGCTTGGCGAAAAAGAACATTTCGCCAAGCTGAGTCCCCGGCAGCCGCCGGGGACTTTGTTTTCTTCCGCTGCCGCCCGGAAAAGCTTCTTGACAGAAAAAACACCCCGCCCTATAATGAAAACCATGTTTTTCAGTTTGGGGAGTATGTTGTTATGAAGCAGGATTCTACGGTACATAACCTGACCGACGGAAGCGTCCGGCGGCAGCTGACCCGGTATGCCCTGCCCATGGTTGCCATCAGCCTGCTGCAGGCGCTCTACAGCATGACGGATATCATTATTTCCGGCCATTTTGTGGGAAATGTGGGTATTTCAGCCATCAATAATTCCGGCCAGGTGCTGGGCATCGTCACCAACATTGCCATCGGTGTAACCATGGGCGGCAACATCCTGATCAGCCAGTTTTTCGGTGCAGGGGATCAGGACCGCCGGAAGGAGGCCACCGGCACGCTGTTTTCCCTTTCCCTGCTGCTGGGGGTTTTCGGCGCCGTGCTGCTGATCCTTTTCGCCCGTCCCATGCTGGTAGCCCTGGGCGCGCCCGCCCTGGAGCAGGCCTGCGACTATCTCAATATCTGCGCTTTGGGCCTGCCCATGATCTTCGGCTACAATGCCCTGTCAAGCGTCCTGCGGGCTGTTGGAAATTCCAAAACGCCCATGCACATCGTAATAGCCGCCACCCTATTGAACGTGGCGCTGGACCTGCTGTTTGTGGGCCCTCTGCAGATGGGGACAAAAGGTGCCGCGGCCGCCACCGTAATTGCGCAGACGCTTTCCTTTTTACTGGCCCTGCTCTATATGCTCCGCCACAGAGAACTGTTTGAGCTGCGGCCCCGCTTTTTCAAAATCCGTCCGGCCCTCACAGCCTCCATTTTCAAGCTCGGGATCCCCAGCGCCCTGCAGAACACAATCGGCAGCATCTCCTGGCTGGTGGTCACCTTCCTGATCAACTCCTATGGGGTGGATGTCTCCGCGGGCAACGGCGTGGCCATCAAAATCAAGGATTTCTGCCAGCTGTTCACCGCCGCCATGGCCAACAGCGCCGCCAGCATGATCGCCCAAACCCTGGGTGCCAAAAAATTTGACCGGGCCAAGCAGGTAATGGATGAAACCATGAAGATTACCCTGCTGATTTCCGCAGGCATGATAGCGATTGTGGAGCTGTTCACACCACAGCTGGTAGCTGTTTTCACCTCAGACGCCAAAGTTGCGGAAGCCGCCGTTCTGAACCTGCGCATCGAAATACTGGCCCAGGTATTTTACGCCTCCTTCCCGGTCTACAACGCCCTGGCCATCGGCGCGGGGCATTCCCTGTTTGCCATGGCAAATTCCTTTGTAAACTGCATTCTCTTTCGAGTGGTTCTGGCCGTCACGCTGAACCACTTCTTCGGGATCGTGGGCCTCTATACCGCCTGTATGCTGGCCCCAGCCATCTCCGTGTTTCTCGGCCATCTCTACGCGAAATCCCGGGTCTGGCGCCGGTCTCTGGCATAATTACCCCTTTCGGAGAAAAGAAGACGGAACCCTTGCCGTGGGTTCCGTCTTCTTTTTTCATTCAAACAGGCCGTTCATGGACTCTATTTGGAAATAGGTGTTTGCCGACATCACGTTGTTCAGGAACAGCACGTCCGTTATGCCGTTTCCCCTGCAATATTCCGGCAGATTGCCCGGGAAGGAACGGAAATCTATCACATGCACCTCTTCAAAACTGGAAGCCAGGAAGGGGGCTATTGCATTTCCGTAAGAGTCCTTGACCAGCGCCAGCTTTCTCCCCGAGCAGTTTTCTTCATTCACAATCCGCATACAGGGGTTGTCCCCCCAGATAAACATAGCATAGCCCGCTTCTTCCTCAGGGTAATTGATGGTCTCCACTTCCGTAAAGCTCACTCCGTCCTGGGAGAGCGCGGCGGTATAGGAAAACGTGGGGTCATACAGGTCGATATGGTCCGGATGCTCCGCAAGGCAGTTCTCCTCCGATACACTGTACAGATAGCCTGTAAACCCTTCTACCGTGGTCTTCTGGAACTCTTCCAGCTCTGCGGCAGGCACGCCGGCCGTCTCGCAGAAAACCGTGTAGGCATAGTAGGCGCCCAGCGGAGCCCAATGGGTATCCGTATTGAAATACAGATACTCCTCTTTATGCTGCGCAAACGTAGAATAAATGTTGACCGGCTTGACCTCAGAGGTATAGTGTTGGTAAACGTCAAAGGTGTTTTCCCGCTGAGAGGTGCAGCCCATTTCCTCACGGATGCGCTCAGGCAGGCCAAACTCCGAATGGTTTGGCACCACCATATTGTACACCTCTATGCCCGCCAGACGGTCCTTATAAGAGGAAACGGCTTCCGCATAGGCGCGGGCCGCCTCCGAATCTCCATAAAAAAGTTCAAAGGCCTTGTCCTTCCAAATATAGAGCCCCGCGGAGAGATAGCCGCTGCTGCCGTCGTCGGGAATGGGCGGCGGAGTCGGCGGCGGAGAAGGGGTCGGGGAAGGCGTTGGCGTGGGGGAAGGCGTGGGAGAAGATATGGGGCTGGGCTTTGGGGTATCTTTTGCCCCGAAAGAACTGCTCTGCGCAGAGGGGATGCTGTTCGCCTGTTTTCCGGCAGGCTGCAGGAACCAAAAAAGCACAGCCGCCAAAACGGCAAGGAGCAGCACGGACAGCAGGAGCCATTTCCCCCTGCTGTGCCCTTTCTTCTTTCTCCTATACCGCAGCATGGACCTTCCCCCTTCTTTTCCGCTGATCCCATTATAAAATATCGGTTTGATTTCCGCAAGAAAATTTGGACAAAACCCCCTAATTTCACGTAAAATTCTCACAATTTCACACAAACAACCCGGTTCCATGCCCACATTTTTGCAATGCCAAATAGAACCTATTCCAGAATTTTGTTTTTGAAGCCAGTTTAAAATATTAATATGTTACAATTCAATTTTTGAACTATTGACTTTCAAATTGGGAAAGCGTATGCTGAAATTTATGATAAAGAATTGAATAGCGGCTGTATACTAAATATAAAAGGGGGTGGCCGGATGGACGCGCTGCGTGACGAGCTGCTGGGAAAGCTGGATAATAAGATTGCCTTTACCATCCCGGTATTCGGCGGCATTCCTGTGCCGGAATCGGTGGTGGTGACCTGGGGGATTATGCTGTTTTTGGTGCTGCTTTCGATCATCTGTACCAGAAGGCTGAAAAAGGTGCCGGGAAAGGCCCAGCTGGTTGCGGAAATGTTTGTGGGCTTTATCAACAAATTTACCAAGAACACCTTGGGGGAGCATTGGAAACCCTTTGCCGCCTATTTTGGAACCATCGGCCTGTACATCGGATGCGCCAACCTGATCGGCATGTTCGGCATCACCCCTCCCACGAAGGATTTGAACGTCACGGCCGCCCTGGCCATCATGAGCGCCGCCTTGATCTACGGCGCCAGCTTCCGCTATCACGGCTTTAAAGGCGGGCTGCATAAATTTGTGGAACCCATGCCCCTGCTGGCGCCCATCAATGTGATGGAAGTGGTCATACGGCCCCTCTCCCTGTGTATGCGGCTGTTCGGCAACGTGCTGGGTTCCTTTATCATTATGGAGCTGATCAAGCTGGCCATGCCGGCCATCGTTCCCATGGCGCTGAGCATGTATTTCGACGTGTTCGACGGTATCATTCAAACCATTGTATTTGTCTTTCTGACCGCACTGTTCACTCAGGAAGCTTTGGAATAACCGGGCTGCCATCCCTCTGGACCCCGTATTCATAATCCCAATCACGAATTAAAAAAGAAGGAGCGATTTATCATGAGTATTGCAATTGGAGCCGCCATCGCGGTATTGACGGGTATCGGCGCAGGGATCGGCATCGGCCTTGCCACGGCAAAGGCCACGGACGCCATCGCACGCCAGCCTGAAGCGGCAGACAAAATCCAGCGTTCCCTCCTCATCGGCTGTGCCCTGGCCGAAGCTACCGCCATCTACGGCCTGGTCATCGGCATCATGATTATCCTGTTCGTCAAATAAGGCTGAAGCATTGCAGGAATCCCCTGAAAGAAAGGTAGGCGCATCGGTTTGCTGAACTTGGACTGGTCAATTATTTGGAATATTGTTAATATCCTCGTTCTGTTCCTGCTCCTGAAGCATTTCCTCTTCGGGCCCATCACCAAGATGATGGAGAGCCGCACCGCGGAAATTGAAAACAATTTGAAGGACGCAGAAGAGAAGAACCGGAAAGCAGAAGCTCTCGGCGCCGAATACGAAAAGCAGCTGGCGGACGCCCAGGCCGAAGCCGCAAAACTTGTTCAGGAGGCCAAGGAGCGGGGGCAGAAGGAATATGACGAGATCCTGAAAAACGCGGACCAGGATGCCCGCACAGCCGCCGCCCGCGCCCACACCCAGCTGGAGCTGGACCGGGAACAGATGCTGCGCCAGGTGCAGGGAAACATGACCGAGCTGGTGTTGGCTGCAGCCTCGAAGCTCTCCCAAAAGGAGATGGACGGGGAGGCGGACCGAAGGCTGGTGGATTCCTTCCTGTCGGAAGTGGGGGAAAAGCCATGAGGCCGTTGGAACAGCGGTATGCTCAGGCCCTGTTTGAGCTGACGCAGGAGGAAGCACAGTTTCGTTCCGATACAGAATTTCTCACCGGGGACAGCAGCCTCTGGAAGGTTCTTTGCAGCCCCTGTGTAAGCACTGCTGAAAAACACGCCCTGCTGGAACGCCTGCTCCGGGATAAGACCACTCCCCTGCTGCTCAATTTTTACCGCCTGCTATGCGACCGGGAGCGGATCTTCCTGCTGCCCCGAATCCTGACCTGCTATCATGCCCTTTGTCTGGATGCGGAGCAGGCGGCAGAGGCCACCCTGCGCTGTGCCAGACCTCTTGCGGAAGCGGACCGGGAGCAGCTGTCCCAGGCGCTCTGCAGGCTCCACGGGAAAAATCGTGTGGAGCTGCTCACCCGGCTGGATCCATCGCTGATCGGCGGATTTGTGATACAGCTGGGCGATATGACCTATGACAAGAGCGTGCGCGGCATGCTCCGAGGACTCCAAAGATCCCTGAAAGAGAGGTAATGGCTTTGAACGGCAATCCGGAAGAGATCGTATCCATACTGAAAGAAGAGATCGCCCGGTATGAGGAGAAGACCCAGGTGAGCGAAACCGGCTCCGTCATTCAGATCGGCGACGGCATCGCCACCGTTTATGGCCTTCAGAACGTCATGTACGGCGAACTTTTGGAATTTGAAAACGGTGTGAAAGCCCTTGCCATGAACCTGGAAACAGGCAGTGTGGGCTGCGCGCTGCTGGGCCCTGAAGAGGGCCTGCAGGAAGGGGATCTGGTCAGGCGTACCGGCCGGAGGGCGGACGTGCCCGCAGGGGAAAAGATGCTGGGGCGGGTCATCAACGCCCTGGGAGACCCCATCGACGGCAAGGGGCCGATCCCCACCTCGGAAACCCGGCCCATCGAGCATGAGGCCTCCGGGGTTGTGACGCGGCAGCCCGTCACCGTCCCCCTGCAGACCGGCATATTGGCTATTGACGCCATGGTACCCGTAGGCCGGGGACAGCGGGAATTGATCATAGGGGATCGTCAGACTGGGAAAACCTCGATAGCGGTGGACACCATTCTCAATCAAAAAGGCCAAAACGTGATCTGTATCTATGTGGCAATCGGCCAGAAAGCTTCCACTGTGGCGAAAATCCACAACACGCTGGAAAAAGAGGGCGCCATGGAGTACAGCATCCTTCTTTCCTCCTCTGCCAGCGAGCCTGCCCCTCTGCAATACATCGCGCCCTATTCCGGGGCCGCCATTGCCGAGTATTTCATGGGCCAGGGGAAGGATGTGCTGATCGTCTATGACGACCTGTCAAAGCACGCGGTTGCCTACCGCACACTCTCCCTGCTTTTGAAGCGTTCCCCTGGCCGCGAAGCCTATCCCGGAGACGTGTTTTATCTGCATTCCCGGCTCCTGGAGCGCGCCTGCCGGATGGCTCCTGAGTTTGGCGGCGGTTCCATCACGGCTCTGCCCATCATCGAAACCCAGGCAGGGGATGTTTCCGCCTATATCCCGACCAACGTCATCTCCATCACGGACGGCCAGCTTTACCTGGAAAGCGATCTGTTCTTTTCCGGCGTGCGCCCCGCCGTAAACGTAGGGCTTTCCGTCTCCCGCGTGGGCGGCGCCGCCCAGACGAAGGCCGTCAAAAAGATTGCCGGAAGCCTGCGCATCGATCTGGCCCAGTTCCGGGAACTGGAGGTGTTTACTCAGTTCAGCTCCGATCTGGATCCAGCCACCAAAGAGGCCCTGGAGCACGGCAAGCGGCTGATAGAAGTGCTCAAACAGCCTCTCTATCATCCCCTCCCCGTGTCGCGGCAGGTGGTCATCCTCTTTGCCGCCACCCGTAAGCTGCTCTCCGACGTTCCCTTGTCCCATGCCAGGGAATTTGCCTGGGGGCTTGCTGAATATATGGAAAACATACAGCCCCAGGTGATGGAGGAAATCCAGCAGACGGGCGAACTCTCGGCTGAAAACGAACAGGTCATCCTGGACTGTTCCGAAGCCTACAAAAAGCAGGTGAGCCCCACATGGCAGGCATAACGGAAATCCGCTCCCGCATGCGGAGCATTGAGCAGACCCTGAAAATCACCAACGCAATGTATCTCATCTCCTCCTCCAAGGTAAAAAAAGCCCGCAAGCAGCTTTCTGAGGTGCAGCCCTATTTTGAACAGATTGCCAAGACCCTGCTGGATATCTTCCGTCATTCCCCGGAACTGCGCCACCGGTTTGTGGACGGCCATGAAAGCGTCAAGGAAAAAAAGGCAGGCTTTGT
Source organism: Neglectibacter timonensis (assembly GCF_900048895.1). Classification (GTDB taxonomy): domain Bacteria; phylum Bacillota; class Clostridia; order Oscillospirales; family Acutalibacteraceae; genus Acutalibacter; species Acutalibacter timonensis. The sequence goes on along the minus strand of NZ_LT160638.1, from coordinate 222,474 downwards.
GGTCATTACGGGAGACAAGGGGCTGGCGGGCGCCTACAACCACAATGTGCTGAAGCTGGCGGAGAGCTATATGGCCAGAAAAAAGGATCCCACCCTTTTCCTGATCGGACAGATGGGCCGGCACTACTTTATGAAGAAGGACATTCGGATTGACGCCGAATTCATGTATACCGCCCAGGACCCCACCATTGAAAGATCCCGGGAGATTATCAGCACCCTGGTTTCCCTGTATGATTCGGAAAATCTGGATGAAATCTATCTAATTTATACCCGTTCGGTGTCGTCTGCACAGATGGAGCCGGAGATCATAAAACTGCTTCCGCTGGACCGGGCAATGCTCAGCGCCATGCGCGGCATGCGGGAAGAAGGGAAATACCGGGAAGTGCTGCGCTATGAACCCACGGTGGAGAGCGTGATGGAAGTCCTGGTCCCTGGACTCTTGAAGGGTTACCTTTTCGGTGCGCTGGTAGAATCCTTCTGCAGCGAACAAAACGCCAGAATGACCGCTATGGATTCTGCTTCAGACAGTGCCAGGGATATGCTGAAAAAGCTGTCTCTTGAATTCAACCGCGCCCGGCAAGGCGCAATCACGCAGGAGATCACCGAGATCGCCGGCGGGGCGGCAAGCCTGCTGGACAGTTGAGCCGCTGCACCTTCTATCACCCAAGAAAGGGATGAGCCTTACACTATGGAACAAAATCAGGGAAAGATCCTGCAGGTCCTGGGCCCTGTGGTGGATGTGCAGTTTGACGGTGTCCGGCTGCCAGCCATCCATGACGCGCTCACCGTAGAAAACGGCGGAGAGCACCAGGTTCTGGAGGTTTTAAAGCATATCGGAGATCATGCCGTGCGCTGTATCACCCTAGCCACCAGCGAGGGTTTGACCCGCGGCATGCCTGTCACCAACACGGGAGCCCCCATCGAGGTGCCTGTAGGCGCCGGCACGCTGGGACGTATGTTCAACGTTCTGGGCGATCCCATAGACGGCAAGGGTCCGGCTGACTGCCCGGAGAAATGGCCCATTCACCGGCCTGCGCCCGGATTTGCCGACCAGAGCCCTACCGTGGAAATTCTGGAGACGGGAATCAAGGTAATCGACCTGCTTGCCCCCTACGCAAAAGGCGGAAAAATCGGCCTGTTCGGCGGAGCTGGCGTGGGAAAAACCGTATTGATTCAGGAGCTGATCCGCAATATTGCCACCGAACACGGCGGATATTCCATTTTCACCGGCGTGGGCGAACGAACCCGCGAGGGCAACGACCTCTGGCGGGAAATGACCGAGTCAGGCGTCATACAGAAGACGGCCCTGGTCTTCGGCCAGATGAACGAGCCCCCCGGGGCCAGAATGCGGGTGGCGCTCACCGGTCTGACCATGGCTGAATATTTCCGGGATCACGAGCATCAGAACGTGCTGCTCTTTATCGACAACATCTTCCGCTATGTACAGGCCGGTTCCGAAGTGTCCGCCCTGATGGGCCGCCTCCCCTCCGCCGTGGGCTACCAGCCCACCCTGGCCAACGAAGTGGGTTCCCTGCAGGAACGGATCACCTCCACAAGGGAAGGGTCCATCACCTCTGTACAGGCGGTTTATGTCCCTGCGGACGACCTGACGGATCCCGCCCCCGCTACCACCTTCGCCCATTTGGACGCCACCACCGTACTGTCCAGAAAGATTGTGGAACAAGGCATTTATCCGGCTGTTGACCCACTGGAATCCACCTCCCGCGTGCTGGAACCGGACGTGGTGGGCGACCGGCATTACCAGACCGCCCGGGCCGTTCAGGAGGTGCTGCAGCGTTATCGTGAATTGCAGGATATCATCGCCATTCTGGGTATGGAGGAACTGGCCGATGAGGATAAGCGCACCGTAAACCGTGCCAGAAAGATTCAGCGCTTTTTCTCCCAGCCCTTTTTCGTGGCGGAACCCTTCACCGGCAAAGAGGGACGTTATGTGCCGGTAGAGGATACCATCAAAGGCTTTGAAGCCATTCTGGGTGGCGAACTGGACGAATATCCGGAAACTGCCTTCAGCATGGCCGGTTCCATCGACGAGGTAACTGCCCGCGGCAAGTCCTGAATCCCAGTCGGATGAACCATCTTTCAGAAGAAAGGAAGTACCGCAGCTATGGCTTCCACCTTTTATCTTGAAATGCTGTCTCCCGAGGACATTTTCTTTTCCGGAAACGCCCAACAGATCATCCTGCCCGCCATTGACGGTTCCCACGGGATTCTGCCCGGCCATGAACCCATGGTCACAGTTATTACCGCCGGAGAGCTCCGGTTCCAGGATGAAAAAGGGGAATGGCATATGGCTGTGATCACTGACAGCTGCGTGGAAATTATGCCGGAACGGGTGATCCTTCTGGCCGCCTCCATTGAGCGGCCGGAGGAAATCGACATCAACCGCGCCCTTGCTGCCAAACGGCGCGCCGAAGAGCGGCTGCGCCAAAAGCAAAGCCAGCAGGAATACTATCAGACGCAGGCCGCCCTTTCCCGGGCTCTCGCCCGCCTGAAATCCCGCGGTAGGGAATGATTTTCCAAAAGTCACAATGCAGGAGGCTTTGTCCGGCATTTCAGCCCCAGCGAAACTTTTTCCGCTAAAACCGCCCAGACTGCCTTCTGCTATTCCCCGCCCATCATTTTCTTCTCCATTTTTCCAAAAACAGGGCTTGACTGTACGCCAAAAATCTGGTATAGTATTGTCTGTTACGGGGGTATAGCTCAGCTGGTTAGAGCGCCTGCTTCACACGTAGGAGGTCACTGGTTCGAGTCCAGTTATCCCCACCAAAACTACGGTTTGCGAAATGTGAACCGTAGTTTTTTTATTTCAACCTTATCGCCATGCTTTGCAGGCTCCTTTTGGAGTACGGCAGCAGCGTGACGGCTTTGTGCGCTGGAGGCGCACGTTCACCACTGGCCGAAGCGGTCCGCAAATAGCATGAGTAAGCGTTTCGCAGCTATGCGAAGCGCTTTTGTTTTGTTCCCCGCCGGACGGATTTGTTCGGTACAGTCAGAAAGGAACCCGCAAGAACTCAGTGTTCGTGCGGATTCCTTTCTGCAAACACTCTCGCATGGCCTCTTTCAGATCCATAGATCCCTGACTTCCCGCGGTTTTGCTTGAATCAGTTCCTCCCGGGCTGCCATTTCACCAACTCCCGGAAGAACCTCCCTGCCGGCATGGAGGTCTGTCAAAACGCCGCCAGCACTTTTTGTCCCCTTTTTCGTACAACAATCCCTCCTCTGTTCCCGCCGCAGTTTTGAAGTCAGCAAACGCAAACCGATCCAAAACCCATACAGATTTCTGGCGTCCTTCGGGAGCATGAATATGCTTGCCATTTGCTTTTGCTTTCTGCATATTCCCATTCTTCCTTTCAGGAACAGATAAAACAAGGCTCATACCAGTCCATAAAAACGGACTAACGCAAAAGCCTCCTCCTATCTTTTTCCGGCGGGAGGAGGCTTTGTCAGGATTTTCTCCCGCCGGGTGACCGGGGTCATATCCGCTGCGTCGGCCCGTCACTTTTTCCTGTGAAGCTTTCGGTAGTCATTGGGGCTGAGGGAGACATATTTTTTAAAATTGCGGTAAAAATGATCCTCAAAATTATATCCAATCCGTTCTGTAATCTCGTGGATAGAGAGAGCCGAATTGCGCAGTAGGAGTTTGGCCTGTTGAATCCGAACATAATTTAAATATTCATGGAATGAGATTCCGCGTTCCTTTTTGATCAGCCGGCCCAAATAAGCCGGGTTCAGATAAAAACGTTCTCCCAATTCACGCAGGCTCAGGTTTTCCCGATAATGCGCGTCAATATAGGCAAGGATTTCGGAAGCGGCGGATTCCGGGCTCCCGTCCTCTTCCGGCAGCGTATATTCTTTCATGGAAGTATGGAGCTGATCCAGCGTCAGCTTGATCTTTCTGAGTTCTCCGGCAAGCTCTTCCGTATCCACCGGCTTGAGCAGATAATTGCTGACCCCACAGCTGATGGCGCGTTTTGCATAGGCAAAGTCGCGATAACCGCTGAGGATAACAACCTGAATATCCGCGGAGCTGCTTTTGAGACGTCTGGCCAGCTCCAAACCGTCCATCAGCGGCATGCGGATGTCGGTAATTACCAAATCAGCTTTCAGTTCTTCCTCCAGCTCCATGGCCTGAAGCCCGTTTTCAGCCGTACCAGCCACCTCAAATCCCAGCGCTTCCCAATCGATGAGCGTCTTCATCCCGGCGCAGATATCCGGCTCATCGTCAGCAATGATGACACGGTACACGAAAAACCACCTCCGTTCCCTGTTCTTCCATGCTGTTGAGCTGCACGGCATATGCTTCCCCAAAATGCATGGTCAAACGGTCGTTTACGTTCTGAATCCCGATCCCTTCCTCATCCGATGTCTCCCGGGCCGAGGCCAGACGGTCCCGGATCTTCTTCAGTTTCCCTTCCGGGATTCCCACGCCGTTGTCCGTTACCCGGATGCAGAGATCCTCCCCCTCTTTTTCTCCCTTCACAGAGATGCGGCCTTCCCCGCCCTTGGGATCGATCCCATGGAGCACCGCGTTTTCCACCAGCGTCTGTATGGCATATTTGGGAACACAATATTCCAGCATCTCCTCTTCGAAAGAGATCTCAAAGGTATACCGCTTGGGGAACCGCAAATTTTGTATTTTTATATAATGGCCCACATACTCCAGTTCACTTTTCAACGGGATCAGATCCTCCCGGTCTGAAAGACTCAGCCGCAAAATACGGGAAAGCGACACAAGCATGTCCTGAGCATGCTGCGAATCCCCGTTCTGCAGCTTCATCCGGATAGATTCCAGGGTATTGAACAGAAAATGAGGATGGATCTGATTCTGCAGCGCGATAAGTTCTGCGCTCTGCTTTTCAATCAGCACATTTTTTATTTTCAGCTGGGAGAGGTAGTTGTCATGGATGAGCTGTTCCAGGCTGGCAATCATTCGGTTAAAAGCCAGCTGCACCTTGTAGAGCTCGTCCTTTGGTCCCTGAATGGGAATGGGGACAAATTTGCTCTCCCGCTGCAGGTCCATATACAGGCTCAGCTTTTGCACCCTGCGGACCACGTCGCCGGAAAGAAGCAGATAAAGCAGGCTGGAGGCCAAAAAGCACAGTCCCGCCGTAAGGCATCCTATCTGCAAAACCGTATTGGCAAGCTGGCGCATATTTTTGACAGGAATCTGGGTAATGATGGTCCAGCTGGGCCCATCATCCATCTGCTCCAACTGTTCATAGAGCACGGCGCAGGATCCGTCCTGGGTATAGAGCATATCTCCATCCAACCGCCGCTGATACACATCCTGGCCGGAATAATCTGTGCCCACAATGGCGCGGTCGTTGGAAGAGATCACCTTGCCCGTCTCATCCACAATAACAATATACCGGTCCTCCGGACGGTAGGAGGAAAACAGCTGGTAGATATCCTGTTCCCGGACGACCAGCTGCACCAGCCCGAAGGACTCGCTGGTATAACTGGTGATTGGGCGCGAGACGGTTACCTTACCGTTCTCAAACCGCCAATCAATGCGGTTTTCCTCTTGGGAAAGCTGCTGATAAAGGGCGTTTTGCGGACCGCCGTCCTCCAGCTTCATAAAAAAAAGATAGTCGATCAGCGGGGAATCCTCCCGCAGGTACACGGTGAGTGCCCCCTGATAGTTATAGAACAAAATACTGCTGCGGATAATCTCTTTTTGATTGAGAAAGGAGGAGAGATTTTTCTGCAGGGTCTCTGCATCCAGCCCCACCAGATTCTGCAGTTCCCCGCTGTAGCACAGCCGGTTGACGATGCTGGCGTAATCCTTGAAAATATAGCCGACGTTATTTTTAAACTGCTTGTTAATCTGTACCTCATTTTCAATGCTCTGCTTCACTATGACATTGGAGACTACGTTGAGAATAATCCCTAAAAACAGCAGGATCGGGCATAAGATCGTGAGGGCATAGGAGAGGATATATTTGGTCTTCAGCTTCATGAACTTCATCAAGACCACCCTCCCCGATGAAGCCATTATAATCTTCCTTTCCAGAATTATCAACATCAGAAATCCGTAATGGGAATGATTTCCAGCTAAAAACATGGCAAAATACGATATAATTTCAGGAAGAGATGCAATTTTTCAAGTGATATACACCAATTTGTGGACTGTGAAACTCCGGTTCCCATGTTATCCTGAATTCAGGCTGAATCAGCGTTTTTACAACGTAAGGGAGGGGTATCTCTTTATGAGAAGAGTTCTCACAAGCTTCAAACGGGACAAGTGGCTCTATGTGATGGTGGCGCCCGCGCTGCTCTGGTTTCTGATTTTTTGCTATACGCCCATGTTCGGCATTGGCATTGCCTTCCGCCGGTATCAGCCGGGTATGAGTTTTTTCTCCTTCGATGGGTTTGTAGGTTTTAAAAATTTCCAGAACTTGTTTTCCGATCATTTTTTCTGGAGGGCTTTTCAGAATTCTATCATCCTGGCGGTGATGCGCATTGCGGTCTGTCTGCCCGCAGCGGTCTTCATGGCGATTCTGCTCAGCGAAGTGAAAAACAAAGTGTTCAAATCCCTAGTGCAAACTGTCACCTACATCCCACACTTCCTATCCTGGGTAGTGGTGTCCGTCTTCTGCATCACCTTTTTCAATCCGGAGACCGGCATCAATTTTCTGCTGAAGGGAAGAGGGCTTTCCCCCATTACCCTCACGGACAACAATCTCTTCCGGATCATTGTAGTGGGGGCGGACATGTGGAAGGACATGGGATTTAACTCCGTTTTGTTCCTGTCGGCCATTCTGTCCATCGATCCCGGCCTGTACGAATCCGCCGCAATTGACGGCGCGGGCAGGGGCCGCTGCATCTTTTCCATTACGCTGCCCTGCATCCGAAATACCATCCTTACGGTGTTCGTGCTGTGGGTGGGCACCATCATCGGCGCGGGCTTCGATCAAATTTTCAACATGTATAATCCCGCCGTTTACGCCACGGGAGATATTATCGACACCTATGTTTACCGCACGGCGTTTTCTATGGGAGGCGACAATTACGGAACCGCCACTGCGGCAGGGCTGTTCAAAAGCGTAATCAGCCTGGGCCTTCTGCTGGGCGCCAACGCCTTTTCCCGCCGGATCGGCGAAGAAATCATCTTTTGAAAGGGGGCGGAGAAATGAAAAAAAGAAAAAATACGGCGTTTGACTACATGGTGTATCTGATTCTGGCGGTTCTGGGCTTTTTATGTTTCTTCCCCTTCTGGTATGTGTTTGTCATCTCTGTGTCCACCGCAGATTCCTACCTGGCGGACAAGCTCCATTTCTTGCCTCACGCCCTTGATTTTTCAGAGTATTACCGAACCCTGGTTTCCAGCGGTTTTCTCCGCTCCTTCGGTATCAGTGTGCTGATTACCCTGTGTGGAACCCTGATTGCCTTGGTGCTGACAATTCCCAGCGCCTATGCCCTATCCAGGCCCCAGTTCGCCCCCAGGAAGGTGTTCAACGGGCTTATCATGTTCACCATGCTGTTCAGCGGAGGCATGATTCCCTCTTACATTGTGGTGACGCGGCTGGGGTTGGCGAATAAACTGCCCGCGCTGTTTCTGCCTATGGCCTGCAGCGCCTATAACCTGATCATCACCAAAAATTTCATGACCAGCCTGCCGGTAAGCCTGGAGGAATCGGCCAGGATAGACGGCGCCTCTGACATCACCATCTTTTTTAAAATCGTCTTTCCGCTTTCCAAGCCCATTATGGCGGTAATGGCGCTGTTTTATGGAGTGGGAATCTACAACGACTATTTCAATTCCGTACTCTATATCAGCTCCCGGGAACTGTACCCTCTGCAGATGCTGCTGCGGGAAATGATTGTAGCCAACACCATGCAGAGTTCTATGATCGGCCTGGGGAATCTCACCAACAAGTCCGAAATCTTCAAAATGGCCACTGTAGTCATCAGCATCGTACCCATCCTGTGCGTTTACCCGTTCCTGCAAAAGTACTTTGTAAAAGGGTTGATGCTGGGAGCGGTGAAAGGATAAATTTCAATAGAATAAGGAGGCAACATGATGGAAAGCAAAAGAAAATGGTCTCAAGTACCCGGCGCGCTGGTCTTAACGCTTCTCTTGGCGTTATCCGGCTGTACGGCGGCGTCAAATTCCTCGGAAGCGAATCCCCAGAGTACAGGTCCCGCCTCTGGGAATTCCAGTGAAGCCGGTGAACCCAGTACGGGAGACGCCGCTGCGGAGGAGCCCACGGAAATCCGGTTCTTCCGGGTGGCTGTCACCCAGGATCCCACCAAGGACAGGGTGCTGTTAGAGCTCCAGAAGCGCACCAACACCAAGCTGGAGTTTGTTACCGCCCCCTGGGACCAGCAGGCTACCAAGGTAAATACCATGCTGGCTTCCGGCGAGGTCATCGATGTAATCTCCATGGACGACGGCGCGGTGGATTATATCGGCCACGCCCGCAACGGCACGATTCTTCCGCTGGATGATTACCTGAAGGACATGGAACGCTATCCCATTGAATCCATGATCGCCTATGACGACGTCTATCAGAAATTCCTGGTGGACGGCAAGAGCTACGGCATCCCCTGCCTGAACCAGCCAGGCGGCGGCTGGGTAGCCGGAATCCGGAAGGACTGGCTGGACAAGGTGGGCCTGGACGTTCCCACAAACCTTGACGAACTCTATGAGGTATTCCGGGCCTTTAAAGAGGAGGATCCCGACGGAAACGGCCAGGACGACACCTATGCCATGATTGTGGCTCAGATCTTTGACTCCTGGGGCCTGATGATGCGCCTCAGTTCTCCCCCTGTGACCTGGACGGAGAATGAAGACGGCTCCCTGCAGTATACAGGCACCTCGGAAGGGCAAAAGGCTTCCCTCCGCTTTGTAAAGCGTCTTTACGACGAGGGGCTGATCAACCAGGATGTTTTCACCATTCGGGACAGGGACTATTGCCTCAACGATTTTACCGCAGGCCACAGTGGAATCGGCTTCTCCCCCATGTGGGCCAAGTCTTTGGCTGAGGTAAAAGCAAACTGTCCGGAGGCCGAGGTGGAGCTTTTATTCCCAGCCCCCCACGATCCCCGTTATACCAACGGCGCCACCGTCAACGATGCCGGCTGGTCCTGGCTGGTAAACGTACTGCCCAAGACCTGCCGGAACCCCGAACGGGTATTGGATCTTTTGGAATACCTGAATACCGGCGAAGGCCGCAAGCTCATGTGCACAGGCATCGAGGGAATCCACTACGACCGCTATGAGGACGGGGTGTTCTACGGCATCAGCCAGGAAGAGCAGGATAAGGATTGGGATCCCAAGGACGGCGAAGGGCCTACGGGCCATCCCCTTTGGTGGGGGCTGACCTCTACCATTAACGGCACCATCGATTTTGAAGCCTATCCGGGCGACCTGCTCTCCGCCATGCAGAACTGCGTCACCTTTGTATCCGAAGAAGACAAGGCCGACAACCCCTTCTACGAACAGCGCAAGATGATTTGTGAGGTGATGGCCCACGAGCTGATAGACGCAAAGCTGGAAACCGCTTCTACTTACAGCGGCAAACTGAGTTCCATTAGCAATGAATATCAAAGCCGCCTAATTTTGGAACCGGCGGAAAATTTCGACGCCATTTGGGACGAGTATGTAGAACAGATGCACGCCAACGGCCTGGACGAAATGTATGAGGAAGCAGGCCAGTGGCTGAAAGAAAACGGAAAGTGAGGAACTGACTATGAAATACAACCACCCAATCGAGATTCCCAGAAGCAAAAGCCTGTTTTTTGATTGGATCGGCGACCGCATCCCGGTGGCCAGCCCCAATGTGAAGGGCGATACCCACCCCATGGCCTGGGCGGATGACGATAAAATCTATATCGGCACCGGCGACCCCAACTGGATGGTATTAGATGGAAACAACTATGTGTCGGACCCCTCCCGGGGCGGCTGGAGTGAAAGCCCTGAAACCTACAAGGGAATGTCCGGCCAGGTAGTAGAGGTCATCACCGGTGAACCCGAGGCATTTCAGGTACACCGGGTCCACGACATGCCCGGCTATGTAGGACCCGGAGGTGGCGGTCCCAAGCCCTGCGGTATGATCTGCGTGGACGGAAAGCTCTACTACGCGGTTCAGAACCTTCTGGGATGGAAGGAGCCTGCACTTCCCGGCTGCCAATGGGGCGGCGACGCTACCATTATCTGCTCGGAAGACCACGGCAAAACCTGGACACCGGAGCTCAACACTTTGCTGGGAGAATTCCAGGAAAAATATTTTGACAGGACCACTGGCGCCGCTCAGAGCTGGACTCTTCCTGAGGCAGAGCGCACCGGCTATCAGGGCTGGGAACCCATGTTCCCCGGCACAGCTTTCGGAGGACTTTCTTTCCTACAGTACGGGAAGAACAATGAAGAGGCTGTAGACGACTATGTGTACGCCGTCTCGGGAGACCAATGGGATAACGGCAGGCAGCTGCTGCTGGGCCGGACGCCCAAAGACCGGATCATGGACAGGGGAGCCTGGGAGTTTGCTCAGCTCGATGAAAATGGCGACCCCATTTGGAAGAAAGAGCTGGCGGAGGCCACCCCCATACTGGAGATTCCGGGACATATCGGCCTGCCGGAGATGGTATATCTGCCCTCTCTGAAAAAATACCTGCTGCTCACCTGGGGCTTACATACCAATTTCCGCACACCCACCGGCAGCGAGCTGACCATTCTGGAATCCGACAAGCCCTGGGGGCCTTTCTTTCTGGTGCAGTATGACTGGACCTGGTATAAACGGGATGCCTGCCCCTACACGCCCCGAATCCCCTTGAAGTGGTTTGATAACGAGACGCTGGAAGGCTACCTGCTGCACTCTGGAAACTGGGAAACCAACATGCCCTATTACCTTCCCCAGGTACGCAAGTTCCGGCTGACCGTGCGGACGGACGACTGCCGCTGAACGCAGCTCCTACAACGATAAAGGAAGAGCTCCCTGCCCGGATGGGCGGCGGGGAACTCTTCCCTTTTCCTGGAATCCCGAAAGGGGAACAGCGATATAGGAAGGAACACAGCGGATTTCTCTTACGGGGCTGAAAAAAGACAGTCCGGCTATTTTTGCCAATGTTCCAGAAGCCATCTGGCCACCCCATCGTTGTCGTTGCTTTCAATGACAGCCGTAGCTCTGCGTTTGAGTTCCGGATCGGCGTTTTCTACGGCGTAGCATTCGTCTGAAACATCGAACATGGAAATGTCATTTTTGCCATCCCCAAAGGAAACCACCTTATCACAGCCCAGCAATTTTTTCAGCTCCACGACAGCGCCGGCCTTCGTCGCCTGCCTGGGCAAAATTTCAAGCCACTGCGCTCCGCTGTAAATATCTCTCTGGTACACGCAGGGAAAGTCCTTTTTACACAGATGATAAACCGGCTTCAATTTTTCTTCTGTGTCGATACAAGTGAAATAAAACACTTCGCCCCTGCACAGTTCCTTTTCTTCCACCGGATTCTCACGGATGTCGCCCCTGCGGCTTTCCAAAAAAGCGTCCCTGCCGGCAGTCGTACGGTCTTTACAGTAAGAAAATTTTTCTATTCCGTCAATATGCGCGTATACGATGGGATCGATGTGATGGTCCTGCAGCAGTCTCCAAATGCGCTGCACATCCTTCGGCTCAAAATAGTGGGACAGTATTTTTTCCTGTGTGCCATTCTTTAAAACAAAAGCCCCATTATAAATGATAACAGGAATTTGAGGCGATATTCCCTGGGTTATCTTACCTGCCGTACAATAGGAACGCGCAGTCGCATAGGAAAAAAGCATCCCCTGTCCAACCAGAGAATTGATCGTATTCACCGTGAACGCCGATAAAGCCTGGCCGCTGTTCAGCAAAGTCCCATCCAGATCCGACACATAGAAAACCTTTTCCTCTCTCATGACGCGCCTCCCTCGTCTGCTCCCGTACTTACAGCGCCATACCATGGCGCCCGTTTGCCCTGTTCCCAAGCCCGCAGGCCGCGCCGCCGGTTCTGTCCCGCCATGGAATCGGGCAGGGCTTTTCCGGAAAAAGCACGGAAAGGCCCTGCCTTGCTTTTCTCACAGCCGCTGCGCACCGTACCTGCCAAATCGCTTCAGGAGGCTCAGCAGGTGGGAAACCGCCTGCTGGAGCTCCTCACGAGTCACTCTGCCCTCCTCATACCCCTTTAAAATTTGGACGATTACGGGCGGACCGCCCGGCATCACCACATCATTTCCTGCAGCCACAGCGTCGGCTCCATCCACCACGATATCCATGTCTCCCCAATCGGTGACCACAAGTCCGTCAAAACCCCATTCCTGACGGAGGATGCATGTGCAGAGCTCTTTGCTGCCTCCTGCAAAAACCCCGTTGAGCTTATTGAAAGAGGTCATCATGCAGTGAAGGTCCGCCCTTTTTACCAGCATCTCAAAAGGTTTCAGATACAGCTCTCTGGCAGCACGTTCGGTGAGAATGGAATCTACAGCGTCATAGTGATGCCTAGCGCTTCCCCTGCGGTAAGTCTCCTGCTCATTGACGGCAAAATGCTTGGCGCACACCAGCACCGGATGATTCTTCTGCACCCCGCGGGCAATCGCGCAGGCACAAGCTCCCGTGAGATAGGGGTCCTCCGAAAGATATTCAAAATTCCTTCCTCCCAGCGGATGACGGTGAAGGTTCACCGCAGGCGCCAGCCAAACGTCCACCCGATTCTTTTCGCACTCAGCGCCTACAGCGTCTCCAAACCTTGCGCACAATTCCAGGTCAAAGGAACTGGCCAGCAGCATTTCGGAGGGCCAGGCAGTCTCTCCCACCCCGGCAGGGCCGTCCTTGTAGAAAATAGAATAGATTCCCTTTTTCTCAATCGCCGGGGAAACATAGCCGTTAAATCCGGCTGGATGGCTGTTAGAGGTGACCGGCTCTCCCTGTTGGTTAAAGATGGTATTGGGATCCGGAGTCTCCCGCAATGCCGCAAAGGGCGTGCCAGGACCGTAACCCACACAGAGAGACGCCAGCTCTTCCGGAGAAAAGCTTTCCCAATCCGCTTCCAGCGGCATAGGTGCAGCCGGCGTCTGTGGCCTCACCTCAGAGGCAGTGAGCTCCAGCACAGGGACAGCTTGGGGAAGCTCCGGCACGGCGGAAGCCTCCGGCGGGGCAAGAAACTCTATCCTGCCCCTGTTGCAGTCCCTGATCCCCAGGCAGTTTTCCGTTTGGAAGACAGGGATGTCCTCCCCCACCCGGACACAGGCCACAATCTCAGTGTGAGCAGAGGAATTTCCCAGACGCAGCAGATAGCCGCCGCTTTCAATGCTCCAGGAAGCCGTCTTTTCCCGATAGCACGCAAGCTCCTCCCAGGGCAGTGTCAGGGAAAGAGTCTCGCTTTCTCCGCAGGCCAGCTCCCGGGTCTTCGCAATGCCTTTTAATTCCTGATAAGGATGCTTTGTCTCCGTTCCGAAAGCGGAAGTATAAAGCTGCAATACCTCTTTCCCTGAGCATCTTCCTTCATTTTTTACCACAGCCGTCACGGAAAGGCCGTTTTCTGTTTTTTTCACTTCGACGTCTGCTGCAGAAAACCGGGTATAGGACAAGCCGAATCCAAAGGGGAACAGGGGCTTCTTTCCAAAAGTGTCAAAGTACCGGTAACCCAGATAGATGTCCTCCCTGTAGACGGTAACCGGGCTTTTTGCAAATCCCTTGCTGCCGTTCGCGGCAGCGTCCAGGCCATACTCCTCATAGGTCAGAATCTTTTCAGGATGCTCCTTATCCCAGGAAAAATCCAGGGCTGCAGGGTACTCCTCATAGTGCCGCGCAATGGTAACGGGCAGCTTTCCGGAAGGCGATACCGCCCCGCACAGGATATTGGCCAGCGCCGCGGGGCCCTCCTCTCCGGGGACGCCCAGGAACACTGCGCTCTGAATGCCGGGGTACTCCTCCAGCCAGCTCAAATCTATCAGACCGTTGATATTGAGAATGACCGCTACCCTGGGAAACGCGCCGCACACCTGAGCGGCCAGAGCTTTTTCGGAAGGCGTCAAATAGTAGTCGTCCTCCAGATGCCGGTCGCATTCCTCTCCGCCGGACTGTCTGCCGATAACCAGCACGGCTGTGTCCGTTTCCCCCGCACTTTGACGAATCAACTCCTCCGGCACGGAAAACTCCGCAGCAGGGGGATGATACTTCCCGAAAATCTCATACATCAGGCCGCTGTTTACCGCTTCCTTCAGCTGTGAGAAATCGAAATCCCCCTGCTTTTCCTGCGCGCTCTTTCCGACCTGTTCCTCATAGTATGCCTTCAAAGCGGGGACCGGACAGATTTCCCGCCGCTCGCACTCTTCCAGAATATTGGCTGTATGCCCTGCTTTCGCCGCGCCGGAGCCGTTTCCGGACAGGATGGTCTCCAGCTGTGCCCTGCCAAAGAACGCAGCCTTAGTGCCAGGCGCAAAAGGCAGCAGCTCTTCTTCATTCTTCAGAAGAACGACCGATCCCTCCACAATTTCCCTTGCGATCTTCCTCACGTCCATAGCGTCCTCCTTGTCTTGTTTCACCCGGCCGGACTTGCCCTGAACGGCAAGTCCACAATCCCGATTCTGCTTTCGAACACCGTACAGCCGCAGCCTCTTGAAAGGAATCCCGGCTCGCCACGCTTCCCCGCAATCCCCTCTCAACCTTCCAGCGCTGCCAAATACCGGGCGGCCTCCAGCAGATCTTCCAGTAAATCCCCGGGGCTGGAGTCCTGATCCACCAGCGCAGATACGCCTGCGGCCTTCACGCGCTCCATGATGGGCCGCGCATCCAGTGAGCCCTTCCCCAAGGCTATGGGGTGGTTTTCAACAGGGGTTTCCCTGTAATCCCCGTTGGTATCTTTGTAATGAACGGCCCGCAGGCAAAAGGCCAAACGATCCATCATCGCAGCCGGATCCTCCCCTGCATAAAGCGCCCAGCCCACATCCAGCTGGGCCCCCACCTTTCCGCCGCAGGCAGCCAGAACCGCCTCGTAGAAGGTGGTGTCCCCATGCCTGGCCAGTATTTCCCGATAGTGGTTGTGCATCCAAAGTTCAATCCCGTGAGGGGCCAGGGCTTCCGCCGCCGCCACACAGTTTTCCACCGTGCCGTCAAAAACCGCTTCCTCAGAAGGACAGTTGACCACGAATGCCTTTATCCCGTTTTCCTCTGCCAGCGAAACCAGCTCCTCCGCATGCTCCAAAGGATTGTCAAAGGAATGGCAGGAGTGAATGGAAAGTCCTTCCCGTTCTGCCATTGTCCGGAACCCCGCCACCTCTCCGGGCAGCCAGATGGGCTTTCCCCATTTTTGAGCGAGCGACTCCACAGAATCCCCGAAGGCCACACAGGGCTCGATGTCCGTATATCCGGCATGGGCCAGTTTGGATAGAAACCCCTGGGGATCCTTCCGGAACAAATCCATTGCTCCATAAAGCTGTACTCCTAACTGCATGTTACTCCTCCCTTTCCTTCCGCCTGCGCGGAACGGTGGCTTTTACCGCAAAAAGCCCCTTTTCATCCTTCTGGCGGGCCCTGCGGTCACAGACCCTCAAACTTTTGTACAGGAAACACACCTGCGGTGGGCATGTCGCGCCTCTTGGTCTCTGCGGTTTTTCGGCCAGCCCCACGCGTTACAGGCTTTCTGAGGTTATTATACCATTGATTCCGCAGGCGTTCTATCATAAATTCGTGATTTTGCTTCAAAAAATCCTACACCCTCCTATGGTTTCAGAACCAACGGCAAAAGCACTCCCCGGCAGTCCAAAAGGGACGCCGGGGAGTGCTTTTGAATCCAAGGGGGAGTTCCGTCAACTTTTCTCAGTCCAGTAATGGAGACACTTCAGACGATTCTGTCTCTCCAAGGGGACTTCAGCCGATCTCTTTTGTAACCCAGCGCAAAGCGTTGACAATCACCTTCTGATATTCCGGGAAGTTGATGGCAAAGGCATTGTGGCCGGGCGTCAGGATGCAGAGACGGCCCTCTCCATAGGTGCGGGTCAGACCGGCGGGGTAGGTTCCCGCGGCGGAGGCCGTTTCCGCGAAGAGCTCCAGTTCATCCGACAGAACCTCCAACTGATAGTGCTCATCCTGTGGAAAAGTGAAATCCGCAATGCCCTGCATGATGGGATGCTCCGGATTTTTCACCTGAAAGTCCACTGGACACTGGGGCGGATGCGTGATAAACCGAACGCCCAGGAAGTCCGACATGGCGGGACAGTTGTGCGCAGTGGTTCCCGCGTGCATGACCAAAACGGCGCCGCCCTCTTCCACATAGTTTTTGTATCCGTTGGGGTCCACCCAGGTAATCCCATCCTCAAACCAGGGAGCCTTGGCGTTCGCCCCGTTCAGGGAATTTCCCTTGGCGATTATTACGGCGTCATATTCCCTCAAAAGCTCAGGGGTAACAATATCTTTTGCATCCATCACGGTATCGATTGTATGTCCTTGTTCCTCCAGGAACTTGAGTCCGAAACGGACTGTTTCTCCCGGGTGCCAAAGATCATCGCAGAGAAGCAAGATTTTCATAAGCCTGTCCATCCTTTCTGCCGCTGCGGTACAGCATGCGGCAAGCCATCACTGGTTAGTATCACGAAAAAATGATTTACCAGGGAATTTCAATTCCCATCCAGTCTCGCAGAACCAGCCGGTTTTCATCCGAATGCTTATAGGATTCCGGCTCGTTGCTGCGATTTCGGGTAAAGTATTCCACTGCAAATTCTCCCGCCTTATCGGGCCCTGCTGTGGGATCCTTACCATACATTCTAAAGGTATAGCCTTCCGGACGAAGGCCGTTGAACAGCTGATTCATGGCCATATTCAAGGGGGCCTTGGAAACATGGCCGGGGAAATCCCTCATATCCCTTGTCATATTGTTGCTGCTGTCCACAGAGGTGACAGCGCAGATCCGCTTCCCGCCGCCTTTTTCCAACAGGGGCAAAAAAGCTTCAATGGTGCGCAGGGGCCCCAAAGAATTGTATTCATAGGCAAGCTTCATGGCGTCGTAATCCGGCTCATCCAGAATGGTCTTCTCGTCCCGTTCGGTGCAGTTGTCCATATTGACCACCAGGAGATCCACTGCCCCAAACTTATCTTCCACTGCCTTGGCGGCGTCTGTGGCCGACTGCTGGCAGAGGGGGTTAATCACCACGGAATATACCTCTTCGGGGAGCTGTGCGTCCTGCCCCTCCAAAAGGGCTGCGGCGACGGTATATTCCTTTTTCAAAAAATCCTTCACCAGGCGGATGCCTACGGCATCCCCGGCTCCCGCTATCATAACAACTTTATTCATCAGCTTATTTCTCCTTTCACGGCATTCTCACTTCCGCTCAGAACGGCCAGGCGGCGCCTTCGTTGTCAATCAGCACCAGCCGGTCCTCCCACTCGCGGTCTTCGATAAACTGGGGCGCAGCTGACGCCGCGGTCTCCCAGGGCCAGAACTTTCCAATCAATTCTCCATTTACTTCAAAGCTGGGAGCCTCTTCCCCGGCATGCGTAACCTTGGCCGAACGGACCCAGCCGGGATGATACAGCCGGAAGGTATATCCCATCGGCTGCAGCTGGTTAAACATCAGGCGCAGCGCCATATTGAGGGCTGTTTTGGACATGCAGTAGCTGGAAACCTCCGTCCGGTGGGCAACTGAAACAACGCCCGCCTCGGAGGAAACAAAGCACAGCCGCTTCATGCCGGTCTGCATCAGTGGAAGGAAGGAATGGACCAGCCGCATGGCGCCAAGGCAGTTGATATTATAAGGGGTAGAAAAGGTGGAGTAATCGACAGCCTTCCGTTCCCCTCCGGTATGATCGCCAAAGCCCGCTGCATTGTGAATCAGCATGTCGACATGATCCACCTCTCCGGCGACCATGTCCGCGGCCGCCTGTACGGTTTCCGCCTTGGAAACGTCCAGCGGCACCAGCGTAAGGGTGTCGGGATATTCCTGCTTCAATTCCTCTAAAAGAGGCAGCTCCATCAGATAGCGGCCCGCAAAAACCTGCCAGCCGCGTTGCAGAAACTGCTTCACCAGCTCCAGGCCGATATTCCGGTCTGCTCCGGTAATGACAACATTTTTCATTCTGAGTACTTCCTTTCTCGAAATGTTTTTTCAGATTCCCATAGATACAAACTTCCGGGGAATCACTTCTTCCGAACCCGGGCTTTTTTGGGTACCGGGCTTCCGCCGTCAGCCCTCTCTCTGCAGGCCGGCGCTTACTTTTCCAGCGTCGCGCCGGCTGCTTTGGCCCCAGCGACTCTGCGCACGAAAAAGAAGACAATGGTTGAGGTGAGAGTGACCGTCATACCGATCCAATACATCGGCCGGTAGCCGAGGTTTTCAATCAGCCAGCCACTGGCCATATTTCCCACAATGCCGCTCAGGCCAAAGTAAATGGAATAGGCCACCGTCTGGTAGGTGGTACGGATGTCCGGCGGGGCGATAGAGTCCATGTAGTAGAGCGTTCCAATGGTAAAGAGGGCAAAGGAGGGGCCGTCCATCAAACATGCCAGCACCACCTGTCCGGGGGTCTGACAAATGCTGAAGAAAAAATGCCAGAGCACAAACGCAAAGGAAGAAATCATGACCAGGATCTCCGGCTTGGTTTTTTTCAGCATCCTTTTGGAGAGAAACATAATGACTGCCTCTGAAACGAACATCAGGGCGCTTGCATAGCCAACCAGAGAGGTATCTCCGCCCAACTGCTTAATCAGCAGGGGATAGAAGGTAAAGCTTCCTCGGTGAGCCAGCTGCATAAAAAAGACATAGCACAAAAAAATTAGAAATTTCTTATCTCTGAAAACACGTCCTATCTGCATTTCCTTCAGGGTAACAGCCTTTGCCGGCGCAGAGCCGGTTTTTACAAAGAGCAGGACCAAGGCTATCGCCAGCAAAAGACCGGAAAAAATCGGAATAATGGCGCCTGTGGAATACCGGCTGATAAACACGCCGGAAACCACGCTGCTGACGGAAAACCCAATACAGCCCCACATCTTGACCCGCCCCATCCCGTTGGGGTCTCCCGCGTTCTTGAGGCTGGTCAGCGCCCAGGTATCCATCAGGGGACCCTCCGAAGAGGAGAAGGAGGTATAGATCATAAAAGCAATGGCAATGAGAAAAATTTCATTGGCGAATAGGAGGGAAAGGGCAAAAACAGCTTGACAGATCATGCAGAGGATCAGCGTTTTTTTCATCGATCGGATTCTATCCGCAACGA
This sequence comes from Neglectibacter timonensis, assembly GCF_900048895.1. GTDB lineage: Bacteria > Bacillota > Clostridia > Oscillospirales > Acutalibacteraceae > Acutalibacter > Acutalibacter timonensis. The sequence continues at coordinate 203,293 of NZ_LT160638.1, read as the reverse complement.
TTCCCCACACTGGCTGTGAAATAATTATGATAAAGGAGTTAATGCCGGTAATCAAACCGATCTGTTCGGGGGAAAGGCCCTTTTCCTCTAAATAAAGCGTGATAAAGGGGCCAAACACTGCCCGTGCCAGCATAAAAAAGAAATAAAGGGCGGCAAAGACGATTTTCACCCGCCTCAGCTCCACGGCTGCCGGCTCCCGCTCCACACTCGGGACTTGGTTCATGAATTGCCTCCTGATTGATTGAGATTTCGATATTCGTTGGGAGTCATCCCGTTTTCCTTCCGGAACACCTTGGAGAAATAGGAATTGCTGCTGAAACCTGTCCGGGCCGATATTTCAGAGATTGTGAGCTTTCTGTTTTCCAGCAAAAGCCTTTTTGCCTGTTCCATCCTCAGTTCACCGATGGTTTCGGCCACGCTTTTCAACGTATAGCGCCTGTACAGTTTTCCCGCATAGGCAGGTGACAGCCCAACGGCTTCTGCCACACTGTCCAGACAGCATTCCGGATCTTGAAAAGTTTTCTGAATGATGTCTGAAATCTTCTGAACCAGAACAAAGTGATGTGCGTTCCGTTTGTTTTCAAGCAACGAGACAATCTCGTGAATCATCTTTTCAAAACCGCCGACTACAGCTTCAATCGATTCTTCCTCGGCCAGATGGGTTACCGCATAAGATTCCACCAGATCGGATTCAGGGGACTCCAGCAAATGGCTGCTCTTCAGGTCGTCCACTACCCCCAGAAGGGAGAGCGCGATCCGGGAAACCACCAGATTCACCACAGAGAAAGAATACTCCTCTGTTTCGAGAATAACGCCTCGCATAATGGCATCGGCCTGCTCCTCATTGGAAGAGAGGATAGCTTCAACCATCTGTTCTTCCCGTTCCTGTGGATAGGTGTAGTGACGGGAGTTACGTTCCAAAACCTGCTTGGCCCACAGGATATCTCCCGTTTTGCAAAAAAGCTGATGACCGGCTGCCTCTTGCGTAATTCGGTAGGCAGCCGCAATATTTTGGAAGGGAAACAGCTCACTGACCGTATAGCTCAGCTCAAGAGAAAGCGCCTGGCTGACCGAGAAGGTGATCTCCTGCAAGCAGCTGTTCACCCACTCCTGGAAAGGCAAGTCCACATGTTCACAGTGCGTCAGAATCAACGTCAGGTGGCTGCCCCCGCCCATATCCACTACTTCGGCGCAAACACTGCGGGAACAGATCTCTGCCGCCACATTGGCCACCGCATAGCGGAACAAGCTTCTGTCGTCGCTGTCATATCCCAGATACAATCCCCGGTAATTTCGGATGCGAACCAGTACCAGCAGGCATTCCTCGTCCAGCCCTTTCAAGCGCAGCCCGTTTAATGTTCCGGACTTGAGTACGGCTTCCGGGTTTTCGCTTCCATACAGCAGATTCCGAAAGAGCTGCTGGCGATGTCCGCTCCTGTTTTTCCTGCTTTCCTGCTCCAGTTGTTCCAGGTTCTGATAGATTTCTCCAATTGGCTTACGAACCCGCAGGGAAAAAAGGAAGGAAATCAATCCGCCCACCGCTATGGTTGCAAACCCGATCAGCAAAAAGCTGCTGATTGCCTGATCGATATCCCCGGTGATCAGCGGGTAAGGCGTCAGCCGGAGATACTGCCAATCTTCTCCCCCCGGGCGCAAATAGGAGGCAAGCGTCTTTTCACCATCAATGTAGGTAACAAAATATCCTTCCCCGGTGCATTCCTGCATCCGGCGGTAAAATTCCATATCAGACGCGTCGGTCAGCATGGGAAAATATCCCCCGCCGCTGACAACTACGCCTTCCTGGTTCAAAATTAATGTGCTGCCGGGAAGCTCACTCTTGTTCTGCACAATGCTGTCAAGCCACTCACCGGAATAATTGACAAACACCGCACTGCGGATATTCTGCATATTGAACGTATCACAGGTCAGGTAGGTATAATAGAATTTTTTCGTATTTTGATACCGTATCAGCCGCGGGATGGGTTGGTACTGCCCGGCAGAACCCTCCCCGCGGATGATCTCGGCAATCTGGCTGTCAAAAAAGGCATCCTTCCCTGAGAGGGGCGCGTCGTAGGTTCCAAACTGACTGGAACTCGCTGTAATGGAATTCAGGTTTCCATTATAAATATAAATTGAATCGATATAGGGGTTGGAAAAACGATAATTGTTCAACTGCGCAAGGGATGCGCAAAGCTGGTTGGAATCAAAATAATCCGCATAGAGAAGATAGGCGACCAGCTGGTCGTTGTAAACCTGCCATCCGATCGTTCCTGCTGTCCTTTTCATGCCGTCTGACGCACTATAGACCTGTCGAAGGCTTTTGACGTCGGCCTGGCAGGTGCGTTCCAAAAGCACCTGCCTGCTTACGACGTAAAACAGCGCACAGGCCAAGACTGTCATCATCAGCGCAAGATATAGGATTGTCCGCTGTACCGATCGAAACAACCGGTTTCTATGCTTTTTCATGGTCATCTTCCCTATTTGAAACTCTATTATTGAAGGTATATGAACTTTAAGATAAACCTCACGTTATTATAGCAAAAAAAGACAAATACGGAAAGGCTGGCACACTTTTATTTCATAGAGCATTTACGGAACCCTGTCTTCAGGCCTATTTCGCTAACCCATGCTCTTCCACATAGGCGAGCCACTGTTTGGTATATTCCTCGCGAATCTTATCCAGACCGGCCACCTTCGCTTTTTCCAGCAGATTGTCAATCTCAGCATCCACATCGCTGACAAGCCCTGCCTGAATCGGCGGCAGATACTGCGTGATCACATTGGCCAATGCCGCCTTCTCTGTCTGATAGGGCGTTGTATCCTCGGCAAATCCGGTCCAGATATTCGGTCTGGTATAGGTACGGAACTCATCATTGAGTTCTTTCAGCACCTTTGCAGTTGTCTCGGGATAGAGCATGAAATCTTCGTTTCTTGTGGACCAGAGGTCGCCCGCTTCACGGGGGAAGCCTGCAGAACTGGGTTCTCCCACCGCCACATAATATCCGTCCTCCGAAATTTCGTAGTCCTCGCCTAGCACACCGTACTGAGAGGTACGATAATATTCCTCATCCAGAATCAGTTTTTCCAGAAGCATGATACCGCGTTCCGGATATTCTGCGCTGGCAGGAACCGCCATGCCGTTCTGGGTTGCGTGGTTGGGAGTTGCCAGCTGTTTGACACGGTAATGCGGCTGCCAGCCCAGCTCCCAATCAGGATGAGAGGCAGCGACGCGGGATACCAGATTTGCATATCCAGAGGGGGCGTTAAAGGCTAAATCACAGGCAATTTTCCCCGCTTCAAAGGCATTCTGCTTTGTTTCCGTATTGGCAAGCGCGCTTCTGGACCAATAGCCTGCGTCCGCCCAACGCTTGAACATCTTCATATCGTTGCGGAACTCTTCTGTTTCCCACCAATTGATGACCTTGGTAGGATCCTCATAGTCGATGTACAGGCCGTAGGGAACACGGAAGTCAGCCCATTTATACTGCCGGTCAAGAAATTCCCAGGTGGTGAAGTGGGAGCCCAGAGACCCGTAAGTGGAAACCATTTCACCGGTCACCTGCATGTCCGGCTCATTGTCCTTAATTCCCTGCATGTACGCTTCGATGGATTCCAAATCGGAGATTTCAGGAAGATTGTACTTCTTTCTCAAATCCTCCCGCCAAAGGAAGCCATAGGGTACCCATTCCTCCCACATACAGGGCACCATGTAGACTTTCCCGCCTACACGCGTCGCGTCCCACATCTCCGTACTGACGTACTCCTGAAGAGCGGGAGAGACCTTGGGAACCAGATCGTCCAAAGGCAAAAAGGCGTCCTTTGCCGCATAAACAGCGTAGTTTTGGTAGTTTGCGGCATAGATCACGTCGATATGCTCGCCGGATGTCAGCAGCAGGTTCAGCTTCTGAACGTCAACATACATATTCCACTCCAGGGTGGCGTTCAGGTCTCGCTGGGTCATCTCATTCAATTTCCCAGAGATTCTCTGCAGGTCGCGGGGCGCAGTGCCTGGCGTCCACATGACCAGTTTGGCTTTTGAAGAAATATCCACGCCGCTTTCAGAAACCTGCGTACCGCTGTTTTCTCCACCAGAGGTGTTGGAGGGCGGGTTGCCGGAAGAACTGTTGTCGTTGCCGCCACAGCCGGCGAACACGGCGATTGATAATGCCAGCGCAAGCAGCAAACATACGATCTTTTTCATATTTAGCCTCCTGAATTTATTTTACGGGCTTATCCTTTCACGGAACCGATTGCAATGCCAGCCACGAAGTATTTCTGTACAAAGGGATAGAGGAAGATAATCGGACCGGTAGTGACGACCACCATCGCCATCTTGATCGATTCGCTGGGCAGTTCCCGGTCTCCCACATACATTCCCATCTCCTGCGCGAAACGGGCGCTGTTCAGCATGTCGTAAAGATAGAACTGCAGGCTGTACATATCGCGATTGGTGATGAAAAGGGAGGTCAGATACCACTCGTTCCAATAGGCCAGTGCAAGAAACAGTCCGACTGTGGCAAGGCCGGGACCGATAATCGGCAGTACTATGGAATTGAAAATTTTGAAATCGCCTGCGCCGTCAATTTTTGCAGATTCTACAATCTCCACGGGGCAGGAGGAAGAGATAAAAGTGCGCATCAAAATGATGAGGAAAGGAGTCATCAGCAGCGGAAGAACCCTGGCCACATAAGAATTCTGCAGGTGCAGATATTTGGAAAGCAGAATATACCAGGGCACCATACCGCCGCCAAAAATTGTGGTGAAATAAATGATAAAGGAGATTCTATTCCGGTAGAAAAAATCCTTGCGCTGCAGGACATACCCCGTCATGCTCATGACAAACAGCCCGATGGAGGTTCCGATTACCGTGATGGCGATCGTGCTGCCGTATGCCTTCAGAATGCCTGCCGGATATTTGAACAGCTCCTGATAGGAAGCCACCGAAAACACAGACGGCCAAATGCGGTAGCCTTCCCGAATCAAAACGCTGTTCTGGGTAAAGGATCCCGAAACAATCAAAACCAGCGGAAAGATACAGAAAACTGTAAGAACCAAAATGATCGAATACGCGATAAGGTTAAAGATGATATTGGACGGCGTCCTTTTTATCTTAGATCCGTTTCCTTTCATGGTGTTTCCACTCCTTTCAAAATATCAGAACAGAGCCTGTTCCGGATGGCCGCGTTTGATCAGGGTGTTGGTAACCATTATTACAATGAACCCGAACACCGATTGATAGAGCCCAGCCGCAGTGCTCATCCCGATATCAAAATCCTGTTTGAGGGAACGGTAGACAAAGGTATCCATAATATCGGTCACGTCATAGAGGACTCCGTTGTTTCCTATCACCTGGTAGAACAGGTCGAATTGCCCCTTCATGATACCTCCAAGGCTGAACAGCAGCAGCGTGATAAAGGTGGGGACCAGAAGCGGAATCGTGATGTACCGAATCTGCTGGAATACGTTGGCGCCGTCGATTTCCGCCGCCTCATACAGTTCAGGGCTGATACTGGTAATCGTGGCCAGATAGATGACCGTGCCATAGCCAATCTGCTTCCAGAGATAAAAAATAACCATCAGGAAACGCCAGATCCCCGGGTTGTTGTACGCGTCAAAGGGAGCCGACCCCATGGAACGAAGCACGCCGTTGATAAAGCCCACGTCGTAATTAAAAAGGTTGTAGACGATTACGTTCAGAATAACATAAGACACGAAGTATGGGAGGAACATGATGGACTGCGTGGTCTTTTTAAAATATTTGTTCCCGATCCGGCTGAGCAGAATAGCGCAGAGGATCTGCATGAAATTTGAGGTGAAAATAAAGGCGATGTTATACCCTACCGTATTGATTGTCAGCATGGAAAGCTTTCCAGATTCCCAAAGGAACCGGAAATTTTCCATTCCCACAAACGGGCTTCCAAACAGACCTCCTGAAAAACTGAAGCGCGTAAAGGCAAAGTAGATACCGATGATCGGCAGATAGTTGTTGATGAAAAAGTAGAGCAGCGCAGGGATCAGCATGATAAACAGAATTTTGTTTTGCTTTAATTCGCGAAGAAATCTTCCTTTCCCTTTTGATTTTGCCTTAAGAACCTTTTGTCCGTCCGTCATTTTTGCTTCGCTCCTTTATGTAACGGGGTGAGAGGACCGTTCGCAGACAGCTGTCGGGCTGCGATACCGTTCGGCCCGTGTACAAATTTTGGGGGTTGTGCCTGCCGGCAGTGAATTTGCATTGGTTGAATTTTAATGTTCTGTACATAATTTGTCCATAGAATAATCCCGTTTTTATTGTAAAAGTCCGTTTTCAAAATGTTAAAATTCGGTTTTTCTTGTCTTTTTTGCGAAATCACTATCTCAATACCGGTAAAATCACCCTCGCATACTTACTATGGCACGGCAAATTCCTTTGACAAATAAGCCTTTTCCATAGGTCGTTTTGTATCGCCGGTATGTCAGATCCGGCCGCCTTTCGCTTCCACCCTGTTGAAAAACAACAGGTCTTTCGAAAAGAATCCCCAAAAATACAAGGAAAGCGATATTTTATGATATACAGACGGTTTCCGCCTTTCTATAATAGAAATTACTATTTGGCAGAAAGGAATGAATTTATGAGCGCTTTTTCCAAGCCTGCCCGTTTGAACCGGGGCAGCATTGATATGACCTTGGGAAATCCCATGATGCAAATTCTTCGATTTTCGATCCCCCTGCTGCTGGGCAACATTCTGCAGCAGCTGTATAACACGGTGGATTCGATGGTGGTGGGAAACTTTGTGGGCAGCGGAGCCCTGGCTGCAGTGGGCGCCAGCGGCCCGGTGATCAATTTGCTGGTTTCGTTTTTTCTGGGAATTTCAGTGGGTACCGGAATCGTGATATCACAGGCCTACGGGGCAAAGGATTTCGAGCGGCTGCAGAAAGCCGTAGGGACGGTGATTACCGTCACCATTCTCGTGGCCCTTGTTCTGATGGCTGCCGGAATCCCCCTGAGCCAGCTTCTCCTGCGCCTGGTGAATACGCCGGAGGACATCATGGCAGAGAGCACCGTTTACATGCAGATCACCTTTGGAGGCATCATCTTCCTTATGCTCTTCAACGTTCTGAGCGGCATTTTCCAAGGCATCGGTGATTCTATTTCCCCCTTTATCTTCCTGGTGATCTCCTGTGGGATCAATATCCTCCTGGATCTGCTTTTTGTCATCGCTTTTGACTGGGGCGTTGCCGGAGTGGCCTGGGCCACCCTTTTCGCCCAGCTGTGCTCGGTGGTGTTCGGCCTGTTCCGTATCAACCGCACCGACGCCCCCATCCACCTCTATCTGAAAGACCTGAGAATTTCCAAGGAGCTGCTGAAGGTAATTCTGCGGCTGGGGATTCCTTCCGGCTTTCAGAACTCCCTCTCTGCAATCGGGAACATTATCGTGCAGACCATGCTCAACAGCTTCGGGACCGTCATCATTGCGGCCAATATCGCCGTGATCAAGATCGACTCCTTCTGCACCATGCCCATGATGACCTTTGGCTCCGCCATCGCGGTCTATGCTGGGCAGAACATGGGAGCCGCCAAGCCCGGACGGATCAAAGAAGGCGTTAGGACGACCTTGATCGTCTCCACCGCCATCTCAATTCTCATCTCTGCCTTTCTGTTCTTTTTCGGGGAACTCCCACTGCAGCTGTTCACCCGAGAATCCGCAGTGGTACAGGCCGGTATGGATAAATTCCGGATTGTGGCTCCCTTTTACATGATGATGGGCTTCTTCGGTATTCTGAGCGGCGTCGTCCGCGGCTGCGGGCACACCACTGCTCCGATGCTGATTGGGATTCTCTCTATGTTTTTGGGAAGGGTGCCGGTGGCAATGCTGCTTTCCAGCCGGATCGGCGCCAACGGGATCCATTGGTCCCTCTCGGTGTGCTGGACTCTGGAGGCTCTTGTCATGATCGTCTACTACCTCTTCGGCGGTTGGAGGAAAAGTCTGCGGGAGCCTGAAAAAATAAAGCAAACGTAAAGAATAAAAAAGGATGCGGCCAACCATAGACAGGTTGGCCGCATCCTTTTCTTATTTATGGGGTTTTCCCAGTCCGCAGACCCCCGCCCGTTCCCCCCAGAGAACACCTGTATTCCGTCTTCACCAGCAGGATCATATCTTCTTGGTCCGGTATCGGTGCGGGGTCATGCCGTATGCCTTTTTGAACAATGTGTAGAAATAGCTGGTGTTCAAGATTCCAATGGATTCACTGACCTGCTGAACGGTGAGATTTGTCTCCGTCAGCTTCCGGGCGGCCTCCTCCATTCGGATCTTTGCAAGATAGTCCACACAGGACACTCCCAGCTGTCTGGAAAAGACCTGACCCAGGTAGGAGGGCGACAGCCCGACCCGTTCTGCCAGCGTTGTCAGCGATATGGCGGGATCCGCATAGTTCTGTTCCATATACAGCTTCACCTCGTTGACCGCCTGCTCCGTACTGCTGCGGAAGGTGACCCGGCCAATCTGTTCCGTCAGTTCTGCGCACAGCGCAAGATAGGCCTGCTTCATACCGGCCAGATCCCGCGTTACATGCGCAGCCTGCCACAGACGCTCCTGCCTCTCCAGGGAGATATCTGTGGAATCCAGGATGGAGATCCCTTTGGAAAGGGTGGAGAAATAGAGCCGGTGAAAATAGAGCAGCGCCTGTTCCGGCGGCGAGTTTTTCAGGCTGTCAAAAAATTCTTCGGAAAGCAGCCTTGCCTGTTCTCCATCCCCTGCGAAGATCCTGTCCTGCAGGCGGCGCTCCAGAGCCGCAGGGTATTCCTCCAGGGACGTACGGGAGGGAAGCTTTCCTTCAAAATACAGGTGCATTGGGCCGTCCAGGATCCGTTGTTCCAGCGCTTCCACCGCGCCATGGAAGCCCGAGGGCAAAGCCTCCAGCCCCCGCCGTACCGAACTCACCCCAATACTGACTGAAAGATGGAACTCCCTATGCAGGCCAAGCTGTATTTCTTCCAGACCCATCTGCATCTTGGCGGGGATTTCCTCTTTTCCCGTCTGGCAGATCACCGCGAATTCCACCTCCTCCGGTTCAGAAACCGACAGCCCCAGCGAGAGGATTCCACTCTCCTCCAGCAGTTCCTCCGCCATTTTCATCAGGATATAGCAGTAGAGCTGGCGATCCTGGTAAAAGTCGTTCTGACGGCAGGAGCTGTCTGCGGAGAGCACCACTACGCAGTAGGGAGAACCAGAGGCCATTGTCTCCAGAAAGGGATCGGAAAGTTTTTCCAACTCCTCCCAGGAGGAGTCCTGCCTCTTAAAACATTTCCGGACGGCTTTGCGGACTGGGGAGGTGTCCCAGCGGTAGCAGTCCTCCCGTCTCCGGTAGCTGCTGAAGGCATTGCCGATGAGCTCCAGCTCGTCCTGGTTCCCGTCTTTTTCCGGCTCCACACCGATGCTGTCGCGGATATCCTTTATGGGGCTATAGATATAATTTGAGAAGAAAACACTGAGGATCACATAGAGCACAATGACTAAACCCGCGCCAATAAGGAAAATCCACTGTGTGCCCATAAAGACGGAGACGATATTGCCCCAGGGCTGGATCCCCACGATGCACCAGGGAATCCCTGACAGGCGGCAGAAGGACACCAGCTGCTTGGTCCCTGCGTAGGCGCCGGAAAAGTAGCCGCTCTCGCCGCCTTCCGGGATTTCTCCCGCCAAGGCCTCCAACGCCTGTTTCTGATCCGTTCCGGTGTGGACGCCCAGCACCTGCTTTCCCTCCCCGTTGAGCAGGGCGATTTGCTCCCAAACCTCGCTGTCGATCAGTTTCAGCTGATCCCTCATAGCGGCAAGATCCAGATCCATTACAATATAGCTGCCAGTTCCACGGAAGCTGTAGGGTTCATATAGATAGGTCAGTACGGAAATCTTTTTGGATTCCTCGGTATTCTCATATTCCCGTACGTTTCTGGCAAAGATGGCATAGTGCTGGTTTTCCTGGGAAAGGTCCGCTTCCTTTATGGAATCCTCACACCCGAAATAGACGCCCCGCGTACCTACATAGCGGTCCAGCCTGCCGTTGACGATGCCCATATGCCGGATATAGGGATAGTTGATCTTCAGTTTCATAATACTGGACATCAGGGCGTACTCCTTCAGCCGGTCCAGTGTGTAGCTACCGGCCACTGAAGTAAAATATCTTTCGTTCATCAGGATATCTGCCGCATTTTGACAGTTTTCCAGCAGAGTATCCAGAGAATCCGCCACCTGCCTCACGCTGGAAACAGACATCTCTCCCACACGCTTTACCGTCATCCGGGAAAACATAATGGAAATACAGACCACCGCCATGGAGACCAGCAGTACACCGATCAGTACAAAAGAACACACCAACTTCCGGTAATAGCGAAAGCGAAACAGGTTCCGCAGATTCATCCCAATCCCCTCTTTCCTCAGCACCCAATCTATCTTATAAATATTGTAATCCCATTGCCTCTGCAAAACAATAGGCGCAGAAAAGCTTCACAGGTTTTCAGAAAAAGGGCGCTGCAAAAAATATATTTTGCAGCGCCCTTCCGAAACTTTTTTGTGTGCCGTGCAGAACGGCCCGCGGTTCAGAACCTTCCGCCCTGAACCACATGGGTGGCATTCTGGCCCATCCTTCCAGTTACAGGTATTTCTTGATGTTTTCCGCGCTGATCCTTGCGTTCTCCAGGCTGTTCTCCTCATTCCACAGCTCTGTAAGTACCCATTTGGTTCCGCACTCCTCGGCCGCCGCCACGATAGAGGCCACATCCTGTACGCCGTTGTCCCCCACGGCGCAGCCGCGGTGATGGTCGCACACCTCGTTATGGCGCACCAAAATATATTCGGTGTCATAGGGAACCGGATGGTAATCCTTGAAATGCAGGATATCCACATGGCCCCGGTATTTTTTCAGGAGCTCGATCGGATCGTTCCCGCTGCAGATCATCCATGCCGTATCGAATTCAGGCTGGATCAGATCGATGCCCGCCTCCTCAATCATGCCCTGGTAGGTAGGACGGCCCTTGTAATCGTGCAGGTAACCGTACACCGCACAGTGCACCTGGAACTGGATCCCGTTCTCTTTAAAGACCCTGGCCCCTTCTGTAATCTGTTTATACTTTTCGATCTGATCCCCGTGGGGGGTACGGTCCCCTTCAAAAGCAGGGCCCACCGCAGCATATTTCAGCCCCAGATCCAGGCATTCCTGCAGCACCACTTCCGGGTTTTTCATAAATTCGCCGAATGCGATATGGGAACCCAGCGGCTCCACACCATAGGCCTCCATCATCTTCTTCAGCTCTTTGGGATCAACCGGATAGCCGCAGCGGTCCGACAGAGTTGCGCTGCCGCCCAGGGCGAACTCCAATCCCTCATAGCCCATTTTGCTCATTTCCTGCAGCGCCTTTTCAAACCCCTGGTTTACAAACACGTCGTGAATGCTCCACATCTGCAGGCCCAGTTTCAACTTGCTCATTCTAATTCCTCCTTATGATTGTCCTGTCTGTTTACGTTCTGCCAATGGATCTCTCTCTTTCCTCCCCACCGCTCAGCGGCGGCCGGTTTTACCGGCAGTCGCTGAGCTCTTCCCTGGTAACCTCCCGGCCCAACTGGCCGGACAGATAGAAGGCCTCCATCACAGCTACCACATTGAGCATTTCTTCACGCTTGATCACACATTCCTCCCCATTTTGCAGCACGTCCGCAAAGTGGTGGATCAGCATTTCATGCCCGATATCGTGCATAGCGCCTTTTTTGGCGATGGCAATTTCCAGATTTTCGTCTGACAGGTGCTTCCCCTCTGCCCCGTACAGGGTGATGGGGTTCTGTGCGCCGCTGCTCTTGTCATAGACCAACCCGGCTTTATCGCCCACAATTTTGTAGCCGTCGTTGCGGGGCAGGTTGAGCGCCCAGGAAAACTTCAGCATGATCTGCATGCCGTTGTCAAACCGTGCAATGCCGGAGGCGAAATCCTCCACGGAAAAATCATGATAATCGTAATCCTTGCGGGGCAGGTAGGGTGTATCCCCAGTCATGGCGCCCATTGTGTCCACACTGGCGTCCCCCCGGTCCGCAATCTTTGTAAAGGTACTTGCGGAAACGCTTACCAGCTTCGGATTCCCCACGGCGAAGAGCGTGGCGTCCAGGTAATGGACACCCACGTCGCACAGCGGGCCGCCTCCGTTATCCTCCTTCACGTGAAACCTGCCCCAGGCAGGTACGCCACGTCGGCGGATGTTCTCAATCTCTGCGTAGTAAACCTGGCCCAGCACACCGTCTTCGATTAGCTTTTTGACCTCCTGCATCGGTCCCATGCGGTTATTTTGGCAGGCAATCAGCTTTTTCCCAGCCCGGTCAGCCTCTTCAAACATCTCCTTGGCATCCTTGACGGTCAAAGCCAAAGGCTTTTCACACAGCACATTGGCGCCGCTGCGGAGTGCTGCAATGGCAAATTCCTTGTGGGTGTTGTTTGCCGTACAGATATGTACCACGTCAAATTTATTTTCCCGCAGCATTTCATAAGGGTCTGTGTAGGTTTTCGGAATGGGGAAATACTTTTTAATGTGCTCCAGGGCCTCCGGCCGGTTGTCCGCTATGGCCGTCAGCTCCGCACGATCCCCCAGCTTGAGTATGGAGGGGAGATGGGCGGTACTGGCGATAAAGCCAGCGCCGATTACTCCCACCTTCAGCTGTTTTGCTTGACTCATGGAAAAACTCCTTTTCTCTTTATTTATTTAGACTGACCTGATAAAAACTCCTGAAACTGCTTATCATACTCCGCCAGATATTCGTCCAGCCCGGCGGCTTTCAGGGTAGAAAGTGCGCTTTCAAAGCCCTCGTCATAGGAAACTAGGCCGCATTTCAGAGGTGCCAACAGGCTCTCCGCCTCTGCGGACAGGTTCGCCGCGGCATCCGCCACCGGTGTGGAGTCGAACATAAAGCCGGTAGCTACGCTCACCACAGCCTCCTCGTCCAGGTCGCGGCGGCGGCTGTCAAGGGCAATCAGACGGTCGGACATCCCGTCTTCAAACCGGCGCAGCGGCTGATAGGCAATCTGCCATTCGTCATACTGGTAAAGGGCCTTTCCGTCTTCGCCCAAGATCTTTTCCTTCCTGTTGTCGCCCACGGCATTATAAGTCTCCCCTTCGATGCCGTACATAAAGAGGTCATGATTTTCCTGGTCGGAGTACAGCCACTGCAGGAAATCCAGAGCTGCCTCAGGATGCTTGGAAGTGACAGGAACCGCATTGCAGTTGTAGGTGTAAAACGTGATGAAATCGTTCTTTTCCGGTGCAAGCTGGAAGACGCCGATCTCTGCGCCCGGTACATTTTTCTGCAGCTGCTGCTCATTTTCCACAGGCATTCCTGAGTCAAAGCCAATAGCCCAGCGTCCGTACAGGATTTCGTTGGAGCCGTATTCGTGGCCCAGGCTCAGGCTGTCCGGATGGATCAGCCCTTCCTTGTTGAAACGTTCGTACAGCTTACAGCTGTTCTTGAACTCCTCGCTTTCCACCCAAGAGGAGACGGTGCCATCCTGGTCTACCTTTACCAATGTCAGAGCGGTATCCACATAGAAGTAATCCTCATCCAGTGAACGCAGGTACCATTCGGCAGGACGGCCGGTACCACCCCAAGCGTAGATTTTTTTGCCGGTCTCTTTTTCCAGTTCCGCCTGAATCGCCTTGGCGAAATCGATAACCTCATCCACCGTGGTAGGCGTCTTCAGCCCCAGCTTGTCCGCAACATCCTTGCGGTAAGAGATATCGCCGTAGCTTTTCCCCTGGTTGGCTGTGGACATAGCTGGAACCGCCAGGATATTGCCCTGGGACGTAACTTCCTTCCAGACGTTGTCGGTAAATTTGCTCTTCAAGTCGTCATATTTCCCGGAATCAAAGAGCTCGTTCAGAGGTGCCAGAGCCCCCTGACCATACAGGATGCCCACCTGCTTCTTGTCCTGCATGACATGCAGCATTTCAAATTCCTCGCCGCTGGAGATCATCAGCTGTGTCTTCTGGTCCCAGGCGTCCCAGGGGATTCTCTGCAGCTTGACTTCAATGTTGACGCCGTCTGCCTGCAATTTTTCATTGACCTTGGCTATCACCTCATCCTGCATGGGCCAGTCGGAACCGGGAGCCACGTACCGCATGGGCTGGGGCGCACTGGAGCCGGCCGCCGCGGAGACAGCCTGGCTGCCGGCAGAACTGGTCTTCTCTGAGCTTCCGCTGTCTGCTCCAGAGCAGGCGCCGGCGCTCACCGCCATTGCCGCACACAGTGCAACGGCCAATAGACGTTTCATTTTGGTTTTCATGGATTTCATTCCTCCTATTTGATTTCAGCTTTTTCATTGAGCTGGTTGAACCATTCGGAACCGGGCCTCTCCCACAGCCTGCTTTCCCATTTTATGGATTACTGCGTTCCTGCTGCCGGGAGACCCACCTTGTTTAACCCTTTACCGCCCCAATAATCAGGCCTTCGGTAAAGTAGCGCTGCAGGAAAGGATACAGGAGCACGATAGGTCCTATCGTGACAATGGCCGATGCCATCTTGAAGCTTTCCGTGGGAACGGTATTGGACAAGCCCACATTGGTCAGGTCCTTGAGCATGCTCAGGTCAGACTGGATTTTGAACAGGATCATCTGCAGCGGGTACAGCTCGCTGCTGTCCAGCAGCATGATTGCATTGAACCAATTGTTCCAGTACCCCAGCGCGTAGAAGAGTGTAATTGTTGCGATAACCGGGGAGCAGATGGGAAAGTAGATCCGAAACGCTATGGTCAGCTCCCCAGCCCCATCGATCCGAGCCGAATCCATCAGGGAACTGGGAACCCCTTTGATGAAGTTCCGGGTAAGGAACATATTGAAGGGAGTAAAAATCAGAGACGGGATAATCAGCGCCCAGATATTATTGTAAAGGTGGAGCACACGGCAGATCAGGTACCAAGGCACCAGACCGGAGTTGAACACCGTGGTGATAAAGAAGAACAGGGAGAAGCCGTTGCGGTATTTCAGGTTTTCATTCGCCAAAGAAAATCCGCACATATATGTAATTACTACGGCAATCGCCGTCCCCACCACGGTGATCAAGATGGTGATCCCATAGCTTTTCAAAGTGGGGGAACCTGCATAAAAAATGGATTTGTACGCTTCCAGGCTGAATTGCTCCGGGATCAGCTGGTAGCCGTTTTTCAAAATGCTTGCCTCTGTTGCAAAGGAATTAATCAGCACCAGATACATGGGAAACAGGCAACAGAAAGCAAACAGGATCAGGATCAGTCCCATCAGGACCTGGGAGAGCTGTTCTCCTCTCTTTTTTCCGAGACGTGCCGCATTCATGTTAGAACAACGCTCCTTCCGGGAAGAATTTCTTGGTAAACCAGTTTGCCCCGAACACCATCAAAAATCCCATGACTGACTGGTAGACTCCGATGGCCATAGCCATCGAGGGATTTCCCGTTGTACGCAGCATGCGGAACACATAGGTATCAATCACGTCCGTGGTCTTCAGCAGGATGCCGTTGTCCTTTACAATGGCGTAATACATGGCGAAATCGCCATAAAAGATACGGCCGATGGACATCAGCGTCAAAATGCAGACCGTGGGCATCAGCAGAGGCAGCGTTACATACCAGATGCGTTTCCAGGTGCTGGCCCCGTCGATGACAGCCGCCTCATAGATCCCGCTGTCAATGCCGGTGATGGCCGCCAGGTAGACAATGGAATTGTACCCCGCAGTCTTCAGAGCGTGCATAATCACCAGGATAACCGGCCAATAAGAGGCGTTGTTATACCAGTTTACCGCCTCCATGCCCACCCCGGTGAGCATTTTATTTAGAAGGCCGTACTCTGAGCTCAAAAAGGCATACAGTACATAAGCGATAATCACCCAAGACAGAAAGTGGGGGAACAGCATAGCCGACTGGGTCAGCTTGGCAAATTTCCTCTTTCTGATCTCATTGACCAGGATTGCGATCACCAGCGCGATCACAGTGTCCACCACCAGGTAGCTGATATTCAGTACCAGGGTGTTCCTCGTAACCTCCCATGCCTTGGTCGAGCTGAAGAAAAAGCTGAAGTTCTTCAGGCCCACCCATTGGCTGTGAATTCCAGTATTATACTTGAAATCCTCAAAGGCGATCACCATGTAGGGAATCGTGAAATAGCTGAATATCAAAGTGTAAATAGTCGCTGGCAGCAAGAATAAATAGGAGAACTTATTCTTTTTGAATTCCAGCCCGATCCCTCTTATCCGATGTTTTTTCATCCTCTTCTCCAAATAATGGAATTCTCCTTCCTCTCTCCCTGAAATTGGCGCCTGCTCAGAATGTCCAGGGCACATTTTGAGGCGGACAAATGCAATTCCCAAAGACCCAGCAACTTGAATAACAATTTTGTCAGGTTGAGGATTGTTTTTGTCTGCCTCTCAGTTTAGCCAACTCTTTCCCGCCCGTAAACTCTAAAATCAGTTAAAAAACAACAATTTTAAAAGATTCAAAATTTCAAAAAGTTTTAATTTTTTTGGATTTTTCAATTTTACAAGACAAAAATGACAAGTAAGGATTCTGTTTTATGTTAAATTTTACCATCAAAAAAGAATTCAGAATCCCTGCGTTATAAAGAGAAACCGCATCTCACCTTTTACTGTTTGAAAGTAGCTTCTATGAAAATTGCCGTAAAAAACACTCCCTGGAAAGCCCTAACAGGCTCCCCAGAGAGCGATTTTTTATGCTTCTCTTTATTTATGACCGTGAAGGGAACCAGCATCCCCCTTTTGTGGAACAGCATCCGTGAAAACAGTTCAAAATATCGCCATGGACTCTTATTCTGAAAAAAGTAATTTTCCGTACTCGTTACAGAGGGGGAAAAGGACTTCCTCATCCTCTTCTATGACTGAGAAACGGTCCCGCTGCTGCAGAAAACAATTATCC
Organism: Neglectibacter timonensis; assembly: GCF_900048895.1. Classification (GTDB taxonomy): domain Bacteria; phylum Bacillota; class Clostridia; order Oscillospirales; family Acutalibacteraceae; genus Acutalibacter; species Acutalibacter timonensis. Next base: position 186,385 of record NZ_LT160638.1, on the reverse strand, counting down.
GTCCTGTCGTCGTTGACGGAGGACACCTCTCCCACAATCAGATCCCCTGCTCCCTTCTTCGCCCAGAAACGGTGATACAGTCCGGGAACCAGGGTAATGCTGCAGCCCTTTTGCACCTCAACCACCGTTCCGGCAGGGATCCTATGCCGGATCCCATCGCAGAACACCTCCACTTCCCGTTCCCTGTCCAGCGTCCCGTCCGGGCCGGAACAGTACAGCTGCAGCTGCAGGATTCCTCCGCCCCGGTTGATGATGTCTTCCGTCTTGATGCGGTGGAAATGGAACGGGATTTCCTGCTCTGTTTCATGGCGCTGGAAAATCAGCTTTTCCGCATAAGGAGTCCCTGTCCCGGAAGGGCTTCCATTACGTATCGTGAACAGAACCGATCCGGTATGCAGAAAATCCCCGCTGGAGAAATCCGTCACATCCCAGCCCAGCATGGTCTGCCGGATGATTTCCAGCCTGTCCCTGTTCTGTTTCCAATCCTCCAGCTTCCAATATCCAAATGCGGGCAGCCCAATCCCCTCCTGCCCCAGCAATTCCACGGCGCGCTGAACCGCCCTGTTGATTTCCGATCGTTTCACAGAAGTTCCTCCTATCAACGCTTGGTTTTTCTGTCGTGCCAGAACCGCCAGAAGCTCCGGCGCTCCCGCCGGGAAAAAAGTTACACTCTGCAGAACTGCAGCAAAGCGGCACTTCTCAGGTTCTGCCCTTTTCCTTCTGGCCCAGATGCGGCATGCTTTTCCCCAGGGCGGCAATCAAGATAGCCACCAGGGGATTGATCCATCCAAAGAAGGTAAAGGGGCCGTACTGCCAGGCGGAAACGCCCAGCATCCCCTCGGTAAATCCGGCGCCCGTGCTGTAGGGCACGATTCCACCGAACACGGTTCCCGCATCTTCCAGAGCCCGGCTCAGATTCTGCGGCTTCAGGTTATATTCCTGATACAGGGGACGGAACAGCCGGCCCGCCATGATGATAGCCACGTACTGCTGTCCGGTTCCCAGCAGAATGCCCCAGGCGGTGAGGATAGTGGCAATCACCAGCCCCCGTTCCGTCTTTACATGGCTGACCACCTTTTTCAGAATGGAGGAGGCCATTCCCGTACATTCAAACACCCCTGCAAAGCTCAACGCAACTATGGCCAGCGCCACTGTTTTCATCATGCTCAGAAGGCCACCGCGGTTGAGCAGCGCATCCACCGCCTCCACCCCGGTGGAAGCGGTAAACCCGTTCATAATCCCCTGCAGGATTTCCGTTATGGACGCACCCTGAACCAGTACCGCTGCCAGCATGCCCAGCACGGCGGCCCCCATCAGTCCCGGAAGCGCGGGGATCCGGAAAATTACCATCACCAGCACCAGCAGCGGTGGCAGCAACAGCAGAGGATGGATGACAAACGTCTCCCGCAGGGTGCGGAGGGTGGCCTCTATCTGGGCAGTGTCCGCCGTTCCCCCTCCGTAGGCGAACCCGATGATCCCATAGATAACAATGCAGATCAAATAGGTGGGGGTTGTGGTGACCATCATATGGCGGATATGGTCGAACACATTGGCATCCGACACGGAGGGCGCCAGATTGGTGGTGTCGGACAAAGGCGACATCTTATCCCCAAAGTAGGCGCCGGAGACAATGGCTCCAGCCGTAATCGCCGGCGGAATTCCCAAGGCGGAGCCAATGCCGAACAGCGCCACTCCTACGGTTCCAATGGTGGAAAGGGAACTGCCGATGGCCAGGGAAACCAAAGAGCAGAGCAGCAGCGCCGTCACCAGAAAGAACCGGGGAGAAATGATCTGCAGGCCGTAATAGACCATGGTGGGAATGACGCCGCCCGCCATCCAGGCGGCAATGAGAATGCCGATGGACATGATGATGAGCAGGGCGGGAAGAGCCGTAGAAATCGCCCCCGTCATTCCCTCCATCATCTCTTTCCACGAAAACCGATGAAAAGCGCCGACTACCGCCGCAAACGCGGCAGCCATCAGAAGCGGCACATGGGGCGCCGTCTTCAATCCCGCCGTCATGGAGACCACCAGGACGATCAAAACCAGGAACGTCAGCACTGACAGCCAGAAGCCAACAGGCTTCGCGGTCTTTTTTTCACCCTTCATAAAACTGTCCTCCCCTAAGCTCAAAATGTATTTACCTTCACTAAGTATACTGTTTTTTCCGCTAAAGTGAAAGACACAGAAGAAGGAAATTTTCTATGGTTTCTCTGTGTTTTGTCTATTTCAGCGGAACAGGGCGGCAAAAAAAGCAGGCGTGCCGGGAGATTTCACACTCCGGCGCGCCTGTCATTTTCTCTTTTCATGGATTTTGAGGCAAAATACTTACATTGAGAATCAAACCGCTGCTTTTTTGCACGGCAAGCGTCACCTTATAGCCGTCCTTCATCCTTACCGCAAACCAATCGGCGGCCCCATACAGCGGATCCTGATATCCGCCCTCCTGTTCCGCCGAAGCAACCTCCGCCTCTTCCAGAATGGACAGGGCATAGTCTGCGGCTCTCTTTTTCCGCTCCTCGCCGCTTATCTCCGTTCCTTCCCCCGGAAGCTCCGGGAAGGCAAAATCCGGATCCGTAAAATAACCCGGCGGGTAACGGACCCAGCCGCTGAGCTCTCCGCCAGCCGCCCGAAAACCGGCGGCAAATTGGTCCCCTGTCTCATTCAGAAAGATAACATTCCAGGTTTCCTTCATTGGATTCCGCTTTTCCGCGGTGAAGTCGTTCTGCGTCAGAATGGCGCTGTATCGCGGCAGCTTCCCGTCGTAGAAATGATATTTGGCATTTGCCTCCCGCAGCACTGCGGGCAGATCCTGATAGGAAAGCTCCTCCTCTGTGGGCAGGAGATCTTCCGCCAGGGAAACTCCCGCGTATTTTACGTCCAGGCAGTGCAGCAGTCCCTCCTCTGACAGATTCTCTAAGGGAAGGATTGCAAATTCTTTGTCTTCCTGCAGCCTGACCAGGAGAAGGGCACCGTCTGGGTCCGCGGAAGCCCGACGTCCATCGTATAGATACGCAGGTTCCAAAAGGAGCAGCCGTCTGCGTTCCTCCTCATGAAAGGCACGGTTCTGCAGCAGGGCCTCATAGCCCGCCTCCTCGGAAAGGACGCCTGTCCTCGCGTGCTCCGGCTTCAGCAGCTCTTCCCCGGAAAGCCCTTCCATTCCCCAGGCAAGCTGCAGCATTTCCTCCTCCGTGAGCGCCCGCTCCTGCAGCGGCAGAAACGCATAGGCGCTGGTTCCGTAGGTTTCCCGGTCCAGGGGCAGCACCCCGAATCCGGTTTCAGAGGGGTCCTGAGGAGTGGGAGAGGATGGTTTCTCTCCCATTTTCCTCTGTTCCAACGCCCTGTTGTAGAGGTTCAAAAACTCTGTTTCATCAAAGCTGTATGCGCTTCCCGGGTCAGAAGACGGCTCCCCAGCTGACGAGGCACCAGGCCTCTCGCTGGACAGAGAGGTTGCCGGGACATCCGTCTGACATCCCGCCAAGATGGACAGGAGCAAAACAAGTGAAAATACTGGAATGTTATGCTTCTTCATTGTTTTCCATCTCCTCAAAACCAATCTCAAATCCCTTAGAACCAGATTTATGGAGTGGCAGTGACACAGCTTTCTGGATTGACAGGAACTTCAACTTTCGGCTTGCTTCCGTTTCTCAAGTTTAGAAAATCCTTAAAAACACTCCAGGCCGATCCCTCGGTTCCTGCAGCGCTTGAAGGCATTGATGGTATGTGGCTTCTGAAAAGCAGGAATATTTTTATATCTATATTTTCATTACATCATTTTTTGTGTAAATTGTCAATACATCTCCTGTATCTTACAATAATTTCATAAATACTATTTCATTTGATTCTTTCACTGTCGAAAATCATACATTAAACTTGATTGAGATATTTATTTTTTCTGTAAAATTCTTGACTTTGTGGAATATCATGCCATAATATCACTATAAGCAGGGCATTTCTCTTTCTTTCCCTGCAAATGCTTTGGGCCTAACGTCCGGCGAAGGGCCGGACGAAATGATAGAGCCAAATTGGGAGGATTTTGTATGGATTTTTTGAAGGTCAAAAACGGCGCCGTTGTGGACGAATCCGGAAACAGGGTACGGCTGCGCGGTACAAACTCCGGAGCCTGGATGAACATGGAGAACTTTATGAACGGATTCCCGGGCTGTGAGCACCGCCTTCGCTTTTTCGCAAAGCAGATACTGGGCGAAGAGCTGGGCTCCTATTTCTTCGACAGCATGCTGGGGAATTTTTTCACCGAGGCTGATGTGGAATATATCGCCTCCCTGGGCATGAATCTGCTTCGCATTCCTCTGAACTACCGGCATTTTGAAGACGACATGCACCCCTTTGTGTACAAGGAAGAGGGGTTCCAGATGCTGGACAAGGCCCTGGACTGGTGCGAAAAGCACAATGTCTACGCCATTCTGGATCTGCATGCCGTGCAGGGATGGCAGAACAGCGACTGGCATTCCGACAACTACACCCGCAGTGCTCTGCTGTGGCGTACCCTTCATTTCCAGGACCGCTTCGTGGCCCTGTGGGAGGAGTTTGCCAAGCGCTATAAGGGCCGTTCCGTCATTGCCGGTTACGACCTGATGAACGAGCCCTGCACCAACACAGATTACACGCGCATGCCCCTGCTGCCCTACGACGGCCGCTGGGATGAGATGAACAAGCTGTACCGCCGGGTCACCGAAGCTATCCGGAAAATCGATTCCGATCACATTGTCATTTTGGAGGGTGATGACTTCTCCCGCCGCTTTATGGGCCTGGACGTCCCGTTCACCGACAATCTCATGTATTCCAGCCACGAATATTCCCTGGTAGGAACCCATCCGGAGCTGGAGACCGATGAGCAGAAGAGGGACTTTATCCGCAAGGAATTCCTGGAGGCCGAGGGCACCAAATTTGCCATGAAATACAACGTGCCCCTGTGGGTCAGCGAATTTTCCTTCCTGCCCGACCAGGTGGAGCTCTACGAGGAGATGAATGTACACTGGACACAGTGGAGCCTCAAAGGAGTGGGAGGCGGCTTCCTGCTGCATGCCCCGGACGACGGCGCTTACAACAGCCTGGTGCGCCCTGTCATGGACAAGGCTCTGTTTACCTCTCCCCACTGGGGCGAAGAGGCCAGCCGGGAGCTGCGGGAGCAGATCATCGCCCTGTCTGAGACGGTAAAACACCTGGTGGGCGCTAAAAACTTGGATAACGTGGAACATCCCGTCTATTTTAACACCACCATCGGCGACAACTATGTGGACTGTATGCTGCAGTACCCCTATCTGGAACTTTTCCAGGGCAAAAACAAAGAGGAGCTCGATCATATTTTGTCTGACTTCCGCTTTGACCGCTGCCAGATCAACAAAGATGTGGAGGAGCGGTTCCGGAAGTACTGCAAAAGCTGAGCTTCTTTCCCTGAAGGAAAAAGAGCGCTGTCGCGCCAGCCCGTATTCTGTCAAAAGGACGGCGGGGACATCGGACGAATAAAGGGTTAACATACCAAGGCGGGCTTGTTTGGGATTGCCGGAGCAGGCGTCCCGGGCAGGCCCTTCTTTTCGGGCACGGCAATCCGCCTTGCCATCGTATTTCAATTTTCAGGAAGGACTAAAACTTTGAAAACAACAGAATTTGTATGCAGGTACTTTGCAAAAGACACTTGGCAGATCAGCGGAAGCGCGTGCGACTGCTACCTTCTTATCGGGGAGAAGGAGGCGGTGATGATCGACGCCGGAAGCTACGATGAGAACATTCGGGAATTCGCGCAGACGCTGACTGAGAAACCCGTAAACAAGGTCATCAACACCCACAGCCATTTTGACCACACCGGCGGGAACGGCTATTTTCAGCAGATTTTTGCCACCGAAGGAATTTCCAGAAGCGCCAAAAATTACATGGGAGAATGCAGGGACCTCTCCCTGTTGGATTACGGCTTCACCTATGTGACAGACGGGGAAATTCTCCCCATCGAAGGCCGTCCGCTGGAAATAATCGTTTTAAACTGCCACAGCCGCGATAACCTGGCTGTCCTGGACCGAAAAAGCAGACTGCTTTTCGTGGGAGACGAGCTGGACGCCGGCCAGGTCCTGCTGCTGCCGGGTTATGCAGAACAGCGGGGTCAACTGCATGCGGTTCCCGCCGCCTCTGTGGAGACTTACCTGGGCGCTCTGAACCGGTTGGCGCAGTACCGGGATGCCTTTGATTTTATCTGTACCGGCCACAACGGTTCTCCTCTGGATCCCTGTTATTTGGATTGGTTCCGGGAGCTTTGCCGTCGGATCCTGTCCGGCGAGGAGACGGGAAGCGCAGACTGCTCCGGCAAAACCTATTCCCCCTCTGCGCTGCATTTTCCATTCCCCAACGCCGGATACCGGCGAGCCTGCTGGAACGGTATTTCACTGGTTTACTGCGCCTCCCGCCTGCTTGACAGCGACCCGCCGGGGACTGAACCAGCCACGCCTCTGCACGCCCTGTCCGCCTACACAATCGCCTGACCGAAGCATCCATTTCCATACAAGCTCTTTTCAGCAAAGGGGAACAGGGCAGTTTGCCCTGTTCCCCTTTGCTGGAATTTCCGTCCCGGTTTCTTTTCTGTCATCACAGGAAGGTAAAGCTCTGGATGGTTCCGTCAGGAAGCAAGACCAATTCTGCGGACCTGCCGTCCTCCTGTTCTACCCAGACACACTTCCCTGTCTCTTCAAAGAAGGTTCTCCGCTCTCCCTGCCAGGCCATCTTATATTCCCCTTCTCCGGGACACAGCTCCTGCAGATATCCCTTCGCCTTTTCCAGCAGTTCCTCTTCCCGGAGCGTTCCAGCATGGGAGGGAACCGCGGCTGTACCCGCCGTAAAGGTTCCGTTGGGGTAGCGCGCCCAGCCGTACAATTCTCCCGTATCCGACCGCAGGCCCACCACGTATTCGTCCCCCTCGGGATACAGCAGCGTTACCTGCCAGTTTTCTTCGGAAGCCCTCCGCTCTTCCGGCGTCCTCTGAGCTCCTGAATTTTGCAGCAGCAGAGCGCAGTATTCCGGCAGCGTACCGTCCCCTATTCCATAGCGGAGAAGGGCGGAGGAGAGGAATTCCGGCAGCTGCCCATAGGAAATCTCCTCCGGCAGGGGCAGGTAATCCTCCGGTCTCAGGCGGGCAAATTTTACCTCTAAATACCGCAGCAGCCCCTCCTCTGTCATATCCTCCTGGGGCAGAACGGCGAACTGATCCTCTCCGTCCAGCTTCACCGTCACGGGCAGGCCTTCTTCCTGTGCTCCGGGTTTCGGAAGGGAAGCCCTCATCCCCTCATAAAAGTACCGGGGCGTCAGGCGCAGCAGCGCCGCCTCTTCCTGACGAGTGACGGCACGGTTTGCAAACAGGCGTTCCGCGCCGTCATAGGAGAAAAGCCCCGTCCTCGCGTGCTCCGGCTTCAGCAGCTCTTCCCCGGAAAGCCCTTCCATTCCCCAGGCAAGCTGCAGCATTTCCTCCTCCGTGAGCGCCCGCTCTTGCAGCGGCAGAAACGCATAGGCGCTGGTTCCATAGGTTTCCCGGTCCAGGGGCAGCACCCCGAATCCGGTTTCAGAGGGGTCCTGAGGAGCGGGAGAGGATGGTTTCTTTCCCGTTTTCCTCTGTTCCAACGCCCTGTTGTAGAGGGTCAAAAACTCTGTTTCATCAAAGCTGTATGCGCTTCCCGGGTCAGAAGACGGCTTCCCAGCTGGCGAGACATGGGGCTTCTCGCTGGACAGAGAGGTCGCCGGGACATCCGTCTGACATCCCGCCAGGATGGACAGGAGCAAAACAAGTGAAACTACTGGAATGCTATGCTTCTTCATCGTTTTCTTTCTCCTCAAAACCAACCTCAAATCCCTCAGAACCTGATTTATGGAGTTGTAGTCACTCAGCCTCCTGGATTGACAAGAATTTTAAAGCTGCCTCAAACTCTCACACGGTCCAACCGAAAGCTTAACTTGCTTTTTATAAACCATAGGTATCACCCGATCTTTCTGATATTGTTCCTATATTATAATACTTTTTAACTTTTATAAAATTATTATATTCTCTTTGTGGCTGTTTCGTCAAATGTTATTTAAAAAATTACCCACTGGTGAAAAACAGCAAAAAGCACGGTATTGGGGTAAAAACCCCAATACCGCGCTCTTTTCAGTCCTCCCAATCGCATCCCTTTTCCAGCAGGCGGACAATTTCCCCCAGGCCGGCTGCATCCTCCTCTGTAAACCTATTTTCCAGGGGACTGTCCAGATCCAGCACGCCGCAGACCCTGCCCGACGGGCTGTGAATAGGCAGCACGAGCTCTGAACGGCTGGCGCCGTCACAGGCGATATGGCCGGGAAAAGCATGAACATTCGGCACCAGAAGCACGCTATCCTGCTCCGCCGCTGTCCCGCAAACACCTTTTCCCCAGGGAATATGGATACAGGCGGGCTTTCCCTGGAAGGGCCCCAGCAGCAGTTCTCCTCTTTTCTCCAGATAACATCCCACCCAGTTGAGTTCCTCCATCGACTCCTTCAGCAGGGCAGAGAGGTTTGCCAGATTTGGGAAAAGTTCACGTTCCCCCTCCAGCAGTGCTTCGGCCTGCTTTTGTACCAGTTTCCAGTCCATCGTTTTATTTCCTTTCTATGCTAGAATACCCTGGATTTCATCTGACCGCAGGGTATTTTCTTTTACACTACCATGAAAACGGCTGCCAAATCAAGTCTAAATTCCACCTTATCCTTTCTGCAGTCACAAAGCAGGAGGGACGCGGCGTAAACCGCGTCCCTCCTGCTTGAAAAAGGAGATTTATGAAAAAGAAACTTGTACTCTGATTAATTGGATTCTCCGGAATTCTCGGAGAGCACCAGCTTCACCTGCTCGGATTTTCCGGAGGAAGCTCTCACCACCGTCAGGGTGACGGTTTCTCCGGGCTTCTTATTTGCAATATAGGAAGAGATGGTGCTGGCAGAGGTGACCTGCGTGTCATCGATGGCGGTGATCACGTCGTACATTTCCAGGCCGGCCTTCTGCGCCTCCTCACTGGTGGCTTTCTCCACCACAAAGCCCTGCGTCAAGCCATAGAAGCTGGCTGACATGCGGTCCACATAGGCGCCGGTGATCCCCAGCATAGCCCGGTCCTTTACATAGCCGTACTCGATCAGGTCGGATACAATGGGCTGTACTGTATCGGAGGGAATTGCAAAACCCAGTCCCTCATAGCCGGTAGCCACAATTTTAGAGGAATTGATGCCCACCACATGGCCGTTCATGTCCACCAGCGCACCACCGGAGTTGCCGGGGTTAATGGCGGCATCCGTCTGGATGCAGTTGATGGTGTATCCGGTATCGCTGTTGGTCACCTGCCGGTTCAGCGCCGAAATATAGCCCATGGTGACGCTGGAATTGAGCTGCAGGCCGCCGGGATTGCCGATGGCCATCACTTCATCCGCCACTTTCAAGTCCTCAGAGGTGCCGAAGTCTGCGGGGGTAAGTTCGTCTTCCGTCTCGATCTTGATCACTGCCAGGTCGGTCTGTGTATCTTCACCGATCAGTGTAGCCTCATAGGTCATGCCGTCTGAGGTAATCACCTTCAGGCTGGTGGCACCGTCCACCACATGCTGGTTCGTAACAATATAGCCATCCTTGGAAATGATGATGCCGGATCCCTCTCCTGCAGGGGAAACCGAGCCGGACTCATCATTCTGATAGCCGCCCAGGAAAAGGCCCTGCTGCTGGCTGATACGGTAATTTTGAATACACACTACGGAGGGAATCAGCTTTTCCGCCACCTGCTGTGGGGTAAGCGCTTCTCCGTTTACCGCCATATTGCTGGCTTTATTGCCGTCCTCCAGCTTATACAGGGTAAAGGCGGCCGTTTTGGAATCCCCGGTGCTCTCCACATTGATCACACCGTTCTGTATCATCAGGGCGAACACCCCCACAGAGCTCAGGGAGACCACCGCACAACACAGAACGCCGGCCAGAATCTTGGCAAACACCTTGCCGCCATGTCCCTTGGCTTTCTTCTTCGGAGGCTCCGGCACATAATAGGGAGCCGTCTGCTGTGGGGCGCCGCCGTTGGTATTCCACGTATAGGAAGGCCTTGCCTGCTGGGATTGCGGCACACCGGGCACGGATGAACCCGCGCCTGTCTGATAGGTCTGCTGAGAATTGGACGTTGGATAGGAAGGACTGGACGCTGTGCCGTCCTGCCTGGTGTAGGGGGAACCCACAGGTACTCCCATCCCTCCTATGTGCTGGCCCTGAGGGGTATTTTGAGAAGCCTGCGTGGTGTAGGAAGGGGTTTCCGCCGTTCCGTAGCCTGCCGAATTTTCTTTGCCTGTTCTATCGTCATTGGTGTTATGGTTATTGTTGGAACTGTTGTCATAGGGATTATACATAACCGACACTCCTTTCAAAAACTGCGCTGTACCAGGATTTCTTGTTCCTGTTCCTTTACTGTGCCTTTATTATCAGCCTGTTTTGTGAAAATCATGTGACGGTTTTTGTATTCTTATCTGAAAATCAGCTTAACATTCTGTCAAAGATTCATTTTGTCCAGCAATTTACTTTTTTTCAATGCCAAACGGATGGCTGCATACAGCGGTACGGAAACCACCACCGCGATGACCGCATTGACGCTGGAGGTAAACAGCTTTGTGGCAAGCGCAGTGAGCACAGTGCCCATTTCGCTGCCCAGCAGAAGCCCTTCCACAAAATTCTTTCCCAGGTAGAGAATCATATAGGTGACGCTGCCGCAGACGGCCGCCGCAATATTAAGTTTGTGGTTCTTCCCGCGGTTATTCCCCGCATAGGCCACCAGCCCGCACACACACGCCAGCATAAACTTGAAAGCAAAGGTAAAGGGTGCCGAGGCAATATAGGCCGGATTTGTCAAATCGTAAAGGGCAGAGCCGATTCCCGCCGCCAGCCCGCCGCCCACAGGTCCCAGCAAAAAGCCGGAAAGCAGGCAGAAAATATTGCCCAAATGGATTCTTGTAATATCTCCGATTGCCACCGGGATGGGGACGCTGAGCATGCTGGAGACAAATACCAGTGCGCCCAAAAGCGCTACGGCCACAATCCGGTACAGGTGCTTTGCAGCATTCCCCGCGGCTCTTTCTGCCCGCCTTCCCCGGTCGTTGATCTCCTGTACATCCTTTCTCAGCTGCTCCCTCTGTACTTCCTCTTTTTCCTTCTCCTGCATCAAATCATTCCCTCCAAACAATAGATATGCGCCGTCTCCCGTAACTCCGGGGTAGCCTGCAAAAACTCAAGCTCTGGCCACACCGGTCCGCCGGGCGGCCTCCGCCACTGCCTTAGCCACGGCGGGCACCACATCCCTGTTGAACACAGAGGGGATGATGTTGTCCTCCCGCAGCTCCTTTTCCGGGATGAGATCCGCAATGGCCCGGGCGGCAGCCGCCTTCATCCCGTCGTTGATCTCTCTTGCCCGCACGTCCAGCGCACCCCGGAATATTCCGGGAAAAGCCAATACGTTATTGATCTGGTTGGGGTAGTCCGAGCGGCCTGTGCCCACCACCCTGGCCCCGGCAGCCAGCGCCTCTTCCGGAAAGATTTCCGGCGTGGGGTTGGCGCAGGCAAAGATAACAGGATCCGCAGCCATGCTTTTTACCATCTCTCCGGTGAGGCAGTTGGGCGCCGAAAAGCCCAAAAACACATCCGCCCCCCGTACCACTTCCGCCAGAGCGCCCTGCTTCTTTTCAGGATTTGTTCTGGCAGCCAAGGGAGCCTGAGCCTCCGTCATTCCCGGCATGCCCTCGTACAGCGCGCCAAACCTGTCGCAGACCACCACATTTTTCAGGCCCAGCGCCATTAGGAGCTCCGTACAAGCTGTTCCTGCTGCGCCTGCGCCGTTGACCACGGCGGAAACTTCTTCTATTTTCTTATCCACCAGCTTCAGTGCGTTGAGCATGGCCGCCATGGTGACTACGGCCGTACCGTGCTGATCGTCGTGAAATACCGGGATATCCAGACGCTCCTTGAGCTTCCTTTCCACCTCAAAGCAGCGGGGCGCCCCGATGTCCTCCAGATTGATGCCGCCGAAGGATCCGGCGATCATCTCCACTGTATGCACAATCTCATCTACGTCCTTGGAACGCACACAGAGCGGGAACGCATCCACCCCGGCAAAGGCCTGAAACAGGGCGCATTTCCCCTCCATCACCGGCATGCCGGCTTCCGGGCCAATATCCCCAAGGCCCAACACCGCCGTGCCGTCGGTAACCACAGCCACCAGGTTTCCCCGGCGCGTATATTCATAGGACTTTTCCACGTCCTTTGCAATCTCCAGGCAAGGCGCCGCAACGCCGGGCGTGTAGGCCACGGAGAGGTCCTCCCTGCTGTTCATGGGACACGGGGTGTTCACCCGGATTTTGCCGTGCCATTCCCGGTGCTGTTTCAAAGCCTGTTCGGAATAATCCAATTTCATTCCCTCCATCTATATTCCTTTTTGCAGGAGAAAGTCCTCCGGGCTGCATGATCCGCCGCACCCGAAACGTTCCAGGCGGACAAAACCGCCGGAAGACGCCTGATTCCGCTTCCTGTAACCGCAGTAAGTATATCACAGAATGCAGCTTTAAATCAATACGGCGTCCTTGATTTTTCCCCGGAGTTGCATGTATAATAGGAATAAAGATGTATGCGGAACACATTCAAAAATCTCACGGATTTCTTGAAAGCGGTGACTAAATTTGTACAAAGCCTGTATTTTTGATATGGACGGCACCTTGCTGAATACGCTCCATTCCATTGCCTGGATAGGCAACACTACGTTACATAAATTTGGACTCCCTCCCATTGAGACGGACGCCTATAAACTGCTGGTGGGAAACGGAGCTGACACCTTGATGCGCCGCATGCTTCGGACCGTTGGCGCAAAATTTTCTGATGCACAGCTAACCGAGTTTCGTGCGGAGTATGACCGGCTGTATGAAAGCGATCCTCTGAGGCTGGTAACCCCTTATCCGGGTATTCCTGAACTGCTCCGGGAGCTGAAGGGAAGAGGCTTCCGGCTGGGGGTGCTCTCCAACAAACCGGATAACATGACGCGTATTCTGGCAGAATCCTTTTATGCCGGACTGTTTGACGCCATACGGGGCCAGGTCCCGGGGATTCCCAAAAAACCGGACCCCACAGCCGCGCTGGGGATTGCCAAAGGCTTCTCCATCCCGCCCCGGGAAATCCTCTACATCGGCGACAGCGGCGTGGATATGCTGACAGGAAAAAACGCCGGTATGGATTCCTGCGGTGTCCTTTGGGGGTTCCGTGACCGGAAGGAGCTGGAAGAAAACGGGGCCGTCTTTACAGTGGGCAGCGCTTCCGAGCTGCTGGAAACTGTCATGAGCCGCTGATCCCCTTCCGCATAAAAAATCGAAAGCGATACAGAAAGGCGGTATTCTCGATGCAGGTCAGAAAATTGGAACATCAGGAGCTTTTTGACGCCCACCGGATCATGGCGGTGGCCTTTGAAGGAGAGTTCGATCCGGAAAAGGAGCGTGAAAGCCTCAAAAATAAGAAAGAACCGGAGCACCCCGGGCAGACTTGGGGAGCGTTTGAGGAGGGGGCTCTGCTGGGCTGCTTCGACCTCACCTCTTTCCCAGTCCGGTTTGACGGACACCATGTGCAGATGGGCGGTGTCGGCGGCGTCTCCACCCTGCCCCCTTACCGGAGAAAGGGCGTCATCCGCGCCTGCATGCAAAGCGCTTTTCAGAGCATGTATCAGGAGGGCTGTGCCTTTTCCTTCCTCTACCCCTTCAGCACCGCTTATTACAGACAGTTCGGCTTTGAAAACGGAGCCGCCTGTCAGACCTGGACGCTGCCCATCCTCTCCCTGAAGCTGCCGGATGCCGGCGGCGCCATCGAACAGCTTTTCCCGGGAGACGACCTCTCACCGCTCCTGGAAATTTACAATTCCTACTATAAGAACTTTAACCTTTCCGTACTACGGAATGGTTACGATGCTTCTCTGGAAAAGGAAAACTGGCTGAACCAAAAACGGTACCTGTACCTTTGGCGGGATGAATCCGGCGTTCCCCGTTCCTTCCTGCTGGCCAGCCGGGATGGGGAAATTTTAGACTGTACCACCGACTTTGCCCGGAAAAACGGCCTGCTGTTTACCGACGCCCGCTCCCTTCAGGCGCTTCTGCATTTTGTGTACGGGGCATTTTCCTCCCATTATAAGAGCATCCGGTTTACGGCGCCCTCCTGCCTGCGCCTGCAGTCCCTGATCCCGGAGATGGCGCAGGCGGAGTGCCGGTGGTTCACAAACGGCATGGTTCGTGCGGTCCACGTGGAAAAGGTGCTCTCCCTGTGCAGCTGCCGCGGCGAGGGCGCCCTGCGAATTGAAATTTCCGACCCTCTGTTGGAAGAGAACCGCGGGGTCTGGAAGCTCTTCTTTGCGCCCGGCCGTGAAAACCTGGTGGAGAAAACCGCCGAGGCCCCAGATCTCTCTCTTACCATCGGCGATTTTTCCACCCTGATCTGCGGGATTCGTTCCGCAGAGGAGCTTCCCTGGATGCCCGCGGCGACCGTCTGCAACAGTTCCGCGCCGCTGGACCGGGTTTTCCGGGCGAAGCCCTGCCATGTGCTGGACCTGTTCTAAAAAAGAAACGGTGCGGCAGTGATCCGCAGCCGGAAAGGTATGGTCATACAGATGAAAAAAACAGAGTGGACCCGTCCCGCCAGCAGCGGCAGCGGTTTGATTTTTTCCCGGCTCTGGACGGATGAACAGCCCAAGGCCATTTTAGGGATTGCACACGGTATGGCAGAGCACAGCGCACGTTACGCAAGCTTCGCAGAATTCCTCACCGCCCACGGCTTTGCCGTATGTATGAATGACCATGCGGGGCATGGAAAGTCGGCACAGGTCAAGGGACATTTTGCCGACGAAAATGGCTGGGAATTTGTTGTGGACGACCTGAAAGCTCTGCTGGACGAGGTTTCAGGCAGATATCCCGGCCTGCCGGTCTTTTTGATGGGCCACAGCATGGGCTCCTTTCTCTCCCGTTCCTTCCTGACCCGGTACGGCGGGATGCTGCAGGGCTGCATCCTCTGCGGCACTATGGGGAAAAACCCGGCGTTGGGTTTGGGCAAGGCGCTGGCCGGGCTGCAGAAAAAGGTGCTTGGACCGCGCTCCAGAGGAAAGCTGATCGATAAGCTGGCCTTTGGCAGCTACAACAAGAGGATTGAAAACCCGGTGAATCAGTTCGCCTGGCTCTCTACGGTGGAACAGGTGTGCAGGGAATATGCTGCGGATGAATTCTGCGGTTTCGAATTCACAGCGGCTGGTTACTACGACCTGTTCTCCGGCCTTCAGGAGGTCAACTCCCCAAAGTGGGCGCAGGAGGTGCCAAAAAACCTTCCTGTGTTTTTGCTGGCAGGGGACGCGGACCCGGTGGGGAATTATGGTAAGGGCCCCACAGAGGTTGCAGAAGCGCTGAAAGCCGCTGGCTGCGGGGACGTTTCCCTGAAGCTGTATCCCGGCAAACGGCATGAGCTCTTGAACGAATCCAACCGGCAGGAGGTTTATGCAGATGTCCTCCGCTGGCTGGAAAAGAAGCTGGAATCGGGAACGTAATGACAGAATAACAAGACCGCCCTCAGGCCCGTGAGACATGGCCTGAAGGCGGTCTTTTCTCTCCCGATGGTTCCATTTGGGCATGCCCTGCGGCTTTTTATTCCCAGCCGGCGTCCATGGGCCTCTCCGTCACCTGAACGCTGGCCCACTCCAGTTCCGGGTCGGAATGGAATAAAACGCCATCCCTGCGTCCCACCAAAATTGTGCCGACAGGCTCCGGCAGCAGCAGACGGGTGGCAAAATCCCGTTCAGGGAAATTGACATGGATCACGGCGCTCAGCTCATCCGGCCTCTCAACGGTAAAGGCGCCATGGGTAAGCGTCCCGAACAGGGCGGAGGACCAGCCCTGAATTTCAAAACCGCAGTTTTCCAAGGTAATTCCATGGAGATACTCATTGGGGGCAAAATCTCCGGGGACCTCAAGATCATAGCGCCCTGTTTTGCGGATCAGCCTCTCCGCATCCTCCCAGGCGCCCATACGGTATCTGCCCATGCAGTCGCAGAAGGTGAGGTAGGGCCAGATGCCGCCGTTGTGGTAGACGCCGGGTTCATACTCCATCTCTTCCCGGAAGGGATAGGTTTCCGGAATTCCGCCCTCGTTCTCCCCCCGGGAGAGGGCCTGCCAAATGGCACCTGCCCGCTCTTCCTCCACCACGCCAAAGGCCATGCCCACGGTCTGATCCTGGAGCACGGAAGAAATTTCCCTTCCATCGTACCAGAGCTCGGTGTAATGGTCCCCCTGCCATAAGCCGCCTTCCTGTACGGGAAGTTCCGTCTGCGCCTTTGCCCGCTGGAACAGTTCCCGGAACCAGGCCTCGGATTTCTCCGACTCCAGCGCCTGCGACAGGAGAATGCCCTCCTGCAGCACAGCCAGCCACAGCAGGACAAAATGCGGCGCCAGCTTTCTGCCCACAATCCCCTTGACATCCTTCCAGTCTGCCCAGAAGCAGAGCGGATTTTCCGGCGGCGCCTGTTCCGGCAGGCCGTCTCCATCCCTGTCCAACGTCAGCAGAAACTCCACCGACCTGCAGAAATGGGGCCAGCATTCCCGGAGAAAGGGCAGATCCCGGTGCCAGTGGAAATACCGGGCAATGCGCAGGCAGAAGTACTCGTTGATATCCACATCTGTCTCCCGCTCATATTTCGGCAGGATTGTGGTGGGAAGTTTTCCGTCCTCCCTCTGCCAGAGGCAGGATTCCCGAAGCATGGCCTGTTCCAGCTTTGGCCAGAAGGACAGGTGTACAAAGCTTGTCCAAAAGGAATCCCTCTGGTTCAGCTCATGGTATCCCATGGTGATCACCCGCCCGGTGACGTCGCTTTTCGTCAGCATCACCGCGGCCTGGCTGTACCAGCGGGTATAGCGCAGGATCTGTTCATCCCCCACCTGGGGAAGGGAGAGGATCCACTCCTCCACCTGCTCCTCCAGATGCGGGAACTCCTGCCGCAGCCTGCCGCAGAGCGACCCGGTGCTCTCAGCGTGGATGCGAAAACGGTGCTCCTTGGGAAAATACCCCAGCATGGCCTGCACCCGCCTTTTTCCCTGCATGCGAAAGCTGGTTTCCACCGAAAACAGGCCGGAACGGCCGCAGGGCCCCAGCCCTCCCATCTCGCCGCCGGATAGCTCCAGGAAGGCGTCTCCCCGTTCCGCACGGAAACAGCCGGCCTCCTTTTGCAGGCAGACCGGCGCGGAATAGGAACCCTCCAGCATCTCCCGGGTGGGTTTCCAGGCCCAGGTGACGGCAACCTCCTCAGCAGTCTCCCCCTCAAACGACAGCGAAACCAGCAGGGACGGCAGAAACATAGGTTCCGTATCCCCTGGGGCCAGCGGAGCGAAGGCGCATACCTCCACAGAAAGTTCCGACAGCACCTGTGCCTTTGCCCGGTACCGGGGATAATCCCGTTCCAGTACAGTCCAGGAAAGCTCCACGTCCTTTTTTGTCTTTCCTCCTGCGGTGATGAGGAAACCGGATTCCCCGCCCTCCCGCATTCCGTTTCTGCCATCCTCAAAGCAGGGCGGATTCCAGACAATGCGCTGAAACAGCCTCCCCCGGGGAGATACGTCCCCGGAGATGGAGGCGTTCCCCGCCACCAGCCCTCTGCGTTCTTCCGGCTTCCAAGAAATTCTTTCCATAGACAGACCCTTCCCTTTCTGCGAGATGCGATCTTTTCTGCCGCCTGCTGCAGTCCCACCCGGCAGCCAGGAGCATCTCTCTTTCCCGGAGTATAGCATAGGAAAAGAGCGGAAACAATGCTCTTTTTTTGACAAAACCGGCAGGAGGGATGCCCGATTCTTGACTTTAAGAAAAGAAAGGATAAAATAGAGCACAGAGTGAAAAACACATCCCGGTTGGTAGTCCGGGAGCAGCACAGTGCTGTCAGTAACCTGCCTCCTTGGTTGTCCGCACTCAATTTACAACCCAGTGCGCCTCACCCGGCGCGCAGCAAAAGGAGGAAAAGGGATGGATATCACCCATTTCAAACTGACCGTCATGTTTCAGGAGCCCTTTTGGATCGGTCTGTGTGAGCGGGAATGCGGCGGAACCTTGGAGGTCTGCCGTATCCCTTTCGGAGCCGAACCAAAGGACGGCGAGGTTTATGAATTCTGGCTGAAAAACGGCGGCAGCCTGAAATTCAGTCCGGCTCTCTCCGAGGGATCCGGGCTGGCAGAACGGCGCAAAAGCCCAAAGCGCCTGCAGCGGGAAGCCAGGGAGCTGACCCGCCCATCCAGAATCGGCACCAAGGCGCAGCAGGCGCTGAAGCTTCAGCAGGAACAGGGCAAAGAGAAGCGGCATGCCCTTTCCAAAATGCAAAGAGAAGCGGAAGAGCAGAGGCGGTTCGCGCTGCGGCAGGAAAAACGAAAGGATAAGCACAGGGGCCGCTGAAGCCCCGTGCTTATCCTTTTCCTTCTTCAAAACAGCCCTTCCGGCAGGCAGATGTCGCTATGGGGAACCTTCTTCCAGGAAAACAGAGGCAGCAGCTCCTCCGGAAGCGCGGGCTCAGGCCGGTCCAGAAGCCCGGCGCACCATGCCAGCCGCCCCACAATCTCCTTGCCTGTCAGCCCCCTGGCGGCCAGCGCTTCCAGGCTTAAATCCCCATCCCGTTTGGAAAGCCTGCGGCCGTCGGGAGCGAGCAGCAGCGGCGTATGATAAAAGGCCGGCGGCCTGAACCCCAAAAGCCGGTACAGGTACAGCTGGCGTGGCGTGGAGGAGAGCAGGTCCCGCCCCCGCACCACTTCAGTCACCCCCATGGCCGCGTCATCCGCCACTACAGCCAGCTGATAGGCGAACACACCGTCGGAACGGCGGAGAATGAAATCGCCGCACTCCCGTTCCAGATGCTGGCTCATCTTCCCATAATGGCCGTCCTCAAAGCAGAGCACTTCGTCGGGAACCCGCAGGCGCAGTGCCGGCGGGCGCAGCCGCGCCCTTTGTTCCGTCTCCTCCCGGGTGAGCGTACGGCATCTGCCGGAATAGATGGGATCCCCGTCCGAAGCATGGGGCGCGTCTGCCGCGTGCAGTTCCGCACGGCTGCAGAAGCAGGGATATACCAGCCCCTTCTCCTCCAGCCGCTCCAGGAGCTGCTGGTAATAGGCGGACCGCTTTCCCTGCTCATAGGGGCCGGATGTGCCCCCACCACAGGTTCCCCCTTCGTCCCAGTCCAGGCCCAGATAACGGAGATCCCGCTCCACCGCCTCGCTATATTCCCCACGGGAACGCGCAGGATCCAGGTCCTCCATGCGCAGCACCATCCTGCCGCCCAAAGATTTTGCCGAAAGCCAGGCCAGCAGGGAGCAAAACAGGTTTCCAAGATGCAGCCGTCCGCTGGGCGTAGGGGCAAACCGGCCCACAACGGGCCGCACTCCAGCCGGAGCCATCTCTTTGCCGTTTATCATTCCAGGTTCAGCTCCATTTCCCGCGCCATGCTGTGCTGCAGTCTGGGGTTGACTTTGTGCAGAACACCATCTTTAAGGAACCGGGATCCCGTATTTTTAAACCAGAAGGATACGCCGGCCTTCCGGCATTGCTCCCGAATGTGCAGCACCCATTCGTACTGGCAGACCCTTGCCTCCCGAGAGGTTTCTCCGCCTGCGGAGACCATGGAAATACCGGAAAGGCAGGGCCCCAGCTTCAAATCCTCCAACAAGGGGGCACAGGCAAGAAAACGGTGCTTGATGGGATAGGAGAGAAACAGCGGCAGCCGGGTATCCACCGCCTCCTGATTCTCACAGGTACAGCCCAGCAGCACGTTGTCGTACCCGTCTCCCCAATCCTCCGGCAGGGAGACGGGAAACCGTTCGATCCGCTTCGTGAGAATTTGGAACTGGCAGTCCGGCCTCTGCCGGATCATGCTCCAAGCCTCTCTGCGCCACTCATCTGCCTCCGGCAGGAAGAAATCGGTTGAAAAGCAGGTTGCCACCATGGATCCCGGCGGGATTTTCCATTTTTCCGCCGTCTTCTTTTCCAGAGGTTTCATAAAGTCTGCCGTCTTACAGACAGTATTCTGCCCATACCGTTTCGAATACGGGCCGTAATAATAACAGTATTTGCATCCGTCGCTGGCGGGGTAACAGCCGGTCCACGGTTCCCACATGCTCATTTCCTGTCTCCTTACTCCACTGTCACGGGCAGGCCCTCCAGGTATCGCCGCACCATGTCCAGAGCCTGGGACGCAGCGCAGTGGCGATGCCATTCCCTGTTTTTTGTACGGCCTATGGGAGAACGCTTCACCACCCAAGTCTGACTGCCGTCGCTCAAGGCGATATAGATCAGCCCCACGGGCTTTTGCTCCGTGCCTCCGTCCGGTCCGGCAATCCCGGTTATCCCGATTCCCAGGTCGCTGCCGGAACGCCTGACAATCCCCTCTGCCATGGCGCAGGCCGTCTCTTCACTCACCGCCCCGTGGGCCTCCAAAATTTCGTGGGGCACATAGAGCAGAGCCTCCTTAGCCTCATTTGCATAAGTGACACAGCCCATATCGAACACAGCAGAGGAGCCTGAAATGTCGGTGATACGTTTGGCAAGAAGGCCTCCCGTGCAGGACTCCGCTGTCGCCAGCTTTTTCCCCTGCTGCAGGAGCTCTTTTACCACCAGGGCCTCCAGAGATTCCACATCTATGCCGTAGACGAATTCTCCCAGCCGGTTCCTGATTTCCTCAATGACAGGGGCACACATTTCGTCTGCCTGCTGTTCGTCCGCCGCCTTCGCCGTGACACGCAGATAGCACTCGCCCTCTTTTGCATAGGGCGCCAGGGTGGGGTTCTCCCCATCCATCAGGTCGTCCATCATCTGGGCGACAGGCGCCTCTCCCCTTCCATAAATGTGAACATTGTGGGAAACAATGACAGAGTTCACGCTCTTTTTCAGGTAAGGCACCGCATAGTTTTCCAGCATGGGCGCAAGCTCTGAGGGCGGACCGGGCAGCATGATCACCGTACAGCCGTTTTCCGCCTGAAAGGCGCAGCCCGGCGCAGTGCCGTTATCATTCTGCAAAACCGTGCAGCCCTCCGGCAGCCAGGCCTGCTTTTCCTGATTTTCGCTGACATGCTTTTCATTAAAATAAGTCTGAATGCGCCGTAGGCTATCCTCATGGAGCTTGAGCTTCCGGCCTGCTGCAGCCGCTGTTGTCTCCTTGGTAAGGTCATCGGCCGTGGGGCCCAGCCCTCCTGTCATGATCAGAAGATCGCTGCGGGTAATGGCCGTTTCCACCGCTGTTTTCAGCCGTTCCGCATTATCCCCCACCACTGCGGAATACAGCAGGTTGATTCCCAGCGCGGAAAGCGCCCTGGCCACAATAGCGGTATCCGTATTGACAACCTGCCCCAGCAGCAGTTCTGTCCCCACTGAAATAATTTCTGCGTTCATTTTTTCTCCTTTCGGCCTCGGCCTTTTGAAAAAGGCCTGCGAAAACTTTTTTTCCGGCTTCGGCTGTCTTCAGCGCGGGGAGCCCGCTCCACGATGCCCCGGCCTTTTGAAAAAGGCCTGCGAAAACTTTTTTCCGGCTTCGGCTGTCTGCAGCGCGGGAATCCCGCTCCACGATGCCTCGGCCTTTTGAAAAAGGCCTGCGAAAACTTTTTTTCCGGCTTCGGCTGTCTTCAGCGCGGGGAGCCCGCTCCACGATGCCTCGGCCTTTTGAAAAAGGCCCGCGAAAACTTTACTTCCGACTTCGGCTGTTTGCGGCGCGGGGAGCCCGCTCCACGATGCCCAGGCCTTTTGAAAAAGGCCTGCGAAAACTTTTTTCCGACTTCGGCTGTCTGCAGCGCGGGGAGCCCACTCCACGATGCTCCTGCCTTCTCTCTGCGGAGGCTTTTCTCCGTGCTGTGACTTTACGGCATAATCTGCGTGGTGCGCACGTCCTTCAGCGCCTCTTCCAGAAGAGCCTCCCCATCTATAGCCTTTTCCGCATTTTCCACAAAATGCAGCGCAGGCTTCGTGCGGGGGTGCCGGGGAGTGAATATGGTGCAGCAGTCTTCATAGGGTTCGATGGAGATATCATAGGTGCCGATCTGATAAGCAAGCTTGACGATCTCCGATTTATCTGCGCCGATCAGCGGCCGGAATACCGGCATATCAGCCACTGCATCCGTACAGGCGATGGCCTGGATGGTCTGGCTTGCCACCTGGCCCAGGCTTTCTCCGGTGATGAGCGCAGCACAGCCCTCGTCCCGGGCTACCCGCTCGGCAGCCCGCAGCATAAAACGCCGCAGGATAACGGTACCCAGCTCCTCGGGGCATTTGTCCCGGATCTGCTCTTGGAGTTTTGTGAAGTTCACCGTGACCATTTTAATGCGACCCGCATACTCGCTGACCTTTTTGAGGAGGCGGACCACCTTTTCATGGGCCAGCTCGCTGGTATAGGGCGGACTGGCAAAATGGACGGCGGTCAGCTCCACGCCGCGCTTCGCCATGGTCCAGGCAGCCACGGGGCTGTCTAGCCCGCCGCTGATCAGCACAGCAGCCTTCCCGCCGGTGCCCACCGGAATTCCCCCCGCGCCGGGCTTCGGGTCCACATGCAGGTAGGCGTTCTGCTCCCGCACCTCCACCCGTACAATGACGTCGGGATGGTGCACATCCACCCGCAGGTGGGGATATTGTTCCAGCAGATAGCCGCCCACCTCCGCGGAAATCTCCGGCGACTTGTAGGGGAATTTTTTATCGCTGCGCTTGCATTCCACCTTGAAGCTCCCTGCCTCCTCCAGAACGTCCCGCAGGTACTCCGCCGCTTTTTCCCGGATCTTGGGCAGCTCCTTTTCCGTAACCGCGGCCCGGGTATACCCCACCACGCCGAACACTTTGGCGCAGCGCTCCTCAGCCAGGTCCATATCCGCTTCCTCATTTTTAGGCTCCACGTAGATGGTGGACTGCACCGAGGTCACCGCAAATTCCCCCGCGCCGGTCAGCCTGCGCCGGATATTCTTCAGCAGCACGTTCTCAAACGTACGGCGGTTCAGCCCCTTCAGGGCAATCTCCCCCAGTTTCAGCAAAATGACTTCTTTCGCCATGTAGTCCTCCTTGTATTCCCCGCATCACGCAGGGCTTTGATGATTTTTTCCAAACAAATACCGCCCGTTCTGCATGCCCCAGGGAACCCGTCAAATCCCTGTCAGTTCCCTGCATGCAGGCTCAGTGCAGCAGTGTGCGCAGGCCCTTCTTCAACGCTTCCGCCAACGCCAATACATCATCCTCTTCACTGAAGCGGGAAAAACTGACCCGCAGTGCAGAACTAATTCTCTCCTTCGGCAGGCCCATTGCCTCCAGCACATGGCTGGGTTTGGCTCTCCCACAGGCCGAACCTGAGGAAACAAAAATATTCTGTTCCGCCAAAAAATGCAGCATGGTTTCCGCCCGCACCCGGCCTGCGGAAAAATTCAGGATATACGGTAGCCCATCCTCCGGGGAGTTGACCGTCACCTCAGGCAGTTCCCTCAGCTTTCCCCGCAGCAGGCCGTTGAGCCGTTCCATTTCCGGCCCTGCCTCGGAAGCTTTTGGCAGCAGCCGGACCGCTTCGCCAAAGGCGCAGATCAACGGCACGCTTTCCGTGCCGGGCCGCAGTCCCTTCTCCTGTCCCCCACCAAAGGTATGGGGCAGGATACGGGCCGATTTGGAGACGTAGAGCGCGCCCACCCCCTTGGGTCCATGCACCTTATGAGCGCTGACCGTACAAAGGTCTGCCCCCAGCTTTGCAGGGGAAAACTCCAGCTTTCCAAAGGCCTGCACCGCATCGGTGTGAAGCAGCGCCGGCGCTTTTTTCCTCCGGATAGCCCGGGCAGCGGCTGAAACAGGGAAGACAGCGCCGGTCTCATTGTTTACCAGCATCATGCTGACAAGAATGGTCTTCTCATTGACAGCGTCAAAAAGCTGTTCCTCAGAAAGATGCCCCTCGGAATCCGGCCGGAGACGCACCACTTCGAAGCCCTGCTTTTCCAGCTCCCCCACGGTGCCAAGCACAGAATCATGCTCCGCCAGTGTGGTGACGATGCGGTTCCCCTGACGCTTTTTAGCCAGTGCTGCACCGAACAAAGCCAGGTTGTTTCCCTCCGTGCCGCCGCTTGTGAAGTACAGCTCCTCCGGTTTTGCGCCCAGCCTGGCAGCAACTGTTTCCCGAGATGCTTCCAGTTCCTGCCGGGCCCGGAAGCCCCGTGTGTGCAGGGAGGAAGGATTGCCGTATTCCTCCACCATAACCTCTGCGGCTTTCCGGGCCGCTTCAGGCAAAACGCGGGTGGTGGCGCTGTTATCCAGGTAATGTTCCTTATTGTCTTCCATTTGACCCTTCCTTACGGCGTTTTCCGGTATCCGGTCTGGAAATCCACCTGATTTACCAGAGGCTCGCCCTTGACAAAGCGTTCCAAATTTTCAGCAAAGATACGCAGAATGCGCTCATGTGTTTCTTTGAGATGATAATAGCCCGAGATATGGGGCGTGATCACTGCCGTGGGGATCCGCCACAGCCGGTGCTCCGGAGGGAGAGGCTCCGGATCTGTTACATCCAGCCCGGCGCCCGCCAGCTTCCCGCTCTCCAGTGCATCACACAGGGCCTCCGTATCCACAATATATCCCCGCCCCACATTCAGAAGCACGGCTCCATTCTTCATCCTGGAAATCCTCTCCCGGCTGAGCATGCCGCGGGTAGCCTCCGTACCGGGAAGAGTGACTGCAACCACATCCGCCTGGGGCAGCAGCCGGTCCAGGTCCTCCGTGAGATACACCTCGTCGGCATACTCCGGCTTTTCCGTATTTTTCCTGCGCACTCCCAGTACTCTGGCCCCCAAAGCCTTGCAGCGCATCCCGAACTCTCCGCCGATATCGCCCATGCCCAGCACCAGCACAGTGGAACCGTACACCGAGGTGACCCGGCCCAGGGAATTCCAGCTTCCCTGCTTCTGTGCGTCACGGTAGAGCTCCAGCTTCTTGATAATTTCCAAAAGCATGCCCAGCATATGCTCTGAAATTGCCAGCCCATAGGCGCCGGTGGCATTGGTGAGCACGGTATTTTCCGCCAGCACGCCGGGCTTCAGATAAGGCTCCACGCCCGCGCTGTTGGTCTGCAGCCACCGCAGCTTTTCCGAAGCATTCAGCTGCCCCGGCTCCACGTTGCCCAAGATCACTTCCGCCCAGGCCACGTCCTCTGGGGCAACATCCTCCTTCTCCATAAATTCCCGAAACCGGAACTCCGCCTCCGGCACAGCCGCCTTCAGCAGGTCAATATGACGCTGTTCCACGGGAACGGTCACCAAAATATGTTTTACCTTCCGCATCATTGGGAACTCCCTTCTCTTCCGGCATTCTGATTTTCTGCCCCGCCATCGGAAAATCCGGCGACAAGGCTTCCCTGTTTACAGCCTGTCAATCTCCTCCAGCCATACTGTGCAGCACGCATCGCTGGGCATGCGGAAATCGCCTCGGGGAGAAAGCGTTACAGAACCCACTTTGGGGCCGTCCGGCAGGCAGGAACGCTTGAACTGCTGGGTAAAGAACCTCCGGTAGAAGGTGCGCAGCCAATGCCGGATCACCTCCGGAGAATAGTCTCCCGCAAAGGAACGGCAGGCCATCCGGTAAATCTTCCCGGGCGTAAAACCGAACCGGAGGAGATAGTAGAGGAAAAAGTCGTGCAGCTCATAGGGGCCCACCAGCTCCTCGGTCTTCTGGGCGATTTCACCGTCTTTGGGCGGCAGAAGCTCCGGGCTCACCGGCGTGTCCAACACATCGTACAATGCCCTTTTCAAAGCCTCGCCGCTGTGGTCTGCCGCATAGCGTACCAGATAACGAACCAAAGTCTTTGGGATGGAGGCGTTCACCGCGTACATGGACATGTGATCCCCATTATAGGTGGCCCAGCCCAAGGCCAGCTCGGAAAGGTCTCCCGTGCCCACCACCAGCCCGCCGCACTGGTTGGCAAGATCCATCAGCACCTGGGTGCGCTCCCTCGCCTGGGAATTTTCATAGGTCACATCCAGGGTTTCCTCGCTCTGGCCGATATCGGAAAAATGCTGGCGCACCGCCTTCTCGATGGAAATCTCCCGGAAGCTGACGCCCAGCTCCTCCGCGATTTTTTGTGCGTTGCTCTTGGTACGGCTGGTGGTGCCGAAGCCCGGCATGGAATAGGTTTTGATTCCGCTATACGGAAGCTTCAGCCGGTCAAAAGCGCGTACGGCCACCAGCAAAGCCAGTGTGGAATCCAATCCTCCGGAAAGTCCGATCACCACCGTGCTGCAGCCTATGTGCTTCAGCCGCACAGCCAGCCCCTCCGACTGCATGGCGAGAATCATGCTGCAGCGTTTTTCCAAGTCCCCGCCGTTTCCGGGAACAAAGGGAGTTTTCGGAAAGACGCGCTGCGGTTCGAAGGCCCGCACCGTCTCCTCTCGGTAAGAAAAGGAAACACGGGTCATCTCTTCCGGGTCCGGCCATTCACTCCAGGTGCTCATTCTCCTGCGCTCCTGTACCAGCCGTTCCAGGTCCAGGTCGGCCATTGTAAGACCCGTGGTGAACAGCTCTCCCTCGGAGAGCTGCGACCCATTTTCCGCTATGAGCCGGTGTCCGGAAAACACCATGTCCGTGGTGGATTCCCCAAAGCCGCTGTCCGCATAGGCATAAGCTGCCAGCAGTCTTGCCGAATGGCTTTTCACCAGTTCCCTGCGGTATTCAGCCTTTCCGATGGTCTCATCGCTGCAGGAGGGATTGAGCAGCACCGTGGCTCCGCACTGGGCCAGCCTCGTGCTGGGCGGCCCAGCCACCCACAAGTCCTCACAGATTTCCACTCCTACCGTCAGGCCTGTAACATTTTCGCAGGAAAACAGTAAGTTTCCGCCCATGGGCGCCCTCTGGCCACAGTAAAGAACCGTTTCCGCTTTCTCAGGAGCAGGCGTAAAATGCCTGGCTTCATAAAATTCAGCATAATTGGGAATATGAGTCTTCGCCGGAAGTCCCAGCAGCTTTCCCCGCAAAAACACCGCAGCGCAATTGTAAAGCCCACCCCTGAACGCCACAGGCACTCCCACCACACAAAGCAGGTCCAGTTTCCCAGTTTCTTCCATCAGTTGGGAAAGGCCCCGCTCCGCAGCCTGAATCAGCGTGGCGTCCCGGAAAAGATCGCCGCAGGTGTAGCCGGTGACAGCCAGTTCCGGAAAGACCACCGCGGCGCAGCCCTGTTGTGCCGCTTCCCTGGCAAGTTCCCCCATTCTGGCGATATTGGCTTTCACATCGGCAACCCCTGTTTCCGGCGTCGCCGCAGCAATTCGAATCAAACCGTCTTTCATAGGACCTTCTTCCTTTCTCCTGGCTATGATAATTTTTCCCGCCCTGCTTTTCAGACTTCGGGGTACACGCGGATTACCGCACAATCCCCCGCACCGTCAACGGCACAGGGGATTGAAAAACGCTGAATGGAAAGAACATTGGAACAACAAACAGAAAGCTGAAAATTCCGCTATGTATTTTCGTTGTTATTCCGCAGCCGAATCAACATCGTCAGCGCCCTCCTCCGGATTGGATGAGGAAAATTCTGAAGAGTTTGACTCCGACGAAAGCTCAGAGGATTCCGGCGGCTCCTCCGTAGGCTCAGGAGATTCGGGCGGCTGCTCGGAAGATTCCTCCGGCGGATCCGGATTCACAGGGGGCTTCGAAGGCGTCTCCGGAGATTTGGAGGGTTCCGGAGAGGGTTTCTCCTTTGTTGTAGTCCCCCTCTCCTTACTGGTATCCACCTTGGAGGTGTCCGTCCCTTCCCCTACGGCGTAAACCGTGCCGGTGGGTTCGTAATAGGAATCCGGCAGCTGTTCTGATTTTACAACGGTATCGCCCTTGTAATAGGTTCGGTAGGCACAGGCAGAATATCCCTCGTTGCCGGATGTTTTTCTCACATACTCGCCGGCAGCCAAATCATAATCTGTGACAAAGCTCACCTCGGAACGGGGCGGTTCGTACCCCACCTGTTCTGAAGAAACCTCCACCCTGTCCCATTCGGACGGGAAGCAGCCGTACACATTCACATGCAGCGTGACGCCGTCCATCCAGGCGGAGAGGTACACCGGCGTGTCCAATTGATTGCGGAACTTGAAATCGATATTGCCGTAATCCACCGTGGCGTCCAGGCCGATAGGGCAGTAGCTGGAGGGCGAGCTGTGGCAGTCCCTCTCTACGATTTCCAGCCCCGCTCGGAGCACTGCATTGTATAATGTGCTGGAACCCTGGCAGATTCCGCCGCCGTACATCTGTACCAGAACGCCTCCGCTCAGACCCCCGGCAGGCAGCCAGCCGTTCTCCGGATTTGTGCTGTCCCCGATGGTATCATTGTAGGAGAACACCTGCCCGGGCTCCAACACGGTACCGTTCACATGGGAGAGCGCCAACCTCATGTTGCTGTTGCCGTTTTCCGTATTTCCGGACTCCGTGGTATAAGAGGCCATCAATTTGAAATTCTTCGAAAGGGTTTCCTTGGTAAGTGTGGGGTTTGCCTCCAGAAAAGCCGCCTGAATTGCGCCGCTGTGCTTTTGGGATAACAGCTGCCGCACGCTTGCCAAGGTCTTCACCAAGTCTACACGGCTTCCCTTCTGCTCATCCGAAAAGATAAAAGCCCCCGCATCGGAATCAAAACCGGTGACTGTGGCATTTTTTCCTTCGGCATAGCAGGCTGCGGCCGCATCCGTCAGCTTCTGCCTGCCGCTTTCCGAGAGATCGGTCACATATGCAAGCTCATACTTGTCCGCCCTGCGGCTTTCCAGCAGTTTGGGAAGGGTCAGCTCCAGCACATCCTTGGTGACAAAATCACTTTTGGAGAGCACCACCGTGTCATCCCGGAATTTTACTGATATTTCCAGGCCATCCACTGTCTCCTGCAGGGCCTTGCGGGCGGTTTCCAACGCCTCATCCACGGTCTTTCCTGAAATATTCTTCCCGCCGATACTGGTTCCATCCGGAAATACCGCGGGATCTTCCACCTGGGAAGAGATCTGACTGTCAGGCTCCGGCTTCGGCGAACAGGCCGAAACTCCAGTTATGAGAAGCAGTATGGATGCCAGCAATGCTGCTGTTTTCAGTTTATTTGGGTTTCTTTTCACGGAAAGCCCCCCTTTCAAGACTGCTGTATATTTTCTGAGGTTATATCGTTTGCAAAGTCCGCCTATTTGCACACTTTGCCGTAAAGTCCAATCGTTTTATTATTATACCTTATTTTATAGGCAAAAGTAAAGCATGGAAAAGGTTTCAAAACCATTAAAAAACTGGCATTTTCAAGAGGGGTATGTTACAATATGTTCATAATTCAGCAGGCTGAAAAACCTTGTTATTGAAAAGAAGACGGTGAAACCCTTCCCGTCCTTACATTTCCATTGAAATAGTAGGAAAAAGGAAAGAATTTTATCGTCTATTTCTTTTCTTTTTCCTACTATTCTATAAGAGTACAGAGGGAACAGAAAAGTTACGCTTTTTTCTGCTTTCTGCGACAATAAATATCGCTGTGCGAGGGTATTATTGCAATAGTCCCCCTTTCGTGGGGATCCAAATTGAGAAGGGGTTTTTACTGATGAAAATTTTATTGTTGACAGCCGCCACCGGCGGCGGGCATTTGCGGGCCTCCAATGCAGTGGAGCGGTACATACGGGACAACACGGGCCACGATGTCAAATCTGTGGATACGCTCAAGGCGGTTGGCCGGTTTCTGGACAAGACGGTGTGCGACAGCTATCTGTTTATGGCAAAGAAAGTACCTGCCCTGTTCGGCAGACTCTATAAGCAGACCAACAAACAGAATCTCTTTTCCGACCTGGTACCAAAGCTCAGCGGCATGTTCAGCAACCTGCTGCTGCCGGCCATTGAAGCTTACCATCCGGATGTGATCATCACCACCCATCCTTTTGCCACGGAAATGGTTTCAGACCTCAAGGAGGATGGGTCCGTCACTGCTCCCCTGATCTGTATTCTCACCGACTACGGCGTACACCGGGCCTGGATTGCGGACTATGTGGACGCCTATGTGGTGGCCAGTGACGACATGGTGCCGGAGCTGATGACCTTCGGCGTGCCCAAGGAAAAAATTTATCCCTTCGGCATCCCGGTACATGACGTGTTTTTCGACCGGGAGGACCGTTCCATGATCCTGCGGGACCTGAACTTCGACCCTGAACTGCCCACGCTGCTCTTCATGGCAGGCAGCTTCGGTGTCTCCAACATCATCAAGCTTTACCGGGATCTGACGGAAACTAATGTCAAAATGCAGATTATCGTGATCACTGGACGCAACCGGAAGCTTTACGAGGCCTTTGAAAAGGAACTTGCCTCCGGCGCACGGCTTCCCACCCGGCTGATCTATTTCACCGACGAGGTGGAAAAATACATGCACGCCTCCGATCTGCTGGTGACAAAGCCCGGCGGCCTCACGGTTTCTGAAGCCCTTGCCTGCAACCTGCCGCTGGCAGTGTTCGACGCGATCCCCGGGCAGGAGGAAGACAACGCCAATTTTCTTAAAACCCATGATATGGGTGTACGCCTGCACAAGGGCGACGATTTCGCGGAACAGATTTCCTCCCTGCTGATGGAGAAGCAGAAGCTGCAGGCCATGCGGGAGAACTGCGAGGAATTCGACAAATCCCAGTCCATTCCGAACCTGTTGGTGCTGATCCGCACCCTGACCAAAAACGCGGGTACCGTATGAGCTTTTCACCGGAAGAATATAAAGAGCTTCTGGCCGAATTCCGGCGCTGCGCAGACGAAGCCTACAAAAAATTTAATGAGAGCCTGATTCCCGGTACGGAAACCGCGTACGGCGTCCGTCTGCCGAAACTCCGGGAAATGGCCAAAGATGTCATCCGGCGGGATGCTGAAGGCTTTCTGGCCGTCAGCCGGGCCGGCTCCTATGAGGAGATTCTGCTGCGCGGCCTGGTGATCGCCGGCATGAAAACTGGGATTTCCCGCCGTCTGGAACTGGTTTCCGCCTTTCTTCCCCTGATTGATAATTGGGCCGTCTGCGATTCCTTCTGCAGTACCTTCCGGTTCCCCAACGAGGAGGAGAAACAGCGGATGTGGGAATTCCTCCGGCCGCTGTTTCTCGACAGCAGGGAATTTTTTGCACGCTTCGCAGCCGTCATGCTGCTGGATCATTATGTGACGAAAGAATACCTGCCAGAGGGCCTCTCCCTGCTCAAAGGCGTCCGTTCAGAGGCCTACTACGTCCAGATGGCGGTGGCCTGGGCAGTTTCCGTCTGCTATGTGAAGTTTCCGGCCGAGACCCTTCCCGTGCTTCAGGAGAGGGTGCTGCCCCCATTCACCCAGAACAAGAGCATCCAGAAAATACGGGAATCTTTCCGGGTGGGGAAAGCGGATAAAGAGATGCTGCTGCAGTATAAGCTGTAGGACTCTCCCGATGGCTGATCGGAGGCCGCCCCTGCCGGGCAGCCCTCCCATCCCCGGAAAAACTCACCGTTATTCCAAAAAGCATGATAGTAAACTTCAAAATGGAAGTGAGGAAGCTTATGAAAATCGGTTGCTGCATGTCTCTTTTCGACGACCGGATTTTTTCCCTGTCTCAGGCTGGAGCCGACTATGTGGAGATCGGGATTTCTGAACTAAACGGACATTCCCGGGAGGAAATTCTTCAGCGAGCAGACGCACTGAAGGCCTCTGGACTCTCCTGTCTTGCAGGCAACCTCCTGTTTCCCGGCGGCATGCCTCTGGTGGGAGAAGCGGTGGACAGGGAAAAGACGGCGGATTACCTCTCAGATGTTTTGGACAAAGTCGCCCTGCTGGGCATTCACACCATCGTGTTCGGCAGCGGAAAAGCGCGGGCCGTGCCGGAGGGCTATTCCCGGGAAAAGACCTGGGAACAGCTTCGCAGCCTTTGTTCCCAGCTGATCGCTCCCGCTGCGGAAAGCCGGGACATCGTCTGCTGCATCGAGCCGCTGAACCGGGGAGAATGCAACATTCTCAATACCTGCTCGGAATCAGCCCGGCTGGTCCGGGAGGTGGACAAAACCAGCATTCGTCTGCTGGTGGACTTGTATCATTTTGACCTGGAACGGGAGCCCCGCGCCTCCCTTGCCGGTTACCGGGGCCTGCTGGCCCATGCCCATATCGCCAGCGCCAAAAACGGAAGGCTCTTCCCCCAGCCCGGGGACGGGGAGGACTATGCCTCTTTCTTCCGTGCGCTGCAAGAGGCCGGCTACGAGGGCTCCCTTTCTCTGGAAGGCTCTGTGAAGGGTGATTTTCTGGAATTTGCCGGCAGTTCTATTCGATATCTCCATACGTTGTTCTGAGTCCGTGCCGTTTCAGAAGCCTCTCCGCCCAAACGGGTATCAGGAGAGGCTTTTTCATTGTCCCGGCACATGGGTCCTCTTTTTCTTCTATCCAGGCGGAAGACTGAAATTTCAACCAGAAATCAACGCCTGATAGTTGCATCGTCAACTAATTTGTGGTATCCTAATCCATGGAAGGAAGCAGTCTCTCAAGGACTGCCGCACCGCTTTGGAGAAAGGCGGCCAGGCGGCGTCAACACAGTATTCCGAGCCGGCAGGGCGCGGAGCAGAGGCTGCATTTTGGAAGGGGATTGTATATGAAGAAGGTATTTTACTATCTCAAGCCCTATTTGCCCCGCATGACGCTGGGAGTCTCCATCAAATTTGCCGGCTCCCTCATGGATCTGCTTCTGCCCTGGATTCTCTCCTACATGATCGACGAGGTCGTGCCGAAACGGGACGTTGGCTTAATCGCCCTCTGGGGAGCCGCCATGGTTCTGGCGTCCGTCGTCGCGGTGGTCACCAATATTCTGGCAAACCGGATGGCCTCCTGGGTGGCTCAGCACACCACGGAATCACTGCGGCATGACCTCTTCTCCAAGATTTCCTATCTCTCCTGTTCCCAGATCGACGAGTACAGCATCCCCTCGCTGGAATCCCGGCTGACCAGCGATACCTACAACATTCACCAGATGATCGGCATGATGCAGCGGCTGGGCATCCGCGCCCCCATTCTGCTTCTGGGCGGCATTTTGATCACCCTCACCCTGGATCCTGTTCTCACCTTGGTTCTGGTGTGCACCCTGCCCTTCATCGGGTTTGCGGTGTTCACCATTTCCCGCAAAGGCATTCCCCTGTATGTGGACCTTCAGAGGGGCGTGGATTCCATGGTGCGCACCGTGCGCGAAAACATTTCCGGCATTCGGGTAATCAAAGCCCTCTCCAAAACTGAATACGAAAAGGAACGCTTTGCAGGCGTCAATGCGGAGGTGGTGCGCAGGGAAAAGAAGGCGGGGATGACCATGGCCCTGTCAAACCCTCTGATGAACCTGTTTTTGAACGGGGGACTCACTGCCGTCATCATCGTCGGTGCGTTCCGCGTCAATTCCGGCCTCACCCAGGCTGGAAAAATCATCGCGTTTCTCAGCTATTTTACCATCATTCTCAACGCCATGATGTCCATCACCCGCATGTTTGTCATGTATTCCAGGGGGTCCGCCTCTGCGGCCCGTATCGCGGAGGTATTGGATACCCCCATTGACCTGAAGGTGAGTCCTGCAGAACAGGAAAAAACGTCCTACCATGTGGAATTCGACCATGTCTCCTTTTCCTATCGGAAAAAGGAGTATAATGTGCAGGATATCAGCTTCCGCCTGAAGCGCGGGGAAACCCTGGGCATCATCGGGGCCACAGGCTGCGGAAAATCCACCCTCATGTCCCTGCTTATGCGCCTGTACGACGCCGACAGGGGTGTCATCCAGATAGCCGGCAGGAAACTGGATTCCATTCCCACAGAAGAGCTACACACGAAATTCGGCGTAGTATTTCAAAACGACGTGCTTTTTGCTGATACGATTTATGAAAACATAGATTTCGGCAGGCATCTGCCTCGGGAGGAGATCGAAAAAGCTGCCCGCTGCGCGCAGGCCATGGAATTCATCTCCTCCCTGCCGGACGGCTTCTCCCACATGCTCACTCCCAAGGGAACCAACCTCAGCGGCGGCCAGAAGCAGCGCCTGCTGGTAGCAAGGGCCCTGGCAGGCCGCCCCGAAATCCTGATTCTCGACGATTCCTCCAGCGCGCTGGACTATAAGACCGACTCCCTGCTCCGCCAGGCCCTGCGGCAGGAGTACAGCGGCGTGACCACCATCATCATCGCCCAGCGCATCAGTTCTATTCTCCATGCCGACCATATCCTAGTGCTGGAGGACGGCAGGGAGCTGGGCTATGGAAGTCATGAGGACCTGCTGAAAACCTGTGAGATTTACCGGGAAATCTCCCGTTCTCAAATGGGAGAGCGCGGAGCGGGGCAAACAGGGCCCGGAACTCCGGTGGAAGCGGAATGCTGCAAGGAGGTGAGCTGAATGCCCGGACATATGCCCAGAGGTCCCATTGAAAAGCCTCGTGACCGGAAAAAGGTGCTTCTGCGCCTGTGGTCGTATATCTGCCAGCATAAATGGATGGCTTTTGCCGCCGTATTGCTCACCGTATCCAGCAATTTTCTGGCCCTGCTCGGCCCCATGCTTTCCGGAAAGGCCATAGACGCCATCGGCCTGGAACAAGGCCGTGTGGACTTTCCCACAGTATTTCTCTACTGCGGGCTTATGGTGTTGTTCTATGCAATTTCTTCCCTGCTCTCCTACATCCTCTCCATCCTAATGATTCAGCTGAGTCAGAAAATCATTTACAGGATGCGGCAGGAGGTCTTTGACAGGCTCACCGAGCTGCCTGTACGGTATTTTGACCAGCACCAGACCGGCGATATCGTCAGCCGGATCTCCTACGATATCGACACGGTGAACGCCTCTCTCTCCAACGACCTGCTGCAGATTGCCGCCAGTGTGATCACCGTGGTGGGCTCTCTTGCCATGATGCTGGTCATCTCTCCCGTGCTGGTGCTGGTGTTTGCCATCACCATTCCCATGTCCGTGCTGTTCACCCGGTACATGACCCGCAAGGTCCGCCCCCTGTTCCACAAACGCTCGGTCAAGCTGGGAGAGCTCAACGGATTTGTGGAAGAGATCATCTCCGGTCAGAAGACCACCAAAGCCTATCATCAGGAAGAAACCATGGTTTCCCGCTTCGACGTGAAAAACAAGGAGGCGGTGGACGCCTACTACAACGCCGACTATTACGGCAGTATGACCGGCCCCTCCGTCAATTTTATCAACAACCTGTCCCTTGCTTTCATCAGCATTTTCGGGGCCCTGTTGTTCCTGTTCGGCGGTCTGACCATTGGAAATCTCTCCTCCTTTGTGCTCTATTCCAGAAAGTTTTCCGGCCCGATCAATGAAATGGCCAACATCATCAGCGAGCTGCAGTCCGCCTGTGCAGCTGCGGAGCGGGTGTTCCGTCTGATCGACGAGGCGCCCGAGCCTGCCGACGCCCCGGACGCCAAGGCGCTGGACCAGGTGGTGGGAGACGTGGAGATGGAGCATATCCATTTTGGCTATGAGCCCCAAAAGACCATCATCCACGATCTGAGCCTGCACGCCTCTCCCGGCAGCCTGGTAGCTATAGTGGGCCCGACAGGCGCGGGGAAAACCACCCTCATCAACCTGCTGATGCGCTTCTACGACCCTCAGTCCGGAGAAATCCGGCTGGACGGAAACGGCATTCAGTCCGTCACCAGAAAGAGCCTGCGGCTGGCCTATGCCATGGTCCTGCAGGACACCTGGCTGTTCAGCGGCACCATTTTTGAAAACCTGGCCTACGGCAAAAAGAATGCCCGGCGGGAGGATGTGGAGGCAGCCGCCAAGGCCGCCCGCATCCACCGGTACATTATGAGCCTGCCCAAGGGATACGACACCCTGCTGGACGACAATGGCATGAACCTGTCCCAGGGGCAGAAGCAGCTGCTGACCATTGCCCGGGCCATGCTGCTGGATGCAAAAATGCTGATTCTGGACGAGGCCACCTCCAATGTGGATACCCGTACGGAAATTCAGATTCAGGCGGCCATGCGCACCTTGATGCAGGATAAGACCTGCTTTGTGATCGCCCACCGGCTCTCCACCATTCAGAACGCGGATACCATTCTGGTGGTTCGGGACGGGGATATCGTGGAGCAGGGAAAACACGAGGAGCTGATGGCGCGCCAGGGCTTCTATGCCGGGCTCTACAATTCCCAATTTCAATAAAATTGACCGCTTCTCTCAGGTTGACAAAAGGCTTCCCCGCGTGCGACAATGTACGCGGGGATTTCTGTCCCTCATGAAAGGAGGTTGTTTCTATGGAACTGCGGCCGCCTGTGCGCGGAATTTTTTTTGATTTGGGCTGGACCCTGCTATATCCGCCTTCGGGAGATTGGATGTTTTCCGGCTTTGCACGGAAATACTTTCCACGGGACAAGCTCAGCGCCCTGCCCCGGGAACGTGTGGATGCGGCCCGGGAAGAGGGAATGGAGCTTTTAAACCGCAACCACCTGATGTCCTCCACAGTCGAGGAATACCGGCAGTTTTACGAGTATTATGCCCTGCTGGCCAAAGCGCTGCCAGAACTGGGGCTGACTCAAACGGACTTGGAAAAGGTGACAGAAGATAAAGTCCATACCATCAGAGACAACTACCGGCTGTTTCCCGATACCATAGACACGCTGGAAGCCCTTTCCGGAAAATACCGGCTGGGCGTCATTTCCGACACCTGGCCCTCCATTGTGCCTGTTCTGGAAAATTTCGGAATCCTCTCCTATTTTTCCTGTGTCACCTACAGCTATACCCTGGGAACCTATAAGCCCGACCCCCGCATGTACCGGGACGCCCTGGAAAAAATGGGCCTGCCTCCGGAAGAGACCGTGTTCGTGGACGACGGTGTGGAGAACCTGCAGGGCGCCCGTGAGCTGGGTATCCAGCCCGTCCTGATCCGCGCCAAACCGGAAGCGGAGTTCTGTGACAATATTCCCAGCATCCGCCGGATTTCCGGACTGCTGGAATTACTGCCGTAAGGCAGGGGGGAGAGCAACTGAAATGGATGAGAAAATGATCCGGAATTACAGCAGAATTTTAAAAGAAGAGCTGGTGCCTGCAATGGGCTGTACCGAGCCCATTTCCATTGCCTATGCAGCGGCCGTCGCCCGGGAAACTCTGGGTTGTCCTGCCGAACGCATCGCCCTGGAAGTCAGCGGCAACATCATCAAGAACGTCAAGAGCGTCACTGTGCCCAACACAGGCGGCCTGCGGGGCATCCCCGCCGCAGCGGCAGCCGGGATGGCGGCCGGCGACGCCCAAAAACAGCTAGAAGTGATCTCCTCCGTGACGCCGGAGCAGCAGGAGAGGATCCGGGATTACCTCCTGCACACTCCCATCGAGGTGAAACTCTCCCGTTCCCCCTTCCTTTTCGACATTCTTCTCACCGCCTTTTCCGGGACGGACAGGGCAACCGTGCGCATTGTCAATTACCACACCAATATCGTGCTGATTGAGAAAAACGGCACGGCCCTCCGGCAGGTGGACGCCCGTGTGTCCCGGGAGGAAGGGCTCACCGATAAATCCGTTCTCAGCGTGGAGGGAATTCTGGAATTTTCCGACACCGTGCCGCTAGGGGAGATAGAGGAACCTATTTCCCGGCAGATTTCCTACAATACCCGCATTGCGGAGGAAGGCCTCAGGGGAAATTGGGGCGCCAATATCGGGCAAGTGCTGCTTGCCGCCTATGGAGATGATGTCAAAATACGGGCCAAGGCCATGGCGGCGGCAGGATCCGACGCCCGCATGAACGGCTGCCGCCTGCCGGTGGTCATCGTTTCCGGAAGTGGGAACCAGGGGATGACAGCTTCTCTGCCCGTCATCGAATACGCAAAAGAGCTGGGGGTCTCCAGAGAAAAGCTTTACCGGGCCCTAGCGCTTTCCAACCTGCTCACCATCCATCTGAAATCGGAAATCGGCAGGCTTTCCGCCTACTGCGGTGCAGTGAGCGCCGGATGCGGCAGCGGCGCAGCCATCGCCTATCTTTACGGCGGCGGATATCGGGAGATTTCCCATACCCTGGTCAACGCACTTGCCATTGTCTCCGGGATTGTCTGCGACGGAGCCAAGGCCTCCTGCGCAGCCAAAATCGCCTCCGCTGTGGATGCCGGTATCCTGGGCTACCACATGTACCGGGAGGGCCAGCAGTTCAGGGCCGGGGACGGCATTGTCTCAAAAGGCGTGGAACGGACCATCCAAAATGTCGGACTGCTGGCCAAGGAGGGCATGCGGGAGACCGACCGGGAAATTTTGGACATTATGCTCACCCGTTGCTAGACAGGCCGGGAGGAACCCTGTTTTCTCCTGGATTTTGCCGGATGGCAGCTGAAAATTTCCGAATCAGCTGACGATTCAGGACAGGGTATCCCACAGCGCTTTCTCACGCGGCTCTTCCCCTGCGGAAGGGCTGCGTTTTTTGAAAAAGATCGTTTACTTCCCATTGGGATACAATTCAGATGCAATTTTGAGGTATTCTTTTCTGAAAGGAGAAGGGGGGGCGGTTCTGTGTACAAAATACTGGCTGTGGAAGACAGCCCTGCCATTCTGAATCTCATCCGGATGAGCCTGGAGGACGCAGGGTATCTCTGTGTCTGTGCGGAAGACGGCGTACAGGCCGCCGACCTGCTGGAGGAACGGCAGTTTGACCTGGTGCTCCTGGACGTGATGCTGCCCGGCATCGACGGCTTTGAACTGATGGATTATATCCGCCCATTGGGAATTCCCGTGATCTTTCTCACGGCAAAAACAGATGTGAACGACAAGGTAAAGGGGCTCCGTCTGGGCGCAGAAGATTACCTGACAAAGCCCTTTGAAATTCTGGAACTGCTGGCCCGGGTGGAAACCGTGCTGCGGCGGTACGGGAAAGAGGCCCGGCTGCTGCGCTTTGAGGACGTGGAGGCGGATACCCTGTCCCGCACGGTAAGGAAAGCGGGGATTCCCGTCAAGCTCACCGTCAAAGAGTATGAACTGCTGCTGTTGTTCCTGCGAAATCCCGGCATCGCCCTGTTTCGGGACCGCATCTATCAGCTGGTCTGGGGCGGGGAATATTCCGGGGACAGCCGCACCGTAGACCTGCATGTGCAGCGCCTTCGCAAAAAGCTTCAATGGGAGGGGAAGCTTTTTGCCGTCTACAAAATCGGTTACCGCTTGGAAGGCGGAAGGGAGAGAGAACCGAGGTGAAGTTCTTTTGGAAGGTATTTTTGAGCACTCTGTTCACCGCCGTGTTTGCCTTCAGCGCGGGAAGCTTCTTACTGATCGACTCCCAGTTTCGATCTTCTTTTTCCAAAGAGGTGGAAGCTGCCTATACGGAAAACAGCCTGCTGCGCCGCTCTCTTCATCGGGAACTGGAAACGCTGCAGGAGACCTATTCCTATAAGGGTGTTCCCGCCTCTCAATATGAGGCGGACGGTGCGCCCGCCTCCGCCCTGCTGCGCGCTGCCGCCCTGTCGGTCTCCGGCAGCATCAGCGGAGGCACGCTTCCGTTCCGGCTCTGCACTGCAGAGGGGAATCCCGTATTCAGCCAGCTTCCCTCCCCCTCCTCCGGGCTGATCGCCGGACTCACGCCGGAATCCCAGGGGTACGTGCTGGTTTCTTCAGGCCATTCCCATACCCTGCACATAGCCGGCCCCCTCATCCTGGGGGAAAAAACCTATTATCTGGAAAACACAAGAGAAGTGTCAGACCTGTTCCAGTCAAGGGACAGCCTGTACCGCACCTTTCTGCTGCTCACCCTCGCGCTGGCCGCCATATGCGCCGTACTCAGCTTTTTTCTCTCCCTCCGTCTCACCAGACCTGTGGAAATCCTTTCCGCCGCTACCAGAAAATTGGCGCAGGGGGATCTCTCCCGACGGGCGGAAGTACGGTCAAAAGACGAGTTGGGCGGTCTGGCTGAAGATTTCAATGCAATGGCTTCCCAGCTGGAACAAAACGTGCAGGAGTTGAAGAAGGAAGCGCGAAGACGAGAGGAATTTACCGCCAGCTTTGCCCATGAA
This sequence comes from Neglectibacter timonensis, assembly GCF_900048895.1. GTDB lineage: Bacteria > Bacillota > Clostridia > Oscillospirales > Acutalibacteraceae > Acutalibacter > Acutalibacter timonensis. The sequence goes on along the minus strand of NZ_LT160638.1, from coordinate 146,421 downwards.
CTGAAAACGCCTCTCACCTCCATGATCGGCTATGCCGATCTTCTCCGTTCCAGAAGCCTGGGCGAAAAAGACACCGTACTCTGTGCGAACTATATCTTTGAAGAGGGCAGGCGTTTGGAGGCCCTTTCTATGAAGCTGATGGAGCTCATTGTCCTGCAAAAGCAGGCGTTTCCTCTGCGGCGAATCCTCGCCTCTCAGCTCTTTTCACGGGTGGAAGCCGCGGTGCGTCCGTCTATGGAAATCGCGGGCGCACGGTTTTCTGTCGTCTGTGAGGAAGCGGAATTACCGCTGGAGCCGGATTTGATGCAGACTGTCTGCATCAACCTTCTGGATAACGCCAGAAAATCCCTGGGACAGAATGGAGCTGTAACACTTCTGGGACACTGGGGGCCGGAGGACAGCTACACCATAGCCGTTCAAGACAACGGCAAAGGCATCCCTGCCGAGGATCTGAACAAAATCACGGAACCCTTCTATATGGTTGACAAATCCCGAGCCCGAGCCCAGGGCGGCGCCGGTTTGGGCCTTTCCCTGTGCAGAAGCATCGTTCTGCTTCACGGCGGCGAGCTTACCTTTGAAAGCACGCCCGGCAAGGGCACCCTGGCCGCCGTGCATCTGAAAGAGGTGAATCGGTTTGAAAGCTGAACGGTTTCGGCAAGCCCCGCCCAAAACAGGCAGACCAACTGTCACAATAAGCCGCTGGAAACATTTTCTCACGGTATTCCTTTCCCTGATTGCTGTGGCTGCCGCTGCTTTGCTGCCGCCTGCTCTTTCCCGCGTCCGGGATCAGTTCAGCCTGCCCGGCGTCCACCTGGAGAGCGCTGTCCCTGTTACACTGGAACCGGACGCCGCCCTTTCCCTGAAAGAAAAACTGGCCCTGATCTGTCGGATGAGGCAGGAGAGTTCCCGGATGATCACCAGCGCAAGGGAGCTTTCTAAGGATGAGGCCGCAGCCGTTTGGGAATCCGCCAAACCGGAGCTGGAACTGATGATAAAATGCGGGGCTTTCCCCGCAGAATATGACTTCTCCCTCTCCGCTGCCACCCAGCTCACCCTCGTGGTCTACACCGACACAGAGGACCTTTCCCAGTCTGTCAGTATTTGGAATCTTTCTCTTGCCGCCCCGGAAGGGGCCAGCGACCATTACCTGTCCTTGAGCCTGGATGCGGAAACCGGCAGGATACTGGAGTATTCCTTTACGCTGCCCTATGATTCCTCCATTTCCATCGACTCCGACGAAGACGCCCCGTATCTCCTTCCCCTATGGGAAAACACAGCAAAAGGTTTTGGAGAATACCTGGGAATAGATTGTCAGCTGAACGCCGCCTCGTCCAGCTGCCCTTTAGAATTTTCTTCCAAAGATAAAAAAATCCGCTATGCTCTGTATGGAGACGGCGTCACAGATATGAGGATCATCCTTTTCTAGACGGCCGCAGGGCAATCCTCGGTTCTTGTATCAGCCTCCTTCTTTAAAACCTGTTTGTCAGATATTTTCTTTGGAAAAATCCCCAATTATGTAACTTTGATGCAAGTTGGCTCGTATTCAGATACACAGGCCCTGTATCCTGAAGATAACGTCACTTTTCGATAAAGGAGAGGATCCCGAATGTCTCGAAAATTTGAATACCGGAACCCCAGACGGAGGCCGCCGCACTCCCGCTTACTGCTCATTCCATGTTTGTGCATACTGGGCTGCCTTGTAGTGGTTTTGATTGCCTTTGCCATGCCCCAGGCTTCGGCGTACTTTGTGGAAAGCTGGGAGCCGGACATCCGGGATTCGTCACAGACAGGAGATTTTCCCCAAGAGGAGGAGTGGAACCTGACCCTGGTCAATTCCAGGCACCCCCTGCCCGAAAACTACTCTCCCGAACTTTCTCCCATTGACGGCAATGGAGAGCAGTTCGACAGCAGGGCATCCGGCTCTTTGCAAGCCATGCTGGACAAGATGCGTGAAGAGGGCCTGTCCCCGGTGGTATGCTCCGGCTACCGCTCCCGGGAACTGCAGCAGACTCTTTTTGACAACCGGGTGGAACGCTGTCTGGACGAGGGAATCGCCCAGGAGGACGCCGTGGAGGAGGCCTCCCGTTATGTGGCCCAGCCCGGCACCAGCGAGCACGAACTGGGGTTGGCCGCGGATATTGTGTCAGAAAATTACCAGCTTTTGGTGGAAGAACAGGAAAATACCGCGGAACAGCAGTGGCTGATGGAACACTGCACGGAATATGGTTTTATCCTCCGCTATCCGAAAGACAAGACTGACCTCACCGGCGTAAGCTATGAACCCTGGCATTACCGCTATGTTGGAAAAGAGACTGCGCAGGAGATCATGACGCAGGGCCTGTGCCTGGAGGAATACTTGAAGGCCTGACCGCCTTATTTTCCATAAAAACTGCCGGAAACCGGAATGGCAACAGCCAGACCGTGTTTCCGGCAGTTTTTTCGCCTCAGCAGGTTACAGCAGGGCATCTACTAGCTCCGGCAGCCCCCGCAGGTCCCGTATTTCAAAATCGGGCGTCACATCCTCCGCCTGTTCTCCTTTCCGGTTCACCCAGCAGGCCTGCATTTCCACTCTCTGCGGCCCAAACACATCGTCCCGCAGAGAGTCCCCCACAAATAGTGTTTGTGACGCCTCAAGCCCCAGCTGCTTCAGGATACTCCGGTAAAAACTGCGATGGGGTTTATAGACCCGAAGTCCTTCTGAAGTAAACACCCTGCTGACAGGCAGCCCGCTTCTCTCCAGATCCTGCAGCAGAGGAGCCGTGTCCGATGTAGAGCCGATGCAGAGCGTCATCCGATGTGAGAGCTTTTCCAAGACCTCCTTCACTTCCGGATAGGCCGTCCTATTCCCCAGAATATCCAGCATGATCTGTACATCCTCATCCGGATCTCCCTCTATGGCATATTCGGCATACAGTTCTCTCAGGTCCCTGTGATAAAGGACCTCCTCCGTCAAAAAGGTGCCGGGAGCTTCCAAATGCTGCCGGTGAATCTGCTTCCACCGGGCATAGAATTCTTTCGCATCCAGGTCGAAGCGCCCCCGTTTGGCCAAAACCTTCCCCGCAGCATCCACCGAACCCGTGCCTGTGAAAAACAGCGTTCCGTATCCATCCAGGATCAGAGCTTTCTTCATTCCAATTCCCCCAAACTTCTCTATATTCTTTATTTTATCACCTGTTTCGCAAAAGGGAAACCATTCGTTCCATGCGCCCCATCTCCGGCTATTTCATCGCAGCACACAATTTCCTGCCTGTCCGCATACCCTAATGAATGGAATGCTTTCTTAGCCTTCCAAAAAACAATCGGACATGAAGGAGATCTTTTTATATGAATATTTACAGACCGTCAGACGGGTGCTTTGATTCCTGTCCCCGGCCATGCCACCCCTCTCCCTGTCCTCCGCCACCTTGTCCGCCTCCCTGTCCCCCATGCTGTCCCGTCCCCGGACCTCAAGGCCCCCAGGGCAACACCGGACCAACAGGCCCTATGGGGCCAACCGGGCCACAGGGGATTCAGGGCGTTCAAGGGATTCAAGGCCCTCCCGGACCTACCGGCGCTACAGGTCTGCCTGGACCTACCGGCCCCCAGGGAATTCAGGGACTTCAGGGCCCTCAAGGTCCGCAGGGAACAATAGGTCCCACCGGAGCGCAGGGAGTACAGGGACTCCCCGGAACCAATGGCGCCACTGGTCCTACAGGAGCCACAGGCCCTACAGGTGCCGCCGGACCAACCGGCCCCACCGGTCCTACCGGCGCTGCAGGAGCCACAGGACCAACAGGGGCTACAGGACCAACCGGTCGCAGCGTTCGCGTTGGGACTACCACAACTCTTGACCCCGGCCAAAACGCCATGGTCACCGACACCGGTGACGATACCACGGGAGAACTGAATTTCTATATTCCCAGGGGCGCCACTGGCCCTGCGGGAGCTACTGGTCCGACCGGCCCTGCGGGAACTGCCGGACCAACAGGAGCTACCGGCCGGAGTGTCCGGATCAACACCACTACTACCGCAGAACCCGGACAGCCCGCCACTGTCACAGACAATGGCGACGAAAACGAAGCTGTACTGGACTTTACGATTCCCAGGGGTGCAACTGGCGCCGAGGGCCCCACCGGCCCACAGGGAATAGAAGGTCCAGAAGGGCCGACGGGGCCCACCGGCGCAGACGGGCCTACCGGACCCACTGGCGCAGCGGCCACTATCAGTATTGGTTCTGTCATTACCGGAGATCCCGGTACGGAAGCTCAGGTCATCAATTCCGGAACCGAAGAAAACGCAGTGTTCGATTTTGTGATTCCTCGCGGTGAACCGGGAGGAGGCGCTCCTGAAGTGCTGGCAACCGTGGATGCTTCAACGCAGCCCAGTTCCGCTGGAGGCGCCCTGGTATTTACCGATAATCCGCTGGTTTCAGGATACTCCATTACCCATACTGCGGGTTCTCCCGACGTGCAGATCACCCAACCCGGTATCTACCAAGCTACCTTCCAGGGAACTGCCGGCCCAGAAACCGGGACCACGATTCCAGCCACCGTGCTGGTGCAGCTTTACCGGGACGGCGTGCCCGTCACCGGAGGCTCTGCAAGGCACACCTTCACCTCATCCACCGAGTTGGCAACCCTATCCTTCAGTGTCCCTTTCCAAGTGGACTCTTCCTCTTCGGTAACCGTGGTGGTGGATCAGGCAGGTTTTAACTTCCAGGAATTGGGCCTGACCGTACAGCGTCTGGGAGACGCCTAAACTTCCTGACCCAGGAATGATAAAACCAGAGGAAACGTAATATAGCATTGTCGCAAGACGCATTGATCCTCCCAACAGGAGGGCGCCGCAAAATTGACATCTTGCAGCGCCCTCTTTTCGTATTGCGCTTCAGCCTATTGGAAAGGAAGATGGCCTTGACCACTATCAGCTTGTGCATGATCGTCAGAAATGAAGAGGAGGTGCTTGCCCGCTGCCTGAATTCTGCGCAGTCTCTGGCGGATGAGATTATCATCGTCGACACCGGAAGCACAGACCACACAAAGGAAGTCGCCCGTCAATATACCGATTCCGTCTATGATTTTGCCTGGACCGACGACTTTTCCGCTGCCCGCAACTTTTCTTTTTCCAAAGCCACACAGGATTTCTGTCTCTGGCTGGATGCGGACGATATCCTCGAACCGGAGGATTTGAACAGCCTGTTATCCCTGAAAGCCTCCCTTACAACGGACACCGATGTGGTGATGCTGCGTTATCACACCGCCTTTGACGAGGCTGGGAATCCAACCTTTACCTATTACCGGGAGCGTCTGATCCGCCGTCTGTCCGGCCTGCGGTTCCAGGGCGCCATACATGAAACCATTGCTCCGGCAGGCGTCGTGCTGTACTGTGAGGCTGCCGTAACCCACAGAAAACTGAAACCCGGCGATCCGAACCGCAACCTGCGTATTTTTGAAAAGCTGCTCTCTGAAGGCGCCGGGCTTTCCCCCAGGGAACAATTCTACTATGCCCGGGAACTCACCTACCATGGGAAGGATGAAAAAGCTGCGGACATCCTGCGAAGCTATCTGGACGCAGGGCAGGGCTGGGTGGAAAATGAGATCGAGGCCTGCCGAACGCTTTCCCAATGCCTTGACCGCCTAGGAAAGCCGAAAGAATCACTTCTCGCCCTACTGCAGAGTCTTCAGTTTGGTCCTCCGAGAGCGGAACTCTGCTGTGATATCGGCCTGTATTTTTTCAGGCAGGAAGATTTTACAACTGCGTCCTTTTGGTATGAGCTGGCGCTCACCTGTAAGCGCCGCGATGCTTCCGGAGGCTTCGTCATCCCTGACTGTTATGGATATATCCCCGATTTGCAGTTATGTGTCTGTCATTACCGGCTGGGAAACCTTGCCCTTGCCAAGGAATATAACGAACGGGCCGGGCGTTTGAAACCGGAAAGTCAGGCCGTCCTTTATAACCGGAATTTTTTCAACAGCCTTTCACAGCCCTCCATACAGCCTGGGCAGACAGCCGCCGGAAACGCAGAAAACTCGGGCTGGCTCAAAACATAACTGCTCTTTGGAACGTGTTTTCTCTATTTTGAATAAATTAAAAAAAGCTGTTGACTCTTACCTATGGTAATAGTGTAAAGTAAGGATTGGGAGCAAAAAGGCGCCTCTTGCCGGCAGAGGCTGCCTTTCAGAACTCCACGATAAAGAACAGAAGGTGAAGCAGCTATGATGACCGTAAAACAGGTTTCCCAGCTGACGGGAGTCAGTGTGCGGACACTGCAGTTCTATGACAGGATCGGCCTGTTTAAACCGGCAGCAACAACTGAGGCCGGATACAGGCTATATGAGGAATCCTCCTTGGAGGAACTGCAGCAGATTTTATTTTTTAAAGAACTTGATTTTACTCTTAAGGAAATCAAAGCGATACTGGAAGCCCCCCAGTTTGATTCCACAGCTGTTTACCGGAAACAACGGGAACTGCTCCGCATCAAGCGTGACCGGTTAAATGCCCTGTTGGAACTGCTGGATCGGCTGATAAAAGGAGAAAAATGTATGGAATTTAAAGATTTCGATGAAAACGTCTATTTTACCATGCTGGAAAATTTCAAAAAAACGCATACAGAAAATATCATTGATCAATTGGGGAGCATAGAGAATTATAATGCCCTCCTTTCAGAACTGAAAGCCCAGGGAGAACAGCTCGTGGAAAAAGCGGTTCAGGAATATGGCAGCCTGGAAAAATATGCAGAGGCCATGAAGGAACACACCCAGGCATTTCTGGAGAATGGCCCGTCCGTCTCACAGGAGGAGGCAAAGGAACTGGCGGACCAAACCGACGCTCTCACCAGACAGCTCACGGAAGACCTGACCTTGAACGCCGCTTCCCCAGAGGTGCAGGAAAAACTGAAGAAGTTGATCGTCTTTACTGAGAACACAGGCGGTCCCGGCAGCACAGACAGGCACTACTGGTCTTTTTTGGCAGACGCCTATCTTTCGAATCCATCCTTTCAGGAGACAGCTGACAGAAAATACGGTTCCGGAGCAGCCCGGTTTATCGGCAAAGCTTTAAAAACGTATCTGGACAATTGTTAAATCCACATTCGGAAGGTCTGGCGCGCTATCTGGCTTTTCTCCATTTCTGCGCTTCCTTTCCCAGAGCTGTCCATCCTCCTCTCGGTCTGTACTCTCGGGCCGAATGATATTTAGTTGCGGATTTTGCCATTTTATGCGATAATTTCTATACTGTCATGAAATTCGTCAATTCGCTGCTAACAGGAGGTTTTGTTTATGATCTGCCATATTGTCATGTTCAAATTCAAAGAGTTTGCCGAAGGGCGTTCCAAAGCCGAAAACCTGGCCGAAGCCAAACGGCGTATGCTGGCCCTTCGGGAGGAAATCCCCGAGATTGTCAGCATGGAGGTCTTCCTCGGCGCGCCTGGTTCTGCGGATACAAACTACGATTATATCCTTGTCTCTACCTTCCGCAGCATGGAAGAGATGCTCCGTTATCAGAAGCATCCCAGTCATGTGGCCTTCGGCAATTTTGTCAAGGCCCTGCGGGAACCCGACGGCCGCGCCAGCATCGATTACGAGCTGAAGGAATGACAGTGTATGTGCAAAGGCCTGCCCGGCATTTGCATTCTTGACACAAACTGGGAGAAGAGAAGCATGGGCTTCTCTTCTCCCGTTTTCATTTTGCGGCGCTATTTCTGGCATCAAACTCTTTCCGACATTTCCTAGGAAATGGGCGAAATGAAATTCACCGTGAAACTCCGGCTAAAACGAGGCGCGGATTACAGGGAATTCTCCTTTTACCCGCCGCTTTTCAGCTTCTATTGGAAGGATACAACTGGAACCTTATTCCACCTCAAAAATCGCTTCCGTCTCAACCGGCATGTTGCCGGGAAGCACGCTCAGCCCGATGGCGGAGCGTGTAGGGGCTCCGACCTCCTGGCCAAACAGGTCGATCAGCAGCTGTGTTCCGCCGTTGGCCACCTGGGGCTGATTGTAGAACTCAGGCACGGAGGCCACAAAACAGGTGACCTTTACCGCGCTTTTTACCCGGTCCAGATCCCCTATTTCACGCTTGAGAACGGCCAGAACATTGAGCATGGAATTTCTGGCATAAAGGTAGCCCTGTTCTTCCGTCACCGCTTCCCCCAGCTTTCCGGTAATGGGTGTACCGTCGGTAGAGGGACCGCAGCCCGAAATGTAAACCAGGTTGTCCCCAAAACATTTGGCCGGCGCATACACCCCGCCCTTCGCCGGCGGGGTTGGAAGGGCCAGACCCATCTCCTTCAATTTTTCTTCTATTCTGCCCATACTTATCGTTCCTTTCTATCATGGATTCAAAACAGGCAAAGGCCTATTTTTTTACTATTTTTCCGCCACGTTCCTGCGGCGGCTTTCCGTTGACAAGAACATACTCCAGGCCCTCTGCCTCCTGCCTGGGGTTCTGCCAGGTGGCCCGGTCCGTAAATTTCGCAGGATCAAACACCAGCAAATCCGCATAATTCCCTGGCTCCAGAGTTCCCCGATCCCTGAGGCCCAGCCGCCGGGCAGGCATGCCCGTCATCTTTCGGACCGCTTCTGCAAAGGAAAGCGCGCTCTTTTCGCCCGCATATTCCCGCAGGAACTTAGGAAAAGCGCCGTACAGACGAGGGTGGGGCATACCGCCGCCCCCATAGAGAGCGTCGGAGATGAGGCTGACATAGGGCAGGCAAAGCACCCGGTCCACATCTGCCTGGGCCATGCTCATGAGGATGACCCCTATCTTGCCGGAATTCTCATGCACCAGCCGGCAGAACAGCTCCGTCTCCGTACTTCCGGACAGCGCCGCAGCCGCAGTAAAGTCCAGCCCAGCATAAATACGGTCCTCTTCCCGGATCACAGAACCGATGACGATACGTTCCCAGCCGATGGAGGATACCATATTATCCCAGCTGGAAAATTCCTTGCCGATCTCCTGTGCCAAGTCACGGATGCCCTCCTGCGTACCCAGATAGGCGGCCGCCTCCCCTTTGGCCCGTTCCATAACGGTGGGGGGAATCAGGGAAAGGATCGTGGTGGATCCACCGGGATAGGGATACGCATCCGCGGTAACGTCCTGCCCTCTCCCGCGGGCCTCCTCCAAAACCCCGACAGCACGCTCGATTCCCCAACCGTGATTTTTCAGTCCCGTGACTTTGAGATGGCTTATGTTCACAGGTACACCGGCCCGCTCCCCGATTTCCAGCACCTCTTTTACCGATTCTGTCAGGGAATTCCCTTCGCCCCGGATATGACTGGTGAGATAGCCGCCGTACTCGCCGCATATTTTTGCCAAAAAGACAAAATCCTCGGTCTTGCTGAAACATTCCGGCGTGTACATGATACCGCAGGAAAGCCCCAGCGCTCCTGCTTCCATGGCGTCCTTCACGTAAATTTCCGCCCTGTGTCTGGATTTCCTGTCAAAGGGGACATTGTCGAATCCCTTTGACGCTGCAGTGATGGCCCCGGTGGCCCCCAATACTCCCAGGTTCAGCGGATACCGCCTTGTCTCCAGTGCCCGGAAAAACTCCGAAACCAGAGGGAAAAAACTGTTTTTGGGAGCTGTGCCCAGACAGGGCTCCAAAAAATCATAGAGCCGGTCCCTGTACTCCTCCGTACATGGTGCAGGAGCCAGCCCGCAGTTTCCCATCACAGCAGTGGTGATGCCCTGGGCAAGCTCCAGCCTGCCGAACTCCGGGTCATAAAGTGCCGCAAGATCACAATGGCGGTGGGCGTCGATAAACCCCGGAGTCACCGCCATCCCCCGGGCGTCCAGGACCTCTGCATCCAGCTCCCCAAAGGGAATGGGAGATACCTCCGCAAGCTTTTCCCCATCGATCAGCAGCTCCCCGGAAAACGGCTCTTTCCCTGTGCCGTCGCAGATGACGGCATTTTTCACCTGTATCATACCAGCATTCCCCTCGCCTCCACCGGCATTCTGCGCAGTACGCCGTCCTCAAAGACAAATACGCTGTTCTGCATGTTGACCGCTGTACAGACATGAATGGGAATCAGCTCCAAAACCTGCCCCACCCTGAGGCCTGTTCTTCCGTTTTTTGCGGTGAGAATCCCGTGCTCCTCGTTCATGCGGCGAAGCTGCAGGTTTTCATCGGGTTTGCCGTCCCCGCCGATGGGAATGGCATATCCGGGATACAGGAAGGGCGGCGTGTCCAGAGGAATATCCATGGGAAAGGTCTTCGTACCGCCGTCGAGCACCGCATAATCCGGCGCGGGAGTGCTCACCACCATTGCATACAGGCGGACGGCAATATCCTCCACTGCTGCACAGTTCTCTTTTGTGAGCATCCAGTCCCCAAAGATATAGGTACCGGGGCGTACCTCTGTAACCAGACCGGTCCTGGCCACTTGAAGGCCTGTAGGGGTGGAACCGGCGCTCACCTCCCGGATTGGCAGACCCCGGGTCCGCAGGCTGGCAGCCATACCGCTCATCAATTCCGCTTCCTCGACGGCAGCAGCCTTATTATCTTCCGTGGGACACCCATGGAGCACCAGGCTTTTAAACGTGTAAATGCCTGTCAAATTCAAATGCGGCAGGGCGGCAATCTGCCCCGCCAGCTCCAGAACATGCCCGCGGGTTACGCCGGTGCGCCGGGCACCTGTATCCACTTCCAGACGCACTTCGCAGGTAAGACCAGCTTCTCCGGCCGACCTGCTCAGCGCGGCGGCTCCCTCCAGGCTGTCAACCGCCAGGATCAGCCGTTTCACCCTTTTTTGCAGCTCCAGAGCGCGGTGGATACGAAATTCCCCCACCATGGGATAAGCGATGAAGATATCTTCCACACCGCCTGCCGCCATCACCTCCGCTTCGCTGACTTTGGCACAGGTGATTCCCTCCGCTCCTGCTGCCAGCTGAAGCCTGGCAAAATAGGGGATCTTGTGGGTTTTTATATGAGGTCGCAGTTTGCAGCCGCAGGCCGATACCGCCTCCTGCATCCGGCAAATATTTTTCTTTGCCGTTTCCGTATCCACCACAATGCAGGGAGTTTCCTGCACAGCTGCCTTATGCTCCCGGATCAGCTCAAACACTGTTTTCCTCACCTGTATGACCCTCTCTCCCTTTTCAAAACACGGAGCCAGCTGCTTTCTGTTTCCTCCGCCGTAAAAACCACTTTGCGGTTATTATAACACGGCGCAACCGGAAAGTCATCGCTGATGTCCGCCGCTGCGTGAAAAGTTCTGCACCATCCCGGCAGCCAGAGAGTGATTAACACCACAGTCTTTTCTTTTGATCAACTGTACTTCTCTCTGGGCTTAAAATTGGGTTTATAAAACACCTTTCCCGATGCGACTCCAGCAAAAGCTTTTGGGAAAAAAGAGACGGCGTCCAAATAAGACGCCGTCTCTGAAACTGCTATTCTTAGAAATTTCCGTTTGTCAAATCCTCAACCACAAGGGTACGGGGAGAATTGTCGCTTGCCTTTGCGGCAGGTGCTGCAGCAGCGGCAACAGGGGCCGCCGGCTCTTCCTGGTGGGGATGATCCCTCCACTCGAAGAACTTGAGCGCAACCTGAGGGAACAACGCATAGCTGAGAGTATCCTCTTCGCAGTTGCCGATACCCTTTTCCTTGCACTCAGCGCGGAGCTTCTCCATTTCAGGCTCGATCTGATCCGCGGGGCGGCAGGTGATGACCTCGTCGTTGCCGATGGCCTTCTTCCGCACTTCCTCGTTGACCTCGCCGGGCAGCTGGCCGTACTCACCGCGGAGCAGTGCCTTGGACTCCTTGGTGACCATCTTGTAGCGGTCGCCGGACAGCACGTTCAGTACCGCCTGCGAACCCACAATCTGGCTGGTAGGAGTGACCAGGGGCGGATAGCCGAAGTCCTTGCGGACACGCGGCACTTCTTCCAGCACATCATAATACTTATCCTCGGCATTGGCCTGCTTCAGCTGGGAGATCAGGTTGGACAGCATGCCGCCGGGCACCTGATACAACAGGGTGTTTACATCCACCTTCAGGACCTTGGGGTTGATATCCAGCTTCTCGGCAACGCCGCGGAAATGAGCGGCCGCTTCGGAAAGCTTCGCCATATCCAGGCCGGTATCGCGGCTGGTACCCTGCAGGGTGGCCACCATGGCCTCTGTCGCGGGCTGCGAGGTGCCGTTGGCCAGCGGGGACAGGGCGGTATCCACAATGTCAACGCCCGCCTGAGCTGCCATAAGGTTTGTCATGTCACCCGTACCGGTAGTGTTGTGCGTGTGCAGATGAATCGGCACGCCCACATTCTCCTTGAGCTTCTTCACCAGGGAATACGCATCGTAGGGCAGGAGCAGGTTCGCCATGTCCTTGATGCAGATGGTGTCGGCGCCCATTTTTTCCAGCTGCATAGCCAGCTTTACGAAATAATCCTCGCTGTGCACAGGGCTCTTGGTGTAGCTGATGGCGGCTTCCACTAGTCCGCCGTATTCCTTGACATACTTCATGGCGGCTTCCATGTTCCGAGGGTCATTCAGTGCGTCGAAAATGCGCACTACATCGATACCGTTCTCAATGGATTTCTTGCAGAAGGCTGCCACCACATCGTCTGCATAGTGCCGGTAGCCCAGAATGTTCTGGCCGCGCAGCAGCATCTGCAGCTTGGTATTGGGCAGACCCTTCTTCAGGGTCCGCAGGCGCTCCCACGGATCTTCATTCAAAAAGCGCATGCACACGTCGAACGTGGCGCCGCCCCAGCACTCCAGGGACCAGTAGCCGATGCTGTCCAGCAAGGGAAGCACGGGAACCATATCCTCAATCTTCATGCGGGTGGCAGCCTGAGACTGGTGCGCGTCACGCAGGATGGTGTCCATTATCTTAAGGGGATTTTTTGCCATATTGTAGACCATTTCCTTTCCCTGTGAATATCACAGAAACGATCAGTCGCTTAACCAAACAGGGACAGCAGCACACCGGCCGCCACAGCGGAACCGATTACGCCGGCCACGTTGGGACCCATTGCGTGCATCAGAAGGAAGTTGGAAGGATCTTCCTTCTGCCCCACCACCTGGGAAACACGGGCCGCCATGGGTACGGCGGAAACACCGGCGGAGCCAATCAGAGGATTGACCTTCTCCTTCGCGAACACATTCATCAGCTTAGCGAGCAGCACGCCGCCGGCAGTTCCCAGGGCAAAGGCGCAAACGCCCATCACCAGGATTTCCAGAGTCTGGAGGTTCAGGAAGTTGGCCGCGGTGGCGGTAGCTCCCACAGAGATGCCCAGGAAGATGGTGACAATGTTCATCAGTTCGTTCTGAACGGTCTTGCTCAGACGGTCCACAGCGCCGGACTCACGCATCAGGTTGCCCAACATCAGGCAGCCGACCAGCGGAGCGGCTGAGGGCAGCATGAGGGAGACAAAGATGGTGACGATGATGGGGAACAGGATCTTCTCAGTTTTGGAAACCGGGCGAAGCTGCTTCATCTTGATCCTGCGCTCTTCCTTACTGGTCAGCAGCTTCATGATGGGGGGCTGGATGACCGGGACCAGAGCCATGTACGAATAGGCCGCCACGGCAATGGGGCCCAGCAGTTCAGGCGCCAGGGCAGCCGTGGTATAGATGGCGGTGGGGCCGTCCGCGCCGCCGATGATGCCGATAGAGGCGGACTGGGGGCCGGTAAAGCCCAGCAGGTTGGCGCCGATAAAGGTAAGGAAAATGCCGACCTGGGCGGCAGCGCCCAGAAGCAAGCTCTTGGGGTTGGCAATCAGGGGACCAAAATCGGTCATAGCGCCCACGCCCACGAAGATCAGGCAGGGGTAAATGCCCAGTTTGACGCCCAGATACAGGTAGTCGATCAGGCCTCCGTGGCCAGTCCCCAAAGCAGCCCAGTCGATCACCCCGTTGGCGAAGTACTCGGCATGGTACATTCCAGCGCCGGGCAGGTTCGTCAACAGCATGCCAAAGGCGATGGGCAGCAGCAGCAGGGGCTCAAATCTCTTGACAATGGCAAGATACAGCAGAACACAGGAAACCAGGATCATCACCAGACAGAGAGGATTCTGTCCAATCAGAGCGAAGCCTGTATTCTGCAAGAAGTTCATAATGGCTTCCATTGAATTGTTACACTCCTTTAATTAGTATTAGGGAAAAAAAGCACCTTATGCGATGGTGCAAAGGAGTGTTCCGCTCTCTACGGAAGCGCCCTTGGAGACAGAAACAGCGGTAACTGTGCCATCCTTGGGAGCCATGATCTCGTTTTCCATCTTCATGGCTTCCAGAACCATCAGCACGTCGCCGGACTTGACAGTCTGGCCTGCGGCCACCTTTACGTCCAGAATGGTGCCGGGCATGGGAGCAGTTACTTGCTCTCCTGCACCTGCAGGTGCGGCGGCAGCCGGAGCCGGAGCAGGGACAGCTGCAGGAGCGGGAGCGGCTACAGGAGCAGGGGCGGCGCCCTTTACTTCTTCTACAGTGACTTCATAAGCAGTGCCGTTGACGTTCACATTGTACTTTCTCATAGTTTTATACCCTCTCTTAAAATCATACTTCTTACTGTTTTATACCGCGGACAGGCTTGTCTCACAGCTTCCGGATCGCGTGAATTCTGATGTGGTTTACATCCGTGCCCATATCCTCTGCAACAGCCGCCGCAATAGCGGCAACCAGCAGCTGCTTGTTAGGCTGCACAGCAGGCACAGGTGCGGCAGGCGGAACAGGAACCGCCTGAGGAGCACTTTTCCCAGTGACCTTCGTCATGATAGCTCCCATAATCTTAATGATGACAATGAGACAGATCAACACAACGAAAACTGTGATAAGACCCATGAGAACAACTTGGATAAAACTCGGTTCGTTCATAGAAATTTGACCTCCCTTCGCCATGACATTATGAATAAACTAACACAAAACAATGGTTGGATTTTGAAAAAACACCATTCTCCCGCATTTTATCAAAATCAGATCTATGATAGCACGAACCGGAATTTTTTACAATCCTTTTTGTTCATGAATTCGTTAAAACTTTTTCAAAGTTTCATTCCAAACCCAAAAAGGTTCACGCATCCTTCCATCTTCTTCTGTACTGGTAAAAACGGCCTCACAGGTCTTTCTTCTCTGTTTTTTTTGTGATACAATAAGTAAAAAGCTCGAAAGGGGGCGACAACTATGCGGGTACTGATCTTATCCTGCAACACGGGACAGGGGCATAATTCAGCTGGATCGGCTGTCCGTGAGGAACTGGAGGCTGCAGGCGCGGAATGCGAACTGTTGGACGCCCTGTCTTTTGCACGCGGAAACACTTCAAAGACTGTCGGCGGAGCGTACGTAAGCGTCACCACAAAAGCGCCCTCCCTGTTTGGCGGTCTGTATCAACTGGGCGGCCTGATCAGCAACCCATGGCTGAAATCCCCTGTTTATCTGGCCAACACCCGGTACGCCGGAGCCCTGGGGGACTACATAGAAAAATCAGGCTTCGACGCCGTGGTGTGTCCGCACCTCTTCCCTGCTGAAACCCTGACCTGCCTGCGCAGAAAAGGGCGGCTCTCTGTTAAGACCTATGCGGTTGCCACCGATTACACCTGCATCCCTTTCTGGGAAGAGACCGAGCTGGACGCCTATTTTGTCCCCCATGAAGATTTGAAACGGGAATTTTCCGGAAAAGGAATCCCGCAGGAGAAACTGATTCCCACAGGTATACCAGTTTCCCGCCGCTGCCTGCAGAAGACGCCGAAGGCAGAGGCCCGCCTCCTGCTGGGTCTGCCGGAACAGGAAAAGGTCTTTCTGGTGATGACCGGCAGCATGGGGTTTGGGGACATCTCTTCTTTTGCATTGGATCTGCTGCTGAGCTGTCCTAAAAATTCACGCATTCTCATTTTGACAGGCAGGAACGCCGCGCTCAAAGACCGCATCGATCACGATTTTTCCCGGGAAAAACGGGTGCAGACCGTGGCCTTTACCAGGAATGCGCCGCTGTATATGGACGCCTGCGACATTCTGCTGTCAAAGCCGGGAGGACTCACCAGCACGGAAGCAGCCGTGCAGAACATTCCCTTGGTACACACCAGGCCAATACCGGGCTGTGAAACAGCCAACGCCAGATTTTTTGTCTCCCACGGCCTGTCTGTGTGTGCGGTGCACCCCAAAGCAGCCGCATTGGCTGCCGCTTCTCTCGCTGAAGACACGGCCGCCCTCCAGCGTATGACTGAATGCCAGAAAAGAGAAATAAATCCCAATGCGGCGGAAGAGATCGCCGCCATAATTCTCTCGGGGGATGTACCAAGCAATAATGGGACAAAAAACTAAGGAGGTCCGGTTTATCCCCTGCTCCCGGTTTTAACCCCTGTTTTCCGTCCGCTGTCCGGAACAGTTCCGAGCAGCGCAACCGTCTGTGTGAAAAAGGAGGTATGAACTGTGACGACGTTCCGTTATCTGCTGTTTTCTTTGTTTGGTTTTCTGCTGGGCAGCGTGCTGTTCAGCTATCATCTGCCCCGGCTGCTTAAGGGTGTGGATATCCGGGCTCTCAGCGAGGATCACAACCCCGGAGCCGCCAACGCCGTGAAATACGCAGGGATCCCGGTGGGGATGCTCTGTGTGTTCTGCGACCTGTTCAAGGGCTTCCTCCCCGTCTTTCTGGCCCTGCGGTATACGGATCCCCGAAGTCTGTGGTTTGCCCTGGTTCTGGCCTCCCCCACCCTGGGTCACGCCTGCGCCCCGCTGTACCATGGACGCGGCGGCAAGGCTATTGCCGTCACGTTCGGCGCGCTGCTGGGCCTCGTTCCCATGAGCTGGCTGGTTTTCGTGCTGGCCGCTTTCTACATTTTCTTTTCTGCGGTCTGGGCCATCCATCCCAATGAGAGACGTACCGTAGTCACCTTTTCCCTTTTCACCGCCGCCTGCGTGCTGGGTGCTTCCTATACGGGACGCTGGCCCTTTGGGCTGGGCGGCATGGCAATTTCCGCGGTGGTGATTCACAAAAATCTGCGGGATGCGCATCTGGCAGCCCCTCATCCGGAGAAGCAGCCCCAGGAACCCTGAACCTGCTTTTCCCGATACTCGGTACTTGACGCCCTGAAAACCTTTTGCTATACTGAATTCCGTCGGAGGGAAGCCGCTCAGAAAGAAGCGTTTTGCCGGATAAGACAGCTGGCTGGGATGCCTGTTGTTTTATCCGGTTTTTTATGAAAATTTTGTGGAAGGGAAGCCAAAACAATGCGTACACAGTCAGATTTCACGGAAGGAAAGATTTTAGGGCCGCTGCTGAAATTTTCTCTTCCCGTACTGTTCGCCATGTTGCTGCAGGCCATGTACGGCGCGGCCGACTTGCTCATCGTGGGCCAGTTCGGCGCGGCGGCGGACGTCTCCGCCGTCTCCACAGGCAGCCAGATCATGCAGACCATCACCTCGGTCATCACGGGGCTGTCCATGGGCACCACGATCCTGCTGGGACAGAAAATCGGTCAGAAGAAGCCTGAAGAGGCCGGGAATGTAATCGGGGCCGGCGTCTGTATTTTCGCTGTGCTAGCCCTGTTTCTCACCGCAGCCATGACTCTGTTCGCCGGTCCCTTCTGCGCCGCCATGCAGGCGCCGGCAGAAGCTTTTGACAAAACCGTGGATTACGTGCGCATCTGCTCGGCAGGCGCCGTCTTCATTGTTGCCTACAACGTGCTGGGCAGCATCTTCCGGGGGATGGGGGATTCCAAAACGCCCCTGCTTGCGGTATTTATCGCCTGTATCTGCAATATTCTGGGAGATCTGCTGTTCGTCGCCGTATTTCATATGGCCGCAGCCGGGGCCGCCCTGGCCACGGTACTGGCGCAGGCCCTCAGCGTAGTCCTGTGTGTCCTGGTGGTCCGAAGAAGAGGGCTTCCCTTTCCCTTTTCCCGGAAAAACCTCCGGTTTCACCGGCAGGTGATCTTCAAAACACTGAAGCTGGGTTTCCCTATCGCCCTGCAGGACGCCCTGGTGAGCATCTCTTTCCTGGCCATCATCGCCATCGTCAACTCACTGGGCGTCATCCCCTCCGCCGGGGTAGGCGTAGCGGAAAAGCTCTGCATGTTCATCATGCTGGTGCCCTCCTCGTTCATGCAGTCCCTTTCCGCTTTCGTGGCCCAAAACATCGGTGCGAACCGCAACGACAGAGCCGTGCGCGCCATGGTCTGCGGCATGCTCGCCTCCCTGCTCATCGGCGTTGCAATGGCTTTCCTCGCCTTTTTCCACGGAGACTTTCTCTCCGGCCTGTTTGCCAGAGATCCTCAGGTGATTGCAGCTTCCGCAGACTATCTGCGCGCCTACGCTGTCGATACCCTGCTGGTTTCCTTCCTGTTCTGCTTTTCCGGCTACTTCAACGGCTGCGGCAAGACTACCTTTGTCATGGCCCAGGGGATTGCGGGCGCCTTTCTGGTGCGCATCCCCGTCTCCTTCCTGATGAGCCGCATCCAGCCTGTCTCCCTGTTCCTGGTAGGCTTGGCCACACCCTGCTCCACTGTGGTTCAAATCCTGCTGTGCGCCGGTTATTTTTATCTGCTTGGCCGGAAACGCCGAAAGGCCGGTTCTCTCTAAGCCCCGCGCTATTGTCTCCATAAAAAAAGCTTGCCGCAAAGCAATGCGGCAAGCTTTTTTATTTCTTTACAGTTCTGTCATTCTGCTGATCATCGCTCTGAGCAGGGCCTGAAAGTCTTCCGCCACCCGGTCCGCAGTGGCCTTAACCTCTTCATGGGAAAGAGGCGCCTTGCTGATTCCAGCTGCCAGATTGGTGATGCAGCTGATACCGCAGACCTCGAGCCCCAAATGCCGGGCCGTCATAGCTTCGCAGGCCGTGCTCATGCCCACGGCGTCCGCACCCAGCGTCCTGAACATGCGGATTTCCGCGGGCGTTTCGTAGTTTGGGCCTGTAGTCTGAAGATAGACCCCCTGCTTCAGCGGGATTCCCAGCTTCCCGGCTTCCTCTTCCGCCACCGTGCGCAGTCTTCTGCTGTACACCTCCGACATATCCGGAAAACGGAGGCCAAAAGCTTCCTCATTGGGGCCCAGCAGGGGGGAAGGGATAAAAGAACTGATATGGTCGGTGAGCAGCATCAGGGCTCCTGCGGCAAAGTCTGGATGAATCCCCCCTGCCGCATTGGTGAGGATCAGCCTGCGGGCCCCCAGCCGGGCCATCACCCGGATGGGCAGCACCACGTCCCGCATGGGATAGCCTTCATAGTAGTGGACTCTTCCCTGCATAACGGCAACCGGCTCTTTTCCCACATAGCCCAGGACAAAACGCCCCTTGTGACCGCTGACGGTGGACACGGGAAACCCTTCGATCTCCCCGTACTCCACCACGGCTTCGATCTTGACGTTGTCGGCAAAGCCGCCCAGGCCGGAGCCCAGCACAAGAGCCGTATGGGGCTCAAACCCCGTCTTTTCCCGAATATACCGCACACAGGTCTCCACACGTTCCATTTCCGCACCCATTCTCTTCCCCCCATGCAACTGCTTGATTGTATTTATTCTACATGCCTGCCGGGGATTCTGTCAACACTCGGAAATGCGGAGAAGACGGTTATATTTTGCTACACGTTCCGTCCGGCAGGGGGCGCCTGTTTTGATCTGCCCGGCATTCACCGCCACCGCCAGGTCGGCGATGAAGGTGTCCTCCGTCTCGCCGGAGCGGTGGGAGACGATGGTCTTATACCCGTTCTTCTTGGCCAGCTCAATGGCGTCCAGCGTCTCGCTGAGTGTTCCGATCTGGTTGAGCTTGACTAAAATAGCATTGCCGGCCTTTTCTTCGATCCCTTTCTGCAGCCGTTCCATATTGGTCACGAACAGGTCGTCTCCCACGATCTGCAGCCTGTCCCCCAAACGTTCCGTCATTTTGGTCCAGGCGGGGAAATCCTCTTCTCCCAGCGGGTCTTCAATAGAGACAATGGGGTACTTGCGCACAAGCTCTTCCCAAAAGTCAATCAGCTCATCTGAGGAAAACCGCGTTCCGCGCTTCGGGAGCCGGTATTCCCCATTTTCGGCCCATTCGCTGCCTGCCGCGTCCAGCGCCAGCTTCACTCTTCCGCTGTATCCTGCAGTTTCCACCGCGCTCAGAATTTCTTCTATGGCCTCTTCATCCGAAGCGAGGTTCGGTGCAAAGCCGCCTTCGTCCCCCACTGCCGTGGAATGACCTTTTTTCTTCAGCTGTCTGCCCAGAGTGTGATAAATTTCTGCACACCAGCGAAGCCCCTCCCGGAAGTTTTCCGCCCCCGTGGGCATGATCATGAACTCCTGAATGTCAATATTGTTTCCAGCATGAGCGCCGCCGTTGAGGATGTTCATCATGGGCACCGGCAGCTCGTGGGCCGCCGCGCCGCCCAGAAAACGGTAGAGCGGCATACGGTAATGGGCGGCGATGGCCCGGGCGCAAGCCAGGGATACCGCCAGAGTGGCGTTGGCGCCCAAATGGGCCTTATTGGGGCTGCCGTCCAGCTTTATCAGGACCTTATCCACCTCCCGCACCGTCAGGCTGTGAAGATTTTCCAGCGCAGGAGAGATCATCTCATTGATATTCTGTACCGCCTTCAGCACGCCCTTTCCCCCATAACGCCGCTCGTCGCCGTCCCGCAGCTCCACTGCCTCAAACTTTCCGGTGGACGCGCCGGAGGGAGAGGCCGCCGTACCCATGGAGCCGTCCGTCAGCTGCACTGTAGCGCTGACGGTAGGGTTCCCCCGGGAATCCAGGATTTCGCTTCCGTAGACCTTTTGAATTTTTACCATAGTGATAACCTTCTTCCTTTTAGCGAGGCGCGGGGCTTGACGCGGTTTTCCGGGCCTTTCCCGCCTTCCAAGAATTGTTCTATTCTTTAGTATTCTGCATTGCAGGACGGTTTAAACTGTGGTAGGATAAAAATATCTTCTCCTGTTTTCGAAAAGAAGAGCAGCCTCTCCTGGAAACAGGATATGAATTTTTGTTAGCGGAGCGTAGGTGTCCGCTGGATTATGAAAGGTTGTGTTGAAAAGATGGATTTTGAACGGGTCACCCCGGAAAGCGTGGGGATTTCCTCCAAGTCGATTCTGGAATTTCTCGACGAGCTTTACCGCTATGGGATTGAAATGCACAGCTTCATGCTGCTGCGCCATGGCAAAGTCTGTGCGGAGGGCTGGTGGAAGCCCTATACGCCGGCCTCTCCCCACATCATGTTCTCCTTCAGCAAGAGCCTGACCTCCACTGCCATCGGTTTTGCCGAACAGGAAGGCCTGCTCAGCCTGGACGACCGCCTGGTGGATATCTTCCCGGAAAAGGTTCCGGAGAACCCCAGCGAAAATCTGAAAAAAGCCACGGTGCGTCATCTTCTGATGATGGGCTGCGGCCATGAAAGCGAAATCCCCAACATGGGGATCGACGATCCGGACTGGATCAGTGCTTTTCTTGCCCATCCCTTCGTGTATGAGCCGGGTACGAAATTCATGTACAATACGGCGGGCACCAACCTGCTGTGCGCTATTTTGAAGCGCAAAACAGGCAAGCACCTCACCGAGTTCCTGCGGCCAAGGCTCATAGAGCCCCTGGGCATGTCCGACATTCGTTGTCAAGCGCTGCCGGACGGTACGGAAATGGGTGGAGCAGGGTATTCCCTCACCACAGAGGACATGGCACGGTTCATCCAGTTTGTAGCCAATCAGGGCCAATGGGAAGGAAAACAGCTGCTTCGGAAGGAGTGGTTCCAGGCTGCCACCTCCAAGCAAATCGAAAATAGGGGTGTGGGCTGGGGAGGCGACCCCGACTGGCAGCAAGGCTACTGCTTCCAGTTCTGGCGTTGTGAGCCCCGGGGCGTGTTCCGCGGAGACGGAGCCTTCGGCCAATACGGCATCGTATTCACGGAACAGGACGCCGTGCTGGTGATCACCTCCGCCTCTATGCGCCTGCAGGCTGTTTTGACCTCTGTGTGGGAGAAACTTCTGCCCGGTATGCAGGCGGAACCTCTGCCGGAGGACCGCATGAACTGCCATGTACTGGCCCACCGCCTGCGGAATCTGGAACTCACTCCCATGCTTGGCATGCGGAATCCCGGAGCGGAGGAATCCCTCAACGGGGCCGTCTACCTGCCTAACGCCCCCACCCCCTCTCTGACTGACCTGATCGGAGGCATCGGAAAATTCCAGCCGGACGGTGGAACACTGCAGGAGCTTCATCTGATTTTTGCCGGAAACAGCGACGTGCGGCTGCAATGCGTTCAGGACAACGGCTGTTGCGAGCTGAAGATAGGGATGGAAGGACACCATGTGCTGACCCAGCTGGACGGTGTGCTTTACGGAGCCATCGGACGCTGGCGCGCTGTGGACAAACTGGAACTGGAGCTGCGCAATACCCGCATGGCGGGGGGCAAGCGATTTGTGCTGCAGTTTCAGGGTGACAAGCTGATTCTCAACGCCGACTCCACCATCCCGGAGGCAGGCGGCCTGGCGGACCCCCTGACGCCGGAATACTCCTTCACCCTGAAGGCCGGAGACGTGAACACAAAAACGAAGATGTACTGGGAAAAATAAGTCTGTCCGCCTCAAAAGAAATGTTTTCATGCTTTTTACGAAATCCAGCTGGGCGCTTGAAAAAAACCATGACAGAAAGACGCAGGAAGTGAAAATGTCTTTTTCGCAGGAAGTGCAGGGAACCCTTGTTTCTTCTGCGCGAGCACGGCAAAGCCGCATGAAAGCTATATTTTCATAAGTGGCAAGAAGAGAACCACCGGTATAAAAGCCGGTGGTTCTTTATCGTTTAGTCATCCGCTTCTTTTAAAAATTTTACCATATTGGATACATTGTTTAAAAGGCCCCTATATTTCAAGAGATCATTTATTGCTTTAGGCCCTCTATAAAGCATTCGAATGCACGGAGAGCCATTAGACGCCTTTCCGGGTCGAGACCAATAAGTTTATACTGCAAATATGAGGATTTTTCATCTTGTGCAGCTGTAAGTGAATCCAGTAAGGCCGCATCAGCAGACATATTCAACGTGTTTAGCAGTCGAGCAAAAACATCAACATTAGGAGTTTTCTTACCACATTCAATAAAAGAAAGATAAGCTGATGTAATGTCCGATCTTTCTGCCGTTTCTTTCATCGAAAGGTTTAACTCTTCTCTTCTTTCTCTCAATCGTTGTCCGAGTTTAGCCAAATCGATTTTCGAACACAGCGGTTTTGCCGAATAAGCATCCGTTCTCCCAATCAACTCATCAACAGTTATCCCAAAGAAATCAGCTAGCTTTGTGATAACATCAAGTTTAGGTTCACTTTTACTAGTCGTTCTTTCATAATAATAGAGCTTTTTCTCTGTAAGCCCAAACATCTCTGCCAATTCTTTTCTGGTCATTTTATGCAATTCTCGATAATAACGAAGATTTTTTATCATATTTAAGATACCTTTCTACTATAATACTATCTCATAATGCACCTTTAGTATAGTAAAAAAGCCCACTCACATCAATGGTCAAAATTTGGATTATTTATAGCAGTTGACACGCCGTTTTTTGTATAGTAAAATAATAAATACACCCGCTCCATTTTACTCTTTTACTTCTTCCAAAAGAGAAAGAACCGCTCTCTTTGCTTTTTCGTTTTTTAAGGTACTCAACCGGTAAGCCAGTTTCTCATCATCGCTGTAAACAGGTCCCCGAATCGGTGTCCTTCCAATCAAATAGTCAACAGTTACACCAAATAAATCAGCTATTCTTATTAGATTTGTAAGACTAGGTTCATATGTGCCCGCCTCATATTGCTGTATTGTTGTATTTCCTAGTCCTAATTCTAACGCCAAATCCATTTGCGTCATATTTTGTTCTTCTCGTAACTCCTTCGTTTTTAACGCTATAGCCATACTTTCATCTCCAAAACTTATTAGTTAATATTTTAGTTTTATTTTTTTACTTTGTCCATCTTGATTAATTAAATTTTCTGTTATGCTGAAGTCGCTATACACAAAATTTTTGCGGAGAATAAGATAATGAGTACCGAATTTGCAATTAACTATGAGTTAGCATATCGTGTTAAGTTATTTCAACGTGAAAACCATATTAACGTTAACGAATTTGCTCAACGCTGTGGTCTGGCTGACGAAGTAATAGAAAATGTTATAAACGAAATAACAGTATCTATTGAGCAAATCTGGAAGATCTGTGATTATCTATTAGTTGATGTAGACACTGTATTACACCCACCTCGAGAAGAAAAATACAGGCAATTCAAAGATACAATAGTCCATATCTTTTTTCTAAACATCACGCACAGCGAGAAAATTGAAATGATACGTAAATACAAAGCAGAAAATAATTACACTGATGACTTATGGAAACGATATTGTTGTTGGACACAGGCGGAGATAGGTATACAA
Source organism: Neglectibacter timonensis (assembly GCF_900048895.1). Lineage (GTDB taxonomy): Bacteria > Bacillota > Clostridia > Oscillospirales > Acutalibacteraceae > Acutalibacter > Acutalibacter timonensis. Next base: position 122,139 of record NZ_LT160638.1, on the reverse strand, counting down.
ATAGACGAGATACAAGAAAGCTAAAAGCGCTCTGGTGGCAGCCCTAGTAACGGCAACTCTATACGGTGTAAATGCTGTAGAGACCGAGGTGTCTTATGTCATTTAATTTTTCATTTTTACATGAAGTTGATTTGTTTTATAAAATTGAAGAAGGATGGAAAAATCGCGGGTACAGCGAAAAGAAACATTTTTTTCTTATTCATTCTTGGGAGATGTCAGCATTGAAAAGACAACACAGGCAATTAAGCGCAGAACAGCAAATTTTGTGTGACACTATGAGAAAATTGCGGATTCTTACCAATATATCTCAACAGAACCTTGCAGACTGTTTTGATATCCAACGCTCCACTTATACTTATTATGAACTTGGGAAAACCCTGCCTAACATATTTATGCTGAAACGTATGGCCGAGTTTTATCATATTTCCATGGATGACTTTTTTGACGAAAAGCATCTGGAAAATCTGGGGCAAAGCTCGTTGAGACCTCGTAAAAAGGTGGCCAAGGACCCCCACATCATAGGCGAATTGACATCGCAAGAAAAAAGTCTGATCCTGGCCCTGCGGCTATATCCCGGAAGCACCGAGGAAGCATTCGCGCAAATTAGCAAGCTTCTGAACCTCCCCGATGCCGAAATAGTACGCGGAACAAATTTGGAGTAATCTGCCGCACAATCGGCTGGTTCACATATTTTGTGCGGGCTTGTTCTGATTCAGTTATCCCATACTATGACAGCAAAAAGGTCCGCTGCAGAATCATGCAGCGGACCTTTTCTGTCTATCATAAAAAACTCTTACAGCAGCTCGAGAATCGCCATTTCAGCGGCGTCGCCGCGGCGGGGCCCGAGCTTTGTCACACGGGTATAGCCACCGTTGCGGTCAGCATACTTGGGGGCAATTTCCTTGAACAGCTTGTTGGTAACAGATTCCTTCGTGAGGAAGCTCATCACCATGCGTCTGTTGTGCAGGTTGTCTTCCTTCGCGATGGTGATCATCTTCTCCGCCAGCGAACGCACTTCTTTTGCGCGCGTTACGGTGGTCTCAATCTTGCCATTCTCGAAGAAGAACGTCACGAGGCCCCGCAGCATGGCGGTTCTATGAGCAGTGTCTCTCCCGAGTTTTCTGGTTCCCGGCATAGATATTCACTCCTAACGTTTCAAAGTAGGTTATTATTCGTCTTCCTTACGCAGGTTGAAGCCCAGGGAAGCCAGCTTCCATACGACCTCTTCCAGCGACTTGCGGCCCAGGTTGCGCACCTTCATCATGTCCTCTTCAGACTTGTTGATCAGGTCTTCCACCGTGTTGATCCCGGCGCGCTTCAGGCAGTTGAAGGAACGGACCGAGAGATCCAGCTCTTCGATGGTCATCTCCAGAACCTTTTCCTTGCCGCCCTCGTCCTTCTCCACCATAATTTCCGTGCTCTTTCCCTTGTCGGAAAGATCCACGAACAGGTTCAGATGGTCTGTGAGAACCTTTGCCGCAAGAGAGACAGCCTCCTGCGCGTTGATGACACCGTTTGTCCAGACCTCGAGCGTCAGCTTGTCGTAGTCGATGCTCTGGCCGACACGGGTGCTCTCAACGTTAAAATTGACTTTGAGCACAGGTGTGTAAATTGAATCGACCGCAATCTCTCCGATCACGCCCTCCGCCATATTCTGCTTATTCCGCTCGTTCGAAACATAACCCCTTCCCTTATCCAGGGTGAGCTCCATATAGAGCTTGGCGCCGTCGCCCAAAGTGGCGATAGGCAGTTCCGGGTTGAGAATCTCGACCTCACTGTCGCATTTGATGGCTTCCGCCGTGACCTTGCAGGGACCCTCGGCGGAGATCTCAACCGTCTTCGGACCGTCGCAATGCAGCTTGGCGACCAGACCCTTGATGTTGAGTATGATCTCGGTAACGTCTTCCTTGACACCGGGAATAGTGGAAAATTCGTGCAGCACGCCGTCAATCTTTACAGATTTGACAGCCGTCCCGGGCAGACTGGAAAGCAGAACTCTTCTCAGCCCGTTGCCCAGCGTGGTGCCGAAGCCCCTTTCCAAAGGCTCTACCACAAACTTGCCATAAGTGCCGTTCTCGGAAATTTCCTCGATTTCTATTTTGGGTCTCTCTATCTCAATCATCCGCGATCCTCCTTTTACACAGTACAAAGCTTGCCAAAATGTCTTGGATGCCTGAAAAAGTAAAGGGCATTACTTGGAGTACAACTCGACGATGAGCGTTTCGTCAACCTCAAGGTCGATCTCCTCACGGGTGGGCATTTCAACAACCTTCGCCTGCGCGTTCTGGGCGTCCACATCCAGCCACTTCGGCACGGGACGTGCGGAGTTTGCTTCCAGCACAGCCTTGAACTTATCGCTCTGGCGACTGCTGTCCTTAATGGCGATTGTCTCGCCGGGCTTCACCAGGTAGGAGGGGATATCCACCTTCTTGCCGTTTACGGTGAAATGTCCGTGAACCACCAGCTGGCGGGCCTCCGCACGGGAGCTGGCCCAGCCGCAGCGGTAAACCACGTTGTCAAGACGGGACTCCAGCAGGATCAGCAGGTTGTCGCCGGCCTTGCCCTGCATGGTGGTGGCCATCTCGTAATAGTGGTGGAACTGGTTTTCCAGAACGCCGTAGAAGCGTCTTGTCATCTGCTTTGCGCGCAGCTGCAAACCGTACTCGGAAGTCTTTTTACGGCCCTGACCATGCTGGCCGGGAGCGTATGCCCTGCGGTTGATCGCGCACTTATCTGTGTAGCATCTCTCACCCTTGAGGAACAGCTTCTGGCCCTCGCGGCGGCAAAGCTTGCACACAGCTTCAGTATATCTTGCCATTTATGGTACCTCCTAGTAATCGGTTGAGTTATACGCGTCTTCTCTTGGGAGGACGGCATCCATTGTGGGGGATGGGCGTGACGTCTTTGATCATGCTCACATCCAGACCGGCGGCCTGCAGTGCGCGGATGGCGGCCTCACGGCCTGCGCCCGGACCCTTAACGAAGACCTCTACGGTCTTCATGCCATGCTCCATCGCGATACGGGCTGCCGTTTCGGCTGCCGTCTGCGCGGCGAAGGGAGTGGATTTTCTCGACCCACGGAAGCCCAGCTCTCCAGAGCTGGCCCAGGACACTGCATTGCCCTGCGTATCGGTGATCGTTACGATGGTATTGTTGAATGTAGACTGGATATGGGCTGCGCCGCGCTCAATATTCTTGCGCTCACGGCGTCTGCGCACCGTACCCTTTGTGCTCTTCTGTGCTGCCATTGAAAAACCCCTCCTTACTTCTTCTTGTTAGCCATCGTTTTTCTGGGACCTTTGCGGGTTCTTGCATTGGTCTTCGTACGCTGGCCTCTTACCGGAAGGCCCTTGCGGTGGCGAATGCCGCGGTAGCAGCCGATTTCGATAAGTCTCTTGATGTCGAACGCAACGTCGCGGCGAAGGTCGCCTTCCACGTGGCAGTTCTTGTCGATATACTCTCTCAGCTTTGCTGTATCGTCTTCCGAGAGGTCTCTCACCCGGATGTCGGGATTCACGCCGGTCTCGGTGCAGATGTTGCTTGCAGTCTTGCGTCCGATTCCGTAGATATAGGTAAGAGCAATCTCGATTCGCTTATCTCTGGGTAAATCAATACCGGAAATACGAGCCATTCTTATACCTCCATGTTTTCGCCGCAGGGCTCAGCCCTGGCGCTGCTTATGCTTGGGGTTGTCACAGATGACCATGACCTTGCCCTTACGTTTGATGATCTTGCACTTCTCACACATCTTCTTAACAGAAGGCCTTACTTTCATTTATGACCATTCCTTTCTTGCGCCCGGCCGCTGGGAGTGAGCGGCTCCGGTAGAAACCGGAACTCTGAATTGCAATTCTGCCGGGTACTGGGTTTCATTTATTTCGAACGCCACGTGATGCGGCCCTTGGTCAGGTCATAGGGAGACATCTCCATGGTAACCTTATCTCCCGGCAGAATCCGGATGAAGTTCATCCGCAGCTTCCCGGAAATATGGGCCAGAACCGTGTGGCCGTTCTGCAGCTCGACCTGAAACGTCGCGTTCGGAAGGGCTTCTTTCACTACGCCCTGTACTTCAATTACGTCCTGCTTTGACATAGAAAAACCTCCGTGCTTCACTTTTGCGCCCGTTCCCGGAAGGAACGCAGTGCGCTTCGTATCTGTCGATTGGTTTCAAGGCTCTCTTCCGGCAGCACCGCCGCAGTGGGCGCCAGGTGGAGCAGTTTCTTTCTCTTGGGATGCTCCAGACTCCTGCGCTTTCCGTCGCACACCACCGCATAGGGCGGCAGAAGTTCCAGCACCGTCTGAAAATCACCTTTGTCATGGCCTGCCAGCGACCTGACCACCTGTCCGCGTTTGATCTCCATGGGCCGCCTCAATCAAGCTGCGTCAAAATGACGGGCCCGTCTGGGGTAATGGCCACCGTGTGTTCAAAGTGGGCGGAAAGGCTTCCGTCCTGCGTCACCGTGGTCCAGCCGTCCTGCAGGATTCTCACCCCGCATTTGCCCCGGTTCACCATGGGCTCAATGGCAATGGTCATGCCTGGCAGCAGTCGCACGCCCCTCCCGGGCGTACCGTAATTGGGAACGCTTGGGTCTTCATGCAGCTTCGCACCTACTCCGTGGCCGACAAACTCTCGTACCACCGAGTAATTGCGAGCTTCGACATACGCCTGTACTGCGTGACCGATATCCCCCAGCCGGTTGCCGGGACGGGCCTGCTCGATTCCGAGAAACAGTCCTTTTTCGGTCGCATCCAAAAGCGCTTTGGCCTCCTCGCTCACTTCCCCGCAGGGGAAGGTCCAGGCGTTGTCGCCATGGAAGCCTTCATAACAGGCGCCGATGTCGATTCCGACGATGTCGCCTTTTTTGAGAATAATGCTTTTGGAGGGTATGCCGTGGATGACCACGTCGTTTACAGAGATACATGCGCTGGCCGGAAACCCGCCGTACCCGAGAAAGCTGGGCACTGCGCCCATCTTCTCGATATACTGGCGGACGATTTTGTCGATCTCCCAGGTGGATACCCCGGGTTCAACTGCCTCTCCGGCGAGCTTCAGTGCTGTCTGCGAGATTTTCCCGGCCTTCCGCATCAGGGAAAGCTCACGGCTCGTTTTCAGCACGATCATGTCAAATCCTCCAGAGCTTCCAAAACCAGGCGGATGGTATCCTCCACCTTTTCCTGGCCGTGAACGACAAGCAGCTTTCCCTGCTTGCTGTAAAACTCCTTGAGGGGTTCCGTCTGAGTGTGATACACTTCCAGGCGTTCCTTCACTGTATCGGGATGGTCGTCCTTGCGCTGAACGAGGGTGCCGCCGCAAATGTCGCACTTGCCTTCCACCGAAGGCTGTTTGTACAGCACATGGTAGGAGGAGCCGCACTTTTCGCAGACACGGCGTCCGGACATACGGGTGACGATATCCTCATCCGCAACCTCGATATCGAGGACTGCGTCGATTTCTACACCCATCGTATCCAGAGCCTCGGCCTGAGGAATGGTCCTCGGAAAGCCGTCGAGAATAAAACCGTTTTTGCAGTCATCCTGGGAAAGACGGTCCTTGATGATACCGATCAGGATCTCATCGGGCACAAGCTTGCCGCTCTCCATATAGGTTTTGGCCTTCAGGCCCATCTCTGTGCCGCTCTTCAGCGCTTCACGGAGAATATTCCCCGTGGAAATTGTAGGGATGTTGTTCTTTTGACAGATTACCTCTGCCTGGGTGCCTTTCCCGGCCCCCGGGGCGCCTAACAGAATCAGCTTCATAGCAAAGCACCTTCCTTTCTCCATACCGCGGGATTGTGCGGTTCCGCCTCAGCGGAATCCGGAACGCTGTTCCGAAAAGCACAACACGCTGTTTGAAAGTTTGCTTTCAAACCACTACTTTCCTTCTCTCAAAGGCCGGAAAGTTCCGACCCAGTGCCCGTAACTGCTTAATCGAGGAAGCCCTTGTAATGACGCATCATCATCTGCGACTCCAGCTGCTTCACAGTTTCAAGCGCTACGCCTACGATAATGATCACCGAGGTTCCGCCCATCATCAGACCGTGCATACCGGTCAGGTTGCTGTAGATGATCGGGATAAGCGCCACGAACGCGAGGAACAGGGCGCCGATGAGCGTAATCTTGGAAAGGATCTTTGCGATGAAGTCCGCCGTGGGTTTGCCGGGACGGATACCCGGGATGGTGCCGTTGCTCTGGCGGAGATTATTGGCCATTTCCAGCGGATTATACTGAATCGACATATAGAAATATGCAAACATGATGATCAGCAGGAAATAGAGCAGAGTATAGAGCCAGCCGGTCTGGGAGAAGGCGTCGAAGAAGCTCTTCCAGAAGCCGCCTGTGGGATTGACAAAAAACTGAATGAACTGGGGAATGGATAGGATTGCGCTGGCGAAGATGACGGGCATAACGCCGCTCATGGCCACCTTCACAGGAAGGAAGGAGCTCTGGCCGCCGTACATCTTGCGGCCTACCACCTTCTTGGCATACTGCACCGGAATTCTCCGCTCGGCGTCGTTCATGAAAACGATGACCCACACCACTGCGAGGAACAGGACGATAAACAGCGGAACCAGTACGAAATACTGGGGCTGGCCCTGCTGACCCAGCTGGAGATACTGCCACAGGGAGCCCACCGTAACCGGAAGCCTTGCGACAATACCTGCAAGCAGGATGATGGAGATGCCGTTGCCGATCCCCTTTTCGTTGATCTGCTCGCCCATCCACATGATGAGCGCGGTGCCGGCCGTGAAGGTCAGCACGATGACGAACGCCGTAAAGACGCCTGCCCCGCCCGCAGAATACTTGGTGATTCCCGAGTTGCGGAGATAGAAGTAGTAAGCCACACCCTGGATCAGACCCAGCACAACGGTGACATACCTTGTGATGGTGGCGATCTTCTTACGGCCTTCCTCGCCTTCCTTGGAGAGCCTCTCCAGGGGGGGAATGGCGATGGTCAACAGCTGCATAATGATGGAGCTGTTGATGTAAGGCGTGATGCCCATAGCGAACAGGGAGGCATAGGAAAACGCGCCGCCTGTCAGCATATTGATGTAGCCCAGGGCCGAGTTCTGCCCGGCCTCACTCATCAATTCCCCAAGCTTTGAAATGTCGAGGAAGGGCACCGGAATAACCGAACCGAAACGGAACACGATGATAATCAGCAGCGTGTAGAGGATCTTCTTCCGCAGGTCCGGGATCTTCCAGGCGTTTTTGATGGTGTTAAACAACTCAGATCACCTCGGCCTTTCCGCCCGCAGCCTCAATCTTGGCCTTCGCGGCTTCGGAGAAAGCGGTCGCCTTGACCGTCAGCTTCTTCTTGAGTTCACCATTGGCGAGGATTTTCACCCCGTCGCAGGATTTCCGGAGAATACCGGTTTCTACCAGGGCAGCGGCATCCACCACTGCGCCGTCTTCAAACTGATTGAGCGTTCCCACATTCAGGGAGACGATCTCTTTGGCAAAGATATTGTTGAATCCTCTCTTGGGGACTCTTCTCTGCAGAGGCATCTGGCCGCCTTCAAAGCCGGGGCGCTGGCCGCGGCCCGCTCTGGCCTTCTGGCCCTTGTGTCCCTTACCGGCGGTTTTGCCCGTGCCGGAACCGTAACCTCTGCCGATACGCTTGCGCTCCTTGGTGGAGCCGGGCGTAGCTGTCAGCTGGTTGAGCTTCATTGATACGCACCTCCTTCGCTTTACTTGCTAACCTCGATAAGATGGCCGATTTTCTTCACCTTGCCCTGTGTCTGGGCATTATCGGGCTGCTCAGTCGTGTCTCCGACCTTTTTGAGGCCCAGGGACTGGGCGGTTGCAATCTGATCTTTCTTACTGCCGATCAGGCTTTTTTTCAAAGTAATTTTCACAGTTTGCACCCTCCCTTACAGAATTTCTTTCGTGGTCTTGCCGCGAAGCGCTGCAACCTCTTCGGCTGTGCGCAGCTGAGCCAGACCAGCGATTGTGGCGCGCACCACATTGCACGGATTGTTGGAACGGAGCGCCTTGGTACGGATATCCTTAATGCCCACGCTCTCAACCACGGCACGAACCGGGCCGCCGGCGATAACGCCGGTACCGGGGGCGGCAGGCTTCAGCAGAACCTTGCCGGCGCCGAATTCCCCTGTGATCTCGTGAGGAATTGTGGAGCCGCGCAGAGCAACCTTCATCAGGTTCTTTTTCGCGTCTTCAATGCCTTTGCGGATGGCGTCCGGCACTTCGGAAGCTTTGCCGATTCCGAAGCCCACGGTGCCGTTCCCATCGCCCACAACCACCAGGGCTGAGAACTTCATGATGCGGCCGCCTTTCACGGTCTTGGAAACGCGGTTGATGGAGACTACGCGCTCTTGCAGATCAAGTGTCGTTGCGTCAATATTACTAGCCAAATCCTTATTCCTCCTTCTTAGAAGTTGAGGCCGCCCTCACGGGCGCCTTCGGCCAGCTCTTTGACGCGGCCGTGGAAAATATATCCTCCGCGGTCGAAGACCACGTTGGTGATTCCTTTTTCTGCTGCCTTCTGCGCAATCATCTTGCCCACTTCTCTGGCAGCCTCTTTGTTTCCGCCGTTGCCGCTAAAGCTCTTGTCCAGCGACGAAGCCGCACACAGCGTGTGGCCAGTCACGTCGTCGATGATCTGGGCATAGATGTTTGTGGAGGAGCGGAAAACGTTCAGACGGGGCCGCTCGGCCGTGCCTGAAATCTTGCCGCGCACTCTCTTGTGACGGCGAAGTCTGGCTTTATTCGTATCTGCCTTACTAACCATTTATCTCACTCCTTTAACCTTTGGCGCCCTTACCGGCTTTGCCTTCCTTGCGGCGTACATACTCTCCAGCATAGCGAATGCCCTTGCCCTTATAGGGTTCCGGAGGCCGCTTCTCACGTACCTCGGCGGCAAACTGGCCCACCTTCTGCTTGTCGATGCCGGAAATCACGATGGTGTTGGGATTGGGAACATCGATCTTGATTTCATCGGTTTCAGAAACGATGACCTGATGGGAGAAGCCCAGGTTCATAACCAGGTTAGAACCCTGCTTCTGCACACGGTAGCCAACGCCCTGCACCTCGAGATCCTTCTTGAAGCCCTGGGTGACGCCGGTAACCATATTGTCCACCAGGGTACGGGTCAGGCCATGGAGGGATCTGGAATCCTTCGCATCATCGGGACGGGTAACAATGATCTCAGCCCCCTCAACCGCCACAGTCATCTTGGGGTTGAAAGACTGGGTCAGGGTTCCCTTCGGGCCCTTCACCGTCACGACGCTGCCGTCGACCTTCACGTCGACGCCGGCGGGAATATTTATAGGTTTTCTTCCAATTCTTGACATGTTATCGCACCCCCTCTTTTACCAAATGAACGCCAGCACTTCGCCGCCGACGTTTGCTTTCCTGGCTTCCCGGTCCGTCATGATCCCCTTTGAAGTGGAAACCACGGCGATTCCCAGGCCCTTCATCACTTTCGGCAGCTCCTGCGCGTTGGAATAGATGCGAAGGCCGGGCTTTGACACTCTCTTGAGGCCCTTGATAACGGGGGTTCTGCCCGCGCCGTATTTCAGGGTGATGTTGATGATGCCCTGCTTGCCGTCGTCCGTCACCGTGAAGTTCTTCACATAGCCCTCGTCCACAAGAATCTGGCAGATAGCCTTCTTCATATTGGAAGCGGGCACTTCCACGGTATCATGCTTCGCGGCCTGCGCGTTGCGGATGCGGGTCAGCAGATCGGCGATTGTATCTGTAACTTGCATGACTTTTACCTCCTTAATGCTCGTCAGTTGCCGTGCAACTGCTTACCAGCTTGCCTTCTTCACTCCGGGGATTTCGCCCTTGTAGGCGAGCTCACGGAAGCAAATACGGCAAATGCCGAATTTCCGAAGGTAGGCATGCGGCCTGCCGCAGATCTTGCAGCGGTTGTATTCTCTGGTGGAATACTTCTGGGGTCTGTTCTGCTTAATTTTCATCGAAGTCTTGGCCACAATAATCCCTCCTTATTTTGTAAACGGAGCGCCCATCAGAGTGAGAAACTCGCGGGCTTCTTCGTCGGTTTTCGCCGTGGTGACAAAGCAGATGTCCATGCCCCGCACCTTGTCGACCTTATCGTAGTCGATTTCGGGGAAGATCAGCTGCTCGCGGATACCCATGTTGTAATTGCCCCTGCCGTCAAAGGAATTGGGGTTAATGCCGCGGAAGTCGCGGACACGGGGAAGCGCCACGTTGAAAAGCCTGTCGAGGAATTCATACATCCGGTCGCCTCTGAGAGTCACTTTTACGCCGATGGGCATGCCCTCACGGAGCTTAAAGTTTGCGACGGACTTCTTCGCCTTGCAGACCAGGGGCTTCTGGCCGGTGATCTTCATGAGATCGCCGCTGATGGCGTCGATGACCTTGGTATTGTCCTTGGCCTCGCCGGCACCCACATTGATAACGATCTTATCAAGCTTCGGAATCTCCATCACGCTTTTGTAAGAAAACTTCTTCATCAGCACGGGAGCTACTTCCGCCTTGTAGAATTCTTTCATTCTTGCCATCTCGTCTTTCCTCCCTTACAGCGACTCGCCGCATTTTCTGCAGACGCGTTCCTTCGTGCCGTCCTCAAGGACCTTGTGGCCGACACGGGTGGGCTTTCCGCAGCGCGGGCAGACAACCTGCACCTTGCAGGCATAGATGGCGGATTCGGCCTTGATGATACCGCCGGCCTCACCCATCTTACGGGGCTTGACATGCTTCTGCACGAAGTTGGCGTTCTCAATGATGACTTTGCCTTCCTTCGGGCTCACCTGCATGACCTTGCCCTTTTTGCCGCGATCCTTACCGCTGAGGATCACTACGGTGTCACCGCTTTTCACATGAAGCTTATTCATTTACAGTGCACCTCCATCAAAGTACTTCCGGGGCAAGCGACAGGATCTTCAGGTATTCCTTATCGCGCAGCTCACGCGCAACCGGCCCGAAGATACGTGTTCCCCTGGGGTTCTTGTCATCTCGAATAATAACGGCGGCGTTTTCATCGAAACGGATGTACGTGCCGTCGTCACGGCGCACGCCGGAAGCCGATCTTACGATGACTGCCTTAACCACGTCGCCTTTTTTTACCACGCCGCCGGGTGCTGCTTTCTTAACCGAAGCTACCACGACGTCGCCGATATTGGCATACCTCCTGCCGGTACCGCCCAGAACGCGAATGCACATAAGTTCCTTCGCGCCGGTGTTATCGGCCACCTTGAGGTAAGACTGCTGCTGTATCACAGTACGTTCCTCCTTTGCTTCAAAGCCAAATTTTTGCTCTCAATAATGGTTTGTGTGCCAAAATTCACTTATTTGGCTTTCTCGATGATCTCGACCAGACGCCATCTCTTGTCCTTCGAGAGGGGACGGGTCTCCATGATACGCACACGGTCGCCGACGCGGCACTCGTTGTTCTCGTCGTGGGCCTTCCGTTTCACGGTGCGCTTGATGACCTTTCCATAGATCGGATGCTTCACACTGTCCTGAATGGCAATGACGATCGTCTTGTCCATCTTATCGCTGACAACGCGTCCGACAGCGGTTTTTCTCATATTTCTCTCTGCAGTGTTGCTCACTTTTACTCCCCCTTCCCTTAGGCGTTATCGGCGCTGAGCTCGTTCTCACGGATCACCGTTTTCACACGGGCGATATCCTTTTTCACGGCCGAAATGCGCATCGGGTTGTCAAGCTGATTAATCGCGAGCTGAAACCGCAGATTGAAAAGCTCTGCCTTGAGGTCTGTAAGTTTCTGGTTCAGCTCTTCAGCTGTCATTTCTCTGATTTCTGAAGCTTTCATACCTCACTGGCCTCCGTTTCTTCCTTAGTCACGAATTTGCACTTGATGGGGAGCTTGTTGGCAGCCAGGCGGAGAGCTTCCTTTGCGGTTGCTTCCGGAATGCCGCCCAGCTCGAACATCACGCGGCCGGGCTTTACCACGGCTACCCAATACTCGGGGGAGCCTTTACCGGAACCCATTCGGGTTTCAGCCGGCTTCTGCGTGACGGGCTTGTCGGGGAAAATCTTGATCCAGACCTTACCGAAACGTTTGCAGTAACGGGTCATGGCGACACGGGCCGCCTCGATCTGGTTGGAGGTGATCCATGCGGGCTCCAGAGCCTGGAGACCATAATCACCGTAAGTGACTTTGTTTCCGCGAGTGGCTTTGCCCTTCATGCGGCCTCTCTGCACTCTGCGGTATTTTACGCGCTTGGGGAGTAACATTATCTGCGGCCTCCTTCCCTTTTCTCTGCGGGACGACGGTCCTGACGGTCGCGGCGGTCATCGCGCCGGGGTCTCTCCGGTCTTTCCGGACGGCCGCTGCGGTTGTCGTTGAGCACCTCGCCCTTATAAAGCCAAACCTTTACGCCAATTCTGCCGTAGGTGGTGTTCGCTTCGGCAAAACCGTAGTCGATATCCGCACGAATCGTCTGCAGCGGAATGGTACCGTCGTGGTACTGCTCGCTTCTGGCGATTTCAGCGCCGCCCAAACGGCCGGAAACCTGCGTTTTGATACCCTTGGCGCCCAGCTTCATGCTGCGGCCGATGCAGCCCTTCATGGCGCGGCGGAAAGAAATTCTTCTCTCCAGCTGAGAGGCGATGTTCTCAGCCACCAGCTGCGCGTTGAGGTCGGGCTGACGCACTTCCACAATATTGATGACCACGGGCTTATTCAGCATCTTTTCGCACTGAAGGCGGAGTTTTTCGATTTCCGAACCGCCCTTGCCGATTACCATGCCGGGTTTGGCACAGTGAATATGAATGCGCACCTTAGAGGCGTCGCGCTCAATTTCAATTTTCGGAACACCCGCGGAGTACAGCTGCTTCTTCAGCGTCTTGCGGAGGTTATAATCTTCCACGAGCGTATCGCCGAAGACATTGTCTTTCGCAAACCAACGGGAATCCCAGTTCTTGATCACACCCACGCGAAGGCCGTGGGGATTAACTTTCTGACCCATAATTTACCTCCTTACCGCTCACTCTTTTTCCTTCACCACAATGGTGATGTGGGAAGTTCTCTTTAACACCCGGAACGCTCTGCCGTGGGAGCTCGGACGGACCCTCTTCAGGATGGGGCCGGGAGTCACATAGCACTGGGAGACGTAAAGGCTGCTTTTATCCATGTTGAAATTGTTTTCAGCATTGGCAACTGCGGACTTCAGAAGTTTCTCCAGATCCTCGCAGGCAGCCTTAGGCGTATGCTTCAGGATAGCGGCGGCAAGGTCCACCGGCTTGTTGCGGATAAGATCCAGCACGAGGCCAACCTTGCGGGGAGAGATTCGGGTATAGTTCAGTGTTGCTTTCGCTTCCATGTTTACTCAGCTCTCCTTTCTTATTTGGTTGTCTTCGAGCCGGCGTGACCCTTAAAGGTACGCGTGGGGGCGAATTCGCCCAGCTTGTGCCCAACCATGTCCTCGGTGATGTACACCGGCACATGCTTGCGGCCGTCGTGAACTGCGATCGTGTGGCCGACGAAATCCGGGAAGATCATGGAGGCTCTGCTCCAGGTCTTGACGATCTTCTTCTCGCCTGCCTCGTTCATAGCCTGGATCCTTTTCAGCAGCACGGGCTGTACAAAAGGTCCCTTTTTCAAGCTTCTGCTCATATTCTTCTAAGCTCCTTTCCCGTGCGCCTTACTTGCCGTTTCTGCGCTTCACGATAAACTTATCGCTGCGGTTGTGTGTCTTGCGGGTCTTGTATCCCAGAGCAGGCTTGCCCCAAGGAGTGACAGGGCCCGGACGTCCGATGGGGCTCTTGCCCTCACCGCCGCCGTGCGGGTGATCGTTCGGGTTCATGACGGAACCTCTCACGGTGGGTCTCCAGCCCATATGGCGCTTGCGGCCGGCCTTGCCGATCTTCACGTTCTCATGATCGATGTTGCTGACCTGGCCGATGGAAGCCATGCAGTTTTCGGGAACGTTGCGCAGCTCGCCAGAGGGAAGCCTCAACAGCGCCATGCCGTTTTCCTTGGCCATCAGCTGCGCCATGATGCCGGCGGCTCTCGCCAGCTGCGCGCCCTTGCCGGGATACAGCTCTACGTTGTGGATAAAGGTACCCACGGGAATGTTCTTCAGGGGCAGGGCATTGCCGGGCTTGATGTCGGCAGCTGCGCCTGAGACCACCTTGTCCCCGGCCTTCAGGCCGTTGGGGGCGATGATATACTTCTTCTCGCCGTCTTCATACTGAACAAGCGCGATAAAAGCGGAACGGTTGGGATCGTACTCGATGCTCAGCACGGTTGCTTCCATGTCGTGCTTCTGCCGCTTGAAATCGATGATGCGGTACTTTTTGCGGTTGCCGCCGCCTCTGTGGCGAACGGTGATTCTGCCGTAGCTGTTGCGGCCCGCCTTCTTATCCAGAGGAGCCAGCAGGCTCTTTTCCGGTCCGTTTTTGGAAAGGCCCGTATAGTCCGTAACGGACATGTTGCGCCTTGCCGCCGACGTCGGCTTATAATTGATGATTGGCATATCGTTCACTCTCCTATATTGGCTTTGCGGGTAGCTGGCTGGCCATGGACCTTCTTGCTGTCAGCCGCGGGGTTAAGGCGCCCGACAGCAGGTCTCTGCTCAGCCTCCGAAGCTCCCATTCGTGCCCATCTTTGTGTGGGCTCTGGTGTTCTTCTTAAAGGTAAGCTTTACACCATGCTCTCAAAGAATTCTATCGTCTTGCTGCCTTCGGTCAGGGTGACAACGGCTTTCTTCCAGCTTCTGGTATAGCCCTCGTTCCTGCCCTGGCGGCGCAGGCGGCCCCTGACATGGAGGGTGTTCACTTTGCTGACCTTGACGCCGAACAGCTCTTCCACCGCTCTCGCGATGTCGATTTTGGTGGAATCCTTGCTGACTTCAAAGGTGTACTTCTTCTGGCTGGTTCCGTCCATCGTCTTTTCGGTGATGATCGGGCGGATGATGATGTCCTGTGCTGCCATTATGCATACACCTCCTCGATTTTGGCTACCGCATCCTTGACGACGATAAACTTATCGGCATTGAGGATGTCGTATACATTCAGGGTGTTGACCTGGGCGGTCTTCACGCCGGGAATATTCCTGGCGGAAGCGATGACCTTTTCATCCACCGTATCCAGTACGATGAGAGCCTTCCTCTCGCTGCCGACTGCCTTGAGCATGGCGGCGATGGCTTTGGTTTTGTACTCCTCGGAAGCGATCTGGTCGATCACGATCAACTCGTTGTCCTGAAGCTTGGAAGAGAGGGCGGACTTCATGGCCAGACGCCGTACCTTCTTGTTCAGGGTGTAACGGTAGCTTCTGGGCTTGGGCGCAAACACAATACCGCCATGGGTCCACTGGGGAGCTCTGGTCGAACCCTGACGGGCGCGGCCTGTACCCTTCTGTCTCCACGGCTTTCTGCCGCCGCCGGAAACTTCGGAACGGGTCAGAGCGGACTGAGTGCCCTGGCGCTGATTGGCAAGATAATTCTTAACCATGTCGTTCATAACCGAAACGTTGGGCTCAATACCGAACACGGCCTCAGAAAGCTCCTGCTTTCCGACTTCCTTGCCCTGCATGTTCAAAACTGCTACTGTAGGCATTCTAATTCCTCCTTCCCTTACGCTTTCACACTGTCGCGGATAATGACGATGCCGCCGTTGGGGCCGGGAACGGCGCCCTTAATGGCGATCAGGTTGTTCTCCGCATCCACTTTTGCAACGGTAAGATTCTGTACGGTGACGGTCTCGGCTCCCAGATGGCCGGCCATCTTCAGGCCCTTCCATACGCGGGAGGGGCTGGAGCAGGCGCCGCTGGAGCCGCCGTGACGGGCCACAGGACCCGAACCATGGGTCTCCTTGAGACGGTGGAAATTCCAGCGCTTGATCACGCCGGCATAGCCCTTGCCTTTGCTGCGGCCGGTCACATCCACACGCTCGCCCGCTTCAAACGTATCGGCCTTGATCAGGTCTCCCACGTTCAGGGCGCTGATGTCTTCCAGACGGAGCTCGCGGAGCGTCTTCTTCGGAGCGACGTCGCCCTTCTTGAAGTGGCCGGTGAGAGGCTTGGAAACGCGCTGGGGCTTCTGGTCGCCAAAGCCCACCTGTACCGCCTCATACCCATCGTTTTCGAGGGTCTTCTTCTGCGTTACCACGCAGGGACCTGCCTCGAGCACGGTGACGGGAATGACCTTTCCCTTGTCGTCGAAGATCTGCGTCATGCCGATCTTCTTACCGATGATTCCTTTTTTCATTTGTTTTTTCCTCCTGTAGGTTATTGGTTGGTCTCCCAACATGACCCTCCGATCTCGGTAGGTAGAAACCTTTCAGCGAAAGTTGCAGCTGCTTTTGCAAGCGGCTTTCCCTTACAGCTTGATTTCGATCTCTACGCCGGCGGGGAGTTCCAGGCCCATCAGGGCTTCCACAGTCTTGTTGCTGGGCCTGAGAATGTCGATCAGTCTCTTATGGGTTCTCAGTTCGAACTGCTCACGGCTGTCCTTATACTTATGAACGGCTCGCAGAATCGTGATGACCTGCTTTTCGGTGGGCAGCGGGACAGGTCCGGAAACCCGTGCGCCCGTGCGCTTTGCCGTTGCTACGATCTTCTCGGAGGATTGGTCCACCAGCTGATGATCGTACCCCTTAATTCTGATTCTGATCTTTTCTTTGACTGCCACGTAAATCGCCTCCTTAATTATTCGTTGGCGGGCTGGGTTTTTCCAACACTGTTCCGGGTGTTTCCACCCAAGACATCAAAAAACCGGAAATCCGCGCAGGCGGATTCCGGGGCAAGGACAAACCCATATCATCCTTTGAACGGCGCAACATCGGCCTGCTGAGGATTGCCCAGCGGTTCCAGCCATTCAAATTCCTTCGCCCGGTTTAAAATCGGACATACTCCACGGAAAAACCGGCCCTGCTGGGCCGCAACCTCCCGCTTCATCGCATATCTGTGCAGTCACGCTTGATTATAATACCATACCAGCTTTCGGAATGCAAGAAATAATTTAAAATTTTTCAGTTTTTTTCCGAATCTTTTTTAAAGGTATGTTTTTCAGATTCCGTTCGGTTTTCGCGGCCTTTCTACTTAAAAGCCCGTGCCACACGCCGCGCTGTCCCAAGGGGTCCTCACCGAACCTTGGGGGCTGTGGCAGTTTTCAGCTCTGCCAGAGCTACCGCTTTCCTGTTCTTGAGGAGTTCCTCAAAACTCCTCTCTTTCCATTCTTCCGCCTTTACAGGCAAAATATGCTCGAAGATACAGAGATTGCCCGCTGACTTTGCCAACCGGAACGCCTCCTCGCTTCGGAGGGTCCAGCTGACCTCCTGCATGCCGAACACTCTGCGGGCAGCCCGCAGGGAAATATTGTTCCGCCAATTGAAGTCATACGCCTCGAAATTAGGACGGGTGAGGAAATTCGTCATCAGATTGCGCCCGAAAAACGCCTGGGCGCCGCTCATCCCGTTTTTGCCCCGCTGCAGGTGCTCCATCAGCTGCCCCCGGATAATCCCAGGATGGTTCTGCCGGAACCACCGGACAATCCGCGGATCAAAGGACTCCACACAATAGAGCCCCTCATAGTTCTTCAGCTCCTCCATTGCAAGGATGCAAAGAGTGTTCACATCGTTATAGCCCTTGAGCTCCACGATCAAAGGGGTTTTCCCCTTCACCAGGGCAAGCACCTCTGCAAACAGGGGAATCCTTTCTTCTGTACCGAACAGGCGGTATCCTTTCAGCTCTTCATAGGTCATGTCGGAAATCAGCTTATCCACGCCGCAGGTACGAACAATGGAATGGTCATGATGTACCACCACACGGTTGTCCTTTGTCAGCTGTAAGTCCAGCTCCATGCCGAAGCCGCAGTCCGCAGCCAGACGGAACGCCAGCAGAGAGTTCTCCGGCACGCCGTTTTCCTTATGGTGCAGGCCGCGGTGGGCGTAATCATATTTCTTCAGCTCCGTAAAATCCGGCCTGCCAGCTACCTGGGGCGCTATCGCCCACAGCCAAAACAGCACACATGCCAGCAGAACCAGCGCCGCAACCCCCAAAAACACAAACAACATCCTTCCCGATATTCTTTTCTATAAATAGTATTCCAGACTGCAGCAGCTTCCCAAAGATCATTCGCCAGAGCCCTTGCCCGCTCAATGCCTGCGAAACTGCGTGGGCGTACACCCAAGCCCCTGCTTGAACACGCCGATAAAATAGCTCAGGCTGTTGAAACCCGTGTCCAGAGCGATATCCAGCACCTTTCTGTCCGTGCGGGTCAGCAGATCCATGGCCGCAGACAGCCTGACGCTGTTCATATACTGCACCGGAGTTTTGAAGGTGTATTTTTTAAACATCCTGCAGAAATGCCCGTCGCTCATGTGGCAGAGCTTCGCCAGCTCCTCGATGGAGATCTGCTTTTTATAGTTTTCCCTGATATAATCTATGGCAGCTTTGACCGCCTTGGAGGACGCCTTCTCCGCCTCCTCCACCCGGTTTTTCCCCGTCTCCGCCAGGCTTGCGAAAATTTCCAACAGCCTGGCCCTTACCCGCAGCTCATAGGAAACTTCCCGGTTTTGCAGCAGTTCCACCGCCTGGTCAAACATCTGCAGCAGGCTGCTGCTGCTCGCTACCCTGCGAACCTGGAGCCTTCCGTCCACCACCGGAGCCACATAGCGGATCCGGGCGATGTCGTTTTCATCCCCGCAAAGCATCTCAGGGCTGAACACAATGGCTGAATAGTCCATCTCCGCCCCGTCCAAGGGCCGGGCGGCGTGAAGCTCTCCGCTGTTGAAAAAGACCAGATCACCCTCCCGCGCTTCAAAATAATCGTTGCCGCACTGGATTTGAACCGTGCCCCGTTCCACCTTGAAGAGCTCCATTTCGTCATGCCAATGGCATTCCAGCTGCCAGAAGTTCTCATAGGGGGGTTGGATACGGTAGCAGCTCACCGGCAGGCCCACGTCTCCATGTTTTCTGTGTTCCTTTAACTCCCGGTATTCCAAGGACACACCCTCCTCCCGCAACAGCTTTCCGCCTATCGTTCAGCACCTAAAGGCTTCACATCCCAAAAGAGCTGTCCGACCTGGCAAGCCGGTCAAAATAGTGGAACCAATTGCCCGTTTTGCACAAGTAATTCTCCCGGCTCTCACGTACAATATAGATATACTATATATCATGGTACGGCTTTTTTCAACTGCCGGGCCCCGATATTTTTCGGCTTGCCTGCAAAAATCAGGAATCTGCAAACTGTTCCACCGGAAAAGAAAGGAAGGAAAGCAATGAAATTTACCAAAGGCTATTGGCTGAACCGTCCCGGCGTCGAGGCAGCAGACGCCGTCCAAATCCGCGAGGTAAAAATCGAAAAGAATCGCGTCTACCTGTACTCGGTTCCCTATCCGCAGGATGTCCGCGCTATGGGCGGACCTGTGCTGGAGATGTTCATCTCTTCTCCCAAGGCGGACATCATCCGCACACAGGCGTACCATTTTATGGGAAGCGCCAAAAAAGAGCCTCAATTCGAAATGGCAGTGGAGGACTATCCCCTGGATGTGACGGAGACAGAGGACGGGCTTTCTGTCAAGAGCGGCAAAACCGAACTGCGCATCACCAAGAATCCCTGCTCCTTTTCCTATTATTATGAAGGCAAAAAGCTCACCAAGATAGGCGACCGTTTCGGGCACGCCATGATCAGCACGATTTCCACCCCCGAGGGGCCCTTTATGCGCTGTCAGATGGATCTGGACCTGGGCGAAAAGGTTTACGGCCTGGGCGAGCGTTTCACCCCCTTCGTCAAAAACGGCCAGGTTGTGGATATGTGGAATGAGGACGGCGGCACCTGCTCCGAAATCTCCTACAAAAATATTCCCTTCTATATGACCAACAAGGGCTACGGTGTACTGGTGAATACCAGTGGGAAGGTATCCTATGAGATCTGCTCCGAGGTGGTCACCCGGGTGCAGTTCTCCGTACCCGGCGAGAAGCTGGATTTCATGGTAGTCGGCGGCGGAGACGGCAAGACTGTGCTGCAGAATTACACCGCTCTGACGGGCCGCCCTGCCCTGCCTCCAGCCTGGACCTTCGGCCTGTGGCTCACCACCTCCTTCACCACCAGCTATGACGAGAAGACGGTGACCAGCTTTGTGGACGGCATGGCGGAGCGCAGGATTCCCCTGCATGTGTTCCACTTCGACTGCTACTGGATGAAGGAAAATGAATGGTGCAACTTCGATTGGGACAAAGCCATGTTCGACGACGTGCCAGGCATGCTCTCCCGTATGAAGAACGATAAGAAGCTGAAAATCTGCGTGTGGATCAACTCCTACATCGGCCAGAAATCCCCTCTCTTTAAAGAAGCTGCGGAAAAGGGCTATCTCCTGAAACGTCCCAATGGAGACGTGTGGCAGTGGGATCTGTGGCAGGCAGGCATGGGTCTGGTAGACTTTACCAATCCCGATGCCTGGAAATGGTACCAGGATAAGCTTCGCGCCCTGCTGGATATGGGTGTGGACTGCTTCAAGACCGATTTCGGCGAGAGAATTCCCACCGACGTGGCGTACTACGACGGCAGCGATCCAGAGCTGATGCACAACTACTACACCTACCTGTACAACAAATGTGTGTTCGAGCTGCTGGAGGAATATAAAGGCAAGAACCAGGCCTGCCTGTTTGCCCGCAGCGCTACCGTGGGCGGTCAGAAATTCCCGGTCCATTGGGGCGGAGACTGCTCTTCCAACTATCTCTCCATGAGTGAATCCCTGCGTGCGGGCCTTTCCTTGTGCCTCTCCGGCTTCGGATTCTGGAGCCACGACATGAGCGGCTTTGAGGGCACCGCCCCCGCAGACGTATACATGCGCTGGGCGGCCTTCGGCCTGCTCTCCACCCACTCCCGCCTGCACGGTTCCAACTCCTACCGTGTGCCGTGGCTCTTCGGCGACCAGGCCGTGGATGTGGTGCGCAAGTTTACGAACCTGAAGTGCACCCTGATGCCCTATCTGTTCTCCAGCGCCGTCTATACCCACGAGACCGGCATTCCCACCATGCGTGCCATGGTGCTGGAATTCCCGGAGGATATTCCCTGTTCCGACCTGGACCGCCAGTATATGCTGGGCGAAAGCCTTCTGGTAGCCCCCGTGTTTACCGAGAGCGGCGACGTGGACTACTATCTGCCCGAGGGCACCTGGACCAATTTCCTTTCCAACAAGGTGGTCGAGGGCGGCAAATGGCAGCATGAGGTCCACGACTTTATGAGCCTGCCCCTGATGGCCCGGGAGAACTCTATCATCGCCGTGGGCGCTGACGACCAGAATGTGGAATACGAATTCGGCAGGGACCTGACCCTCCATGTGTTTGCTTTGAAGGACAGCGCCTGCGCTGACATCAAAGATATGTACGGAAACGATATGCTGAAAGTCTGTGCCGAAAACAAAGGCGGAAAGGTCACTTTCCGGTTTGACGGCACAGCGGAAAACCTTTCTATCCTGCTGCGCAATGTAGATGGTGTAAGCCGCCTTTCCGGCGCAGAAGCGGAAAAGACAGAGCTGGGCACCCTGCTCAAGGTCAACGCAGGCCTTGAGGATGTGAGTTTCACCCTGTAAGCCCCAGGATACTTTCCTGTGCAAAGCAAGAGAGCTGCCGGTCTAAAAGGATCGGCAGTTCCCTTGCTTCAGGCTTTTCTCTGCTCCCATACCTGGATCGGGAACATTTCCCTTTTCCGGTACTCAATCAGCTTCCGGGAGAGGTGCAGAACGCATCCTCTCTTTCAAAGTACGGTATATCAAAAAGGGAGCCTTTGCCGAAATTCAGCAAAGGCTCCCTTTTTATAAACTGTCTCACAGGCAGGCTCTCTGGGAGAGCAATTCAAACCGCTTACCAGCCCAGACCCTTGAGATACTCACGGCTCATCTGGATGGCTTCCATAGGCGTACGGCCGATGGACTGATCCTGTTCCACCACAACCCATTTGGCCCCAGCCTCCACAGACGCTTCCAGAATGGACGGAAAATCCTGATCTCCGCTTCCTACCGGCCGGAATTCAAAGGTTCCTGCGCTCTCTTCCTTCTTCACTTCCGTGCCGATCAGCTCGTACATGTTTCCGGGCTTTCCCTCTTTATGGAAATCCTTCAGATGAACCACAGGCGCCCTTCCGCTGTACTTCTTCACGTAGGCCGCAGGATCTTCCCCCGCCACCTTCACCCAACAGGTGTCAATCTCTGTCTGCAGCAGGTCTGCAGGAATCGTGTCATAGATATAATCCAGCGCATAACGGCCGTCGTCCATTTTCATAAACTCAAAATCGTGGTTGTGGTACAGGGTCTGAATGCCGTTTTCCTTGCACTTACGTCCGATTTCTGCAAACAGCTTCACATTGTCTTCAAATTTGGGCGTTCCAGGCCTGTCCTCCTCCATCAGATAGGGGATGGCAATATACTGTACGCCGATCTCCACATATTTCGCGATGGTTCCGTCCATATCGGCCACCAGTTCCTGGAACGGGACATGGGCGGAAAGGGCAACAAGGCCCGCGTCGGCAATGGCCGCCTTGATCTCTGCGGGCTCCAGGCCGTAAAGGCCTGCCAGTTCCACACCTTCATAACCCAGCGCCTTAATTTTCTGCATCGTTCCGCGGAAATCTTTCTCCGCATCGTCTCTTACGGAATAGACCTGCACTGCTACGGGCAACGTCTTCATGGGAATCTCCTCCAATTCTTACTGTTGATAAGAATATGATATATCAAATATTGCCAAAGGTCAAGCCGGTGTACTTGAAAAAAGCGGGCATTCTATGCTATGATAGCCAGAGCACGAGGGACAGGCTCTCTCCATCAGGGAAACTGCGCCTGTATCAACCTTGGGGAACGGAAGACCCTCTTTTGTTCCCGGTGTTTCGCCTCTGCCCTTTTGAACCCACAGAAAAGAGTTGTCGTTATGAGAAGAAGCCTTCGTTTTTATTTCGCTCTGTTTTTTGCCAAGGGGACTGCTATGGTCCTGAAGCTGATCGGCAGAAAGGGGACGTCTATGCCCGGATCCTGGGCGATCATCCTCTGTCCCGATTTTCTCGGGCGCATGCCCCGGCCGAAAACGGTTGTCGGCATCACCGGGACCAACGGCAAAACTACCGTGGCCAACATGGTGGAGGACGTATTGGAGGATTGCGGCTACGACTTCGTCTGCAACCGTTCCGGCACCAATGTAAATACCGGAGTTGCCTCCGCGCTCATTGCAAATTCCACTTTTTTCGGCAAGCCGAAAAAAGATTTGGCCATCTTCGAGCTGGATGAACGCAGTTCTCCGAAAATCCTTCCCTATCTCAAGCCCGACCTGCTGCTGTGCACCAACATCTTCCGAGATTCCTATAAAAGAAACGCCCACATGGAATTTATCCTCGACGTGCTGGAGCGTTACATTCCCGACCGGACCCGGCTGATTCTCAATGCGGACGACCTGCTCTGCTCCAGCCTCAAACCCCAGAACCGCCGTGTCTTTTTCGGGATTGACCGCATGCCGGAGGACGGGGAGGAATGCCAGAACATCGTTCAGGACATCCGCGTCTGCCCCCAGTGCGGCGCCAGGCTGGAATGGGAGTTTGTGCGCTACCACCACATCGGCAAGGCCCACTGCCCCTGCTGTGAATTTCAATCTCCGGAGGCGGATTACCGCGTCACCTCCACCCACCCGGAACAGGGCAAAATGACGGTGAAATACGGCGGCGAGGAACGGGATTATCCCATGCCCAATTCCAGCACCATCAATGTCTATAACTCCCTTTCCGCGGTGGCCTTTCTTTCAGAATTCGGACTATCCCCGGATCAGATCGCCGCATCCATGGAAAAGCTCTCTATCAGCGAAAGCAGGTATAAGGAAGAGGAGGCCGGAGGAAAAAAGGTCGTTCTTCACCTGGCAAAAGGACAAAATCCCATCGCCTGCTCCCGTGCCTTTGAAAACATCCGGAACTACCCCGGCCGTAAGGCGGTCATCCTGTTTTTGGACGACTATTTTGACGCGGCTCACTCCGTGGAGAATACCTCCTGGTACTACGACACTGACTTTGAGTTTTTAAACGACGCCGGCATTCCTCAGATCGTCGCGGCGGGCGCCCGTCATTGGGATGTCTGCGTGCGGCTGCTGATGGCCGGAATTCCGGAGAGCAAAATCGCACACGTGGAGGAGAATGAAAAGGCGGCTTCGCTGCTCAATCCCGCCCAAGTGGATTCTGTGTTCATCCTTTACGACGTCTACACCATAGGACTGGCCAACCGGGTCAAGGAACAGGTCAAGGCAGTTCTGAAAGACAGCGGCGGGGAAAACGGGAAAGAAGACGGTGGTCAAAATGAAGATTGAAATCCTATTCCCTGAATTTTGCAACCTGTTTGGGGATATGAGCAATATGTGGTACCTGCGGAAATGCCTGCCCGAGGCGGAATTCGTGGAAACCCCCTTCGAGGCGGAACCGGCCTTTGCCAGCGAGGACGTGGGCCTGATCTATCTGGGGCCTATGACGGAACGCACCCAGGAGCGTGTCATCGAAAAGCTCCGTCCGCTGAGCGACCGGATTTACGAACTCATCGAAAAGGGCGCCTGCTTTCTATTTACTGGGAATGCTCTGGAAATTCTCGGCGAATCTATTGAAAATGAGGATGGCAGTAAAATCAGCGGCTTGGGTATTTTTGACCTGCGTGCCAAGCGGGACATGATGCACCGCCACAACAGCACCTTCCTGGGCCGGTTCGACGGAGAAGAAGTCATGGGCTTTAAATCACAGTTCACTATGGCCTACACCGCCCCAGGTTATTATCCCTTTCTTCAAGTGACAAAGGGTACGGGGCTCAACAAGAAGCTGAAGACTGAGGGAATCCGCTATAAGAATTTTGTCGGAACCTATCTGCTGGGCCCAATTTTGATTTTGAACCCCTGCCTCACAAAGCGGCTTCTGTCCGATCTGGGCGTGCCGAATACACGGCTGGCCTTTGATTCCGAAATCAACGCCGCCTACCGGAAGCGCCTGAAGGACTTTCATGCAAAAACCTGAAAGTCCCGCATGAACCGTTGCTGTACGAAGCTTCCCACAGGACTTCCGTTACTTTCTCCACCTTTCGGTGTGCAGCTGTCCTCAAACAAAAGATTGCTATGGCTATAAGCCAAACAAAACATCCTGTTTTTCAAAAGAAAAGCAGGATGTTTTGTTTTTATTCAGGAGATGGGAATTTCCACAGCATTGATTGTAATGGAAAGAAGCTTATCGGGCTCAACCGGAAAATCTGCCTCCTTTCTGCCTGGGATACGGACCAGCGCTGCGAATTGTGACACAACGCCTGGATTTTCTCCCGCTGAAAAGCCAAGCTGCCCGGGAGGAGGGTTCCCCGGGCAGCTTGGCTTATTTACGCAGTGACTCCTGTCTTACAGCAAAGACTGATAGAGCGCTGTAAGCTCTTCCACGCTGGTGTCGCGGGGATTGCCGGGACGGCAGGCGTCGTCATAGGCGGACTGCGCCAGGAACGGGACATCCTCCGGCCTTACAATCTCCTTCAAATCGGCTGGAATTCCCACGTCCTGAGAAAGTTTGCGCACTGCATCCACAGCGGCCCGGCGGTACTCTTCCTGGGTCATATTGTCCACGCCGTCCACGCCCATGGCACGGGCGATTTCCCGGTACTTTTCACCGGTGGCCGGCGCATTGTACTCCATGACGGTGGGCAGGATAATGGCGTTGGCCACGCCGTGGGGCGTATCATACAGGGCGCCCAGAGGATGAGCCATGGAGTGTACGATGCCCAGGCCCACGTTGGAAAAGCCCATGCCGGCCACATACTGGCCCAGGGCCATCCCTTCCCGGCCCTCGGGCGCATTTTCCACCGCGCCCCGCAGGGAGCGGGCTATGATCTCAATGGCCTTCAGATGGAACATATCGGAAAGCTCCCAGGCGGCCTTGGTGATGTATCCCTCAATGGCATGGGTCAGCGCATCCATACCGGTGGCTGCAGTAAGCCCCCTGGGCATGCTGGACATCATGTCCGGATCCACCACGGCAACCACAGGGATATCATGCGGATCCACGCAAACCATCTTGCGGTTCTTCTCCGCGTCCGTGATCACATAGTTAATTGTGACTTCTGCGGCGGTACCTGCCGTGGTAGGCACTGCGATGATGGGCACTGAAGGGTTCTTGGTATCGGCAACGCCTTCCAGACTGCGCACGTCGGCAAATTCCGGATTCGCCGCAATGATGCCGATGGCCTTGGAGGTGTCCATGGAAGAACCACCGCCGATGGCGATCAGGCAGTCTGCCCCGGATTTCTCAAACGCCGCAACGCCCGTCTGCACATTTTCAATGGTGGGGTTTGCCTTGATGTTGGAATAGATCTCATAGGGAATGCCGGCGGCATCCAGCACATCCGTGACTTTCCCGGTAACGCCGAACTTCAGCAGGTCCGGGTCGGAGCAGACAAAGGCCCTGCAAAAGCCTCTATTTTTGATTTCGGATGCAATCTCCTGGATTGCTCCCTTGCCGTGATAGGATGTTTCATTGAGCACGAATCTGTTTGCCATGACAAAATGCCTCCTTGGAATAAACTGTTCCATAGTTCTTCTGTTAAAATTTTATCAAGTATCGTGAGATCAATCAAGAGGCAATTCCGGAGAATCGTCACTTTTTCCCTTTTCAAATCCTGTCCGCCTACCGTTAAGCCGCTCCGGACGCCAAAAACCTTCCTGCCGTTCAGAAAAATCTTCCCTCCGGTTTCCCAAGCCTCCATTGCCCGGGCCTTTTTCCCGTGGTATCATGGTTTTACCCAAAGGAGGGAACTTGTCATGGAACTAAAAATCGGAGAAAATATTTCCCGGTACCGCCGGGAACGGCATATGACGCAGGAACAGCTGGCCAGGTCGGTGGGCGTCTCTCCTCCGGCTGTCAGCAAATGGGAGACGGAAAGCTCCTATCCTGACGTGACCCTGCTCTCCCCCATTGCCCGTGCGCTGGGCATCACGGTGGATATTCTGCTCTCTTTTCAGGAGGAACTGACCGAAGAAGAGGTGGATTCCCTCTACAGGGAACTGCAGGGCCTGTTTGGCAGCCGGGGTTTTTCCGCCGGACAGCAGCGCTGTGAAGAACTGCTCCACGAATACCCCAACAGCGCCGGTTTAAAGCTTACCGTAGGGGGGTTGTACCAAACCATGCTGGGGACTCTGCCGTCCGAAGAGCTGACAGAGGAACGAGTGCAGGAAATCCTCCGGCTAGCCGCACAGCTCTACAGCCAGGTACGCGCCAGCGGGGATCCGCGTTACTTCGCCGCCGCCACCGTAGGGCTGGCTGCTTTCCGCCTTTCGGAAAACCGGCTGGAGGAAACCGAAGCGCTGCTGGACAGCCTCCCCAAGGTTGAAATTGATCCCAACGAGCTGTACCCTTCCCTCTATCTGGCGCAGGGAAAAAGCGAGCAGGCGGAAAAGCTTCTGGAAGCACATCTGTTTCAGCTTCTTCGTTCCGCCAGCCTGGCCCTGCACTCCCTGGCCTCTCTCTCCCAGGAAAGGGACGGGACGGACCGCGCCCTTTTCCTGTGCGGGCTCAGTCTTCGCCTCGCAGAACTGTTCGATCTGGAGGACGTTTCCGGAGAATTGGAATATTCCGCCGTCCTGCTGATGAAACAGGGAAGAACCCGTGAGGCGGTGGACCGGTTGGAGCAGTACGCGGAAAAGCTGGCTTTTCGCACCGACTACAGCAGCCACCCCATTTTTCCCCATCTGTCCTTTCGTACGTCTCCGGAAAAGCTGGACTCCTCCAGGAGGATGGCGGCCAAGGCGCTGGAGCTGACGCCCGCCTTTGAACCCCTTCAAAAAGAACCCCGATTCCGGGATATTCTGGAAAAACTGGCGCCTTCGTCAGCCCTTTAGGGCATTCGTCCGGATTTCAAAAGCCCGTTCCATGAACCGGCTGCCTGGATTTATGCTGTGCCGGGGCTTTTCTGCCGCCCAGCCAGCCGCGGTAAGCGCCTACTCAATCACCTTCTCCAGGAAAATGCGTTCCCGGAATACGCCGCGGCTCTCCGCCTTGTTCCGGCAGGTGCGTTGGATTTCCCCGTCTGTCCAGCCTTCCAGATTGGCCAGCGCCTCCAGCACCTCCAAAATATCGCTGAGTTCATCCAGGCTGCTCTCCTCCAAAAATTCCTCTACCTCTTCCCGGAGCTTGCAGCCCAGGCATTCCCGGAATTCCTCGTCCTCCAGCGTACGGATAACCGGCGTCTCCCCGCTTTCCCGGATGATGTCGGGAATGTTGTCCCGTACCAGCTTATTGTACACACGTTCCTTCATGGCGGTCCCCTCCAAAAAAGGCTTTTATGATATGGTTGCAGGAACATAGGTGATTCCGGCACAGACAAAGCGTTCCGTCAGCTCCCCAAACCTCTCGCCGCCCCATTCCCAGGCAGGCTCTTCCGGCGAAAGCGGATGCTTATCCGAGGCCAGCAGCAGCACCGTGTTTTTCTTCCCATAATAGTTGCAGACATTCACAAAGGCAGAGGCCTCCATATCCACGCCCACACAGCCCATCTCCCGCCACAGGGTTTCCTTAAAATAGGTCTGGCGGAACACGGCGTCCGTAGTGACGGTATTCGCCCTCCTGACGGCAAGGCCCCTCGCTGAAAAGAAAGCGGTCAGCCGCTCAGCGTCCTCTGAGCTGTTCACTTTTGCAAAACCTGGATTCTGCACATAGTGCCGGGACGCCCCTTCCTCACTCCAAATCTTCTCGGGGAGCAGCACATCTCCCACCTGAATTCCTTCCCCGAACACCCCGCAAAGGCCAATGAGCAGGAATTCCTCCACACCCATGGCGCAAAGGGTTTCCACCGTGCAGGTAATCTGGGGGCTTCCATAGCCGCCATGGACATAGCAGACCTGGTCCTGCCCCCGCAGCCCCAACACCTTGGAATGAGAGATGAAGCCCGGCAGGGTCTCTAAAAGCTGTTCTGTGGAGAAATTCGCCTCCAGGATGGGCAGGCCCTTCCCCATACAAAAGACCACCGCTTTCGGCGGAAGCTTCCGCCATCCGTCGCTTCCATATTTACTGACAATCTGCCGGGCGGCAGTGATGACCGGTTCCGTCTTATCCTCGGGATAATACCATAATGCCCTCTGATCCGCTTCCATGATTCCCTCCTTATCTCCGCCGCTCAGCATTTTTCCGCTATGGAAAGGAGCAGCCTTTCCGTATCCTTCCAGCCCAGGCAGGGGTCTGTGATGGATTTTCCATACACCCGCCGGCAGTCGATCTCCTGGTTGCCCTCTTCCAGATAGCTCTCTATCATCACGCCCTTGACAAGGGCCTTCACCTCCGGATTATAGTTCCGGCTGTGGAGCACCTCGCTGACAATGCGGATCTGCTCCCTGTACTTTTTGTTGGAATTGGAGTGGTTCGCATCCACGATTGCCGCGGGATTCTCCAGCTCCCGCTTCCCGTATAACTCCCAAAGCCGCATGAGATCCTCATAATGATAATTGGGCACGCAGATGCCGTATTTATCCACACCGCCCCGCAGAATGGTATGGGCCAGAGGGTTTCCGCTGGTGGTCACATCGCAGCCCCGGTACAGAAAAGTGTGGGAGGCCTGGGCCGCCTGGACGGAGTTGAGCATCACGGAAAGGTCGCCGCTGGTTGGATTCTTCATGCCTACGGGGATGTCCATCCCGCTGGCGGTCAGCCGGTGCTGCTGGTTTTCCACGGAGCGTGCGCCCACCGCCTCATAGGACAGCAGGTCATCCAGATAGCTCCGGTTCTCCGGATACAGCATCTCATCGGCAGAGGTCAGCCCGCATTCCTCCATCACCCGGATGTGCATTTTCCGGATTGCGATGATACCGCCCAGCAGATCGGGCGCCTTATCCGGGGAGGGCTGATGCAGCATGCCCTTGTAGCCCTCTCCCGTGGTGCGGGGCTTGTTGGTGTACACCCGGGGGATGAGCACCAGCTTCTCCTTCACCCGTTCCTGAATTCCGGCGAGCTTTGTCACGTAGTCCAGAACCGCATCCTCCAGATCGGCAGAGCAGGGGCCCACAATCACCAGAAACTTGTGGGATTCCCCCTCGAACACCTCACGGATTTCCCGGTCCCTTGCCGCCTTGAGCGCCTTCACCCCCGGGGACAGGGGATACTCTGCCTTAAGTTCGGACGGCAGGGGCAGCTGGCGGTTTATCGTCATCGACATCCTGAATCTCCTTCTTTCTGTACGGAATTGTTTAATCCTCCCTGTCCCGGTTGGCCGCCAGCAGCCGTTCGATGCCCTCGTCCGTATAGGAGAGCAGCTTACCGTAGCGCCAGGCGATCTCCCGCCGCTTTTCCGGGGTATAGGCCCCCGTCTCTCTGGCTTTTCTTTTTTCCTCCTTCAGGGCAAGGTATTCCTGCAGAACAGCGTCTTCCTGATAGAAGATCACGTTGAACCTGTCTTTATTCAGGGCTGCAGGGAACAGGTCGGTGAGAAAACCCTCATCCTCACAGTACAGTTTTACGCCATATTCCTCACACAGCTTCCGAAACTCCGGCAGAAAGCCGTCCCGCTCCTCCCGGCTGTCGCAGGGATGGGCCAGGGCGATTTTTTTTACTCCCGCACGCACCATTTCACAGAAACAGTCTGCCGCGCCCAATTTGTAGGAAAAACTGTCGATAGATTTCATGCCTAGCCTCCGGTTCTTTTTTCTTTATCATAGCAAGTTTTCTTTCCAATTGCAAACGCTCCTTTCCCCGAACCTCCCTCCCGTGCAGGCTTTTCCTGCTTGAAAACGGAAAAACCGCCGGCCAAGGATATCCTTGGCCGGCGGCGGTTCAAATTCAATTCTATGGGGAAGCAAGCCGAGAACTGCACTACAAAGTGTTTTACGAAGGGTTCACTGCCCGCCGTATCTATTGCAAAAATCAGTTACCCATGACGCTCAAACACTTAATATTGGTTTTGCTTTCTTTTTTTCTACACAAATGAAGAATAAAGCGAAAGATGAGGTTTGGAGCCCGAAAGGGTTTCCAAACCTCGTTCCTTTTTTCGCTCGTTTTGCAACGTAACCTTGTCGCGAGGAATGGGTCAACGGTTACGAGGGAAGTACAACCGGCGGATCGCTTAATTCTCTCCAGTCTCCGCTCAACTGACCACACTTTTGAAGGCTGGTCTTATTTGTGATATTGGCTGCACTTACACTTGAATTTGTATTTACCCTGCCGACAAAAGCGCCCCATGTTCTCTCCGAACTACCTCCATATTCAATCCATTTCACTGTGCTGTCAATGGTACAGCCGCTGATAGCTAAGTTTGCTGCATCACCGCCGTCAATTCTGCCTATATCACCAATTAAACCGCCCCCTGTTGAAGCTCCGATTGTACAGCCTTTCACCGTTACGCCGGTGATTCTCACATTACCTTTTTCAACTCTCTGTGCCACGGCACCAGAAGCCCAGTATCCTGTCACCTCATTTTCTATAATGAGATTCATCACGCTGGCCTCTTCGGCAAGCACATCAAAAAGTCCCGTATTCGTTTTAAAATTGCGGATAGTATGATTTTGACCATCGATCTGCCCTGTGAATGGCTGCTCTGTGCCATTGCCAATCCGAGTGATCGTTTCATTTTGCAGATCCAAATCCGCGCCAAGCTTGTAGTTTCCGGACAAATTGTCCCATATCGCAGCCCATTGCGAATGTGAGTAAATCGCATCTGTCTTCCACACAGGTGTCAAGATAACCGTCTCACCCTGGTTTTCTGTCAAATTCATAAAAGTAGTTCCAATATTCCCCTTACTGGTCGTAAATCCGGTAAGACCAGTAATATTGGTAATGCTGACCGATTGGTCATAGCTTACGGTCATGCCACTGCCGCCAAATTTTTGGTACAGATCCGCACGGCCATCGGCATTCTTACTTACCGTGTCGGCCAGTTTGAGGGTATAGGTGATCGGTTTCCAGTTGGCCTTGTATTCCTTGTTTCCGGTATTGCCCTTTACGATGGTAACCTCCGTTTGTGCCGTGGTCCCGTTGCTTCCCGTCCAGCCGGTAAAATTGTACCCCTCTTTCTTAGGCTGTGGAAGTGTAAAGGTTTCAGTTTCCACGGTATAGCTGGCCGGGGGATTTTCCAGAGGAGTGCCGCCGTCGACATTATAGCTGATAGTATAGGGAACCGTATTCCACTGTGCGGTAAGGCTCATGTTTCCCGTGCTGCCCTTGGGGATAGTGGTGACCGTTTTAGACGTACTCGTATTCATCCAGCCTGCGAAGGTGTAGCCGGTCCTTGTGGGATTTTTGAGCGTGATGCTGTCGCTCTCCACCGTGTAAGCGGTGGGGTTGCTGTCCGAGCCGCTCAACGCTCCTTGATTCAAGTTGTAGGTAATGGTATACGTAACCGGCGTCCATTTGGCATACAGGGTAATACTTTGTGCTGGCATCGTGGCGAAGGTGTACGGCGTAGTTAAACTGCTGTCACTGTACCACTTGTCAAAGGTATAGTGGCTGCGTGTGGGTTCGGGCGCGGTAACAGGCGTACCATAATCCTGCGTGATAGCATCCACCGAGAGCTCACTGTTGGACACAAAGGTGATCGTGTACTGGTTGACCGTCCACTTCGCCCAAAATTCCTTATCGCCCGTCTCATCTGTGATGCTGACATCTAAATTGGGATCTGTCAGCGCCGAACTCGTACACCAGCCGGCAAAAGTATTGCCGGTTTTGGTAGGCGCAGGAAGTGTGAAGCTGTCTGTAACGATGTAAGTGGTCTTCTCTCCCGTTAAGCTTCCCTCATTCAGATAATAGGTGATAGCGTAGTCCACCGCTTTCCATTTGGCATACAGAGTGATGTTCTGCGCGGGCATGGCTCCGAATATGTACTTGGCCTCAAGCGTCTCGTCGCTGTACCATCCCTCGAAGGTATAGCCTCTGTATGTTGGGGCCGAGGGCTGGCTGACTGGGGTGGCATAGTCCTGCGTAATAGAACTCACAGAGCTTCCGCCCTTGGCGTCAAAGCTGATGGTATATTGGTTGATCTTCCACCGTGCAGAGAAGCTCTGGTCTTCAGCAGGCATTGCAGAGATCGCTGTTTTATCCCAGCCGTCGAAGGTATAGCCGGTTTTGTTCGGGCTGGGCACGGTGATGGGCGCTCCGTACTTCGTGGTACCGTATGTATATTCGTTGGAGGCCGTGCCGCCGTTCAGCTCCCAGGTAAGGTTATAGCTGTTGCGTGTGTACTCGAACCTGATGGTCAAGTCTTTCTTGATCGTTACTTCCTGTGTCCCGGGCTCTGTGAATCCCTCATATTCCTTTGAGGGCCTCACCGTAATGCTCGAATCGAACTCGCCTGTCAGGGTTTCTCTCTCTACAAAATCCTGACTGCCAGCCAAACTCTCTTTATAGTACTCTACGGTATAAGCATATTCCGTTTCGGCGAGCCATACTGCCTCCAGTGTGATATTTTTCCCAGGCATCACACCGTTAAAGTCGCTGCCTTCCAGCTGCCAACCGCCGAAGTTATACCCTTCCTTTGTCGGCTCTTGGGGAAAGACGACCATTTTTCCGTAACGATAGGTCTGCTGGTTGTCATAGGATATCCCATCCACGGAATAGTCTACCGTGAAGCTGTTCCTGTCATAGTACAGCTTCAGCACCAGCGAACCATCGCCAGCGATAGTTCCAGAGGCAAGATAGCCGCCCGCCGACGGATTGAGGGTGAAAAATTCGTATTTATCTTCGTCTGCAAAGCTTTCCGTCTTTGTGTCGGTGGTTCCCTGCAGGGATTGCGTGTCCCCCGCCACCAATGTATAACCGTCATCATCAACGTTCTGCTGATAGTATTCCACGGTATAAACGGTGTCTCTCCGCGCCTCCCACTTGGCGTAAATATCCATATCCGCCGTGGGTATGGTAGCGGAGGAGAGAAGCGGCGTCATGCACTGTTCGTCTGTGTACCAGCCCATGAAATCGTAGCCCGTACGGATAACATTGGCGGGTGCGGTGATCGTGCTGCCGTATATGCTCTTTTGTGTGTAGGCGTCTTCGGTGGTGCCGCCGTTGAAGTGCCAGGTCAGCACATGTTCATTGCGGATGTAGTAGAGCTTGACGACCAGCGAGCCGTCCGCCAGGATATCGGCGGTGGAAACGGTCTTCCCCTCCACAGTGGCATGGTCGTACGAGATACCGCCGGGAACGAGGAAGCTCTCATCATACAGAGCCGAAAGCGTCAACGTGCCGTTCGTTGCACCTATTTGATTGACGACCGGTTTCAGCTCGTAACTTGTTCCGTCTGGCCGCTGGACATAATGCTCCACCCGGTAGGGGGTATCGTCGGATGGAGTCCAGCTTGCGGTAACGGTGAGATCCTCCGCGGGCATGGTTTGGGGCAGCCCCGTCCCCCATCCGCCAAAGGTATATCCCGCTGTGGCAAAGCCCGGGGCGAGGATGGCGGCCTCGTATTTGAAGGTGCTGGTAACGTCTTCAATGTCCGAAATACCCGATTGAAACGTGACGGTATAACTCTTCCGCGGGTAATAGTACCGCACCAGGGCGCTGCCGTCCGGCAGGATCTGCACGTTCTGCGCCGCAGGTGAATCGAAGCCGGTGTAGGTTTTGACTGTGGGCGTCACCGTGGTTTCGGTGGTGCCCTGCAGCGGTTCGCTCTCCGCCAGGGCATAAGCGCCGTTCAGCTCCTGCTTGTAATGCTCCACGGTGTACTTCGTGTCCGTGGCGGGCGTCCACTTGGCGTAGACCTGCACATCCTCGTTGGGCATGGTAGCAGGAATGGTGTACGCTGTCTGCAGCTGATCATCCTGATACCATCCTCCGAACACATAGCCCAGCCGGGTGGGATTTGAAGGCGCGGTCACCGCCGCCCCGTAGGCCTTGGTGATCATCCCCACGGCGCTGCCGCCGTTGGAATTGAAGGCGATATAGTAGCCATCCTTCAGGTTATCCCAGTGCAGGCTGATGGTGCGCTTGATGGGCGCAGAGGAGAAAGCCAGCGGCTGGCCCTTCCAGGTGATGATCATTTCGCCGTCCTGCCTGGGCTGGTCGCCGGGATTCACGGTCACAATGCCGTCCTGATACGTGAACGCGGGATTTGTTATGGTGATGGTAAAATCATCGGCGGAATATGTCCGGCTTGTGACTCTGCCGGTTTTCAGATCCATGCCGTCCATGCTGAATATGCTGTCCGGCAGGCTGTAAGTGGTATAATACTTTTTCAGCGCCACCTTGGGCGCTTCCGACTGGGCATAGCTGAAGCCTGTCACGTTTTGCTGCGTGCCCGCCGACCACAGCGGCCATTCGTTGTCGTACAGCGTCGGATGATAGGAATACCGGCCGCCGATAGCCGAGGCGGTGAAGGTGATCTCCAGATAGGCCCCCACTTCCAGCAGCAGGGCGCCCGCCGCGCCCTTGTCCGTCCCTGCAGACGCGGTATGTACCAGCCTGTAGTAGAAATAGCCCCACAGCTTGACGTAAGCGCCCGCCTCGGCGGTCACCGCCACATAGGCCACGCTTTTTGTGATCAGGCTGAGGCTGATCTCCGCCCGTATCCCGGCTTTCAGGCCCAGCGTGCCCATGACGTAGAATTCGAATTCGTAACGCTCCTCCACCAGGTCAATGGTATCGCTGGTAACCGTGCCGGAGAACAGCTTGATGTTGTAAACATAGCGTTTGGCGTTCTCATACTCGAATTTGCAGCCCAGCGAAATGTTCACGTCGGCGCTCACCACGAAATCCACGGAAAACTCCACCGTGAAAATCAGCGCCACGTTGAACCGCTGGTTGAAAATCGGCTGTGTGAACAGGTCCACCCACTCAGTTTGCGTATTCAGCATTTCCTGGTAGCGTTTCTGGAGAGCGGCGGACATGCTGCTGTCCCCGCCCTGTTCCAGCAGCGTCTTCATCTGCTCGCTGATATCCTCGGTCTTATCGCCGGAAGTGACGGTGGCCTTCACCTCAATGCCGGTATAGTCGTACAGGTCGGCGGAAACAGCGGCGTGATAGTCGCTGATATAGGGAAATATTTTCCATTTCCACTTCCAATCCGCGCCGCCCGAGACGTTGACCGCGATGCGCACTTCCTGCTGGAAGGTTCCCATCACGTTCATCACGATCTCCCCGCCGGCCGGGCTGGTGACCGTAATTTCGATTCCCACGGTGAGCTCCGCACGCACGCCGGAAAGCCCCTTAAAATGCTGAAGTTTTGTGCCGATGGAAGCATTCACGCTTTTTTTCGTAATTTCGACCTTCCAATTTTCTCCGTTCGCCCCGCGGAGCAGGCCGTTTTGCCGCAGCGGCAGGCCCTCGCCGCCGGTCACGGAGAAGGCGGTCATGGAAAGGTCGGAGTCAAATTCTGAAAAGGAATCGGTCTGCAGCGCCGTGTCGGCGAGGAATTGGCTGGCTTCCTCCACAAAGCCGCTGTTCTCCGCCTGCCGGGCGATGCTGTTTTCCAGCTCGGTTCGGTCCACGTCCTCCAACAGCGCCTCGCCGCTGATGTTATCGGTCTCGTACACGTCCATTGCGGCCAGGACCTCTTCCTCTTCGACCTCCTCATACCCAATCACATAGTTGCCGTTTTCCTCTGTTCCCACAGAAGTAATCCGTCCATAGCCTGTCACTTCAGAGCTGCTTTCCCCATTTCCGGACTCCTCCTCAAAGTCTCCGGAATAGAACGCGATATAGTCGCCCACGTCGATCGTCGTCTGGGAATCCAGACCCATTTCTGCATACCGATCGTCCGTATAGGTCATTACGGATTTCCCGACGGTAATGGAGTCATTGTTTGGCTCACCGTCCAGATCCGCGTCCTCCGGCACGGGCAGTACATCCGGGGTGAAGAGCACGTCGTCCACCTCGGCGCTCTCATAGCTGCAGGCGCCGCTCTCTATCTTCGTAATCTTCACATAGGAGATGGCTGCGTTTTTCTCCGGGTTGGCATCCGCGTCATCCAGCGCATTGGTCTGCCCGTCAGGTTTGCGCCGGTCAGGGTGCATGCCTTCGTACACCGCCACCGTATCGCCCTCCTTGAGGGTCTCGCCGCCCGAATACTGGAAGGTTCCGGTGATCTTTTTCTTGATCGCCTCGGTGGTGCCGTCTTCGTTTTTGCCCACGGTCAGCAGCGCCGCGTCCAGGCTTTCCACGCTTTCGCCGTCCTCGGTGACATCGGAAATATTTCCCGCGGGTATGTATTTGAGACCTTCGGAAAGGACAAGGTCCATGGCCTCGTCTTCCCGCTTGACCGTAAAGTTGTACTCCCGGACGGACGCGGGCTGACCGTCGAAAGTAAGATCGTCATCGTTCAGGGTGAGCTTGTAGGCAGAACCGGGTTCAAATCCGCTTTTATCCGCGCTCGAAATGGTAAAACTCCCGTTCTCGCCCTTAACAGTAACAATATCTCCCTCGGTATCCGTGCTCAGGTTTTTGGCCGTGATGAGGGCTTTGACCGCCTCCGCACTCTGGCTCTCCGCACTTTTGACCGCGATCGTGAAGCCCGGCTCCACATCCATAGCCGCGGTAAAACGGGCCGAGCCGTTCTCCTGGATCTCTCCGGCCTTCTCATACTTGGCATACAGGGTCAGCGAACCAGTCAGCCTGTCGCTGCTCGCCACCGCCTGGTTCAATTCCTCATCATAATACCAGCCCAGGAAAATCTCTCCCGCCTTGTAGGGCGAGGGAAGATTGCCCAGCGCGGTGCCGCTTGGCAGGCTCTGAGGAGAAAGTTCGCTTCCTCCCTTGGTCTCAAAGGTAACGGCATAATAGGTTGTGCTTCCGCCCTCCGACGGATGTCCGGGCCGGGGAATCCCCGCCTCCGTATAGTAAGCGTCCACCGCGTCGTCCGCACGCACGCAGAAGGCCGCGCATTCCGCACGTGTGGCGTTTGCGGCCGGATTCACCTTTCCGTTCTCATCCCCCTGAAGCAGTCCTGCCCTCCACAGGACAAGGATGGTTTCCTTTGCCCAAACGGATACGGCGGCCAAATCCTTAGGTTCCGTTCCGCCGGCAGATTCCTTCAGCTGGATGCCCGCAGCCGTCGCCCAGCGCAGCAGCATCGCCGCCATCTGCTCACGGGTCACAGCGTCGTTGGGGCCGAACTTGCCGCCTCCGTAGCCCTGGGCCACCTTATTTTCCGAAGCCCACACCACATAGGGTGCATACCAGCTTCCGGCTGTCACATCACTGTAACCTCCGTTCCCACTGTAAAGGCTTGTATCCACCCCCGCCATACGGCCGACCACTGTAACAAACATGGCCCGGCTCATTGTACCGCTGGGGTCAAACCGGTCTTCCCCAACCCCTCCAAACAGCTTCTTCTCCACGGCCTGAACCACGTAGCCATAGAACCAATCCTCTCCGGATACATCTGTGAATCCGGAACTTTCCGCGGCCTCTCCCGTCTCCTTCTGGGCTGCCATCGCCGCGGTGGGCGCCATTGTGATTACCATCACAACGGACAGCAGCAATGAGAGTATTCTTCGTTTCATCTCTGTCCCTCCTGTTCAGGCTTCTATCAGCTGCCTCTCCTTGGGGAACCCCCCCAAGGAAACAAGGGGCATGCCCCTTGCCTTTTTCTTCGGTTTGTCTGCGCCGGACACAGAGGTGCAGACCTTCCCCATTTTCTCTTTTAGTATAGCAGCCGATGCGCAACAAACCCGCAACAAAAAAGGACCCGGTTTCAGAAAAAACCGGGCCGCTTTCAAAAATTATTTTACAGTCGTTCTTCCAGCGCCGCTACGGAAAATTCCGCCCAGCTATAGGCTGGCAGATAGTCGTGCCGGTAACTGTTGACCGCCTGCAGATCGCCCTCCAGAAACCGATAGCTGTCGCAGTCCAGCAGCTCGGGGACAATCGCCACGCTGTCAAATCCCTTCCGCAGGATCTCCCCCGCCCCGGCACGGCGCAGCGATGCTCTCAAATCGGACAGGAGGGTGCGCAGGTAGCTCTTCTGCCCGGCTCCGCCCATCTCATCCTCCCACAGCGCCGCACAGAGTTCTCCAGTGGTGACGTTCGCCCCATGACGGTCGATCAGATAGGCCAGCAGCTCCTTGGACTTAGAGCGCTTGAACTCCAGAGGTTTTCCGTCCACAAATACGTCGAACCCGCCGAAAGTCTGCACCCGCACCCGTTTATCCCGTCCAGAGTCTTTATAAAGGAATGTCAGCTCACGGCGGATATCCTCCGCCGTAACGGGCTTCATCAGGTAGCCGGTGGCGTGCAGCTCGAAGGCCTTCACCGCGTACTGCTCGTGGCTGGTGACAAAGATGATTTGAATCCGGGACTGAAGGTCCTTGAGCTGTTTGGCAAGCACGAGGCCGTTTGCGCTGCCCAGCTCAATATCTAAAAACGCCGCGTCCACCGGGTTTGACCTGGCATATTCCAGCGCCTTGCCAGGCAGGGTGAAGCTGTGGAGCACCGCGTTTGGCGCGGCCCTTTGCAGTTCTTCTTCCAGATCCTTCAGCGCGTACGGCTCATCATCCACAGCAATATAATTCATGGCGTTCCCTCCCTCTTCGGAATCGCGAGGAGGGCAGTGGTCCCCACGCCTGCCTCGCTGTGCAGGGTGAGCGTACCCCCGCACAATGCAGAAAGCCTTCCCCGGACATTCTCAATGCCGATATGGGTTCGTCCATCGTCCGGGGGACGCATATCCGGCCGGAATCCCACGCCGTCGTCACTCACGGTGACAAGGTAAGCGTCTGACGTCTCCTCCGTTTTCACTGTGACCGTGCCGCCCTCTTCCCGTTTGAGAACGCCATGATGCACAGCGTTCTCCACAATGGGCTGCATCGTCAGCGGCGGGATGGAAAAATCCCGTGCGGCAATCTCATACACCACATGAAGCCTTTCCTGAAACCGTTGCTGTTCCAGTGCCAAATAGTGTTCCACGTGAGAAAGCTCCTGCTCGAAAGGAATGGGCGCCTTGCTTTTGAGAGAATCCATGTTGCCCCGCAGGAACAGGGAAAAATCCCGGATGGCCGCTTTCGCTTTCTGAGGGTCCACGTCGCAAAGCTGGCGGATCGTCGTGAGGGTATTGTAGAGAAAATGCGGCTGGATCTGGGAAAGCATCATGTCGATGCGCTGCTCTGCCAGCTCCTTCTCCTGCCGCTTGAGCAATAGTTCATGTTCAAACTGGATGTTGACCAGAATAAACAGCAGCGCCAGCGCCACGCCGATATTGACCACGGCTACGCCGCGCAGGAACATTTGCGTCGCTCCGCCGCCCAGCGGCACGAAAATATACAGCAGAAAAAAGACGATTTCCTGCCATGCCAGCCGTTTCCGGTATAGGATCACCAGGGCGGTAAAAAGAAGATAACAAAACAGCGGGACCAGCTGGGAAATGAAGAACAGGCTGCCGCGCTGGTAACCGTCATCCGCCACATAAAAAATGGAGCCGCTGAAGGGGCTGATAAGGGCAAAGAAAATCTGCACGCCGCACACAGCCGTAATCGCCGCCAAATACCGTTTTCCGGTTCGGCCGGCAACCTGCAGGTACTCGAGTATATAGCGGCCGAAAAAATACAGCACAAAGGCGGAGGCGGTATAAAACAACGCCGAGGACAGGGTCAGCACAATTTTCCTCAGCGGCCCGGAAGCATCCTGTATGAGCCAGTCCGGTAAATCCCCCACAATCATGAGCAGGTTGGAAACGCACACGCCCAGAAAGTATCGGTTTGACCGCTCCTGACGGTATCGGTGATTGCCCAGCAGGTACACGACGGGGAGCAGCGATAAAATAATGCTGACCACATCCAGCGCAATATTCGCCGCCGCCATTTGATCCATACAGCTTTCCCCCTTAATTCGCCATCTCTTCCTTTTCCGCTTTCAGCTTGCCAAACGAGGAAAAAGCATCCGACTGCGCAGCACGGCAGAGGGAAAGGGCAATGCTGCTCTGCCGCACAGGCTTTCCCTCTTTCCGCAGATCTTTTTTATCCCTGATAACGCGGATCCTGCTCAAGCCGGCCCGCCCTTCTGGAAGCTCAGACCACCGATTCGCTTCTCAGGATGATCTCCTGCTGCAGGGCAGGACTCAGCCGGACAAAATAATCGCTGTAGCCGCCGACCCGCACAATCAGATCCTGGTGGCGTTCCGGATGAAGCACCGCATCCTTCAGCTCTTCCTTGTCGCAGACATTGACCTGCACCTGCTGGCCGCCTCCCCTGAAATAGGCGCGGAGCAGGGCGGCTGCCTCCTCCTGGTGCTTTTCGAAAAAAGCGCGGTGAAACTTGAGATTGACTACTATGCTGGTCACCATCTCCTCCGTGGGGAGCTTCCTCACGGAATTCAGCAGCGCTGTAGGGCCGTTCCGGTTCATCCCCTGGCTGCTTCCGGCAGAATCGGCCAGCACCTCGCCCCGCAGCCTGCCGTCCGGCGTTGCGCCCACATGGGCGCCGCAGAGCTCATGCGCTGTAAAAATCACCTCGCCGGGGATATAGCGTCCGCCAAAGGGGCCCTTCTGCCCGCGCAGCCCATCAAAGAGAAAACGGGTGATTTCCATCCGGAGGGAGTCCACCTCTTCCCGGTCGTTTCCGAATTTATCCAACCCCCGCAGATAATCTCTGAGTTCCTCCTGCCCCTCAAAATTATTGTCCAGTATTTCCACCAATTCCGCCAGGGTGAGTCTCTTTTCCTGGTACACCGCTTTTTTTACCGCATAGAGGGAATCTGCCGTATTTGTGATGCCGATGCATTCCAACTGGACATTCTGATAGAGCGGACCGCCCTCATAAATTCCCTTTCCCGATTCGATGCAGCCCCTGGTAAACAGGGAACGGAACGCATATCCTTCCTTTTTGCCTCGTTCCAGCACATCCAGCGTATTGATCTCCGCCTCCAGCGGGATAAAATACTCCAGCTGCCTCAAAAACGCCCGGTACAGGCTGTCAAAATCCGGAAAATCCCACGCCTCTCCGGTGGCTGGAGAAATCTGCTTTCCTCCATCCAGAACATCCCTGCCGTTATGCAGGGTAAGCTCAAAAATCTTTGCCACGTTCATCAGCCCGATATCATTGAGGAATTGGCTGCGGCCACCAAACATGATCTGACTGCAGCCTCCCAGGCAGTAATCTCTCGCCAGTTCCAGCGGGTAGCCTCCCCGCTGGAGCGCAGGAATCGCTTCCTCATCGTTGTAAAGTGCCGGCAGGCCCTTCCCTGTGGCAAGGCAGGAGGTGATGAGAGGCCAAAAATGCTGCGGCATGGAAGGGTGCACCCGCAGCGCCAAATTGGGTCCCTTATATCCCATATTGGAAACCGCCTTCAGCATCAGCTCGGTCAGCCGGGTATAATTTCCGCTGCCGTCCGGAAGCACGCCGCCCAGAGTCATGTTCTGAATCTGATCCAGCTGCTCCACCTTGATTATCAGGCTTTGGAGAAGATCCAGCGCTTCCTCCTCCGTCAGCCTGCCCTGTTCCAGATCCCGCTGGAAAAAGGGGAAAAGGTACTTGTCAAACCTGCCGAAGCTGTCGGCGTTGGAGCAGAGATGTACCATTACCACCAGCTGCAGGGCTTCCCGGAAACCGGCGGGCGGTTCCTCTGCAACGGCCCGCAAAGTCAGAGCAGCCCGCTCCATATTCTCCCGGAGCACATCCTCTTCCTGGCAGGAGGCCAGCTGCTCACAGACCAGTGCCGTACGCAGGATGAGCCTCTGAAAGGCGGATAGGGTTACCTCCAGCGCTTCATAAAACTCCTTTGCTTCCGGATGCGATCCCTTCTCAAGGGCAAGCTCCTTTCGGTAACCACCGAGCCCCACCTTCAGAATTTTTTCGTAGTCCATGGCCATATGGCCGCCGAACCAGGTGGAGGTAGCCGCAGTGGAATAGAGCGAACGCTTCTGTTCCTCTGTGAAGCGATCCGAACGGAACCCCGGCTGATAGGGATTTTGATAGCAGGCCTTCTCCACCCGGTCCGCCATTTCCCCATAGGCTTGGGCGTCCAGCCCATTCTGCCGGACATATTCCTCCAGCCGCTTTCTGTCCAGCACCACTCCGTCTCCATAATGGAACCAAGCCACCTCAGCGGCAAAAAGGCTCCCCACCACCAGCTCTTGAGGGTAGGC
The DNA here is from genome assembly GCF_900048895.1 of Neglectibacter timonensis. Taxonomy (GTDB): domain Bacteria; phylum Bacillota; class Clostridia; order Oscillospirales; family Acutalibacteraceae; genus Acutalibacter; species Acutalibacter timonensis. The sequence goes on along the minus strand of NZ_LT160638.1, from coordinate 79,196 downwards.
CAAAATATCGGCCTTATCCCAAAAAGCGGCCAGCGCTCTGGCCTCCCGCAGCACGGGCGGGGCTGTTATATGGGAAACATAGGCGTGGAAAAACCACGCCGTGACCCTGGGATTCTCTCTCCCCCGTACATGCTCCCGAAAATAGCGGTCCTGTACAAACGACTGCATTTTTTACACCTCCAGACAACCTTTTTTAAAGCTATTTTGCCTCCTGGTTCCGGTAGAACTCTGCGATTTCCTGCTCCAGGGCAGGCCGCACGTCCGGCTTTCCGCAGTCTGGGCAGCTTTCCACCTTCCCCTCCCGCTTAAATGTGAATCCGCATTTTTTGCAATAATAGACAGGCATTCTTTCTCTCCTCCGCGTCTTCCCGCCGCCGCTGTACTCTCTGTTCAGGTGGTTTCCGCACGATGGTCAAACAACCTGAAACAGGTAAAATTTCAGATAATCCGTCTCTGGAACATTCCAAAGCACCGGATGATCCGGCCCCTGCTGCCGGGCCTCAATCAGCCTCAGTTCCACGCCGGCATCCGCCGCAGCGCTTTTCAGCATGCCGCGGAACCTGCCGTCCGCCATAAAATGGGAACAGGAGCAGGTGGCAAGGTATCCACCCCGGGGCAGGGCTTTCATGGCCCGGTAATTGATCTCCTTATAGCCTCTCTCCGCACTGTCCACAGTCTTTCCGGACTTGGTAAAAGCGGGGGGATCTAAGATGATATAGTCATACTCCCCATTCCTCAGCCCAGGAAGCAGGTCAAACACATTGGCCGCCTTATACTCCACAACGTTTGAGAGGCCGTTGCGCCGTGCGTTTTCCGCTGCGCAGGCTATGGCGGACTCGGAGACGTCCACCGAGCAGACATGCTTTGCTCCGGCTTTCGCACAATTGAGTCCAAAGGATCCTGTATGGGTAAAACAGTCCAGCACATTCCTGCCGGGCGCCAGCCGGGCTGCAGCCGCCCGGTTATATTTCTGATCCAGAAAGAACCCCGTCTTCTGTCCGTTCTCGAAATCCACCAGGTATCTGATTCCGTTTTCCTCGATCTCTGTCCACGCTTCAGAAGGGAACTCCTTCCCTGCCAGCGGGAACCAGCCCTTGCCCTGTTCCATGCCCTCCAGTTCCCGAAGCTTCACATCATTGCGTTCAAAGATACCGGAAATCCTCTGGCCGTCTTCCTCCAATATCCGTACCATCAAGGGGAACAGCATCGACTTGATCCGCTCGATCCCCAGGGACAGCGTCTGCGTCACAAGAACCTCTCCAAACCGGTCTACGGTCAGGCCCGGGAAATGGTCCGCTTCCCCGAAAATCAGCCGGCAGTTTTCCGCATCAGGCCCCATGACGGTTTTCCGGTACTCCCAGGCATACTGGAGGCGCCGGCGGTAAAATTCCTCGCCGAACGTATCGTTGGCATTGTTGGAAATCATCCGCACCCGTATTTTGGAATGACCGTTGTAATACCCCGTTCCCAGATACCGGCCCTTATGGCTCAGCACATCGCACAGCCCGCCGTCCTCCGGAACGCCTTCTTGTTCTGTAATTTCGTTATCAAACACCCAGGGATGCCCGCCCTGAGCCTTCTTGGTTCCCCGTGCGTCTATCCTCACTGAGGGATACTTCCGTTCTGTTTTCATAAAAACACCCGTACACGCCAAGTCCGCACACCCTGTGAAAAAAGAGGATGCCAAACTCACGGTTCCTTTTTCTGTAGTTTGATTCCGTCCGCCGGAACGTTCCATACGGCTTCCCTGAAAGGCAAGATCATTCTGTTACCGCTTCACAGTGCCCCAAAAAGCGGCGGATCCGGAAGACAGCAGCTCCGATATATGCCCGCGCAGATTTTGAGGCCGCAGAGGCAGCTGATCCGCTTCCTCCGGCGTCACCCAGACCGAACCCTCCTGCCCCAAGTCTTTCTCGCAGCAGCAGCCAAGGGCTTCTCCGGTCCTGCGTACCCGGAAGATATGGAGTACCCGGTGCGAATACTCCGGGTACTCCCCCCGGAGCGCTGGATCCGTTGTGATTTCCTCCACCAGCCCGGCAAACAGCTCCACCTCAACCGGGATACCCGTTTCCTCCAACACCTCCCGTGCAACCGCCTCCTCCATAGTCTCATAGAGGTGCTGGCCGCCGCCCGGCAGGTCATAATAGGTCTGTCCGTCCGCCGTTCTGCACTGGTTTAACAGTAGCCTGCCATTTTCCACCAGGAGGGCTTTCACCGTACTCCTAATTGACATATTGCCGCCCCTTCCCGCTTTTGCTCCATAATACCACAAACAGGCATAAAAGGAAATGGCATTTCCGTTCCGTCCCGGTCTGACGGAATACGCCCGTTTTCAAAATAGATAGACAGGGGCATTGCAGAATACCCTTCTGCAATGCCCCTGTCTCACCGGTTATAAACCGTGCCAGACCCCTGAAGCTCCGGAGCTCCGCCACAAGATCCCGCTCTTTTCAGCCAGGTAAACGGTTCCTCCGTTTTGCCGTGGCCCTCCTCCGCCCAGGCAAGGTGATCCTAGATTTTCATAACGCCCAAAGCATCCAGCACAGATGTAACCAGAATCAGCACGATACAAACCGGGGCCAAGTATTTGATCACCACGGTGAACAGTTTTTCCCTCTTGAACGGAGAGGAAAGCTTCACCTCATCCTCCACAGCCTTCGTCTTAACAATGTATCCGACGAAAATACAGGTCAGGAAGGCCACAATGGGCATCAGCACACTGTTGCTGATAAAATCGAAGAAGTCCAGCAGAGAGAAACCCAACGGCGCAATCCAGCTGAGCAGGCCATAGCCCAGAGAGGAGGGCAGCGCCAGCAAAAGGCATCCCACCATAACCAGGGTGCAGGTAAATTTCCGGCTCCAGTGAAACTTGTCCTGGAAGATGGACACCACCGTCTCCATCAGGGAAACTGAGGAGGTGAGCGCTGCGAACAGCACCAGAACGAAAAATACGCCGCCAAAGATCAAACCCAAAGTCCCAGCGTCCGCAAACACTTTGGGCAGGGTGACGAACATCAGGCCAGCTCCCTTATTCAGAGCAGCCTCATCCCCGCCGGAAAAGGCGAATACCGCAGGGACAATCATCATCCCGGCCACAAAAGCCATGCCGGTATCAAACAGTTCAATCTGTTTGACCGACTTTTCCAGATCGTCTTCCTTTTTCATATAGGAGCCGTATGTCACCATAATGCCCATGGCCAGGGACATGGAATAGAACAGCTGCCCCATAGCAGCCAACACAGTCATGGGGGAAAACCGGCTGAAATCGGGAATCAGATAATACTTCACCCCATCCAGCGCACCCGGCCTGGTTACGGAGTAGACCGCCACGCCCAGCGCCAAAACAGCCAGTACGGGCATCATAATTTTGCTGGCCTTTTCCACCCCGTTCTGCACGCCTAAAAATACGATCAGTGCGGTAATGCCCACATAAACAGCCAAAAACAGAATGGGTTCAACGGGTTTTCCGATAAATCCTTCAAAAAAGCCGTCCTGGGCGGCCGCCAGACCCTGTCCGCTGACATAAACACTGAGATATTTTACCACCCAGCCGCCGATCACACAATAATAGGGAAAGATGATCATCGGCACGACAGACGCCAGATAACCCAGGAATGAAAATTTCTGATTCAGCTTTCCGAACGCCCCCACTGCGCTCAGCTGTGTCTTGCGCCCGATGGCCACCTCCGCCACCATCAGAGCAAAACCAAAGGTCACTACCAAAATGAGGTACACCAGCAGGAAGATCCCTCCGCCGTATTTTGCAGCCAGGTAGGGGAACCTCCAGATATTCCCCAAGCCTACGGCGGAACCCGCCGCCGCAAAGATAAAGCCTATCTTACCGGAAAATTTTCCTCGTTTCTGTTCCATGTTCCACTCTCCTCAAGTTTTCCTGAACCGCGGCGGAAGAGGCCGCAAAGCCTTTCTATTTTCCCATATTCTTCGTAAAATCTCAAGCCCCGCCGGCAAATTTCCACCCTTCGCCCGGCAGTTTTTTCACACAGCTCTCTGCTCCTCTGCCCACAATCGGATGCCAGAGATCCCTCGAACTGAATTTCAGCCGGCAGACTCAGAAAAAATCGGGCCGCCACGGCATATTTGAGTGGTAATGTCCCGAGACTGTGAGGACAATAAAAAACAGGAGCTGAAACGATTGTCCAAACCGTCACAACTCCCGGAAATGCTATATTTCCTGCACCTTTATAGATATTCAATCCAAACTGTTACTTTGAGTAATCTGAAATTCCTACTTATCCTTTGACAGCACCCGATGCCAGACCTTTGATGATATACTTCTGACAGAAAAGATATACCACCATTGGAGGAATCATGGAAAGCGTGTAGGCTGCAAATGCCAGGTTGAAATTCGTAATGTACTTGGTTCGGTAATTGTAGATGAACAGCGGCAGGGTCTTATCTTTCTGCAGGACGACCAGCGGCAGAGTAAAATCATTCCACACGCCCAGAACCGTCAGCACCAAGGTTGTCGCAATAATCGGCGACATCATCGGCATAATGATCTGATAGAAGGTGCGGATCGGTCCGCAGCCGTCAATCATCGCTGCCTCATCCACGTCTCGCGGCACTCCTTTCACAAAGCCTGTCATCAGAAATACGTTGGTCGGGAAAGACAGCGCGATGTGCATGCAGATAAGTCCCTGCAGATTCAGCATTCCCAAACCCTTACCCAGAATGACCAGCGGGATCATAACAACCTGAAAAGGAATGAAAATACCGATAATAAAGAAATAATATGCAAAGTTGAAGAATTTTTTGTGCTGGTTTCTGCCAAGAAAATAGGCCAAAATTGTGTTGATTGCCATCGTGCCGAATGTCGCTATCACGGTTATGATTGCCGAATTCTTCAATGCGTCCCAGTAACCGCCGCGAGTAAGCACTTGCTCGAAGTTGTCAAAACTCCATTTTACCGGCAGTGCCAGAAAAAAATTCCGGGCATCGGCAGGCTGTTTGAACGCTGTGAGGACAGTCAGATAAAAAGGGAATACAACGATGACGGATGTCAGAATCAGTACAAAATAGATCCCGAATTTGCCGAGGAAGCGTCTCATTTTGCTTTCTGCACCTGTCGTCATTACAATTCTACCTCCTTTGAGCGCATATAAATGATTTGTATCGTGGCGACCACGCCGAATATGATCGCCATAATCATCGCAATGGCGCAGGCATAGCCGACCTCCTGTTTGGAATACTTGATATACATATACATGGCAAAGGAGTAGGTCGCACCGCCCGGTCCGCCTGCTGTCGTACCCATAACGATATCGAAAGCTGTAATACCGGTTTTTGTGTTGTTGACAAGGTTGATCATCAGCGACGGAATGATCATCGGCATTTTGATCTTCCAAAACATCTGCATATTGCTGGCGCCGTCAATGCGGGCAGATTCCAGAATATCCTCTGGAACGCCCTGCAGCCCCGCCAGGAATATGACCATAGTAACCGGGAAAGATTGCCATACCTGTGTCAGAGCCACCAGATACGGCGCCCAGACCGGGGAGGAGAACAGACCGGCGGACAGCGTTCCGTTTCCCAGCCATTCACCCAGAAGCGTAATCAGCCTGTAGTCGATTTGATTGAAAATATAGGCAATCGTCAGCGTGGACATAACCGCCGGGAAGAAATACATGCCCCGGAAAAAATTCACGCCACGGATTTTCTTATCCAACAGAACCGCAAGAAACAGTCCCAGAACGTTCGTGAGCACAAGGACGATGACCGCAAAGATAACCGTAAACTTCATGGTCATCTGCAGATAATTGGAGTTAAATGCGTCTGTGTAATTTTGGAGGCCAATAAAGGTTTTTTCAGCAGAGATGCCGTTCCAGCTCGTAAAGCTGTAAGCGACGCCCTGTCCCACATTGAAATAGAAAAAAATGAGGTAAATCAGCATACACGGAATAACGACACAATACGGGACAATTTTCCATGAATTCAGTTTGTGCCCTTCCTTCTTCGACAAACTGCGTGCCATACGATACCCTCCTACTTACGTATTATTTCTTTGGGTCCGAAACAGAACAGGCAGAAGGACTTGCCACCTCCTGCCCATTCCAAACTACTTATTTGATGATACGCTTTTCTCCATTACTTAATGGAGCCATCCATGATGCCGTCCATCTGCGCAATGTAGTTTTTCTTGGCCTGCTCCTCGCCGAGCTCCACGATATCCATATAGAACTGCGTGGAAGCCTGGTTCGCAAGCTGCTCTGCGCCGCCTGCCGGGAAGAAGTGGTTCGGCCAGTTGAAAGATTCGCCCTTCGCGACCTTATCGACCATCCTCTTGGCGGTGGTATCTTCGACAACAACATCCTTGATCGCCGGGATCGCAGCGTCTAGGTTGCAGTACTTTTCTGCCTGCGGCTGGCTTACGAGGAAGTTGACGAAAGCATTGCAGGCCTCCGGATACTTGGTATTCGCGCCGATAGTGTAGCCAACGTCAACGCCGGAGCAGATATAGCCTCTGCCTGCGGAAGACGGGAGCGGGAACTGCTCGATCTTGATATCCGGGTTGATACCGCGGATCGAGGCAAACGTCCAGTTGCCGGAGAGGAACATTGCAGACTCTTCATTGGCAAAGTCAGTCAGACCGGTGTTATAATCGGAGGAAATTGCCTTGTCGTTGGCATAGCTGTAGATCTTGGTGAGATCGTCCACAGACTTCGGAAAATCGGTCTCGGAAAGCTTCTTATCCCCTGCAGAAACCGCCTTGATTTCTTCACCCGGGACGTAGTCACCGAGGAGAATGTTGCGTGCACAGTCCGCGCCGTCCTTCAAAGTCAGTCCAATCGGAGTGATGCCCTTTTCCACGAATGCATCACAAGCAGCGATGAAGGAATCCCAATCTTCCGGCAGTGCAATGCCGTTCTCTTCGAACATGGCAACGTTTGCGATAATGCCTGCAGCGTTGTTTGCTTCCGGAACACCATAGTACTTGCCGTCGCGTGCAAACAGCTCAAGAACAGACTCGGACGCATACGCCAGATACGGCTGATCGGAAACGTCCATCAGATACCCTTCGTCATAGAACGCATTCCAGACCATGTCCGTCGGCCAATAAAGCCACACATCTGTGAAATCGCCCGCTGCAGCTCTGGTCTGCAGGTTGGATGCTGCGTCGTTCTGGACGTTCTGTGTAACCGTGATATTCGGATACAGCTCCATGAACTCATCGATTACGCCATACATATATTCTTCAATTTCCGGCTTCTGCTGATAGAATTCGATTTCACCGGAAATATCCTTTGGATAATCCTTATAATAATCAAATCCTACGGCCGTTTCGTCACCGGCAGCTTCGCTATTTTTAGATACTTCTTCCTTCGAAGATTCCGCAGAAGACTCAGTCTTCTGCGTGCTGCTGCATGCAGAAACACTCAGAATCATCAGTACCGCCAACAGCAATGCAATCAGTTTTTTGCTCATGTCCATACCTCCAATAATTAATTTTTATGACTGCACACTCTGTCCATTCCATGGAAGCTAAACAGAGGTTGATTATGCTCTTCTTTAAGAAGAGCATAAAGAGGGGATCCCCTCTCGCGCAGTTCACATTTGGTTGTATTTATAAGTTTATCACAAAATTCACTTTTTTCAATAGTTTTCCTAAAAATTTCATTCTTTTATGTTTTAATTTAGATTTCGAATTGAACTCTTCCATACTCTACGATAGAAAAAAAGACTTGAAATCAGGATTTTTTACACTTATTTACCCGACCTTAGACATCAGAACTACCATCTCAATATGCTGTGTATGCGGGAACATATCTACGGGCTGTATTTTTTCAACCCGGTAGTGGTTTGCCCGCAGGTATTTGAGGTCACGCGCCAAGGTTTCCGGGTTACAGGAGATGTATACTACCCGTTCCGGGCCCATGGAACACAGGGCGCGCAGAAATTCCCCGCTGGCGCCGGCCCGGGGCGGATCCATAAATACCACGCCGCACCGCTCCCCTTCCGCGGCCATCTCCTCCATAAACTCTCCGGCGTCCGCACAGTGAAAGTAGATATTTTTCACTTTATTTTCCCGGGCATTGGCAATGGCGTCCTTCACCGCATCCCGGTTGACCTCCACGCCGGTCACCTCGCCTGCACCCCGCTTGGCCGCGATAATGCCGATAGTGCCAATGCCGCAGTAGGCGTCCAGCACTTTTTCCTTTCCGGTCGGTCCGGCAAACTCCATTGCCTTCCCATACAGTGCCTCCGTCTGTACGGGATTGATCTGGTAGAATGATTTGGAGGAGATGCGGAATTTGCAGCCGCACAGCACATCGGTAATCGTGCCCGGGCCGTAGAGCACCTTCTCGCTCTGCCCCAGTACCATAGAGGTGTATTTGTCATTCACATTCTGGATAATGGTGGTGATTTCCGGGTGCAGCTTCAAAAGTTCCTGCACAAAATGCTTTTTTGCCGTAAACACCGGTGTACCGGTCACCAGCACCACCATGATTTCCCCTGTGCAGAAACCCCGTTTCACCAGCACGTGGCGCAGGAATCCCCTTCCTGCCACCTCGTCGTAAGCTGTGAGCTTAAAGGCCTTCAGCAGCTTACGGATCGACACAATAATTGTATCGGCAGTTTCATCCTCCGTCAGGCAGGAATCCACCGGCACAATGCGGTGTGTGCTGGACTGGTACACGCCGGACAGAATGCGCCCGCTTCTCCTGTCCCGGGCGAATGCCGCCTGCACTTTATTGCGGTAGTGATAGGGCTGCTCCATCCCAAGTATGGGCTCTATCTTTCCAAATTCATCCAGGAGCTTTTCACAGCGGTCCTGTTTCCAGCGAAGCTGGCGTTGGTAATCGAGATTCTGCAGCTGGCAGCCTCCGCATTTGCGGTAGACAGGGCAGGGAGTATATTTCTGTTCCATGGGGCTTCCTTTCTCCGGCATCCTATTGGTATTGAAGGTATCATATCACACCTGCGGTGGGCGAGTCGCGCACCGCAGGTTCTTCCAGACCCCGGCTTTTCCCACGCGCTGTAAGCTTTCTGCGGTTATCATATCACAAAATCCGGCTTTCGAAAAGTGCCGGGTGTACCCGCCCTTTTCTCTCTTAACACAAAAAAAGGACGCACTGCAAAACAAATCCGTTTGCTGTGCGTCCGCTGCGCTTTAAAATTTCCGGAACCGCTCGTACCGTCTCTGCAGCAGTTCATCTGCCGGCAGCGTCTGCAGGTCGGGGAGCGTTTCCAGCAGGGCTGTTTTTATTCGGTCGTAGATCAGGCCAAAATCCTTTTCCTCCGGAATTACCCGTTCCACCACGCCCAGCTTCTCCATGTCCTGGGCGGTCAGCTTGAGACATTCCGCCGCTTCCTTTACTTTCTTGGCGTCCTTCCAGAGGATACTTGCGCAGCCCTCCGGAGAGATCACGGAGTACACTGCGTTTTCCAGAATCCACACCTGGTCCGCCACCGCCAGCGCCAGCGCGCCGCCGCTTCCGCCTTCGCCGATGAGAATGGAGATTACCGGGGTCTGCAAATCCATCATCTCCACAAGGTTTTCCGCAATGGCCTGGCCCTGGCCGCGCTCTTCCGCACCCAGGCCGCAAAACGCGCCGGAGGTATCCACAAAGCACACCACAGGGCGGTGGAATTTCTCCGCCTGCTTCATCAGCCGCAGGGCCTTCCGGTACCCCTCCGGATTGGGAGAACCAAAATTACGCCGAACCTTATCCTTCATGTCCCCGCCCTTTTCCATGGCGATGACTGTGACAGGCTCTCCGTTCAGGCACGCAATGCCTCCCACAATGGCGGGGTCGTCGGAAAACCGCCGATCCCCGTGAAGCTCTATAAAATCGTCAAAAATGGCCTCCACATAAGTGAGTCCCGTAGCCCGTCCCTTCGCACGGGCCAGAAGCACTTTGTCATACGCACTCATATGGACGCCCCCCTTCTGTGCAGCCGCAAAAGCCTGGCGATGGTTTTTTTCTGCTCCGGTCTGGGCACAATCAAATCCACAAAGCCGTGCTCCAGCAGGAATTCCGCTTTCTGGAAGCCCTGGGGCAGCTTTTTGCGGATCGTCTGCTCAATTACCCTGGCCCCCGCGAAACCGATCGTAGCGCCCGGTTCCGCCATGATGACGTCGCCGTCCATGGCAAAGCTGGCCGTCACGCCTCCCGTAGTGGGATCGGTGAGCACGGTGAGGTAAAAATTCCCTGCGTCGCTGTGCCTGCGCAGTGCGCCGCTGGTCTTGGCCATCTGCATCAGGGAAAGAATCCCTTCCTGCATCCTTGCCCCGCCCGAAACAGTGAAACCTACTACGGGCAGAGCGCGTTCCGTGGCGAATTCAAACAGACGGGTAATTTTTTCCCCCACTACAGTGCCCATACTGCCCATCATGAAATTGGGATCCATGAGAAACAGCGCGCATTTTTCGGAGCAGATCTCCGCCGTGCCGCAGACAACGCCCTCCTTTTCCCGGGAGGCGAGCTTCGCGTTGCGCAGTTTCTGGTCATAGCCGGGAAAATCCAGCAGATCCCTGCTTATGAGCTCCGCGTCCAGCTCCTCAAAAGTACCTTCATCAGCCAGATAGGCTACTCTCTCCCTGGGGCCAATGCGGAAATGATACCCACAGGAAGTACAGACGTTCAGGTTTTCCCACTGCTCGCTGATCGGCAGCAGCGCCCCGCAGTGAGGACAGGTATTGTTGATGCCCGTCTCCTCACTGCCCGGTTTTATTCCGCCTTTTTCCAGCTCGTTCTGAGGCGAGCGGAACAGTCCCATCAAATTCATGCTCTGTCATCCCTTCTCCGCAAGGATTCTTTCCTCTGTAACTGCCGCAAAACAGGACACCCCATACCGCGTCACTGCTTAAGCCCCGTTCTTTCCGAGGGAGGCAATGAAATTCGTGTAGTAATCGCCCTTTTTAAAACGCTCATCCCGAATGATCTCGATCTGGTCCTCAATGTTGTTTCTGGCTCCGCCTACAACCAGTTCGCACAGGGCGGACTGCATCTTGCGGATGGCTTCTTCCCGTGTGGAGGAGTAAACGATCATCTTTCCCAGCATGGAGTCATAATAGGGAGGGATGTCGTATCCCTGGTAGAGAAATGTGTCAAACCTCACCCAGGGGCCTCCAGGAATATGGAAAAAGTCCACTTTTCCCGCTCCCAGCGCGTTGATGCGGCATTCAATGGCAGCCCCGCGAACCTGGATGTCCTCCTGGGTGAAATCCAGCTCTACCCCGGCGGCTATGCGAATCTGCCACTTGACGATGTCCACGCCTGTGACCAGCTCGGAGACAGGGTGTTCCACCTGAAGACGGGTATTCATTTCCATAAAATAAAAATTCCCATCCCGGTCCATGAGAAATTCCACGGTGCCTGCATTCACGTAGCCCGCAGCCCTGGCCGCCCTGGCTGCCGTTTCCATCAGTTTCTTTCTGGCCTCCTCCGATACCGCGGGGGATGGGGATTCCTCAATCAACTTCTGGTTGTTTCTCTGAATAGAGCATTCCCGCTCGCCCAGGCATACCGTATTGCCCTTTTCATCCGCCAGCAGCTGTACCTCAATATGTTTGACCGGGTTCAGATATTTTTCCATGTACATTCTGCCGTCGCCAAAGGCTTTTTCCGCCTCGTTTGACGCAGTCTGAAAAGCCCGTTCCATCTCCTCGGGACGCTCCACCAGGCGGATTCCCTTGCCTCCGCCGCCTGCGCTCGCCTTGAGAAATACCGGATAACCGATCTTCCCGGCGGCCTCCAATGCTTCCTTCGCATCCTTCAGAATATCGGTGCCGGGCGTGGTGGGCACGCCGTTCTCCTTCATCAGGCGGCGGGCCGTATCCTTATCTCCCATTTTAGCAATAATTTCAGCTGAAGGACCGATAAACACGATTCCATGCTTTTGACAAAGCGCGGCAAATTCCGCATTTTCCGAAAGGAATCCATAGCCCGGGTGGATGGCCTGGGCCCGGGTTGCCAAAGCTGCGGCGACGATGCGCCCGCCGTCGAGATAACTTTCCTCCGCACGGGGGCCGCCGATACAGATGGCCTGATCCGCCAGCGCTACATGCAGGGATTCCCGGTCCGCCTCGGAATAGACCGCCACCGTATAGATGCCCATCTCCTTGCAGGCCCGAATGATGCGCACCGCAATTTCTCCCCGGTTTGCAATCAGTAATTTTGTGAACAATTCATTTCATCCTTTCCGGAAGTGTTCCCGGCGCCTGTCCGGGACGCCTCATTCGGCTCTGACCAACGCAAAGGAAAACTCCGCGCTGATGCACACTTTTCCGTTCACCCTCCCGGTGCCCTTGGCAAAGTAAAAACTGCCCCGCTGCCGGGTAATTTCACATTCTGTTTCCAGCGTATCCCCCGGTTTAACCTGCCCCCGGAACTTCACCTTATCCAGGCTGGTAAACAAGGGAGTTGCCCCTTCCGACGCGCCCTGCGCTAACAGCACGCAGGCGGACTGGGCCAGCATCTCGCACTGGATGACCCCCGGCACCACGGGATTCCCCGGGAAATGGCCCTGCAGAAAGTACTCGTCCCCCCTGATATGGCATTTTCCATGAGATTTCCCGTCCACCAGCTCTACTTCGTCCACCAGCAGCATGGGTTCCCGATGGGGAAGTATCTTTTTGATCTCTTCTCGGTTCATCCGCTTCTCTCTCCTTTTCTTCCAATCCGCCTGGCTGTATGCATCACAGGTATTTTTCTGCTTTTTGTTTCAGGATTCCCGTCCGCAGCCACTCCCGCAGGGTGGAAAGGCCCTGTTCATTCCTGCTGCAGGGAAGCCAAAGGTGCAAATATCCGTCTTCACCGTACTTCTGCCGGATATGCTCCTCCGCTCTGTTCAGCTGCTCCTGGCGTGTGAGCTCGGGCGCGTGCGCTTTTCCGTATTCCACACAGCGTTTGACAATCTCTTCCGGGTCGATATCCCGGTCCGCCTCGCTGACGATGCGTCCGTACAGGCTGCGGGGCGCTTCTGATCTGGACGCACGGTGATCTTCCACCGCCTGCTTCATGATTTCGCGCTGCTCCGGAGTAAACCACTGTTCCAGTTTCTGATCCTCCATCAAAAGCTCGGCGGAAGTGCGTTCATGGTTCTCCCTGCCGTACCGGATTCCCAGATCGTGGCAGGCCGCAATGGTATACACCATATTGATATCCACATCCAGCTGCTGCGCCAGTTCCAGACTGTTGGAGATGATCCGCCTGATATGTTCCGGCCCGTGGGCGCCGTCAACGGCTTCGTACTGCGGCAGAATTTCCTGCTGAAGGTAGGCCAGAAGGTTCGGATTGATCTCCCGCATCCTCAGCTTTTAATGCGGAACAGGGGCTGGTTATACTCCACTACCTGGCCGTTCCCCACGCAAATTTCTACAATGACGCCATCCGTTTCAGCAGGAATTTCATTCATGAGCTTCATGGCCTCGATCACACAGAGTACATCGCCCTTTTTGACCCGATCCCCAATCTCCACAAAGGGCTTGCTGTCGGGAGAGGCCGCGGCGTAGAACACTCCAACCGTAGGGGAAAGCACCAGAGTGCCCTCCAGTTCCTCTGCGGATGCAGACACAGTCGCAGGGGCGGAGGTGAACTGTGACACAACGGAGACAGGAGCCTCCGGCGTGGCCGGCACAGGGTAGCAGACGCCCTGGTTCCGCTCCAGCTTCAGGGAAACACCCTCCTCTGAAAGCTCCAGCAGGCTGAGCTCGTTTTCCTTCATGATCCGCGCAAGGCTTTCAATCGCTTTTACATCCATCTCTGTTCAACCTTTCTGGTCGCCTTTCTGTAAGACAGGTGACCAAAGACTTTTATTCCGACTTCGGACTTCTCCAAACTTTTGGCCCGCTCCCCGGCGCCATTACCTTTCTAAAGAAAGGTAACCCAAAGACTTTTACTCCGCAGGGCAACACGGCGCTTCCGGACACCTGCCTCCCGACGCCACTCCCTTTCTGAAGAAAGGTAATCCAAAGACTTTTACTCCGCGGGGCAACACGACGCTTCCGTCCAACATAGACTGGAAGCTGTCCCCATTTCGCGTGATGCAAGCTCCATCGTTACGCAAAACGCAGCGGCAGTACGCCGCAAGCAACGCCAACGGCGGCACACCGGCGCTGCCTTTTAGTCTGCATTGCGGAAAGCCAGATAAGCGTTATGGCCGCCGAAGCCCAGAGAAGCGGAAAGAGCCAGCTCCACCTCGGCCTTTCTTGCCGCGTTGGGCACGTAATCCAGATCGCATTCAGGATCCGGCTCCTGATAGCCGATGGTGGGGGGAACGATTCCCTCTTTCACCGCCAGGATGCAGGCGATGGCTTCTACAGCGCCGGCCGCGCCCAGCATATGCCCTGTCATAGATTTCGTGGAACTCACCATACACTTCCTGGCCGTCTCTTCTCCCAGGCCCTTCTTGATGGCCAGCGTCTCACTGGCGTCATTCAGCGGAGTGCTGGTGCCATGGGCGTTTACATAGAGTTTTGAGGCGTCCTTGCATCCGCCTGCCTCATCATAGGCCATTTTCAAAGCTCTGGCCCCGCCGACTGCCTCCGGATGGGGAGCCGTGATGTGGTGGGCGTCGCAGGTGACACCATATCCGCAAATTTCCCCATAGATTTTGGCGCCGCGGGCCTTTGCATGTTCATATTCCTCCAGCATCAGCGCCCCTGCTCCCTCGCCCATGACAAAGCCGTTTCTCCTTGCGTCAAAGGGCACGCAGGCGGCAGCCGGGTCTTCTGTGGTGGAGAGCGCTTTCATATTGGAAAATCCTGCCACGCCAATGGGCAGAATGGCGGCTTCCGAACCCCCGGCCAGCACCGCGTCCAGGTAGCCGTGTTTAATGGCACGGTAAGCTTCTCCGATGGCATTATTGCCTGTGGCGCAGGCGGTAACAGAGGGAATTGCCGCGCCCTGGAAATCATATTTGATGGCGATAAGCCCTGCCGCCATGTTGATGATCAACGCGGGAATAAAAAACGGAGAGACCCTGCGCGGACCGCGTTCCAGCAAAATCTGTTCCTCTTGGGCAAAGGTATTGATGCCCCCAATGCCGGAGCCAAAATAGGTGCCGATCCGTTCGGGAGGCAAAGTGCCCCGAATACCGCTCTCCTCCACTGCTTGAGTTGCCGCCGCCAAAGCATATTGGCAGAACAAGTCATATTTGCGCACGTCGGACTTCTCCATGTACAGAAGCGGGTCAAAATCCTTAATCTCTGCGGCAACCTTTGTTTTATATTCAGCGGTATCAAATTTTGTGATGGGGCCGATTCCGCACTTTCCGGTTTTCAGGCTTTCCCAGAAAGCAGAAACGTCATTTCCTACCGGCGTGACAGCTCCCATCCCTGTGATAACTACTCGATTCAAATTGAAACCATCCTTCCAAAGACTTTTCATCCGCGGGACAATCCTGCGCTTCCGCACACCGATTTCCCGACGTCTTTACCAGCTGTCAGTCGTTCTCTATTAACCAAGAGCCTTAAGCTCTTATCTAAAATCCAACGTCCAGCCTCCAACCTCTAAAAATCAGATTGCAAGTCCGCCGTCCACCCGGATTGTCTCTCCCGTGATATAATCGGACTCCGGAGAGGCCAGGAACAGCGCTACATTGGCCACATCCTCGGGTTTGCCCATCTTCTTCATGGGCACCTGCTGCAGGAGGGGATTATCCTCCTTGATATCCTTGGTCATCGCCGTTTCGATAAAGCCGGGGGCGATACAGTTGCAGCAGACTCCTCTGCTGCCCAACTCCTTGGCCACCGATTTGGAAAGGCCGATCAGTCCCGCTTTGGAGGCAGCATAGTTGACCTGGCCGATATTTCCCACCAAGCCCGCAATGGAGCTGATATTGATAATCTTCCCGTATCTTTTCCTCATGAAATCGCGGTAGCAGGCGCGGATCATATGGAAGGCGCCCTTCAGGTTGATATCCAGCACCAAATCATAGTCCTCATCCTTCATGGTAAGCATCAGCCCGTCCCGCGTCACACCGGCGTTATTCACCAGGATGTCCGCCTTGCCCAAATCCCTGGACACTGCCTTCACCGTTTCCTCCACAGCCTTCTCATCCCGCACGTCGCAGAAATAGGCTTTTGCCCTGCGGCCCATGGCTTCGATCTCACGGCAGACTTCCAGCGCAGGCGCCTCGTCCCCTACATAGATCACTGCGATATCCGCACCGTTTTCCGCCAGCTTCAGAGCAATGGACTTTCCAAGGCCCTGAGACGCGCCGGTAACCAGCGCCAGCCTTCCTTCCAGCTTCATAATAAACCTCCTGTCCGCCCCGTTTTCCGGGGCCGCGGCTAATTTCTGTTATTTCCTTACAGCAGCGCTTCCACAGCCGCCTGCAGGGTTTCCGCATTTTCCACCTGGAAAACTCTCGCTCCCTTGACAGTCTTTTTGATCAGGCCGCACAGGGTTTTCCCCGCGCCGCATTCCAGAAAAGTATCTGCTCCCTGAGCTGCCAGGGCTTCCACCGTCTCCTGCCAGCGTACCGGGCTCTTCACCTGCCGGACGATCAGCTCGCCCGCATTCTCCCCATAGGGCTGTGCGTTAAAGTTTGCGAATACCGGAATCCTCGGGGTTCCAAAAGAAACGCTTTCCAGCTTCTTCTCAAGCTTCTCCGCGGCGCTCGCCATAAACGGGGAGTGGAAGCCGCCGCTCACAGCCAGTGGGACCGCTTTGCCTCCGGCTTCAGCCACCCTCTGCCGGAAGGCCCCCAGCTCTTCTTTTTCTCCCGCCACAACCAGCTGGCCGGGACAGTTATAGTTCACAGGCCACACCTGCGAAAACTCACCGCACAGCTGCTCCACCTGCCCGTTCGGCAGTTTCAGAACGGCGGCCATAGCGCCCGGATTCTGTTCCGCAGCTTCCTGCATGGCTTCCGCACGCGCACAGACAAAGGAAAATCCCTCTGTCCCGGTAAAGATGCCGGAAAAGGTCAGCGCGGCAATCTCTCCCAGAGAAAAGCCTGCGGCAAAATCAGCATGAATCCCAGCCTCTTCCAGCGCCCTGGCAGCAGCAAGGTCCACGCAGTACAGGCAGGGCTGCGTATTTCTGGTAATGGAAAGCTCCTCCGTGGTTCCCTCAAAGCACTGCAACGAGGTGCCAGGACGAATGGAGTCCGCTGTTTCAAAGACCTGTCTGGCAGCGCCGCTCGCCTCAAACAGGGACTTTCCCATACCGCCGTATTGCGCGCCCTGGCCGGAGAAAACGAAAGCTATTTTACCCATTTTCCCGCTCCTTTCAGGACTTCCTCCGCACCCTCAAACATCTCCCGGATGATCTCTGCCGCAGGCTGTTCCTTATGGATCATGCCGGAAATCTGGCCTGCCAGAAAATCGCCGGTCTTTTCGTCCCCCTCCACAGCCGCACGGTACAGCGCGCCGCCGCCCAGCTTTTCCAGCTCCTCATCGGAAATTGAACTGTATTCCGCCTTGGCATACTCCTTGGCGAATTGGTTTTTGATCTGCCTCACCGGATGCCCCAGCCGTTTGCCGGTGACCATCGTAGCAATATCGTTGGCTTTCAGCACCTTTTTCTTATAGTTGGGGTGAACGCCGCATTCCTCGGCCACCAGAAACCGGGTTCCCACCTGCACGCCCACGGCGCCCAGCAGGAAAGCCGCCGCAACGCCCCGGCCGTCTCCGATGCCGCCCGCTGCTAAAACCGGCAGATCCGTGGCGTTGCACACCTGGGGCACCAGCACCATGGTAGTGAGATCCCCCACATGCCCTCCGGATTCTCCGCCCTCGGCGATCACCGCCGCGGCGCCCGCTTTTGTCACCAGCTTCGCCATTCCCACAGAGGCCACCACGGGAATCACCTTGATGCCCGCCTCCAGCCACATGGGCATAAAACGGGAAGGATTTCCCGCTCCGGTTGTAACCACGGAAACCTTTTCCTCCGCCGTCAGCTTTGCCACCTCTTCGGCAAAGGGGGACATCAGCATGATGTTGACGCCGAAAGGCTTGTCCGTCAGGCTTCTGGCCAGGTCTATCTGCTTTTTGAGATATTCGGCATCGGCATTCATGGCGGAGATAATCCCCAGGCCTCCTCCGTTGGACACGGCAGCCGCCAGCTTGCCGTCCGAAATCCAGGCCATCCCTCCCTGGAAGATGGGATATTCAATGCCCAAAAGGTCGCATAGAGGCGTTTTTATCATAATTCAGTTCATCCTTTCTCAGCCGCTTACCAGCGGAGTACACAGGCGGCGTTGGAAAGCCCGCCGCCAAAAGCCGCTAGTACCACAATATCACCCCGCCGGAGCTTTCCCGCCCGGTTCATCTCGTCCAGCAGAATGGGCACGCTGGCTGCCGACGTATTGCCGTACCGGTCAATGTTGACGCAGAATTTTTCGGGGTCGATTTCAGGCAGGCGCTTTCTCGCTTCATTGATGATGCGGTAATTGGCCTGGTGGGGAATGACAATGGAAACGTCTTCGCCCCGGAGCCCCGCCTTCTCCAACACTGCCTTGATGTCCGCAGGCATGGCCGTAACGGCAAATTTATAAGTCTCCTGGCCCTGCATAAAGACACAATTTTTTCTCAGTTCCTTTTGATAGAACGGGGAATTGTTCCACCAGGTGGGAATGGCGATCACATCCTCGCCTCCCTTGGTGTGCAGCTCAGAAGCCAGGTAGCTGTCACCCTCGCCCAGCACCGCCGCGCCAGAGCCGTCGCCGAAAATGCAGCAGGTTCCCCGGTCTGTCCAATCCACTAGTCCGCTCATGCGTTCCGAACTGACCACCAAAACCTTTTTCACTGTCTTTCTCTCAAAGAAACCTGCCGCCGTATCCAAAGCGAACAAAAAACCCGGACAGGCCACGTTGATGTCGAACGCGGGGCAGTGCGCGCCGATACGGTTCTGCACCATTCCCGCAAGCCCCGGAGAGATGGTGTCGGCGCTGATAGTGGCGCCGATAATGAGATCCAGCTCCTCCGCCCTCACACCGGCATTTTCCAACGCCCTTCTTGCTGCCTGCTCCCCCATATCCGCCGTGGTTTCCGTCGTGCAGACATGCCTCTGTTTCACGCCGATTCGCTTGGTGATCCATTCATCCGAGGTCTCCACATAATTGGAAAGCTCTTCGTTTTCCACCACCCTTTCCGGCGTAAAGCTGCCCGTGCCCAATATCTGAAAGCTCATGGTTGTTTGTTCCTCTTTCCGTCTTAATGTGATCGAAAAATCCCGAACTCATGAAGGCTCCGGCAGAGCCGCCGCTGAAACTGCAGTCACGCTTCGTTTCGTTTCGACGCTCTTCCGTCTGGTTCGACCGGGTTTTCAGAGACTTCTTCCGGGAAAATTCTAACCCTATTATTTTATAAGATAAGGGAGGATTTGTCAAATGACAAACCCTCCGTTGACACCCAGCGTTTGACCGGTAATGAAGCGGTTCTCCGCCAGCAGCAAGGCCGCCTGTGCTACCTCTTCGGGCGTTCCGATACGTCCAAGAGGCGTTTCCTCCCTGAGCGCCGCCCAGTCCTCTTCACTGAGGTCTGCGTTCATCGCCGTGCCTATCACGCCGGGAGCAATACAATTCACCCGGATTCCCGAAGGCCCCTCTTCCTTGGCCAGGGCCTGGGTCAGGCCGATCAGCGCCGCTTTCGAGGCGGAATAGGCCGCCTCGCAGGAAGCCCCTACCTGTCCCCACATGGAGCTGATATTGAGAATGCAGCCCTCTTTTCTGCGGATCATTTCCGGCAAAACCCGGCGGGAACAGAGAAACGCGCCTGTGCAGTTGACCGCAAAAATTCGGTTCCACTCCTCCAGCGTGAGGTCTGTAAAAAGCCCCTTCTGGGAGATGGCGGCGTTATTCACCAGCACCCCCAGAAATCCCAGCCTGCTTTCCGCCGCGTCAAACAGGGCTTCCACCTCATCCTCACGGGAGATGTCCGCACTGAAGATCTCCGCCGTGCCTCCCCCAGAGCAGATCCGCTCCGCAGTTTCCCGGGCCGCCTGTTCCCTGCTGTGATACTGCATTGCCACTCCGTAGCCTCTCTCTGCAAACGCCAGCGCCAGCGCGGAACCGATCCCACCGGAAGCCCCCGTTATGAGTACATTTTTCCTCATTCCTACGCTCCACCTTTCCTGTTTCCACTCTGCGCCCCGTCTTGGTCATCATAAAGGATGATCCCGCGCTCACCTGGAAATTTCCATGTCGCCCTTCTCGTAAAATATCGCTGCGAGCGCCGCTACAGGCGCCGTTTCCGTACGCAGGATACGCGGGCCGAGCGTCAGCAGCTTTGCCCCAAAAGAGGCCGCCAGCTCCGCTTCCTCCCGAGAAAAGCCGCCCTCTGGGCCCACAAAGAGGAACAGCCTTTCCCCTGTATTTTTCAGTGCTTCCCGAAGGCTTTCCGTGCCTTCTTCATAGAAAAAAAGAAGCTCTCCCTCCCGGGCGGCGTTCTCCAACGCCCTGCGCAGCGGAACCGGCTGCAGCACTTGGGGGACAATCCCCCTTCCGCTCTGTTTGGCCGCTTCCAGCGCTATCTTCTGCAGACGGGCCACTTTTTTTTCCGCCGTTCTGCCGTCCAGCTTCACCACACAGCGGGAACTCTCTACCGGCTGGATCTCCCAGGCTCCCAACTCCACCGCCTTCTGCACCACAGTCTCCAGTTTATCCGATTTGGGCAGGCATTGACACACGGTCACCCTGGTCTCCGGCTCGCTGGCCGTCTTCCGGCTTTCTTCCACCGTGACAAGCGCCCCCTCCTCGCCGCAGTGCAGAAGAGTACAGAGATAATCGTAACCCCCTCCGTCGCAAAGCGTGAGGCGCTCTCCCGGCTTCATCCGCAGCGAACGGGTAATATGCCGCCCATCCTCTCCGCCGATCCAATATTCTCCTGAAGGTTTCCCCTTCACAAAAAAACGCGGCATCCTGCGCCCCCTCCCGTTTTCTGATGCTTTTCTCTGGTATTCTAACCTTCCCTTCCCGCCTTGTCAAGGCCGTGTATTTTCTCCCTTCTCCCAGAGTTTTTAAGCCTTTCCTGCGGCGCGTATATTTCCTTCTTCAGACAGCCGCCCGGCTCAAAAGAAAGTTTGAGAAGTTGTTAATGATTTTTAGCCGGGAATATGCTATACTGTTTCGTAGATATTTCCCGTGCTTCTGGCTGAAACCTGCAAATAAAAAAGGGGGAGTTCTGTGCTCAAAAGGATATCCGCGCTGCTTGCCGCACTGTTTCTGTGCGCTGTGCTTTCAGGCTGCAGCTTTGTCATGTTCGACGCACAGGCGCTCATGTCCCCACCCAAATCCAACATAGACCAGCAGAGCATTCATAAGCTTCTGCAGGGAAGCCGCCAGGACATCACTTTCATTTACCCCAAGTCCGGTGAATACCGCTCGGCCATTATCATGCGGGATTTCACCGGAGACGGCCGGGAAGACGCCATCGGCTTCTGTGCCCTGGAGGACGACAGCGTAGAGGTACAGTTTCTGGTGAAATCGGAGGAAGACGTCTGGAAAACCGTCTTCACCGCCCGAAATCCGGCAACACAGGTGGACCGTGTCTGCTTCGGGGATTTGAACGGGGACGGCCGGTCCGACGTGCTGATCGGCTGGGGCAGCACCTCCGGGGTGACGGGCCGCACTGCACAGGTCTGCGCCTATCTTTACGACGACGCCGGGGATATCACCGAGTACACTCTCGGTTCCTACGGCGAGATGACCGTGACGGATTTTGACGATGACGGGGTGGACGAGCTGTTCACCGCCGACAAATATGTAGCTCCAACCGAGGAGGGCGGTGAAGCGCTCCCCGCGAAGGGGCGGGTCTATGCCTACCGGGACGGCGCCATTCAGGAAATTTTCTCTGCGGATGCGGACAATTCCATCACCAGTTATTCAGCCGTCACCTTTGGCAGGCTGTATCCCGAGCTCAGCGGCATCGTTCTGGACGGCGTCAAGGCGGACGGCAGCATGACCACCCAGATCTTCGTGATCGACCCAGTCCGGGGGAGGCTGGTAAACCTGCCTTCAGGTGTCAATTCCGAAACCTATCAAAATCCTTTTTCCCGGCCCGCCGCCGCCCCATTTCTCTCAAGGGACATCAACGGGGACGGCGTTGTGGAGATTCCCGTCACAACGCTTCTGCCTGGGATAGCCGACTCTGTCACTCCGGATTTCACCAGTTTTCTGGTGGCCTGGAGCGTCTATGACGAAAAGGACGGGGCTCGTTCCGTTTTGAGCGCCCTAATGAACCCCGTGGAAAACTACTGGTTTGAACTTCCCTACGGACTCAAGGGAAAAATTTCCGCATCAAACGATGTGGCGAAACGCACCGTTACCTACACCGAAGTTATTCCGGGCAAGGATGGGGAAATGCCGCTTTTGGGCGCTCCGCTGTTCAGCATCCGGGTATTCACCCAGTCCGCCTGGGACAGCCGCGGCCAGACCAGCGGATACGAACTGCTGGCATTGCAGAGCGACCTGGTTTACGGCATCCAGGTACTCACTTCAGACGCCAAATATTCTTACGCCATTGACCGGGTCAAACAGAATTTCAGACTGATTTCGGAATAATCTGTGCCGCAGTCGGCCGGAAAGGACGATACAATGAAAAAAATATTGGTTGCAGAAGACGAACAGAACATCCGGGAATTTGTGGTCATTAATTTGGAGCGGGCCGGCTATCACGCCTTCGAGGCAGCCAGCGGCGACGAAGCCATGGCGCTCTACGAGCGGGAGAACGGTGATTTTGACGTGGCCGTACTGGACATCATGATGCCCGGCGCCATGGACGGCCTGGCCGTATGCAAGGAACTGCGCAGGAAAAACAGTTCTATCGGAATCATCCTCCTCAGCGCCAGAACCCAGGAGATGGACAAGGTCAGCGGTCTGATGATGGGCGCAGACGACTATGTGACCAAGCCCTTCTCTCCTTCTGAGCTGGTGGCCCGGGTGGACGCGGTGTACCGGCGGGTGGCTTTGGCTGCGGAGAAGAGCGAGAACAATCTCCGGGATGAGCTGCTCTCCGGCGAGTTTGCCCTCAACCTGCGCAACCGTTCCTTCCTGAAGTCCGGAAAACTTGTGGAGCTCACCCAGGTGGAGTTTCAGATCATGGAATATTTCTTTTCAAACCCCGGCGTAGCCCTGAGCAGGGGCGATATCCTGAAGCACGTCTGGGGCGCGGGGTATGTGGGGGAGGAAAAAATCGTGGATGTCAATATCCGCCGTCTGCGCATGAAAGTGGAGGATGAGCCCTCCAACCCCCGGCATATCGTCACGGTCTGGGGGCTCGGCTACCGCTGGGAAGTCTAGGCAGCCACTGAGCAAATCGTGGGCCGGCGTTTGCCCGGCGTTCTGTACCGTCCCCTTTTTCAAGCAGCTGCATGCAGGCTGGCACTATCCGGCGGAAAGGAGGCCTGTCCGTGATCCGAAAAGGAATTTCCCGCCGTTGGTTCATCAACACCATCGGCATCGTTTTTGTCATCCTCACTGTTTCCATCGTCACTCTGTCCCTGATGGTACAGAGCTCTGCCTATAACGGTATCGAACTGGTGCTGACAGGCCGTGTGGATGAGCTGCTGAACATGCTCTCCGGCAGTTCCGGCGGGCACAACGCCTCGGAATTTACCGCCATCACACGGGACTACATTGAAAATTTCCGGGATAAGAACAAGATAGAGATTATGGCTCTCAGCAAGAACGGCAAGGTATACATCACCTCCACCGGCTTTGCGCCGGACCAGACTCAGTCCATGCCGGATTACAACGTGGCCCTGAAGAGCGAAAACAATTCCGGCAAATGGATCGGCAGGCTGAACACAGGGGAAAAGGTGATGGCCATCACCCGCGTGGTGCGGGATTCCTCCGGCAGCCTGATCGGCTCCATCCGGTATATGGTATCCATGGACCGGGCGGACCAGCAGACCACTGTTGTCATTCTCACCCTGGTGGCGGTAGGGCTTTTTATTATGCTGCTGATCACCTTTTCCGGCATGTATTTCATCCGTTCCATTGTGACGCCCATCCGCCAGATGAGCGCTACCGCCAAACAGATTGCACAGGGCGATTTTGAGGTGCGCATTGAAAAGAGCAAGGACGACGAGATCGGCCAGCTCTGCGAAGCCATCAACGACATGGCCTCTGAGCTGGGCGCCACCGAGCGCATGAAGAATGATTTCATCTCCTCCGTATCCCATGAGCTGCGCACCCCGCTTACCGCCATCAAGGGCTGGGCCGAAACCCTGCACGACGGCGCAGATCCCGTAACCGCGGAAAAGGGCATATCCGTGATTATCCGGGAGTCGGAGCGACTTTCCGGCCTGGTTGAAGAACTGCTGGACTTCTCCCGTCTGCAGAGCGGCCGCCTGCGGCTGATGGTTTCAAAAATCGACATTCTGGCTGAATTGGATGAAGCGGTCTATATGTTTACGGACCGTGCGCGCACGGAGCACAAGCAGCTGAACTATGAGGAAAACACAGTTTTGTCCCCTGTCTACGGCGACGTAGATAGGCTGCGGCAGGTATTTGTCAACATCATTGACAATGCTTTGAAATATACCGGGGAGGGCGGTACGATTACCGTTTCCCCCAAGGAAGCAGACGGCTTCATTCAGGTGGTAATCCGTGATACCGGCTGCGGCATTCCGGCAGAGCACCTGCCCAATGTGAAGAAGAAATTCTATAAGGCAAACCAACTGGTACGGGGTTCCGGCATCGGCCTGGCCGTTGCGGATGAAATTTCCGTGCTGCACGGCGGCAGCCTCACTGTGGAGAGCCGGGAAGGCGTGGGTACCACAGTCACCATCTCTCTGCCCACCTGCCGAACCCTGGAGGAAAAACCAAGCCTGGTGAAAACCCAGGAAATTTTGAAACAAATACAGGAAAGGAACTAAGAAGCGAATGGCAAAGAAAATTACGACGATCGGCGGTCAGGCCCTGATGGAGGGCATCATGATGGTGGGTCCTACCCGCACCGCCGCTGCGTTCTGCGATGAAAACGGGACGATCACCACAGAGGACATTGAAGAGCAGCGGCTTACCAAGAAATATCCCCTGTTGGGCAAGCCTTTTATCCGCGGCATTTTTTCCCTCATCGATTCCTTCCGCCTGGGCTATAAGGCACTTTCCCTGTCCGCCGACAAACTGACAGACGGCGAAGAGGAAGAGGAATTGACCGGTGTGGACAAATGGCTTACAGAGCATCTGGGGGACAAGCTCACCGGCGTCATTATGACCGTCGGCTCCATTCTGGGCGTCGGGCTGGCCATTTTACTGTTCTTCTTCCTGCCCACTGTGCTTTTTAACCTGCTTCAGGACGCCGTTGCCTCCGATATCTCCGGCTGGCGGTCCCTCTTCGAAGGGGTGCTGCGCATCGCCATCTTTCTCGGCTATGTGCTGCTGGTCTCCTTGGTCCCCGATATCAAACGTACCTTTCAATATCATGGCGCGGAGCACAAGACCATTTTCTGTTATGAAAACGACCTGCCCCTTACTGTGGAAAATGTGCGGCTGCAGGGCCGCTTTCATCCCCGCTGCGGAACCAGCTTTCTGATTCTCATGCTGCTGCTGGGCGTCATCGTGGGCTTTTTCATCCCCTTTTCCAACCCCTTTCTTCGCACCTTTGCCAAGCTGCTGTGCATCCCGGTGATTATGAATATCGGCTATGAGCTCCAAAAGGCCTGCGCCCGCCACGACAATCTCCTGTCCCGTATCATCACGGCGCCGGGCCTGTGGGTACAGCGCATCACGGTAAAAGAGCCGGACGACAAGATGATTGAGGCGGCCATTGCCGCCATGGAGGCCGTCATCCCTGAAAACGGCGAGGATCTCATCCGGTGACGGTACAGGAGCTGTACCGTCAGGCACGGCGTATATTGGAAGACGCGGGGCTTGATTCTCCAGACTTCGACGCGGGAGAACTCAGCGCCCATTTCTTTGGCCTGGACCGGGCCGGGATCGCACTGTATGGGAACAGGACGCCCCCATCAGAAGCTGCGGCCGCCTTTTGCCGCGCCGTCAAAGAGCGGGCTGCCCGGCGGCCCCTTCAATATCTGCTGGGCCAATGGGAGTTCATGGGCCTGACGCTGCAGGTGGGAGAAGGGGTTCTGATTCCCAGGGAGGACACCGCCGTTCTCGTGGAGGAACTGGCAGCGGGGCTCCGGGGCGTCCCTGCCCCCCGAGGCCTGGATTTGTGTGCCGGCACCGGCGCTGTGGCTTTGGGCCTGTGCTCCCTGCTTCCGGACACAGAGGCGCTCTGTCTGGAGCTCTCTCCAACTGCCCTCTCTTTTCTGAAAAGAAACCTGGATGCCTACCCGCAGTATCATGTCCAGGTACAGAAGGCGGACGTCCTGCTCCCGGACACCACTCTACGATTCTCCCACGGCGCTTTGGATTTCATTGCCTCCAACCCTCCCTATATTGAGCGGGAAGAGCTTTCCCAGCTCCAGCCGGAGGTCCTCCGGGAGCCCGCCATGGCCCTGGACGGCGGCGAGGACGGCCTCCTCTTCTATCGGGCCATTGCTGAGCATTGGGTCCCTTTGCTGAAACCGGGCGGTCTTCTGGCTGTGGAGATCGGTGAAACGCAGGCGGAACAGGTATGCACTATTTTTTCTGCCCATCCTTTGGAAAACATACGTGTCTGCCAGGACTGGGCCGGCCTGGACCGTGTGGTGCTCGCAGTACACGCCGGCGCCGCCGGGGTCTGACCGGTATTTGGCCAGTTACTGCGGAAAGGAGTCCTCTTTTTGAACCCATCCAAGCTCGCTACCCTGCTGAGCCGTGTCAAAGACGGCGACGGCGCAGCCTTTGAGGAACTTTACCGCTGTTATTTCCACCGCGTGTTTGCTGTGGCTCTTTCCATTCTGAAAAATGAAGAAGACGGCAAGGATGCCGCCCAAACGGTTATGACTAAGCTGCTTCTTCTGCCGATGGACGCTTTCCCCGCCTCCGGGGAGAACACCTGGCTTTACGTGATAACCAAAAACGAGGCGCTGGGCATCCTGCGCAAAAAGAACCGGGAATCTTCTGCCAGCCCTGAATTCTGGGCGGATATTCCCGATCCCCGCTCTGAGCTGGATCAACTCCTGGATTTGGAGGCATACCGGAAGCTTGTACAGCCTCTGGACGGGATTTCCCGGGAGATTGTCACCCTCAAGATTCTGGGCGGCTTCACACACCGGGAAATTGCCGAATCTCTGCACTTGCCCGCCGGGACTGTGCGCTGGAAATATCACGCCGCCGTTCACAGCCTTCGGCTGCTCTGGGGAGACCTGGCGGCATTTTTTCTCTTTTTGGCCTTGTCCCTGGCTTCCGTGCCCTCCCTTCTTCGAGAGCCCGCAGCCGGTGCGGAGGGTTCCGCCGCGCCTCTTGCGCCCGCTTCCCTGGAGATTTTTCCCTTTTTCTGTTTCGCCCTGCCCGCCCTGTTGTTTCTGATTCTTTTCCTCCCCCTTCTGCGTACTGTCCGAAAACGCAGAAAATCTGCGGTGGACGCCGCAGACAAACCGATAAAATAAGAGAAAGGAAGACCCCTTCCATGAAAAAACGGATTCTGCCCTTGCTCCTAATCCTCCTGCTTTCCCTCACAGCCTGCGGAAACCAGAAGGATACCATGTCCATCTCCGTAAGCGGCTTTTCAGAGGAAACCCAGGAAGTCCTTGACCTTTTTTCCGATGAGCTCATGTTCTTCGACTACCGGACGGACGACACGGTTCAATCGGTTTCCATTGATCTCTGGAGCTGCACCGATGGAGAGTGGGCAAGCGCCGGGAAGGTATCCGGCGCCATGAACGGGAAATCAACCCGGCTGGGCCTCAGGCTCAATGAGTACGCCTGTGATCTCTATCAGACAGAGGGCAGCGGTTATACCAAGTCCAGTTATCCCTGCCCCGTAGATTTCTCGGCGGCGCAGACAGCCGCTTCCAGCCGCCTGACCTCCCCCACCCGGATTGAGCTGAACCGGGAAATCCCTTTATGGGTAAAATGGGGAAGCAGTCAATCTGCTCTGAAAACGGAAGGCATAGAGAATTTTCGGGATGTCAGCTGTGATTTGGGTATTGCAGTGACCATTACCTTTTCCGATCAGGCGGCGGAGTAACGTCGTCATCCGTCTGAACCACAGAAAAATTTGCGGCAAATAAATGAAACCGCCAACAAAAGAGCCTCCTTTCTGCATCTATAGAGCAGAAAGGAGGCTCTTTCTATGGTAAAAAAACTTGTTCAAACGGTTCTCGCCCTGATGGCGCTGGTTTGGATCCCCGCCGGATGCAGCGGCAGCGGCATTCCCGAACTGGATTGGGATGCGGGGGGAATGGTGCTTCTGGAAGCGTATACCGGAGGCGTGCCCGCAGACGCCTGGAAAAAAGAGACCCGGGATCCGGAACTCATCCGCCTCGCTTCCTCACAGCTGAAACAATTGAAAATTCAGCGGGCTGCCTCCAACGACGACGTACCCTGCGGCGGCATCGGCCTGTACCTGCGCTTTTCCCGGGCGGACGGCTCCTCGGAGACCGTGCATCTCGGCGCAAACGGCGACCTGCTTCTCACCGGCGCCGGTTTCTATAAGCTGCGCCGTCCGCTGGACCCCGGCAGCCTCTGGCGCTCCCTGGACGGAGAAGAAGTATCCGTTCCCGAACAGGAGCTCCCGGAGGTCGGCAGCGGGGGAATTTGATTCGTTCAAAAGCAACAAGCCCCGCTGACAATAAGAATCCGCATACAAGGATCATCCCTGCAAGGCAGCTGCTTTTTTGGCATCCATGGAGGAACTCTCCTGTCTCCGACAAGGACGATTCCCCAAGACAGGCGAAAATGACAGAAAACTCATGGCCGTAATGGGCAAGGTCAAAGAGATTGTCTTCCGGAAGCAGGGACGACGGCAGACTGGCAGAACCCAGCAACAGGGGAAGCGCACAAAAGCAGGCAAGCGCCGAAACGAAAGCGCCGATACAGAAGGCTATCCCTTTTTTGCCGCAGGAAAGCACCCGGCAGGCGGCACACCACAGCACTCCCGGCAGAAACGCCAAAAAGGCTGCGGCGGCAAGCAGGGGCAGGCAACTGAAAAAGTACTCTGCATCCTGAAGACTAAATACCCGCACATTCTCTAGTCTCTCGCCAAAAATCAATTCCTGGGTCCTTTCCTCCATAAACGGGCGGGAAGAGCTGTCATCAGCCAACAGAAAAAAGCCCTCTTCTTTCTCCAAGAGTGCAAAGCCTCCCGCCCCAGCGGTTTCCGGCAGCTGTGCTTCAGAATTTGGAACCACAAGATACCGGTCCCTTCTGGTTCCGCCCAGACTTTCCCCGCCTATCTCCTGCCCATCCGAAAGCGGTTTGGTGGCATAGACCACATACCGCCCTTTGCCCGCAGCGTTTGTCACCACCAGGTCTCCCTTTCGCTCCAGGCGATCCGCTGGAATGCGCTTTACCCGCAGCCCTTCTTCCCAATTATCTCCTGTCTCTGCCATGAGTACATAAGTTCCTCCCCCATCCTCTTTCACCGCAGGGCTCGGCAGCAGTATCTTTTCATGCTCACCCTCCACCGGCCTGGACTCTGCGAGGATCGCCTGCGGCAGCATTTGACGCTCTATAAAAAAAGAAATGATGGTACAGGAAATCAACAGCATGACTGCAAGTCCGGAAATACAGGTTATTCTTTTCATCCCTTCATCCCCGCTAAAGCGATCCCCTCCGCCAGCTCCTGCGTGAAATGCAGAAATAGAAAAAGCGGAGGCAAAAGCACCATAACACAGCATGCAAGCTGCACCATATTATCTTGCGGCGGAACGTAGGAAAGAGCCACAATCAGCGGATACTGCTCAAAATCCTTCAAATAGGCAATCGGCTGTTCCACCATATTCCATCCATCCATAAAAGAGAGCAGCAGCACACAGGCACAGCCGCTTCTGCTCATGGGAACGAGCACATAAAACAGTGTTTTCAGCACATTGGCTCCATCCAGCTCTGCCGCTTCTATCATCTCATCGGGAACCGCTTTCAGGCTTTGCGTCATGATAAAGGTTCCCAGCGGCGCAAAGATCGCCGGAAGCAACAGCGCCCAATCCGTATCAATCAGGCGCATTCCTTCCAAAACCATATAATTGGGTACAAGAGTTACCTGCAGCGGCAGTATCATGATGCTCAACAGCAGAAAGAAAAGGAAGCTTCTCCCCTTGAAACGGCACTTCGCAAATCCAAAGCCTCCGAATATGGATACAAGCAGCTGCCCGACAACAATGCATAGGCACAGCCCCAGGCTTTTCCAGAAGCGCAGAAGATACTTGGGAGAAGCCAAAAAGGCCTCATAATAGCCTTGAACCGTGAATCCGCTGGACGGCTTCCAAACGCCAGTCACCAGCAGATAGCAAAACGGCAGGATTGCCGTAACGCCCACGAGCCCAACAGCGCCTCTTTTGAGAAGCTGCAGTTTGTTCCTTCCCATCTTCAGCCCTCCTTTGCTGCACCCTTTCGCTCAATCCATAGGTAAAACGCACCGAAAAAAACGGTAACGAGCAGATAGAACAGGACTGACGCTACTGCAAGTTTGGAGTAGTTGAGATTTTGAAAGCTGTTGTTGATGAAATGTTGCAGCATATAGACGCTTTCATCGGGATGTTCCCCGCCAATGAGGAATATTTCCCGAAAGCATTTAAAGGCATTCATAACGGAAAAGACAGTGGCGATGAACAGCGAATGCCACATTTGGGGCGTGGTGATATAACAGAATTTTTTGACGGACGACGCTCCGTCCAATTCTGCGGCATCGTACTGTTCCGCTGGAATTGCAGCGAGGCCAGCCAGCAGGAGGAGGGTGCTGTAGCCCATGTTTTTCCACAGGTATAGCCCCAGCGCTATGGGAAAGGCGTAAGCGGAATGGAGCCAGTCCGCAACAGGCAGCCCCAGCGTATACAAAGCCCGGTTCATAAGGCCCTCCTGTGAGAAGAGGAATTGTACCAGCATCACGGTTCCCGCCACCGGCATGATATAGGGCAGCAAAAGGGCGGCCTGCATCATCCGTCTCCTGCCAGCACAGCTTTTCAGCAGGAAAGACAACAGGTAGGAAACCGCCAGTATCAGCGGCAGACCGATGCCGAGAAACCTTAATGTGTTTTGAAAAGCAAGCAGAAACATGCTGTTTTCAAAAAGCTTTCGGTACTGCAAAAGCCCTACAAAGGCTCTGCTTCGCCCGTAGCCCTGGGAAAACGAAAGCTGAATTACCAGAAAAAAGGGAAGGATGTAAAACACCAGGCTTCCCATCAGGATGGGCGCTATCATAATCGGCCCTATTTTCCCCCGTTTCATTCCGCCACCTTCATAAGCATTTTACGGTATGCCTCTTTCACCTCGGCCTCTATCTCCGAATCCGGCCTGCCCCTGCAGGCAAGATACAAGGCATAGAGATCACCGTCCAGTTCTGTTTTAAAGTTTACAGCATTCACCATACTGCAAATTTTTTGTATTTTCCCGGCTTCCTCTGCGGTCACCTGCCGGTCATCAAAGCCCTCCGCGCCGGCATATGGATGTTGATTCATCATGTCCTGCATAAGGCTGTCATTCACCGACAGCCCTATCCCGGTACTGCCGAACCTCCAGCTTCCGGCGCCCTGCAGTTCCTCGCTCAGCAAAGCTTCCAGCACGGAAAACGCCGTCTCCGGGTTGTCCGTGTTGCTGTTAATTGCGGCGAATTGTGTGACGGTTGCCGTTACGCCCCCAGTATTGTTGCAAACCGCCATACAGACCGGCGCCGCGTTTTCCCGCAGAAAAGCCTGGGCCGAAAAGGCATAGTTGGCTGTGCCGTAGGCCAAAAGCCCCGATGTGAAGCCGCTCTCTTCCGGCATACTGCACAGCAGCTTCATCCCTTTCGAAAGCTCCTCCTGGGAAATCAAAAGCTTTCCCGCGTCATAATCGGCCAGCTTTCCGAACATAGCGGAGCAGCTCGCAAATACCGTGGACCGAAACGCCTGCCCCACCAGCTCGTCTCCGCTGTCCACGGCGTCTTGCGCCGTCATTTGTGCAGATTCTGTGTCCTTCAGCATGGAGCCGTCCAAAATTACCAGGGGGATTTCGTAGCTGACCGGCAAAAGGAAGCGGCCCTCTTCCCTCCTGCCTGCCTCCATAACCGTTTCGTTGCATTGGCTCAAATCCAACGTACGGCTCTGCTCAAGCAGCTCGTCCAACCGGAGGAAAACGCCTGCCTGCATGACCCGTTCAGGCTCCATAAAAAGCTGCTGCTGCGGAGGATACAGAAGCGGATCGTAACAGGATACAAAAAACAGATCCGGACCTTTTCCGGCCATAATTTCCGTTTGCACGGCGCTGATTTTAGACTCCCGTTCCGCCGCGCTTTCCGGGAAGGTAACCGCCTTCAGTTTTACAGGCAGGTTCCGCCCCCTGCAGGCCCTCTGGAGGTCGCTGAAAAAATTTGCCCAGTCAACGAGTTCCGAACTGGAATCCATGCAGACGGTGAGCTCTGTTATCTCTTTTACCCCGCCGTCACGCTCCTTCCCGTCGTTTTCACACCCTGAAAGGCAGAGTGACAGCAGGATTGCCAGAGTGAGGGATAAAACTCGTCTTTTTCTCATCGCAGCCTCCCTCCTTTAAAGTGAACCGATAATAATTGGATTTTGACGCCGCCATAAAAACGGGTATAACTTCTGTATGCCAGCGCATTTGAATAAAATTCAGATGTAGTATCTATCCTTTTAGACTATATTTTCAGTTTGCCGTATCAAATTGGCACTTTCGCAATACTTATTCGTATAATATTGCCTCCACAATTGCGGTACGCTTTTTTGTAAACTATTTTAATAATAAAATATCATTATCTCTATATTTTGTCAATATTTATTTAAAAAATTATATCTTTTGACAAGAAAATGCAACATATATTTTGTTCACCGCTGAAAAATCTTCTTCCGCCTCCGGCAGGCTGTTTGCCGACAGGCCGATTCGCTCACAGGCGCGAGGGCTCCCAGCCGTTTCCGGCAGGCGGCCATGGCCTTGGGCAGTCTGACGGGAATGGGGGAAAATGGAATGGAAAAAGCCCTGCGCTTCCTTGAAACGCAGGGCTTTCCGTATTTCTAAATACTATGGCAGTGCATGTAAAAGATTCTGCCGGCAGGCGTTCGGGTTTCCTCACTTGTTGGAGGCTGCCCGGTCTACGGCAGTCTGCCAAATTTGAATCAGCTCTTCGACACCGGCGGCCGTAAGCTCATTCCTGTAAGCCTCCCAGGATTCATCCGTCACGCCGTTGATGGTCCAATCCGCCACATAGCGGTCCACAATATCGGAAATTGTGGGCTGAATCTGAGACAGGCGGGAGGATTCTTCCACTGTGGTCAGCACACGGGGCAGAACGGTATCGGCATACTCTTCAAGGATTTCTTCCTTACCGCCCTTTTTCTGACCTTCCAGAAGCGTGGGGGCGTCGTAATCGGCCACTGTGTCAAAATAAGCGTCCTTAATGATAAAGGAACCGCGGCAGGGGGTGGTGTTTTCGCGGGGAGAGTTCTTCCCGTCTGCAAATTCGCCCTGAGGGATATGGTTCCCGTTTTCATCCTTGGGTTTTGTCAGGTAGCCGTCCTCCTCTTCAATAAAGACCGCGCCGGGCGTGCCCCAGTTGGACATGATCGAAAGCTTGGGATCCGCGGCGATAGCCTCTACCCAGAGGGCAATGGCATGGGGGAATTTGCAGTTGGTGGTGATCGCCGTATTGGAAGTATCCTGCAGCTCGGAATAGTTCAGGCGGAACCCGGTGCTGCCGCTCTCGCCCTTCAGGCGGGGCAGGCTGTCGTACTGGTTGCGCACGTCTATGTTGGAGATGGAGGCTTTTCCGCCCCAGGTGCTGAAGGAGCCCACTGTAGCTACATCTTCTTTGAGCAGGGAATTCTCAAAGGAAAGGCTGGTGTCAGCCTCAAAGGAGCCGTTCCAGATCAGCTTTTCGTTCCACAACATGTTGAAGAATTCCGCGGTCTTGCGGAAAGCCTCGTCCATGGCGGAGAAGACGACCTTGCCGTCCTTGTCAAGGCAAAGGTGATCCGCATACTTGTTGCCGCCGCAGTAGGAATCCGCTAAGCCGAAGCAGCCGGTAAAACGGTAGAACAGGTCGTTGGAGCCAAAGGTGTCATGCAGGCCGAACTGCGTTGCCAAGGGCACTTCGTCATCCTTGCCGTTGCCATTCAGGTCTCCAGCGTCGCGGAATGCTTTGAGACAGTCCACCCATTCATCCACCGTAGTGGGCATCTCCTTGCCCACCTGCTTGAGCCAGTCGGCATTGATTTCAAAGGGGCCGGGGGTAAGCACTAGGCCGAACATCTCCTCAATATAGGGGAAACCATAGATATGTCCGTCAGGCGCCGTGGCCTCCAGGCGGTACTCTTCCTTGCTCTCCAGCAGCTCCTTGTATTTGGGCATATAGTTGTCGATGAGCTCTTCCGTAGGGATAAACACGTCCTGGTCGGAGTACTGAATGACAAAGGTGCTGGACTGTCCGTCCACAAAGTTATAGAAGCAGTCCGGCAGGTCATCCCCTCCCGCGGAGAGCATCAGGTTAATCTTCTCCGCAACGCCGTCATAGGGGACGTCCTCCCACTCAAAACGGATTCCGGTAAGCTCTTCCCAAATCTTCACAATCTCCAGCTCCGTTACCGGACGGGTGCGTCCGCCCGTGTAGTGGACAAACATGCTGATTTTTCCGTACTTTTCCTCGAAAGCGTCGGGATCCGGAATGATGGGCATGGTGCCGTCCAGGTTCAAAAGCCCCAGCTCCACAGCTTCCTTCTCCTGGTCGGTAAGCCCGGGATACTTGCTCTCATCCACCGCGGCTGACGCAGAGGATTCGCTTCCCGGCTTTGAGGTCCCTCCGGAGCTTGCTTTGCTCTCCCCTGCCTCTTTTGTCCCGCAGCCAATCAGGGCCGCGAGCAGGCTGAGTACCAGCAGAAGGGACAGTGCTCTCTTTTTCATTTCGATTTCCTCCAATCATATTTTAATCTATCTTCTGTGCTCAGCCCTTTACCGCGCCCACCATCACGCCCTTGGCAAAATATTTCTGCAGGAAGGGGTAGACGATCAGCAGCGGCGCAGCGGCAAGCACGACGATACAGTATTTAAGCTGCTCCACCAGTTTCTGACGCATGGCGATTTCCTCCGCGTTGTTGGTCATGGAGGTTGCCTGGTTCATGAGTACCAAATCCCGCAGCACCACCTGCAGGGGCATATTCTCCTTCCCGGACAGGAACATCAGGGGATTGAAAAACATGTTCCACAGGGCCGTAGCATAGAACAGGCACATCACGGCGATGATGGTGGAGGAGAGCGGAATCACAATGCGGAAGAAGAATTTGAAATCTGTACAGCCGTCGATACGGGCGGCTTCCAGCATTTCCGTGGGGATTCCGGTGTCAAAGAAGGAGCGGCATACAATCAGGTTGTAGGCGGAGACCGCCACCGGCAGCACGATGGCCCAGATGGTGTCGTACATGTGCAGGCTCTTGATGACCAGATACAGCGGGATGATACCGCCGCTGAAAAACATGGTAAAGGTGAACAGGAACATGATGACGCGTCGGCCCGGCAAATCCATCCGGGAGAGCGCATACCCCGCCGGGATGGTGCAGAGCAGGGCAACGGCGGTTCCCACCACCGTATATTTCAGGGTATTGCCGTATCCGGTCCACAGGGGCGCATAGTCAAAGGCCCTCGCATATCCCTCAAAATAGGGGGATTCCGGGTAAAACAGCAGCTTGCCTGAATTGACGATCACCGGATCCGTAATGGAGGCCAGCAGCACATAGTAAAGTGGATAGACGATCACAACCGTGATCAGGGTCATGACAACGGCGTTGACAATGTTGAACGCCCGGTCTCCCGCCGATTGGCGGATGGGCCCTTTCCTGCGGATATGTTCTTTCACTGCGCTTCCCCCCTTTTCAAAATACGCTGATGTCGCTGAACCTCTTTGAGATGAAGTTGACAGTCACCAGCAGAATGAAGTTGACGACGGAGTTGAACAGGCCCACAGCCGTGGCAAAGCTGTACTGGGCCTGCTGCAGGCCCACTTTGTACACATAGGTGGAAATCAGCTCGCTGACGGTCGTGTTCATATTGTTCTGCATCAGGAAGGCCTTTTCATACCCCACGTTCATGATGTTCCCCACATTGAGAATCAGCATCAGGATGATGGTGGGCAGGATCAGAGGGATATCAATCCGCAGGATTCTCTGAAACCTGGTGGCCCCGTCCATGATGGCAGCCTCATAATAATCCGGGCTGATGCCTACCAGGGCGGCGATGAAGATGATGGCGTTGAAGCCCATGCTCTGCCAGACCGATGACCCCACGTACAGGGGCCGGAACCATTCCGGCAGGCTGGTGAAAAACACCTCGCTTCCGCCCAGATCGGTGATGATCCCGTTGATCAGCCCGTTCGCGGAGAACAGCATGGAAATCAAGCTGACAATGATGACGGTGGAGAGAAAATAGGGCGCGTAGGAGATCGTCTGAATTGTCTTGCGCAGCTTAGCGTGCCGGATCTGATTGAGCAGCAGGGCGAAGATGATGGGGATGGGGAATCCCACCGCCAGGGTCAGCAGGCTGACAATCACCGTGTTCCAGATGGCGTTTACCGCAATGCTGGTGCTGAAAAAGGTTTCAAAATGCTTAAAGAGCGGGGCCGCCCAGGGGCTGCCCAGAATTCCCATCCTGCCTTTGTAGTCTTTAAAGGCAATGAGCAGGCCGTACATGGGATAGTAGGCGAATACCGCCAGCCATAAAAGGGCGGGCAGCAGCAATACATAGAGCTGCCATTTTTCCAACACCCTTCTTGCTGTTCCTCTTCTTCCCGACTTTACTTTCATCGTGATAGCCCCCTTTTGTTATGGCCTTGCACCCTTTTCCCTCTGAAAAAAATTTAATTTCTACCCATCATTCCGTGTAAAGCTTCACATTTCTAAATTCAGCCCGGCCGTTAATGGCAAAGAGTCCGAACCTGCGCCCGGCATGGTCGTACATTCTGGCGTTCATGGCAATCTCGTTTCCCAAATAGACCACCAGGACGCTGTCCTCCACAAAAATTTTGAAGGGATAGAAGGTGTCCGGCTGCAGTTGGAACGGCCGTTCCATCTCCACCGCATAGGGGAACATCTTCCCGCCCTGCCCGTCGTCTCCCAGGAACCGGATGCCGGAGACATATTCCAGCCTGTTCCGGCCCGGTTCCAGCGTCAGATAATACCCCACATCGAAATTTTCATCCATCTGCAGGGCAATGCCGAACCGCCTTGTTCCGGGGGAAAAACTCAGTTCGCCCTCCAGCTTGCACTGCCGGGGCACCGGGTTCAGAAGCACCCCGCCAAACCCGCAGTCCCCGTTGATACGGATCTCCCAGGGAGAGATTTCACAGCTTCCCAGCACCGGTTCGGCTTCGATCCTGTGCTCTGTCTTCAGCGCCGCGTCCACATGCTCCTCGGGAACCACCCGGAGAGTCCCGTCCGGGTTCTGAAGCACCCGGTGGACCACCAGATTGCCGCCCCAATCCCAGGAGCAGCAGTCCTGGCTGATCCTGTTCGCTGGGTTGAAATTCTTTTTGGGCAGTTCCTTTGTGGGATTCCAGCCATAGATATACCGGTGCTTTCCATCCGTCCCCGTCTTGGCTGCATAGTAGGCCCGGGAATCAAAGGTATCCTGCTCCGGCCTGATCCAGGGGCCGGAAAGGGAGCGGCTCATGCGGTACATGGTCTGGAACCGGTCGCAGTAATTGGAATAGACCAGATAGTACCAATCCCCCATCCGGAACAGGTCGGGACACTCGCAGGCTCCTGCCGCCGCCATGGGC
This sequence comes from Neglectibacter timonensis, assembly GCF_900048895.1. Classification (GTDB taxonomy): domain Bacteria; phylum Bacillota; class Clostridia; order Oscillospirales; family Acutalibacteraceae; genus Acutalibacter; species Acutalibacter timonensis. The sequence continues at coordinate 41,482 of NZ_LT160638.1, read as the reverse complement.
GCGTAGAGGGGTCGCCGGTATTCCCAGTGATGCAGATCTTGGGAAACACAAAGCCCTACACAGGCCCGGCGTTCAGTTTTTCCCAATACGGAGGAAGCCATAATCATCCACCACTGCCCCTCTTCCTCATTCCAAAACACGAAGGGATCGCGCCATTCAGCAGGGTCGTAGATCTCCCCATCCGCCGGCAGCACCTCTTCTTCGATGGGCGTCCAGACGTCCAGGTCCGTACTCACCGCGTGCCGGATAAACTGCCTGCGGGGGTTGTCGAGAAAGGTGCAGTAGAACATGTGGTAAACCTCATCCACTTTGAGTACGGAACCCGTGCCTCCCTTGATATGGGTAGGGTGCTCCGTGAAATGCACGTGATCCTCAGTGGTGAGCATGTGCCAGCCGCCCTCACAGTCAGGGCCGTCGTTGCCCCGGGTGTTTTTCAGATAGAATGGCTTCCATTTCCCCTCGTCATAAAAGGGAATCATGTCCCCCAAAACAGCCTTTCCAGGCCGGTAAAACAGCTGCATAGAAATCTTTCCTTTCTTAACGGAATATTTTCATAGGATCCGGCGTGAGGCCGGCTTCAGGTCAACAGCTTGATCTTGTGAAATTTCGCCGTTCCGTCGGAGGCAAACAGCCCGAAGAACCGGTGCGTGTAGTCGCACATCCTGGCATCCAGCGCCACCTGTCCATCCAGATAGGCCAACAGGATACTATCCTGCACAAATACCTTCAGGGTGTGGGGAATATTGGGTTCCAACCGTGCGGGACGCTCCAACTCCACATCAAAGGGAAAGGTCCAGCCGCCCTCGTCGTACATGCGCAGTGCGGATTTGAATTCCAGCCTTCCCCGGTGGGGCTGCAGGCTCAGGTAATATCCCTTGCCGAACTCCTCGTCTACCTGAAGTGCCACGCCCAGCTCCTGCACAGATTCCGAAAAGGTCAGTTCCAGTTCCAGTTTACAGAGCTCCGGCACCCGGTTTTCAAAGAGCAGGGAGCTGTAGCCAAAGGGGTTTTGCGTTTCCGCCGAATCAGGCCCTACGGTCCAGGAACCGTTTTGGGGAACCAGGGGCGTTTCATTGTGGACGGTGAGCGCGTGATCCACAGCCTCAGGGACCGTGACGCCCAGCGTGCCGTCCTGGTTCTGCACCAATTTATGTACAATCAGCGTATCTCCCCAATCATAGGAGCCGTAATCCTTCCCGGGATAGATGGGCGGATTAAACTTCCACATATCGTAATACCGTGTGGGGTTCCAGCCGTAGAGATACCGGTCCCTGCCGTCCGTCCCGGTTTTCGCCGCATAGAAGCACCGGGTGTCGAAGCTGTCAGTCTCCGGGGCAATCCACGGCCCGGCAAGAGAGCGGCTCATGCGGTAATAGGTTTGAAACCGGTCTGTATACTGAGAATAGATCAGATAGTACCAGTCCCCCATGCGGAACAGATCCGGGCATTCATGGGCGCTGGTGTGGAGATGGGGCGCATAGAAGGGCTCCCGCAGCTCCCAATGGTGCAGATCTTTGGAAGCACAGAGTCCGGTGCAGCCACGGCGCGCCGTTTTCCCCATCTCCTTTGCCGCCACAAGCATCCACCATTCCCTCTCAGCCTCGTTCCAAAAAACAAAGGGGTCGCGCCAGTCGGTCAGGTCATAAAGCACGCCGTCCGGAGTAAAACTGTCCTCCTCCAGCGTCTCCCAGGAGGAAAGGTCCCTGCTCACGGCATGTCGGATTGTCTCCCGCTTGGGGTTCTGCTGAAAAGTGCAGTAAAACAGGTGATAAGTCCCCTCCACCTTGAGTACAGACCCGGTGCCTCCACGGATTCCCGTAGGCTGTTCGGTAAACTGCAGATGGTCCTCCGTGGTGAGCATGGTCCAGCCGGAGGTCCGGTCGTCTCCAAAGTAGGCCCTGTTTCCCTTGAGATAAAAGGGCCTCCACTTTCCCTCATCATAGAAAGGAATCACATCTCCCACCGTAGCGTTTTTCGGCTTATAAAACAGTCCCATCGCAATCGCTCCTCCTTTTTTTGCCGGCAGATTCTTTTTATGTGCTTGTACAAGCACATAAAAGAGGGGATATCCCCTCTTTTGACCGGCGGGAAGGCCGGTCTGAGCTCCATTTGACAACGTTGTCAAACTCTGCTAAAATAAATAGCACAACTTGTTTGTGCTAAATCTTGCTGCACTTTTTCCTGAATTAAAAAAATCAAAAGAAAAATGATCAGCAAAAAGTATAATGATTTCGTTGTCATTTTTGTTTATGTGGTCATTATATACAGTGACAAGCTGCTTGTCAAGTGTTTTTTTACTTTTTTATATTTGAGAAAAGGAAGTGATCTCCTCCATGTCCACCAGCAAGGACGTCGCCCAACTGGCCGGGGTCTCTCCAGCCACGGTTTCCCGGGTCTTCCGGGGGGAGGCAATCGTCTCGGAAAAGACCAGAAAGCTTGTGATGGACTGCGCCCGCCGGCTGGGCTACACCCCCAGTCTTGCGGCAAGCGTTTTAAAAAAACAGAACAATCATACGGTTGCATTTCTGGATCCCGACCCCCAGAACCCCTTCTATATCCAGACCATCTCCCGCATCAGCGATGTGCTGAGAGAACAGTACGGCTACCACACCATGATGGCGCCGGACACCAAATACGGCCATCTGGTCCGGGAATCCATTCAGTTTTTCCTCTCCTACCGTGTGGAATGCATCGTGTTCTCCCCCATCAAAAACCGCAGCGACCCTCAGCTGGCAGAGCTTTTTCAGACAGAGCAGGACTGCCGGTTCCTGCAGCTGCACAGCAAGCTGTATCCCCAGGTCAGCTCTCTCTATTACAACGATGTGGCCGGCATGGAAGAGGCTACCAGCTGCCTCCTGGAAAATGGGCACCGCCGGATTCTCATCGTCTCTGACGACAGAAATCGGATTCGCGGCTGCTTCGACGCTTATCGGGCCGCCGGCATTGCAAAACCGGAAATCCCGGTAACGCCTCTGCCTGTGGGCGTTTCCGCAGAGCAGGTGATGGAGCTCATTCAGCGCTGGCAGCCCACCGCCGTGATTGCCGTGGCGGAGATGTTCGGACTCCCCGCCTACAGTGCCATCACCAAATTGGGGCTCCGGGTGCCGGAAGATATCAGCCTGATCGTGTATGACGATACCGCTTGGACGAAAGCCCTGGGCATCACGGTGGTAACCCATTCAGAGGAAGATGTTGTCAACGGCGCAGTGGACAGCATTTTAGGCATGATCCGGGGAGATATCGAAAGCCCCCGTCACACAAAGCTGCCGGCCTATCTGCTGCACAGAGATTCTGTACGCAGACTTTGAACGGGCCGATGAAAAAGGGGACGCCGCAATAAAGAAGTATTGTCACAGCAAGCGGTATAATCAGTTTTGGCTACGCCGCTGTTTGTTTTGTTGCTGTCCGGCAGTTCAAGCACACCAACGTAGTTATAGCTGATTTCCACCTGCTGAACACGCTTCTCGGCGCTCTTGTCCAGGGCGTATGGATAAATTATAAGTTGCTATGGTGAGGTCATAATGGCAGAATTATTTGGTGCATTTCCATATTTGGAAAATGAAAAAATTATAATAAAGAAAATGGAATTAAATGACGTTGCAGCGTTGTCAGAAATAAGTAACAATGATAATGTTTATAAGTATATATCGCCGTTTTTACATAAGAAAAGTAACAAAGCATTAGAGACTGCAATCAAAAATCTTGGCGGAAAAGAGTTTGAAAAGAAAAAGTATATCATTGCAGGAATTTATTTAAAAGACAATCCTAATAGGCTTGTAGGTTTAGCAGAAATGTTCGACTACAAAAAGAGAGAAAATAAAATAACAGTGGGTTATCGTCTAAATGAGGATTATTGGAATAAGAAAATCGCAACAAACGTTTTGAAATTGATGGTTGAATATTTAGTAAATAAAGTTAATATTACAACACTTCAAGCATTTGTTATGCCAGAAAATTTATATTCATCAAAAGTGCTATTAAATAATGGCTTTGTAAAAGAGGATTTTACTGTGCAAGAAAAAAATTGGGGCGGTCAAGAAATTGTAACTGTTGATGTATACACATACAAAAAGCATTAGATAAATTCCAGTTTGTCAGGGAGATAGCAAAGTCAGCCGACCAGTCTTTGCTGATAGTCCATTAAGGTAGGAAGACCCTAAAATGACTTTCTCGTCCATTCCAATTTTTAGAGGAGAACCGCCGCAAAACCAAGAGGACAGCGGCTAGACACTCTGAGGGCCTGGCCGCCTTGTCTATCCATTCAGCGGGACGGAGTGCGGCGGTCAATGCCGGCAAACCCGTTCCTTTCAGCCTGACCGGTCGCCTTCTGTCCTGCTATTTTTACGAAAGTGTGACTACAAGTTCGGGACAAAACGTCCCGACGTCCTGCGTGGGACGGAAGACGGAATTTTCATATAGGCCCTGTCTGCCTATGAAACCAGTCCTGCGTTTGTGGCTTTACGCCCCGTAAGCACAGCCCTTTTTCCTGCCGTTTAAAATGTCGTGACCCTCTCAATGCAAAAGACGGGCTACCAGCTTACCGCCGATAGGCCCGTCTTTTTGTTGCCAGATTCCGCTTGCCGACTGCCCAATCTGAATATTCCCTCAATACTTGCTTGTTGGGTGTCAGCTTTGCGGCGCCCCCTTTTTCATTTCTCTACGGTTATTCACAGGCAGATTTGAAAGCTGTCCAAACCTTTTCATGGGCCTCCAGCGCCTCGGCGGAGATGTTCTCGATCATCTCCATCTTCTCCGCCTTGAAATCCTCCGGCAGGGTCAGAAACTCCCGATACTCCTCGGAGATCAGGGCATCGGCATCTTTGTTGGTGCAGTAATAGCCCAAAAACTCATAGCACTTCGCGGAGATTTCCGGCCTGAGGATATAATCCATAAACAGGTAGGCAGCCTCCGCGTTTGGCGCATTGGAAGGGATAAACTGCGCCATGATACCAAAACCGATGCCCTCTTTGGGGAACACCACCTTGAGCTCCGGATTCTGCATTTTCGCCATGGTCACCTGGGAGGTGTACATCACGGCTGCGCTGATCTCCCCGGAGAGCAGGTCGTCCTGAGTGTTGTCGTCCTTGATCAGACGGATGTTGGGCGCCAGCTCCAGCAGCTTTTGGCCCGCCGCCTCGATCTTGGAAATATCCTCCGTATTATAGCTCTCCCCCAGCACCTTCAGCGCCATGCCATCGATAACCCTACTGCTGGCGATAATACCCACGCTGTCCTCCAGGCTCTTGTCCCACAGGTCCGCGTAACCGGTGATCTCCAGATCCACCAGGCTGGGATCGTAAACGATGGTCTGCACGCCCGCCCCGTAAGGTACGGTGTACTCGTCCTCAGGATCAAAGAACTGGCCCTGATAGACGGGATTGATGCTCTTGTAATTGCTGAGCTTTGAGGGATCCAGCTTTTGCACCAGGTCTTCCGAAATGGCTGTTTCGATGATATAATCATCCGCGATCACCAGGTCGTAATCACCGCCGCCGGCCGCTTCCAGTTTGGCCAGCATGGTTTCGTCAAAATCGAAATTCACGTAGTTGATTTTGACGCCGGTCTCTTCGGTAAACCCGTCCAGCACTTCCTGAGGGAACATGCCCTCCCAGGTGAACAGATTCAGGGTGCTGCCCTTCAAAGAGGTGTCCTCCGTCTGAACAGCGCTGGAAACCTCCCCGCCCTTTGAGCTGGATTCTGCCTCGCCGCAGCCTGCCAGAACCGCCAGCAGCAAAACAGCCGACAAAACCAGGGATATCATTTTATTCCGTTTCATTGTGTTCCATCCTTCCTTTCTACGAGATCACTTTGGATAGCAGACGTTTTGGGAAACTGCCCGAAAACGCCTGCAGGCGGCTTGGGCCGTCAGGCTTACCTGCCTGCGCGGCCGCTTTCCGGTTCCTGCTTTTTATGCTTCGGCGTCCTTCCCAGAAACGCGGCAAAGCCGCACAACAGGAGCGTCGCCGCGAACATCAGGGTACAGAGGGCGTTGATTTTTGGGGTCACGCCGGTTTTCAGCTGGGTGTAAATTTTCAGAGGCAGCGTGTTGGTATTCACCCCTGTGACGAACACGCTGATGATCACATCGTCAATGCTCATGGCAAATGCCAGAAGCATGCCGGAAACAATAGCGGGCAGCAGCAGGGGCAGCGTGATATCGAAGAACACCCGCAGCGGGGAAGCACCCAAATCCAGCGCAGCCTCAGCCAGACTTTTGTCCATGCCAACCAGCCTCGCCTTCACCAGCATATAGACATAGGGAATGCAGAAAGCGGTGTGGGCCAGAATGAGGGTGGTCATGCCGAAGGGCAGACCCAACAGGGAAAAGAACGCCATGAATACCATTCCCAGAATGATTTCCGGAATCATAATAGGCAGGGTCGAAACATATTCTACCGCAGATTTGGTCTTAAAATTCACCTTTGTCATGCCGAACGCGCCCAGCGTGCCGATCACCCCGGCGCTCAAGCTGCTGATTACCCCCAAAATCAGGGTATTGCCCAGAGCTTCAAAGATCGCCCTGTCCCGGAACAGTTCTGTATACCATTTGAGAGAAAACCCGGACCAAACAGAGCTGAGCTTACTTTCATTGAAGGAATACAGGATAACCAAAAAAATGGGAACATACATCAGAAAGAGCAAAACGCCCAAATAAACGTTGGGCAGCTTGGTACGGTTTTTCATGCTCCTATCCCCCTTTCAAATCTTCCGCTTATACCAGGCCTTCCAGATCCTTGACGCCGGAAAGCTTCCGGTAGAGGAACATAAAGAGACTGGTCAGCGCCAGCAGCGCCACGGAGAGCGCCGCCGCAAAGGGCCAGTTATGGGTTTTCATCAGCTGCTCCTGAATCAGATTTCCCACCAGCACCACCTTATTTCCGCCCAGGATATCGGCGATGAAGAACAGGCCCATGGAGGGCACAAAAGTGAGCACCACACCGGAAAGCAGCCCCGGCAGGGTGAGCTTCAGGGACACCGTAAGAAAGGCTTTCATGGGGGACGCCCCCAAATCCCTGGCGGCCTCCACCAGGCTGAAATCCAGCTTTTCCGCGCTGGAATACACCGCAAAAATCATGAAAGGCAGCAGGGCGTAGACCATGCCCACCACCACCGCGGGATAGGTGTACAGAATCTTCACGGACTTTTCCGTCACGTGCAGGGCCATCAGGAGCTTATCCAAAATGCCGCCCGCCCGGAAAATAATGATCCACCCGTACAACCGGATTAAAGAACTGGTCCAGAAGGGGATCATCAGCAGCATCATGGTGCGCTTTTTCCATTTTGCGGTGAGCTTCGCCATAAAGTAACCGAAGGGATAGCCGATGAGTATCACCAGCACGGTGCTGGTGAGGGCAAGCTTGATGGATTCCCAGAAGGTTTCCAGATAGACAGGCTCCGCTATATTTTTATAATTCTGCAAAGTGAATTCAGGCAGCACCCCCCAGGTTTCCGCCCGGGTGAGAAAGCTGAGCACTATCATATAGACGATGGGGCCCAGCACAAACAGCAGGGTAAACACATACAGGGGCAGCACCGTCAGCGCCTCGCCCCGCAGCCGCCTCTTCTTTTTCTCCCTGTTTCCGCTCATATCCGCTCCTCCCCGTCCAGGTCCACCGGGCACGCGTTCTGGGGTTCCCAGGAGATGCGCACCCTGTCTCCCGGCACAAGCTCGGAATCGATGCCGTGACGGCTGCAGATGAATTCCAGGTCGTTATGCAGGGAGACGGCAATGCGCAGCATACCTCCGGCAAAACTTTTTTCCTTCACGGTGCCGAAAAGCCCCCTGCTACCCTTCTCAAATTCCTTGGTAAGCACTGCCTGCTCTCCACGAACCGCCAGCGTGACGGGCCTTCCGGGCTCGAACCGGTTGCCGCGGCAATGGAAAACGCCGGAGCCGTCCGTGCTGGTAAACCGGACCAGCTCCCCCTCCACGCACTCCACGGCGCCGTATACGATATTTGCCGACCCTACAAACCGCGCCACATAGGCGGTTTTGGGAGAATCGTATACTTCCGAGGGCGTACCCAGCTGCTGGAAGCGGCCGTCCATCATCACCGCGATGCGGTCCGACATGTTCAGGGCCTCTTCCTGGTCGTGGGTGATATAGATAAACGTGATGCCCAGCTTTTTCTGCAGGCGCTTGAGCTCCTGCTGCATCTGCCTGCGCAGCTGCAGGTCCAGCGCGCCCAGAGGTTCGTCCAGCAGCAGCAGCTGAGGCCGGTTAATGAGGGAACGGGCAATGGCCACCCGCTGGCGCTGTCCGCCGGAAAGCTCGGAGGGCATACGCTTTTCATAGCCCGTGAGCTGTACCAGGGAAAGCATTTTCTGCACCTCCCCCCGGATCTCTGTCTTGGGCCGCTTACGTATTTTCAGGCTGTAACCGATATTCTGCTCCACGTTCATATGAGGGAACAGGGCATAGTTCTGAAATACGGTATTCACGTCCCGCTTGTTGGGCTCCGTGTCCGTCATATCTTTGCCGGACAGCAGCACCCTGCCGGAATCCGGCGTCTCCAGCCCCGCGATAATCCGCAGGGTAGTGGTCTTCCCGCAGCCGGAGGAACCCAGCAGCGTGATGAATTCCCCCTGCTCTGCTTTCAGGCTGATTCCGTTTAAAACCGGCGTACCGGAAAAGCTTTTTGTAATCTCCTGCAGCTCTAACACTGTCTTGCTCATGCTCTTCTCTCTTCCCATCGTTCCGGCTTACAGCGCCGGAAATTGCCGTTTCAGATAAAGTACACTGTTTTGGTATAGATTCCATTTTTTAGATTATAATTCCCCGCCGCCCCCTTGTCAAGTAAATTGCTGCGGCATACAAAAATAGGTTCTTTTTAAGAGCCTATGTGTTCAGCGCTTTCCGTCTTGCTTTATCGAAACAAAAAATCCCATCCTGCTGCCAGAATGGGATTTTGCGCTGATAAAAGAGAGAAACATTTTGTCCGCCATTTTCAAAATTTGGATGTACCCTGGTCTTCCTCCGCAGCGGACAAATGCGATTCCAACCGAACTATTCTTCAATTATTTCAATTTTTCCGTGTTCCTTCTCAAAATTTTCTATTTCCCTGCGAATCAGGTATAGAATTTCGCCATTTCCGCTTCTGCCTTCGCTCTTCGCCACATAACGAAATTTGTAGTGTGTTTCTTGATCTATCCAAAGCCCAATGTGCTTTCCCTTTTCCTTCATTGACACCACCTCATTTATTTACAAGTTTGACGAGAACTGTTCCTCTCCCTACGAACCACATTTTGCTTTCTTGCCAGGTCGATCCTCGTCCCGAAGGCCTGGAAAGAAATGATTGGCTTTCTGATTTTACGATCCACGAATTGAAGCTTACTTCGAATTGGCTGCTGTCGTAATTCTTATAGCATTGATAAATTAAAAAGTGATATAATGGATATAGCTTGTTACAAAGAAAGAGACGCCGCCTCATGTTTAAAAACATTGTGCTGGATATGGGAACCGTGCTGTCGGTATCTGCTGGAAAAGCACGGGCTGACCGCCGGGGAATGTCTCTTTCTAGACGATATGCCTGTAAACGTCCGCGGCGCCTGTGAAGCGGGATGCATGGCGTTCTGTTTCAGAACGATTTTGACCGTCTGATGCAGGAATTTCAACGATAGCCCTATTAGGAGGTGTTATGATGAAGAAGTCCTATTTTTCCCTCTTCCTGCTGACAGCCTCGCTTCTTCTCACCGGCTGTGCGGCGGACAAATCCGCAGGGCCGGAGCTGCGGACCTATGCGTATACCGCCTCGGAAGAGCCTGTAAAGCCCACCCTGCAGTTTCAGGAGGACGGACAATTCCAGTTCTCCTATTCCGTGCTCAGCAGCCAAATCCTCTGCGGCGCCTATGAGGTACAGGACGATTCCCTCCTCCTAAAGGCGGAGGGTGACAGCGGAATTTATGTGTTCCGGCTGAATGGGGAATTTCTCACCTTCGATGCAAAGGCTTCCCCAAAACTTCCCGGCTTCGCCTCCATTCCGGACGGCGCAGTTTTCCGCTGATGAAAGACGAGCGCTTCCATCCTTCTGGATGGAAGCGCTTTCTTTTTTTCTTGTCACAGGCCCTGTTCTTCCTCTCCGGAAAGCGACATGGCTCTTCGGATCTGCTCATAGGAATAGCCCAGCCGCTGCAGGGCGGCTACCGCTCTGCGCCTGATTTTTTCATCTTCTTCCCAGCCGCCGTATCTCCGCTGAAGCACGGAGAGCACATTTTCTGTCTCCGCCTCCTCGTCCGCATACTCGGCCAGCAGCTCGTCAATGAGGGCGCTGTCGATGCCCTTGAGGGAAAGCTCCATGCGGACACGGCGGGAACCAAATTTTTTTCTCGAAAAGAGCTCCCGGGCATAATCCCGGGCAAAGGATTCGTCGTTGAGCAGGCCCAGCTCCTCCATATGATCCGCAGCGGCCTCCGCAGCTTCCCGGGACGCGGCGGTACGGGCAATCTTCTCCGTCAGCTCCCGTTTGGAATGGCTGCGGTGCTCCAGCAGATAGAGCGCCTTCTCCCTGGCCCTGCGGGCGTCCGACGCCTGCAGCAGCGAATGCAGTTCCTCATCCGTCAGCAGGTCGCCCGGCTTCAGGCCGGAGCGCAGGAAAGTTTCCGTATCTACCCGAACGGCGGCCTCCCCATCGAGAAACAGCTGGGTCAGCCCCTTGCGCCGGGGCTCAGCCGCTGTCAATTCCATCAATCGTCCACCGTGATATCAATATCCAGCTTTGCGGAAGCCGCCTTAGGCGCCTCCGCCGGCTTGGCTGCTTCCACAGGGGCGGCGGGAAGCTCCACCGGCGTGGCTACAGCCCGGTCCGGCGTGCGGCTGGGTATTTTATCGTAGAGTTTATCCACATTGGCGCGTACTTTCACCTCGATTTCCTCCGCCAGTGCTGGGTTGGCCCCCAGGAAATCCCGGGAATTGTCGCGGCCCTGGCCCAGACGGTCCCCATTGTAAGAGAACCAGGCACCGCTCTTCTGGATGATATCCAGCTTTACAGCCAGATCCAGCAGCTCTCCCATCTTGGAAATACCCCGGCCGTACAGCACGTCGAACTCCGCCACCCGGAAGGGGGGAGCAATCTTATTCTTGACCACCTTGGCCTTTGTGCGGCTGCCGATAACGTCAGTGCCGCTTTTAATCACCTCCGCCTTGCGCACGTCGATACGCACGGAGGAATAGAACTTCAGGGCGCGGCCGCCGGGGGTGACCTCCGGGTTGCCGTAGACAATGCCCACCTTTTCCCGCAGTTGGTTGATAAAGATGGCCACGCAGTTTGACTTGGATATGGCGCCCGCCAGCTTCCGCAGCGCCTGGCTCATCAGCCTTGCCTGCAAGCCCACATGGCTGTCTCCCATTTCCCCCTCTATTTCAGCCCGGGGCACCAGGGCCGCCACAGAGTCCACCACAATCACGTCGATGGCGTTGGAGCGCACCAGCGCCTCTGTAATTTCCAGCGCCTGCTCGCCGGTATCCGGCTGAGACACCAGAAGGGATTCCACATCCACACCAAGGTTTCCCGCGTAGACCGGATCCAGGGCGTGCTCCACGTCGATAAAGGCAGCATTGCCCCCTTGCTTCTGCCCCTCTGCGATGCAGTGCAGGGCCAGGGTGGTCTTACCAGAGGATTCCGGCCCATAAATCTCCACGATTCTGCCCCGGGGCAGGCCGCCGATGCCCAGCGCCAAGTCCAGCGACAGGGAACCAGTGGAAATGGCCTCTACGTTGAGCGCGGAATTCTGTCCCAAACGCATCACCGCACCCTCGCCAAACTGCTTCTTAATCTGCGCCAGCGCAGTATCCAGGGCTTTTGCCTTGTCGTCCGCCCCGCCGCCGCTGGCCTTTGTGCTGATGGGCGCCTTATTCTTTTCCGCCATGCCGATATCCTCCTGTAATTTGTCTCACTTTTCTCTCATTATAAAAGAAAATTACCGCAAAAGCAATGGATTTTAAAAATTTTCCGAACAAATGTTTCTGTCCGCTGCTACCATTTGAAACATTCCTGCCCCGTCGTCTTCGCTGGGCCGCAGGTCAAATCCCATCCTCTCATAAAAACCTTCTTTTCCCTGTGCGCTGATCAGTTCCAAACTCACAGCCCATCCCGGCGGAAGTTCTTTGCGCAGGCTGTGTAGGATGTGCTCCATCAGCAGCTTTCCCAAGCCTTTTCCCTGCCACTCCGGCAGGATGGCAAAATCCTTGAGATAAAAGGACATGCCTCCATCCCCCAATAGCCGGGCCATGCCTACGGGTATGCCGTCTTCCCAAAGGCTGAATACCTTCCAGCTGTTCTTCAGCGCACAGCTTATCTGATCCAGGCCGGGAGCCTCCCAGCCTACCGACGTGAACAGGCGCCGGAATTCCTCCGGCGTCAAAGCGTTTTCACAAACCGTCATATTCTTTTCCTCCAAACCCACCAGGTTTCATTCTCGTAGGGATAAAAGCCGATGCTGTAATAAAACTGTTGGTCAGACCCCACATAAGCGCAGCGCGCACCCAAATCTTTGCAGCGTTTCACCCCTTCCAGCACCGCCGCTTTTCCCAGGCCCATCCTTCTGTATTCCGGCAGGGTAAAGACCGGCTCCACATAGGCATACTCGTCCCCGGGAAGATACCACATGCCGCAATGGGCGGCATACTCCCCATTGGGGGCGACAATTAAAACGCGCAGGGCGTCGTTCCAATGACGGGCCTGGAATCCGGGCCGCCGCTTTGTATCTTCCAATTCCACTGCGTTTCTCTGGCGCTGATTGTTAAAGCCCCTCCAGATTGCATCATAATATTTCTGCGGATCAAAGCTGGCCTCGTCAAAGCTCATCACCGAGTATCCCTCAGGCAGGCTGTATTCCAAGTTTCTGCAGTCGATGCGCGCTACGGGTTCTCTTTCCACCGTCGCCTGAAACCCCATCTGCACCGCGGCCTGCTGGAATTCCAGATCCCCGTCCCGCAGAAGGACTTTCAGCTTTCCCTCTTTCTGCATGTTCTCAACGGCATAGACGAGCAGCGTTTCTTTCAGGGACCCATATCTTTCGTCCAGGCAGAAATACACCTCTCCAATGTCGCTTTCATAGAGGGCGAGGCCCACGATCTCCCCATCCTCCTCCGCTACGCCCATGTGGGATTGATGCTCCCTGTTCATATAGGGGCCGAACTGCCACTCCCACCTGGCCCAAAGATAATGGGGAGCCGTCATTTTCTCCCGGTTGATGCGCGCCAAAAATTCACAGACTCTCTGCCGGTCACCGGTATTCCCGGCTTCCGGCCGGTAACTTCTGATCTGAACGCTCATTGATCTTCCTCCTTTTCGCCTTTCCCTTCGTCATTCAGGGAGTTTCATAGGGGTTATCTGTTTTGATAAGCCCTTCTTTTCTCAGCTCATACAGTGTCTTACAGGCTTCCCCAATATATTTCCTGTCGTGGGAAACGCTGATGATACAGCCCTTAAACTCCCGCAGGATGCCCCGGATAACCGGGCCGGAGAGAGGGCTGAAATTTCGGGTGGGCTCATCCAGAATCAGCACATTATTTCCGTCCAAAATCATTTTGAGAAAAAACAGTTTTGCTTTCTGGCCGCCGGAAAGCTCCGCAACGCTGTGTCCGCATTCCTCCGGGGTATACTTCATGCTGCCCAGGTAGGTCTTTACCCGGGTGAGCTCAGCTTTCTCCCAGCTTTTGGCCAAAAATTCCACTGGGGTCAGGCTCCCGTCCACCGTCTCACTGTAGTCCTGAGGCATATACGCCGCCCGGATATCCTTCCGGGGCAGCAGCTCCGCCGCAATCCTGCGCAGCAGGGTGGTTTTCCCGGTGCCGTTTTTCCCGATGATGCACAGATGCTCCGGGCCGCGCACCGTCAGGTTCACCTGTTCCGCCAGCACCCCGTCCTCTGTCTCCAGGCGGGGAAGCGCCAACTCCAGCACGGTTTTTCCTGCGGGCAGTCCTGTATTTTCTCCGAATCCCACCAGAATAGCATCTTCGGCGTCCGGAAATTCGGTCATCTCCTCGTTTTCCCTCTCCAACCTGTGTTCCAGGGATTTTACCGCTTTCATCTTCTTCTTCAGCAGCCGCCCGCTGTGCGGGTCCTGCCGGGAGACAGAGGCCTGCTGATGCTCTACCTTCTGGTAGATCTGGCGGAAACGCTCCTGCTGTTTGCGCGCTTCCTCCCTCTCCTTTTTCGCCACTTGCTCCTGGTGGGAAAATTTGTTCAGCCGTTCCTCCAGATACTGCCGGTAGCCCATCCGGGCCACCGTATAACGGGGCAGCGTCTTCCTGCGAAGCTGCTCGATGTGCACAATCACGTTGGCGGTGTTTTCCAGCAGCGTTTCATCGTGGGAGACGTAGAGCACCGGCGCCGGACACTCCCGGATAAACTGTTCCAGCCATTCCAGCGTTTCAATGTCAATATCGTTGGAGGGTTCGTCCAGCAGGTAGCAGTCAGGCCTGCGCAGCAGCAGCATGGCCATGCGCAGCTTGACCTTCTCCCCGCCGGAAAAGGTTTTCATCCTGCGGTCGGAATAGAAAAGCTCCAGCGGGAACCCAAGCTTTTTGGAGGCCGAAGCCAGTTCTCCCGGAGAGCTCTCCGTAAAAGCTGGTTCCTCACAGCAGAATTCATAGGCGGTTTTTTCCTTCTCCTCCGCAGAAAGCTCCTGGGAAAGATAGGCCAGGATCATCCCGTCCTTTTGTATGGCTCCGCTGTGTTCCGCATAGCTTTCCACCAGCCGCTCGTCATAGATCAGTTTCAGCAGCGTGGATTTTCCGTTTCCCTCTTCCCCGATCACGGCGGCCTTGTCTCCAGAATTCAGGGAAAAGGTAAAGTCCTTCAGGATACCGCGCAGGTCCTTTTTCATGGATACCGTTAAATCTTTTATTTGAAGCATACATTCCTCCTGCAATACAAAGGGCCTGATCCGGCAATGCCGGATCAGGCCCTGACAAGACAAACACATCCTGTGAAAAACTGCGCAAACAGGCGCAGCATCCCCCTAAAACAAGTGAAACCCGGATGGTAGCATATCAAGTCTGAAAACCGGCAACAAGAAAAGACCCGCGGACACAGCTGCCGGAAAACACGGCGCAATGCCCGAAAGATGTTTTTCTTTTGCTTGTTCCAAGACTTATACTAACATCCTTCCACTCCTCTTTCGCAATCTTATTATCTAGAATAGAGCATCCCCTTTAAAATGTCAAGTATTCTTTTTGCAGAAGGGCTGCGCGGCGCTTTTATTCCGCCTGGGCTTCGGAAAGCTCCTTCTTATACAGGTACTTTTCCACCTCTTCGGCAATGTTCTGAGGAATCTTCCGCTCTACCGGGAATACGGCTGCGTTGATAACCGTTTCTCCAAAGGCCAGCACATGGGCGGTGGTCTTCTCCAGCGCCTGGGCGCAGAGAAAATCCAGAGTGTCAAACCGGTTGTGGATGTAGGCCGCTCCCGGCGCTCCGTCCCTGCTGAAGTTGACGGCAGGCACACCGCTGTCCGCAAAGGGAATGGAATCGCTGGAATAGATTCCCTGCCGCACCTCGGCGGAATACCCGTGGATTTTGGTGAAATATTCCAGGTAAAAAGCGAGCTTGTCCTCTGCGGTCACGACGATTTTGTCCACGCCCAGCACGGGGCCGCCCACATCTACATTGATCATCAGCAGATGATCCCTCAGCTGCTCCTGGTGGGATTTCACATAGGCCCAGCTGCCCTCCAGGCCAATCTCCTCCGAACCGTACCACATAAATTTTACCGTGCGCCTGGGCGGATTCTCCCGGAAATACCGCAGGATTTCCATGTTGATTACAGATCCGGCGCCGTTGTCGTACACGCCGGTGGAGTAGTCCACCGAATCGTAGTGCGCCCCAAAGGAGACCACCTCTTCCGGTTTTTCCGTACCCAGCACCGTCGCAATCACGTTGTGGGAAGTCCGCTCCACAGTCTCATTGTCCAGTACGATCCTGGCCTTTGCCGCTCCCCTGGCCACAAAATCCATAGCGTCCTTTACCCGGACGTGCACCATGGGCACGTTTCCAAAGGCCCGGAGCGTGCGGCGCAGCTTCCGGGTGGAAAGGTCTGTCTCCTCCGGCCTGTCCCGCAGCTCGCCTTCCATAGTGATGATTCCGGCAACGCCGGCTTTCATCAGCTTTTGAAACAGGGGAACCCGCAGAAAGCCGTTGACCAGCACAATTTTTCCTCTCGCCTCTCTGAGATCGACCTCGGTGGCGTTCTCCACATAGAGAAACTCCGCAGCCAGTCCTTCAGCCGGGGTATTCTCCGCGCATTTATAGCCGGTGACTGCATATTCCTGGCAAAACGGCTCTAAAATTTCCAACTTTGCCGTTTTGATCACCGCATCCTCGATTTCAAAGGGCTCGATGACGGCGGGAACCCCGATTGCCTCACACTCGGCCTTCAGGATTTCTGCAGCCCGGTATTCCTCCTCCGAACCGGCGACCCGGGTAAACCCAATTTTTTTCAGCAGTTCCAGTTCTCTTTCCCCATTCATCTGCATGTTACATTTCCTCCAATCATCCTGAATCAGGGCCTGCGGGGCAGGATGCCTCCGAACGCGGCCCAAAGCAACAATGGTATCATGGATTTTCTTCCATGATACCACCATACACTGATTTGGGCGGGAAGTCAAGTTCAGGCCTCAATATGCCATTCCACACCGCCCGGCGTATCCTTCAGCACAACGTGCCGCGCCTGCAGCTCATCACGGATCGCGTCTGCCGCTGCCCAATCCTTGTTCTTCCGCGCCTCAGCCCGCTTTGCAATCAGGCTTTCAATCTCTGCGGCCTCGGAATCGGAAACCGCAGCCTGCCCGGTTTTCCCCTTTTCCCGCTGCGCCGCTTCCAGCAGGCCCAGGGAGAGTACCGTATCAAAATCCGCCAGCAGATAACGCTTGGTGGCGTCGCTGAGTTCCGACTTCAGCACGTCATAGAGTACCGTAATCCCCAGAGAGGTATTCAGGTCGTTCCCCAGCGCCTCGGAAAACTGTTTCCGGAAGGGCTTTGCCGTCTCCAAATCCGGTTCCCCCTCCTCCTTCAGCGCCGCCACCCGGGCAACCAGCTTTTTGTAGGCCTGGGCGGTATTGTCCAGCGTCTCAAAGGAAAACACCAGGGGCTTGCGGTAGTGGGACTGCAGGCAGAACATGCGGTACATCAGGGGATCGTACCCCTTTTCCTCCAGCAGAGACACGGTGAGGAATCCTCCCTTTGACTTGCTCATTTTTCCCCGCTGGTCATTGAGATGCAGCACATGGAACCAGTATCTGCACCAGGGATGGCCCAAATAGGCCTCGCTCTGGGCGATTTCATTGGTGTGGTGGGGAAACGCGTTGTCGATGCCGCCGCAATGGATATCTAGGTATTCGCCCAGATGCTTCACACTGATGCTGGAGCATTCAATATGCCACCCGGGGTAGCCATATCCCCAGGGGCTCTCCCATTTGAGCTCCTGGTCTTCAAACTTGGATTTGGTGAACCAGAGAACGAAGTCGGTCTTGCTGCGCTTGTTCTCGTCCTCCTCCACGCTGTCCCGGACGCCCACAGCCAAATCATCGCTGCTCTGGTTGCCGAAAACATAGTAGTTTTCCAGCCTGGAGGTGTCGAAGTACACATTCCCTCCCGCCAGGTAGGCATATCCCTTTTCCAGCAGCACGGAGATCATCCGGATGAAATCATCCACACAAGTGGTGGCGGGCACAACCGTATCCGGCTTGCGGATTTGGAGCTTTTCGCAGTCGGCAAAAAAAGCGTCGGTATAGAACTTGGCGATTTCCAGCACGGACTTGTGCTCCCGTTTCGCCCCCGCAAGCATTTTATCCTCTCCGGTATCGGAATCGCTGGCAAGATGCCCCACGTCAGTGATATTCATCACCCGGTCCACCTCATAGCCCTCGTAGCGCAGGAACTTTTCCAGCACATCCTCCATGATATAACTGCGCAGATTGCCGATATGGGCAAAATGATAGACCGTGGGCCCGCAGGTGTACATACGCACCTTTCCGGGTTCATGGGGGACAAAGGGTTCTTTCCTTTGGGTCAGCGTATTGTAAAGTTCCATATTTTCTCTTCCTTTCCTGCTCCATACTGAATTTGATCTCCGTACCTGGATCACCTTTGAACAAATTCCGCCAAATAGCCCGGCGCTTACCTGGGAGATTCTCTTGATTCCCTCTGGCTTTATTCCGGCGTTTTTCCCCTGCTCTCCATCTCATTGACCTGGTTTTGCAGCCGCTCCAGCTCGCCCCGCAGACGGCACAGCTCCATGGACACCGGGTCTGCCATGTGGATTTGGTCAAGCTGCTCGTTGCAGTTGCTCACTTTCTGACCGCCGATCCTCACTACCCTGGCGGGCACGCCCACCGCCGTGGCGTCCGGCGGCACCTCGTCCAGCACCACCGCGCCTGCAGCCACCCGGGCGTTGTCCCCCACCTTGAACGGCCCCAGCACCTTGGCTCCTGCACCCACCAGCACGTTGTTTCCCAGGGTGGGGTGCCGCTTCCCGTGATCCTTTCCCGTGCCGCCCAGCGTCACGTTTTGGTACAGGGTGCAGTGGTCGCCGATCTCCGTGGTTTCACCGATGACCACGCCCATGCCGTGGTCGATGAAAAGCCCCTTACCGATCTTTGCCGCGGGGTGAATTTCAATTCCCGTCTTCTTTCGGGAATGCTGGGAGATAAACCGGGCGATAAATTTTAAGTTGCGGCGGTAAAACCAATTGGCCCTGCGGTGGGCCCGTACGGCCTTGAACCCGGAATAGAGAAAAAACACCTCCAGCCGCGAACGGGCTGCGGGGTCACGTTCCATCACCGCGTCCAAATCCTCTTTCAGCCTTTGAAACAATTCACATCAACTCCTCACGAAAAATCGCCTTCGCAGACGGATTTCGTCTGCGAAGGCGATACATACCGCGGTTCCACTTCGCTTTGTCACTTATTCCAGGCTTTAACGGCCCCCGCCGGGCAGGGATTCTCCCCCTGCCTGCTCCGGAACGCATTTCCCCGGGAATACTCACAAAAGGGGCTTTCAGCCCATGGCCCCTTTTCTCTGGATGCTTTCCCCCCAGGTACTTCTTTCCTTCTCTGCATTACCAACATTATATGCCCCAAACGGGCATTTGTAAACTGTTTTTCATCAGAAGCTCAGCTGCGTATCCTGATACTTGCTGCGCTCTTCCTTCCGCTTCTCCAGCAGGGTGTCGATCTTTTTGTGAGAATCGATCAGCGCGCTGATGGACATATCGTGATTCAGTGCGCTGATAAAATAGGCGATGTACTTGGATACATCCACCTCATAGAACCAGGGACGGTTCTTCAGCTCCTCCGAGAGATATGTCAGGTTGGAACCGAACACACCGTCAATAAAGCCCTCCTGATATGCCTTGTCAAAGGAAGCAAGTCCATTGGTAAAAATGGCATAGGTGGCATAGGTGAAGATGCGTTTTGCGTTGCGAGCCTTCAGATTATAAGCGATGTCCAGCATAGATTCCCCGGAGGAGATGATGTCATCCGAAATAAAGGCATCCTTGCCCGCTACGTCAGAACCCAAATATTCATGGGCGATGATGGGATTGCGGCCGTCCACCACACGGGAATAATCCCGGCGCTTATAGAACATGCCCAGCTCCACCCCCAAAACAGAGGCGTAGTACATGTTGCGGTCGAGCGCGCCCTCGTCCGGGCTGACGACCATGAAATCCTCCCGGTCTGTGGAGAGGTCCGGGAAACTGCGGAACATTTTCTTGAGTACCTGGTAACTGGGCATCAGGTTATCGAAGCCCATGAGGGGAACAGCGTTCTGCACTCTTGGGTCGTGGGCGTCAAAGGTCAGCACATTGGAGACGCCCATGTTCTGCAGCTCCTGCAGGGCAAAGGCACAGTCCAGGGATTCCCGGTAGCTTCTGCGGTGCTGCCTGCCTCCGTAGAGCAGGGGCATAATCACGTTGATTCGGTGGGCCTTACCGCTGGCCGCCTGAATCAGCCGCTTCAGGTCCTGGAAATGGTCGTCGGGAGACATGTGGTTCTCCTGACCGAAATAATTGTAGGTACAGCTGTAGTTTCCCACATCTACGACGAAGAACAGATCATATCCACGCACTGTGGAATTGATCATTCCCTTTCCGTCGCCTGAGGAAAAGCGGGGACAGGAGTTACCGATGGTAAATGTGTCTACTTCCATGCCGGCCTCGTGTGCCCAGCGGAGCAAGTGCGCTTCGATCTTGGCGGAAAGTTCCCTCGCCCCTTCCAGAGCGATGATGCCTAACGGTGCCACTCTGTTCTCGGGGCTGAAAAAAAACTGAGCCGATTGATCCATACAGTTGCCATTCCTTTCTGTTCCGTTCCAGGACCCTTCCGTCCATACCCAAGAAAAGCCGCATGACTCAGCAGGCTTTCCAAATCTAAAAGCCTGCTGAGTCTCAACTGCCGTTCCGGAAATCCGGGCGAAGTCCATATAATATTGTTGTCAGGACCGCCGTCCAGCAGTCCCTTTCAGCTACTAAATAGTAGCACAAAAAAACGTACAATTCTACAAAAAACGTACCTTTTTTCGATTTTGCGCGGACTGACCAATTTTAGGTTCTGAAAAAACGCTTATTTTGACGAGCTGCGCAGGGTGAGAGCATCATAGCCTGTCAAAACAGCCTGTTTGACGGGCTCTCCGGTATCCACTCTTTCCCAGGCTCCGGTAAGCTTCACTTCCGCTTCCCTGCCGGAGAAATTCTGCAGGAACAGGTACCGGCGCTCCTCCGTCTCCCTGAGACAGGCCTCCA
The DNA here is from genome assembly GCF_900048895.1 of Neglectibacter timonensis. GTDB lineage: Bacteria > Bacillota > Clostridia > Oscillospirales > Acutalibacteraceae > Acutalibacter > Acutalibacter timonensis. Next base: position 20,740 of record NZ_LT160638.1, on the reverse strand, counting down.
CGCCTTCGGGAAGTTCATCCGCCGCCGCATGCTTCACTTCCAGTTCTTTCACCAACCCGCGGTACAGATCCCGGTAAAAATCTTCGTCCGCCCTGGCAGCCAGATAATAAGCCTTTCCCCTTCCGAACTCATTTACCGTGAAAGCGGGCTCTCCCTGATAGAAATCCTCCCCGTACGTTCCCAGGGTCCTGGCTCCCTTCAGATGAATCAGCGCGCTGAGCTCACTGGTTTCATATCGCCTTCCATCTTCCATGAGAATACTGTTCTTCTCGCCGTCATACAGGGCATCCGTGGTCTCATGCCAGACGCCAAACAGATCCATGAGCCCCGCGCCGGGCCAGCCGCCCAGGTAACAGAGGTCATTCTCGTTGACCAGGCCCGTGTGATAAGTGCCCACCAGCGTGCCGCCCTGCTCCACAAAATCCCGGAGCTTCTGCTCAAATCCGGCTCTCAGCAGGTACAGCATGGGGGCGATCACCAGCTTATAGCCGGAAAGCTCACATTCCTCGTCCACTACGTCCACCGGCACGCCCATCTTCCACAGCGCCTTGTAATGCGCCTGCAGCGTTTCCAGATAGTGCATGCCGCAGTTGCGCGGTCCGGCTGCACCCTCTATGGCCCACAGGTTTTCCACGTCCAACACCAGGGCGGCCTCCGCTTTGACATTGGAACCCTGCACCTCGCCGATCTCCAGCAGCCTGCGTCCCAAGGCTTCCACATCCCGGAATTCCCGGGTATCGCTGCCGCCGTAATGATCTACCACGGCGCCATGGAATTTTTCCGAGGCGCCCCGGCTCTTGCGGAACTGAAAGTACTGCACGGAATCCGAGCCGTGCGCCACGGCCTGCATGCTTGCCGCCAAATGCATGCCGGGGCGCTTCAGCCGGGACACCGGAGACCAGTTTGTGGCGCTGGGCGTGCTCTCCATCAGCAGGAAGGGCTGCTTTTTGAGGGAGCGCATCACATCATGCCAAAGGGCAAAAGAAACTGCCTGATCCCCGTTATCCCCTGCCTTCCATTGGGGATAGCTGTCCCAGGAAACGATATCCAGGTCGTTCTTGAATTTGAAATAGTTATATTCCGTGAAGTAATTCATGAAATTGGTGGTGACAGGCAGCTCAGGAGCTTCTGCACGTACCGCCTTACTCTCTTCCCGCATGAAATCCACCACCTGATCTGTGGTGAAACGCTTCCAATCCAGCCAAAGGCCGTGGGTACCCCGTTCCCCATTGGCCACCGGCGCGTGGATTTGTTCCCAGCTGGTATAGGTATGGCTCCAGAAGGTTGTCCACCACTGCTGGTTCAGCTGCTCCAGCGTACCGTATTTCTTCTGCAGCCAGCCCCGAAAGGCTTTCTGGCACAAGGGGCACCAGCAGACGCCTCCGTATTCATTGGACAGGTGCCACAGGATGACGCCGGGATGCTTCCCAAACCGCCTGGCAAGAGCTCCATCTATCTGGCGCACCTTTTCCCGGTAATAGGGGGAGGTGTAACAGTGATTGTGGCGCTCTCCGCTCCAGTCCCGCACCATATGGTCTGACATACGGCGGATTTCCTCGTATTTCTCACTCATCCACAGGGGTTTCGCGCCGGATGGAGTGGCAAGAATCGTGTAGATTCCGTTCTGATAGAGCTCTTCTATGATCTGCTCCAGCCAATCGAACTCGTAAACGCCCTCCTTTGGTTCCAGCCTGGCCCAGGCAAAAATTCCCACAGAAACACAGTTCATATGGGCCTCTTTCATCAGTTCGATGTCCCGTTTCAGGATATCGGGCCGGTCCAGCCATTGGTCTGGGTTGTAGTCCGCTCCGTGAAGCAGATGGATTCCCTCCGGCAAGTTCAGTTTCATTTTCCTAACTCCTCCCTTTTCCGCTGCCCCACCTGCGATGGGCACGCTGTAAGCTTCTGCGGCTATTCTACCGCACCTGCGGTGGGCAAGCCGCGCATCTCAACCTCTTCGGTTCTTCAGCCCACCGCACGCGTCTCAGGTTATTTTTCATTATACCATAACCGGACGAATTGGGAAGGTGTTTTCTCAAATACCGGCATTGTTTTTCCTGTTCTTTCCTCAGCTCCGTCCATTCCCAAAGCCTCTGCACTGCCGTCATCATGCCTCTGAAAGAACATCCTCTTCTAGTCAGCCTGTTCCGTTTCAGCTTCCCATCTACTCCGCGAAACAAAACTTTTCATCTGTTTTCAAAAGGATGTTTTAACTTCAGACATTTTTACCTTACCCTTTATCTGACGAGCCGGCGTCTGGCATCCAAAATAAAAATCTGACAAAACCGCGCACAAAATCACCGGACGGACGAAATAAATGAGAGTATAATAAAGCTACCGCAAGAAAAAAGGAGGAACCCGTATGGAATGGACACAGCTTCTGAACCAGGCCATCGACTATTTGGAGGAACACCTTACCGGAGAAATTTCCGGGACCGAGGCAGCCTCGCACGTTGGCCTGTCGGCCTTTCATTTTCAGCGTGCCTTCTCCCTGATGACGGGACTCACAGTTTCAGAATACCTGCGCAGCCGCAGGCTTTCCCTAGCTGGGCAGGACCTGCTGCGGGGTGCAAAGGTGTTGGACACGGCGCTCAAATACGGCTATGAGACGCCGGAAAGCTTCTCCAAAGCCTTCCAGCGCTTTCACGGGGCGGCTCCTTCCCGGGCGAGAGCTCCCGGAACCCTGCTCAAGTCCTTTCCACGCCTTGCGGTTAAAATCACTTTGGAAGGTGGAATTGCCATGGAATACCGGATTGAGGAAAAGCCCGCAATCCCGATTGTGGGAAAAATAAAACAGTTCACTAACGAGAACAGCAAGGAGGGAATCCCCGCGTTTTGGAGCGAATACCGAAGCTCCGGCCTGATGGACCAGGTTCCCGGGGAGTTCGGCATCTGCCTGCAGCCGGAGGAAAACGGATCCGCCTGGTCCTACTGCATCGGCGCTGAATCCCGCCTGTCAGCCGGCGTTCCGGTAGGCTTTGCAGAGTTGGAAATTCCAGCGCATACCTGGGCTGTCTTTCCCTGCCGGGGCGCTATGCCCCGCGCTATCCAACAGCTGTGGGACCGGATTTACAGCGAATGGCTGCCTCAGTCCGGTTACGAGCTTCTGCCTGACTGCGATATAGAATACTACACGGAGGGGGACACGGATTCCCCTGAATATGCCAGCGAAATCTGGATTCCGGTGAAGGAGAAAAAACGGTAAAAAGGGGCTGCTGATCCATGACAGACTTTGTACGCAACCATTTCCGCGCCGTGGGAACCTATACCTGCGCCGGACCATATCGGGACTACTTCCGCAGCTTGCCCGACGACCTCCGAACACTGGGCAGCCTGCTCTGCGGCCAAATTCTTCACCGGGTGACACTGCGCGACGGCAACCCCTTTGCTACCGCTGATCTGCGCTACGGCGATCTCCCCTTCTCCCCGTGGTCCCGCATGCGCTGCGAGGACGATATCTCCCCCCCCGCGCCCGCCATGACGGCAGAACTCTTCCGCCTGGACCCCCGGGGGTTTGTACCGGACCGGCGGGGAGAGGAGAAACTTGTGCTCACCTGCCGTTATCTGTCGGTACTGTTCTCCGCCGTCTGCAAGGCAAAGGGAATCCCATGCCGGAGCAGGGCAGGATTCGCCCCTTATTTCGTACCCGGCAAAAGTTTGGACCACTGGATCAACCAGGTGTGGTGCGAGGAACTGCAGCGGTGGATTACCCTGGATGCAGACGGCTTTTACGACGAAAAGGCCATGGGCCTGAACCAATATGATCTGCATGAAGGGCAGTTTGATTGGGCGGCAAGGGCCTGGCTGAACATCCGTTCTGGAAAGACGGACGGTTCCCAATATCTCTACGCCGACGGACTGGGAACCTGCTCCCTAAAAGCGGTGATCCGGTATCTGTTTTACGATTTTCACGCTTTGATGAACCAGGAAATCTCCTACCGGTTTCAGCCCTGCTATCTCGATGAAAAATTCGACTCTCTCACAGAAGCCCAATTCCGTGAACTGGACCGGCTGGCCGAGTTGTTGCTGGAACCGGATGAAAACCTGCAGAAACTCATCTCCCTGTGGGAATCCACTCCAAAGTTCCGTATTCTCAACAGCCCGTTGGTGGGTGATCGGGACAATCTCCCGCTGCTTGCGGCGGCGGAAAGAAGAAACGGAACGGTACGAGACCGGTGAAAAACCTCCAGCAGCCGAAAGAGCCTTCCCGCGAAGAAAGCGGGAAGGCTCTTTTCTATCTGTATGATTTCTCAGTCGTCTCCGTTCTCAGCCTTAGCCTCCTCGATGACCTTCTGGGCCACATTGGAGGGAGCCTCCTCATAGCGCTCAAAAGTAAAGGTGAAGCTGCCCCGGCCCTGGGTTACCTGGCGGACGTAGGTGCAGAAGTCATGCATCTCTGCCATGGGCACCTCGGCCTCCACAGTCTGTTTTCCCTCTCCTGCGGGATTCATTCCCAGCACGCGGCCCCGGCGTTTGTTGACCTCGCCCATAATATCGCCCATGTTGGCGTCCGGCACCGTGGCCTGCAGCAGGCCGATAGGCTCCAGCAGCACAGGATTCGCCTGGGGCATGCCCGCTTTATACGCTAAAGTGGCGGCCATCTTGAAGGACATTTCGGAGGAGTCCACCGGATGATAGGAACCGTCGTAGAGCACAGCGGAAAGCCCGACCACCGGATAGCCCGCCAACGGACCTTTCAGGATGCATTCCCGCAGGCCTTTTTCCACTGCGGGGAAGAAGCCCTTGGGCACCGAACCGCCCACCACACGTTCGCCGAATTCCAATCCGTCGCTGTCACAGGGAGAAAACTCAATCCACACATCACCGAACTGGCCGTGGCCGCCGGTCTGCTTCTTATGCCGCCCCTGCACCTGCACCTTTTTGCGAATGGTCTCCCGATAGGGAACCTTTGGCTTTTTCAGCGTGATATCCACGCCAAACTTTGCCTTGAGCTTAGAAACCGCCACATCCAGATGCTGCTCGCCCAGTCCGCTGAGCACCATCTCATGGGTTTCGTGATTGGTGGTAAATTTCAGAGTGGGATCCTCCTCGGAGAGACGGAGCATGCCCTGGGCCACTTTATCCTCTTCCCCTTTATTCTTGGGCACAATGGCCATGGAAAGGGTGGGATTGGGGTACTCTACGCCGTCAAGCACCACCTTGTGCGCCGGGGAACAAAGAGTATCGCCTGTATTGGTGGAAGTGAGCTTCGGAATGGCACCGATATCCCCAGCGCCGATATATTTCACATCCTCCTGCTTTTTGCCGCACATCATTACGGTTTTGCCAATGCGTTCGGTATTTCCGGTACGCATGTTAACAAGCTGGGATTCCGTGGAAATTTTTCCTGAAATAACCTTTACATAAGAGAGCTTTCCAATAAAGGGATCGGCCACGGTTTTGAAGACTATCGCCGCGGGGGAAGCCCCTTCGTTTACCTGAAGCTCCACCGGATTGCCGTCCACATCCAGACCCACTTCCCCGGCCTTTTCCTCCGCAGAGGGAGCAAGCCAGGCAAGGCCGTCCAGGAACTGCTCCATACCGCGCATGAGCATGGCGTCGCCGCAGAACACAGGGGTGATCGCACCCGATTTCACACCCTTGCTGACACCCACAATCACCTCTTCCGGGGTGAATTCTTCGCCTGCAAAATATTTTTCAAACAGGGCGTCGTCCGTCTCCGCCACAGCCTCATAGATAGCGGTGCGCAGGCCCTCAAGCCGGTCTCCCATATCGGGCATGGGAACGGGCACCGGCTTGCCGCCGGAATAATCGTACGCCTTGTATTCCAGCAAATTGATATAGATATTGGCCTGACCGTCCTGAATAAAGGGAACCACCACCGGACAGACGGAAGGACCGAACTGGGCTTTTAAATCCTCAAATACGCGATAAAACCGGGCGCTCTCATCGCACAGGCCGTTGACAAAGAAAATCTTCGCCAAATCCCGCTTGGATGCGGCCTCAAAGGCCTTCTCCGTTCCCACGGCAATGCCGTTTTTGCCGGAGATTACAATAAGTACCGTATCCGCAGCCCGCATCGCCTCACAGAGGCCGCCCTCAAAGTCAAACAGGCCGGGCGCGTCCAGCAGGTTGATCTTCTTATTTTTCCACTCGACAGGCGCTACCGCCGCCGAGATCGACGTTCTCCTGCGAACCTCTTCAGGGTCGTAGTCGCACACGGTATTTCCGTCATCCACTTTGCCGCGCCGGTCGGAAGCTCCGGCGAGATAGAGCATCGCCTCGGCGAGTGAAGTCTTTCCCGAACCGCCGTGGCCCGCCACAGCGAGATTGATAATAGATTTTGCCTGATAGGGATTCATAACCGAATCGCTCCTTCCACAACCACAATTTTGCGGCCCTTGGCCGCTGCCGGTCATGTACTTGACTGTATAAGACAACCAAAGATCACGAGGCATGGTTCATTATATCTCATTATCTGAAGAAACGCAATGGTTTTTCCGAGAATTATATGAATATTCCGTTTCCAAAAGTTCTTTTTTAGATATAATGTACAAATATTTACAGATTTCCCTAGTGAAGCGGCTGTTTGATTTCAAGCAGAAAAGGGAATTCTGCCGGAAACCTGCGGAGAGGGATGGAATAACCGGTGTTTCCTTCCGCCGCCCGCTGCCAGGGCAGCTTTCCTTTCCGGAAATAGAAATGCCGGCCCCAATAGCCGGGACCGGCATTTTTAACCGATTTGCATTCTGTCAGTAAGGCCTGCGCAGCTTAGGCAGCAGCAGAATCACCAACAGCCAGAACAATTCGAACACGAAGAGCACGAAAGAGGTCAGCTGTTTCATGCCGCCAAAACAGCTGAGGAAAGCTACCAGCACAAACCCCAAAATCACGGCGGCATTTTGCAGGGCTACGATCAACCCCATGCTTCTCCGTTCATGCACACAGGCAGATACCACGCTCATCAGAGATTCCACCCGGCCTTTTGTGGCAACCTTGGCGTCCGCACGGGGGATGGAACCGGACATCAGCTTCCTGCCTACCTCGCTGAGCTGGCTACCCAGCACGCCTACCGAAGCGGCGTCCACGCCAAACAGACGGGAGACGAGCTGGGGCGTCACATTCATATCATTGGTGCGGATCACAACACTTACGCCGCTGTCTTCCAGCCGCTGCAGCTCGTTTTTACGGCGGCGGTCCGCCGTATAGGTGAGCACCAGCATGGCGGCCAGGGCGTTGTCCACCGCCAGATATACCACCTGCTTATTTCCAGAAGAGTACTGAGTTTCCTCCTCCCGTGCCGGAGCCTCAATCTGGTGGTTCACCAGCAGGGCACGGTTGCCGATATAGATTCGCCTGCCGTTGACACGGCCTGTAATGCCGTGCTCGTCCTCATAGCTGATGTTTTCCACTTCGGGAAGAGCTTCCTCATTCTCGCTGATCACCTGCTCAAACACTCCGCTTAAGGGGCCGCCGGCTTCCTTCATCAGGGCGGAGGCCGCCATGATGGCCTCCTCTGCAGAAGTCCGCCCGCCAAAGGTGCGGATTCCGTTTAACACAACGGTGCCCAAGGGGAAGAGCTCCTCCGCATCCACCAGTACCGCGTTGACATTGCTCAGCTCCTCCACGCCTTCATAGCCTACCACCATGGCCCCGGCCCTGCGGGCCGTCTTGCACAGGCGGCTGATAGGCAGGTTGACGGCCAGCATATTCGCCACCGCCACGCAGGTACAGCAGGCAGCCGCCAAAGCGCTGAGCGCTGTAGGCACGCTTCTGGTGACTAGCAAACAGGCAATGCACAGCACCAGGGAAGCGATCAGCCCAATCGGCGCCAGGAACTGAGACGCCGTCTCAGCAGGATCCGGATTATAGGAGAGTTCCAGGAAACGCTTTAAAAACCCGGTTTTGCACTGATAGGCAATAAGCGGCTTTTCCGCCACGCAATCCTTGGTCATTTTCAAGGAGGTATTGTAATCGTCAAACGTACGTACGCTGTACTTCTGCTCCCGGGAGGTGACGAACCTGAAATTGCTGTGGATACGCCGCAGCATCGTCTGCTTGCCCGCCGCGTTCACAAAAAGGATGGCGGAGAGCACCACCGCGTAGAGATGGAGCTTGCCTTCGGCCAAATCAGAACTGAAGAACAGGGAGAAGACTGTCTGTACCAGCACCGCCACAGATGCCACCGCCGCCGCACTGTCCGAATTGGCATTGAAGGAAAACAGCGCCCGGAGGCCGTTGCCGATCGTGCGGTAACAGATACCGATAGATACCCCGAGAAACACCAGGGTTACTATCAGATACACGTAGGGAGCGGATCCCAAATCCCCTACCGCGGTACTGGAAAACTTCCCGCCGAAGATTAGGTTGACAATGGTAAGCAGCACCGTACAGACACCGGTAATCAGCATGCGCAGCGTCAGTTCGCGCATATCGCCCCGCAGCTCGTGAGAAATGGATTTGGCATCTTCCGGACCGGTATAGTCGTCGATGGATTCCTCGGTCTGGACTTCCGGCACAGGCTCCGCTTCCACATGCTCTTCTTCCAGCTTTTTGTTTCTGACACGCTTGCGGGGGACCCTCTTGCTCTCCAACTCCTCCGCAGTCCTGCGCAGTTCTTCCGATTCGGAAAGCAGCGCACTCTGAATGACGTCTGCGTTGATGATATGGGTGGGAATTCCCCTGGAGCGGTACTCGTAAATACTGGCCACCTGGGGAATTTCCCCCAGAGGACGCCCCACAATCACTGTCTCCTGGCTGGCGGCGGCCGGCTCCGCATCCGGCTGCCGTTCCGGAACTGGTTGGTCCGGAACAGGGGGAAGCTCCTCCGCCTGAGGCGTTTCCTGCTCATCCGGCAGTGCCTGCTCTGTGGGAAGCTCTTCTTCCTTCTCCACAGCAGAGCTGAGAATCTTATTGACCGATTCCTCGCTCACCGCGGGCATTTCCTTCACCCGCTGAATTTCCACCGTGTCATTGAGGACGTTCAGTTTGATCTCCATGGTTTTGTCGCCGGAAGTTTCCAGCATAGCCCGCTGGAACTCCGGAAGTTCCTCCTTGGAGGAGCCGGCCCCTTCCACGTCGATTCCATGCTGCTTTGCATAGGGATCGGCGGCAAACGCAGTGACCGGCATGGGAGCTACAATGCCCAGCTCGTCGGCGATCTGCTCTTCATCCACGCCTGCCGTCTGCACCGCTTCGGCCACACGGCGGCGGCGCTCCTTCTGCAGTTTTTGGAAATTGGCCTCTACTTCGTCGTCAATGGCCTGCTTGGAGTCGTCAAACAGCGCCTTGAAGCTGTCCTCCCCCAAAGTAAATTCCCCGGTGACAGGATCAAAGCCCTTTCGGTATTCGTCCAAAGGCTTAAGCTGTATGCCGTAATACATGTCCTCGCCTTCGTCGAAATCAGGGGCGCGCTTTTTTCTTCCAAAAAGGCCGCCCTTCTTTTTTTTCTTTTTCTTTTTTCCGTCCCCTTCCCCTGCAGGCTCCTGCATTTCCTGGGAAACTCCCGGCACAGAGACCCGGCCTGTGGCAAAGGCGTTTAAATCTTCCGCCTCCTCCGCAGGCTCTGTTCCCCCATGCTGCGGGTTTTGATCTTGCCTTTGCTGAGCAGGCTCCTGCTCAGCCTCCGGCGGCGCCTCTTGGGGAAGCTCCTCCGGCGGCTCCTCTACGGACTGCTTGGCCCGCTGACGCCTCTGTTCTTCCAAGATATCTTCCAATGAGAATTCCTGATGGTTTCCTTCTCCCATATCGGATTTCCTCCTTTACGGATTGACTGCTTTTAGTCCGCTCCTCTGGCGGGAGACCTCATAACAGAGGATTCCTGCGGCCACAGAGGCATTGAGTGAATTGATCCTGCCCTTCATGGGAAGCGAGATCACAAAATCTGACTTTTCCTTGACCAGTCTGCCGACGCCGCTGCCCTCGGAACCGATTACCAGCGCCACAGGACCGGTAAAATCAGTCTCGCACCACGGCGTTCCATCCATATCTGCGGCATAGACCCACACGCCCTTTTCTTTGAGCTCGTCCAACAGGGAGGGAAGATTCTGCACCCTTGCCACCGGCAGATGCTCCACCGCGCCCGCCGAGGCCTTCCCCACCGCATAGGTCAGCCCCACGCTGCGCCGCTTGGGTATGATCACCCCGTGGGCTCCCGCACACTCCGCCGTGCGGATCACAGCACCCAGATTGTGGGGATCCTCCAGCTCGTCGCAGACGATCAGGAAGGGCGGCTCCCCCCTGTCTGCCGCCAGTGCAAAAATGTCTTCCACCTGAGCATATTCCTTAACGGCGGCCACCGCCACTACTCCCTGGTGCACCGCGCCGCCGCAGAGCTGGTCAAGCTTCCGGGAATCCGTCTCCTTGACAGCGGCTCCCGCCGCCTTTGCCTTTGCAATCAGGGTGAGCAAGCTGCCGTTCTTTTCTCCGCGCTGCACATAGAGGCGGTCAATGGACCTGCCTGCGCGCAGCGCTTCTGAAACGGCGTTTCTTCCGGCGATCAAATCGTTGCTGCGGGAATCAGTATCGTCCCTCACGGGACTTTTGCTATCCTTCTTTTTTTCCAAAACCAGGCACGCATCCTTCTTTTATTTACAATAGCTGCAGCATCAAGCCATAATATGGTTTATTGTAGCACATCCTCGCTTAAATCTCAAATAAAAATACTGAGCTGTTCCGACCTTCTCTTACAGGCCGCGGCAGAATTCGCATCCCAAATTGGTAAAAATAAATTTTCATTCATTTTATGGAAATTTATTCCATTCTTATTTTCCCCAAACCTCGGGTTTTCCACCGGTTTACATAAGACAGATTCCTTTTGAACCCTCTGCTGTTGAAAACTCGGTTGAAAATGTTAAAAACTCCTTGTCCCACGCGCCTTTCCGATTTCCACAATTATAACATCCCGTTTTTCTTATGTAAACGCCAGCTTCCTATTTTCCCCAAAAGCATTATCAACGAAAAAACAGATGTTCTCCCTACAAGCCCATCTCTTGTGACTTTTTCAAACAGTCCAGCCAGATTTTGTGGTCGTCTTGTCAAGCATAAATCTTTCACATTTCTTTCTCCACAGAAATTTAACATTCATTTCTCCCGGCTGGAACATGCCTGCATAAAAGGTTTCATAAAATTGAAAAACACTGTCCTTTTTGCCGGTTTTGTGATATACTAGGCTCAAATCATAACTTTTCCACGGCTTCCACAGGGTTTTCCACACGTGAAACACCTGTGGATCCGCCCTTTTTCCAAAATGCATATTTATACGAAATATGCATTTCGAATACAATTTGGAGGACTTGACATGCGCGAAGATTTGTGTTCTATCCCGATTCACGATGTTTTTCTGCCGAAAGACGGCTGTCCCTTCTGCAGGATGCGGGATATGCTTGAAGATCGGATGGCCACCTATATCACAGGGGCCGCCATGATGGAGCCGGACGTTCGGGTAGAGACAAACCGGCTTGGTTTCTGCGAAGAGCATTTCAACCAAATTTTGGCCCGGGGCAGCAGGCTTTCAGTAGCCTTAATTTTGGAAAGCCTGTTGGACAAGGTGCGGGAGGAGGCCTTTCCGCAGGGCAGGACGCCGGCGAAAAAGCTGCTGGCGGGCCTGCACAGCAGGGAAAAGAGCTGTTTTGTCTGCGACAGCCTGGAAAAAAATATCGGCCACCTGCTGGAGAGCATGCTGAAGCTCTGGCAAAACGACGAAGATTTCAGGCAGCTCTATGCCCAGCAGGAATATATTTGTATGCCCCACTACACCATGGTTCTGGAAGCTGCCCAAAAACTCCCCAAAAAAAATTACAATCCCTTTGAGGCGGAAACCTCAAGGTTGGCAAAGGCATACCTTGACACGCTCTGCCACGATGTAACCCATTTCTGCCGCATGTTCGACTACCGAAATGCGGGCGGGGACTGGGGTAATTCCAGGGACGCCATCGAACGCTCCATCCGCTATCTCACCTCCCGTGAACCGGAAGACCGCCAAAAGGCGGATGAAAAAAACCGATGAGAGAGCGGGTGGTGCTCCCTCGTTGCTTCGACCTGCGCCAGACCCTGGACTGCGGCCAGGCATTCCGTTGGCGGGAGCTTTCTCATGAAGAAGATGCTTGTATGTGGGAAGGAGCTGCTTTCGGCCGGGCTTTGAAACTGCGCCAGACTAAGGATTCTATCCTCCTTTTTTGTTCAGAGGAGGAATTTGAAGCCGTCTGGCGCGGTTATTTCGACCTGGATGCCGATTATGAGGAAAAAAGGCGGCGGCTTTCAGCGATAAGTCCCATCCTTGCAGAAGCTTCCTCCTACGCCCCAGGTATCCGGATCCTGCGGCAGGATTCCTGGGAGGCACTGTGTTCCTTCCTTATCTCCCAAAACAACAATATTCCCCGGATCAAGGGAATTATTGAACGGTTCTGCCAGGCGTTCGGCAGCCCGATTCCGGGTTCCTCCTTCTTTTCCTTTCCGACGCCGGAGGCTTTGGCCTCCCGTTGCCTGGAAGACCTAGCCCCCTTGAGAGCAGGTTTCCGGGCAAAGTACCTTCTGGACGCTGCCAAAAAGGTGGCGGGCGGGGAGATCTCTCTGGAAGAGATCTCCCGGGAATCCGCCGGCTTCGGACGGATCGAGCTGCAAAAAATTCTGGGAGTCGGCCCCAAGGTTGCGGAATGCACGCTCCTCTACGGATATCACAAAACGGATTGCTTTCCCATGGACGTCTGGATGAAGCGGGCTATGGCAATATTGCTTCCTGATTATTCCGCCGAGGATTTCGGTGAAGATGCAGGCCTGGCCCAGCAGTATCTGTTTCACTACAGCCGTATGCACCCGGAGCTCTTTCAGGCCTGTTCTGAAGCAGGCTGAGCCAGCGTGCTTATCCCTTCTTGTTACACCGGTTCTACAGAACAGACCCGAGAAAGAAAGCAGGTGTCTTTATGAAAAAGCTGATCGGCCATGTGAGAGCTGCCGTTGAAAAATACCAGATGATCGAGGAGGGGGACCGCATCGCTGTGGGCGTTTCAGGAGGGAAGGATTCCCTCTTTCTTCTCTGTGCCCTGGCGGAACTTTCCCGCTATTACCCCAAGCGCTTCACGATAACAGCCATCACGGCGGATCCCTGTTTTGGAGGTAAAGCGACCGATTTTTCCGCAGTTTCCTCTCTCTGCGATTCCCTGTCTGTACCTTATATTATTAGAAAGACAAATTTGGGTTCTCTTATTTTCGAAGAACGGAAAGAACAAAATCCCTGCAGCCTCTGTTCCCGCATGCGCAGGGGAATCCTGCACAATCTCTGTGTGGAAGAGGGATTGAACAAACTGGCTCTGGGTCATCATTACGACGATGCCGTTCAAACCTTCCTGATGAATCTGTTCTACGGCGGGAAGCTTGGTTGTTTCTCCCCTAAAAGCTATCTTTCCAGAAAAAACATCACGCTGATTCGTCCCCTTCTGTTTTGTGAAGAGAGAGAAATCCGCAACGCTTCCCTGAGGATGGAGCTCCCCATAGTAAAGAGCAACTGCCCGGCTGACGGCGTCACCGCCCGTAGGGATACGGCTGAGTTGATCCAAGCACTGGAATTGAAATTCCCGGACTTGAAAGCAAAGGTGTTGGGCGCTTTACAGCGTGCAGGACTGGACAGCTGGTAGTGTGCTTACCACCGATTCGGGAAGCGCCAGCTTTTTGACAGGCGTTTTCCGGTCATAAAATGACAAATCTTCCCCACTAGATTCTGACCTAAAACTCATTCCTATCCAATATTTTGTGTTTTTATCTGTTTTTTACTTAATTTTAAAAAAATGCTTGCATTTTGGAATTCTCAGTGGTAAAATGTAAAAGTCGTCGAGAGAGGCGGCAACGCAGTTGGTGTTGATTACGACGAGGGTCCACCCGTTCCCATCCCGAACACGGAAGTTAAGCTCGCTCGTGCCGAAGATACTTGGCTGGTAACGGCCCGGGAAAATAGGTTTTCGCCAACACTTAAGCAGTCGTCCAATAGGACGGCTGTTTTTTTATTTTTCAAGCGCCTTCTTCCCAATTTTTTTTCAAAAAGGGGTTGCAATTTGAAAAGCAATGTGGTATTATATCAAAGCTGACTCGTGAGCCAGTAAATAGTTGGTGTTGATTACGACGAGGGTCCACCCGTTCCCATCCCGAACACGGAAGTTAAGCTCGCTCGTGCCGAAGATACTTGGCTGGTAACGGCCCGGGAAAATAGGTTTTCGCCAACACTTTAAAACAGCGGTCCATATGGACTGCTGTTTTTTTGTTGAAAGACTGCCGCTTACCTGCAGCATTACCCCTTGCCCACCTTACTATTCCGTGAATTGTTGTCTGATTTCATAGGTTGAGAAATTTTTTTCAAAAAGGGGTTGCAATTTAAAAAGCAGTGTGGTATTATATTAAAGCTGACTCGTGAGCCAGTAAATAGTTGGTGTTGATTACGACGAGGGTCCACCCGTTCCCATCCCGAACACGGAAGTTAAGCTCGCTCGTGCCGAAGATACTTGGCTGGTAACGGCCCGGGAAAATAGGTTTTCGCCAACACTTTAAAACAGCAGTCCATATGGACTGCTGTTTTTTATTTATTTTCGCACACCGAATACCCGTCTTTTATCACACAGAAAACGTATACTTTTAAACCGCTTCGCCTGACGATTTCCTTTTACCAATTTTTCACGAAACAACTGGCTTTTCCTCCTCTCTTTTTTCCTTTTTTTTGGAGGATTTTCCTTGACTTGAATGCTCTGATGCCTTAAACTAATTACATTAGCGAATTCTGTAAACTAATTTTGTCTGTAATGGGAGGATCGATATGAAAAAGGGCAGATTTGGAATTGTATTTTCTTTTTATGCCATCCTTGCGTTTATCCTGGTCATTCTGAAAATGCCACTTTTGGGTGCGCTGCTTTTCGGATTTGTCACACTGGCAGAACGGGATGAATGGTTGGGTCGCCAGACTCTGCAGGCATTTTTAATGTCTGCTGTAGTGGTATTCCTTGGCAAGCTTTTTTCCTGGATTAACTCCCTGATACCGGGTTATTTCTTCTTTTCCGGCGCGCTGAACGTCATCACTTCTTTGCTGTCCGTCCTCGTGTACGCAGCCGCTATTGTGTTCAGCATTCTGGCCATTCTCCGTGTGATGAAGGAAGAAGAGGCCAATGTGCCTCTCTTTGCAGAAATCGCTTATAAGGCCTATGGGAAAACAAAACCCCGGCCTGTACCGCCCATTCCCGGATCCTATCCTCCTCCCTATGGTCAACAGAATCCCCAGGGAGGGCCTGGCGGTATACCTCCTCAGCAGGGCAGTTACCCTCCGCCTCCCTACGGTATGCCGCAGCAACAGCCTTGGGCCGGCCAACAGCCTCCTGTCCCGCCGGTTTCTCCCACACCGCCTGGGAACAACGGCGGCCAACAGCAATAACCAGCTTTAAAAGGGCTCTGGACTCTGAAGAGTTTGCGGGCCTTTTCTTCACGGTGCGGCTTCCTGTCTTTTGGGAAACCGTTCCCTTTTTGCCAGGACATTCTTTGAGGAGGATAACCCCGTGGTTTTTTCATCTTTAGTATTTCTCTGCGTGTTTTTTCCACTTCAGATGATTATCTATACCTTTGCAAAGGGAATTGAAGCCAAAAACACGGTGCTCATCCTTTTTTCCGTCGTCTTCTACGCCTGGGGCGAACCCTTCTTCATCCTTCTGCTTTTAACCATGGCTTTTGCGGACTGGTTGATTTCTCAGTTTATCTACCGTTATCGGGGCACTCGAAAAAGTAAGGCTTTTTTGATTCTGGGCTGCGTTGTGGATCTGGGCCTGCTTTCTTTCTTCAAGTATGGTGTGTTTTTCACAGCCAATCTGCAGAAGCTGACAGGATTTCCTGAGGTGATTCCTCAGATCGCTCTGCCAATCGGCATTTCCTTCTATACCTTCCAGCTGCTCTCCTATATGGTGGATGTATACCGGCAGGAAGTTCCCGCACAAAAGCAGTTCAGAAAACTTTTCCTCTATGTCTCCTTGTTTCATCAGTGCATTGCCGGACCCATTGTCCGGTACAAGGACGTTTCTGAACAAATTCTTTCCCGTCATGTCTCTCAGGAGGACATGCGCAATGGAATTAACCGCTTTGCCTCCGGCCTCGCTAAAAAGGTACTGCTGGCAAACGTCTGCGGAAAGCTTGCAACTCTCACGATTATGGACGGTCTGGTGGAAAACCAGGTGAAAAACATGCAGGTTTTGAGCACCGCTCCGGCGCTCAGCCTCTGGATCGGTTGTTTTGCCTATATGCTGCAGATTTATCTGGATTTCTCCGCCTATTCAGATATGGCCATCGGAATGGGCCTGATGGTGGGCTTCCGGTACAAGGAAAACTTCAACTACCCCTATCTGGCGCGCTCTGTTACGGATTTCTGGCGCAGATGGCATATGTCCCTTTCCAGCTTTTTCCGGGACTATGTCTATATCCCCCTGGGTGGAAACCGGAAGGGAAAAGCCCGAACCGCATTGAATCTGTTTCTGGTTTGGCTACTCACCGGTATGTGGCACGGCGCAGACTGGAATTTTATCTGCTGGGGACTATTCTACTTCTTCTTTCTTGCTTTGGAAAAATTTATTATCCCCGGTTTACAGAGGCTCCCCGCCTTCTTTGCTCATCTGTATACCTTAGTAGTGGTTTTCTTCGGTTGGATTCTCTTCTATTTCCGGGACTTTACGCAGGCCTGGACTGTGGTGAAAGGACTTTTTGGACTAAACGGCAACCCCTTTCTCAATTTCGAAAGTAAAAATATCCTGCTTAACTACCTGTTTTTCCTGATTGTTGCTGTTGTGGCCTGTACCCCTCTGGCCCGGGGCCTCTATCACCGCGTATGTTCTTCTACCGGAGCAGTTTCCATCACAGTGGGTACCGTCTTGGAATGGATTCTCCCCGTCGCAGCCCTATTGCTCTCCATCAGCTTCCTGGTGGGAGACGCTTATAATCCCTTTCTTTACCTGCAATTCTAAAAACCGCGCCAACAACGCGAGGAAAATTTTTCACCACCCCTGCTTTTAATCGCCGCCAATGGTCGGGCATAAAACCCGCGATATCAAGAGAGCTGCCGGCGCGAAGGAAAGTTTTTCGCCAGCCTTTTTTCAAAAAGACTGAAAGGAGGAATTTGATGAAGCACGCAAAGCAATTTGAACGGGGTTCCAAAGTGAAGGCTACTCTTTTTTTCAGTGTGATGATTCTTGCCATGATCGTTTCGCTGATTCTTCCTCTTCGCCCCACCTTTTCCCCTGTGGAAAAGCGTGAGCTGACAAAGTTTCCTAAATTGTCTATGAATCCCGTTACCAGCGGAGAATTTTATGGAGATAACACCTTGCTCAACGGTAAATACTTCCGCGGCATTGACGATTGGTTTGCAGATACCTTTCCCTTTCGGGAACAGTTTTTAGCTCTCAATAACACCATACGGAAAGCCTATGGTATCAAAACCACAGAAATACATGGCACTGTCGGCCCGGCAGACGATATCCCCGACACCTTCTTCAGCGGGGAATGACTTGTGTTGGTAGAAGTCCTCATGAGAGGCTGCATTTGATAGAGAATGGAAAAGAAACGAGGTTATGACTATGGAAAGAGATTACGTTCCGCGCAGAGCATCCTCTGCAGCGCCGGTGAGACGGCGCCCCCCGCAGCGGGGAGGCAGGAACAGCAGAAATAACAGGAGAAAAAATGGACCTCCCCCTATTTTTCTCATCGCGTTGGGCCTGCTGCTTGTGGTGCTTATTGTGGTACTCGTTATAGTCTTCACAAGTGGAAATAAAGGAAAGAAGGAGCCTTCCGGCAACAGCGCTTCCTCTTCGGCTTCCCAGATTTCTGGCAGTACCGGGTCTGAACTGTCCAACCCGGCCTCCCAGGTTTCTGCCGCCTCTACACCGGAGCCCACGCCGCCTAAAGAAAAGGATGTTTCAGGCCTAGAGGTGGAAAAGTTGGACTCCATGCTCCGTGTGGGAGACAGCGGCTATGAGTATTACAGCTTTGTGGAAGAAACTGCCAACCAATATACCACAATGGTTGCCAAAGCCGGTGCAGAGCTAAAGGGCTCAGCCACCCTTTATGATATGGTAATCCCCACCAGTATGGATATTCTGTTGCCTGAGGATTTCCTGGCGGATGTCAACACTTCTGACCAGAAAAAAGCAATCAACTACATTTACGGTTCCATCAATGCGCAGAATCCCGATGTAAAAACCGTGCCAATTTTTGACGCCTTAAAGCTGCATAATAACGAATACATCTATTTCCGCACGGACCATCACTGGACACAGCTGGGCGCCTATTATGCCTATGCAGAGTTCTGTAAGAGCAAGGGGATCGAGGCTGTGCCTCTGACACAGTTTGAAAAGAAGGAATATCCAGGCTTTTTAGGCTCCTTCTATGCAGACGACAACGCCCTGAGCGCAAATCCGGATACTGTTGAAGCCTATCTCCCAAAAGCCAATGCAACGCTGGATTACACCACGGGAGATGACGATACCATAACAGACTGGCCGGTGATTCAGGACGGGACAGATTACGATAAGGAGAATCTTTATCTGATTTTCATTGCAGGCGATCAGCCTTATGAGGAGATCACGAATAAGGACCTGAACGATGGCTCCGCCTGTGTGGTGGTTAAGGAATCCTTTGGCAACGCCTTTGTTCCCTTCCTGGTCAATCACTATCAGCACATCTATGTGGTGGACTACCGTTACTATAAGGGCAACATCGCGGCACTTGCCAAGGAGAAAGGTGCTACGGATGTGATTATGCTCAATAACATCTCCATGACCCGAAATGCCGATTTGGTAGACAGTATTTCCGGGAAGTTTTGATCTTTCCGCCATGATTCTCTAAACGCCGCCGGAAGTTTTCGTACCGAAGCTTCCGGCGGCGTTTTGCTGCCGAAAGATGGCGTCCTCGCTTTCCTCTCATCCGCCCTCCTAATAGACGGAAGACGGACTGGCAGAACTTTTACACAATAGAAAAGAGCGCCCTGAAGTAACGGATGTCTACCGCCTTCAGGACGCTCTCTGTTTCTTGTCTCTAACAGCTTTTTAGGATCAGCATGAGAACTACTCAGTCTCCTGACATGCCTCTTTCACCGGCTTCTCACAGCCAGTAATCTCTACCTGTTCCTTGACCGCCCGAAAGTCAGGATATAGGGCTATCGCTGACATGGCGCCTATCCCTATGCAGAGAAAACGCAAAAAGCCACGGCCTTTTTTCGGTGCAGAAAGGCCCAGGAAAAAACCGATACAGCACAAAAGCATCTTCATCAAAGTCAGTTGTTTACAGTCAGCCTGGTGGAGAAAACGATCTGTGACACAGCAAATCTTTTTCATAAGAGGGCACCCTTTCTCTGTCGTAATCTTCAGTTTCTTTCATCTTACCATGATGCAGGAAGCGTTTCAAGAGTCCTCTGATAGATCATGCAACTTTTTCCGCAAATACCAGGAAATGCGGACTCATCCCCAGCAAGGATTCCTGACGTTCCGTCAGCCGGATCAGCTCCAGCAGCCGTCTCCTCTGTCCTGGATCGCTCCATTTTTCTTCCAAGTCCGGCGTAAACCAGATACAGCCTTCCACTGCGTATGGTTCGGCCCTACAGAAACCGGCCTCTCCGATCTCCTGAAGCAGCTGTTCGGGCGTATGAAAATAGGCCCTGGTAAGAAACCTGGGAGCAAACTTATCAGGCCTATGATGCTCTCCTGAAGTCAATTCCTCCCGAAGCATGTTAAAGTAATCCTCATCATCTATATACCTGTTACTCACCCCATATGTGGAAAGGGCCCAAGTAGCGGAACTGAATTTTGAAATGCCGGCCGCAGCTAACAACCCGCCAGGCTTCAGCACACGGAAGGCTTCCCGCAAGGCAAGAAGTCTATCCTCCTTTTCCAACAGATGATACAGAGGTCCCAAGAGCAGAACAGCGTCTACACTTTCCCCTTCCACGCAGGAAAGATTTCTGGCGTCGCCTGATAAGGCACGGAAGGGATGAGGCTGATGCAGACGGGCATATTCCACTGCGGATGGGGCTAATTCTATGAGGGTCACCTGATGGCCAAGGCCAGCCAACCAGGAGGCATAATAGCCGACCCCGCCGCCTACATCACAGACGCTCATACCAGGCGTCAGAAAGCGTCCCAGCAGCTCTTTCGTGCGGGCGGCTTCTACTATCCCAAGGCCACGCTCCAAACGCCCTATTTCGGCTCCGTTTTCATAGAAGTCATAGACTTCACGATTATCCTCTACCACGGTTCTTTCCCTCCCGTTCATTGCCCCTCTTAAAATTTCCTGTGATCTTCGCCATAACAAGCTGACGCTGCTGCCCGTCTTGAGCCTGATCCAAGCGCTCAAGAAAACGGCAGCCTTCTTTTTCAGATAAGGTCTTCACCAAATTGCCTTTCCAATAGAGGAATACCCTTCCGTCTTTGGAAACCTGATGACGAAATACCTCTTCCTCCGTCTCATGACGGCTCTCCATTTTCTGCTCCACATCACAGTCCTCCTCAAAAGGCATTTCAGACATTATACCAGTATTTAGGAATCGGCACAACCGAACCAGTTCAAACTGCAGCGCTTCTCATTCCTACTAGATAAAGTAATAGAGCGGAAATAAAAAATCCCATCCGAATGGATGGGATTAAAAAAGGGAGAATACCCTAAAAACTGAATAAAGGAAGAAGCGAGAAAGAGATCGAAGTGGGGAGACAAAATCAGAAGAAAATGTCTCAAAGAAGCCTGACCTAAAAGAAAGCTATGGTCAAGCCCTCGGCCTATT
>NZ_LT160637.1 GCF_900048895.1 Neglectibacter timonensis | reverse complement strand
AGAATACCCTAAAAACTTAATAAAGGAAGAAGCGAGAAAGAGATCGAAGTGGGGAGACAAAATCAGAAGAAAATGTCTCAAAGAAGCCTGACCTAAAAGAAAGCTATGGTCAAGCCCTCGGCCTATTAGTACTGCCAAGCTGAACATGTTACCATGCTTACACACGCAGCCTATCAACCTTGTAGTCTACAAGGGGCCTTACTAGCTTACGCTATGGGATATCTAATCTTGGAGGCGGCTTCACGCTTAGATGCTTTCAGCGTTTATCCGTTCCACATATAGCTGCCCAGCTATGCCACTGGCGTGACAACTGGTGCGCCAGAGATGTGTCCATCCCGGTCCTCTCGTACTAAGGACAGCTCTCCTCAAATATCCTGCGCCCACGACAGATAGGGACCGAACTGTCTCACGACGTTCTGAACCCAGCTCGCGTACCACTTTAATCGGCGAACAGCCGAACCCTTGGGACCGAATACAGCCCCAGGATGTGATGAGCCGACATCGAGGTGCCAAACCTCCCCGTCGATGTGAACTCTTGGGGGAGATCAGCCTGTTATCCCCAGGGTAGCTTTTATCCGTTGAGCGACGGCAATTCCACTCTCATACCGCCGGATCACTAACTCCAACTTTCGTTACTGCTCGGACCGTCATCCTCGCAGTTAGGCCCGCTTATGCGTTTACACTCTAAAGCACGGTTTCCATCCGTGCTGAGCGGACCTTTGAGCGCCTCCGTTACTCTTTTGGAGGCGACCGCCCCAGTCAAACTGCCCACCTAACAATGTCCCCCGGCCGGATTCACGGCCGCAGGTTAGAATTCCAACAATCTAAGGGTGGTATCCCAAGGTTGACTCCACACAAGCTAGCGCCCGTGCTTCCTAGTCTCCCACCTATCCTGTACATAAATTATCGAAACCCAATATTAAGCTGCAGTAAAGCTCCATGGGGTCTTTCCGTCTTGTCGCGGGTAACCGGCATCTTCACCGGTACTACAATTTCGCCGGGCGGGTAATTGAGACAGTGCCCAGATCGTTACACCATTCGTGCGGGTCGGAACTTACCCGACAAGGAATTTCGCTACCTTAGGACCGTTATAGTTACGGCCGCCGTTTACTGGGGCTTCGATTCAATGCTTGCACATCTCCTCTTAACCTTCCAGCACCGGGCAGGTGTCAGCTCCTATACTTCATCTTTCGATTTAGCAGAAACCTGTGTTTTTGATAAACAGTCGCCTGGGCCTATTCTCTGCGGCCACATCGCTGTGGCATCCCTTCTTCCGAAGTTACGGGATCAATTTGCCGAGTTCCTTAACTACCCTTCTCCCGTTGGCCTTAGAATCCTCTTCCTATCTACCTGTGTCGGTTTGCGGTACGGGCGCCTAAGATATACACAAGGCTTTTCTCGCCCTCGTCTAAGCATACTTCCCTACTTGATTTCGGTCCCTTTCGCCCGGGGCAACCATCGCCCGGGTTATGCTCTTTCAAGGTGTCCCCTTGCTTAAATCTTTTGGCGGCTACGGAATTTCCACCGTATGTGCATCGGCTACGCCTCTCGGCCTCACCTTAGCTCCCGGCTAACTTGGAGCGGACGAACCTTCCTCCAAAAACCTTAGACTTTCGGCCAATATGATTCTCACATATTTCTCGCTACTCATTCCGGCATTCTCACTCGTATGAAGTCCACCAGCGCTTCCGCTCTGACTTCACCCCTCATACGACGCTCTCCTACCACCCATACTTGCGTATGAATCCCAAGCTTCGGTATACACTTTAGCCCCGTTAAATTTTCGGCGCAGGGTCACTCGACCAGTGAGCTATTACGCACTCTTTTAATGAGTGGCTGCTTCTAAGCCAACATCCTGGTTGTCTGTGCAACCCCACATCCTTTTCCACTTAAGTGTACTTAGGGACCTTAGCTGTGGGTCTGGGCTGTTTCCCTTTCGACAATGAAACTTATCTCACACTGTCTGACTCCCGTACATCAATTATCCGGCATTCTGAGTTTGATAGGCTTCGGTACCCTCTCGGGCCCTAGGCCATTCAGTGCTTTACCTCCGGTAATCTAATACGAGGCTAGTCCTAAAACTATTTCGGAGAGAACCAGCTATCTCCGGGTTCGATTGGAATTTCTCCGCTACCCACACCTCATCCGCTACCATTTCAACGGGAGTCGGTTCGGTCCTCCATGGAGTTTTACCTCCACTTCAACCTGGACATGGGTAGGTCACCCGGTTTCGGGTCGAATACATCTGACTTTATGCGCCCTATTCAGACTCGCTCTCGCTTCGGCTCCGGACCTTAAGTCCTTAACCTTGCCAGATGCATTCACTCGCCGGACCATTCTACAAAAGGTACCCGATCACCCATTGACGGGCTCTCGGTGCTTGTAAGCACAAGGTTTCAGGTTCTTTTTCACTCCCCTCCCGGGGTTCTTTTCACCTTTCCTTCACAGTACTTTACACTATCGGTCACTGGGTAGTATTTAGGCTTGGAGGGTGGTCCCCCCATCTTCCCACCGGGTTTCACGTGTCCGGCGGTACTCTGGATTCAGCTAGCTCAGTTCCTCTTTCGCATACGTGACTCTCACACTGTTTCGTCGGCCTTCCCATGCCGTTCTGCTAGATTCCCTGATACTTGTTGCTGTCCTAACCCCGGGGATATTACTACCCCCGGTTTGGCCTCTTCCGCGTTCGCTCGCCACTACTAGCGGAATCTCGGTTGATTTCTCTTCCTCGCCCTACTTAGATGTTTCAGTTCAGGCGGTTCCCCTCATACACCTATGGATTCAGTGTATGATGTCTGGACATGACTCCAGACGGATTGCTCCATTCGGATATCTACGGATCGATGCCTACTTACGGCTCCCCGTAGCTTTTCGCAGTTAGTCGCGTCCTTCTTCGGCTCCCAGTGCCAAGGCATTCCCCTTGCGCTCTTTGTAGCTTGACCATGTGATTCTTTCTTTTGAGTAGCTAAATCTTTCGCATTTCTTTGAATAGACTTAACTTTGCAGAAAAGGCGTCTCTTCCCTTCCTGCTTCTTCGCTTCTTTGAAATTGTAGTCATTTACCTTTAACCAGATCTTTCGACCAAATTAAATCTAAATAACATTCTCGATTTCTTATCTGCTTCGCTTTATTCAGTTTTCAAGGTACTCTTCTTGGGCTTAAGAACCGAGTCACTCTCTGCCTTTTGGCTTATACTTCGTATAAGCTTCCGACACTGCTTCTCTTTTCTTAATCCCCGCACCTCTCGGTGCTGGTGGGCTTAAGTGGACTCGAACCACCGACCTCACGCTTATCAGGCGTGCGCTCTAACCGGCTGAGCTATAAGCCCATTTCTTGGTTTGAGAGGTGGTTTCTACCACTCTGCCCTTTTCCTGCCTCCGACTTGTCAACAATACGGGCGCAATGCCAATTTCTCAACCTTGCTCCCTATCGCAGCTTGCCTTCCGCAGGTCTGGTGGAGATGAACGGGTTCGAACCGATGACCCCCTGCTTGCAAAGCAGGTGCTCTCCCAGCTGAGCTACACCCCCATATTCTTTTCAGAAAAGAAGTGTTCCCTTTCTCTCCTGAGGTTCCCTTTCAGGACCCTCAAAATTAAACAACGATTAGATTTCTAAGACTCGTCCTGACCTTGGATGTTAAAAGGCTGACTTCCGTCTCCTTTTGGTCTCCATAGAAAGGAGGTGATCCAGCCGCACCTTCCGATACGGCTACCTTGTTACGACTTCACCCCAGTCGCCAATCCTACCTTCGGCAGCGTCCCCCTTGCGGTTAGACTACTGACTTCGGGTATTACCGGCTCCCATGGTGTGACGGGCGGTGTGTACAAGGCCCGGGAACGTATTCACCGCGGCATGCTGATCCGCGATTACTAGCAATTCCAACTTCACGCAGGCGGGTTTCAGCCTACGATCCGAACTGAGACCATTTTTAGGGTTTTGCTCCACCTCGCGGGCTTGCTTCCCTCTGTTAATGGCCATTGTAGTACGTGTGAGGCCCAGGTCATAAGGGGCATGATGATTTGACGTCGTCCCCACCTTCCTCCGTTTTGTCAACGGCAGTCCTGCTAGAGTGCTCTTGCGTAGCAACTAACAGTAAGGGTTGCGCTCGTTGCGGGACTTAACCCAACATCTCACGACACGAGCTGACGACAACCATGCACCACCTGTCTCAACTTTCCCCGAAGGGCACCTAATGCATCTCTGCTTCGTTAGTTGGATGTCAAGACCTGGTAAGGTTCTTCGCGTTGCTTCGAATTAATCCACATACTCCACTGCTTGTGCGGGCCCCCGTCAATTCCTTTGAGTTTCAACCTTGCGGTCGTACTCCCCAGGTGGATTACTTATTGTGTTAACTCCGGCACGGAGGGGGTCAGACCCCCCACACCTAGTAATCATCGTTTACGGCATGGACTACCAGGGTATCTAATCCTGTTTGCTACCCATGCTTTCGTGCCTCAGCGTCAGTTAAAGCCCAGTAGGCCGCCTTCGCCACTGGTGTTCCTCCCGATCTCTACGCATTTCACCGCTACACCGGGAATTCCGCCTACCTCTACTTCACTCAAGCTCTACAGTTTCAAAAGCAGTTCATGGGTTAAGCCCATGGATTTCACTTCTGACTTGCAGAGCCGCCTACGCACCCTTTACACCCAGTAAATCCGGACAACGCTCGCTCCCTACGTATTACCGCGGCTGCTGGCACGTAGTTAGCCGGAGCTTCCTCCTCTGCTACCGTCACTATCTTCACAGAGGACAGAGGTTTACAATCCGAAAACCGTCTTCCCTCACGCGGCGTTGCTGGTTCAGGGTTTCCCCCATTGACCAATATCCCTCACTGCTGCCTCCCGTAGGAGTCTGGGCCGTGTCTCAGTCCCAATGTGGCCGTTCAACCTCTCAGTCCGGCTACCGATCGTCGACTTGGTGGGCCGTTACCCCGCCAACTATCTAATCGGACGCGAGTCCATCTTTCAGCGGATTGCTCCTTTGACCGCCGCTCCATGTGAAGCTGTGGTCTCATGCGGTATTAGCGTCCGTTTCCAGACGTTATCCCCCTCTGAAAGGCAGGTTACTCACGCGTTACTCACCCGTCCGCCACTAAGATAAACAAGAAATTCTTACAGCAAGCTGTCTCCCTTTCAGCGTCTATCTCCGTTCGACTTGCATGTGTTAGGCACGCCGCCAGCGTTCGTCCTGAGCCAGGATCAAACTCTCTAAAATATGGTATCTAAAACCCTCTCGGGTCTCAAATCATCTTTAGAGCTTTTGTAGCTCATTTGACGTCTCTGACGTCTGTCACAGATTTTAGGTTCTGTTTCCTTTGTTCTCCCTCGAGTTCCCTCAAGGAATTACGGGTCCTATCTTTCTTCTCGTTGTTTAATTTTCAAGGTCCTCTGCTCTCTCGAAATCCAGCTTCTATGCGGCTTCAAGCTCTCTCGAGCTCCCTTCCGCTTCCGCCCTCTCTCTCGAGCGCTTGACTATAATATCAAATCCTTATCCTTTTGTCAACTACTTTTTCTCCTTTTTTTTGCTTTATTTTCTTTTTCTTCTCCTTTTCCTATATCTTGGGGGCATCTTCTGCTTTTGTACATAGGAAATTGCTTCCTTTTTCCAATTCACGAATGATATTTTAGAAAAACAAAAATTCCCTTGGATACTTTTCTAGTACACCTGGGAAGTTTATCGCATAGAAAGCAATCTTTTTCTTTATATATGGAGTGAGGAAATTTGGAAAGGACGAGTTGGCAAATGAAAGGTGAACGGGCAAAAAAGGTATTTCTCTATTTTTGGCGCATTCTGGTTATCGTACTTTTAAATGTGATGATCCTGCTGATGCTCTGGAACAGCGGGGCCGCCTATGCCCTGTCCAAATACGGCTCCACCGGAGACGAGGTCACTCAAATACAAACCAAACTGCAGCAGTTGGGCTATTACAGCGGCGATTTGGACGGCATCTTTGGCACCGGCACAAAAAATGCTGTATTGGCCTTTCAGCGGGATCAGGGGCTGGATGCCGATGGAATTGCCGGAAAAAATACTCTTTCCGCTCTGGGAATCACCTCGGGCGGAAGTTCACAGGGAGGCTACGGCGGATTCAGTGAGAGCGACGTCAACCTGCTGGCAAGCATTATCTCTGCGGAAGCCCGCGGAGAGCCTTATGAGGGACAAGTTGCCGTGGGTGCCGTTATCATGAACCGGATTGCCCATCCCTCCTTTCCCAATACCCTTTCCGGCGTTATCTACCAGCCAGGAGCTTTCTCCTGTCTCGACGACGGGGGAATTAACGCCCCAGTGGCGGATTCCGCCTATAAAGCAGCCCGGGAGGCCATCAATGGTTCGGACCCCTCGGGCGGCGCTATCTATTATTATAATCCCGCCAAAACTACCAACAAATGGATTTGGTCCCGCGAGGTCATTGCCGTCATCGGAGCTCATCGTTTCGCCCTTTGACAAACAGGCACGACCTACTGTTCCTGGGCAGGCTGCTGTCCCGCAATTTTCGGTTTTACCTTCTTATGGTAAATGACCAAGTAACTGGCAAAATGGATCAACGCCGTAATGAGCCAGGTGACTGGGTAAGAAAGATACAGGACGAACAGAGAACGTTCGGCGGCAAATACAGTATAGATCCACAGGACCCGAAGCCCGCACACACCGACAACAGAGACTATCATGGGCACAATAGAATATCCCAGGCCTCTCAAACTACCCACCAGCACATCCATGATGCCGCAGATAAAATAGACGGTGCAAATCACCAGCATTCGTTCCAAGCCGTAAGCTACCACCTGGGGATCAGAGGAATAAATATGCAGCAGCGGGCCGCCCAAAAGATAGGCGCCCAGGCCCAGCACCAAACCCACGCCGGTCACCAGCAGCACACATTGGCCGAGGATTTTGCCAATCCGGTGATATTTCCCCGCGCCTGCATTCTGTCCCGTAAAACTCAGGGCCGCCTGGTGGAAGGCATTCATTCCCGTATAGACAAAGCCCTCAATGTTGGAGGCAGCCGTGCTTCCCGCCATGGCGGTAGAGCCAAAGGAATTGATGGAAGATTGGATCAGCACATTGGAGATGGAAAAGATTGCTCCCTGAAGGCCTGCGGGGAGACCGATTCTGGCCATTCCGATCAGCTTATCCTTTTTGATACGGAGTTTTTTCAGATCCAGGGCATAGGGACCGTCGCTTTTGATCAGGCACAGCGTTACCAGCACAGCCGATATGGCCTGAGAAATCACGGTGGCAATCGCCACACCAGCTACTCCAAGCCCACAGACGATGACAAAAAACAGGTTCAAAAGCACATTGACCACTCCTGCGATAAACAGGAAATAAAGGGGACGCTTGGTATCCCCCACAGCCCGCAGCACTGCCGCACCGAAATTGTAGAGCATGTTAACGGGCATTCCGATAAAGAAAATACGCATGTACAGCGCCGCCTGGTCAATCACATCGTCCGGCGTTCCCATCAGGGAAAGCAGGGGCTTTGCCAGAAGAATACCCAGGACGATCAGAATGACACCGGAAACCAGGCTGGTGGCAATGGAGGTGTGCACCGTCTCCTCCAGATCTTTCTGCTGGCCGGCCCCGTAATAACGGGCCACCAGCACATTGGTACCTACAGACAATCCGATAAAAACATTGACAATTAAATTGATCAGCGCGCCGGTGGAACCCACCGCAGCCAGAGCCGTGCTGCCCGCAAAGTTTCCCACAACTACGATATCCGCCGCGTTGAACAGCAGCTGCAGGATTCCCGACAACGCCAGCGGAAGGGCAAACATACAGATTTTCCCCAATAAGGGCCCGTTTACCATATCGATCTCATAGGAACCCTTTCTGGCTCTGGGTTTCAGCTTTAACCTCAAAATTACATTCCCCCACTTTTTTCTGAATGACCTGTTTCTGCTGCGTCCAAAGTCTGCCGGCAGCGTTCCCGGCTTTCATTTTATGCCTGCTGCCGCAGCCTGCCGTTTTCGGACAACCCTTCTTTTGACAACTAAATAGCACAGGGCCTCCAGCACAGCCGCCAGGCCCCAGGTGATTGGGTAGGAAGCATACAGCACGCCAAGGGTAGGAAGGGCGGCAAACACGGTCAAAATCCAAACAATCCGAAAACCACAGACGCAGGATATGGTGATCACCATGGGAACCATAGAGGCCCCCATTCCCCGGAGTGTTCCTACAAAGGTCCCCATCAGCCCGCCGATGCACTGCATCACACAGACCACCTGCATCCGCTGTATTCCAAAGGAAATGACCTCCGGATCGGAGGAGTAGATGCCCAAAAGCTGAGGGGCCAGCAGATATCCCCCCACACCCAGCAGCAGGCCCGTGCCCGCAACCAGTGAAAGGCAGAGCCAGAGAATGCGGCTCAGCCGCTTTGTCTTTCCGGCCCCTAAATTCTGCGCCGTAAAGCTCAGGGCCGCCTGGGAAAAAGCATCCATGGCGGTAGAGACAAATCCTTCTATATTGGAAGCCGCCGTGTTCCCAGCCATGGCAACCGCTCCAAAGGAATTGATAGAGGACTGGATCAACACGTTGGAAATGGCAAAAGATGCCCCCTGAATCCCCGCGGGAAGCCCTATTTTTGTCATGCCCAGCAGCTTATCCTTATAAATCCGCAGCTTTTTCAAATCCAAATTATAATCGCCCTTTACCTTCACAAGACACCAGACCACCAGGCCGGCGGAAATTGCCTGGGAAATGACAGTGGCAGTGGCCACACCCGCCACATCCATATGCAGCACAATGACAAAGAACAGGTTCAGGACCACGTTGACCACACCGGACAGCAGCAGGAAATACAGCGGCCGCTTGGTATCCCCTACAGCGCGCAGTATGGCGGCCCCGAAGTTATACAGCATGGACGCGGGCATTCCCAAAAAGAAGATGCGCATATAAAGCGAAGCCTGAGGGAGCACTTCCTCCGGGGTTCCCATCAGCGCCAGCAGGGGATCCGCCAGGCTGATGCCGATAACCAGCAGAACTACGCCAAAAATCAGGCTTGTAAGCACAGAGGTATGTACGGTCTCCTGCAGATCCTTTCTGTTTCCCGCTCCGTAATACTGGGCGGCCAAAACATTGGTGCCTACAGAGAGCCCGATAAAGAGGTTGACAATGAGATTGATCAGTGCGCCGGTGGAACCCACCGCCGCCAAAGCACCACTGCCTGCGAAACGGCCTACCACTACAATATCCGCCGCATTGAACAGCAGCTGTAAAATGCCCGAAAGGCCCAGGGGGATGGCAAAGCGGACAAGCTTCCCCAGCAGGGGCCCGTTTGTCATGTCCATCTCATAGGACCGCTTCCGCGGCTTCAATTTGAGATTCAGGCTAAAAATTACAATTCCACTCCCTTGAATTTGCGAAACGCCTGCATGGATATTTGAATGGACTCCATCTCGTCCAGGCGGGTCGCGTCCTGCTCCAGTAAAATGTAATCGAGGTTCGGGCAGGACTCCGCCGCCTCAATATAGTTCTGAATGGGAAGGGTCCCTGTGCCGATCTCCGTAAAGCCGTCCGGATCCTTAACCCGCAGAAACAGCTCCATATCAATGGCCTCCCGGAAGTCCACCACCCCGTCGTACATATTGAGAGGCTGTGCAGCGTCCGCGGGGAAATCTTTCTGATGCAGCAGGATCACCCGATCCTGATACCTGCGTATCAGTTCCGCGGGATCCTGCCCGCCCCGGGCAGCCCAATAGGTGTCCAGCTCTGCATAAACAAGGTCAGGGTCCGTATTCTCCATGATCAGGTCATAGACCAGCTCGTCCCCAAACCTTTGGAATTCCTGAAAATGGTTGTGGTAATAATACCGCATGCCTCTTTCCCTGCACAGCTCTCCAATGTGGTTGAACATTTCACAGCGGCGCTTCAGATAGTCCAAATCTCCATAGGGATAAAATTCGATGTCGCAGCCAATCTGTGTGTTTCCCAGCTCTGCGTGATAGTCCAATACAGCAGGCAAAAGCTCCTCCCGCAGCGGGTTCACATGGCAGCCCACGATCTTCAGGCCGAATTCCTCCAGGGTCTGCCTCATTTCCCGTGCAGGCAGGCCGAAACCCACCCCTGGGTCAGAGCCGGCATTGTGGTTTGCAGCCTCTACATACCGGTAGCCAGTCTCCGCCAGCTTTTCCAATACGGCGCGGGGGTTCCCGGCGATGGCGTTCTTCACCGAATACAGCTGAATTCCAACTTTTAAAGGCATGGCGTTTTCTCCTCTCCAATCAATATCCCAGATCCTCGCCCACCAGCACCACATGGATGCGGTCTGTCCGCTGATAGCCGGTCACCACATACTGGCAGCACATCCGCCGTTCCGAAGCGCAGCCGGCAGTCATCCGTCCGCCGCAGGCAGAACACCTGCCCAAGCGGGAACAGGGGGTTCCGCTTTCCAGACGCGCTCCGTTGGCAGGAGCGGCCATGTTTTTTACCCGTTCCACCGCTTCCTGAAGATTCCTGACGATTTTATTGCAGCCCGCTACCACAATCACTTTTTTCGGGCCGTAAATCAAAGCGGCAACCCGGTTGCCGTTGCCGTCCACATTGTAAAGCTCCCCATCCTCAGTAATCGCGTTGGCACTGGTGAGGAATACGTCTGCAGAAAATGTTTTAAGATAGGCTTCCTCCGGGGGCATGGCCTCCCGGTCCAAAAATGTATACTCCCCACTTTGCATCAGCTCCCTCACACCGCTTTCCGCCAAGGTGACAGAGCCTCCACAGGAGATGGTATCCCCCCGGTTCATCAGGGACTTAACCAACTGCACCGCCTCTTCTTTCGTGGGAGCGTATACCGCCGGTATCCTGTTTTTTGCCAGGGCTTCGATGGTCCGTCCGATCCGTGCGTCGGTTACAAAGCGTTTATTCCCGTCCAATTTTTCTCCTACTCCTTCCCTGCGTTTCCATAGCTCTATTGTACGCCTCGTCAAAGGTGAAATCAAGCCGTTTACCGGAAGAAAGTGGGCCGTCTGCCGCTTCCCCATGTTCGACAAACGGCGCCGCTTCCCACAGTCATCCAAAGAAGCTGTGGAAAACGGCGCCGTGCCATTCCGCCTGATATGATAGGTTACGCCTTAAACTCTGTGAAGAGCTTTGTTACGGTTTCCCGAAGGGTCTTGCCCGCATCGCTTTTACCGGAATCCGTATAGATCAGCATATATTTTCCGTCTCCATTGAGCTGCGCTGGCACCTCATTGTCCAACACAGTGAACTTGCCGTCCTTTTTTACGCTGTCAAGACATTCCCGTCCCTTATCGTCCAGGTTCTCCAGGTCAAACTCATAGACCTCCACCTGCACGGTTCCGCCGTTATAGAGGAATTTATAGCGGTACCCCCCGATGGCGCCAATCTCCTTATAGGACATTTCCACCCTATCGCCGGTAACAGCATAATTTCCTTCCAGATATTTGCAGAGGCCGTCCAAATTATCTTCGCAGTCCTCCATCTTTACGGCAGGCTTTGGAGTCGCCGTCTCAGATGAGACTCCGGATTCCGTACCGGATGCCGCAGAGGCAGAACTGGCAGTGCCATTGGGAGCAGAAGACGCCGTTTCTCCCGGTACGGAAAGCGTGGGAAGCTGCTCCGGCTGCACGCCGCAGGCGGAAAGAGAAAGAACCAGCCCGGCGGCAGCGCCGAGCAGCAACAGTTTTTTTAACATGGGAAGACCCTCCATCCAGACAAAATGAAAAACGCCGGCCCACCGTAAACCGGGAGCCCGCGTCTCTTCCGTGCGCCCCGGTAAAAGGGGGTTTTTTAAAAAGAAAACTGCGGTGCGCCAAATGCCCACCGCAGGTGTGGTGACCCGGACGAGAATCGAACTCGTGTTACCGCCGTGAAAGGGCGGTGTCTTAACCGCTTGACCACCGGGCCATATGGTAGCGGCAAATGGATTTGAACCATCGACACTTCGGGTATGAACCGAATGCTCTAGCCAACTGAGCTATGCCGCCATATGTGCGCTCCATTTAAAGAACGGAGCGCTAATTATTATATCGTAGGACTTAGTATTTGTCAACCCGATTTTAAATATTTTAGAAATTTTCTGGTAAAATGAGGATTTTTACGGATTGAAGGAGTAGTTTGGCGCTTCTTTCGTGATCTGAATGTCATGGGGATGGCTCTCTTTAAGGCCTGCTCCGGTAATTCGCACAAACTGTGCCTTATCATGCAATTCCTGAATGGTGGAACAGCCTGTATAACCCATGCCTGACCGCAAGCCGCCTACCATTTGGAAAATGGTATCGGCCAAAGGTCCCTTATAGGGGACGCGGCCTTCTACGCCTTCGGGGACAAACTTCTTTTGCTCCCCCTGGAAATAGCGGTCGCTGCTGCCCTTGCCCATGGCGCCAAGACTGCCCATACCGCGGTACACCTTGAACTGACGGCCCTGGTAGAGCTCGTACTCGCCGGGAGCCTCCTTGCAGCCTGCCACCATAGAACCCAGCATCACCACATTAGCGCCTGCGGCCAATGCCTTGACAATATCTCCGCTGTACTTGATGCCGCCGTCAGCAATTACAGGAATTCCGTGTTTCGCCGCTTCCATGGCCGCATCAAACACAGCTGTAATCTGCGGTACGCCGATCCCCGCAACCACGCGGGTGGTGCAGATAGAGCCGGGGCCGATGCCCACTTTCACACAGTCGGCGCCTGCGTCTATCAAGGCCTTTGCCCCTTCCGCCGTAGCGATATTGCCCGCGATGACCTGCAGCTCCGGGTAGGCTTTCTTCACCTTCCGTACGGCCTCCAGCACGCCGCTGTTATGTCCATGGGCAGAATCCAGCGTCACCACGTCCACCTGTGCTTCAATCAATGCCGCAACGCGATCCAGCACATCCTGGGTAGCGCCTATCGCAGCGCCGCACAGGAGCCTTCCGCCTTTGTCTCTTGCAGAATTGGGATAGCGTACAGCCTTCTCAATATCCTTAATGGTGATCAAGCCCTTGAGCCTCATCTTATCGTCTACAATGGGGAGCTTTTCAATGCGGTGCTTCCGCAGGATTTCCTGGGCATCCTTAAGTGTGGTTCCCACAGGCGCGGTGACCAGGTTGTCCTTGGTCATCACATTTCTGATGGGCTGGTCGAAGTCGTCCCCTTCCATAAACCGCATATCCCGGTTGGTGATGATGCCTACCAGAACGCCGTCCTGACAGATGGGCACGCCGGATATTTTAAAACGGCCCATGATCTCGTCCGCTTCCCGCACCAGGTTATCCGGTCCCAGGAAAAAGGGATTGACAATGACGCCGTTTTCCGAACGCTTCACGCGGTCTACCTGATCCGCCTGCCGTTCGATAGACATATTCTTGTGAATAATGCCAATGCCGCCCTCTCTGGCAATGGCGATAGCCATATCGGACTCGGTGACCGTGTCCATAGCGGCCGTCATAATAGGGGTGTTGAGCTTAATGGTCCTGGTGAGGTTGGTGGAAAAGTCTACTTCGCTGGGCAGTACGTTGGATTCCGCCGGGATCAGCAGAACATCATCGTAGGTGAGACCCTCCTTCAGAAACTTGTCCTGGAATTCCATTGTCAGCATAACCACACTCTCTTTCTCACTGTATTTTTCCTCATTTTATAAGTCATCATTATAGCATTGAGCACGCGGAAATGCAAGTATTTTCGGGGATTCCCATGCTTCCTTTCCCTATTTATAAAATTTGCAGGATTCTATTTTTATTTTTGCAAAACCCATTGACAGTTTTCACCTGTTTGTTATACTTTCAACGGGTGAAAGTCCGGCAGCCAGACGCTGTAAAGTTCCATTTTCCGCCAGCCAGGGAAGGCTCCTAAAATTTGAAGGGTACGATTCCACATGGCGTCCAGCCATTATTACCAACAAAACGCCTGGCTTTGGTTTTTGGAAATCTGCAGGACTCGCTCCCCTTCTCTGCCAAATTGGCGCAACGCAGCGCCTGCCAGGGTGGAAAGCATGGAAAATATTTTTAAAGTAAGGGGAGTAGTTACATTTGCTGAGCAGAATTTTTCGACGGAAACCGGGCCCAGGTGTAGCGGAAGCACTCAATTTGGCCGGATTGAACGGGATTTATTGGTTTGCCATGTCCTTCAGCTGTTACCAGGCCGTCTACCTGCAGAACGAGGGATTTTCCGCCTCCCAGCTGGGACTTTTAAACGCGCTTGCTTCGGCAGTGGCCATAGCGTCCGTTTCCTTCTGGGGTATGATCAGCGACAAAATCGGCTCCGTCAAAAGAATCCTGGTCATGATACTGACCCTGGGTGTGGGACTTTATGCCCTGATCCCCCTGATTCCCACAGGTTTGCCGGTTTCTCCTGTACTGTTTCTCATTTTCATTCCTTTGATTAACTTTTTCCGGGGCTCCATGACCAACTTCACCGATAATATTCTGGTGCGCAACTGCAACGAGCTCCGTCTGAACTTCGGGGCTATCCGCAGTGTAGGCTCCTTTCTCTACATGGTGGGCGGCGTACTGATTTCCGCCCTGCTTCCTATGGTGGGCGTCCCTTCCACCTTCTGGCTGTCTGCAGTGTGTATGCTGCCGGCCATCCTGTTTGCCGTCTGCGCCCGGGAGCCTCATACGAAGAAACCCCGCACGGCGCCGGATGGAAAAAAGGAGAAACTCAATTTCGGCGCTTTATTCCGCAGCTATTCTTACGTCACCTTTCTGCTCTTCGCCTTTTTGTTTTACATTGCCTGCAGCTGTGAAGGCACTTTTGTGCCTTACTTCATGAAGAGCGTGGGGGCGGACACGGAAAAATACAGTATTTTGCTGGCCTACCGCGCCCTGTTTGAAATTCCCTTCCTGCTCCTGATGGTCAAGCTGCGGAAGCGCTTTCCCCTCAAATATCTGATCATGGCTGCCGCTTCCTTTATGGCCGTGGAATGTCTCTGTTTTTCCCTGTTCGCCAATTCCTTCCTCACTATTCTCCTGTTCTGCACCTTTTTCGGATTGGGAAACGGCCTGTTTTTAGGCTCTGCTCTCAACTACATCTATGATCTGGCCCCAGACAACCTGAAGGCCAGCGCCCAGGCGTTTTTTGTGGCGGTGCAGTCCACAGCCGGGATCCTGGGAAACCTGATCGGCGGTGTGGTGTTTGACGCGATCGGCGCCAAGTTGTTTTATTTTTCTGTTTTCTGTCTTTACCTCATCAGCATCGCCATTTTTGCCGGCTCTTTTCTGATCCGCCGCAAAGCGCCAAAGGAAAGCGCGGCTGCAGAAACTGTATAAAACCGGGAGATCCTTCGGATCCCCCGGTTCCTTTTTTCCTATTTTCGGAGTCTCCCTCTCCGGCGACTTAGAAAAAATTTATTGTTCTCCGCCTTTTAGGGTAAAACCCTCCAGATTTCCAAAAAGAGGCTCCAGTTTTCTGGTTACTCTGCCCTGATCGTCCCGGCTCTGGCGGTAGATACCCCAGCCGGAACCGCAGCAGAAAAAGCAGGAAAAATCCTTTTCCTTTGTTTTAGGAGAAAAACTGAGTTCCCTGTTGGGCACGTCAGCATGAAAACCGCTGAGGGCCAGCAGCAGCCCATAGCTGGACATACTTCTGGCGTAGTGGTTGCCGCATTCCACCTCATTCCACGGATTTCTTTTGAAACCGTCGTACCTGGAACGGACAGCCTCTACTACGCGGACGCCTTCTTCCATATATCCCTCATAGATCAGATGGGAGGCCACCTGATATTCCACGCCGGTCCAGACCTCTTCTGAATAGCAGAAAGGAATCACAGGCCGGTTGCCCTGGGGCCAGGAGCAGAGCACCAGCCCCTTATCCTCCTCCATGGCATAGGCGCGCTGCGCATTGACGGCTCCTATAAAATTATCCCTGTAGTTGTTCTCGTAGATGGAATAGACTGCCTGTCTGACATGGTCTTTGGGGAACAGATAACCCAACCGGTTCACATGGGCAAAAAACTGGCCCAGTATCTGGTCTGCCAGACAGCCTTCCCCATACTGGAAGCGGTAGCTGCCAATGTCTTCCAGCTTCTGGATATAGTATGCTCCGTTCCAGAGCTCCTGGTCCATTTTTTTGCTGCCTTTCTGGCGCAGCTCCCTCCAACGCTCCGCGGTTTCCTCCTCGCCAAAGTAAATGGCCATTTTTTCCCCTGCCGCCAGGGCCGCATAATAGATCGAATTCAGCATGGGCACGGTTCCATAAAATTCTATGTCATAGGTATTGTGCTGGCGTCCCGACAGCATGCCGTCCTCATCCGGATCCCAGTTTCGGATGCCGTATTCCAACGCCTTTTTGGCCTTTGGCCAGAGCTCCTTTAAAAATTCTTCCTCTCCGCTGAGCAGCCATTCCCGGTAAAGGCGCACAACTGTGCCGAATTGCCCGTCCGCCGCTGGAACCGCTTCCTCCGGCTCGCTGCCGAAGATACGTTCATTGCGGAACGGCATACAGCCGTCTTCCCTGGTCTCCAAACCGAACTCTATCCGCCTGGCGCTGCGTTCCAGTTCTGGAAACAGCCATGCCACTGTCTGTGCGTAGTTCCAAACATGAGTGCAGGTGCCCGGGCAGCTTCCCTTTCTTTCATGGGAGCCCTCATAAGCGAGGAACGTGCCGTCGGCAATTCGGAAGCAGGTCGTACTGCGCAAAGCCGTAATGTTGGCGCACACCGCTTCAATCACTGCTTCCGGAAGCGTGCTCTCATATATCGCTTTGGTAAACAGCCGGCTCGTCTTTTCCAATTCCGGCAGACGGCAGAGAAGGTCTGCGCCGGCCTCCCATGCATCTTGATACCGGGAAGCGTAGTAATTCTTTTCTGTTTCCTCCCCTTCTTTCCAGGGGGTATCCTCATCCCAGGATTTGATCCTGTTGGGATAATACCAAGAGAGGACGAATTCAAAGGTTTTTTCTTCTCCTGGCTGGAGCATATGGGTGATTCCCACAGAACCCACGCGCAGATTTTTATGAGGCCCAAGCCAGCTTTCCATGGAATTGGCTGTGTTTTCCACACCCAGACTGCCGTCCTGTGAAAAATGATGCCAGAAATCTTCCATGCCATCCCACCAGCCGCCTGTCAGCCAAGTCTCCTGGATCTCTCCTTCCGGATCCCCAGTCAGAATTGCCATGCTGCCCGTTCTGGGATGTTCCGGCAGACAGGATGGATTCTCCATCAGCAGGCCGCGAATACCGCCCTGCTGTTTTTTTCTATTTCTGGCGCCCTGCGGCAGAAGCATGTTTTCAAATTCATCGTTTCCCAGATATCCGGCAAGATTGGGAAGAGATGCCGCAACCGTCGTCCGCAGCGGAATTCCGCTCTCATTTTTTATCTTGTAACGGAACAGGGCGGCTGGAATCCCAGAATCCTCTGCCTGGAGTGGGATAAAAGGGTTGAAGGCTGTCAGCGTTACCTTGACGGGCAGGCTGTCGTCTTCAAATTCCAGATCTGCAAAGGGATACTCCACAGAGAGACGCGAACGCTCCATACATGGCATACCATACAGCCAGCCCGGGTGATAGCCTCTGGCCTGGGAATAGGGGGGCGTTTTTCTGGACCGGAGAATTCGGGTATCACGTTTGTCTTGTCCCTCCACATGCAGCGCAAAAAAGCCGTAACCAATCTGTCCCCCCTTGTTGGGACGATTGAAAATTTCCCAGTCCCGAAGATCGCCGTCAGAACCCAATGTGACGGTTCCGGTTCCAATCCCTCCGATGGGAAAACCTGCCTCAGTGGCAGTATTAGGGTACCATTTCATTTCAGCACTTTCCTTTCCTTCTTTTCAGCCTACTCTTCCTCTTCTGCCTTGCTTCATTTTATCTCCCTCTGCTTCTCAATTTCCTGTGATATCATGGCAAAAAACAGGACAAAATTCACCTATGGAAAAAGGCCTCCTTTTCTTACGAAGAGGAGGCCTTACATTTTCAGCGGATAGCGTCTTTACCGCCCATATACATACGCAGGGGTTCCGGTATCCGGATGCTGCCGTCTGACTGCAGATTATTCTCCAGGAAAGCAATGAGCATGCGGGGGGGCGCCACCACGGTATTATTCAGGGTATGGGCAAAATAGTTGCCCTCTTTCCCCTTGATACGGATGCCAAGCCTGCGCGCCTGGGCGTCGCCCAGATTGGAACAGCTTCCCACTTCAAAATACTTTTTCTGCCGCGGCGACCAGGCTTCTACATCAATACTCTTCACCTTCAGATCCGCCAGATCACCGGAGCAGCATTCCAGCGTGCGAACCGGTATTTCCATGGAGCGGAACAGCTCCACCGTATAGCTGTACAGCTTGTGGAACCAGTCCATGCTGTCCTCGGGCTTGCAGACCACAATCATCTCCTGCTTTTCAAACTGATGGATCCGGTAGACGCCCCGTTCCTCAATGCCGTGGGCGCCCACTTCCTTCCGGAAGCAGGGGGAATAACTGGTGAGCGTCTGGGGCATTTGCTCTTCCGGCAGGATGGTGTCGATAAACTTGCCAATCATGGAATGCTCGCTGGTGCCGATCAGATACAGGTCTTCTCCCTCTATCTTGTACATCATGTTTTCCATTTCGGCAAAGCTCATCACCCCGGTCACCACATCGCTGCGGATCATAAAAGGGGGAACGCAGTAGGTGAATCCCTTCTCGATCATAAAATCCCGGGCATAGGACAGAATGCCGGAATGCAGTCTGGCAATGTCCCCCATCAGATAGTAAAAACCATTTCCGCTGGTTTTTCTGGCGCTGTCCAGATCAATCCCCTGAAACCGCTCCATAATGTCGGTATGATAGGGGACCTCCCATTCCGGGACAACCGGCTTGCCGTATTTTGTCACTTCCACGTTTTCACTGTCGTCCCTGCCGATGGGTACAGACTCGTCAATGATATTGGGGATGACCAGCATACGCTTCCGGATTTCCTCCGCCATCTCCGACTCCCGGCGCTCCATTTCTTCCAGTTCACCGGCAATGGCAGCTACCCTTTTTTTGGTCTCCTCCGCCTCATCCTTCTTTCCCTGACCCATCAGCTTGCCGATCTCTTTGCTGATGGTATTGCGCTGCTGTCTC
Organism: Neglectibacter timonensis; assembly: GCF_900048895.1. Lineage (GTDB taxonomy): Bacteria > Bacillota > Clostridia > Oscillospirales > Acutalibacteraceae > Acutalibacter > Acutalibacter timonensis. The sequence goes on along the minus strand of NZ_LT160637.1, from coordinate 208,280 downwards.
AGTTCGTCGCCCCGTCCTTTGGAGGCGCGGAACTGAGCGTCCAGCTCTATGACTTCATCCACAAGAGGCAGTTTTTCCTCTTGGAATTTCTTCCTTATATTTTCTTTGACCAACTCCGGATTCGTCCGAATCAACTTGATGTCCAGCATTTTTCTCTACCCTTTCTCACGACTTTATTGTCACTTAATTTCATATCCCAGTGGAAAAGATTTCTTTTTCCAGTCAGGACGGTTCCTGCGTTTTCGTCATTGTTCAGAACGGGTTCCTATTCGTCTTCCTTCAGCTTCAGCTCGCTCAACAGGTTCTGAAGATCTTCTTCCCCGTAAAATTCAATCTGCAGAACTCCCTTCTTCCGGGTCCCCGCTACCTTCACCTTCCGGTTGAGGTATTCTCCCACAGCCAGCTGGGCTTCTTCATAGTATTGGTTTTTAGCGCCGCTTTTCTTCGGTGCGCTCTTTTTTTCGTTCAGCTTTTTTGCCAGGTTTTCCAATTCCCTCACAGACGCGCCCTGACGGGCCTTCTGCGCTCCCAATCTCATATCTTCCTCATTTTTGAAACTCAAAAGCGTCCTGGCATGTCCAGCGGAAATTTCTCCGTTCTCCAGCAGTTTCTGGATGTCCTCCGGCAGGTTCAGCAGCCGCAGAGCGTTGGTCACTGCAGGCCGGGATTTTCCGACTGTCCGGGAAACCTCTTCCTGGGTAAAATCCTGCGTTTCGATCAGGGTGCGGTAGCCTCTCGCTTCTTCCAACGGGGTGAGGTCCTCCCGCTGCAGGTTTTCAATCAGCGCAAACAGCATTTCTTCCGCATCCGTCATTTCCCGGATAACAGCCGGCACCTCGGAAAGTCCGGCCATTCTGGCGGCTCTCCAGCGGCGTTCTCCCGCTACTATGCGGTACCCCCCGCTGAGCATGGGCCGCAGCAGAAGGGGCTGCAGCACGCCGTGCTGTGAAATAGAATCCGCCAGCTCGGAAAGCGCCTCGCTGTCAAATTCTTTTCTGGGCTGCTCCCGATTCGGTTCGATCTCACTGATACGGATACTGACCGCTCCCTCGGCGCTTTCCGCATTATTCTCTGCAAAAATTGCGTCCAGGCCTTTTCCAAGTCCCCTTTTTTTCATATTCCTTTACCCCCTTCCGTTTTATTTATTGTTTTTTAAAATTTCCTTTGCCAGGTTTCCATAGGCTTCTGCGCCTTTGGAAGCCCGGTCATAGTAGAGCACAGGCTGTCCGAATCCGGGCGCCTCCGAAAGCCGGACCGTACGCGGAATTACGGTTTTAAATACCTTGCGGGGAAAATATTTTTTCACTTCTTCCACAACCTGCTGTGTTAAATTCAGCCTTCCATCATACATGGTCAGAAGCACGCCCTCAATATCCAGCCTTTCATTGTACTGGCGCTTTATCCTGCGCACAGTATTCATCAGCTGCGAGAGACCCTCCAGCGCGTAATACTCGCATTGAATGGGAATCAGGATTGTATCCGCGGCATTGAGCGCATTGGTTGTGATTAGGCCCAGGGAAGGAGGACAGTCTATCAAAATGTAATCGTAATTTGTCCGGATGGAGCCAAGAGCATTTTTCAGCATAGACTCCCTATTTTCCAAATTGGCAAGTTCTAATTCAGCGGCGGCCAGATCGATATGAGAGGGGAGGAGATCCAAATTTTTAAAGGAAGTCTTCACCACAGCTTCAGAAGCTTTTGCCCCGTTGATCAAAATATCATAGATGCTCACCTTGCTCTGCCGGCGGTCTACTCCTACGCCGCTGGTACTGTTTCCCTGGGGATCCGTATCGGCAAGCAGCACCTTTTTCCCTTTGTCCCCCAATGCTGCCGCCAGATTCACCGCGGTTGTGGTCTTTCCCACACCGCCCTTCTGATTGGCAGCCGCTATAATCTTTCCCATCGAAGAATCCCCCTCCGCGTCCGACCCGGCGCGCTTACTCAGTCAAAATCAGTGTTCTTATCATATCACAAAACGGCTCTAAAGGAAAGCCCAGCCTGCATTTTTCGTCGAATCCTTTTTTATGTTTCACATGAAACAATAAGGGTACTTTCCCACAGCAAGAAAAGACGGCCAGACGCTTGGTAGCGCCGGCCGCCCTCTCTGTGGGAAATGAATAAGGGAATGGGTTAAACTTGTACTCTGTTTAATTTTGGAATCCGTACGGTACACTCGATATACTCGTCTGTCTCCTTGCGCTCTGTCTGCGCCTGGATTCCGGCGGTCTTCATGGCATCGACCGCATGATCAATCGTATTGATAAATAAACGAATATCCTTTGCCACAAAGGTTCGTTTTGCTTTTTTCGGTTTTGTCTTTGGCTGGACGGCAGCAGCCACCAGTTCCTCTGTTTGAGAGACATTGAGATTTTTTTCCACTACCATGTGGAGAACCTTTTGCCGAACCGTCATATCGTCGATCCGCAGCAAAGCTCTTGCATGCCTTTCCGACAGCTGATGTTCCAGAATTTCCATCTGCTCTTCGTTGCTCAGCTTGAGCAGCCTGATCTTGTTTGCCAAATAGGATTGACTCATTCCGAGACGTTTTGCCGCCTCTTCCTGGGTGATCTCCCATTCTCGCAGCAAATTGACGATAGCGTTTGCCTGCTCAAACATCTGCAGGTCTTTTCTCTGCACATTTTCCAGCAAGGCGAGGACTGCGCTGTCACTGGGAGCGCAATCGGCCACAATGGCGGGAATTTCCCGAAGACCGGCAATTTTACTGGCGCGAAGCCTTCTTTCACCGGCGATGAGGTAATAGATGCCTCCCTCTTTCCTGACAGTTACCGGTTGTAACAGGCCATTCTCTTCAATGCTTAACGCCAGGCTTTTAAGCTCGTCCTCCCGGAAGGTCTTTCTGGGCTGGGAGGGATTGGGCAGTATTTTAGAAACTGGAAGTTTTACAAGCTTCACCTTGTCCTTAAAAAACATCGGCCTTTTCCCCCTTTCGCAACTTTATTTTAGCACCGGTTTTCCGCATCTTTTGTTGGAAGCTGTCGTTCCTAAAAAAGAAAATGCCTCTTTCCGATTTTAGGAACGGCAAAGAGGCATTTATCCTTTTCTGTCGGCATGGATTCCTTATAAATACTTTTTAAATCCCTTTTCCTCATGAAACCCCAACCGACGGTAAAACTCATGAGCGCCCGTCCGATTCTGGCCGGATACAAGGATCTCGTAATGACAGTTTTGTTCTTTTCCCCATTTTTCGATTTCTTCAAACATTTTTCTGCCCACACCCTTGCCCTGGTACTCAGGAAGCACAGCCACATTTTCTACCAGCAAAATTGGGCGGCAGGTATCACAGATATCTTCGAAAACAACGCCCAACAAACTTCCGCAAAGAACGCCTGCTTCCCTGTCCTCTGCCACCAGCAAATATTTCTGAGGATCATGGCTGAGCTTTTCTACCAGCTCAGCCATTTTATTCCGATCAGCACTGTTGTCGCTGATCACCAGCATCACTCTATCCAGACCGTCCAGATCCTCTACTCCTGCCTCTCGCATCAGAAGTTCCAATGGTATTTCACTCCTTGTCATTCTTTCTTCCGTATGATATTACTTATTACCGCTGCTCAAAGGATGCTTCGCGATTGTTCCGCCATGACGAGGATACCCTTTTGGGGTAAACCGCTTTTTTTGTATTTTTATCAACGTTCTTTCTTCGCCATCCGGGAGCAGGAAGGGAAGCACTGTCTCTTCGCCTCCCAAAAGTTCAATCGCATAGCTGGAACCATTCAATTCTTCCTGTACGGCAGGCCCTTTCATAGCGAAAAAGATTCCCTTCATTTTAATGAGAGGAATACAATACTCACAGAGTACATTGAGCGGAGCCACTGCCCGGGCCACCGCAACGTCAAAGCTTTCCCGCATTGTTTTGTCCAAACCTGCCTCCTCTGCACGTCTGTGCACCAAAGTGCTTTCCAGTCCCAGCTCAGTACAGACAGCCTTCAGAAAATTCAGTCTTTTATTGAGGCTGTCCAGCAAAGTCAGCTTCAAGTCCGGCCTCATAATTTTCAGAGGAATTCCAGGAAATCCAGCGCCTGTTCCCACATCAATAAGCTTTGCTCCCTGCTTCGGCTGATAAAGGGACAATAAGGACAAGCTGTCAACAAAATGCTTTTCCACAATTTCAGCCGGATCTGTAATGGCTGTCAAGTTCATTTTTTCATTCCATTCCAAAAGAAGCTCCATATAGCGCTGAAAAAGGTCAGCCTGCCCGGCATCTACTTTTACGCCTACTTTTTTGCTCTTTTCCATCAGTGCCGCTCTGATATCAGTCATACTCCGCCCTCTTTCTTTTCCTTCATCCCATTTGCCGCCAGCCAAATAAGCAAAACGGAAATATCCGCCGGGCTGACTCCCGAGATTCTTCCGGCCTGTCCAATGTTTTCCGGCCTCACTTTGGAAAGTTTCTCCGCCGCCTCCAACCGCAGGCCTTTGATCTGCTGATAATCCACATCAACCGGCAGTTTTTTTCGTTCTACCCGACGCATTTCTTCAATGTCCGCCTTCTGTCTCGCTATGTATCCTTCATATTTCAGTTCAATTTCTACATTTTCAAATACGGACTCTGGATAATCAGGCCGTGTCCTGTCCACCGGCTTTAAAGCCTGATAGCTGAGCTGGGGACGCTTGAGCAGTTCTGACAGCCGAACGCCGGTGGTAACAGGTGATGTTTCATGTGAAACAAGAATCTGATTGAGCTCCTCTGAAGGCGGCAGCACCGTAGATTTTACCCGTTTCGCCTCCGCGGTTTTCCTCTCCTGCTTTTGCTGGAAACGCTGCCAGCGCTGTTCGGAAATCAGTCCAATCTCATAGCCTGTGGGAGTCAAACGCTCATCCGCGTTGTCCTGCCGCAACACCAGCCTGTATTCTGATCGGGAGGTCATCATACGGTAAGGATCAGAAACGCCCTTTGTGACCAGATCGTCGATAAGCGTGCCAATGTAGGAACCCGCCCGGTCCAGTTTCACCGCACTCTTTCCCTGAAGCTTTCTGGCAGCATTAATTCCCGCCACCAACCCCTGTGCGGCTGCCTCCTCATAACCCGAGCTGCCATTGAACTGTCCAGCTCCGTAAAGTCCTGAAAAATCCCGGAATTCCAGGCAGGAGTCCAGCTGCAGAGGATCGCAGCAATCATATTCAATGGCATAGGCATTTCGCATGATTTGAACATGTTCCAGGCCCTGTATCGTATGATAGAATGCGATTTGTACATCCTCAGGCAGGGAAGAGCTCATTCCCTGCAAGTACATTTCCTCCGTATCCAGGCCGCAGGGCTCGATAAATAACTGATGCCTGGGTTTGTCGGGAAACCGCATAATCTTATCCTCAATACTGGGACAATAGCGGGGCCCGATCCCTTCGATCATGCCGCCGTAGAGGGGGGACCGGTGTATATTCTTAAGGATTACCTCTTTCGTGCGGTCATTCGTCCAGCTCACATGACAGATATCCTTGTTTGTCAGTTCTTCTTCCGTTTCATAGGAAAAGGGAATCACCGGATTATCCCCTTCCTGAATTTCCAAGCTGGTAAAATCAATAGAAGAACGGCGTACCCGGGCCGGCGTACCGGTTTTAAACCTTCTCATGGAAATACCCAGTTTTTCAAGAGAATCCGGCAGATAGGCAGACGGAAACATTCCATCCGGCCCGCTCTCATAAGAGACATCTCCCACATAGATTTTCCCGCCCAAAAAAGTACCCGTGGCGAGGATGACAGCCCCGCATTGATAGACAGCGCCCAAACGCGTGGTCAGAAGCCATTTGCCTTCTATCTTTTCCAGCTTTACAATTTCCGCCTGCCGCAGCTCCAGATTTTTGCAGCACTCCAGTTTATGTTTCATCATACGGGAATAGGCATTGCGGTCGATCTGTGCGCGCAGGGAATGTACGGCCGGCCCTTTTCCAAGATTCAGCATCCGGCTCTGTATCATACAGGCGTCGGCTGTTTTTCCCATTTCTCCGCCCAAAGCATCTATCTCTCTCACCAGATGGCCCTTTGCCGTGCCTCCGATACTGGGATTGCAGGGACAGTTTCCCACAGCATCCAGATTAATTGTGAAGACTGCGGTGCTGCAGCCAAGTCTTGCCGCTGCTAGCCCTGCCTCGATACCCGCATGCCCGGCCCCAACCACCGCTACATCAAAATTTCCTGCCTCATACTCCATTGAGATTTTCCTCCGTTTTCCGTTTTCAGCTGATTACAGCCAAAGCTACAGCAACAGCAGTTCCTCATTTTCCAACGCAGAATTCTTCAAACACCTGATCGATAATTTCATCCGATACCCGCTCCCCAATCAAACTGGAAAGCGCAGAAATTGCGTCCTCCACACAAACTGTCACCGCATCATAGGTGAGCCCCAATTTCAGTGCCTCCAATGCCTCTTTTACCGCTTTCAGCGCCCGGTTGGCATCCTGCCGCTGCCGCTCTGTAGAGAGTACGCCATCTGCAGGGTCGAAATGCTCTATGTCCAAAATTTCGGACACTTCTTTTTTTAGGCTTTCCAGCCCCTCGCCCGAAGAAGCTGAGAGATAGGCAACATGACGAAAATTGTTTCGAATGACGCTGTCCTCCAATTTTGCCGGTAGATCCGTCTTATTTACCACTGCCACAGCGGGAATCCCCTTGAGGCTGTCCATCAGCTCCCTGTCTTCCGAAGAAAGCTCCTGTGAAGAGTCAAACACTGCCAGCACCAGCTGGGCCGTTTTGAGCCGCTCTTTTGCAGCCGCCACACCGATACTCTCTACCGGGTCCTCCGTCTCCCGAATTCCCGCAGTGTCCGCCAACCGAAGAGGTACGCCTCCTAAAAGCACTGTATCTTCCACTACATCCCTGGTCGTTCCAGCATACTCCGTCACAATAGAGCGTTCACATCCGGACAGCAAATTCATCAGGGTGGACTTTCCAGCATTTGGCCTTCCGGCGATTACCGTTTTTAAACCCTCCCGGTAGGCCCTTCCGGTATCGAAGCCTGCCAAAAGGTCGGAGAGTTCCTCTTCCGCTTTGTGCAGTCCTCCTGTAAGCTCCCCTTCTTCCACCTCTGGAACCTCTTCTTCCGGAAAATCTGCCCAGGCAGCCAGATGGGCGGACAGCCCCAAAAGCGCCTGCCGCACCCTTCCAATTTTCCGGGAAAGCACGCCGCTGCTGGCAGCCTCTGCAGCCCGCGCCGCCTGTTCTCCACTGGCGCCGATCAGCTGCATAACAGATTCTGCCTGGGTCAAATCCATCTTCCCATTGAGAAACGCCCGGCGCGTAAACTCTCCTGGTCCCGCAGGTACGGCGCCAGCAGCCAAAACTTCCTGTAACAGCCTTTTTGTCACGTAGAGTCCGCCGTGACAGGAGAGCTCTACCACATCTTCTCCTGTATAACTCCTGGGAGAGGCAAAGAAAAGCGCCACCACATCATCCAGCTTTTCTCCATTCCCGGTATAGACGGCGCCAAAAAGCGCCCGGTATCCCTTTAATTCAGCAATGCGTTTTCCACTTTTAGAACGAAATACAAGGTCTGCCACCTGCCGGGCATCAGAACCTGAAATGCGGACAATCCCAATGCCTCCCGGCGCCTGCGGCGTGGAAACCGCGGCTATGGTGCGCTGATTCTCCATCTTATGATCCTCTCCCTTCATTGCGTTGAAATCTCAAAAAAACAGGGCGGTCATCCGACCGCCCTACACTATTTCCTGACTATTTTTTTGCTTCTATCTTTCCATAAATCGGCGCCGTCGGATCATCTGCCTTGGGATGTTCCGGTCTGGATACAGGAGTCTGCTGCCTGGTTCCTGTGCTTCTAGGAGGTCTGGAACCGCTCCGGCGGTCCCGGTCATAACCGCCGCTCCTTCTGCCGTCCTTTCCTCCAGGCCGGCGGTTGTCTCTGCGCTGTATCCGTTCGCCGCCCTCAGGCCCAATTACCACGTGGCGGGCAAGGTCTGTGCCTTCGCTCCAAGATTTTGCTCCCTCAACGGTTTGCACCGCTGTGTGAATAATTCTGCGCTCATAGGGATTCATCGGCTCTAAAGAAGAGTTTCGTCCTGTTTTCACCGCTCTGGCCGCCATCTTTTTTCCCAGTGATTCCAAAGTTTCTTTCCGCTTTTCCCGATAATTTCCCACATCCAGGGTGATGCGGTAATAGGATTCATCCACATGGTTTGCCACCAGGGAGGCAAGATACTGCAGGGCGTCCAACGTCTCTCCGCGATGGCCGATAATAAATCCAATGTCCTCTCCATTCAGAGTGAGAGCAGCGCCTGCTTCCTCCTCCTGAATTTCTACCGTCACATCGGGAAGTCCCATTTCCCGGAGTACGTTTTTCAAATAGTTTGCGGCCTCCTGAGCAGGATTGTTTTCCTCAATATAGGCCCGCACCTTTGCTGGACTGCCGCCAAAAAGTCCAAACGTCTTTTTTGTAGGCATTTCCAAAATTTCAAATTCTGCGTCTGTCGTCTCCACGCCCAACTCTCTGCAGGCATTTGCAAAAGCAATTTCTACGGTCTCGCCTGTGGCAACGGCTTCTCTAATCATGGTTTCACATTTCCTTTCTCTTGCAAGGCGGAAAACTCAATTCCTTTTTTCACTTTTTGTTTCCAAGATAGTCAGTCGTACTGTTGGAAGATCCACCGGATTTCTTACCGGACTTCTTTTGTCCCTGCTTCTGCTTGCTCTCTTTTGGCAGCCGCGCCTGCGCCGCTGCCGCGATCTTGTCTGCAATTTCCTTCTGTGCCGGCGCAGGCAGCGGCCTCACCGACCTCTCCGCAAGTTCCAGCGTCACCGCCCGCTGCGCTTCACTCATAGCTGTCATTTGATGATAACTGAAATATTTGTTCGTGACAATGCTCTGTACAAAGCTGGTCACAGAAGAAATTACCCAATAAAAACCCACGGCCGCAGGCATGGTATAAGCCCAGTACACACTAATCAGGGGGAAGACATACATCATCACCTTCATACAGCCGGGCTGTCCCTGGGTACCGGTCATAGAGGTCTTCGTCATGTAGAACTGATAGCCGAAGCTGGTGACCAGGGAGAGCACGGGAATCAGCCACAGGAAGGACATAAAGTCAGACTGCTGCGGGGTGGCCAGCAGATCCAGTCCCAGAAATTTAAAGCCCTTTGAGAAAAACTCCATCTTTTCCATATCCCCGGGATTGAACATGGTCAGATTGCCCTTGAGAGCGTCAAAATTACGGATGATCTCCAACTCGCCGTAAAGGCTGCCGGCAGAAGCGGATACCATTCCCGGAATCCTGGAAATATAATCCTTTGCCAATTCGATAGATCCCGATGCGATATGCAGCGTATTGGAAAGGGGAAGGATAACCGAATAATAAATGCCCAGCATGATGGGAAAAGGCAGTAGGGAAGTCAGGCAGCCTGAACCGGGGTTAACCCCCTCCTTCTCATAGAGCTTTGCCAGCTCCTCATTGTACTTTTGTTTATTGGTCCCGTACTTCTTCTGAAGCTCCTTCTGCTTATCCGCCAGCTTTGACTGAGACGCCATGCTTTTCTGCTGCTTGATGGACATAGGGAACATCACAAGCTTTAAAATTACGGTAAACAGAATAATGGCCACGCCGTAATTCCGGAAGATCGTGTATAAAAACCACAGCAGATAGCCAAGAATGCTTCCAAAGAAATTAAATATTTGCATCAACGTTGCAGCGCTCCTCTATGTTCAGCTTCTCAGCCTTTTTTCTTTTCCTTTTTTTCCGGAACCGGGTCATATCCTCCCCGGCTCCAGGGATTACACCGCAGAATACGCCAGACAGTAAGCAAACCGCCTTTCAACGCTCCGAATCTCTCAATGGCCTCCAAGCCATATTCCGAGCAGGTGGGAATATAGCGGCACATAGCAGGCTTTCTCGGGGAGATGGCCCTGCGGTAAAACCGAATCAACCGTAAAAACAGCCGTCTTATCATCTTCTAATTTTCCTGCGCGGAAAAGGCCGCCGGTTTCAATACTCCGGCCGCCGTCAGCTCTTTTTCCATATGGCGTCTCACATCCGTGCTTTTTACATGAGGGGTTCTCCCTCTCGCCACGAAAACAAGATCGTATCCGCTTTTCACTCTGGGGGAAAGTTCCCGGAACGCCTCCCGGATCACTCTGCGGGAACGGTTGCGCAAGACGGCGTTGCCGATCTTTTTGCTTGTGGTGATACCGACCCGGAGCCCCTGGTTCCGGTTTTTTTTCACATAGACCACCACAAGGGGGGAAACAAAGCTTTTCCCCTTCGCATAGAGTCTTCTGAAATCATTGTTCCTGCAGATTGAAATGAACTTGTCCATATCCACATCCGTTCCGAAAATTGCGCAAAACAAAGAAAGGCCACGCTCAGGTGACCTTTAAAAGGCATCATCAATAAGAAAGACGTGCTCTGCCTTTTGCTCTGCGGCGTGCAAGTACCTTGCGTCCGTTCTTATCAGACATTCTTTTCCTGAAACCGTGCTCTTTCTTTCTGTGGAGCTTCTTCGGCTGATAGGTTCTCAGCATATAAAAACCCTCCTTTCGAGGTACTTTCCCTTGCGAGTTAACATTATAGCGTAAAACTTCCCATTGTGTCAACACAATTTTTTCGCGCAACACCGCGCACGGCCTGTATTTTTTTTCCGCCCGGGCCCTCTCTTTTCCATCGTTTTTTTGAAACCGGAATACCTTGTTATTCCAGCTTCCAGAAACACAACAGATTGTATGTCTTTTCCGGAAAGAAGCACCCATGCCCGGCTTGCAAAAAAATTTGAAATAAAACCCGCTTTATGATATACTTTACCTTGAATATCGGCATTTTTCTATTTTATGCGGGATCATTTTGTGTTGGAGGGTAATCTATTTTGGATTCATTCGATCAGGCTTGGGAACTTATCTGCGATTATTGCAGATCCAAAATCACAGAAGTGGCTTTTAAAACCTGGTTCAGCCGTCTGAAACCGGTGTCTCTGGATTTTACAGACGGCGTAGCCATACTTGAAGCGCCCAATGAATTTCATAAACAGACGCTTCTGCGCTGCTACAGCGATCTGCTGAGCGAAGCGTTTCAAAGTGTATTCGGTTCCAAAATTGATTTTTCCCTCTGTGTCAAAGAAGAACTCAGGTCGAAGAAGAAGGAACCGGACACTGCGGCTGACGGCGATTATGAACTCACCTTCGACACCTTTGTGGTGGGCTCTTCCAACCGTTTTGCTCATGCCGCCTGTCTGGCTGTGGCGACAAAACCCGCCATACTGTACAATCCCCTGTTCATCTATGGAAATTCCGGGCTCGGAAAGACTCATTTGCTTTATGCCGTTTCCAAAGAAGTGCATAAATCCTTTCCTCAGATGTCCATCGTCTACATTAAGGGCGACGACTTCACAAATGAGATGATCGAAGCCATTAAAAGCGGTACCACAGCGGCATTCCGGGAAAAGTACCGGCATGCAGATCTGTTTCTTGTTGACGATATTCAGTTTATTGCAGGCAAAGAATCCACTCAGGAAGAATTCTTCCATACCTTCAACACCCTGTATGAGGCAAAAAAACAGATTGTCCTCACGTCCGACCGGCCGCCGAAGGACATCGCCACCCTGGATGACCGCCTGAAAACCCGTTTTGAGTGGGGCCTCACCGCAGATATCCAGCCGCCGGATTTTGAGACCCGAATTGCCATTATCACCCGCAAGGCGGAATCCTTAGGTTTTACCATTCCGGACAACGTGTGCGAATACATTGCAAATAAACTGAAAAGCAACATACGTCAGCTGGAGGGCGCTGTCAAAAAGCTGCGCGCATTCTATTTATTGGAATCGAAGCCCATCAATATAGCTACCGCCCAGGCGGCTATCAGCGACATCATTAATAACGATCAGCCGGCTCCCGTCACAGTGGATAAGATTATTGAAGAGGTGGCCCGCACTTACGGCGGCATCACCTCGGAAGATATCCGCTCTCAGAAACGGAATTCTAATATTTCGGCCGCCAGGCAGGTTTCCATGTATATCGTCCGTGAAATCACCCAGATGTCCATGGTAGAGGTGGGACAGACCTTCGGCGGCAGGGATCACTCCACTGTGGTCTATGCCATCCGCCAGGTGGAAAAAAACCTGAAGAACGACCCGCACATGAAGGCTATGGTAGACGACATCATTAAGAACATCCGTGACCGATAAGTTTTTCACAGTTTTTCCAACATTCCACAAACAGCTTTCCACAGACCGTGGAAGAAAGGAAAACTTTCCAACGGCCTCCACAAAGATTCCACGGGGCAAAAAGAAAAACACACAGACCTTTTTTTCAGGAAGCAACTGAGAAAAATAACCTTTTCCACATTTTCACAGCCCCTAATATTACTGTTAAATCTAGAATATAGTAAAAGAACAAAAAGAGCTTTGTTTTGCTCTTCGCAGAAATCGAAACGTCTGCATCACAAAATAACTCCTCTATCAGGATCCTTTCGAAAGCGAGCGTGAATCATTAAATGAAATTTACAGTCAGCAAAAGCGACATGACTGAAGCAGTCACAAATATACAGAGAGCCGTCTCCACAAAGACGTCCATTCCTGCGCTGGAGGGAATCCTTATCAGCGCAACAGAAGGCAGCCTCGAACTGTGTGCCTATGATTTGGAACTGGGTATCACCACCGTCATTCCCTCCACCACACAGGAGCCCGGAAAAGCAGTGCTGAGCGCGAAGCTGTTTTCCGACATTGTACGCAAGACCCCTGCAGAAACAATCACCATTTCTGTAGACGAAAAAAATATGGCGTCCATAGAAAGCGGTTTCAGCAAGTTTTCCATTATCGGCATCCCGGCTGAAGAATTTCCGGAGCTTCCGAAACTTACGGATTCCACAGTAATTGAACTGCCTGCAAACCTTCTCAAAAGCATGATCCGCCAAACCTTGTTCGCCGTAGCGGAGAGCGACGCAAAGCCCATTCATCAAGGAAGCCTGTTCAACATTGAAGCCGGAAAGCTGGATGTGGTTTCCGTGGACGGCTACCGGCTTGCAAAACGTACAGAAGCTGTGGTTTTTCCGGAAGATATCTCCTTTGTCGTGCCTGGAAAAACATTGGGGGAAATTCTCAAACTGCTCAAGGACAGCGAGGAGCCTGTGGAAATTTCCGCGGGAAAGCGGCATATCCTTTTTAAAATAGAAAATTATACCGTAATCTCCAGCCTTCTGGAAGGAGAATTCCTCAATTACAAGGCTGCTATTCCTCCAGAGAGCAAAACCGATGTCATCGTGCGTACCAGAGATGCGATAGAGAGCGTGGAGCGCGTTTCCCTGCTGATTACCGACAGGCTGAAGAGCCCTGTCCGCTGCCTGTTTGAAGAAAATGAAATCAAGCTCAACTGCACTACGTCCATGGGACGCGCCAGCGACCAGCTGAGCGCGGATATGACAGGCGAAAACGTGGAGATCGGCTTTAATAACCGTTATCTGTTGGAAGCGCTCCGCAATACGGAGTGCGACGAAGTAAAAATTCAGCTGGGCGGTTCTCTGAGCCCTATGAAAATTGTCCCAAAAGAGGGAGACAGCTTTCTCTTCCTGGTGCTTCCTGTCCGCCTGAAGAACGACTGAGAAAAGGCAGGGCTGCACCCTGGAAAAAGAATGGCAGTTTCAGACGCGGGCGCTGGAACTGACCAAAAATGAGGATCCAACTTTTCAAGAGTTGGGAGGAAATTATGGAGTCAATTGAAATCAGCACGGAATTTATCAGGCTGGACGCCCTCTTAAAGCTGACCGGCTTGGTGGACACCGGCGGGCAGGCAAAGTTTGTCATTCAAAATGGGGAAGTTTCCGTCAATGGAGAAACCTGTACCATGCGGGGAAAAAAGCTTCGTTCCGGTGATACGGCGTCCTACGCTGGGAAAGAATTTGCCGTGCGGTAGCTCTTTTTACTTTTTTTAGAGAGGATTCCTTTCATGCACGTAATTCGCCTGGCAACCCAAAATTTCAGAAACCTGGAAGATGGAGAGCTCTTTCCCTGTAAAGGGGTCAATGTGATTTACGGGGGGAACGCGCAGGGAAAGACGAACCTGCTGGAAAGTCTCTGGCTCTTTACGGGAGGCCATTCCTTCCGGGGCGCAAAAGATGCGGAACTGCCGAAATTGGATGTGCAGAAGGGGACCAATACCTCAAAAGCTTCTCTGGCTTTGGATTTTCACAGCGAGGAGCGGGATCAGAGCGCGGTGCTGAATTTTGAAAACGGCAGGCGCAATTCCGTAATCAACGGGGTAAAGAAAAAGACAGGCTCCGCTTTGATCGGCAAAGTGTGCGCCGTCATCTTTTCTCCGGAGCATCTGCTTTTGATCAAAGAAGGTCCCGCCCGCCGCAGAGGCTTTCTGGACGGCGCCCTTTGTCAGATGAAGCCGGGTTACGCCGGGCTTCTCAGCGTATATAACCGGTCTCTGCTGCAGCGAAACGCGCTGCTGAAGGATATTTCCCGATATCCCGAATTGGAAGATACCTTATCTGTATGGGATCTGCGTTTGGCAAAGCTGGGGGCGGAGGTGATGCGGGAACGGGGCAAATATCTTGAAAGGCTGGCGCCGAAGGTCCACGGGGTTTATGCGGGGATTTCCAAAAACCATGAGGAAATTCAGATCAGCTATTCCCCTTCCGTTAAAAATTATGTGGAAAACTTATCTCTTCCGGATGCCGAGCAGGCTTTTTTGGAGGAATTGGCCCGTACCCGGAATACCGATTTGCGTTCCGGATTCACAAATTCCGGTCCCCACCGGGATGACTTTGAGATTATGCTGGATGGATTTTCCGCCAGGGTATACGGCTCCCAAGGACAGCAGAGAAGCACAGTTCTGGCCCTGAAGCTTGCCGAAGCGGAGCTGCTTTCCGATTTTACCGGGGAAACCCCCATTGTGCTGCTGGACGACGTCATGAGTGAGCTGGACCAAAGCCGGCAGGATTATTTGATGAACCATCTGCATGGAAGGCAGGTATTCCTCACCTGCTGCAGCCCTGAAACAGTTGAGCTGTTGAAAACGGGAATGCGGTTCCGGGTGGAAGCCGGAAAAGTTTTCCCCGAAAATATGGAATAAAGTGTAAAATAAATTCGGAGGTGCCGGATGTACCTGCATCTTGGGCAAAATACCGTTGTCAATATGAAAGATATCGTAGGCGTGTTCGAAATGGACAATTCTACGGTTTCCAAACATACAAGAAATTATCTCACCAGAGCGCAGAAGGAACACCGTGTGGTCAATGTGTCAATGGAGCTGCCGAAATCCTTTATTGTCTGCCGGGAAGGCGGCCGGGAGATCGTGTATCTCTCGCAGATTTCCACGGCGACTTTGCTGCGCAGGGCTTCCCTGCAGAATATGTGAGAGAAATCGGAAAGGCTGGTTAAAAGATGCAGTATTTTGGAGTACCAATCTGCCCGTACTGCAAAAAGCGGGTCAACCTCATCAGAACATGGTCCTTAAAACGGCAGGGAGAATACAAATGCCCGCGCTGCGGCGGTATTTCCAATATTTACCTGTCTCCGTTGATTTATGTGTTTGCCGTAATCGCTATTTTTGCAGGCGGCGCCATCTATTTTTTCCACAAGTTTATTTTGGATGACGTCTCCCTTTCCACGGTGCTTCAGGTAATCATTCCATTTATCGTTTTTTTTCTGCTCAGCCTGTTCCAAGTTTATCTGGCAAAGCCGGTAATCAAGCGGGTATCCAGGGAGGAATTGGAAGCAAAAAAAAGAGGTGCGCGCAGAGGAATGGAAAACCGGCGCATGCCCGTAACGGATTCCAAAAACGTCAAACCGGATTATCGCCTGTCGGACCATGGAGAGTTCAACCCCAGGATGGATTATGTTACAGGGCCGATTCAGCAGCCGGATGAGGACGATGTGAAAATCCATGTGGGCGCAGTCCGGCGGGAGCCGGTGTCCAAAGAGGATTTAAGCAGGACCTCGGTGGTAAAGCTTTCTCCGGAGCAGGCGGCTTTGCCGGAAGAAGAGGTTCCTGTCCGCCTGGCTGCCGATGAAATTTCCCCCAGAAGGGTTGCGCCGCAGCGGGAAGCGCCGGCCAACAGAGCCAGAAGAACAGGGGATTCCGTTCCTGCTTCCCGGGGAAATACGCCTCCTGCCCAGCCGCGGAGAGGGGATACAGCGCCGGATATTCGCCATGATGTCCCTGTGCAGCGCCGTGCAGAATCTTCTGTCAGGCGGCCGGAAGCAGGTTCCGGAGCAGTCAGGCCGGCTGAGCCCGTCCCTTCCGCACGGGTGGTCAGCAGTGTGGAAATCCCCAGCGTCAGCGATGACTTTTTTGCGAAATATGAGGACCCCGCCTATGTGGAACAGCGTCTTCGGGAGCTGAAGGAAAAGAAAAACTGAGTTTTCAACAAAGTTATCAACATGATGTTTAAAACTTGAAAATTGAGAACGCAGCATCTTGTTTTTCAATAAAAAATACGAGAAAAAAAGCCAGACTGTTTGCTCAGCCTGGTTTTTTTCTTATCGTGGGAAAAACGATTGGAAAAACGACGGTAAATCCTTGGAAACTCCCAGAAAACCTGAGTTTTTTGCCATAGGATTTCCCGCTTTTTTAGGTTTACAAAAGAAGCAAAATCTGTTATACTAATATATAATATAACCTCGTTAAGAGAACCGCAGAATCTCTAAAACAGGGCAGGCTGGCCTGTGGAAAAAGAGACACAATGGAGGGCATTGTCAGTTGGATACCAATGAAATCACTAAAGTAGAGAAAGAATATGACGGCGACCAAATTCAGGTGCTGGAAGGCCTGGAAGCGGTACGGAAACGCCCGGGCATGTATATCGGCTCCACAGGGCCGAGAGGGCTGCACCATCTGGTGTATGAGATTGTGGATAATGCCATTGACGAGGCCTTGGCTGGATTCTGTGACAGAATTATCGTAAAGCTGCTGCCGGGAGACATTGTGTATGTTTCCGATAATGGACGCGGTATCCCGGTAGGGGTACAGCATAAAACCGGTCTGCCGGCTGTTACGGTCGTGTTTACCATTCTGCATGCCGGCGGAAAATTCGGCGGCGGAAGCTATAAGGTTTCCGGCGGCCTGCACGGCGTGGGCGCTTCCGTGGTGAACGCTCTTTCAGAGTGGCTGGAAGTCCGTGTCGTCAGCGACGGTGTGATTTACAAACAGCGCTTTGAACGCGGCAAAGCCGTAACGGAGCTGGAAGAAAAGGGCACCGTAGAAAACAGCAGGATGAACGGCACGGATGTGTGGTTCAAGGCAGACCCGGAAATTTTCCGGGAGACCACGGTTTATGAATATGAGACGTTGCAGACCCGCTTGCGGGAACAGGCCTTTCTCAATGCCGGCATCCGTATTGAGCTTTCGGATGAGCGGGATCCTGAGAATATCCTGCACAGCGAATTCTGTTATGAGGGCGGCGTAAGCTCCTTCGTGGACTACTTGAACAAGAAAAAGGCCATTGAGGTGATCCACCCGGAAATTATTCATTTTTCCGCTGCAGCGGAGGATGAAAATTCCACGGCGGAAATCGCCCTGCAGTACACGGAAAGCTTTAACGAGCTGATTCTTTCTTTTGCCAACAACATCCATACCACGGACGGCGGCACCCATGAGGACGGCTTTAAACGCGCCCTCACCCGTGTGATGAACGATTATGCCCGAAAGTATAACATCCTCAAGGATAACGACAAAAATCTCAGCGGCGAGGATGTGCGGGAAGGGCTTACCTGCGTCATCAGCGTCAAGCTGAAGGACGCCCAGTTTGAGGGGCAGACCAAGGCAAGGCTGGGAAATACGGAGATCAGCGGGCTGGTAAGCTCCATGGTATCGGAAAAGCTGACCACGTTTTTAGAGGAAAATCCGGCCACGGCACGGGCTATTTTCGATAAGGCGCTGGCAGCGTCGCGGGCCAGGGAAGCCGCCAGGAAGGCGCGGGATCTGGCGCGCCGGAAAACGGCGCTGGAGAATACCACACTGCCCGGCAAACTGGCGGACTGCCAATCCCGGGATGCATCGGAAACTGAAATCTATATCGTGGAGGGAGATTCCGCCGGCGGCTCCGCCAAAGGCGGACGGGACCGGAAATTTCAGGCGATCCTCCCTCTCTGGGGTAAGATGCTCAATGTGGAGAAGGCGCGGCTGGACAAAGTGTACGGCAACGAAAAGCTGATGCCTGTGGTTACGGCCCTGGGCACCGGCATCGGTGAGGATTTCGACCTGAACAAGCTTCGCTACGGCAAAATCATCATCATGGCGGATGCCGATGTGGACGGATCCCATATCCGTACGCTGCTGCTGACGTTCTTCTACCGCTTTATGAGGCCCCTGGTAGAAGAGGGGCACGTCTATCTTGCGCAGCCTCCCCTGTTCCGGCTCACAAAGGGAAAACGGCATTATTATGCTTTCTCCGACCCGGAGCGGGACCAGATTATGGCGGATTTGGGCGCCAACTATGAGATACAGCGCTATAAGGGCCTGGGCGAAATGGACTCCGAGCAGCTTTGGGAGACCACCATGGACCCCGCCCGCCGGACGATGCGGCGGGTAGAGGTGGAGGACGCCGCGGAGGCGGACGAAATCTTCACCGTGCTCATGGGAGATAAAGTGGAGCCCCGCCGGGATTTCATCGTGAAATTTGCCAAGGAAGCAAACTGGGACGTTTGAGCCATTCTGACGTCGGTGAAAACACAAGAGGGGAAACTCCTGAAAAAGGCGGGAATTGGAAACAATTATGTCTCATATTGAATTTTCTTATACGCTGACAGAAGAAGAGGTCTTCGAAGGGCTGAAGTATTCGGGAATCTATAAAACCTCGGGAAAACGGGCGGTGATTGAAACCTCTGTGCTCGCCGCGCTCTTTCTGTTTTTCCTGATCTCCTTTCTCTATAACAAAGAATTTTTCAACCTTGTGATGGGGCTGATCACTCTGGGCGTGGTGCTGGGGGTAACGCTGGTGCCGCGGCTAGACATGCGGAAACAGGCCAAACAGGGCCAGAATACGGTGAAGGTACGTCTTTACGAAAAGGAACTCTATGCCGATACCGCACAGGGCAGCAGAAAGATTTCCCTTCAGGGAGCGAAGGTGAAAACTGTGGGAAAGAAGACCCAGCTGACGGCGGTGCTGCCGGAGGACGGAGGGCTTCTGCTCATTCCCGTACGGGCAATTCCAAAGGATGTGCGCGGACGGGCCTTGAGCCTTCTGCTGCAGAACAATTGATTCAGTAAAAGAAATGGTTTTCGAAAGAACGGAACCGGAAAGGCGAATGATCCATGGATTTTGAAAATACGGAAAATATGGCGGAGGAATCCGGAGGCCGCGTCATACATGTGGACGTCACGAAGGAGATGCGAAAATCCTTTTTGGATTACTCCATGTCCGTCATCGTGCAGAGGGCCCTGCCGGATGTACGGGACGGCCTGAAGCCTGTGCACAGGCGTATCCTCTATACCATGTATGAAAATACCCTGTGGCCGGAAAAACCTTACCGCAAGTGCGCCGATACGGTGGGCTCCGTGCTGGGGCGTTACCATCCTCATGGGGACACATCTGTCTACGACGCCATGGTCCGCCTTGCCCAGGATTTTTCCATGCGCTACATGCTGGTGGACGGCCACGGAAACTTCGGTTCCATAGACGGAGACCCTCCCGCGGCCTATCGATACACCGAGGCCAAGATGAACAAGCTCTCCGTGGAGATGCTGCAGGATATCGACAAGGACACGGTAGATTTCAATCCCAACTACGACGACCGTCTGAAAGAACCCACAGTGCTGCCCAGCCATTTCCCCAACCTGCTGGTCAACGGTTCTACCGGCATCGCCGTGGGCATGGCCACCAATATCCCGCCTCATAACATGAATGAGGTGATCGACGGCATGTGCTGCCTCATCGACAATCCGGAGGCAACTCTGGAAGAGCTGATGGAGCACATCAAGGGTCCGGACTTCCCTACCGGGGGCATTGTGATGGGCCGGAGCGGCATTCGGGCCGCCTATGCCACGGGCCGCGGCAAGATTACGGTGCGCGCCCGGGCGGAAATTGAGGAAAATGAAAAGACGGGCCGTTCCAAGATCATTGTCACTGAATTGCCCTATCAGGTGAACAAGGCAAGGCTGATTGAGAATATCGCCGACCTGGTGAAGGAAAAGCGCATTGAGGGCATCTCCAATATCGACGACCATTCCGACCGCAACGGCATGCATATTGTGATAGATGTGAAACGGGACGCTTCTCCCCAGATCGTGCTGAACCACCTCTTCTCCTTTACCCAGCTGCAGACCACCTTCGGCGTCATCATGCTGGCTATTGTGGACGGGGAGCCGAAGATGCTGAACCTGCGGCAGATTCTGGAGGAATACGTCAAGTTCCAGATGGATGTCATCACCCGGCGCACCAGGTTCGACCTGAAAAAGGCCCAGGAGCGGGCCCATATTCTGGAAGGCTTGATGATTGCCCTGGACTTCATCGACGAGGTGATCGCCATTCTGCGGGCCGCCAAATCCATACCGGAAGGCAAAACAGCGCTGATGGAACGTTTCGGCTTGGACGACGTGCAGGCCCAGGCCATTGTACAGATGCGCCTGGGGCAGCTCACCGGCCTGGAGCGCGAAAAAATCGAGGAAGAGCTGGCAGGCCTGAAAGAGAAAATTGCCGATTTCCTGGATATTCTTGCAAGCGAGGGCAGACGCCTTGCCATTGTGAAGGACGAAGCCCAGGCCATGAAGAAGAAGTTCGGCGACGAACGCCGCACAGAGATCGCGGCCATCAGCGGTGAAGTGGATATCGAGGACTTGATTCCCGTAGAGGAATGCGTGCTCACGCTGACGAATTTCGGTTATGTGAAACGCCAGAAAATGGACACCTACCGGCTGCAGAGACGGGGCGGACGGGGCGTCACCGGCATGACCCGCCGGGATGAGGATGTGGCCACGGAACTCTTTGTCACCGGAAGCCACGACTATATCCTGTTTTTCTCCAGTCTGGGCCGTGTCTACCGGCTGAAGTGCTACGAGATTCCCGAGGGTTCCCGTACCAGCCGTGGAATGAACATCAAGAATCTTCTCCCCCTTCAGCCGGAGGAGAAGGTGACCTCCATGATTCGGGTAACCCAGTTTGACGAGGATAAATACCTGGTGATGGTGACGAATAACGGTGTAATCAAACGCACAAAGCTTTCCGCTTATGATACGGCCAGAAAGGGCGGCCTGATCGCCATCGACCTGGACGAGGGCGACGTGCTTTCCTGGGTGCGGGAGACAAACGGCAGCGACGAGCTGCTTGTGGCCACGAAGAAGGGTATGGCCATCCGGTTTGAGGAAACCCAGATCCGTGAGCTGAGCCGTACGGCCAGAGGCGTGCGGGTTATGCGCCTGGCCGAAGACGACTGTATTGTGGGAATGTCGGTTCTGCGTGAGGGCGGCCTGGTGCTCACCGTGACGGAAACCGGTTACGGCAGGCTTTCCGCGCCGGACAATTACCGCCTGCAGCACAGGGGCGGCAAGGGCCTTACCAACTACCACACCGAAAAATACGGCGATGTGGCAGCCATCAAGGTGGTGGATCTGGAGGATGACATTATACTCATCTCTGAGGAAGGCATCATCATCCGCATTCTGGCCTCCTCCATCCGCGTTTGCGCCAGGCCCAGCAAGGGTGTGCGCGTGATGAAGCTGCAGGAGGGAGATAAGGTGGTCACTTTGGCCCGTGCCCCCCATGAAGAAGATGAGGTGGACGCAGTGGAAATTGAGGACGACGGCACTGCGGACGAGGGAGCCGCCAGCCCGGAAGAGCTGGAACAGGAAGCCCAGGAAGATACCACAACGGACGAAGAATAAAGCAAAGCAGCCCTTCCGAAATCGGAAGGGCTGCTCTGTTTAGGAAGAAAGGCCCGGGCAGGTTTTCTTATTTTTCCATTGGTTCGCCGGGTCTTGTGAAAGCTTCCTCAGGCTTCGCGATAAAAAAACAAGCCTTCTGCGGTTTATTTTGCAGAAGGCTTGTCTTCTTCCGGTTCTTCCATGTGGTCCAGGGCGTATTTGCAGCACTGCAGTACCAGCAAGTTAAAAGAGATATTATTTTCGCCCGCGACTTGGTTTAAACGGTCAAATAAAGAATCAGTAAAGCGTATTGTCCTGGATACATTCGTGTTTTTGAATTCATTATTCACCAAAAACATAGATCATCTTCCAATAATAACCATATTTATACTTTTATTATAAGAAGAAGAATTTGCTTTTACTGATATACCCATCAATAGTATCATTTATGGTTCTAGCTGTCTTCAATAAAGTGAGATAAAATTACTTTCAAAAAGGGAAGTGAAAAGCATGAGACGAGACTACAGAGCAGAGAATGAGTTTATGCGTTCAGCCCTCAATGAAGGGATATGGATCCTGCAGAAATACCGGATGGATGACATTTCTCAAATGCAGCTGGAATATGCCATCCATTTTTTTGAATCGAAGCTGAGAGAAGCGGAGAAACTGTTTACTCCCCTGCCAAAAACGCCTGCCTGGAAGCTGGAACCCCGATACCAGAGCCTTAAGAAATTCCCGTTTGACAGCCTTTCGTTCCGCAGCCGCCTGTACATCCTGAGAAAAGAAAAACAGCTTTCCATGAAGGAAGCCGCGCAGAAACTTGGGATAAGCCTTTACCGGTACCGCAAGTATGAATCGGGCGAGGCAGTGCCGAATCTGGAGGAGCGGAAGGAGATGGCCGCAGTTTTCGGCGTGGAGGAAGAGCGGCTCAAGGTGGAAAATTAAAAAAGGGCGCCGCAGACAGCATGGGCAGGAGCAGGAAATGCAGATGCCCTTGCTGTCGCTGCGGCGCCCTTTTCAGCAGGAAAGGTCAGAACGGGTTCCCGGCCCCCGCGTCGTCCAGGCCGAAGAAGGCCAGGGCGTGCTGGATGGTCAGGTCCCAGAAGCGCCATTCGTGGGCGTAGCCGTCAATGGCTTCAAATTCGGCGTCCAGGCCGATTTTCTCCGCATATTTCTGGAATTCCAGGAAAGCCCCGTAGAACATGTCGTTTTTCCCTGTGGCAAAGTACAGGCGGGGCAGTTCCCCTGTTTTTGCCTTTTCCCCAGCGATGCGCCAGGTGTTTTCATAGGAGGCAAGGTAAGCCTCAAGGCCTCCGGCGTTTTTGATGCTGCCCTGGGTGCGCTCCCACATGCCCGGCTCCATTTCGGGGAGCAGTTCGATATTCCTGGGGCAGGCGGAGAGCACGGCTGCGGCCGCAAATTTTTCCGGGTGGCTGAAAGCGTAAACGCAGGTGCCCCGGCCGCCCATGGATAACCCGGCGATGAAATTGTCTTCCCGCTTGTCGGAGGCCGGGAACCAGCCGGAAATCAGCGGCATCAGCTCTTCGGTGAGAAAGTCGTACATGTTGTAGCCGATGGAGAATTCCGGCCAGTTGGCGTAATTGGAATTCAAGGCGCTGGGCATCACCACAATGAGATCCCGTTCGCAGGCGTAAAGCTCTATGTTGCTTTTGCGAATCCAGTCGGAATGGTCGCCGAAGGTGCCGTGCAGCAGCCAGAGGACCTTGTACTTTTTTTCCTGGCTGTAAAATTCCCGGGGAGTGAGGCCCCGGGTCTTGTCCGGCAGAATCACGGAGATTGCGGTATTCCCCTGCAGACACTGGCTTTCAAAATTGAGCTGTAAATAGGCCATAAAAATTTTTCCTCCCAAATAAAATTTTTCTTTATTATACCTGATTTGGAAAGAAAAGAAAAGCATGGGAAAAAAGGAAAGGGGCGAAGCCAAATGGCTCCGCCCCTTTTTAAAGGCTGAAAAAACCGGTGGAATACCGCCGTATTTCAGCATATCAAAGGCATTGGACCGCCGAAAAGCCGGCCGCACAGGATGGCGCGGTATGTTCGGACGGCTGTCTAGAATTCGGCTCTCTTCCCCGCGTTTACCGCGGCCAGAAATTCCTGCGGCGCGGCCTGCGCCGCAATTTTTTCAAAGGACGGGGCGGGCAGCCGTTCCCGGAAGTATGGCATGGCTTCCGGCAAGGCGTTTTTCCGGTCTCCCACCAGAGGGTCGCTGAGAAACTGGAATCCAAAATCCAGATAGAGCTTGACTGCCTGGAGGCAGCCGGGATGGGTATGCAGGAAAACGGGAGTATCCCAATCCATTTTTTCCTGCAGCACCCGGGCGATCAGCGCCCGGCCAATCCCCTTTCCCTCATATTCAGGCCTCACCTTGAGCCAATGCAGGGTGTCCAGTTTTCCGTAGGCTTTCCAGAGAAAGCAGGTCCCCACGGGCAGGTCCTCTTCTGTACAGGCAAACAGGCAGCGGTCAAAAAAACCGCCATCCTCCCCGCCATAAACCTCCTGGAAATAGCCGTCCATGTAGGGCAGCATCCGGCGGGCTGTTTCCAAATCGTCGAAATGGAATTTCTTCCAGAGTTCCAGCTCGTCCCTGCGGCAGCGCCGGAAAAAATAACCTTCCGGCAGGGAACGGTATGCCGCTTTCCGGGGGGAGTGGCATACCATAAACAGATCTTTTCCGGCGATGTCAGGCTCCATTATCCCTTGACCTCTTCGTCGCCGGAAACCACTTCAAAGCTGGGCAGGGTGCCGTCGATCGCATACTGGATGCTGCAAAGCTCGGCGGCCCGCTCCCGGTAGAGCAGCATGGCGCCCCGGGCGATTTCCAGAGGGGCGTCAGCGCCGTCCCCCGCGTCATCCCGGATTTCCTGAAGCTTCTGGTCCAGAACGGCGGCCCACTGGTCCTGGGTTTCCTTCACAGATTCCCGCTGGCCGTCGTCGGAGAGATCCAGCACGGACTGGTACGCCACGTCTATCATGTTCTTCCATCTCTGCGCCGCGTCGTTGCAGGCCTGCACCATCAGGGTGGCGGAGGTGGAGCGGGAATATTCCAGCTCAAACTGGCTGTCAATGGCGTTTCCCGCGAAGGCCTTCTGAAAATTCTCGCTGCCCGTCTCAATGGAGGGAAGGTATTCCGTTCCGGCGCTGCTGTCGTCGTCGGTGACGGTGGGCTTTTGCGGCGTGCTGGGAGCCGCCTCTGAAGAGGAGGGAGCTTCGCTGGAAGCCTGAGAAGAGGATTCCGGCTTAGAATTCTCGGAGGAAACAGCGGAGGATTCCTCCCTGGAAGAGACGGAAGAAGCGCTGGAGCTGCTTTCCGGTCCGGCAGTTTTCAAAGCCTGCTGGGAACAGGCGGAGGCGCTGAGAAGCAGCGCTCCGCACAGCAGCAGGGCGGCAATTCGTTTTGTTGCGTTCATAGGCTTTTCCTTTCCCCGGCCCAAAGGCCGGATCAGAGCTTTCCTTGTTCCACCAATCTGGCTGTCTTCAGAATCCCGATCTGTGTTTTCGCGTCCGGGATTTCGTTATTTAACACCATTTCCACAGCTTTGTCAAGCGGAAGGCGCTCCGTGGCCAGAAACTCGTCCTCGTCCAGCTGAAGCTCGCCTGTGCTGCCGCTGGCGCGGCATGCCCACAGGCGGATGATCTCCCCGCAGTAACCGGGGGTGGGGTAGACATTTCCCAGGGAAATATAGTGCTCGCCCACTGTTCCGGTCTCCTCCCTCTGCTCCCGCTTCACCGCCTCAAAGGGGTCTTCCCCCTGCTCCAGCTTCCCGGCGGGCAGCTCCAGAAGCACCTGCTTGTAGGGATAGCGGAATTGGCGCACCAGGATGAGCTCGTTGTTTTCCGTAAGCACGGCCACGCTGACCCCGCCGGGGTGGTCCACCACCTCCCGCTTTGTCTCGCTTCCGTTTTCCAGAACCACGTCGTCCAGATGGACGCGGATGATGCGTCCGCTGTAAATCTCCTGTTCTTTCACTGTCTTTTCAAATAATTTCATGGTGTCCATCCAGTTTCCTTTTCCTTTCTTTTTGGAAGGGCCTGCGGCTTATTGTTCCGTCAGCAGGTTCATGACAAGGCCCGTGATGAGCTTCGGATAAAAATACGTGGATTTCTGGGGCATCTTTTCCCCGTTTGCCGCCACGGCGCCGATCTCACTGACGCGGGTGGGGTTCAGCAGGAAGCAGCAGTTGCTCTCGCCGCTGTCCACGGAGGCAACGGCTTCTGCTGCCGAACGGGTATAGGTAAGATTTCTCTGGTTCGCCATGTTTTCCTTGTCAATGCCCAGGCAGCGCTCCAGAATCAGGCTGTGGAGGACCGAGACATCCAGCAGCCTGGAAGCCCGGCTCTTTTCCGGCAGCACACTGTCCATAACGGCGGGGGCTCGCAGCGCCCGCAGGTTCCCGGCGCTGCCGCCGCAGAGGGCAAAAGCGTGTCTTCCCTCTTCGTAGAGGGGGGAAAGCCGGCTCTGTGCCTCCGGAAGGTCCCCGCAGGGAAGAACGTCAAATTCAGCCTCGCAGGCCTTCAGCAGCTCCGGACCATGGAATCCGGGCAGGTCCCGGACCAGCCGGTGGGTGGGGAATACCACCAGGCCCTCATCCGCCATGTCCGCCAGCATCATCATCACATATTCGCTGCCAGGGTTGTAAAAGTCGTTTTCCCTGCACCAGTTCCGGTAGTTGATGGCGGTTTCGTAGCGGTGGTGCCCGTCGGCAATATAAAGCTTGCGGCCCGCAAAGTCTTCACAGAGGGCAGAAACGGCCACAGGGTCGTTTACCACCCAGAGCCGGTGGGTCACCAGGCCGTCAGAAAACTCATACCTGGGGGCGCAGGTTTTTGTCAGGTTTTCGATTCTGGACCGGGTGATATGGCCTTCGTCCTGATAGAGGGAATAGATTTGGCTGAAGTTGCAGTTCGTGGCCTTCATCAGGTTGAAACGGTCGGTTTTTGCCTTGCTGAGAGTCTCTTCGTGGGGCAGCACCACGCCTGCGGCGAAATCCTCCACCCGCACCCGGCAGATCAGGCCCTTTAGGCTCTTTTTATCCCCATGGTCGGCCTGGGAAAGGAATTCCTGTTCATAGAGGTACAGGCCCTCCTCCATATCCTGCTTCAGAATGCCTTCCTGAAGCCATTCCTCCAAAGTTTTTCCCGCTTCCTCATAGGGAGAGTCCCCGCGGGGCAGCTCCAGGCGGATCACATTGTAAGGGTTGCGTTCCAAATAGGCCTGCCGCTGTGTTTCGCTGATGATATCGTAGGGCGGGCAGGTCAGCTCCTCGATCCTTCCGGCTTTTTCCAGTTGGTACCGCAGGGCACGGAACGGCTTGATTTGCGCCAAAGCCCTCACCTCTTTCTGATAGATTTTAGACGCTCTTATTGTACCGTGTTCCAGCTTTTCCGTCAACCCGGACGCGGCAGGCTGCAACCCGGGTTTGGCCGGTGAAAAAGCGGGTTTTCCAGAGTGAAAGCCCGTCTTTTCAAAAAATTTTGAACCGGGTGCGGCATACGGCACGACATCATCACCCCGCTTTCACAAAAAATTCACAAAAGGGAGATAAAATGATGGAAAATCATGCCGCGGAAGGCGAAAAGTATTGCAAAAAGACCCTCTTTGCGGTAGTATTAACCAGTTAGAGAAAAGAAGACAAACAAAACAGGAGGAATCACGGAAATGGTAGAGGTCAAAAACCTCACAAAGCGCTATGGAGTCAATATGGCGCTGAATAACGTGAGCTTTAAAGTGGAGGAAGGCACAATCGTCGGTTTCCTGGGGCCGAACGGCGCCGGTAAGTCCACGACGATGAACATCGTCACGGGCTACCTCTCGGCTACTTCCGGAGAGGTGACCGTTTCGGGAAAAAATACTCTGGATGAGCCCAATGAAGTGAAAAAGCTCATTGGCTATCTCCCCGAACAGCCGCCGCTGTATCTGGATATGACGGTAAAAGAGTATCTGAACTTTATGTATGAACTGAAAAAGGTGAAGCTTCCCAGGGAAAAGCACATCAAGGAAATCTGCCAGCTCACCAAAATTGACAATGTGTACGACAGACTGATAGGAAACCTCTCCAAAGGTTACCGGCAGCGCGTCGGCATTGCCCAGGCCCTGCTGGGGAACCCGCCGGTGCTCATTCTGGACGAGCCCACCGTGGGCCTGGACCCCAAGCAGATCATCGAGATCCGCAATCTCATCACCAACCTGGGGCGCAACCACACGGTGATTCTCAGTTCTCACATTCTCTCTGAGGTACAGGCGGTATGCGAACGCATCATCGTCATCAACAACGGCCGGATTGTGGCGGACGGCGCCACAGACACCCTGGCCCATGACCTCTCCAAGGATCACAGGCTGATTCTCCGGGTAGAGGCCCCCGAGCGCGAGGCGGTGCATGCCATCCGGGAGCTGGAGAATGTGGTGGATGTCTATTCCATGGGAGAAAAGGAGAAGGGCGTATACGAGCTCAGTGTGGAGTCCGAGCCCAACGCGGACGTCAGAAGGCCTTTGTTCGCCCTGCTGGCCAGGAAAGGCTGGCCCATGCTGGCCCTGAAGAATACCGACCTGACCCTGGAAGACCTGTTCCTCCAGCTGACCAGCTCCGACACGGCCTACAGCCAGAACGAAGACAAGGAAGCCCGTCCCAAGGTTGACATTGCATATGAGCCCGAGTCCGCGCCCGACGGGAATGCGGCGGACGGCAATGCAGAAACAGAGAAAGGAGGAGAGGAAGAATGAAAGCAGTGTTTAAGCGGGAGCTCCGCTCCTATTTTGCCTCTCCCATAGGATATGTGTGCGTAGCGGCCCTGCTGGCGCTCTATGGGTTTTATTATTTCCAGGTGATGATGATGGGTTCCACCAGCTACATTACTTCCGCTTACAACGCCATGTTTACCTTCTGCATGATGATTATCCCCATCATCACCATGCGCAGCATGACGGACGACCGGAAAAACAAGACGGACCAGGCGCTTTTGACCGCGCCGGTGGGAACGCTTTCGATTGTGATCGGCAAGTTCCTCTCGTCTTTCTTCGTCTATTTTATCGCCTCTACCCTGGGCCTGCTGCCGGCGGTGGCGCTGTCCTTCTTCTCCACCCCTCCCTGGGGCGTGGTGCTGGGCAACTATGTGGGCACCCTGCTTTACGGCGGCGCGATGGTGGCCATCGGCGTGTTCATCTCCAGCCTGACAGTGAGCCAGATCATCGCGGCCATCGGCACCTTTGCGGTGGCAGTGTTCCTGATGTTCATCGATTCCCTGGCCTCCGGCCTTTCCAGCAGCTGGGTGAGTGCGGTTGTGGGCTGGATTTCCTTCAACACCCGCTATACGCCCTTCACCCAGGGCCTGTTCAACGTCTCAAGCGCAATCTTCTTCCTGAGCGTTATGGCCGTTTTCGTCTTTCTCACCGCACGTAAGGTGGAAAGCCGCCGCTGGAGCTGAGCGAGAGAAAGGATGGAAATTGAGAAAATGAATCAAGAAAATAAGGCAAAAAAGAAGGGTTCCGTTGGGAACTTCTTCAGGAGCAATAAATTTAAGAGGGGCGGCATGGCCACCCTGATGAGCGTGGTGTTCATTGCCATTGTGGTGGTGGTGAACGTCCTGGTATCCGCCCTTTCCAACCGTTTCCCCTCCATGAATGTGGACCTGACGGCGGAAAAGCTCAACTCCCTTTCCGACCAGGCCCTGGAAATTGCCAAGGGCGTGCAGAACGACACGGATATCTATTTGATCGGCGATGAAGAGGCCATCCGGAAGGACCGCGTCTTCACTAGCTATAATTTGAAGTACAGCCAGGTGGCAAACCTGGCGGACAAGCTGCAGGAGGCCAATTCCAGGATCAAGGTGCAGTTTGTGGATCCCGATAAAAACCCGACCTTTATCAGTGAGTACGCTTCCGACAACCTGACCACCGGCAAGGTGCTGGTGAAAACGGAAAAGCGCCACCGGGTGCTGACGGTCAACGACATGTTCAGCATGACCCAGAGCCAGACGAGCTC
Source organism: Neglectibacter timonensis (assembly GCF_900048895.1). Lineage (GTDB taxonomy): Bacteria > Bacillota > Clostridia > Oscillospirales > Acutalibacteraceae > Acutalibacter > Acutalibacter timonensis. The sequence continues at coordinate 178,528 of NZ_LT160637.1, read as the reverse complement.
CGGGTATGACAGTTATTCCATGGTGGACAGCGCCCTGGCCGCCGCTATCGAGTCAGTGAACCTGGACAAGGTTCCGATTGTGGCAGTGGCAACAGGGCACAACGAACTGCTGAATTCCAGCAGCCGTACGGCTCTGGACAGCCTCCTGGAGGAGGAAAACTTCGATGTGCAGGAGGTAAATCTCCTGACGGACGAGATTCCTGAAGATACCCAGGTGCTTATGCTGCCCACCCCCACCACTGACTACACGGAGGAAGAGCTTCAGAAGATGAGGGATTTCCTCTCCAAGGACGGCCCCATGGTGGACCGCACCCTGTTTGTCACCTGCCACCCCACCCAGGGAGAGCTGCCCAAGTTTGCCGGCTTCCTAGAAGAATGGGGCGTGAAGGTGGAAGAGGGCGTTGTGGCGGAAACCGATACCTCCCGCGTGTTCTCTACGAATGCCAGTTACATCTTTGCCGATTCCGCAGAGGAGGTGCTGAAGGACAATACCTATAATCTTTTGGTGTCCCCCACCACCGCTCCGCTGACCATTCTGTTTAACGCCAACGATGATATCGGCGTGCAGAAACTCTGGGTCTCTTCTGACAGCGCCTATGCGGCCAAGGAAGACGGGGACACGGAAAATCCCGAAACCTCGGAACAGGTGCTGGCCACGCTGTCCAGCCGCATGGTGCAGGACGGCAACGACATCTATACCAAAAATGTGGTTGTTTTTGGTTCCTCCGTCACCTTTACGGACACCTTCCTGAGCACCAGCACCTTCAGCGACCGCACCTATCTCACCGACCTGTTCCACTATGTGACCGGTACGGACGACAGCGCCGTCACTGTGGTTACGGATAAGGTTCAGACCAATAAATTGGACATTGCAGCCTCCAGCGGAACGCTCTCGTTCCTGGGCCTGGGCGTATTCACCATCGGCCTGCCGTTGATTATCCTGATTGCTGGCCTGGTGGTATTCCTGAAGAGGAGGCATCTGTAAGCCTATGAAGAAGACCACAAGAAATATCCTGATCATGCTTGCGGTCCTTGTGGTACTGGGCGGCGCGGCTGCGGCCCTGCTGCTCACACAGCCCGAGGAGCAGGAGGAATCCTCTTCGTCCGCATCCTCCTCCGTAACGGAAAAGGTGATGGAGAAATCCACCCGGGACGTTTCCGTCATCAAGGTGGAAAATGCCGGGGGCTCCTACCAGCTGACGCCCATTGAGGAACCGGAGACAGAAACCTCCGCCTCTTCTGAGACGGATTCGTCCTCCTCGGAAAGCGAAAAGGACGTGGCCTTCACGGTAAAGGGTCTGGAAGACTATGATGTGAATACGGTGGACTCCTCTTCCGCCGCACGCTCTGTGCTGGATGTCAACGCTTCCAAGAATTTGGGAGAGGTAACCAATCTGGAGGATTTCGGCCTTTCCGGGAACGGCGCGGCCAAAATCACGATCGAATATAAAGCCGGCGGCTCCGATACCCTGGTAATCGGCAGCGACGCAGGAAGCTCTGTTGGCAAATATGTGCTTAAGGACGGCGTTGTCTATGTGGTATCCGGCCTCAATGAAAAGCTTTTGGGCGGGGAACTGGCCTTCCTGAAAACCGACCTGTACACGGTGGCCGACCTGATGCAGGAGACCACGGACAGCGAGGGTTCCAGCTCTCAGACGAAAGCTGCGGATATCCTCTACAGCATGAAGCTTTCCGGAACCAATTTTGAGAAGCCGATTGAAATTATCCATGACTCCTCAAAAATGAGCGGTTATATGGTGACTTCGCCGGTAAAAGCAGAGGCGGGTACGGACAGTTTCAGTACTTTGGTGACCACTCTGAAGACGCTGTCCGCTGACAGTGTGGCGGCTGTGGGCGTCACAGAGGAAAAATTGGGAGATTACGGGCTTGCCGAACCCTTTGCGCAGATTGATTTTGATCTCAACGGGGAGAAGCACACGCTGAAGGTCAGCGAAACGGACGCGGACGGCAACCGGTACCTCATGGCGGACAACTCGGATGTGGTATACCTGATCGCCGCCAGTAAAGTGGCTGACTGGGCGGAAGCCAAGCTGATGGACCTGCGGATGAGCTATATCTGTCTGCCCAACATCATGGAAGTGAGCAGGCTGAAGCTCACCCTGAACGGAACCGCCAGCGAGTACGACATTACCCGTACCAAGAACGAGGAAAAATCAACGGAGTCCAATATCACCTATGACCTGACCATCCAGTCCGGCGCAGGCAAGGAAATCAGCTATGACGATACCTATCAGCCCTTCTACAAGCAGCTGATCGCCATCGCCGTACTGAATACCGAGGAAGTGGAGTACAGCGGCGAACCTGTGTTCAAGGTGGAGTACAGTTACTTCAATGGAAATGCCGACAGTGTTGTGGAATTCTATGCGGTGGAAGGCCAGGACCGTTATGTAGCTATGCTGGACGGCGTCTATTCCGGGGTGGTACGCAAGGCTTCCGTAGACAATGTGACCGCTCTTCTGGATAAACTCGGCAGCAACGAGGCCATTTCTTCTTAAGAAAAGCGTTTGGAGAAATTTTCCCGACGGGAGCCGAAAAACTGTCTTGACAAATGAGATGCCCTGTGCTTTAATAAATGAAACCGATGAAGAGGAAATAAAATCGCAATACGACCTCACAGAGAGCCGGCGGTGGTGGAAATCCGGCGTGGAAACGGTGCGGTAAATGGTCCTCTGAGGGCTCGAGGAACGGCAGCGGGAGCTGCTCAGTATTCCGGGACGTTTTGCCCGCGTTATGGGGCGCGGATGTGTCAGCATCCGGCAGAGAGGCCGGGAAAGCCCGGCAGGCAAGGTGGCACCGCAGAAAAAATTTTCTGTCCTTGCGGATCTTTTGAGATAAGATCCGCAGGGACATTTTCTTTTTGCGGCGCTCTGGTTTTCAACAGAAAGGACGAACCGCGATGAAAAAAACAGTATTGACAATTCTCTCCCTGGCGCTTGCCGTCTGCCTTCTGGCAGGCTGTTCCAACGGCGTCACCTCTTCCGTCGTCTCCCATTTACCTTCCGGGACAGAACCGGGAAAGACGGAAGCCCAGCCCTATAAGATCGGCCTGATCCAATATATGGAGCATCCTTCCCTGGATACGATCCGAGAGGCATTTATGAGCCGGCTGGAAGAGTGGGGTTATGACGAGACCAAGGTCGTGATCGATTACCAGAATGCAGGCGGCGAAAACGCCAATGTCAACACCATCTGCCAGAAATTCGTAGGGGATAAGGTGGACATGATCGTGGCGATTGCTACACCTGCCGCCCAGGTGGCGGTATCCTCCACAGAGGGTACGGACATCAAGGTGCTGTTTGCCGCGGTCAACGATCCGCAGCAGGATCTGGGCATCAAAACGCCCGACAAACCGGAGGGCAATGTGACAGGCACCTCCGACAGGATCCCCGTCACTTCTGCTATTGATCTGGCATTGAAAGTCGATCCGGATCTGAAAACATTCGGGATGCTCTACAATTCCGGAGAATCCAATTCTGTCAACGCTGCGGCGGAGGCTAAAAAGTACTGTGAGGAAAAAGGCATCGAGGTGGTGGACGGCACAGTGTCCAACAGCAGCGAAATCCAGCAGGTAGCCACCACGCTGTGCGGTAAAGTGGACGCCATCTTTACCACCACGGACAACAGCATCGCCACCTCCATCGGCGTAGTGGTGGACGCTACCCGTACGGCTAAGGTGCCGTGGTATGTGGGCGCAGATTCCATGGTACAGGACGGCGCGCTGGCAGCCATTGGCATCGATTACACGGAGCTGGGCGCAAAGAATGCAGACATGGCGGTAGAGCTGATCGAGGGCAAACCTGTCAGCGAGGTGCCGGTATTCTTCTTTGAAACCTACCAAACCTACCTGAACCAAAACACCTTGGACGCTCTGGGCATCACCTTCCCCGAGGATATCCTCAAAACCGCCAATGTCTTTACAGACCAGCCGGCAACGTGAGCAGCGTGACGCTGCACCCATGACGCGTAGATTGCGGCGTACCGCCGCTGCGTTGGACGAAAGAGACTGCCCGGGATCACGCGTCCCGGAAGAGACTTCCGGTTTATGTTGGACGGAGGCAGGTTCGGGCATCGGGGAGCAAGTGGCCGGTAGCGCCGCGCTGCCCTGCGGAGTAAAAGTCTTTGGGTTACCTTTCTTCAGAAAGGGAATGGCATCGGGGAGCGAAAGGCTGCCCTGCGGAAGAAAAAGTCTTTGCCCGCCTTTTTTCAGAAAGGCGGAAATGGGGGAAAATAATGAGTGATGTGGCGCTGCGGGGCGCAGTAGAATTGGGATTGGTCTATGGGCTGGTAGCGGTGGGGCTGTTTCTCAGCTACCGCATTCTGAACCTGGCGGATTTGACGGTGGACGGAAGCTTCACCCTGGGAGCGGCCTCCTCTATCATGCTGACGGCGGCGGGGATGCCCTGGCTGGGAATTTTGGCGGCGGTGCTGACCGGTGCGGCTGCTGGTTTTGTAACGGCCTTCCTGCAGACAAAGCTGAAAATCCAATCCATACTAGCAGGAATTCTCACGATGACGGCCCTTTATTCCATCAACCTGCGGGTGATGGGAGGAAAAGCCAGCGTAAACGCCATCAACCTTACCACGGTTTTCAGTTTTTTCAAGGATACCTTCGGGGACTTTGGAAAACTGCTGCTGATCGGGATCTTTCTGGCGGTAGTGCTGGCGGCCCTGGTCCTGTTTTTGAATACGCAGCTTGGCCTTTCCGTACGTGCAACAGGTGACAATGAAAATATGGTCCGTTCCTCTTCCATCAATGGAAACTTTACGAAAACGCTGGGACTGGTGGTGGCCAATGCCATGGTGGGTCTTTCCGGCGGCGTGCTGGCCCAATACCAGCAGTCTGCAGACGCTGGAATGGGCATCGGCGTGGTGGTGATCGGGCTCGCCTCCCTGATCATCGGAGAGGTGATTTTCGGGAATCTGCTCTATTTTCTGTGTAAGCGCCGCACCATGCTCACGGGAGTGATTTCAGCTGTGTGCGGCTCCATCCTTTACCGTATCATCATCGGACTGGTACTTCAGTACAATACCCTGCCCGCTTTGAAATTCCTCAATATCACCACGTCGGATATGAAGCTCCTCTCCTCCGTCATAGTCGTGATTGCAATCTCCTATCCCGTGGCGCGGGATGCAGTGAAGCTGCGGGGACAAAAACGGAAGCTGAAGCAGACAGACGGCGGAAAGGAGAATGGCTGATGTTGGAACTGCGGGAGCTCTGCAAGACCTTTTACGCGGGAACGGTCAATGAACGAAAAGCCATCGACCATGTCAACCTCACTGTGCCGGAAGGGGAATTCATCACCCTGATCGGAGGGAACGGAGCGGGAAAATCCACCTTGCTGAAGCTGATTTCCGGGTCGTATCTTCCCGACTCCGGCAGCGTGACGCTGAGTGGGAAGGACGTGACCTATCTGCCCGAGCATAAGCGGGCCAGAAACATTGGGCATCTGTTTCAGGACCCCCTGATGGGCACAGCGCCCAGTATGACCATAGAGGAAAACCTGTCTCTGGCCTACCTGAGGGGGACGCACCGGAGCCTGGCGCCTGCCACCAGCCGGAAAAATGCAGCCTTTTTCCGGGAAAAGCTCCGGGAGCTGGATCTGGGGCTGGAGGACCGGCTGAAAACCCGGGTAGGCCTCCTCTCAGGCGGTCAGAGACAGGCCATTACCCTGCTCATGGCCACCATATCCACCCCGAAGCTGCTGCTGTTGGATGAGCATACCGCGGCTCTGGACCCCGCGACGGCGGATAAGGTGCTGGCGCTGACCCGGAAGATCGTGCGGGAAAATACGATCACCACGCTGATGATTACCCACAATATCCAATCTGCGCTGGACTGCGGGGACCGTACCCTGATGATGCAGCAGGGAAAGATCATCCTGGACCTTTCCGGGAAAGAACGGGAACGTATGACAGTGGAAAAGCTGCTGGAGTTGTTCCGCCAAAAAAGCGGTGAACAGCTGGACAACGACAGAATGCTGCTTTCCTGAACCTGAAAAAAGGGGCACAGGCCCGCCGAAGCAATTTTTCCGGCGGGCCTGTGCCCCTTTTCTCTCTTTTTCAATTCGGACAGGCCTGCTGCCCGGAACATTTGCAGGAATTAAATACCCAATTCTGCTTTCGCATCACCGTGGGGAAGGAAGCAGCAGAAATATCCCCGGTGCAGGAGCCCTGCGCCGGGGGTGTGATTGGATGAAAGCTTATTCTGCTGCAGCCAGCTGTTTAAAGTTTTCCTTCAGCGCCGGGTACAGAGAGCGGTAAACCTGATAGAAGGCATCGTACCGAGGCACGTTTTCCGAGATGGGTTCCTGGGGTTCATTGGTTTGAATCATAGCGTCGCAGGCCTCCTGCACGGAGGGATACAGTCCCGCGCCCACGCCTGCCAGAATGGCTGCGCCCAGTGCGGGGCCTTCCTTGGATTTTACGGTTTTTACCGGGCAGTCGTACACGTCTGCCAGCATCTGCCGCCACAATGGAGAGCTTCCGCCGCCGCCGCAGGCCAGCATTTCCTGGAGTTCCACGCCCATGCCGCGGAGAATTTCCACGCTGTCCCGCTGAGAGTAAGTCACGCCCTCCATCACAGCCCGCAGCATATCGTATTTGGTATGGATGGCGGAGAGACCGAAGAAAACGCCGCGGCAGTCCGGATCCAGATGGGGCGTGCGTTCTCCCATGAGGTAAGGAAGGTACAGCAGCTTATTGCAGCCAATGGGGGAACGCTCCGCTTCCCGGTCCATCAGGAAATAGGGATCCACCCCCATGCCCTCCGCCGTACGCTTTTCCTCTGCACAGAAGTTGTCCCGGAACCACTTCAGGGAGAGTCCCGCGCCCTGGGTGACGCCCATCACATGCCAGGCGCCGGGCACCGCGCAGCAGAAGGTATGCACTCTGCCCTTGGGATCGATAGAAATATGATCTGTATGGGCGAAAACCACGCCAGAGGTACCAATGGTAGTAAAGGCCTTGCCGTCCCGTACCACTCCGGTACCTACGGCTGCTGCGGCGTTGTCCCCCGCGCCGCCCACCACAGGGGTTCCGGCCTTCAGACCCGTCAGTTTCGCAGCCTCTTCCGTGATGGAGCCCGTCACCTCCGGGGACTCGTAGACCTTCGCCAGCAGACTTTCCTCAATGTCCAGCTTTTCCAGGACCTCCTTGCTCCAGCAGCGGTTCGGTACATCCAGAAGCTGCATGCCGGAAGCATCTGATACTTCCGTGGCAAAATCGCCTGTGAGCATGTAGCGGACATAGTCCTTGGGCAGCAGGATATGGGCGCATTTTGCATAGGTTTCCGGTTCATGATTCCTGACCCACAGGATTTTGGAGGCCGTGAAGCCCGTCAACGCAGGGTTCGCCGTGATCTCTATGAGACGCTTTGCCCCCACCTTCTCCGTGATTTCTTCACACTCAGCGGCTGTGCGCTGGTCGCACCAGATGATGGAGCGCCGCAGCACTTTCCCGTCGCGGTCCAGCATCACCAGCCCATGCATCTGGCCGGAGATCCCCACGCCTTTGACCTCCCCGGCGTCTATCCCGCTTTTCTCAATCACCGTGCGGATGGTATCCGCAGCCGCGTGCCACCAGTCTGCAGGCTCCTGCTCCGCCCAGCCGTTCTTTTCCTGAAACATGGGATATTCCAGGCTGGCGCTGGAAATCACTTTTCCCGTTTTGTCGAACAGCACAGTCTTTGTGCCGCTGGTACCCAAATCGATTCCAATTAAATATTCCATTTTTTGACTCCTTTCCATACCTTATTAAAAGGAAGGTATCCCCAAAGACTTTTATTCCGCGGGGCAGTGCGGCGCGACCGGTCACTTGCTTCCCGAAGCCCGAACCTGCTTCCGCCCAATATAAACCGGAAGTCTCTTCCGGGACGCGTGATCCGGGCCAGTCTCTTTCGCCCAACGCAGCGGCGGTACGCCGCAATCCACGCGTCATGGGTGCAGCGTCACGCTGCCTCTTTCCCTTATTTTCAGCTATTTGTTCAATTCTGTCAAGGAAAATTTCAGGTTTTTTGCAGTTGTTTTACTTGCGGGAAAAGCCGCTATATGATAATCTATTAACGTATGAAAATACGGAGGAAGGTATTGAAATGATACAATGTGATATCGTGATTGCCGGTGCGGGAGTGATCGGCTCGGCAGTGGCAAGAGAATTGTCCCGGTTTGAGGGGAGCATTGCGGTTTTGGAAAAGAATGCGGATGTGTGCGAAGGCACCAGCAAGGCCAATTCCGCGATTATCCACGCAGGCTTCGACGCGGAGCCCGGGACCTGGAAAGCGAAAATGAATGTCAGAGGCAATGAGAAAATGGACAAGCTCGCTGAAGAGCTGGACATTCCCTTTCAGCGCTGCGGGGCCTTTGTGGTGTGCCTGCATGAGGAGGAGCTGCCGAAGCTGAAGGAGCTTTATGAGCGGGGGCTTGCTAACGGCGTACCCGGCCTGAAGCTGCTGAACCGGGAGGAGGCGCTTGCCCTGGAGCCCAACCTCTCCGATGCGGTATGCGGCGCGCTGCTGGCGGAGACTTCAGGCATTGTATGCCCCTTTGAGCTGACCCTGGGCCTGGCGGAAAATGCCGCAATGAACGGCGCGCAGTTTTATTTTGAGACGCAGATAACCGGCCTGGAGCGCCGGGAGGACGGCTGGCTGGTGAAGACCTCCGGGGAAGACTTTCTGACAAAAGCGGTGGTCAACGCCGCCGGAGTCCATTCCGATGAGCTGCACAACCTGGTATGCGAAAACAAACTGCACGTCGCCTCCAGAAAAGGAGAATACTGCCTGCTGGATAAGACCGCGGGACAGCATGTCTCCCATACCATATTTCAATTGCCCGGGAAATACGGAAAGGGCGTGTTGGTGAGCCCTACGGTTCATGGAAATTTGCTGCTGGGTCCCACTGCCGCTGATATAGAGGACAGGGAGGAAACCAAAACCACGGCGGAAGGACTCGGAGAAGTGCTGGAGAAGTCCGCTCTGGGCGTCAGGAACATCCCAATCCGCCAGGTGATCACTTCCTTTACCGGCCTGCGGGCCCATGAGGCAGGGGATGACTTTGTGCTGGGAGAAACCGCAGAGGGCTTTTTTGACGCGGCGGGTATCGAATCCCCGGGCCTTTCCAGTGCATCAGCCATTGGGGAGTATTTGGCGGCGCTGATTGCTGAGAAGCTGCAGCTGGCGCGGAAGGAAAACTTCCAGCCGATCCGCAGAGGCGTGCCCAGACTGCACGATATGCCTGCGGAGCAGCGAAAGGCGTACATAGAGAAAAATCCTGCCTACGGCAACATCATCTGCCGTTGTGAACAGGTTTCCGAAGGGGAAATCCTGGATGCCATTCACGGAGTCCTGGGAGCAAAAACGCTGGATGGGGTCAAGCGCCGTACGAGAGCGGGAATGGGCCGCTGCCAGAGCGGGTTCTGTTCTCCCAGGGTGATGGAGCTTTTGGCCAGGGAACTGTCCTTGGATTTAAGGGAAATCCGCAAGAATGAAAAGGGTTCGGAGATTGTATTGGAAAAGACAAGGGGCTGACCGCGTTTTCGGCGCGGGAGGGAAGCGGGCGGCACAGGCCGCCGCAGCCCGGAGAAAGGAACAGATCAAAATGAAACATGATATTGTCATTATCGGCGGAGGCCCGGCGGGCCTTGCCGCCGCTGCCGCCGCCCGTGAGGCCGGCGCACGGGATATTTTGATCCTGGAGCGCGAGAAGGAGCTGGGCGGGATCTTGAACCAGTGCATTCACAATGGGTTTGGCCTGCATACTTTTCATGAGGAGCTGACAGGCCCCGAATATGCCGCCAGATTCATCGCGCAAATTCAGGAGCTGCAGATTCCATATCTGCTGAGCACCACGGTAATCGACCTCTCCTCCCCCGCCTCCGGCGGTGTAAAGGTCACAGCGGTAAGCCGGGAAAACGGGCTGGTTGAGGTGGAGGCCAAAGCGGCGGTGCTTGCCATGGGCTGCCGGGAAAGGCCAAGAGGAGCGCTAAACATCCCTGGAACCCGCCCGGCCGGCGTATTTTCCGCAGGTACGGCCCAGCGGCTCGTGAACCTGGAAGGCTATCTCCCGGGACGCGAGGTGGTTATCCTGGGAAGCGGCGACATCGGGCTGATTATGGCCCGGCGAATGACGCTGGAAGGCGCCAAGGTAAAATGTGTGGCGGAAATTCAGCCCTATTCCGGGGGCTTGAAGAGAAATATTGTACAGTGCCTGAACGATTACGGCATTCCGCTGAAGCTCAGCCATACGGTGGTGGACATTCAGGGGAAGGAAAGGGTAGAAGGCGTCACTATCGCTGAGGTGGACGAACACCTGAAGCCTATTCCAGGAACGGAAGAGCAGTTCTCCTGTGACACCCTGCTGCTTTCTGTGGGGCTGATTCCGGAAAATGAACTGTCCAAGGAGATCGGTGTGGAGCTTTCCCCTGTCACCAGCGGGCCCAAAGTCAATGAAAGTCTGGAAACTAATGTTCCCGGCGTCTTTGCCTGCGGCAATGTACTCCACGTTCACGACCTGGTGGACTATGTTTCCGAGGAGGCGGCGCAGGCAGGCAGGAACGCGGCCCTGTATGCGGCCGGAAGGAATGAAGACCAGGGAGAGGAAATCCCTGTGGAAACCGGCGGCGCAGTGCGCTATACGGTACCCTGCCGCATCTGCGCCCAAAGAGTGGAGGGCAGCCAGGTGGTGCGGTTCCGCGTGAGCAAAAACATGCGCAATGCCAGTGTCTGCGTCTATGCGGACGGCAGAGAAATTTTACGCCGCAAACGTCCGGTGATGGCTCCCGGAGAAATGGAGCAGGTACTTCTCAAGCAGAAGGATCTGCTGGGAGTAAAGCAGCTTCTGGTGTGCACGGAGGAGTAAAAACCGGCGGTGTGTCGGCAGCACCGGTCGGAGCGGAACGCTGACCGATCCCCAGTGGGGATCAAGACCCGAAGCGGAGAATTGCTGCCTGCTGCCGCTGCGTTTTGTGAAAGATATGCGTCCGGATCACGCGGCTGATCTCTGCTTCCTCCAATAGGAACTGGAAGCAGAAAGGGGGCATCGTGAAGCGGACCGAAAACTGGAAATTGGAATAAAAGTTTGGAGTGCTTTCCTCAGGGAAGCATTTTGGATATCTTTCTTCAGAAAGGTATGGGAAGGAGAACTATATGCCAGTTGTAGAATTGACCTGTATCAGCTGCCCTCTGGGCTGTCCGCTGAAGGTGGAGACAGACAGCTCGGGCAAGGTGCTGAAGGTTACCGGAAATACCTGCAAGCGCGGGGAGGAATATGGTAAGAAGGAAGTGACCAATCCCACGCGGACTGTTACCTCCACCGTGCGTTTGCTTGGCGGCACGGCGCCGGTGGTATCCGTCCGCACCCAGACGGACATCCCCAAGGAGAAAATTTTTCAGTGTATGGAGGAAATCCGCAAGGCTGCTGCAGAAGCGCCTGTCAGGATTGGCGACGTGATTTTGGAAAATGTGGCGGGTACCGGCGTGAGCGTGGTGGCCACAGCCAATGCGGAGAGGATCGCTGAAGAATAGAGAATAAACAGGAGGAAATCGTTTGAACAGCCTGAATTTGAAGGAAAAAACCACGGTTCTGTTTGATTTGGACGGCACGCTGCTTCCCATGGAGCTGGAAGAATTTACAAATACCTATTTTGCTCTGCTGGCAAAAAAGGCCGCCCCGTTTGGGTACGAGCCCAAGCCTCTGGTGGCTGCTGTTTGGAAGGGTACCAAGGCCATGGTGAAAAATGACGGCAGCGAGCTCAACTGCAGCCGGTTCTGGGAAGTTTTTTCCCAGGAGATGGGAAGAGAATCGCTGAAACTGAGGGAACCCTTCGACGAGTTCTATGCCAAAGAATTCCACGGCGCAAAAACGGCAACCTGGGAAAATCCATTGGCTAAAAAGGCGGTGGACGGCCTCAAAAAAAGAGGTTTTGAACTGATGCTGGCCACAAATTCCCTATTTCCGGCAGTGGGTGTGAATACCAGGCTGTCCTGGGTGGGGCTTTCCCTATCCGATTTTTCTTATGTTACCACCTATGAGAATTCTTCCTATTGTAAGCCGAACCCGGATTATTTTGGAGAAATCCTGGAGAAAACGGGAAAACAGCCTGAGGAATGCCTGATGGTGGGAAACGACGCAGATGAGGACCTGGCGGCGCTGGAAAGGGAAATCGATGTGTTTCTCACTACAGACTGTCTGATCAACAAATCCGGCAGGGATCTGACAGGGATATCCACGGGCACGTTTGCAGAGTTTCTTACGATGATGGAAGTGAACTGACCCTTCCCCATACACCGGATGGGCGCGGCTTTTCGATGTTTGCAGAAAATTCAAAAAATTTTTTTAGAACTGTAGCTTTTGCAACAAGAAATGTTCAATCTTTTGGGGTATCATAAAGTCAAAGAAGAGAAACAATTCTCATGCGAAAGGAAGGTTCACTATGGCAGTTTTGAAGATTACAAGCGAAAATTTCGAGCAGGAGGTTCTGAAGGCGGCACAGCCTGTCGTCATTGATTTTTGGGCATCCTGGTGCGGCCCCTGCAAAATGTTTTCCCCCATTGTAGATGAGTTTGCCGAAGAAAACGAGGGCAAGGTAAAGGTGGGAAAAGTCAATATCGACGACGAGCCCGACCTGGCCTCCCGCTTCGGCGTGATGAGCATCCCCACGGCCATCCTCTTTAAGAACGGTCAGGCCGTGCAGAGTATGGTGGGCGTTCAGCCCAAGGCAAAGCTGGAGGAAATGGTCCGGTAATGGTTTCCTGAACAGTTTTCTGCAGGAAGCAGTGCAAAGCCGAAAGAAAAGTCTGTGTCCAACTTTTTGTAAGAAAGTTGGAAGGAGGTTCAGCCATGGAACAAAATATCTATGATGTGGTAATCATCGGAGGCGGCCCTGGCGGTTATACGGCGGCGCTGTATGCGGCGCGTGCCAACTTGACGGTGCTGCTGTTGGAAAAGCTGACGCCCGGCGGCCAGATGGGCACCACAGATGTAATCGATAATTATCCGGGTTTCCCGGAAGGCATCAACGGCTTTGAGCTGGCTATGCAGATGAAGCAGGGTGCGGAGCGGTTCGGCGTGGAGACGAAGCTTTCCGAAGTGCTCAGCGTGGATTTGAAGGGCGCAGTCAAACAGATACGCACTGCTGACGGCACTTATCAGGCGAAAACTGTGGTGCTGGCTTCCGGAGCTCATCCGAGAGAATTGGGCCTTGCCGGGGAGCGGGAACTTCGGGGCAGAGGCGTTTCCTATTGCGCCACATGCGACGGTATGTTTTACCGCGGCAAGACAGTGGTGGTGGTAGGCGGAGGAAATACAGCTGCGGCGGATGTGCTCTATCTCTCCAAGCTGTGTAAAAAGGTATATCTGGTTCACAGAAGGGATACCCTGAGGGCGTCCAAGGTTTATCTGGATCCGCTGCAGAAAGCAGAAAATGTGGAATTTGTCTGGGATAGCGAGGTGCAGGAGATCCTGCAGGACGGCAAGATTCAGGGCGTCCTGGTACGGAATAAAAAATCCGGAGAGAAAACAGAGTTTTCCTGTGACGGCTTGTTTGTGGCGGTAGGGGATCTGCCTAACACAGGGCTTTTTCGAAGCCAGGGCGGAACAGATGAAGCCGGATATGTGCTGGCGGGTGAGACGACTAGAAACAGCCTGCCGGGGGTGTATGCAGTGGGAGACCTGCGCAGAAAACCGCTGCGGCAGGTGGTTACTGCAGCTGCAGAAGGCGCGGTGGCCGCTCATTTTATTGAAGAATATCTTTCTATTTCCTAAGAGTACGCCTGTTACAATCCTATATAATTCAACCCCCCAAAAAAGGGAGAGCCGTGGAAACAATATTCCACGGCTCTCCCTTTTCCCGTTAGGATAAAAGTGAAGCGCGGAAGCCCATGGGGAAAGGTTCAGTTGTTAAAAAAACATGAACTTTGGTAAATCCTTGTTGACGGAAATTGGAGCCGTGAGTATAATAGTTCATTATTGAACTATCCTTGATTTAACAATTACAAAAATGAACAAATTATCAGATGGGAAAGGAGTAAAGCTGTGGACCTGCTGGGGGAACTTGCCGGGATCGATGAAGGCCTGGCCATGGTGATGATGCACATCCGGAAAAGCGTGCGCGCCGCCATGCGGGATGCGGCCCGTGAGGAGGGGCTGTCTCAAAATGAAATTGAAGTTCTGCTGTTTCTGGCGCATAAAAAATGCGACACAGCGCGTGAAATTACCCAATTCCGAGGAATATCACGGTCGCTGGTGAGCAAATCCGTGGATCTTCTTATGAAAAAAGGATACCTTGAAGCAAAGCAGGATGAGAAGGACAGAAGGGTAATCCATCTGCTCCTGCTGCCCAAGGCAGAAAAAACCATAGAAAAGCTGAACATAATCCGCCGGGAGTTTATGAGCAAGCTGTGCGAGGGCATTACACGGGAAGAGGCGGACGCCTTTATGGTCATAGTGCGGAAAATGGCCGGTAATGTCCAGAAGAATATTCCCGATTGACAGGCTGCGAAGAAGGACGGCTTAAGTAATACAGGAAACTGCCCATACTGTGGGAAAGGAAGGAAAGAACGAGATGAAATTGATTGCGAAGTACCTGAAGCCCTTCGCATTGGTGGTACTGCTGTGCCTGATACTGCTGTTCGGTCAGGCTATGTGCGATTTGAGCCTGCCCAACCTGATGAGCGATATCGTGAATGTGGGTATCCAGCAGAGCGGTATCGAAGAGGGTGCGCCGGAGGCTGTGAGCCAAAAGGGGATGACCCTTTTGAAGCTGATGATGGATGAAACCGACCAGAAGCTGATGGAGGATTCCTACGTCTCTGTGGATCCGCAGAGCAGCGAAGCAGAGAGGTTTTCCGAAGCCTATCCCCTGGCCCATGAGGAAGGAATCTGTGTGCTGAAAACCGGCCTCAGTGAAGAGGAACTGGAGGCTGTGGATGCTGCCTATGGAAAGGCCTCCTATGCGTTCCTGCTGTATATGCAGCAGGCTGGGAAGAATGGAGAGCTGGAAGAGGCGGCCAAAAAAGCCGCTATGATGGCGCAACAGCAGGGCCAGGGACCAAAGCTGACGGAAGCACCTGCAGGGGAAATTCCCCAGGAGCTGCCTTCCGGCATGGAAAGCATTCCCGGAGAAGAGCAGGCCTTCGGTACGGAGAGTTCCTCCCCTGACAACGAAGGTTCTCCTGCTGGCGGACAGGAGGCTGGGGAACAGGAAGAATCCTCTGCAGGCTCTATGAACGGGATGTCCTTTGATATGGAAAACGGCTTTGATGAAATGGATATGAGTAAGGTCTATCAGCTCATCCCCCTGCTTCAGCTGGTGCCGGAGGAAAGCCTTCAGGCTGCCCGGGAGAATGCGGCACAGAATCAGTCCATGATGGGCGGTCAGGTTGGGGTTACCTTCAAGAAGCTGTTTTATCAGGAGCTGGGGATGGACGTCAATCAAATCCAGTCAGACTATATTTGGAAGGTCGGTCTCAAAATGCTGGGCGTGACGCTCCTGGGTGTTTTGGCCACTGTGCTGGTAGGCTTCTTTGCCGCCCGTGTCGCCTCAAAAATCGGGAAGCGCCTACGCCATGACCTGTTTTCCAAGGTGGAGAGTTTTTCCAATGCGGAGTTTGACAAGTTCTCCACAGCTTCCCTGATCACCCGTACCACCAACGATGTGCAGCAGGTGCAGATGCTGGTTACCATGGGAATTCGAATGGTGTGCTATGCGCCCATCATGGGCATTGGCGGCATCATATTTGCGGTAGGCAAAAGCGTGTCCATGAGCTGGATCATCGCCGTGGCCGTCGTTGTAATGATCGGGCTGATCATTGTGGCGCTGTCCGTTGCCATGCCCAAATTTAAATCCCTGCAGAAGCTCATTGACCGGCTGAACCTGGTGAGCCGGGAGAATCTCAGCGGAATGATGGTGGTGCGTGCCTTCGGCAATGAGGAATATGAGGAGAAGCGTTTTGAGGCCTCCAACAAAAATCTGGCGGATACCAACCGCTTTGTACAGCGGGTCATGTCGGCCATGATGCCCTCGATGATGTTCATCATGAACGTGGTATCTGTAGTGATTATGTGGGTAGGCGGCCATGCCATTGCGGAATCCACGCTGCAGATCGGCGACATGATGGCCTTTATCCAGTATGCCATGCAGATTATCTCCTCCTTCCTGATGATCGCCATGATGTTTGTGATGGTGCCCCGGGCCAGCGTATCCGCAGTCCGTATTCAGGAAGTGCTCCAAACAGAGCTGGAAATCCGGGATGAGCCAAAGCCGGAAGTGCTGAAGCAGGTAAAGGGTGAGGTGGAATTCCGGGACGTTTCCTTCCGGTATGGCGGAGCGGAGAGCGACGTTCTGGAGCATATCAGCTTCACGGCAAAACCTGGTGAGACCACGGCGTTTATTGGCGCCACAGGTTCGGGAAAGTCCACCCTGATCAATCTGATCCCCCGGTTCTATGACGTGACAGAGGGAGAGATTCTTCTGGACGGAACGGACATCCGCAAGCTGTCCCAAAAGCAGCTGCGGGACAGCATCGGCTATGTGCCCCAGAAGGGGATTTTGTTCTCCGGAACCATTGCCTCCAACCTGCGGTACGGCAAGGAGGAGGCTGGTGAGGCGGAGCTGCAGAAGGCCATTGAAGTGGCCCAGGCATCCGACTTCGTGGGAGAGCTGGAGGAAGGCATGGAGGGGCCCATCGCTCAGGGCGGAACCAATGTGTCGGGCGGCCAGCGGCAGAGGCTTTCCATCGCCAGGGCGCTGGTGCGCAAGGCGCCTGTATATATCTTTGACGACAGCTTTTCGGCGCTGGATTTCAAGACGGACGCGGCGCTGAGGCGGGCGTTGAAGCGGGATACGTCGGAGGCCACGGTGCTGATTGTGGCCCAGCGTGTCAGCACCATCATGCACGCAGAACAGATTATCGTACTGGACGGCGGAAAAATGGTGGGAAAGGGCACACATAAAGAACTGCTGGAAAGCTGCCCCGAATACCGTGAAATCGCGGAAAGCCAGCTGCAGAAGGAGGAACTCGCATGAGCCAGAACAATACTTCCCGTCCCCCTGTGCGCAGGGGCCCGATGGGCGGCCATGGCCCGATGGGTGGAGGCCGGATGATGGCGGGCGGGGTCAAGGCTAAAAATTTCAAAGGCAGCTCCAAGAAGCTCCTTTCCTATCTCAAACCGTTTAAATGGCCTATGATCTTCGTAATGGGCTTTGCAGCCCTGTCCACTGTATTTAATATCGCCGGACCGAAGGTGTTGGCCAAAGCCACCGACGAGCTGGCCAGCGGCATCATGAAAATTGTGACCGGGGCCGAAGGAGGGATAGACTTCGGCTATATCAGCATGATCCTGCTGATTATGGTGGGAATTTATCTTTTAAGCTCGTTGTTTTCCTACCTGCAGGGCTATATTATGGCGGGAATTTCAACAGATGTCTCTTATGATCTGAGGAATGCCATTGAAAAGAAGATCAATAAGCTGCCTCTGGCCTATTTTCACAGAAACAGCCAGGGAGACGTACTCTCCCGCATCACCAATGATGTGGACACTCTTTCCAACTCCCTGAACCAGAGCATTACCCAGCTGATTACGTCAGTGTGCACCATCATCGGCGTGCTCATCATGATGCTCTCCATCAGCTGGCAGATGACGCTGGTTGCCCTGTGCATTATTCCGGTTTCTCTGGTTTTCGTTACCGTGATCGTCAAGCTGTCCCAGAAGCACTTTAAGGGACAGCAGGAATATCTGGGCACCGTCAACGGCCAGGTGGAAGAGATGTACGGCGGCCATGTGATCGTCAAGGCGTTCGGCCGGGAAAAAGAGACGGTGGAAACCTTTGACCGGGAAAATGAAAAACTCTACAATGCCGGTTGGAAGGCACAGTTCCTGTCGGGGCTGATGCAGCCCGTCATGGGGTTTGTGGGAAATTTGGGTTATGTGGTCATCTGCATGGTGGGCGCGTCCATGGCGGCGGGCGGCACTATGACCATCGGCGGAATCCAGGCGTTTATCCAATATGTACGCAGCTTTACCATGCCGATCACACAGCTGGCAAACATTTCGAACCAGCTGCAGATGACGGTGGCGGCGGCGGAACGTATTTTTGAATTCCTCGATGAAGAGGAGGAACCCGCCGGGGAACCAAAGCTTTCCATGAAGGATTTGGAGATCCGTGGCGATATCCGTTTTGACCATGTGAAGTTCGGCTATGAGGACAGCGAGGACCTGGTGATCCATGACTTTTCCGCCGATGTGAAGGCGGGCCAGAAAATTGCCATTGTGGGTCCCACGGGCGCGGGTAAAACCACAATGGTGAAGCTGCTGATGCGGTTCCACGATCTAAAAGGCGGCCAAATCTTTGTGGATGGGCATCCGATCACCGATTTTACCCGCGGAGATCTGCGTACGGAGTTCGGCATGGTGCTGCAGGATGCCTGGCTCTATAACGGCACTATTTTGGAAAATATCCGTTACGGCAAGCTGTCCGCTACGGATGAGGAGGTTGTGGCGGCGGCAAAAGCCGCCCAGGCGGATCACTTTATCCGCACCCTGCCGGGAAGTTACCAGATGGAACTCAACGAAGAGGGCACCAATGTTTCTCAGGGACAAAAGCAGCTGCTGACCATTGCCCGGGCCATTCTGGCAGATTCCCGGATTATGATTCTGGATGAGGCCACCAGCTCCGTGGACACCCGTACGGAGGTTCTCATTCAAAAGGCTATGGATAACCTGATGCAGGGACGTACCAGTTTCATCATTGCACACCGGCTTTCCACCATCCGCAATGCGGATTTGATTCTTTGCATGAAAGACGGGGATATTGTGGAGCAGGGCACGCATGAGGAACTGATGGCGAAGGGCGGCTTCTATGCCAACCTGTATAACAGCCAGTTTGAGACAGGAGAGGAAGAAGCCGGCTGAGGGCTGGCAGCAAGCTCTCAGTGCGGGGAAACCGGGTTCTGATCTCTGCCGCTTCCGGCAGGATCGGCCCGGTTCCCGGAGAAAGGAAGATGGCCTTATGGACGGAATGGAAAAAATAGCAATTATAACGATAGAACGGGAATATGCCAGCGGCGGCAGCGAAATAGGCAAACGGGTTTCCCAGCGTCTGGGAATTCCGGTATACGGACATGAAATATTGGAAATGGCGGCAAAACGCGGGAACACCACCCCGGAGTATATCGAGCATCTGGAAGAGACGGATACCAACAGCCTGCTCTATTCCCTGCTGATGATGGCCAAGACAGCCGTGGGGCAGCCGGCCCAGATTTCCGGGAACGACGCGCTGAACCTGCTGGAGGCGCGGATTATCGAGGAGATGGCCCGCCGGGGTAGGTGTGTGATTGTGGGCCGCTGTGCAGGCTGGATTCTCCGGGATCGGAGGGATGTGCTCAATGTGTTTATCCACGCGGATGAGGAGACTCGGATCAAAAGGGCGGTAGAGGTCTATGGAGTCCCTGAAGGCCAGGCGGCAGCCACCCTGCGTCAATTCGACCGGAGAAGAGCCAATTTTTACCATGCAAATACAAACCTTGCTTGGAAGGAAAAAGATGGGTATCATATGGTATTGGACAGCGGTAAGCTGGGGATCGGCGCCTGCGCAGACCTGATCGCCCATCTCGTGGAGCGGAGCAGAGCAGCGTGACGCAGCGCCCATGACGCGTGGGTGCTGTTCCCCGGTGCGTAGAACCCCGCGGAATAAAAGCCTGGAATGCTTTCCGCAGGAAAGCCATTCTGGGTACCTTTCTTCAGAAAAGTACAGAAATAAATGAGGAAAAACGATGAATGTGACGATTGTGGTGAATCCCCATGCGGGGAAACAGAATATCCTGCGGGAAATCAGCGCTGTGGAAAAGGTGTTCCGGGACGGCGGCTGCGAGGTTGCGACGGTGCAGACCGAGACCAGGGAACAGGCCAAAAGGCTGCTGGAGGACAGTGCGGAAAAGCCGGATGTGCTTGTCTGCTGCGGCGGGGACGGAACCCTCAGCGAAACGGTAAACACCCTGCTCAATGCGGGGAAGACCACTCCGCTGGGGTATATCCCCTCTGGTTCCACCAATGATTTTGCCACGTTTTTGGGCATCCCCAAGGAGCCGGTAAAAGCGGCGCAGCGCATCGTATCCGGAGAGGCAAAACCCATTGACGTGGGACGCTTCGGGTATAAATATTTTATTTATGTGGCATCCTTCGGCGCCTTTACCCAATCCTCCTACTCCACCACGCAAAGCCTGAAAAATTCCCTGGGCCATCTGGCCTACGTAATCGAGGGGATCAAGGAACTTCCCCAGATCAAGTCCTATCATGTGGGCCTGGAAACAGAACACGGCACTGTGGAGGGAGACTATGTGTTCGGGTCGGTGAGCAATTCCACCTCCTTTGGGGGGATCATCAAGATGGATCCGAAGGAAGTGGCTCCGGCGGACGGCCTGTTTGAAATCATGCTGGTCAAGATGCCGAAAAATTTGATCGAGCTTCATAAAATCCTGTTTTCCCTGATGAGTGGAAAATATGACGAGGAGGTTATCACCTTCCTCCACGCCCGGCAGGCACTGTTTACCTGTTCAGAGCCCATGCCCTGGTCTTTGGACGGCGAATACGCGGCGGGCGGAGAACGGGTGGAGATCGAAGCTGTGAAACAGGCGGTCCGTCTTTATTATTAACTGCGGCCTGCGGCTGAATAAAATCCCCGGAAGGCGGCTGAAAAGCCGCGCTGCCGGGGATTCGTTTTGTTTCTGAAAGAAGCCGAAACGGGGATCCTATATCAGGAACCGCTCTCTTCCCTAATCCGGTAAAAAGCGTCGTTCCGTTGGGAAGAACGCCATTTCATAATTGTGGCAAGCTTGCTGACGGCAAAACACAGCAGGAAGGAAACCGCCATGGCGATGCAGGCATAAAGCGGTCCGTCCGGAGTGGTGAAGCCGGAAAAAGCGGCGGGCAGGAAAGCAGTCAGGAAGCCGCCCAGCATGCCGGCCCAGGCGCCGGCCCTGTTGATCCCCTTCCAGTACAGGCAAAGCAGGTAGGGCGCCAGGAAGGAACCGGACAGAATCCCCCAGGAATAGGACATCATCTCCAGGATAGGCGTGGGATAGTTGGCGATCAGGTAGCTGAGCACCACAAAAGCCAGGCATAAAATCCTGGTGAGGGCCGCTACATTTTTGTCCGCCATGGTCTTCCGGAGACCGGATTTTACCAGGTCCATGGAGACTGTGGAGCAGGCGGTAAGCGTGATGCTGGACAGGGTAGAGACGGAAGCGGAGATCAGAAGCACCAGAATGACGCCGATGAGCAGATTGGGGAGCCCGGCCTGGTCCAGCATGAGGGGAACCAGGAAATCCTTTCCGCCTTCCGGCATGGTTTCCCCGAAAAAGAGATGGGAGAAGGAGCCGATGAAGTAGCCGCCCCCCGCCACCAGCAGGGCGAAGAAAGTGGAGATCACCACGCCGCGTTTTACCTCTTTCTTATCCCGGATACCATAGTATTTGTGAACCATCTGGGGCAATCCCCAGGTGCCGAAGCTGGTCATCAAAATAGTAGAGATAAGGGCCACGGCGGATTTTCCGGACAAGGGCGCCATTTCGTGGGACTTCATGTAATCCAGCATGTTGGACAGGCCGTTCTGCAGGCCTCCTACCTGGGGAGAGAGCACCAGGAGCACGATGAGAGCGGCGACGCCGAACATCATCACAAAGCCCTGGACAAAATCGGCCTTCAGTGTGGCCATATAGCCGCCCAGCACCAGCAATAATGCGGAGGCGATGGCAATGACGATCATGCACACCTGCTCGTCGATTCCCAATATCACCGAGCATACGCTGGTAAGCCCTTTGTAGACGGAGGCCGAATAGGGAATGAGGAAAATGAAGATGATGATGCAGGAAAACAGCCGCATGGCCGGGCTCTGAAACCGCTTTTCAAAGAGCTGGGGCATGGACTTGATGTGGTGCTGCCGCGTCAGTTCCCGGGTCCGGTTGGCCAATACCAGCCAGGCCAGGAGGGAACCGAACACCGCGTTGCCGATTCCCACAAGAATGCTCCAAAGGCCGTAGCTCCAGCCGGAACCGCCGGAATAACCGACAAACATCACGGCTGAAAAATAGGCCGTGCCGTAGGAGAGCGCGGAGATCCAGGCGCCAGCGTTCCGGCCTCCCACCGTAAAGCTGGCCATGCCTTCTCCCCGGCGGGAGGAAAGAATGCCCACCGCCAGCATGAAAACGGCATAAACGCCGATGACAATCCAAATCGTCAGCTGTCTGTCCATCAATGTAAAATACCCCATTCCCTGATTACTTTATCGATTTAAAGCA
Organism: Neglectibacter timonensis; assembly: GCF_900048895.1. Classification (GTDB taxonomy): domain Bacteria; phylum Bacillota; class Clostridia; order Oscillospirales; family Acutalibacteraceae; genus Acutalibacter; species Acutalibacter timonensis. The sequence continues at coordinate 156,222 of NZ_LT160637.1, read as the reverse complement.
GATTTGCTTTAAATCCCTGAAATTCTACCACAAATCTCCACGGAAAGCAAGCCTGTTTTCACACTTTGTTCACCGGTTTTTCTTGCTTTCGCCATAGAAAACGGATACAATAAATCTAAATTGGAAAAACGTGCCCATTCTTAAAAAAAACAGGAATGCTTAAAATTTGGAAGAGGGGGATATCCTGAATGGCTTCCGGAAAAATACTGATTGTGGATGACGATACCAATATTTGTGAATTGCTGAGACTGTATATTGAAAAAGAGGGCTTTGAGGCTTCGATTGCCAACGACGGTGAAACGGCGTTGAAAATGTTTGATACGGTGAATCCGGATTTGATTCTGCTGGACATCATGCTGCCCGGCCTGGACGGCTGGCAGGTCTGCCGGGAAATTCGGAAAAAATCGTCGCGGCCCATCATCATGCTGACGGCCAAGGGCGAGGTTTTTGATAAGGTTCTGGGCTTGGAGCTGGGAGCGGACGACTATGTAGTAAAGCCCTTTGAAACCAAGGAAGTGATTGCCCGCATCAATGCGGTGCTGCGCCGCAGCGGCAAGAAGAGCGAAGAGGACCTGGAAAACAAGGTGGTCACCTATGAAAACCTCTCCATCAACCTGACGAATTATGAGCTGAAGGTAAAGGGGGTTCCAGTGGATACCCCGCCCAAGGAGATGGAGCTCATCTATCATCTGGCGTCCAACCCCAATCGGGTATTTACCCGGGATCAGCTGCTGGACGAGGTGTGGGGCTTCGATTATTACGGCGACAGCCGTACGGTGGATGTACACGTGAAGCGCCTGCGGGAAAAACTAGAGGGTGTTTCCGACAAATGGGCGCTCAAAACTGTTTGGGGCGTCGGCTATAAATTTGAAGTAAAGGACTGAGTCCCCAGCGGCAGGCTCTCTGCTTCAGACGCTTTCGCCTGAGGCTCTGTGTGCAGGGAGATGGATAGCGGCGCGGGGAAAGCCTTCGTTTTACGGACAGAGACGCGCCTGCTGAAAGGAAGATGGTCACAGGAATGCAGAAAAGCATTTTTAAACGGTATCTGAGCATCACAATGGTCATCGTCATTTTAAGCTTTGTTATGCTTGGAAGCGTGATGATGATCTTTTTTGGACGGTATTGGCGTCAGGAGAAGCGGGAATTGCTGCTGCAGAATGCCAGCTCCATCTCTGATATGGCAAGCCGTTTCCTGACAGAGAGCGGCGAGGAAAGCTATGTGCTGGAGACAGAAATACTGCGTTCGTTTCTCAATACGTTTTCCCAGAGTATTGACGCCGACCTGTTCATTACAGACCTTCAGGGCGAAATCCTGCTTGGGAATTACCCCAACAGCAAGCTGAAAAATCCAGGAAAAGTCGCCATTCAGCCGGTTACTCAGGCGGCCAAGGGCCTGTACGAGACCCGGGGGACACTGGGCGGCATGTACAAGAGCAATTACCTGGCCATCGGGGTGCCCATGCATGCGGAAAACGGGGTCTGTGTAGGCGCTGTGTTCGCGGCTACCAGTTCCGCTACAGTGACGGCTTACCAGGGAGAGGCCTTTAAAATCTTCTTGGGCGCCGCGGCTGCTGCGCTGGCGGTCACGTTCTGTGTAGTGGGGGCCTTTGCCTACCGGCTGGTCAAACCTCTGCGGCAGATGTCCGCTGCGGCCCACAGCTTCGGCGCCGGAGATTTTTCTGTACGGGTTCCCGTTACCAGCAACGACGAGCTGGGCCAGCTGGCCATGTCTTTCAACAATATGGCGAATTCCCTTGCAAGTGGCGAGGGAATGAGGCGCAGCTTCATCGCCAATGTGTCTCACGAGCTGAAAACGCCGATGACCACCATCGCCGGGTTTATCGACGGCATTCTGGACGGGACGATTCCCCGGGAACAGCAGGAAAAATATCTGAATATAGTATCTTCTGAGGTGAAGAGGCTGTCCCGGCTGGTGAAATCCATGCTGGACCTCTCCCGCATCGACAGCGGGGAGATGAAAATCCACCCCACCAATTTTGATCTGACGGCAACGCTGTTTACCACCCTGTTTACCTTTGAGCAGAGTATTGAGGAAAAGCAGCTGGAGGTCAAAGGCCTGGAGAATGCGGGGCCTCAGAATGTGTACGGAGACCAGGACCTGCTGCATCAGGTGATTTATAATTTGGTGGAAAATGCGGTGAAGTTTACGAATCAGGGCGGCTACATCAAGCTGCAGATTTCTGACGGGATCGACCGTACCAGCGTGGTGATTGAAAACAGCGGCCCGGGTATTTCTCCCGAAGAACTGCCCATGATATTCGACCGTTTCTACAAGACCGACAAATCCCGCAGCCGGGATAAAAACGGTATGGGATTGGGATTATATATTGTACGCACAATCATCAAGCTGCATGGAGGGGATATTACCGTCAGCTCTGTGATGGACGAGTACTGCCGGTTTGAGTTCTATATTCCAAAGCCGCAGGAGACCCCGAAGCTCAAAGAAAACCCTCCTCTGAAGCTGAAAGAGGCGCCAGCCCGCAGCCGGGGAAAAGAAAAGGCCAAAGTACAGAAAAAATCCAGGGAGCCGCAGACGCCGGATCAGGAAGAAAAGGGGAAAGAACAAGATGGAGAATGAAAACAAGAGGATAAATCCCAGTGCGGAATCTGCGGATTTACACCGGCCTGAGGAAACGGGCGCGCCTTATGCAGCAGCAGGACAGGCGGATGCTGCAGAGGAAAAGCAGGACATGGGTCTCTCAGCAGAGCCACAGGACAATCCCTCAGCGGCGGAAGGTCCGGCGTCCGGCGGCGGTCCGGCATGGCAGGAACCTGCCGGGGAGGGTGTGCAGCAGGATGCGGCCCCTGCCCCAGAAGCTCCGGACGCCTTTTCCGTAACCCCGTCATGTGCAGCGGCAGAGGCCGCAGAGACGCCTGTGCCTGATCTGGGGTTTCCACCGGAGCCGCCGGCACAGCCTTCCGTTCCGGAACAGTCCGGAGAAGGGGCGCCTCCGCCCCCCGCTGCGCCTGCCTTTTATCAGAACCCGGCGCAAAGCGTGCCGCCGCAGGCAGCACAGGTACCTCCGGCAGGGGCCTACGGTCCGGCGGTTCCGGTGTGGCCCGGGCCTCCCCAGGGCACGTATTCCGGCATCCAGGGCGGCTATGGCGCCCCACCCTACGGCGCCGCATATTACGGCGCGCCGCAGGCCTATTATGGGGTCCCTTATCCGGGCTATGGGGCCCCGCCGCCCAAACCTCCCCGGAAGAAAATGGGGCTGGGACTCAAGGTGTTTTTGTGGATTGCCTCTGTACTGGCGGCTGGCACCATTCTGGGATTTACGGGTTTTTTGGTATATAGTTCGGTCACCAACAGCTACGGACCCCACTACACCCTCCCGGAGCCTGGCGAGGATACGCCGGATGACGGAGAAAAGACGCCCGATTTCGGCATGGAGCCGCCTGAGGATGAGGAGGACGATTCCAACAAGCCTGATGTGGACATCACCCCCAACCACGAGGGGATTACCATTCAGAAGAAGCCGGAAGGGGCGGAACTGGACGCCAAGGGCGTTTACAACAAGGTAGCGCCCTCTACGGTCACGGTAGTGGCCTCGCTGACCAAGAACGGGCAGGAGGCTTCCAGTACGGGAACCGGTATTATTGCCACGTCCGACGGGTATATCATTACCAATTCCCATGTGGTGATTAACTCCAAGAGCACCACTGTGAAGATTACCACCTTTGACGAGCAGGAATACGACGCTGTGGTGGTGGGCGTTGACCGGACTACCGACCTGGCGATCCTCAAGACCAACGACCACAATTTCACCCCCGCGGAATTCGGAGAAGCGGAGGAACTGAGCATCGGCGAATGGGTGGTGGCCATCGGAAATCCCGGGGGCGTTCGGTTCTCCGGTTCCCTGACCCGAGGCGTAATCTCCAACCTCAACCGGACGGTGGGACAGTACAGCGAGAACGGGATGACCTATATTCAGACGGACGCGGCCATCAATCCCGGAAATTCCGGCGGGCCTCTGGTAAACATGTACGGCCAGGTGGTGGGAATCAATTCCTCCAAAATTATCACCGACGGCTATGAGGGTATGGGTTTTGCCATTCCTGTCAGCAAAGCGCAGGCGATTATCAATGAACTGCTGTCCGGAGGATATGTGAAGGGCAGAACGCGCCTGGGCATTCAGGGTAAGGATGTGAGCGCCATGCAGATGATGTACGGCGCACCACAGGGCTTTGTCATCATGAGTATCGACAGCGAAAGCGCGTTTTCCGGCACTGCGGCAGAGGATGGCGACATTATCACCGCGCTGGACGGCGAGGAGGTTACCGGGCTCAGTGATATCTCCAATCTGTTGCTGCGGTATGCTCCCGGGGACAAAGTGAAAATTACCCTATACCGGATGCCCTCAAATTCCATGGCGGAGGGGGAAACCTTCGATGTGGAGATTACCCTGTTGGAGGACAAGGGGGAAACGCAGAACTGAGATGGCCAGAGAAAAAATGGAGAAGACGAACGCTGTGCGTATTCTGGAGCAGAAGAAGCTGCCCTTTTCCCTGCACTCGTACTGCTGCGGGGAGTTTACAGACGGAACGGCGGTGGCGGACCTGCTGGGAGAGCCCAGGGAGCAGGTGTTCAAAACCCTGGTGACAGTGGGAAAAAGCGGCGGTTATACGGTGTTTGTGATCCCGGTGGCAGAGGAACTGGACCGGAAGAAGGCCGCAGCAGCCGTAGGAGAAAAGTCGTTGGAGCTGCTGCCGGTTAAAGAGCTGTTTCCCCTCACCGGGTATGTCCGGGGCGGCTGTACGGCCATCGGCATGAAAAAGCAGTTTCCGACGGTGCTGCATGTATCCGCCATGGAGCAGGATACCATATTTGTCAGCGGGGGCAGGCTGGGCCTGCAGATTCAGTTAAAGCCGGAGGATTTTCTGGCTGCCTGTGGGGGCGTCTGGAAAGATGTGACAGTATAAAAAATGGACCGGCCCTTTTTCGAAAGGGCGGTCCATTTTTATGTGGGAAAACTTTTTTGGCGGACGCCGTCAGTCCTTCTTGCCGTCCTCCCCGGAATGGAGAATCTCCCGGAGAATTTCGTCTGTGTCAAAGCTGGGCTGCTTTTGTTCGGGCTGCCGGGGCTTTGCTTCGGGAGACGCCGGCGGAACGGCAGGGGCCTGTGCCGGTGGCTCAGGCTGTTTAGACGGCGTGGGAACCTGCTGCTCCGGGAGAGAAAACTCTTCCGTATAGAGAGAGGCTTCTACCGGGACAATGGGAACAGTTCCCCGTTTTGGAGGAGTTTGAGGCTTTTCGGGCTGAGAGGCACGGGCGGGCATTTCCGCCTGCTGCCTGTTCTGGGAAAGGGGTTCCGGACCGTGAGAGGGGTCAGGCATTGGAGCGGAGATGGACCTGCGGTTGCGGTTTTCCGCCTCCTCAATCTCTTCGAAAATGCCTTCCTTTTCATCCCTAACATACCGCCTGCCCCGGAAGAACAGGATCAAAAGGGCAATTAACCCGGCGACACCGGCTGCAATGCAGCCGACGCCACTGTAAAACAGGGTGATGGCCATGGAATTATTTTTAACGTTCAGGCGGGCAAAAGTCACATAATTGCTGCTGCTTGCGGAAGATTCCCCCACACTGCCGCTGGCATTTATGGTTTCTTTGGGCCGCGTATAGTTTGGCTTCGGCGTAGCCACAGGCTTATAACTGGCTCTGGCTGTAGGGGTGGGAATAGGCGTGGTGCCTGTGTTCCCCCCCTCTTCCGCGCCGTAGGTATATTCCTCGGAGCTCGTCGATTCCGAAGGCTCTTCTTCGCTGTAGGGAGGCGGTGTCTCCGTCTCGCTGACAGAGGGTTCTTCTGTGTAGGAAGGCTCCGGTTCGGAGGAATTGGGATCGGAAGAAGGCTCCGGCTCAAATTCGGAAGAGGAGGGCGGCTCCGGTTCGGAGCTGAATTCTGAAGAAAGCGGCGGATCGGAAACAGGATCATCCGTTTCCGGGGAGAAGTCGGATTCTGTGGCAAGCGCCAGAAGCGGCACGGAAACGGCGAAGCAAAGGGCCGCCGCCAGCGCCAGCAAACGTTTTTTAAGGTACATAGCAGTTCCTCCTGCTGAAAGTGCGAGAAGTAATCCATTTCAATCATTTTGAAGATTTCTTTATTTTAGCATAAAGACAAGGGAAAAGCAACTGCCGCCACAGGGCGGCGTTCCTTTTCTCAGTGTCGTCAGGATCTTTAGTAATTTGTTGACGTATAGATTGAACATTTTTAATGAGATAATTTACTAATGGTTTTTAAGAATATAAAAAATTATTGAAAAATATAAACAAATAGAGTATAATAAAAATCAAAGGAAAGCTAGGTTAATGCAGTCAGCGCCCGGTGGCGCGGCAAGGAAGGGGTTGATGCCCGTGCAGAGCAGACTAGTACCAGAGAGAAAAAAACTGCACCGCAACAGTAAATAGGCTGAAAAAGTGAAAGGCCCTCTTATCCTTATATTTGTCTGTTCCTGATTTCCGGCGGTATTGCCGCCAGCGCGGAAATAACCGGCGAAAATACGGTGCTGTACAGCGCCGCTGAAATTACGGACGTCGATGCTTTGATTCAGAGGTCGTTGGCCGGGGTCGATGAACTGAAGGAGAATACAGGGTATGAACTCTCTGTCTCCTCCTCTGATACGGCTCCCGCGGCATCCACATTTTCCCTGGCCCCCTCCGCCCCGCAGCCCGAGGTAACCTATGTGACCTCCCAGCTGCTGCGCTGGGAGCTGGTGGACGGAAGAAAAATTGATACCTATGTAGTAAAGGTTGTACAGGCTTCCTATTCTTACCATGAAACGCGAACTTCCGGAGAATTGGTATCGAACATGTACGTCAATTATGATGAGAATTATGGGGCGCAGTTGGTAAAGACTACAGCGATGATTACTTCTGGTGGTGCTGCCCGTCTGGTTATGACAAATGGCTTTAAACAACGCCCTGAACGGGATTTGATCACAACCTCCAGCCAATATTCGAATCCCGGAACGGGGGCCTACACTTTGAACCGTTGTACCTCGGAATGGTTAACGGAGAACGGCGTTTTCTATCTGCGTAATATGCTCCATTATAATAGTGGTTCCGTTACAAAAACTGAGTTTATTATGACCAGATATCTGGTTTCAAATGATGTCAATTGGTAGGAACTCGGTTTTGTTCTATCTTAACCAGCGATGCCTGTAGTGAATCGGGGAGAAAGGAACTGCCGATGAAAAAGAGTGTTAGCTTATTTCTCTGCATCCTCTGTTGCCTGTTCCCTCTTTCCGCCTGTTCCCAGCCGGAAAAGAGCATTGAGGATCATGTTAACCTGGCGCTGGAACAGTTTGGTAAGCCCTTGGGTGAAGCGTTCGAAGGCATGAAGCTACCGGGAAGCCTGGAGGAGGCTGCAAAACCCCAATACTGCTTGCTGGTGGAGAACGCTGTCAATGTTCTCGGAAAACAGAGTAACGTGGCGCTTCTTCATCTGGGGCGGCATGAGGAAGGCCAGGAATTGACAGAGCAAAAAACGGAATCCGTAGCGTACAGCGCCTTTCTGGACGGGGACTATGCCTATCCGCTCAAACTTTATCAGGCGCTGCTTAAGGCCTATGGTGAGGCGGAGCCGGTAACAGGGGCTCAGTCCTTTGGCGAAGCCACGGAGGCTTCTCTGGAAGCAATGAAACAGAGCGAAAGGTGTGTGGGCCGTTGGGAAAAGGAGGATTATGTGATCGAAATCTCCTTTTATGTAGGAACTTCCGCTGCCGGTGAGAGGCTTGACAGCATCTCGCTTGATATCAGAATACCAGATGAACTTCTGGATCTTCCCACGATTTCCCCGGATGGTGAAATTATCGGATGACGCTGAACCGGGAGAAAGGGCAGTGCCCGTGCGACGCTTGGAGAAGGGAGCGGCTTATGAAAAGAATCCTTATTCTGTGGCTCTGCATCCTCTGCTGTATGTTCCCCCTTTCCGCCTGTTCGCAGCCCGGAAAAAGCGTGGAAGACCTTGTGGAGATGGGGCTTGCCCAGTTAGGCAAGCCCCTGGGGGAAGCGTATCAGGCCCTGGGCCTGCCCGGCAATCCGGAGGATGCAGTCGTATTTCCTTTTCTGCTGGCAGAGGACAGTGTCGAACTGCATGGAAAACGTCTCGGCGTAGTGCTCGACCATGCCGGGGAGGAGGAAGGGGAATTGATGGAAAGGTCGACGTCGATCGTGGAATATTTTATTCACTTAGACGGCGACTATGCCTATGCTCTTGCCCTTTATCAGGAATTGTCAGACCTTTATGGAGAGATGGAGCCAATGGGCAGCCGTCTGCCCTTTAATGAGGCAACTGAGGACTCCCTGAAATCCATGGTGCTGGACGAAGAATGCGCGGGACTGTGGAGGACGGAGGACAACGAGATCGTACTTCTCTATTCTGTCGATGAAAAAGCCTGTACCCTTGCCCTTGACATTAAAATTCCACTGGAACGGCTGGGCCTTTCGCCTATTTACACGCCGGACGGTACCCGCATCAGGTAGCCAGACCGAAAAAGCGGTGTATCTCGAAGAGCGGGGAAAGGAACTGCCAATGAAAAAGAGTTTTAATTTATTTCTTTGCATCCTCTGCTGTCTGTTCTCCCTTTCCGCCTGTTCCCAACCGGAAAAAAGTGTCGAGGAGCATGTGAATATGGCACAGGAGCAGTTGGGAAAGCCCTTAGGGGAAGCGTATCAGGCTCTGGGCCTGCCCGGCAATCCGGAAGATGCAGCAGAAGTTTTTTATCTGCATGCGGAGGACTGCGTTAAGGTTTTGGGAAAGCAGATGGATGTAGCGATTGTTCATTTAGGTAAGGATGAGGAAGATAAGAAATTGACCGATGAGAAAACGAACTCCGTCGAGTATCTTGCTCTGTTAGGCGGCGACTACGCCTATCCGCTTAAGCTTTACAGGGCATTGCGGGAGGCCTATGGAGAGCCGGAGCCGGTAACAGGGGCCCAGTCCTTCAGCCAGGCCACGGAGGTTTCTCTGGAGGCAATGAAACAGAGCGAAAGGTGTGCAAACCAGTGGAAAAAGGAGGATTATGTGATTGTAATCTCCTTTAATGTCGGAGCTTCTGCTGCCGGTGGGAGCAGTATCTCCCTTGAAATCAGTCTGCCTGTGGAGCTTCTGGGTCTTCCCACGATTTCCCCGGATGGTAAAATTATCGGATGACGCTGAACCGGGAGAAAGGGCAGTGCCCGTGGGACGTTTGGAGAAGGGAGCGGCTTATGAAAAGAATCCTTATTCTGTGGCTCTGCATCCTCTGTTGCCTGTTCCCTCTTTCCGCCTGCGCTCAGCCGGAGAAAAGGATCGAAGATCAGATGAATCTGGCGCTGGAGCAGCTGGACAGGCCCATGGGTGAAGCGTTTGAGGCTCTGGATCTGCCCGGGAGCCTGGAAGAGGCGGCAAAGCCGCAATACTGCTTGCTGGTGGAAAACGGCGCAGAAGTATTGGGAAAGCAAATGAATGTGGTGATTATGCCTGACAGCAGGGGAAATGGAAAGGAGCTGTACCAAAGGCCGACTTCACTGGTGGAATATTCCGCCCTGCTGAAGGAGGATTACGCCTATCCGGTGAAGCTTTATGAAGCGCTGCGCAAGGTCTACGGCGATGAGGAGCAGGAAGCGGGAGCCCAGCCTTTCGGTAAGGCGGACGAACAAGCCTTGAAGTCCATGGGCGGAGAGGAAAGGTACGCCGCCCTTTGGAAAAAAGACGGCAGCGAAATTGTGCTCAGTGTTTCCGGATCCGGAGAGGACATCCGTGCGTCGGTGGAGCTGAGAATTCCTCCCATCCGGCCTGTATTCATGCCGGACGGCACCCGCATCCGTTGATCGTCTGCGAAAAAGAGAAAGTAAGGGAGCAGTCCTGAACGCCTTCAGGACTGCTCCCTGTATTTTTACATCTTTTCTCTAAAATGCTCTTACTGCCTTCCGCAGGCTTTTTTCAGCATCCCAAAAGAAACCGCCTCCTGCGGGATGCGTCTGCTTCGGGGTTCAGCCGGAGCAGATGGCGGTCCAGGGTCTCGAAAGCGTTCTGGGAGGAAAGCGCAGCGGCCTCATGGAACGACTCCTCTCCGAAAAATTCTTCCGTGAGGCAGAATACGGTGGAATTCCACCCATATTCCCTGCCTTCCTTCGAGAGCTTTCGCTCCTGGCCGCACATGGTCAAAAAGAGCGAGGACTGCAGGGCGGTAAGAGCCCGCTCGAAATCCGATTTTTCCTCCCGGGAGAAAAATCCCAGCAGTTTCAGCATGTGCAGGGATAGCCTGCCGTTGTCCCGGATCAGGGTATAAATCCGCCGGGCCGCCTCATCGCCGGCGAACAGCTCTTCAAAACTGCTCTTTCCCCTGCGCACAGCCAGAAGATAGGGAAACCATTTACGGGTAAGATAGCCGCTTTTGCCATAGTAAAATTTCCCATAGGCGATGCCTCTGCCCTCCGAAAGCACCCGCATGCGCCATTCCCAGGGATCGGTGTCCGGGTCGCCGGTATGCCAGCGCACGGCGGAACCGAAAAAACCGCACAGCGTAAAAACGCCTTCCCCATTGACGCCGCCGGGCGTCATCCCCGCCAGTTCCAGCGCGGAGAGAAATTCGTCATAGTTGGAAATCTCTGAAAAGGCCAGCCGGCCGCGGTCCTCCCGTTCCATCTCAGTTCACACCCTCCTGTAAGCTCAGCAAAGTTTAGCCCCTTTCTGCCAGCAGCGGCAGGTTTCCAGCCGTTTTCCCTGGTCCCCCTGCTCCGGGTCAAAGGCAAATTTCTGCAGAGCGCCACAGGGGAAGTCTTCGCACTCCCCACAGTGGAGACAGCCTTTCTCTTCACAGCAGGCTTTGATTTCGCAGTGACCCCAGGGCGCGTCAGGCTCCCGGACGCAGCCGCGGCAGTCGAATCCAAATTTGTTTTTGCAGTCCATTTCAGAACAGCAGATGCCGCAGCGGGATTCCGCTTTGGGATACCGGATTGTACAGAATTCCCCGTCAATCCAGAAGGTTGCCTCTTCGGCAGTAAACTGCAGGACACAGTAATCCGGATCGCTTTCCCCCTGCTCAAAATGCTCCAGCATCCAATCCTGCCAGCAGTCGCGAAGAGTTTTTCCACTGGTGTGTACGGTGACGGAACCGGTCATGGTTACGCTGTCTCCGTCCAGAAAAAAACAGGCGCCAGCCAGCGGGTTCTTCTGAAATTGGGCTGTTTTGCGGCCGCTCAATCCCGTGGCTGCGAAGATTGTCCGGAATCCCTGTGCCTTGAGCTTGGAGACCACACAGGGCCTGGGCGTACCCTCCTCTGTGACGGAAGACAAAATCACTGTTTCGCAGCGCTTCAGCAAAGCGGCGGCTTTCTTCTCTATTTCCTTCATTTTTCCCATCCTTCCCCTTACGGTTCGCAACCATATTGTGTTTTAGAATCCGGCATCCTTCCGGTTTCCCGGAGGAGCTGAGAACAGGATAGCAGATAGAACAGGACAGCTTTATGTCATGTTTCCTCATAATAGGAAAGGAGGAGTTTTGCCTGCCGCAGGAGATCTTCCCGAAGCGATTCGGGTTGGAGCACCTGTACCTGCGCCCCGAAGGAAGAAATCCAGGAGAGCATGGCGCCATAGAAGGTGAAATCCCGGGTGAAAGAGAGGCGCCCGTCCTCCCGCAGGGTAAAGCTGTCCGGCCCGTACTCCTCCACCAGCCGGTACTTTACGCTGGGATCAAACACGGCTACCAGCCGATAATTTTCTTCCCACAGAGAGTTCATATCCGCCTTTTCGGCAGGAAGGGGTTTGGGAACAAAATGCTCCTCCGACAGGGTGAGATCCCAAAGCCGGGCAAGCTTGAAGGTGCGGAACTCCTTTTTTGTCCGGCACCAGGCAATCAGATACCAGGCGTTCCACTGGTAGGCAATGCGGCAGGGCTCTGCCTGCCGCAGCTCCTCCCCTTTTTCGGAGTAATACCGGAAGGATACGGCCAGCCGCCGTGAAATGGCATCCCGCAGCAGGGAAATCTTTTCCGTCAGGCTGTCCTTATAAAAGGATGCCAAATCGATCAACACCTGTTCCTCTGTTTCACGTTGGGAGAGTTTATCAGCCAACACGGGGCCCTTAGGCTGCTTCAGAATGCTGTCTACGCCTCGGACGCCGATGAGGATGGCCTGAAGCTCCTCCTCGGTGAGCAGCTCTTTTTCCAGCTTGTAGCCTGGAGCGATGGAAATCCCGCCGCCCCGCCCCTGCTCTGTCACCAGAGGGATGCCGGCAAGACAGAGGGCCTCAATATCACGGTTGATGGTACGCCGGGATACTTCAAATTTTTCAGCGAGAACAGGGGCGGTTATCTTGTCCTGGCGCAGCAGGGTGATGAGTATGCCAAGCAGGCGGTCCAGCTTCATACTGCAGCTCCTTTTCAATGGGATGCCTTAACAGGGAAAGAGGAAAAAACAGGCCCGGCTTTGCCGAGGCCTGTTTCCAGTTCCATTAAAATTCCATTTTTTTCTCCACATAGGAGACCAGCTGGTCAATGGGAATGCGGACCTGCTCCATGCTGTCCCGGTCACGGACGGTAACGCAGTTGTCGGCGGACTTTTCCCCGTCGCCTACGGTTTCAAAATCCACGGTGATGCACAGAGGGGTGCCGATCTCGTCCTGACGGCGGTAACGCTTCCCGATGGAACCGGATTCGTCATAATCCACCATGAAATATTTGGAAAGCAGCTGGTGAACCTCCTGCGCCTTTCCGCCCAGCTTCTTGGAAAGCGGCAGAACGGCAGCCTTAAAGGGGGCCAGGAAGGGATGGAGGCGCAGGACTACGCGGGTGTCGTTCTTTTCCGCGTCCACCACTTCCTCGTCGTATGCGTCGCAGAGGAAAGCCAGCGCCATACGGTCCGCGCCCAGAGAGGGTTCTACCACATAGGGAACGTAATGCTCCCCGGTCTCCTGGTCAAAATAGGTCAGGTCTTTGCCGGAGTGCTCCTGATGACGCTTCAGGTCGTAGTCAGTGCGGTCCGCAATGCCCCACAACTCACCCCAGCCGAAGGGGAACAGATACTCCACGTCCGTGGTGGCCTTGGAGTAGAAAGAAAGCTCCTCAGGCCTATGATCGCGAAAGCGCAGGTTTTCCTCAGTCATACCCAGGCTGAACAGCCAATTTCTGCAGAATTCCTTCCAGTAGGCAAACCATTCCAGGTCAGTGTCCGGCTTGCAGAAGAATTCCAGTTCCATCTGTTCAAATTCCCGGATGCGGAAGATAAAATTGCCGGGAGTAATCTCGTTGCGGAAGCTTTTGCCTACCTGCCCGATGCCGAAGGGCAGCTTTTTCCGGGTGGTGCGCTGCACACTGTTGAAATTTACAAAGATGCCCTGGGCGGTTTCCGGCCGCAGGTAAATTTCATTTTTCGCATCTTCCGTCACACCCTGGAAGGTCTTGTACATCAGGTTGAACTGGCGGATATCCGTAAAATTCTCACCGCCGCAGTTGGGGCACTTGATGTGGTTTTCCTGAATAAAGGAAAGCATCTTTTCGTTTTCCCAGCCGTCTGCCGACTCTCCGGTAAAATCCTCAATGAGTTTGTCGGCGCGGTGGCGGGTTTTGCAGTCCTTGCAGTCCATCAGCGGGTCGGAGAAGCCGCCCACATGGCCCGTGGCCACCCAGACCTCGGGGTTCATCAGGATGGCGGCGTCCAAACCGACATTATAGGGGCTTTCCTGGATGAATTTCTTCCACCAGGCCTTTTTTACGTTGTTCTTGAACTCCACGCCCAGAGGGCCGAAGTCCCAGGAATTGGACAGGCCTCCGTAAATCTCGCTTCCGGGATACACAAACCCCCGGCTCTTGCAGAGGTTGACGATGGTCTCCATGGTCTTTTCGGTTGCCTTCATAACAGCTGAACCGCCTTTCTGATTTCTTTCTCAATTCGTATTCACAATTCTAGCATCTTGCGAGGGAGAATGCAACGTTTTCCCGCTGGTTTGCGGAAAAATCCCCGCAGAAGGACACTTTTCTTTTTCCGTGGTTTTGTGTATAATAAGTGGAAACAGCGCGGGCGTCAGCCTGCATTTGTCCTGCTGCCTGGAAAAGTACTTGGATGCTTCCGGGTTTTGGGAAAAATATTCCCCGGCTGTACCGGGTTGCAAACGGAGTTAATAGAGATGGACAGAAGCAAAATTCGGAATTTCAGCATTGTAGCCCACATCGATCACGGCAAGAGCACTCTGGCGGACCGCATTTTGGAGCAGACCAAAGCCGTACCCCTGCGGGAGATGGAGAACCAGCTCCTGGACAACATGGATTTGGAGCGGGAAAGAGGCATCACCATCAAGGCCCATGCCGTCACTCTGGTCTATACCGCCAGTGACGGAGAGGATTATGTATTCAACCTCATCGATACCCCCGGCCATGTGGATTTCAATTATGAGGTTTCCCGTTCCCTGGCCGCCTGCGAGGGCGCGGTCCTTGTGGTGGATGCCTCCCAGGGCATTGAAGCGCAGACCCTGGCCAACACCTATCTCGCGGTGGACGCGGGCCTGGAGATTGTACCCGTTGTCAATAAAATCGACCTGCCCAGCGCAGACCCTGAACGGGTCTGCCATGAGATCGAGGACGTCATCGGCATTCCTGCCATGGATGCGCCGCGCATTTCCGCCAAGACAGGGGAAAACATCGGGGAAGTTATGGAACACATTGTCACCGATATTCCGGCTCCCGGAGGGGATGAAACGGATCCCCTGAGGGCGCTGGTCTTTGACTCCTACTACGACGCCTACCGCGGCGTCATCGTCTATGTGCGCGTCAAGGACGGTACGGTGAAGCCTGGCGATACCATCCGTATGATGGCCACAGGCGGGGAGTTTTCCGTGGTGGAGTGCGGATTCCTCCGGGCCACCTCATTGGAGCCCGCTGAGGCGCTGTATGCCGGAGAGGTAGGCTATATCGCCGCCTCTATCAAGGATGTGCGCCACGCCAGAGTGGGCGACACCGTTACCCTGGCGGACCGTCCCGCAGCTGAGCCGCTGGCTGGATACCGGGCGGTGCAGCCTATGGTGTTCTGCGGCATCTATCCGGCGGACGGCGCCCACTATACGGACCTGAGGGACGCCCTGGAAAAACTGCAGCTCAACGACGCCTCCCTCACCTTCGAGCCGGAAACCTCTGTGGCTCTGGGCTTTGGCTTCCGCTGCGGCTTTCTGGGCCTGCTGCACATGGAGATCATCCAGGAAAGGCTGGAACGGGAGTATAACCTGGATCTGATCACCACAGCTCCAAGCGTGGTGTACAAGATAAAAAAGACCAATGGCGAGGAAATCAGTATCGACAACCCCACCAATTATCCGGACCCCGCCACCATCGCTTCGGCGGAGGAGCCCATCACCAATGCCCATATCTATTCCCCTACCGAATATGTGGGAAATATTATGGAGCTGTGCCAGGAGCGCCGCGGCGTGTTTAAGGATATGAAATATATCGACACGGACCGGGTGGATATACACTATGAACTGCCCCTCAACGAGATCATCTATGATTTCTTTGACGCGTTGAAATCCCGCACCCGCGGCTATGCCTCCTTCGACTATGAGCTGATGGGATACCGGAAGAGCGAGTTGGTGAAGCTGGACATCATGCTCAACGGAGAGGTGGTGGACGCGCTTTCCTTTATTCTCCATGCGGAAAAGGCCTACCCCCGCGCCAGGAAAATGACGGAGAAGCTGAAGGAGAAAATTCCGCGCCAGCTGTTTGAGGTTCCCATCCAGGCCTGCGTCGGCGGAAAAATCATCGCCCGGGAGACCGTAAAGGCCATGCGCAAGGATGTGCTGGCCAAATGTTATGGCGGCGACATCACCCGGAAGAAAAAGCTGCTGGAAAAGCAGAAGGAAGGCAAAAAGAGGATGCGCCAGCTGGGCACCGTTGAAGTTCCCCAGGAGGCGTTTATGTCCGTGCTGAAGCTGGACGAATAACCAGTGCGGGCAGCGTGAGCAGCGTGACGCTGCACCCAAGTCACGAGGCTTGTGGCGTGCCGCCGCCGCGTTGGGCGAAAAAGGCTGGCCCGGATCACGCGTTCCGAAAGAGGCTTCCGGCAGCGTGACGCTGCACCCAAGTCACGAGGCTTGCGGCGTGCCGCCGCTGCGTTGGGTGAAAAAGGCTGGCCCGGATCACGCGTTCCGAAAGAGGCTTCCGGCAGCGTGACGCTGCACCCAAATCACGAGGCTTGCGGCGTGCCGCCGCTGCGTTGGGCGAAGGAGGCTGGCCCAGATCACGCGTTCCGAAAGAGGCTTCCGGTTAATATGGGCCGGAAGCAGGTGCGGGTTTCAGGGAGCGGGCGGCCGGAAACACCAGGCTGCCCCGCGGAAAAAAAGTCTGGAATGCTTTCCTCAGGGAAGTATTCTGTGTACCTTTCTTCAGAAAGGTATGGGAGGAATGCTTATGATGGGACTCTATTTTCATGTTCCGTTCTGCGACGGGAAATGTCCTTATTGCGATTTCTATTCCCTGCGGGCTGAAGAAGAGCAGATGGACCGCTACCTGCGAAGAATGGAAGAACTGCTTTCGGACTCAGGAACCGGGGAACCGGTGGGAACGGTTTACTTCGGCGGCGGAACTCCAAACCTGTTGGGAGCTGATAGGCTTGCGGCCCTGCTAAACCAGGCGTCGCGAGCCTTTTCTGTTCAGCCCGGTGCGGAAATTACGGCGGAAGCAAACCCTACCCATGTGGACAGGGCCTTTTTTGAAGCCTTGGCGAAGGCCGGCTTCAACCGGCTGTCCATGGGCCTGCAGTCAGCCAACGAAGAGGAGCTCAGGCTGCTGGGCAGGAGGCATACCCCACAGGATGCGGCAGAGGCCGTAGAAGCGGCCCGGGCGGCAGGGTTCCGCAATATTTCCCTGGACCTGATGCTGGGCCTGCCCGGCGGCTCGGAGGATAAGCTGAGGCGCTCCATCGAGTTTGCCGCAGCCCTGGACGTAGAGCATATTTCCTCTTATCTCCTGAAGGTGGAGGAAGGGACCCCTTTTGCTGCCGGAGGGATTCAGGCGCTGGAGGAGGACGAGGCGGCTGATCAGTATTTGTTCTGCGTGGAGGAATTGGAAAAACACGGGTATCTGCAGTATGAAATCAGCAATTTTGCAAAGCCCGGAAGAGAGAGCCGTCATAATTTGGTTTATTGGCACGGGGAAGAATATCTGGGTTTTGGGCCGGGAGCCCATTCCTTTTACCGGGGAAAGCGTTTTTATTATCCCCGGTCCCTGGCAGCTTTTTTGAAAGGGGAGCAGCCCCTGCCGGATGGAGAAGGGGGCGGATTGGAGGAATTTGCCATGCTGAACCTGCGGCTGACAGAAGGCCTTCGAAAAAGCGACTGTGAGAAACGGTTCGGCGCTGCGGGCCGGGCCGCATTTGAAAAGATGGAGGAGCGGGCGGCGCTGTGCCCTGCAGGCCTTGTAAAGCTGGATGGGAAGCGGATTGCGTTTACGCCGGAGGGGTTCCTGGTTTCCAACGCACTGCTGCTGCGCCTGCTGGAAGAGTGAAGGCTGTCTCCCCTCTCGCTCCTTGCTTTTTCTGGTGCTTCTCCTTTTTTGTCCGCTGTAAAGCCGTCCCGTCTGCAGCAAAAAGTAAAAATGATGAGTGAGAAAACAAGAGATAATAGCAGGAAAATCAGAGAAATCAGGAGCAATCGAAAAGCGAATTAAAAAACAGGCAAAAAGTTGTTGACACCGCGGAAAACCTGTGCTATTATCATGTAGCGCTCAAAAAGGGGCGCAGGCGCTTTGCGCGCATTTATACTTTTTGTTGGTTATAAAATGGCAATAAATGAAGGAAAGATGTTGGAGGTAAAAAGCTATGTCCACTACGATGCCGAAGGCCGGTCAGGTTGACCGCAAATGGTATGTAATCGACGCTGCCGGCAAGCCCTTGGGCCGTGTGGCGGCGCAGGCCGCGGTACTGCTTCGCGGCAAGCATAAGCCCACCTTTGCTCCCCATGTTGACTGCGGTGACCATGTCATCATCATCAACTGCAAGGATGCCGTCCTCACCGGCGGCAAGGAGCAGAAAAAGTACTATTACCGTCATACCGGCTACATCGGCCACCTGAAGGCCGTGCGCTATGACACCCTGATGAAGACGAAGCCGGAGCTCGCCATGGAGCTTGCCGTTAAGGGCATGATCCCCTCGAACTCTATCGGCCGCGACGCCATGGGCAGACTTCGGGCCTATGCCGGAAGCGAGCACATGCACGCCGCCCAGAAACCCGCTGAGTGGAATATGTAAGAGGAGGACGTAAACTATGTACGAGACTGCACCCTATTTCTACGGAACGGGCAGAAGAAAGAGTTCTGTCGCCAGAGTCAGAATCTACCAGGGCACCGGCAAGGTCACCATCAACGACCGTGATATTGACGATTATTTCGGCCTGGATACCCTGAAGTATATCGTCCGTCAGCCTCTGACCCTGACAGGCACGGACGAGAAGTTTGATATTGTCTGCCGCGTGTCCGGCGGCGGTGTGACCGGCCAGGCCGGCGCTATCCGTCACGGCGTGGCAAGAGCCCTTCTCCAATATGATTCGGAGAACCTCCGTTCTACCCTGAAGAAGGCGGGCTTCCTGACCCGCGACCCGAGAATGAAGGAGAGAAAGAAGTACGGTCTCAAGGCAGCTCGTCGCGCGCCTCAGTTCTCTAAGAGATAACAGGCCCGACAAACCAATTCAAAAATGTTCAAAAAGCCCGGAACCATGCGGTTTTCCGGGCTTTTTCTATTCTCGAAACGCTGATTTTGTTTCTCTAATTTTGTTCGGATTTGAACGGTTTTGACCTCATTTTTCTTGATTAAAAATGGGGCAACAGGCATTTTTGACCCCGTTATGATTAAAAAATGGGGCAACTGGGAGCCGAAATCGGGCCGTTTTTGAGAGGGATTTTCTCCCCTGTGACAGCCAGCTTTTACGGTCTGTTATTCCTGGATTTTCTTTTGGAAGGTTTGGCCGGGTTTGTCAAGGTTTGACTAAACCGAATACAGTTTATTCTGTCTTTTACATAAGATTTTTTCTATGATTCAAGTTGCAAAGTATTCGCACATTTGTAAAAATGCTCCCCTTTCTATACAATGGAGGCACAAAGGAGGCGTGTCAAATGAAAAAGCGGAAACTTAAAATATATCTTACCCCCACAGAGAACCGCATTGTGATCCAGAGCCTTAACAACCTGCGCAACGCCATGCTGAAAGAAAACCGGGACACCGGCTGTATCGACGAACTTTTGCTCAAGGTAATGTGCGCCCCGGTGAAGAAAGTATAAAAACTACATATCCCCGTCCGAAAAGGGCCGTTTTATCTGCTGTTAGATAAGACGGCCTTTTTTCATGCCCGTCTTTCAGATTTCCCGCGTACATAGCCGTCCGTCTTGCCAACGGGCGGCTAAATCTATGGAAAAGGAGGACATGAAAATGCCGGAACAAAGAAGCCGCCCGAAGAATGGCCGTGTGATCGCATTAGCCAATCAGAAAGGCGGCACAGGCAAAACGACCACGACGGTCAACCTGGGCATTGGACTTGCACGTCTGGGGAAAAAGGTGCTGCTCATCGACGCAGACCCACAGGGCGACCTCACCACCTGCCTGGGCTGGCAAGATCAGGACAGCTTGCAGACCACCCTTGCCACCGTCATGGGAAAAATCATCCGTGATGAGCCATTCACCACGGATGAGGGCATTTTGCACCACAGCGAGGGCGTAGACCTTATGCCTGCCAACATCGAATTGTCGGAGCTGGAAGTCAGTCTGGTAAACGCCATGAGCCGGGAGGTCACTTTGCGCACCTATGTCAATGAGGCAAAGAAAAACTACGATGTGGTGTTGATCGACTGTATGCCGTCCCTGGGTATGATTACCATTAACGCTCTGGCAGCAGCGGACAGCGTGATTATCCCCGTCCAGGCCCACTATCTCCCCGCAAAGGGCATGACCCAGCTTATCAAAACCATAGGCAAGGTGAAGCGTCAGATCAACCCGGCCTTAAAGGTGGACGGAGTGCTGCTCACCCTGGTGGACGGACGCACCAATCTGGCCCGCCAGACGGCGGATACCCTGCGGCAGAGCTACGGGAGCGTTCTGAAAATCTATCGTTCCGAAATCCCCGTGGCAATCAAAGCCGCAGAAATCAGCGCCGCAGGCAAGAGTATTTACGCCTATGACAAAGGCAGCAAGGTGGCCCAGGCTTACGCAGAGTTTTCAAAGGAGGTGCTGGCAGATGGCGAAAAACAACGCGCTAAACTTCAATCTTCCCTCAGCCGATGACCTGTTCAGCACCGAAGAAAGCCGGGCGGAGGCGCGCCTGGAAAAAGTCATCAACCTCAATCCCTCGGAAATCAGCGATTTTCCTAATCATCCATTTAAGGTGCGGATGGACGCTGCCATGCAGGAAATGACGGAGAGCGTGAAGCAGTACGGCGTTTTGGTGCCAGCTTTAGTGCGGCCCAAACCGGACGGCGGTTATGAGATGGTGGCCGGACACCGCAGGAAAAAGGCGGCGGAGCTGGCAAACCTCACAGAAATCCCCTGTATCGTGCGGCAGCTCACCGACGATGAAGCCACGATCATTATGGTGGATTCCAACCTGCAAAGGGAACAAATCCTGCCCTCAGAAAAGGCGTTCGCCTACAAAATGAAGCTGGACGCGATGAAAAGGCAGGGACAGAGGACGGATTTAACTTTATCGCCAGTGGCGACAAAGTTAGATACAGCGGCGCAACTCGGACGACAAAGTGGTGAAAGTAGAGATCAAGTGTTTCGTTTTATCCGCCTCACCAATCTCATCCCGGAAATTCTGGAATTGGTGGACAATTCGGTGTTGAAAGACCCGGAAACGCTGCAAATCGCCCTGCGGCCTGCGGTGGAGCTGTCCTACCTGCGAAAAGAGGAACAGGCCGACTTGTTTGCAATCATGGACGAACTGGACTGTACCCCGTCCCACGCCCAGGCCATCAAAATGCGTCAGATGTCCGAAGCCAAGACAGGCGGGGAACGATTAGCCAAGGACGCGCTTGTTTCCATTATGAAGGAGGAAAAGCCCAATCAGAAAGAACAATTCAAAATCCCAAAGGAGCGGATCAACAAATATTTTGCGCCGGGGACGCCCGCGCAGAAGATTGAGGATACCATCATCAAGGCGCTGGAGCTGTATCGAAAACGCCAACGCAGTTTAGAGCGATAACCTTACTCACAAGGGAGAAGTGCGCCCATTTGCAGGAAAACGCCTGGCTTTGCAGGTTTCCCCTCTCCACACCTCACCCCTTCCAGACAACCTAAACAGCCTAAAAAAGAAGATATATCCAGAGCCTTAGATGATAGAAAGCCCTGGCAGGCTTCTTTTCAACAGACGTGTGGGGTTGTGTGGAAGGGCGGATAAGAGGCAGCGATTCGGGCGCGCCTCTCTTTTTTAGAACGTAAACGAATCCAGCCGTAAGCAGCACATCCAAAGCGATGTGCTTTTTTTGCGGCCATTTCAAGGAGGTAACAAGATGAAAACACTGAAAAAGCCTCTCTCCCTGCTCATGGCGCTGTTCATGTGCCTGGGTATGTTTGCGGGGACAGGTGTTACGGCGTTTGCCGCAGGAGAAACCATGACGACGTATATGGTGGATATTCCCCGTGCAAACGACCCCAATAAAGCAGGCTGGGGCCATCCGGCCCTCAACTTTCTGGGCGGATGGTCAACCAGCGCAGGCACCCACTTTTCCGTCCACACCCAGGACGCATACAACGGGCGCGCTATCTACTGTATCGAGCCTGGAATCGGCGTCCATTCCGGCGACCAATATACGGGGCGCGGCGAGGATTTCTGGGATAACTACCCCTCAAGCCTCAATCCGACGATTCCACCCAACACCATCAAAGAGTATATCGGGCGCATTATGACCTATGGGTGGCAGGGCAACGCCAGCACCTCATGGATGAGCAGCAACCCCGATCATGCGAACCAGATGGCCGGATATATCGCCACCCAGCTTTTAGTCTGGGAAACCATCGTGGGCGAGCGTGACAGCCAGTTCAACCATGTGGACGCCAACGCCCAGGGGAAAAACAATGTAACGGAATATATCAGCGCGGAACATCCCCTGCGCAGCCAGATTTTCAGCCAGTATTCCGCGATTGAAAGCGCGGTGAAGCGCCATACCATGCTGCCCAGCTTTTTCAGCAGCACCGCCGACGCGGGAGCCTATGAGCTGAAATGGGATGGAGAAAAGTATTCTGCCACACTTACAGATACCAACGGTGTACTGGGGGACTATACCTTTAGCAGCAGCACCGCAGGGCTGAATTTCTCCGTAGACGGCAGCCAGCTCACCATCACATCCAGCCAGGCCCTCAAAGGCTCTGTAACCGTGAAAGCGGAAAAGATCAGCGCCCAGCGCAGCGGCGTGGTGGTTTGGACGGACGGCGTGACCGGGGGCGGCACCCAGGACTTTGCCACCTACGGCACGACGGTTTCCGACCAGATGGTAGGCTACCTTAATCTGGAAGTGAAAACCGGCAATATGAAGTTAATCAAAACTTCCGAGGACGGCAAGGTGGAGGGGATTTCCTTTACCATCACCGGCGAGGGATATAACGCCACCAAAACCACCAATGCCGCAGGTGAAATCGACATTACCGACCTCAATCCCGGCGTTTACACCGTAACCGAGCAGTCCATTGACAAATATGAACCCCAGGCCACCCAGCGCGTCACCATCGTCAGCGGCCAGACGGCTACCGTGACCTTTAACAATGTTCTCAAGCGTGGCAGTTTGGAAGTTACCAAAACCAGCGAGGACGGTTTGGCGGAGGGCATGACCTTCCACTTGTCCGGCACATCCCTCTCCGGCCTGCCGGTGGATGAGTACGCGGTGACGGATTCCACAGGAGTGGCAAGGTTTGAAAACGTGCTGATCGGCACGGGCTATGTGCTGGAGGAGGTGGATACCCCCATCCGCTATGTGGTGCCGGAGGCCCAGACAGCTACCATCGAATGGAATGAGGTCACGGATAAAACCGTGAACAATATCCTCAAAAAGTTCCGTGTCACCGTCACCAAGAGCGATGTGGAAACAGGAACGCCCCAGGGCGACGGCTCCCTTGCCGGAGCGACCTACGGGCTGTATAAGGGCGATACCCTCATCGACAGCTTTACGACCGACGAGAATGGTCAGTTCACCACCGGCTATTATGTCTGCGACTCCGACTGGACGATCCGTGAAATCAATCCCAGCGAGGGCTACCTTGTGGATTCCACCATCCACCATGTGGGCGCGGAGCCGGAGCTATACACCATTGAGCTGAATGATACCGCCAATGATGTGACAGAGCAGATCATCAAGGGGGATATTGCCATCATCAAACACACGGACGATGGCGAAACAGGAATTGAAACCCCGGAGGAAGGCGCAGAGTTCCAAATCTATCTGAAAGCTGCGGGCAGCTATGACGCGGCAAAGGACTCCGAGCGCGATGTTCTTGTTTGTGATGAGAATGGCTTTGCGCAGTCGAAAAAGCTGCCCTATGGAACGTATATCGTCCATCAGACCAAAGGCTGGGAGGGCCGGGAGCTGATGGATGATTTTGAGGTGTATATCTCCCAGGACGGGCAGACCTACCGCTATCTCATCAACAATGCAGCCTTTGAAAGCTATATAAAAGTAGTCAAGGTGGACGCGGAAACCGGCGTCACCATCCCCTATGCGGGCGCAGGCTTCCAGATTTACCGCCCGGATGGCAGCAAGGTGGAAATGACCTTCACCTATCCGACGCCCACCACGATTGATACCTTTTACACCAATGCCGAGGGCTATCTTGTCACCCCGGAAAAGCTGGAGTATGGCTCCGGCTATTCGCTGGTGGAGGTGCAGGCCCCCTATGGCTATGTGCTGGACAGCACCCCTGTGTATTTTGATGTGACCGAGGACAATTCTACCGAGGAGGGCGGCGTGACAGTCATCGAAGTCACCAAGTCCAACATGGCCCAGAAAGGCGTTATCAAGGTCAGCAAAACCGGCGAAGTATTCTCATCCGTGCAGGAAAACGAGGGCGTTTATCAGCCGGTGTACGAAGTGACCGGCCTGCCGGGCGCGGTGTTTGAGATCACAGCTTTGGAGGACGTCTACACGCCGGACGGCACCCTGCGCTATTCTGCGGGCGAAGTGGTGGACACCATCACCACCGGGGAGGACGGGACGGCCCAGAGCCAGCCTCTCTACCTGGGCAAATTCCAGGTGAAAGAAATCGAGTTCCCCCACGGCATGGCGGACACCGGCGAGAATATCACCGAGGTGGAGCTTGTGTATGCAGGCCAGGAAGTCGAAATCACCGAAACTTCTGCCAGCTTCTACAACCAGCGCCAGAAAGCCCTTGTGACGCTTGACAAGGTACTGGAGCAGGATGAAACCTTTGGTATTGGCATGAATGGCGAAATCACCGCTGTTACCTTTGGCCTCTATGCCCAGGAGGACATCACCGCAGCGGACGGCTCCATCATCCCGGCAGACGGGCTTCTGGAAATCGTTTCTGTGGATGAGAACGGCCAGGCCATGTGCAAGACCGACCTGCCTTTTGGCAGCTTCTATCTGAAGGAGCTGTCCACCGACAGCCATTACCTGCTGAATGGTGAAACCTTCCCGTTCAGCTTTGAATACGGCGGGCCTTCCCTGGCCGTGGTGGAGATTGCCGCCAACAATGGCGAGGCTGTTTCCAATGAGCTGATCCGCGGTGAAATCCGGGGCCTCAAAACCGATGAGAATGGCACGGGCCTTTCCAGGGCTGTGATCGGCCTCTTTCAGAGCGATGAAACCGAGTTTACCGCAGAAAACGCCCTTGCCACCGCCACCTCTGCGGAGGACGGCAGCTTCTCTTTCGCGGATGTGCCTTTTGGGGATTGGGTATTAAAAGAGCTGGAAAGCCCGGCAGGCTTCATTCTCTCTGATGAGGTCATCCCCGTCACTGTGGAGGAAGATGGGCAGGTAGTGGAAATCTCCCTTGCCAACGAGCGCATTTACGGCAACCTGCGGCTCACGAAAGTGGATAAGGACTACCCGGACAACAAGCTCACCGGGGCCGAGTTCGAGGTGTACCGCGATACCAATGGAAATAAGGAGCTGGACGAGGGCGACGAACTGCTGGGCAAGATGGAGGAAACCAGCACCGGCATTTATGAGATGGCCCATATCCTCTACGGCGGCGTGTTCGTAAAGGAAACCAAAGCGCCGGAGGGCTTCCTGCTGGATGAAAACGCCTACTATGTGGAGATCGCCGAACACGGCAAAATCTACGAGGTAGAGAACGAGGCCGGAAAAGGCTTTGTCAACGCGGCCCAGACCGGCTCCCTGCGGATTGAAAAGACATCCAGCGACGGCAAGGTGGAGGGCTTCTCCTTCCGCGTGACGGGCGCGAACGGTTACGACCAGACCTTCAAAACCGATAAAAACGGTGAAATCCACATCGAGGGCCTGCGCGTAGGCGATTACACCGTGTCCGAGGTGTCGGACGGGGCCAGCGCCAGCTATGTGCTGCCTGCGGATAAGACGGTGACAATCCTGGCGGATAAGACCACTGTGGCGCAAATGCACAATGAACTGCGCGACACACCGAAAACCGGCGATGACAGCAAGCCGTGGCTTTGGATGGCCCTCATGGGCGTGTCCGCTGCGGGCGCTGCCACGCTGGGTATTCTGGGATATGTGAACAAGAGAAAAAAGGGTAACAAATCCGCTGAATAAGGCGGTTTGAATTTGTGTCAGGAGGAAATCATCATGGAATTAAAAGCAATCATTGCCATCGGGCTTGTTCTTTTCATCATCGGCGGGCTGATCTTCCTTAAAATCAGAAGCCGGAAGAAATAGCAGAAGCCACAGGGGCGGCCATACGGGGCCGCCCCTCTTACATACCCAAAAAAGAACTGGAAAGGAGCTTGATGGCAGATGAAAGAACCATTTGAACAGCGGCTGTTCCGCATTTTCGCCCAGGCGGGCTATTCCCCGGTGCAGCTTCTCACCGTCACCCCGGAGGAGATGGTGGAGATCCCCGGCATTACCGTCCCCAACATCCGGGCGGTGCTGTGCGTCCAGAACAAGGTGCTGGCCGACCGCAACAAAATCCGCAGCGGCAGGCTGGTGGAGGAGCTTCTGAAAGAGGCGGGAGGGATGGAGGTGCGCCCATGAGCGAGCTGCATATATTGGACGTCCTGGCGGCCCGGCGCGGCTGCTACATTTCCGACCTCAATCTTGCACCGTTCCTGCGCCGGATGGCGCTGTCCGACCTACGCCGGATGGAGGAAAATGCCTATCCGTTCTCTCAATGGCAGGAGGCGGTGCGCTACCTCACAGGGGATGAACGGGATTTCGCCAGTGTAAAGGAAATCAAGGCGTTTATTTTGAGCGAAACGGAGGCAAAGAGATGAACGATGATTTACAGGAAAAACGCATGGCCGGTGATTATGAGATCATCCAAGGGCTGCATATAGGCGACCGGGAGATTGTTCTGGGGGAAAATCCACGGGATGAAACCGGCATGAAGTATATGTGCGCCTTTTGCCGTCAAAATGCTTTGTTTGCAGAATACAGCGAAGTGATGGCAAGTGATGATTTCCCAGAGATTGCAGAGCTGTTCGGCCGGCGGGTTGCCGAGCAAGCGCAGAAAACCCGCATAGAACTGAACAAGCCCCGCATACAGGGCATAAACGACCGCCTTATCACAGCGGAGAGCTGCACCCCTCTTTCCGGTGAGGATGATCTGCATGGAAAAATCGTGGTGGTAAAGCCGGATGTGCTGCGCCGGGAATACCGCAGGGCAACCCATCAACTCAAGCTCTGCACGGGCGGCTTTGGCGCTTCTCCCCACAGCCGGGGCACCGCCTGTTTTTGCATTGATCTCTATACCGGCAAAGAGAGCCGGTATGAGCGCATGGATGTGATGGGAACGATGGAGCCGGAAAACCTTCCCGGCTGGGCCAGGCATGGGCTTACTGCCATCCAGCAGGAACAGGCTCAAAAGAAAACCAATAAGGAGCGTGAACGATGATGGATTACAGAGAAAATGCAGGATATGTCATAACGGATTCCTGCCATGTGGGCGAAAGCGAGTTTGTATTGGGCGTCCATTTGACAGCGCCTCAGCAATTCGTTACCTGGAAATGCAAAGACCGGACGGATTACTACTGGGGCCACTATTTCAGCAGCCTGTTTGACGCGCAAAAGGATTTGGTAGCGCGGGCGCATGAGGAGGTTCAATATCTGGAGCAGCGCGGCATTGATCCCAACAAGATGGAGCTGGAACCCGCCGATTCCCCCTGGGGAGAAATCCAGACCTGCCACACCCTTTGCCCCGGCGCTTATTCCGTCAGCACCGCAGGCCATGGCGGGGTTATGGTCAGCCGGGAGCTTGCGGACAAGGTGCTTTGCAAGGAGGCCAAGACCTGCGGCTTTATGGAGCGCGGCTACCTTTGCTTTGAGGAGGACTGCGCCGCGCCGGTGGCTTTGCGGGAGCTGATGGACAGAGGGCTGTATCAAGCGCCTGTCAACGAGTATTTTGCCCCTGGGGAATACGAGGCTGTGATTAACGACAGCCTGCAAACCTTCCACCCGGAATACTGGCAGGCACGGGAAAAGATGAGGGCGGAAAAGGCGCGGACTCCCCACTCAAAAACTGCAAAACACAAGGAGCGTGAACGATGATGAAGTTTCAAATTACCAGCATGACCCCGGAGGAACGGCTGTACGCATACAGCCAGAGCAGTCAGATCGAGGGTCAAACGGGCTGTATCGGCTATCTGCGCGGGGATTTTGGCGCTGGGCAAGAGTTTTATACTTCCTGGTTCGACCGCCGAAAGGAATATAAGGACGGTGAGTTCAAGGCGGAGTTTGACGAAGTGGTCAACGCCTTGCGGGAAAAGGATGGGCTGCTTTGTAGCCGGGCCAGCATGAACAGGTTCTGCTGTCAACATCCAGAGGCTGAATTTGAGGGGAACTACTGCACCGAGTATGGTTTTAAGGTGCAAACGTCCCAGCACACCTATATGCTGCGGTGTAATCTCAACTATGGAGATTATAACTTTTACCTCTACGCCTACGTTGCCCGGTTTTTAGAACACCACATAGAGAAGGCCCAAGAAGGCATTCGATTTATGGCTTCCAGCGGCAGGGAGCTGTTCCGTATTCCAGACGGCGACCACATCCGTATTCAGCGTTCCGATGGCAGTCATGTTGACCGAAGCTGCCGGTATATTGACGAGTGCCATATGGAGATTGGCGGTGGATGGGATAACCTCTGTCATGTCTATCAATTCGCTGAGATGATGGAACGAAACGGCAGCACCGTCATTCCCCTACGCTCCTCTCTGCCTGCACAATGCTTCAGCGTACTTCCTTCATCCGGGGAACTGATTCTCCTAACCAGGGGTGAAAATGGATACAGCCCCTGCTATGATTTTTCAACCCCCGACGCCAGACAGAATCGGGAGTTCGCGGATGACTGCAATGTGAAAAACGGTGTCACCAAAGCGCAGGAGGCCGCCATGCTGGCCGGCTCCATGTTCGGATGGCAGACCCCTGCCGCAGACCCCAAAAACTACGATGAGCAGGGTCAACCAGTCAAATCCCGACAGCGCAAAGCTGCGTCATTGGAAAGGTAGGTGAGAAAAATGGCAAATCTGCCGCCCGTAAAACTGGAAACACACACCACATGGTTTAATCTTCTGCTTACGCTTCTGCGTGAACACGCCCAAAACAATCCGTATGAGGAATACCGCCAGATGGCACAACGGCTGTTCTCCAAATGTATGGCCTACGGAACGCCTTTTACAGATGGATATGGAGCGTCCTGCGTGGATCTGCGGCTGTACCCCAGCGAAGCCGGAGAAACCATCTGGCTGCTTCTGCTTACCCTTTGCAGGCAGTATGACCCGGATCGAGATTACAGCGCGGAGCTGAAAAACACAGAAAAAGAATAACAAAAAAGGAGGTGCAACCGATGGCGATACGATACAAAGCATTGACGGAGCTGTACCATGAAACCCAGCGAAGTGTGACAGCTCCGGCACAGTGGCAGGCATTTCTTGCCTCAGCCTGCCGCAACTACCGTCTTTCCTTTGATGAGCAGTTGCTTGTCTATGCCCAGCGCCCGGACGCCACCGCCGTCCTGGAGATCGAGCGATGGAATAAACGGTTTGGGCGCTGGGTAAACCGGGGCGCGAATGGCATTGCTGTTTTTGACGGCGAGCATACGGGCAGGCCCCGGCTGAAATATTACTTTGACATTTCCGACACCCATGAGGGGAACTTCCCCCAGTCCATCCCTCTTTGGGCTGTGAGGCCGGAATATGAACCGGAAATCATCGAAACGCTGGAGAACAGCTTTGGCGAGCTGGAGCATAAGGAGGATTTGGGCGCGGCCCTGCTCTCTGCGGCGAAAAACGCAGTGGAGGATAACATCCAGGACTACCTCTCCGAACTGAAAACCGTTACGGAAGGCAGCTTTTTAGAGGAATTGGACGAATACAACGTGGAAGTCCTGTACCGCAAGGCCCTGGAAAACAGCATTGGATATATGCTCATGGTGCGCTGCGGCCTTGACCCTGCCGGAACCTTTGAGGATGAGGATTTCCGGGATGTGCTGAATTTTAACACGCCGGAAACCCTCAACGCCCTGGGCGTGGCCACCGGCGACATCTCCCAGATGTGCCTTTCCGAGATTTCCCGCACCGTCCTCGCCCTGCAAAGACAGCCCCAAAAAGAGAATCGCACATTTGCAGGCCAGCCGCAAATCCAGTATGCTGTAACTGAACAGAGAAACCAGCCGTCAGAAAGGAGTTTTGAGAATGAACGGGATCACATACACGAGACAGGGCGACTACAACCTGCCGAACCTTCTGCCCCCGCAGGAGCCGGAGGCTCCCTCTGGGAAATACGCATTGCTTCGGAAGAAGTTTCTGAAAGAACACCGCAGGATCACCTACACGAACCTGTTGACCAGCGGGCAGCTCTCCAGCCATCTGGCGGAGATCGAGCAGACGGCCCAGCGCCAGATGGAGCAGATGGTGACACAGATGGCCAAAGAGAACGGCGTGACGGAGGAGCTGAAGGAGCGCGACCCGATGAAGTGGGTAGGGCTGATGAACAACCTTCAGAACGCAGCGGAGGAGATCATACTGAAAGAGCTGATTTACAACTAATTTCCGAACCGGAACAGCCCAGCACCCTAAATGCAGAGGAAGCGGACAGCCCAGAGCTGCCCGCTTTTTTGGATGAAAAGCAGATCATGGCCGTTATCGCCAATAAGGACGATGACCTCAAGTATAAGAAACAGCAGATCGAGCTTTTCTTCTCCGTCCACCAGGATACGCAGGAACGGGCCGATTATCTGAAAACGGCTTACCAGGACAGGTACACCGAAATCATTGCAGATGGGCAGCGCCTGGGGTATAAGCCGCAGGAGGACGGGCTGCTCATGTGGGAAGGCTCTTACCCATCTCGCACCAAAGAAGCCGTGTTTTCCTGGGGTTTGGTGGCGGAATGGACAGCCCAGCTCATCGACAAAAAAGAATACTTTATCCAGACGGACATCCGCAAGCTCCCCACACAGGAGGGCCAGCAGATGTCCCTCTTTGATTTTGGAGTTTTCAGCCAGCCGCAGTCGGAAGGCGGAAACCAGATTTCCCTCTTTTCTCATGCGCTGCCCCAGCAGGTGATCGATGAGGCACTTTGTATCGGCTCCAACCATGAGAACAGCCGCCTCACCATCTGCGCCTATTTCAAAAAGGATAAGCCAGACAACGCCCGTTTCCTTGCAGAACACTATGGGGAAAACGGCGCGGGCTTCTGTCTGGATGGGCGCAAGTATGCTGTCTGGTACAATGCCGAAGGAATCCGCATAGCCGGGGGCGAGAGCGCCCAGGGTTCCAGCGCCACGCTTATCTCCTGGGAACAGGCGGCAGCCCGTATCCGGGAACTGCTGGAGCTGGGGCGGTATATGCCCCAGAGCGAGCTTGACCAAGTAGATCACTATGAAATCCATGACCTGGCCGACCGGCTGCTGCTGATGTTCCGTGACATTGAGGATGAAGAAAAGCGGTTTTTCCCCTCATTGCGAGCCATCTATGATAAACCAGGTGGATTCCCGGAGGCAGTGGAGGAAATCGCAGGGCTGTTAGGCCGGGAAGATAGCTTACAGGCCATCCTCTCCGAATATGAAGCGTTTGCCGCAGCCTATCAGGATAACCCGGACATTCTGCGTTTCCGTTTTTATCGGCCTCTTGTGCTGCAAGCACAGCTTACAGATTTACAGCGGGAACCTCTGCACTTTACCGCCGCTGAAAGTTATGACCCTCAGCGGCGTTTGTATATCTCCATGGATGAGATTGACAGACTTTTGCGCGGAGGAAAACGCAGCACCGACTACCGGCTGGCAGTGTATTCCTTTTACCGCAACCACACAGACCGCAGGGAGCGCGAGGATTTCTTAAAGAATTACCATGGGGAATACAGCGGGTATCATGGCGGAAATGACAACGTGACCTATCAGCCCGGCAAGGGCGTCCATTTCAGCCATGGCAGTATCACAGAGCCTTACGCCAAGGTGGAGCTGAAATGGAACGCGGTGGAAAAGCGCGTCAGCGCCATGATCGCCCAGGGGCGGTTTTTATCCGAGGATGACCGGGCCGCTATGCCGCAGTATGAAAAACACCAGCTTGCCCGGAACATCCACACTTTCTTTGAGAACGTACCCCAGGAGCAGCCGCACCCCTATCCGTTTGGCTTTGACTATTGGGACGCGGTGAAGCTCATCGAGCCGCAGCTTGACGACCCGGCCCGCGTGGAGGAAATCTACCAGATGATGGTGCCGGTGTGGGAAGCCACCCCGCAGGACGACCGGATGTATAAGTGGCGGCAAACAGCCTTTGAAAACCTTTCTGCGTTCCGGCAGGGTACTTTTACCCTCTTTGCGGAACACAAGGAGCCTGCGGCCCCCGCCATGCCCCCGGAAAAAGCCTATGACCTGGGCTATGGACATCTGGGGAACGGCCTCACTGTCTGGAACAGGCTGGAGGAAGAACACGGGGATTACAAAACGGTGGCCCATATCGCCCCCGACCGCACCGTGCAATTTTATGATGAGGAAATGCCCCAGACGGTGCGGGATCAGATTCAGCATATTGCCGACACCTCAGAAATGACGGTTTCCGCCACTCAGGACGCGCCCGTGTTTCACACGCCGCCCAAAGTGCAGGAACCACCCCAAAAAGAAGAAGCCGCAGACCCCTATTCCAAGCTGGCGGCCCAAGTGCTGTATTTTATTGGCGAGTTTGACGGCTCCCGGATGGGCTATGGGGATACCGACGCGCAGGCAGTAGAAACCATTGCAGAACAGCTCCATGACCCGGCCCGGCGTGAGGAAATCCGAAGGCTTCTGCAATCTTTCCTCGACCATGCCGACCCGGAGGAAGAAATCGCGGCAGACATCACCCTTTGTATAGAAGAAATGGAGGAGCTGCCCCCGGCACTCACCCCGGAACAGGCCCAGCGGGAAGAAATTGCGGGGTATCTGGAAGAAGCTGGGTTTGTGGCTTCCGAAGAATTGATCGCAGACGGCATTGCCGAATACCAAGCCCACGGAGGCGAAGGAAGCAACCGGGAAATTGCAGGCTTTATTGAGCGTGAGTTTTTGACAGAGGAACCGGATACAGAACTTCTGGAAAAGGCAAAGGATCTGATTAACGAGTTTTGTGAGGATGAATACAACGAGCCTGCTGATTTCAGCGACCTGGGGAATGTGGGTCTTGCCTACACCACTATTACAGATGAGAAAATCCCCATCCAGGTCAACGCTGATCTGGTCAACTTCCGCATAGAGAGGTATCTGAACGGCGAATTCCTGGAGCGCAGGCAGTACAAGAGCCTGGAGGAACTCATCCAAAACGAGCTGGAGGAACTGGTCTTTGATAACCTTATCTCTGCTTCAGAGGAAGAACTGGAATCCATCCACATTTTTAACGGTGATCCGGCTTCTCAGGAGAATTACCGGCTGTTGAGCCGCCTAAAAGCCGACTGCGATTACTTTCTGGGGGCTGGCAAACGGGCGGAAAAGCACCTTTGGTCTGGATATGTAAGAACGCATCTTGATAAAATGCGGGAATTATATGCTGCTCTCCCTGAAAAACCGGAATGGCTTGCCCCGGAGGATATAGGGCGCTATGACCGCCTGATGGCCCCGCCTTATCAAGTAGTCGTGTATCCTAACGAGGAGAAAGGGTTTGTAGACAAGCAGAGGTATCAAACGCTTGCAGAAGCGGAACAGGCTGCACAGAAGTATGTGGACGGCGTTATGGAGGGGGAAAGCGACTTTGCCTACGAGGGCGCTGCCGTCTATGACATTCATGAAAACAGATGGCTGTGCGTTTTCAGGAACTTCCCCAATCAATATGCAATCGAGCAAGCTGCACAGGCTCTCTCCCCAGAGGAACAGGCAGAATTACAACCTCTAAAAGAAAGAATGCTCCCGCAGTTGCCCAAGCGCCCCCGCCGTGAGCGCGTGACCTTTGCCCCTCTACACCCGGAAATCCCCAGGGAACAGCGCCATGATTTTCATATCACTGATGACGCCCTGGGGCATGGCACACCCAGCGAAAAATATGCAGCTAACGCAGCCGCCATCCGTACCTTGAAGCAGATCGAGGCCGAGGAACGGCTGGCTACCCCGGAAGAACAGGAGGCGCTATCCCGCTATGTGGGCTGGGGTGGCCTTGCGGACTGCTTTGAAGAAACCAGCCCCCATTACCAGGAACTGAAAAGCCTTTTGGACGAGGACGAGTACGCGGCGGCAAGGGCCAGCTCCCTCACCGCCTTTTATACCCCGCCCGTTGTCATCCGGGGAATCTACAAGGCTCTCTCCCAGATGGGCTTCCAGCAGGGCAATATCTTAGAGCCATCCTGCGGCACCGGCAACTTTTTGGGGCTTCTCCCGGCAGATATGGCAGGCAGCAAAACCTACGGTGTGGAGCTGGACAGTATCAGCGGCAGAATCGCCCAGCAGCTTTACCAGAATGCCAGCATTTCCGTGAACGGCTTTGAAAAGGTGCAAATGCCCGACAGCTTCTTTGATGTAGCGGTGGGCAACGTCCCCTTTGGGGATTTCAAGGTGATAGATAAGCGGTACGACAAGCACCACTGGCTCATCCACGACTATTTCTTTGGGAAGGCGCTGGACAAGGTGCGGCCCGGAGGGGTTATTGCTTTTGTTACCAGCAAGGGAACCATGGACAAGGAAAACTCTGCCGTCCGCAAATATCTGGCCCAGCGCGCCGATTTGATTGGCGCTATCCGCCTGCCGGACAACACCTTCAAGCAAAATGCCGGAACAAAAGTCACCAGCGACATCCTCTTTCTGCAAAAGCGCGACCATATCACGGATTTGGAGCCGGATTGGCTGCATTTGGATACGGATGAAAACGGCATCCGCATGAACAGCTATTTTGTGCAGCACCCGGAGATGGTTTTAGGCGACATGGTGATGGAATCCACGCGGTTTGGCCCGGACAGCGCCTGCAAAGCCCGCGAGGGGGCCGACCTGTCAGAGCTGCTTGCCGAAGCCGTCCAGTTTTTGCAGGCGGAGATCAAGCCCTACGAGCTGGAGGAACTGGACGAGGAGGAAGACCGCTCCATCCCCGCCGACCCGAATGTCAGGAACTTTAGTTATACCGTTGTGGATGGACAGGTGTACTATCGGGAAAACAGCCGTATGCACCCTTTGGAGGTATCCGTGACGGCGGAAAACCGAATCCGGGGCATGATCGAGCTGCGGGAATGTGTGCGCCGGCTCATCGACTACCAGACCGAAGGCTATCCGGACGCAGACGTCAAAGAGGAGCAGGCAAAGCTCAATACCCTGTATGACAGCTTCACAAAAAAATACGGCCTTATCAGCAGCCGGGGCAATAAACTGGCCTTTTCGGAGGACTCCAGCTATTGCCTTTTGTGTTCTCTGGAGGTGCTGGACGAAGATGGCAGCCTAAAAAGAAAAACGGATATGTTCACCAAACGCACCATCCGGCCCCATGTGGCTGTGACCAGCGTGGACACCGCCAGCGAGGCCCTGGCTGTTTCGATTGCAGAGAAAGCCCGTGTAGACATGGAGTATATGGCCCAGCTTTCCGGCAAATCCCCGGAGGAACTGGAGGCCGAGCTTTCCGGCGTGATTTTCCGCAACATCGAAGGCCCGGAAAACCCGGACAGGCTGCGGGGAGCTTCCCTCAGCCTGCAAGCCTTTTCCCCCGTGACGGCGGACGAATACCTTTCGGGGAATGTACGCCGCAAGCTGCGGATGGCAAAAGCCTTTCTGGAGGCGGCCCCGGACAGCCAAAAGGCAGCCGCCCGTAAACAGGTGGAGGCTTTGGAGGCTGTCCAGCCTCACGACCTGGGCGCTGGGGAGATCGGTGTGCGTATTGGCGCGAATTGGGTTCCTATCGACGTATATCAGCAGTTTATGGTGGAGCTGCTCACTCCCTATGGGCAGGCCCAGAATCGTATCAAAATCCTGCGCTCCGAGTCCACCGGCCAGTGGAATATCACCGAGAAAAACTTTGACCGGGCCAATGTCAAGGCTAACACCACCTACGGCACCAAGCGCATGAGCGCCTACCACATCCTGGAGCAAACCCTGAACCAGAAGGATGTGCGGGTTTTTGATTATATCGAGGACGAACATGGCAATAAAAAGCCGGTTCTCAACAAAAAAGAAACCGCTATCGCCCAGGACAGGCAGGAGCTTATCAAGCAGAGGTTTTCCGAGTGGGTTTGGAAAGACATCGACCGCAGGGAACGGCTGTGCGCCATCTACAACGAAACCTTCAATTCCAGCCGTCCCCGTGAATACGACGGCCAGCATATCCGTTTCGAGGGCATGAACCCGGCAATTACGCTGCGGCCCCACCAGATCAATGCCATCGCCCATGTTATGTACGGCGGGAATACCCTGCTGGCTCACGAGGTAGGCGCGGGCAAAACCTTTGAAATGGTGGCCGCCGCCATGGAGATGAAACGGCTGGGGCTTTGCACCAAGTCGCTTGTGGTGGTGCCAAACCATCTCACGGAACAATGGGCGGCGGAATGGCTCCAGCTCTATCCCAGCGCCAATATTCTGGTTGCTACGAAAAAAGACTTTGAAACACAAAACCGCAAGAAGTTTTGCAGCCGTATTGCCACCGGCGACTATGACGCGGTTATCATCGGCCACAGCCAGTTTGAGAAAATCCCCATGAGCGCCGAGCGCCAGCAGGCCATTTTACAGCAGCAGATTGATGAAATCCTGTTTGGCATTGAACAGGCCAAAGCACAGAAGGCGGAACGCTACACCGTCAAGCAGATGGAGCGCACCCGGAAATCCTTAGAGGCAAAGCTGGAAAAACTGA
Organism: Neglectibacter timonensis; assembly: GCF_900048895.1. Classification (GTDB taxonomy): domain Bacteria; phylum Bacillota; class Clostridia; order Oscillospirales; family Acutalibacteraceae; genus Acutalibacter; species Acutalibacter timonensis. Next base: position 119,836 of record NZ_LT160637.1, on the reverse strand, counting down.
ACGACCAGAGCCGCAAGGACGATGTGGTGACGTTTGAGCAGCTCGGCGTTGACCGCCTGTTTGTGGATGAGAGCCATTATTTTAAGAACCTCTTTTTAATGACGAAAATGCGCAACGTAGGCGGGATCGCCCAGACCGAAGCGCAGAAAAGTTCCGACCTCTTTATGAAATGTCGCTATCTGGATGAACTCACCGGAGGGCGCGGCACAATTTTTGCCACAGGCACCCCCATCTCGAACAGTATGGTGGAGCTTTACACCATCCAGCGGTATTTGCAGTACGGGCTGTTGCAGGAAATGGGCCTCATCCATTTTGACGATTGGGCCAGCGACTTTGGAGAAACCATCACCGCCATCGAGCTGTCCCCGGAAGGCACCGGTTATCGGGCCAAGACCCGGTTTGCCAAGTTTTTCAATCTGCCGGAGCTGATGGCCGCTTTCAAACAGGTGGCCGACATCCAGACGGCAGATATGCTCCATCTTCCCGTGCCAAAGGCCAACTTTCACACAGAGGTTATCAAGCCGTCCGAGCTTCAGCAGGAGATGGTGAAAGGGCTGGCGGAACGGGCGGAAAAAATCCGGGATGGAGGCGTTGACCCCCATGTGGACAATATGCTGCGCATTACCAATGACGGGCGCAAGCTGGCCCTGGATATGCGTCTTATCAACCCGCTGGCTGCCGACGACCCAAACGGCAAGGTGGCTGTCTGCGCCCGGAACGTCTACAAAATCTGGGAACAGACCAAAGAACAGCGTTCGACCCAGCTTGTATTCTGCGATCTGTCCACGCCCACCAAAGACGGCTCTTTCAACGTATATGACGATCTGAAAAAGAAGCTCATGGAGCAGGGTATCCCGGAGGATGAGATCGCGTTCATCCATGACGCCGACAGTGAGGTAAAAAAGAAGGCGCTGTTTGCGAAAGTCCGTGCCGGGCAGATACGAGTGCTGATGGGAAGCACTCAGAAGATGGGCGCTGGCACTAACGTACAGGACAGGCTGATCGCCCTGCACGATCTGGATTGCCCCTGGCGGCCTTCCGACCTTCAGCAGCGGCTGGGCCGTATTGTCCGTCAGGGGAATGAAAACGAGGAGGTGGAAATCTTCCGCTATGTAACCGAGGGTACGTTTGACGCTTACCTTTACCAGCTTGTGGAAAACAAGCAGAAATTCATTGCTCAGATCATGACCAGCAAGGCCCCTGTCCGAGTGGCAGAGGATGTGGACGAAACGGCCCTCAGCTATTCCGAGATCAAGGCGCTGGCCACCGGCAACCCTCTCATCATTGAAAAATGCAATTTGGATATGGAGGTGGCAAAGCTCAATATGCTCAAGGCCAGCTATCTCAATCAGCGGTATTCCCTGGAGGAGCTGGTGCTGCGCGAATACCCGGCAGACATCGCTCGGATTACAGAACGGATTGCGGGCTATGAGAAGGATGTGGCGCTGGCAGCCGCCCATCCGAAAGGTCAAGAGGGCTTCTGCGGCATGGTGATCGAGGGCAAACAGTATGCCGAAAAAGAGGACGCTGGCAAAGCTATCATCGACGTTTGCAGCAAAATGACTGGCTCCGACGCGGTTTTGCTGGGAGAATACAGGGGCTTTTCCATGGTGCTGGCCTATGATGGTATCAGCAACGAGTACCGCATTACCCTGAAAGGCACCCTCTCCCATACGGTGACGCTGGGCGCGGATGTGTTCGGCAATATCGCCCGTCTGGACAATGCCCTTGAAAACCTTGCGGGGAGCTTGCAGGCAGAGCAAAGCAGCCTGGAGGAAACAAAAGGGCAGCTTGAAAATGCCCGCGCTGAATTGGGCGCGCCCTTTGCCCGCGAGGAGGAGCTGGCGGAAAAAACCGCCCGATTGAATGAACTGAACGTCCTGCTGAAAGTGGATGAGAAAGACAAGACGCTCATTGACAGCGTTCCCGATGAGGGCGAAGAAGTCCCGGAACGGAAGGTTGTGGGATTGGAGCGTTGATTCCCCTGTGCCGATTGGAGCAATCCAGTCGGCCTTTTACATACCAAGATGGACTTTTTCAAAAAAGTGCTGTATAATAAAAGCGGTTAGCTACAACTAATTCATTTCAGAGGTAAGGAAAATGGGACTGATAAAAAAATATTTTAGTAATACCCGGAAGCCGGACGGGATATTAGGAAAGATGATGGTAAGCGGAATGAATAAAGCTCATGCGGGGGTGTCCGACTGGGGCATAAGGCATTTATCTTCTATCCAGCCCCAGACGATCATAGAATTAGGCTGCGGTGGCGGACGCAATGCGGCCCAGCTTCTTAATAATTTTCCAAAGGCGACGTTGACCGCGTTGGATTATTCTGAGGTGTCCGTAGAAAAAACAAAACAGGTCAATCGGCGGGAAATCCAACATAAGAGGTGCCAGGTATTGCAGGGAGATGTCGCTACACTGCCTTTTTCAGAAAATAGTTTTGATCTGGCCACAGCCTTTGAAACCGTCTATTTTTGGCCGGGGCCTACAGAAAGTTTCCGGGAAGTCTGTCGAGTATTAAAACCGAATGGCTTGTTTTTGATTGTAAATGAATCTGACGGTACAAATAGAAGTGATGAAAAGTGGCTGGATGTCATAGAGGGCTTGCAGATTTTTGATAAAGCACAGCTTTCTAATTTTTTGAAAGACGCTGGCTTTTCAAAGATTATCGTTGACCATGACGAAACAAAGCATCGGCTTTGTATCATGGCGATGAAATAAATAATTGTACGCTTTCACGGGGCCGATTGGAATAGTCCAGTCGGCCTTTTACATATCCGAAGAATACAGCCCCCTTTACATAGCCGGTTGCCCCATGCGGGCAGCTAATTTGTGGCTATGGGAAGGGGGCTGTATTTTTTTATGCCTTTTTACAACCAGGAGGAGATCGAAAAAGCGCGGGAGGTGGACTTGTTCACCTATCTACAAGCCTGTGAGCCGCAGGAGCTTGTCCATGTTTCCGGCAATGTCTACTGCACCAGGGAACACGACAGCCTGCGTATTTCCAATGGCAAATGGTGCTGGTTTTCCCGTGGGATCGGCGGTTACAGCGCGCTGGACTACCTCATCAAAGTCAAGGGCTGTTCTTTCATGGAGGCAATGGAGGCCGTTGCCGGCAGGGCTGCCGCCCCGCCGCCGTCCTTTACGTCCGTTCCAAGGGAAGAAAAACCGAAGCACCTGCTTTTGCCGCCGCCCGCCCCAAACAACCAGGCTATGCTGGACTACCTCAAAGGCCGTGGGATTTCCATGGAGGTGCTGGACTTCTGCGTCCAGACCGGGCGCATTTATGAGAGCCGGAATAAGGGCCATGGAAATGTGGTGTTCGTCGGCTTTGACAAAACCGGAAAAGCGCGGTTTGGCTGCCTGCGAGGGATCAGCGAGGGCCGGTTCCACGGGGATTTAAGCGGCAGCGACAAGCACTATTCCTTTGCCCTGCCCGCCTGCGGGAAAAATCCGGCTGTCCATCTGTGTGAGTGTGCCATTGATGTCATGTCCTATGCCAGCCTTTGCAGGCTGGACGGAATCGACTGGAAACAGCACAACCTGCTGTCTTTGGCCGGGGTATATCAGCCGAAGAAAAAGATTGCGGAGAGCAAGCTGCCTGTGGCCCTCACCCGTTTTTTAGAGGATTATCCTCATGTGAAAACCGTCTATCTCCATCTGGACAACGACGGCCCCGGCAGGATGGCCGCCGAAGCCATCCAGACAGTGATCTCCAAAGAATACGAGGTCAAAAACTGCCCGCCGCCCAGGGGAAAGGATGTGAACGACTACCTGTGCCGAAGGCTGGGTATTCCTATCCGGGGCGCGAAAGGAAAGGAGCAAGAACGATGAGCGAAAGGTGATATTGTCATTCGCCTTGCATAATGTTATCTTTTATGATAACATTATAGACGAGGTGAGAACATGGATGAACTGCATGGACGGCAAAAAATTATTGCCCAGCTTGTAGAGGCCCGGCTGGAACAGGGCGTTTCTCAGGCGGAGCTTGCAAGGCGTGTGGGAACCCAGCGCTCCAATATCTGCCGCCTGGAAAGCGGTGTGCAGAATCCCACGCTGGATATGATTTTGAAGATTGCGTCCGCGCTGGGGAAAGACGTTTCCCTTCTTTTGGACGACAAGGAGGAACCTATGAGCAACATTTACAGTCTGCGTATCTACGACACGGAGCTTATGCGCTTTTCAATGGAGAAGCAGGGATTGTCCGGCCTGGTGGCCGAAATCCTTTATACCAATGAGGAACAGACCCACTTACTGCCCCTGGATATGGAGCGCACCGGCGAGGGCGTTATTCACTGGCTGGAGCGGCGGGTGATTCCCAAAAACCGCGCCTTTGTGGATGAGATTCTGAAAACCCTGGGCCTCAGCCATAACGATACCAAGGGGATCATTGACGTTTGCAAGGGGCTGTCTTTGAACGACAGCTATTGGGTGGTGCCGGAGGGGTTTGAGGGGAAGTTTTCCCAATACAACCTTTATGAAAACCGCTTTTCCGAGATTCTGGCCCTGGTGGCCTACACCGGCGCGGGCGGAAGCCGTCAGGCATTTACCACTTCCCCGGAGCTTACCACAGGCGGTATGCTGCCCAAAGCGTGGCGCTATGTGGAGCAGGACGGGATTTATCTTTATAAAGGCGGCACCACCGGCGCGTCCAACGCAGGCCGGGAACCCTACTGCGAATACTATGCGTCGCAGGTTGCGGAAACCATGGGGTTAAACGCCGTCCACTACGATCTGGAGAACTGGAAAGGCATTACGGCCTCGAAGTGTGAGCTGTTTACGAACATCGACACGGCATATATCCCCATTGGGCGGATTGTGCGCACCGGAGGAATAGCTGCCTGCCTTGCCTGGTACGAGAAGCTGGGGACGGAGTTTTCCGAGCAGCTTTGCAGTATGCTGGTGTTCGACGCGCTGATCTACAACGAGGATCGGCACTTTGGCAACTTCGGCGTTCTGCGTGACAACCACAGTGGGAAGATTATCGCCCCGGCCCCTGTCTTTGACAACGGGCTTTCCTTGTTCTGCTATGCGGGAAAAGAGGACTATGCCCATCTGGACGAGTATGCGAAAACCCGTTCCAACCCCTACAACATCTCCTATGAGGAGGTGTGCGCGGAGGTCATGGGGGCCAGACAGAAAGAGCAGCTTCGGCGGATGATCGGCTTCCGGTTCAAACGGCATGAAAGCCTCAATCTGCCGGAGGAACACTTGCAGGCCATTGAGAAGCACCTGGAGGGCCGAGTGCGGAAGCTCCTTGCCATCCCCACCCGCCGCCGTCAAAAACAGGAAAAGGCAAGATGAAATTAAAACATCCGATTGGAGAGCGTTCTGAAAAAGGGCGCTCTTTTTTGTTGCCCAAGTTTAGAATCAGAAAGGAGTGCAGGCCAATGAACGAGTATGACATTGCAATTCGAGAGACGATGGAAATGACGGTCACGGTGGAGGCAGCGAGCCGCGAGGAGGACCGCCGGATGGTGGAAGAGCGATGGAAAAACGGCGAATATATCCTGGACGCAGACAGCTTCAGGGATGTGGAGTTCTACCCCAGAGGCCGCAGCCGCGACCGGGGCGAACGATGAATTGTTTTTTCGGGCGTTCGGTATTCCCCTGCGGGGAATGGAATGTATATGTACCAGCAAGCATCGCCTTTGTGATACCACAAAGGCAGCTTGTTAGGGGGAACGCCCCCTAATACCCCTTTATCAGAACGGAGGTTTTCTATGGAAGGATTGTTTTTTGCCATTGGGTTTCTGCTGGGCGGCGTGTTCGGCGTGCTGATTATGTGCCTGCTTCAAATCAACCGCTTAGGCAGGAAGGAGGATTCGGAGGAATGAGAAAACGCAACGTACACGTCCAGTTTTGGCTGGACAAAAAAGAGGCGGAAGCCTTCAACAAAAAGGTGAAGCGCAGCGGGCTTTCCCGCGAGGTGTACCTGCGCCACCTGATAAACGGCCTGGTTCCCCAGGACGCGCCGCCCCCGGCATACTTTGACTTTATACGGGAGTTGCACGGCATTGGAAACAACTTAAACCAGATCGCCCAGAAAGCCCATGTGCTGGGCGTCATAGACGAGCGCCGCTACGAGGAAGAAACACGGAAGTTTGACCAGCTCATCCGGGACATCACCAGGGCGGTGATTTTGCCAAAGCCTATGGAGTAAAGCAATGGCTACCACGTCTATCTGGCGGGTGAACGGCTGGCTGGGCAAGGTTCTCATCTATATCGAAAACCCGGATAAGACCGAAAACCCTGCCGCCTACGAGAAACAGGGCATGGACGGCAAGGAGGCCCAGGGCCTCTCCGATGTGATTGAGTACGCCGTCCAGCAGAAGAAAACGGGAAAGATTGCGGTGGACGATGAGGATGTGCCCGTCATGCAGCGGTTTGTGTCCGGGGTGAATTGCAGCCCCACCACCGCCCGCGATGAGATGATCGCCGTCAAAAAGCGGTTCGGCAAGGAGGAAGGCACCGTAGCCTACCACGGCTACCAGAGCTTTGCCCCCGGCGAGGCCACCCCGGAAATGGCCCACGAGATCGGGCTGAAGCTGGCAAAGGCATTGTGGGGCGAGAAATACCAGGTGCTGGTTGCCACCCATTTAGACAAGGCCCACCACCTGCACAACCATTTTGTGGTGAACACGGTTTCGTTTCTCGACGGGATCAAATACCACCGCACGGAAAAGGATTACTTCGACATGCAGAGGGAATCTGACCGGCTGTGCCGGGAGTATGGGCTTTCTGTCATTGAAAATCCAAAGCGTGGAAAATCCAAACACTACGGGGAATGGCGGGCCGAGCAGGAGGGCCGCCCCACTTATCTCTCCCTCATCAAAGCCGATGTAGACGCTGCCATCCGCCAGTCGATGACGGAGAGGCAGTTTTTTTACCGCCTGCGGCAGATGGGCTACGACATCAAGGTGGGGAAAGACATCACGGTGCGCCCTTACGACCGGCCCCATGGCAGGAAATTGGTGCGCAATTTAGGCGAGGACTACTCTCTGGAGAACATCCGCAAACGGATTCTGGCCCAGCGCCGCCCTCAGAGGGTGGAAACGCCGGAGCCGAGGCGGTGCAGGCTTTTGGGGGACTTGAAGCAGGCCAGGAAGGTCACGGGCTTTCGCGCCCTCTACTTCCACTACTGCTACCTTTTAGGGGTATTCCCCCAAAAGCAGAACCGGCAGCGGGGCCATGTGCCCCACGCGCTGCGGAATGACTTGATCCGGGCAGAGGAATTGACGGACGAGGCAAGGCTGCTTTCCCGCCAGCGCGTTGACACCCTGGAGCAACTCAGCGCCTACCAATCGGATGTGGAAGCCCGGCTTGTCAGCCTGACCGAACAGCGGAAAAACCTGTACCGGAAGCTGCGCACCAAGGAGGCGCTTGCCGACCCTGCCCGGCAGGAACAAATCCGGGCGGAGGTTTCCGCCCTTTCTGCGCAGATCAAAGCCCTGCGCCGGGAGGTGAAGCTGTGTGAGGACATTGCGGCGCGCTCCCTCTCCCTCAAAGAAAAGATACGGGCTGCCCGCGAGGAACAGCAGGCTGGAAAAACAGAGAAAACCCGCGAGGAACAAGGCCGGAGGAAACGGCTGGAAAGGAGATGATCGGTTATGAATCACGCAGGCGACGCGGCGGAGCAGGTGGTGCGCATGAGCCTTGAGGGCGCGGAGGTTGCCCTTAAGATCACCGGCGTTGCCGCTAAAAATCTGGCCGCAGCCCTTTATACCATTTTGAAAGACCAGAAGAAAACAAAAGGCAAGGCCCGCATTGAGGCCATGCTGCGGGAAAAGCGGCCCTTAAAGGTTTACACCCTCAAAAAAGAGGACTGCCCGGAGTTTGCCAGGCAGGCCAAGGGCTACGGCATTTTGTATGCCCCCATCCCGGTGAGGAAGGGGGACGATACCATCGACATCCTGGTGTTCGAGGACGACGCGGCGAGGGCCAACCGGATCGTGGATAAGTTCAACCTCACGGTGGTGGATACGGCGTCCATCAAGGAGGACATCGAAAAATCCCGCGAGGAGCGCGGCGGCGAGCCGCAGGCCCCGGAAAAAGCCGCCCCGGAAAAGAGCGAGGACGACAGGCTCTTAGACGAGCTGATGGAAAAACCAGCCCAAAAAGAGAAAAGCCAGCCGGAAAACCCCTCTGCGGAGAAAAGCGTCCCTTTTACCCCAGCGGAGGAAAAATCCCATCCGTCCGCGCCTATCTCAGAGAACAGCAGCAAGTCCGCAAGGGGTACTTCTGATGAGCCGCAGAAGCCGTCTGTCCGTCAGGAGCTTCGTGACATCCAGGCCCAGCGGAAGAAAGAGGCGGAGGCTGCAAAGAGGGAGGAACCGGCTGCACCCCAAAAGAGGGCGGCCCAGAAAACCACGCGGCACCAGCCGCCCAAGCCCAAAAAGAAACCAAAATCGAAAGAGAGGTAATCGGCCATGAATAACTTTGACGATCTGTTTGAACAGCAGCCCCAGCCGGAGGCCACCGAGAAGCCGGAGCCGCAAAAGGAGAAGCCGAAAAAACAGTGGTGGCAGATCCGCGAGGAAAAGCAGCGCAAGGAAGCCTACGCCACCCTGGACAGGGTGTTCGGCGCGTTTTCCGAAGGGCACGGCGACATGAAGGCATATCTGGACACCCAGAGCCGCTTCCCCTTCCACTCCGCCCGCAACGCCATCCTCATCGGGGAGCAATGCCCCAACGCTAAACGTGTGGGCGGCTACAAGGAGTGGGCTTCCCAGGGCGTTGAGATTCTGGAAGAGGAAAAGCGCCTGCCCATCATCATTTTAGAGCCGGGCAAGGCATACCGCCGCGAGGACGGCAGCGTGGGCCAGAACTTCTATGCCAAGGAGGTCTTTGACATTTCCCAGACCACGGCGCGGGACGAGGCCCAGCCCCAGGTGAGCTACGACGACCGCCTGCTCTTAAAGGCCCTCATCAGCAATTCCCCCGTGCCCATCCGCGCGGTGGAGGAGCTGCCCGGCCAGGGGCGCGGGGCCATGTTCGACCCGGAACAGAACGCCATCCTGGTGAAAAAGGGCATGGACGCGCCGGACATCTTCCGCTGCGTCTCTCTGGAGCTTGCCAATGCCCAGCTTGCCCGCAGCAACGCAGAGTATTCCCGCGAAACCGAAGGCTACAAAGCCTATGCCGTCAGCTATATGCTCTGCCAGAGGTACGGCGTGGAAGCGGGAGGCTACAACATCTCCCGGCTGGACGGCGTGCTTCAGGGGCAAGACCCCAAGGAGGAAATCCCGGCAGCCCTCACCGATATGCGCGACACGTTTAAGGAGATCAACGGGCGCATGGCAAGGGCCATGGGCCTCTCACGCGCGGGCAGGCAGAAAGAACAGGAACGGTAAAGGAGGCTGAATGAATGGAACGACAGGAAAAGGTTGTCCTCACGCTGGACAGATACGAGCATGGCATTATGATCCGCGCCCTCAACGAACTGCGAAACGATCTGCTGGAGGAACAGCGCGACCCCGGCCCGGTGGAGGACGTGCTTCTCAAAACCATTGACGCCCCATCCCAAAAAGACAGGAAAGCGAAGCGGCGTGATGAAGCCCGATAACAAAACGGGAGGCCCCTGGCTCTATGCCCTGGGGCTGATCCCGGCAGTCTGGCTTGCCCTGCTCATTGCGCCCTCTCTTTCCGGGGGGCTTTCCGAAATCCTGGAGGCCCTGCCTGCGGCAATGAACCATCCCTTTCAGATTGCATGGTGTGAGGACAGTGTAAAAACTGTCCTCATTTTTATTGCCGCCTACGGGCTGGGCATTGGCATTTACCTCTCATCCAGGCGCAACTACCGCAGGGGCGAGGAACACGGCTCCGCCAAATGGGGCGATCCGCGGGCCGTGAACCGGAAATACCGGGATAAAAACCCGTTTCAAAACCGCATTTTTACCCAGCACGTCCGCATGGGGCTGGACGGGAAAAAGCACCGCAGGACGTTAAACACCCTGGTCTGCGGCGGCAGCGGCGCGGGAAAAAGCCGCTTTTATGCAAAGGTCAATATCTGCCAGGCCAACACCTCTTTTTTCATCCTGGACTGCAAAGGAGAGCTGCTGCGGGACTGCGGCGGCCTGCTGGAACGGCAGGGCTATGAGATTAAGGTGGTTGACCTTTTGAACATGAACAAAAGCCACTGTTATAACCCCTTTGCCTATCTGAAAAACGACAACGATGTGCAGAAGATGGTGACGAACCTGTTCAAAGCCACCACCCCCAAAGGGAGCCAGTCAAACGACCCCTTCTGGGATACGGCGGCCAGTATGCTTCTTATGGCGCTGGTGTTCTATCTCCACTACGAGGCCCCGGAGGACGAGAAAAACTTCCCCATGGTCATGGAAATGCTGCGGGCCGGTGAGGTGCGGGAGGACGACGACAGCTATCAATCCCCGCTGGATGAGCTGTTTGAACGGCTGGAAATGCGCTCCCCCGACCACATCGCGGTGAAGTATTACAAGGACTACCGCTCCGGCAGCGCCAAGACCTTAAAATCCATCCAGATCACGCTTGCTTCACGTCTGGAGAAGTTCAACCTTTCATCCGTGGCGGCCCTCACGGCCACCGACGAGCTGGAGCTTGCCAGCCTGGGGGAAAAGAAAGTGGCGCTCTTTGCCCTCATCCCGGACAACGACGCCAGCTTCAATTTTTTAGTGAGCCTTTTGTATGCCAGCACCTTTCAGGAATTGTTTTACAGCGCCGACCGGGTACACGGCGGGAGCCTGCCTGTGCCGGTGCATTTTTTGATGGACGAGTTTGCCAATGTCAGCCTGCCCGATGATTTCGACAAGCTGCTGGCTACCATGCGCTCACGGAATATTTCTGTGTCCATCATCATCCAGAACATCGCCCAGCTCAAGGCGCTGTACGAGAAACAATGGGAATCCATCATGGGCAACTGCGATGAATTTCTCTACCTGGGCGGCAACGAATCGTCCACCCACAAGCTCATCTCGGAAAGCTATCTGGGCAAAAGCACCCTCTGGCTGGACACCTACGGCAAGAGTACCGGCCATTCGGGCAGCTACTCTACCAACAACCAGATCACGGGCCGGGAGCTGATGACCCCGGACGAGGTGCGTATGCTGGACAACCGCCTGGCCCTGCTCTTTATCCGGGGCGAGCCGCCGCTGATGGATGAAAAGTACGAATTGCTAAAGCACCCCAATGTGAAATACACCACCGATGGCGGCGCGCCAGCCTATGCCCACGGCGGCACGGAAAACGCTGTGGCGGGCTTGACCATCAGCCGCCTTACCCCCGGCGACCTTGCAAATCTCAAGGAGCCGGATGTGACCTGTGAGCTTCTGTCCGACGAGGACATGGAGAAAATCTTTCAATTCAAGGAGGAAAAGCAAAATGAAACTGTTTAACAAGGAAAGCAAGAAGAACAAGGAAACCCGCAGCCTGCCTATGAGCAAAAAGGGCAAAAGCGCCCTTACCGTCTACTCGGCCCTGGTGCTTATGCTGTGCTGCTGCACCACCACGGCCTTTGCTGCCAGCGACCCCTTGACGGTTATCAACAACCTCAGCGACTTCATTTTCGGCCTCATCCGGGCTATTGGTATGATCCTGCTGGGCTTCGGCGTGGTGCAGATCGGCCTCTCTCTCAAATCCCATGACCCCAGCCAGAGAGCCAACGGCTTCCTCACTTTGGCAGGCGGCGTTGTGATTACCTTTGCTAAAGAAATCTTAACCCTGATTACCGGCTGATGAAAAACGGCGGCATAGGGGCGGGCCACAGCGGCCCGCCCCTGTTTCTGCCGGAAAGGAGGTCTTTGAATGTCCGATAACTGGGTTGTGCAAAACCTGCAAAATGCCCTTGACACCTGGAACAAGTATCTGTCTGAAATCTGGCAGCTTATCACCCAAAGCCCGGAGCAGTTTAAGGGCGGCTCCATCTGGAGTGTGATCGTCAACATCCACGACGCGGTGCGGGCTATCGGCCTTGCGCTTCTGGTGCTGTTCTTTGTCATCGGGATTGTGAAAACCTGCGGCAGCTTTGCCGAGGTGAAAAAGCCGGAACACGCCTTAAAGCTGTTCATCCGGTTTGCCATTGCCAAGGGTGTCGTGACCTATGGGCTGGAGCTGATGATGGCCCTCTTTAACATTGTCCAGGGCCTTGTTTCCACCATTATGAACGCGGCGGGCTTTGGAACCGCACAGCAGACCGTTCTCCCACAGGAGATCATTGACGCGGTGGAAAGCTGCGGCTTCTTTGAGAGTATCCCTTTGTGGGCGGTGACGCTCATCGGCGGGCTGTTCATCACCGTTCTCAGCTTCATTATGATTATGACCGTCTACGGGCGGTTTTTTAAGCTCTATTTATACACGGCCATCGCGCCGGTGCCTCTGTCCACCTTTGGCGGGGAACCCAGCCAGAACGTGGGCAAGAGCTTCATCAAAAGCTATGCCGCCGTGTGCCTGGAGGGGGCAATCATCGTGCTGGCCTGCATTATCTTCTCCCTGTTCGCGGCTTCACCCCCTGCGGTTGACCCCAACGCGGCGGCAGTTACCCAGGTGTGGAGCTATGTGGGCGAGCTGCTGTTCAATATGCTGGTGCTTGTAGGCGCTGTGAAGATGGCCGACCGCGTGGTGCGCGAGATGATGGGCCTGTAAAGGAGGAAAAGTCAATGGACGATACAAGAAACGAGGTTTGCCGCAAGGTGCTGGAAACGCCTCTTGAGGACATCCGGGAGGATGTGTTCTTCCGCGCCGACAACTTTCAGAATGAGCCGTGGTACGGCGAGTTTCAGATCTACCGCAATCTGGGCGTTTGCCAGCCCAAGCCGGAACACGTCCTGGAGGTGCAGAAGGCGCTGAAAGTCATGGGCTATCCCACCCACGCTGCCGAGCGGAACGGGAAAACCTATCTTCTCCCCGGCGAAAAACAGCCCGAAAGCACAAAGACGTTGAGGGAGGAATGGAAAATGGCGCGGCTGGAGGAACAGAAAGAAGCTGCCTCTCGGCTGTTTTAGAAATCTTCCCGGCAAAAGGGCCGGGAGCGTTAAGAAACGGAGGGATATGTTTTGAACATGAGCAAAGAAAAGCTGATGAGGCTTGCCGGGCGCGCCCTAAAGCGTACCGAATCCTATCAATGGAACCGGGGGCTGGATGTGCCGGATGAGGAAAACTACAAAATCGACTATCTGCTGGTCAAGGGCAGCAAGGCTTCCCCGGAGGACGTGATAGCCTATGCGTCCTTTGAGGACGATATGGTGCGGTTCCATCCGCTGCGGGAAAACGACCAGCCTTTTGCGCATTACGGCGAGTGCTTCACTTACGATTCCGACCTGTTTGAGCCTTTGGAGCAAGGATATTCCCTGGCTTGTATGTCGCCGGAGGCCCATGCCTGCGCCTGGTATGAAATCGAAGATTTACAGGGCGGGATCGAACACCAGGCAGGTATGCAGAGCTATTTGCACTACTGCAAGCAGCACGGCGTTACCAGGGTGCAACTGGCCCGTCTGGCGGACTATGACGGCATGGATGTGATGAAGCTCTATGACCGGCAGGCTGTCAGAGGGGCGCAGGGCAAGCAGAAAAAAGAGTTTGAGCGATAACGGGAGGTGGCATTTTGGAAGTCAAGATCAACCGCGAAATCCGCAACTACACCGAATCCATGTTTTTCGGTTTGAGTATGCGGCAATTCATTTTTTCCATTCTGGCCTGCGGCGTGGCCGTGGGCCTTTACTTTCTCCTGCGCCCCTACTTTGGCGTGGAAACCCTTTCCTGGGTTTGCATTTTGGGCGCGTCCCCCTTTGCCATGCTGGGGTTTATCACCTACCACGGCATGACGGCGGAACAATTCATCTGGGCGTGGCTGCGCTCGGAAATGCTGGAGCCAAAGGAGATAAAGTTTGAGGACGGCAACTATTACTATGCTGCTTTGAAAGATGTGATCGAGGGGCGGCAGACCGGGCGGCCCGTCAGAAAGCAGCCCAAAGAGCCGAAACAGTTTTACAAGCGGAAGGAGGCAACCCATGATTAAAACGTTGAAAACCATGTCCAAGCAGGACAAGGAGCGATATACCGTACCCCGGAAGGTGCAGGATGTGATCCCCGTCCGCCGTATCTGGCAGGACGGCATTTTTTTGACCGGAAACAAGTTCTCCAAAACCTATCAGTTCAGCGACATCAATTATCTGGTGGCAAGCCGCGAGGATAAAGAGAGTATGTTCCTCATCTACTCGGAGCTTCTCAACTCCCTGGATTCTGGAGCGGTGACGAAAATCACCATCAACAACCGGAGGACGAATAAGGCAAACTTTGAAAACTCCATCCTCATGCCTATGCAGGAGGACTTCCGGGACGAGTACCGCAGGGAATACAATCAAATGCTGCTCGATAAGGCCACCGGGGCCAATGGAATCACCCAGGAGAAATATATCACCATCTCTGTGGTGAAGAAAGATATTGAGGAGGCCCGCGCCTACTTTTCCCGCGTGGGGGCCGACCTCATTTCTCACTTTGCCGCCCTGGGTTCCAAGTGCGTGGAGCTGGACGCTTCCGAAAGGCTACGTATCCTGCACGATTTCTACCGCCAGGGCGAGGAGGCAGAGTTCTCCTTTGATTTGGCGGCTATGGCAAAGCGCGGCCACGATTTCAAGGACTATATCTGCCCCGACAGCATGGAGAAGAACAGCGACTATGTGAAGCTGGGTGACAAGTTTTGCCGGGTGTTGTTCCTCAAGGATTTTGCCAGCTATATCAAGGACAACATGGTGACGGAGCTTACGGATTTCAACCGCAATCTGATGTTCTCCATTGACGTGGTTCCGGTGCCTACGGATGAGGCTGTGCGGGAGGTAGAAAACCGCTTATTGGGCGTGGAAACGAACATCACCAACTGGCAAAGACGCCAAAATGCCAATAACAACTTTTCCGCCGTGGTGCCCTATGACATGGAGCTTCAGCGCAAAGAGAGCAAGGAGTTCCTGGACGATCTCACCACCCGTGACCAGCGCATGATGTTTGCGGTGATTACCCTGGCGATCACCGCCGACACCAAGGAGCAGCTTGACAGTGACACCGAGGCGGTGCTTTCCGTGGCAAGAAAGCATATGTGCCAGCTTGCGGTTCTCAAGTTCCAGCAGCTTGACGGGCTGAACACGGCCCTGCCCATTGGGGTGCGCAAAATCAACGCCTTCCGTACCCTCACCACCGAGAGTTTGGCGGTGTTCATCCCCTTTAAGGTGCAGGAGATCCAGGACAAGGGCGGCATTTACTTTGGGGAGAACGCTATTTCCCACAACCTCATCATGTGCAACAAGGCGAACCTGTTAAACCAGTCGGCTTTTTACCTGGGCGTTCCCGGCGCGGGAAAATCTTTTGCGGTGAAAGAGCTGATCGCCTTCCTTATGCTCCATCCCAATTACGCCAATGATGAAATCCTCATTTGTGACCCGGAGGGCGAGTTTGGCGCACTGGTGAAAGCCCTGGGCCGCGAAAAGGCTACGGTGGCCCACCTGGTGGCAGGCGGAAAAGACAAGCTCAATTCCATGTATATGGTGGAGGGTTACGGCGAGCAGAATCCCATTGTGGAGAAGTCGCAGTTTGTTATGTCCCTCATCGAGCAGATCGACAAGCGCGGCGTGGGGCCGCAGCATAAATCCATCATCGACCGCTGCACCGCCCTTGTTTACCCGGAGGCGGAAAAAGAGGGCCGGGCCGCCACTCTCTGCGACCTGCGGAACAAGCTGCTGGAGCAGCCGGAGGAAAAGGCAAAGGAGATCGCCCTTTCCCTGGAGCTTTACACCACCGGCTCCCTGGACATCTTTGGCCGCGACAGCACGGTGGATTTGAATAAGCCCTATGTGGTGTTCGACATCCACGGCCTGGGCGAGCAGCTAAAGCCAGCCGGTTCCCTCGTCATCACCGACACCATCTTGAACCGCGTGACTCTCAACTGGAAACGAGGCAAGCGCACCCACGTCTTTATCGACGAGTTCCATGTGATGTTTGAAAATGAGCAAAGCGGTATTTTCTTTAACAGCGCATGGCGGCAGTTCAGAAAGCGCGGCGCTTATCCTACGGCCATTACCCAGAACGTGGAGTACCTTTTGGATTCCGTCCAGGCCAGCACCATGCTCAGTAACTCGGAATTTATCGTCATGCTCAACCAGGCGGCTTCCGACCGGGAAAAGCTCTCCAAGCTCCTCAATATCTCTAAGGAGCAGATGAGCTATGTCACCAACGCGGACGCGGGCTGCGGCCTCATCCGCTACGGCAGCGCACTGGTGCCTTTTGTCAACCGTTTCCCGCGCAATACAAAGCTGTATGCCCTGATGACCACCAAGCCCGGTGAGGGCGTGTTCGGCGGCGAGGAGGTTTTGGTATGAACAGGCTCAATATCCGGTTTGCGTCCGCAGAACACCGCGATTTCTTTTTGCGGATGATGAGTGAGGCCCGGAAAAATGACTGCTATCATCAGTCTTTCTTTTATGTCATGGGGATTGCCCCGGAAACACGGGCCAACATCCGCCAGATGTTTGATTTCAAGCAGGACTGTATCAAACCGGAGGGTATGCACGGCGGTTGGCAGACCAGCGGCACCGTCCGGGTGTGCCGTTTGGCCTTTAACCTTTGGAACGGCTATACCGAGCCGGAACACAGCAACGCCTATTCCCCGGAAGATCTGTTCTGCTGCGAGTTTGCCCCCTATTTCATGGAGGGCATGAAAATCCGTTACCCGGAATACTGCCGGGAGCTGCCGCCTGCCAGAAAGCAGGCGGAACCAGCCCGATAATGGCTTTGATAGGAGGAAAATAAGATGGCTGAATTGACCTATACGCTGGGGGAACATCCCCAGATCATCGAGCTTCTCTCTGTGCTGGAGAAAAACAACCTTCAAAGGCAGAAGGAAGAAGTGCAGGCCCTGGTGGGGTATATCGACGGCATGGAGGATAAGCTGGCCCAGATGATGGAGGAGATGAAAGAAATCCGTTTGGAGGTTGGCAAGCTCCACGACAAGGGAATCCGGGCCAAATGCGCGCAGCTTGTGACAGCGGCGGAAGGCAAAATCCAGCAGGTAAAAGCGATGGTTTCCACCGCCAAGGCAAACCTCATTTCCTCTGCCGGGCGCATGGTGCAGACCTTTCAGGAAAAGGGGCGCTCCGCCCTGCGTCATGCGGTGCAGGCTTTGCGTATTCCCGCCGTTCTCTCGCGCATGGAACACGGCTTCTCTCATGCCGGCAAGGCGATGGAGCAATGCGCCGGGAAGCTGGATGTATTCCGGGAGGAGCTGCATCAGGCGGGAATCCACATGAAAAGCGCCGGGCGCGCCCTTGCAGGCAAAGAAGTACAGCAGGCCCAGGAGCTGGAGGCCGACAAAGGCGTGCTTGCCAAGCTGCGGGGCCTGTTTCTGTCCTGCGGCAAGACCTTTTCCGGGATGGAGCGCGGCGCGGCCCGGCTGGCTGAAAAAGCAGGCAGTGAGAAATCATCCGTAAAATTGGAGCTGCGGGAACTGAAAGCGGCCCCGGACGCACCGCACCGGCAGGCAGCCAGCAAAGAGCAAGCGCGATAAGGACAAGGAGGGTAAAGAAAATGAGTGATAAAGTGAAAACCAGACGGATGATCGCAGGGGCGGCCTTTTGTGCCGCCCTTTTCCTTTTCTCCGGGGCTATGCTGGCCCGTGAATATCTCGACCAGAAGCAGAGCGCCGAAGCCTTTGAAGAAGTGGCGGAGCTGATAAAGGAGGATGTGGAGCTGCCCGCGCTGGAGCTGGAAAACGCCCCGGCCACGGAAGAAGTAACTGCGTTTGAGAAATACGCTGATGTGTACGCCAAAAACAGCGACCTGGTGGGCTGGGTTTCCATCCCCGGCACCCGGATTGATTACCCTGTCATGCAGACCAAAGACAGCCCGGATTTTTACCTCAAACACGCCTTTGACAAATCGTACAGCAGTTACGGCGTGCCTTATCTGGCCGAAAACTGCGACGTTGGCATTTCCGACAATCTGGTGTTGTACGGCCACCACATGAACAACGGCACAATGTTCTCAGACCTGTGCAAGTATGCAAGCGAGGATTTTTACCGGGAGCATAAGACCATCTGTTTTGATACCCTGGACAGCTTTGGCGAGTATGAGGTGATCGCCGCCTTTAAGACGGTGGCCTATTCCGGGGAGGGTTTCAAGTATTACCACTTTGTCAATGCGGAGAGCGCCGAGGCTTTTGACGAGTATATTGCAGAGTGCAAGGCGCTGGCCCTTTATGATACGGGCGTGACTGCGGAATATGGCGACAAGCTCATTACCCTCTCCACCTGTGAATATTCCCGGACAAACGGCAGGATGGTTGTGGTGGCAAAGCTGCTTGACGCATAAGGACGCGCCCGCCCTGGGAAGGAGGTGAAGCCTATGGGCAAGGGTATTAAGACAAGGAGTGTTGCGGATAAGACGATCAAGGCGATTGATAAAGCGGCGGTTGCTTCAGAACGGATGAAAGAAGCATATATCCGCACCAAAGACAAGGGCGAGCATGGCCTGTATGCAGAGGAAGGCTCTCCCGGCGAGTATGCGTCCGACCGCATTTCTTCCGGGGTTGAAAACACGGCCCGTGAAGCTGTCCACCAATTTGACAAGCAGGGCCGCAAAGGGGTTAAGACCACCAAAGAGAACATTTCCAAGGTCAAAGAAAAAATCCAGAAGCACAAGGCCGCAGCCGAACAGCCTAAAAAACAAGCGGAGAAGCAGGCGGCAAGACAGACCAGACAGGCCGCAGACCGTCTTTCGGAGCCGGTGAAAACCATCCGGCAGGAGCGCGGGGCTGTCAAGACACTGGATCGGGGCCAGAAAAGCATTAAAACAGTGGACAGGAGCCGCAAGACCATCAAGCAGGCGTCCTCTACTGCCAAAGGGACGGTGAAAACCGCCAGCAAATCCATCAAGACGGCGGAAAAGACAGCCAAAGCCAGTATCAAGACTACCCAGCAAGCAGCAAAAACGGCTCAAAAAACAGCCCAGGCCACAGCCAGGGCCGCCAGAGCTGCCGCCCATGCTGCCCGCGTTGCGGCGAAAGCGGCTGTGACTGCGGCAAAGGTGGCGGTCAAGGCCACCATCGCAGCGGTGAAAGCCATCATAGCAGCAACAAAGGCGCTGATTGCTGCCATCGCTGCGGGCGGCTGGGTTGCGGTGCTGGTGATTATTGTGATCTGCCTCATTGGCATGATTATCGGCTCCTGCTTTGGGATTTTCTTCTCCGGGGAGGACTCCGGCACCGGGCAGACCATGCAGACCGCTGTGCAGGAGATCAACGCCGAGTACGAGGAAAAGCTGGAGGAAATCAAAACTTCCCACACCTACGATGTGTTGGAGATGTCCGGCAGCCGGGCGGTTTGGAAAGAGGTGCTTGCGGTTTATGCGGTGAAAACCACCACCGACCCGGACGCTGCCCAGGAAGTCGCCACCATGGATGACTCCAAAAAGCAGCTCTTAAAGGATATTTTCTGGCAGATGAATGAGATCTCATCCAGCACCTCTACCAAGACGGAAACCATCATTGAAACATCCGATGACGGGCATGGGAATATCGTGGAAACAGAAGTCACCGTCACCCGCACCTATCTGTATATCACGGTCAGCCACAAGACGGCGGAGGAAATGGCCAATCAGTTCAGTTTTCACGAAGATCAACGGGAACAGATGGCAGAGCTTCTGGCCGATGAGAACAGTTCCCTCTGGAGCCAGGTGCTTTATGGCATTACCGGAGGCGACGGCGAGATCGTCACCGTGGCGCTCTCCCAGGTGGGGAATACGGGCGGTGCGCCCTATTGGAGCTGGTACGGCTTTGACAGCCGTGTGGAATGGTGCGCCTGCTTTGTGAGCTGGTGTGCCAATGAGTGCGGCTATATCGACGCTGGTGTTATTCCGAAGTTTGCGGCCTGTGCGTCCCAGGGTGTACCCTGGTTTAAGGAGCGCGGGCTGTGGCAGGACAACAGCTACGAGCCGCGCCCCGGTGACATCATCTTTTTCGATTGGGATGATGGAGGCCAGGACGGCTCATCCGACCATGTAGGGATTGTGGAGAAGGTGGAGAATGGCCGCGTCTACACCGTGGAGGGCAACTCCGGTGATTCCGTGCGCCAGAACAGCTACCCCGTGGGATACTATGAGATTTATGGGTACGGCACCCCTGCTTATTAACAGCCTCAAAAAAGAAGAAGCCCAGCCGCCTGCGCGGCTGGGTACATAGAAATCAGGCGAAATAACAAAATAAGAGTAGGCTCCACTTGACAGTAAAACAAAAATATGCTATTCTAACTTTTGTTTGATAATCCGATTATCTTAAATAAAATGTTTATCTAAGAAAGGAGGAAATATTTTGAGTTATTGCTCCGACTTGACAAAAGAGCGGATTATGGAATGTGCGAAAGCAGAATTCCTTAAAAAAGGCTTTCAGGCAGCGCAACTTAAAGATATTGTTACCGCTGCAAAGGTTACAACAGGTGCAGTATATCGTCATTTCAAGGATAAAGAAGCGCTATTTTTGGCTTTGATTGAAGATGTCTACCATTATACATTAGATTTTATGGATAATGCAGAGCCTTACGATAAAGTTGGAATTAGAGAAGCCATTGAGAGGGATTCTGTTGAAGCGTCATATATGCAGGCCATGACATACATTAACTATATGTACGATCATTTAGAGGAATTTCAGCTCTTGTTGAAATGCAGCAAAGGCTCTCGCGTCGAAAATTTTATAGAAGAAATTACAAACCAATATGCGAAGCAGAATTCCGAATTTGTAAAAGCGGCATATGAAGCGGGATATACAAAATACCTGCCAAGCGATATAGAAATACATATTTTGACACATGGCTATATTACTGCACTATGCGAGTGTATTTTGCACGATGTTCCTTATGAAAAAGCGGAGGATTACGTAAAAAACATCATAAAATTCCAGCATTATGGATGGTATGGTGTATTAGGACTTCCGTTCAAATAAGTGGCTTTGGCCATTTATTTTTTACCAAATGGTTAGTTTTTGCTAACTTATTTAAGGAGGATTCTTTCATGGAGAAGAAAAAGAAATCCGGAGCAATTCATCAACTGCTGGATTATGCCGGAAATAATAAAAAGCAACTATATCTTTCAACCTTTCTTGCAACGCTGGGAGAATTGTTTGGGATGGCTCCCTTTATTGCAGTGTCATTATTAGTTGCAGAATTATTTAACAAAACAGCGACCATTCAAAATGTATGTATCTTGTTTGCGGTTGCTTTGGGTGGACAGATATTAAAGCTATGGCTTACATACCAGTCCTCTTTCATGTCGCATAAGGCGACATATAAAATATTGAAAAATATCCGTAGTATGATTGCAGATAAGATGCTTCGGGTGCCCATGGGCGTTATGCTGGATACACCGACCGGCAATTTCAAAAATTTGATGGCGGATACGGTTTCAAAGTTAGAGGATTCGATGGCTCATTTCATGCCTGAGATAACCTCTAATATAGTGGCTCCCCTGTGCTGTATACTACTGGTATTTATTCTTGACTGGCGCATGGGATTAGCGGCATTGATAACAATTCCTCTCGGACTTTTGGGATACATTGGAATGATGAAAGACTATGTGAACAAAAGTACTACTTACATGAAATCGCAAAACGCGATGAACAGTACGCTGGTTGAGTATGTAAACGGGATAGAGGTTATTAAGGCTTTTAATCAAGGAAGCGCCTCTTATAGTAAATTTACAGGTGCAATCAACTTCTTTCACGACAGCACTCTGGCCTGGTGGAAGCAAAGTTGGCTTTGGTCAGCCGTGATTCAAGCTGTAATGCCTACAACATTGCTGGGAACGCTGCCGATTGGAGCATGGCTTTATATGACTGGAACATTACCTCTGTCAGATTTTATCACTTGCATTATCCTTCCCATTGGATTTATTGCTCCGCTTATGCGAGTTGGGAAGTATTCTGAACAATTTAATATGGTGAAAGCTTGCCTCGACCAAATACGAGAGTTTATTGAGAAACCGGAATTGAGCCGTCCAGAAAAAAATGCTGTACTGGATGAAACAGCCTATCGCTTTGAAAATGTTTCTTTTGCTTATAATGAAACAGAAGTTCTGAAAAATGTGTCCTTTGAAATCAAACCCTGCACGGTTTCAGCGATTGTCGGCCCTTCTGGTTCCGGCAAATCAACGATTGCAAAACTCATGGCTGGTTTTTGGGATGCTACAAAGGGAGAGGTCATTTTCGGTGGAAAAAATATCAAAGAGATTCCTTTTGCCCAGTTGATGGGTGAGGTCAGTTATGTGGCTCAGGACAATTTTTTGTTTGATGAAAGTATCCGTGAAAACATTCGTCTCGGAAAGCCAGATGCGACAGACGATGAGGTGGTAGCTGCTGCGAAAGCTGCCTGCTGTCATGACTTTATCGTAAATCTGGAAAACGGATATGATACAAATGCCGGAGACGCTGGAGAAAAACTTTCTGGCGGAGAGCGTCAGAGAATTACTATTGCAAGAGCGATTCTTAAAAATGCAAGAGTGATTATTCTTGATGAAGCTACAGCCTATGCTGACCCAGAGAATGAATATCTCATTCAAAGTGCTATCAGCAAGCTTGTAAAAGGAAAAACGCTTATTGTAGTGGCTCATCGTCTTGCAACGATCCAGAATGCAGATCAAATCCTCGTGGTGGAAAATGGAAAGATTGTCGGCTGCGGCAGACAGAAAGAGCTTCTGTCAAAATGCCCGCTTTATCAAAGGTTATGGAGAGATTATGTGAGTTCAGCAGATCAAGTGGAAGGAGGATTTTAATATGTTTTCAATTATAAAAAGGATTTTACGGTTATCCGGAAAATATCGTTCCCGTGTAATTGTCGGGTTGATCTTCAATGCTCTAAAATCCTGCTGCGCTGCCTTTGTATTTTTTGCGGTGCTATTGGTAATGTTGAATATCGAACACTTGACAGGAACTGTCATTTTACAGGCATTTGGAATTATTGTACTTAGTGTTTTAGGCCGTTTTTTATTTCAGTATCTAAGCGATGTGTTTATGAGTGCGTCTGGATATGAGATTTTTCGGGAAAAGCGTCTTGAGATTGGAAATCAGCTAAAACGGGCACCGATGGGGTATTTTACAGAAAACAATCTCGGCACCGTACAAACGGTATTGACAACAACAATTTCCGATCTGGAAGGAAATTGTATGCTTGCATTGACTTTTTTGGTGGGGGGCTTTGTTCAGGCACTTGCCATGACGTTAATGTTGGGTATATTTTGCTGGCAGATTGGCCTTTTAGCCTTAACGGGAATTTTAGCAGGAATTCTTGTGTTGGGCCAGATAAAAAAACGAGCCGGAGCACATACAGAAGATATGCAAAATGCCCAGGAATTGCTGGTGGGGAGCGCGTTAGAATATATAAAAGGTATTTCTGTTCTGCGCATATTTGGGAAAGGCAAAGAAGGGAAAGGAAAGGTGGATCAAGCCTTTGAAAACAAGTGTCGCAGCGATATAGCGGTTACAGTCTCTACTGCTGGAATTATGAAGATATATGAAGCCGTATTTAAGATTACAAGCTGTCTATTATTTTTGTTTTCAGCCCTACTCTATTTATGGGGAGTTATTACCTTACCCTATTGCCTTTTGTTTATCATCTGTGCATTTTTAATGTTTATGGAACTGGAACTGATGAATGATGGAGCTTTTTTGAGTAAAATGCTTGCTACGCAGTTAGATCGGCTGGATCTTATCTCAGATATACCAGTTTTAGATGTTGGCGGAAAGGACATTGCTCTGAAATCATATGAGATTGAACTAAAAGATGTTACTTTTGCTTATGACAGCCGTTCCATTTTGGATGGAATTAACTTAAAAATTCCCCAAAACTCTACCTGTGCTATCGTTGGGCCGTCAGGTTCTGGAAAAACAACTTTGTGTAATATCATTGCAAGGTTTTGGGATGTAAAGTCCGGCAGTGTTAAAATTGGAGGGCATGACGTAAGAGAATTTACCTGCGACAGTCTTTTGTCATATGTAAGCATGGTATTTCAAAAAGTGTACCTGTTCAATGATACGATTGAAAACAACATCAAATTTGGCAAACCTAATGCGTCTCATGCAGAAGTAGTGGCGGCAGCCAAAAGAGCTTGTTGCCATGATTTTATTGAGGCACTCCCTCAAGGATACGAAACGATGATAGGAGAAGCAGGTTCAACCCTGTCCGGAGGTGAAAAACAGAGAATCTCAATAGCAAGGGCAATATTGAAAGACGCACCCATCATTATTTTGGATGAAGCGACATCCAGCGTAGACCCGGAAAATGAGAAAGCCCTTTTGGACGCAATTTTTGAACTAACCAAAAACAAAACATTGATTTCCATTGCTCACAGGCTATCCACCGTTCGGACAGCAGATCAAATTGTTGTCATTGACCAGGGGCATATTGTTCAGCACGGAACTCATGAGGAATTGGCAAAAAAAGAAGGGGTTTATCGTACTTTTCTGGAATGCCGGGAAAAATCCATCAGTTGGAAGTTATGAGGTGTGCCGCCATGAAAAAACAAATTCCAATTATATCCTTTGAGCATACCTCTTTTCAATATGAAGGACAGATACAGGAAAATCTAAGGGATGTAAACCTTACTATAAAATCGGGAGAATTTCTTGTTATTACCGGGCAAAGTGGATGTGGAAAGACCACGTTAACCAGGTGTATCAATAATTTGATTCCACGCTTTTTTGAAGGTGTATTATCCGGTGAAGTTATTGTGTCAGGGCGATCCATTAAGGAATCAGACGCTGGTGAGGCTGGAAAGGAGATTGCCTCAATCTTTCAAGACCCACGCAGTCAGTTTTTTACTACTAACAGCTCCAGCGAGGTTGCGTTCGCCTGTGAAAATTATGGAATCCCTCATGAAGAAATCGTCAAACGTGTTGACAGAGCCTTTCAATCATTGGATATGGAAAATCTAAAAGACAGAGATATTTTTACTCTGTCCAGTGGAGAAAGGCAAAAAATCGCATTTCTTGCAGCGACTACGCTTAATCCTCAAATTTATGTACTGGACGAACCATCGGCTAATTTAGACATTCATGCAATTTTACAGATGAGGAAAATCCTTTCTGCCTTGAAAGCCGCAGGACACACAATCATTGTCTCCGAACACAGGCTATTCTATCTATACGGGCTTGCAGATCGATTTTTAATTATGAAAGAGGGACGAATCTGCGAAGAATTAACAGGTGAGGAGATGGCAAAGCTATCTGCTTCTCAAATGCGCAGCAGGAGGCTTCGTCCGTTAAATCTCAATACGATACAAATAGAAAAGATAGAGCCGATTGGGCATTCAGAAGTATTTCTCCAAATTAAAAACATGAGTTTTTCACATAAGGCTATGCCGGAGCTTCTTCACAGCATTTCAATAGAAGCTCATAAGGGAGAAACGATTGCTCTGGTTGGAGAAAACGGCTGCGGAAAAACAACATTTGGAAAAATCCTGTCCGGCTTGATTCGTTGTCGACAAGGGGGGTTCTTTATTGATGGAAAGAATGTGAAGCAGCGAAAATTGTCCGATTATGTGTACTTTGTTATGCAGGAAGCAGATCACCAGCTTTATACAGACAGTGTGACAGAGGAGTTGAGGTTAGGAAACAAAAAGATTCCGGGCATAGATGAAAAAGTGTCTCGAATTTTGAAAATGCTTCATTTGGAAAATTTCAAAGACTGTCATCCGTATGCTCTGTCAGGTGGTCAAAAGCAGAGGTTGACAATAGGGGCCGCAATGCTTTCAGAAAAACCAATCATCGTTTTGGATGAGCCTACAAGTGGATTAGATTGGAACAATATGTATGCCGTTGCCAATGCTGTTAACTTTCTGCGCAAGTCTGGGAAAGTGGTTTTTATTATTACACATGATCTGGAGTTTATCAGTCTGACCGCCTCGCGCACTTTGCTTTTGAAGGAAGGGATTATCAAAGATGATTTACAAATGACAGGGAAAAGTACATTCAAAATTGTAAAGGATTTCATGATGAAAGGTGGTGAATAAATGAGAACACATCATGGCTTATATTACGATTCGCGTATAAAACTACTTTTGATTTTGTTGACGTCGGCGCTGGCATTTGCTTTAGGTGGTGGTCTGACAGGACTATTGCTTTTTGGTGTTGTTTGCCTATTTTCCTTCCTGAGTGGGCTTTGGAAAACAAGTATTAAATTTTTAACGGCTTATATAGCCTTACTTATGCTGGCACAAATCCTTCCAATCCATTTATCTTCTGTGATAACTTTCTTCTTATTAAGGATTTTAACCATTGCACTCGCTTTGAACATCTTATTTCAGACTACGGAAATAGCGGAATTGATAGCCTCGCTTCAAGTGAGCCATATCCCCCAGGCCATTGTGATTCCAATAGCTATTATTTTGCGGTTTCTCCCATCTCTAAAACAGGATGCGATTTATATAAAGCAGGGAATGAAAACGAGGGGTGTGGGATTATCTTTCTGGCGAGTGTTAAGTCATCCAGCGCAGACATACGAAGGCTTTTTAATTCCTATACTTATGCGACTTTTGATGACAGCAACTGAATTATCTGCATCGGCAGAAACGCGAGGGATCAGCTATCCCTGTAAAAAAACTCACTATATATTAGTTGATTTCCGCTTGAGAGACGGCCTTTTATTGATAGGTATGCTTGCTCTTTTTGCGGTTGTCATATGGACATCGTTCCAGCCAATATCATTATTTTAAGGAGGATTTATTCCATGCAAAATGAAAACAAAAAAGGCTTTCAAGTAAGAGACTTGATCGTCACAGCTCTTTTATCTGTATGTGCGCTTGTCATTTATATTCTTTGTGCGTTTTTGTCCTTTTCTCCCTATACTATGTTAGTAGTAAGCCCATTGTGGGCATTACTGGCAGCTATTACATACTTCCTTGTGGCAGCTAAGACGAAAAAACCGTGGGCATTATTCATTTTTTGTGCAGTAACAGGGATTTATGGTTTTTATCCACCTATGATAATTTGCTGTATTATTGCCGGGATTATTTCTGCGCTGATTGCCTGGAAAACAGGTTGTACGAATGGAAAGACACTTACAATCAGTTATATTATTTACATGGTTTTAGCAGCATTCAGTGGAACATATATTCCTTTCCTGTTTTTCTCAAAACAAACGCTTGAACAGTACGCAGGAATGTTTGGCGAAAGCTATTTGGGGATTTTGCAGACGTTGGTATCGCCTATAACGGCTATTATAATGCTTATTGTTGTTGGCCTTTGCGCTTTTATCGGTGCGATTATTGCTAAGAAATTACTCAAAAAACATTTCCAGAAAGCTGGCATGGTGTAAATAACTTTATTTGTTCAGAAAAAAGGAGGTGTGCTATATGCCCTTAACATCTTCTATGGAGGACTATTTGGAGGCTGTGCTGGTGCTTCAGCAGCAAAAGGGCTATGCCCGCTGTGTAGATGTAGCGGAGTTTTTGAATGTAAAAAAGCCTTCCGTGAGCCGAGCGGTCAAGGAACTGTCTAAAAAGAAATGCCTACTAAAAAAGGACGATGGCACACTCTCCCTCACAGAGCAAGGCTGGCAGATCGCCCAGCAAATCTATGAAAAGCACCAGTTTTTTACCAGACAGCTTATTGAGGCCGGTGTTCCCCATGATATTGCAGCACAGGACGCTTGCAGGCTGGAACACGTTATTAGTGAAACAAGTTAAAAGAAGCTGCCTGGACAAATGCCCAGGAGGTGATACCATCGGAGAAATAATCATTATGAAGCTGAACGAGGACGAAAAAAAGATTTTTGAAGATTTCCTTTCATTTTTGCAGCTTCATCCAGAGCTGAAAAAGTGGGAGCTTACCTCGGAACCGGTGCTATCTCTCTCCGATCTTGAGATTGATCCCAGCCAAAGGCTGGTGCGCTGTAATCAGAAAGAAGTGGCCTTAACAACAAAAGAATATAATCTCCTTTGTCTGCTGGCAGTTAATAATGGGCGGGTATTAAGCTATTCCCAAATCTATGAAAAGGTGTGGGGCGAAGCTCTAACTGTCAATGAACGAGGCACCGTAGGCTACCATGTCCGAAACCTACGCAGAAAACTCTATTCCGCCGATCCGCACCATCCCTTTATCATCGAGAGTATTCGTGAAATCGGGTATCGCTTTCAAACAACTTCATAATATCCACAAAGCGCAGTCTTGATAGAGGCTGCGCTTTTCCTTTCCATAAAGCGAGGTCATTCGGGACGGTTTTTCAAATCTCATATCTTGTCGCTTGTGTTTGACAAATCACACACGGGACGTGTCTAAACTTGCGATGAAACTATGCAAATCCTCTTTGAAGCCTCGCTGTTTCCTCTTTTTTATACATTATACTACCCCTATCAACATTTCAATTTGGGGAAAGGTGGTGGTGCTTGTCAGCTTATCCCCATAAGGGGATAGCATGGAGCCAGAAAGAGAAAAGCCGGGCGGCTTCCCGCCCACAACCGAACAAAAACCATATTTCGTACATACCGCAGTCCTTACGGGGATTGCGGTATTTTTTTGTTCGACAGACTTTTTTCTTTTCTCCGGGTCTTACCCATCATCAGGCAAAAACCAACAGCCGAGCGCACGCGCCTTTTGGTGTGTGCGCTTTTACTTTGTCGGTAAATGCGGTTTTCTGGTATTTCCCGGTGGGACAAGCCTTCCATGTTGCAGAGGGCCGCCGTCCGTCTGGACTTCTTCTCGAAATTCAGACGAAACGGAGGTACACAGCGTGGACGCTGGCAAAAAAAGAATATGGGTTCGCGGCCAACTTATCGAGGTCACGGATGAAGTGTATGCCGCCTATATGAAGGGCGACCGGAAAATGCGTTACTTTGAGAAAGATTTGAAGTGTGAACGTCTTATTTATGGCAGCAACGGTGAAATCAAACAGGTTATTCCCAGCCGGGAAGATTCCCTGGACAGGCTCATGGAAGAAAACGCCCGTCAGTTTGCAGCTAATGCAGAAAGCGTGGAGGATGTGGTGTTCCGAAAACTTACGTTGGACAAGCTACATACCGCGCTTTTGCAACTCCCTAAAGAGGAACGGGCGTTGATCTATGCCCTGTTCTTTGACGGGAAAACGGAAAGCGAAGTGGCAAAGCACCTGGGCGTTTCCCGGCAGGCCATACAGAAGCGGAAAAACAGGATACTCAAAAAATTAAAAAAATTTTTTGAGTAAACAGGGTTGTCAAACCTCTCACTCAGCGGCAAATAGAGTGAGAGGTTCTTTTTTGGCCTCTCCAGGAACCTTGAAAACCGAATACCCAATCATCAAGCACATTCCCGCTGCTTTGGCGAAAGCCAAAGCCCAGGCGGCGGCTGCGCGGTGATCTGCCGGAAGAAAACAACGAGACTCCACCGAAAAAGAGAAGTAGGTCTTTGGTTTGTACTTCCTGGCAGGGAGCGAGAAACAGCAGGCTGCCAGTACCGGATGGCTCCCGGTACGGCCACGACCAGCAGCGGGGACAATGATACTCCCGTCCAGCCTAACGTCCGAGCGTTGAAGCGGCTCTTGCCGTGATCCGTCGCAGGCAATGGGGGCGGTTGCGTGAGAACCACGCGAGGGGTGAGATTCCCCGTGGAGCTGGCAAGCCGCCAGCCGTTTGATGACTTCCCGCAGCAAACCGGGGTGTCGAGGACAAATTGGTTTGCTTTGAAATATGGGCCGTACAGCAGGACAGGCCAATGAAAACAGGAGAATTGTTTTATCTCTCCCCGGCCTTCATTCTGTTTTGCTGCACGGCCTCTACATAGGCGGCCTTTGCCGCCTAATTTTTAAAAGGGAGGTCAAATACCATGAACAAAACATACTTGCGCGGCGATATGTACTATGCCGATCTGGGCCGGGGTATCGGTTCTGAACAGGAAGGCTATCGCCCTGTTGTCATCATTCAAAACAACACGGGGAATAAATACAGCCCCACCGTCATTGTAGCTGCTATCTCCAGCAAGGTGGACGCAAAGGCCAAGCTCCCCACCCACTACCTGTTAAAAGCAGAAAGCGGCCTGGAGCTGCCCTCTCTTGTTCTTTTAGAGCAGCTTCGCACCATTGATAAAAAGCGGCTGGAGACGTACATCGGCAGGCTGGAGGAAAAACACATCCGCAGGATCGACCATGCCCTGGCCGTCAGTGTGGGGCTGATCGAGGAGGTTCCCGAAAACTTAATCATGTGCCTTTGCCCGGCCTGTGCCAATAACTTTTATGGCACAGGCTCTTATTATTTGAGGAGAGTAAACCCCGCGCAGCAGAAACGGGACATCTGCACCTATTGCAGCCAGCGCCCCGGCTTTGACTATGAAGTTGTCAAAAGAGCAGAGAGAAGGTGAGTATTGAATATGGAAAAACTGATTACCCGTAAAGAGGCGGCAAAAATATTAGGAATCAGTTTGACCACTCTGGATGAAGCCAGAAATAGCGGTTTGATTTCCTATATTCAGTATGTGCCTAATGGCTGCGTCTATTTTACCCATACCAGCCTTCAGGAGTATATCGCAAAAAGTACGCACAGAGCGAAGCCAATAGAGAAAAGAGCAACATATCGCAATGTGCGAAGATAAAAATCGCACCTTTGATGAAATAGGCGCGTTCTGATAAAACAAGAGTACGGCGCTGAAAATTATTTTTGGAGGTGGTGGAATGGCTTTAAGAAAAAAGCGAATCCCCAGATATGGTACAGTTCAAGTGAACGGTCATAAGTATTATAGAACCGATGTTGAGGACGCAGAGGGTAAGCGTGTAATCCTTTACGGCAAAACTCGTGAAGAACTATACGATAAGGAAATGGCGGCATTGGAGAAGGTTGACAACATCACATTCCGTCAAAAATCCCCTACTGTCGCAGAGTATTGTGAAAAGTGGTTGCTTATGCAGTCTGTCCATATTCGTAATACGACATTGACAGATTACACATCCAAGGTACGGCGACATATTATTAAGGAGCTGGGCCAAAAGAGGATGGCAGAAGTAACATTGGACGACATCCAGGTTGCGCTTGTTCCGGTTTCAAAGAAATCCGTATCTGTGTATAAGTCGGTTATCATCCTGTATAAGTCCATTTTTCGCGCAGCACAGGAAAGTCATGTCATTGATACGAACCCAACAATATATCTCAATGCCAAAGGCGGCGGGATTCCTCAAGAGGACAAACAGGCGTTGACAGATGAACAAGCAGAACGGCTTTTAGACGCTATTCAGGGATTACCGCCCTATGTGTTTGTTATGATTGGTTTGTATGCCGGTTTGAGGCGTGAAGAAATTCTTGCGCTGCAATGGGATTCGGTATATTTAGACACAGAGGCTCCCTATTTGACGGTTCGGAGAGCGTGGCATACAGAGCATAACCGGCCAATTATTCTCACAGAGTTAAAGACAAAAGCTGCGGAAAGGAATATCCCCCTTCCAGATCGTTTGGCGGATTGTTTGAGAGAGGCAAAGAAAAAATCGACATCAGAATATGTGATCGCCAATCGGGATGGGGAGCCGCTTTCCTATACGCAGTTTAAGAGATTGTGGCAGTATATCGTTACCAGAACAGCAAAGCCTCGAGTATATTATAGGTATGAGAACGGAAAACGTGTGAAGCATACCGTCAATCCGGTTCTCGGAGAAAAAGCAGCACATAACGGGAAAGTGATTTACAGCCTCGATTTTGATGTTACACCGCACCAACTACGTCACACTTATATCACCAATTTGATTCATTCATCAGTAGACCCTAAAACAGTTCAATATTTGGCAGGGCATGAGAGCAGCAAGATTACCATGGACATATATGCAAAAGTTAAATATAACAAGCCGGATGAACTGGCAGGAGTTTTAACGGACGCATTTGCTCAATGGGACGAAGCCGAATATGGAACAGCACAGTAAAAAATGAAAACATTGCGAAGGCGAGGGGGAACCCTCGCCTTTTGCTATTACATAAATCGCACCTTTGAAAGAGCCATGGATTTTCAGTATAAAGATAGTATCAGCGCTGAACTACATAATAATAGGAAAGGAACTGAAAGCATGGCTAAGAAAAAAGTGAGTATTCCTCAGTATGGAACTGTTATGAGGAGAGGAATCCAGTATTATAGGACGCGGATTACAGACGCAGACGGTAAGAGAGTAGACTTATACGCTGAAACGAGCGAGGAGCTTTATGAAAAAGAGTTGGAAGCTCGACGCCAAGTAGAGGAGGCAGTTTTCCGCAGAAAACATCCGACAGTTGCTGAGTATTGTGAGAAGTGGCTGCTCATGCAGTCAGCCAAGGTATCTTCAAGCACTTTGAAAGGCTATACCCAGAATATGAACAACTATATTGTGAAACCTCTGGGAGATATGTATTTGTCAGAAGTGACAGCAGACGATATTCGGTTGGCACTCATACCATTATCCCAAAAATCAGCAGGGTTATACAGCACGGTCAATATGCTTTTGAAGTGTGTGTTTTATTCGGCGGAGCGTAACCAACTCCTTGACTATAACCCTTGTGTGGGAATATCGGCAAAGGGAGGTAAACCGGGGAAAAAGAAAAATGCTTTGACAGATGAACAGGTGAAGCTGCTTCTGGAAACCGTCCGAGAGCTGCCACCGTATGTATTTATTATGATCGGTCTTTATTCTGGCCTGCGGCGGGAAGAAATTCTTGCGTTGCAGTGGGATTGCGTGTTTCTGGATGTACCTACGCCATATATTTCTGTAAGGAGAGCATGGCGCACGGAACACAACAGGCCGGTGATTTCGACAACATTGAAAACGAAGGCGGCACAGAGGGACATTCCTATTCCAAAGTGTCTGGCAGATTGTCTGAGGCAAGTAAAAGCAACATCCATATCCGAATATGTGATTGCAGACAGCAAAGGGCAACCGCTGGCCGATTCGCAGTTTAAGAGGCTATGGCAGTATGTAGTTGTTCGGTCTACAAAGGAGCGCACCTATTACAAATATGTAAATGGGCAAAGCATTAAATGCAAGGTTACGCCGATTCCTGGCGGTCATCAGAAGAACAATCCTAAACTTGTGTATAGTCTGGATTTTGACGTTACACCACATCAGCTACGGCATACCTACATTACCAATCTTTTGTATGCTGGCGTTGATCCAAAGACAGTTCAGTATCTTGCGGGGCATGAAAACAGCAAGACAACTATGGACATCTATGCGCAGGTGAAGTATAATAAGCCCGAACACCTTTTGAGCGTTGTAAATGCCGCATTTTCCGCGCCCGTGGGTGCTTAGAGTGCCCCCATTTTTATGATTAAAGGGTGGGGCAATTTTAGTGGAATACCCTGAAAAACCTTGAAAAATCAAGGGAAATCGCCATTCAGAGGATTTGAGTACGGCCTCAAAGCCGCACGTCGTGCTCCCCAGTTCTCCAAGAGATAAATTTTATCAAAACATGTCAAAAACCCCGGGAAATCAAGGTTCCCGGGGTTTTTCTTTTGGATACGGTTTGAAAGGATTTCTTAAAATGAGGCCCATTTTGACCTCGTTTTTATGGGTTAATTCAAAGGTGATTTTCTGCTTTTTTTGAAGTGGTCCGAAGGTGTCATTTAGATGCCATTGCCTGCTGAATCTTTTCTGATACAGCCTGACGATTTTTGACCTAAAGAAAAAGATTTTATTAAGTATAAGCGTGAATTCCAGGAGAACAGTGGAAAAGCATGGGCCAACCCAAATGGGCTGGCCCATGCTTTGGTAAGTAGGTAGGCTACGGATTGAACAGGTGAAGAGAAGACTCCACCAAATTCAAATTACCTTTGGAATCCTTTGTGAAAAGGTTTTCCTCATAATAGAAAAAACAGCGCAGTTCGCCGGAGGACGTTTCCGGCACAAGATAGAAGAGGCGGTTTACAAGTTGCGTATCAGTTTCGCAAACATCCAAATTCGCAAAGGGAATCCCTGGTATTTCCCTCGGAACAGGACTCCCGACCCAGGAAGCATAGCTCTGCAAGACATCGGATTTTGTCATGGAAATCACTCCTTCCTTTCAGGCATTGGCACGGAGACCAGCAGATCCTCTGGTTTGCACTCCAGACAGTCCGCCAAAGAATACAGATTGGAAACAGATATGTTCGTATCCTCATGGCACCAGTTACGGACCTGACGGTCTGAACACAAACACCATTCCGCGACTTCTTTTTGGGTTTTTCCACTTACGCAGATCCGGGAACAGACCTTCACTGCGCTAAGCAGCACCATGGTTTCCGCTCTAGCGTAGGCCGTTTACATCCCCCCCTTCCCACGCTTTCAGCATAGAGGGAACTAAAGTTCCGGGGAAGGAAATAGATTTCCTAAATATGGTAATTATCTAGGTTGATAAAAATACCCCTGGAGAAATATCCAAGGGTATCATATTCAGCGAAACTTGTAATTTTTTAGCATCGGCCTTTATGCCCATTCTCGTTCAATCAAATTGGCGTCTTCTTCCAGGGAGCTTTTCTAACTATTACTTACCTGAAAATATTGACGGTGCTTTTCTTATAGACTCAATCGAGCTGTCAATTAGACGTAGAATAACGAACTGTTCCTCTTTTGTCAACGATGATAATTTCTGCTGAACTAAAAAAGATTTTGTTTCGCAAGCACCTATAACGCAATCCGAGAAAGCAGCATCAGCCGAAACCTTTAAAGCGTTCAGCAGTTGAACAACAACTGGCATAGTTGGATTTTTTTTACCACTCTCAATCATAGATAAATACGCTTGAGAAATACAGGCTTTCTCCGCTAATTCTTTTTTAGTAAGATGCCGTTCCTCACGGAGCTCGCCAATACGTCTGCCAAAACTTTCAGCTTCATAAGTCCTGACTGAATCAATAGAACCGGATTCCCGACCCATCATGTAGTCAATGGTGACGCCGAAATAATCAGCCAAAATCGAGAGATTATCAAGACTTGGAGTAGCGATTCCGCTTTCATACGTATATATAGTCCGACCATTTCCTCCAATTAACTTACCAACTTCTTCTTGAGTCATATTGGAAGCTTCGCGTAATTCTCTTAATCGGGGTACTCTGCTAATGGCCATGTTTTCAATTCCTCAATTACTGATTCTTCCTAATATTATCGACCATGACTTCTATTAAGTCCAAAATTAGTTTTTGCTCTTTAGGTGCTAAAGCTGCAATTTTTAAATCCAGAAAATGTGCCCGCACGGAATATCCTGCTTGCAACGAATCCATTAGAGCGGCGTCAGCTGAAGCATTTAGTGTATTTAGAATATTGATAGCAGTTTCAAGTTTGGGTATTTTAGCACCTGACTCAATTAGCAATAAATAATTTGCTGAGACCCCGGCTTTTTCAGCAACTTCTTTTGCGCTAAGCTTTTTATCCGTTCTAATTTGCCGGATTCTATTGCCGAATTCTTTAACACACAAATCCGTATTATCCACTCTATTAAAAGTATCTATCTCTCTACCATTTAGGTAATCAAGAGTAACCCCAAAATAGTCGGCAATTTTAATCTGTAATGATATATTGGCTTCTGAAACTTCTCTTTCAT
The DNA here is from genome assembly GCF_900048895.1 of Neglectibacter timonensis. Classification (GTDB taxonomy): domain Bacteria; phylum Bacillota; class Clostridia; order Oscillospirales; family Acutalibacteraceae; genus Acutalibacter; species Acutalibacter timonensis. Next base: position 84,352 of record NZ_LT160637.1, on the reverse strand, counting down.
AAGCTGAAATACGACGAGGTGCTATATCCAGATGCTCTGCCAACGTTTCCTGACTCAAATGTCGGGATTCTCGTAAAGCTCTTAAATTTTTCAAAGTAATCGTTCCTCTGCGTGTTTTTGAGGACTTAAGTATACACTATACGAATAAAAAAGAGAATCGCGTTTAGAGGTATAAATAATATGGTTGACATACCTTAAAAAGAGAGATAAAATTATTTTGCAACCCGCTTTTTTTCAATTTCAATGACCCTATCGAACTCATCTAGAATCCCCAAGAGGTGCTGGACTAATTCAGGACTATTTGCATGCTTGATACGGTAAGCAAGCTGTTTCTCCTCTTCCGACATCGAATCTGGAACTGAAGTAATACCTAGTAGATAGTCGGATGAAACACCAAAATAGCTGGCGGTTTTCTTTATGGCTCTAATAATATTTTTACCTCTGGTTTCGGCTTCATATTCCTGTATTGTTGTTTTTGAAAAGCCCAATTCCTCTGCTAGTTCTTCTTGTTTTAACTGTTTGTCAACACGCAATTTGTGTAAATTTTTCACCGTCTTCCTCCTTCGTCGTCTTATCATTTAGTAGAATAAATTTTACATTTATTTTTTTGCCCATGCAACCCGGAATACAGTATTTAAATAACTAGTGTCTGATATACAGGAGGAAAGAGGAAATATTTATGGATTTTGACGCGGTAATAAAGGTGGAATTGTCTTATTGGTTGGTTAAATACATTAAGAGCACTGGAAAATCCTCACAAGATATAGCAAAGGATACTGGCCTACCAATCGTCGAAGTGGAAAAAGCAATTCGGGGAGAACCAGTTAAACGAAAGACTATGGAGTCTCTATGTGACTGTATTAGTAGACCGTATGAAATGCTGCGGAAGCCACCTGTAGACGACCCTGTATTTTTGCGTTTTACAAAAAGTCTAACTGATGAATACCAGAATCTGAGGGAAAACAGAAATAAAAACGATATCTACGGTATGACTAAAAGTATGAGTAAAGATTTTCCCTTTGAAGATATAGAGCGCATCAGCGCATGGCTACGATATTTAATAAGCAATCCTGATAGTGCAGAAAGCAGGAGTGTTGTCGAACCAATTATGGACATGGAAGAACAGTTCAAAACTCGCACAAACTGGATATGTAGGTGCAAGAACAAGGTTCGGAAAATCTGTGTTGAGACCTTTCGTTCTTCCACGACCACTACTTTAGCTCGGGAATTAACAACTCCGGAATCTTCTGAAGATATGGAGCGTGCTGAGAAAAGGGTAAAGGATTCAAGAATGGGCAAGAAAAAATGAGCATTTCAGAGTATTCGGTACTCATGGCTGTACTATGGAGTGACGCTGTGATTTTGCTTGCCTACTTCTTGCGGCGCCGTTTTTGGTTCGCCCGTGCCTTTGGACTGAAAGCTCTGCTGTTTCTGTACGGCGGCTGCATCCTTCGATTATGTGCAGGTTTTGAATTTGAGGCAACGGTTGAAATCCGTGTTCCACAGATGAATTTTGTGGGAAATCTACTTAAATCCACTTTGCCGTTAGGTACCTATAAAATATCCGTCACAGCCCTGCTTGTAACCTTGTGGTTTACTGTCAGCGCGGCCAAAATTGCCTACACCTTGGCGAATTACCGCCGTGATTGGATAAAACGCAGAGGTATGTCCCCGGCAGGTTTAGAAGTGGAGCATTGCCTTGCCAAAGTCGTAGAGAAACGGGACGCTGGGAAGATTTGTGCCGTTGTTTCGGAGTCGATTGATTCACCCTGTGTTTTCGGCATCCGCAGGGGAATGATCTGCTTACCGACCAGCGATTGGAAATTAAAAGAATTGGAGGTGATATTGAAACACGAGTATGCGCATTTCCGGCACCACGACATGCTCCTGTATCTATTGACGGAGCTGTTTTGTGGTTTTTTCTGGTGGAACCCATGCTGTTACCTGCTGAAACGCTGCCAAAATGAAATTCTAGAGTTCAGAGCAGATGAAGTCGTTACCGCAGGTATGAAGCCGAGCGACGCACGGTATTACTGCATGACTCTGATAAAGTTTGCGGGCGTGAACCGTATCTCTGCGTCCTGCTTTGCTTCCTCCAAACTGGAAAGGCGCGTGGTACGGATTGTGGGCCAACCCTTTCCAAACAGGATAAAGAGAATATGTACAATCCTTTTGTTCCTGTTTGCCATGGTTATGCTGGCGTTATCGTTTTGCGTGGTGCCTCAACCATATTATACCGCTGATATTGGCAGTTTAACGCTGGATGGAAAATGCGCAGCTCCGCTAGAGTTCCTACAAGATGGAATTGGCAGCTATATAATTTCTACAAAGGATGGGGATATCCCGTTTTCTGAAAAAGAGGCAATAAAATTACAGAATTTATTTGATTAACGGAGGAATTTAGAAATGAAGAAACTGATCGCGCTGTTCCTGACTATCTTGCTGTGCGCTTCCATAACGCCGTTCGCACTGGCGGCAGAATCCCCAGAGAAAAGCACACAGATGGAAGTATCCTCAGAAAGCCTTATTGAAACGAGTGAATTCAATGCACTGACGCCTCAGGAGATCATGGACTCAACTACTGTATCCTTAACACGAGTCGATCCCGAAATTGCGACTTATGCGGATGAGATTGAAATTTACATTGCAACCGATCCGGCGACCGGCAAACGCTACGCAAGGCGCTGGAACGCCACACGGGGCTATTGGGTAGACCCATATTGGATTTTAATTTCATAAGCCATCTTAGTTTTTTTGTCTATAGATGTGAAAGTTATTTACTGAAACAACTGTGAAGGTTCGATATGTAAATTGATAAAAAACAGGATCTTCCGTAAAGGAATCGGACTGATACCGGATTCTCCTGTTCTAAAACCACCCAGTTAAGAGGCGAAAAAATTTAATACAAAGAGGATATCGCATGAAGAACTATGGACCAATGAACCCGCGCAGCCGGATAGAATACATGAAAGAAATCGACGTGATGGCGTATCAGCGTTACAAACATGCTGCCCTGATTCAAGTTACAGGGGGGCGTGGAGATTTATGTCGCAAGGGAGATGCAGGACGCTACCGGGTTTCGCTGGAAGGCTTTCCTGTGTGCGAGGTACAAAATTTTAAAAATCCAAGCATTTCCCCGTGGTTAAAGCCGGAAGATGGCGTACTGCTAAAGATCAGGCAATCTTTTGAGAGACGGCAGTCTGATGACTTTTTTGCATACCTTGAAAATTCGTACCCGCTTTTAGCTTGTTTGGAGGACGGATATTATGTGATTCTCGACGCCCTCCTGTATCCAGCCACCGGCAACCAAGATTTTTTTCTTGAGGTATACGGTACTGAGCAGATGGATTCCCTTCTCATACCTGATGGAGACCGGCCTTTTCCAATGTATATCTATCCTTCGGCTCCGGAGCCTCCACATTTGTATTCAGCAGCACAAATAGGTAAGGCAATTTCTTATTACCTCCAGGGCTATTTATCCTTGTTATTGGTTGGCCACGATCTTGCAGTGGATGCAGCAATAAAAGGTAAGTTTCTGTCATCTCTGGTTATCGTCCCATGCACGGAGCTTGCAGACGATGGCGCATACTTCGCGGATATATTCATACCGGACAAGGAGTTTCCGACTAAGCCGGAAGCCTATCATATTCGCCCTGCAAGTTTGCGGAGAAGAAAGCATTCTTCAAAGAATCACTGCCGACTCAGCTACCGAAGTCTCTGGAAACAATATCCGCTCATAAAGCAGAGGCAGGAACCCAGTTTAGGTGCCTCTAAGGACATAAAAACCACAAGGCTTGTTTTTAAGAACGTAGAGGATAAGCTTCATTATAAGGGGGCTTTGGCAGTCCAGGTAGAGAATGGTAAGAGCCGACTTGTGAAAAAAGGGGATTTGAATACTTTTTACAAGCTGGATTTCAAGGGTGAACCTTTAATGCAGGTCTACGACTTTTGGGAGGATGACCGCTCACACATCGCCCCGGCTTTTGGCATGGCGGAGGATAGCGAGGAAATCCGGCAGGCCGTTCGGAATATCAATAATATGGAAGGTCAGAATATTCGGGATTATGCAGAATCCATATCACCGTTACTTGAGCTGTTACCGGACGGGGAGTATGTTCTTGTAGATACCATGCTGTATCCAAGCAACGGAACCGGATTTTTTTGGAATGTAACGAATTACCCAATCTTAAATAAAGCCCTTGAAGAGCCTGAAATGGGATTTCCCTATCCTGCCTACATTTATCCCACTTTGCATCCTGGCTGCTATGATTCGGACTTAAAGGATTCCATCCACTGCGCTAAGATGCTGGATGATAGCAGTTCGGGTCGTGCCATCTGCTATTATCTGCAAGGTTATATGACAGCTTTGCTCTACGGCCATGATATGGCAGTCATGGCCGCGTATTCACATAAAGAGCTGCCCGCACTTGTGATTATCCCATACTGCGATTTAGTCGCCTCTAATAATAAGGAAACCTTAGGACGCTTCGCGGATATTGTGATACCTATATGGGATGCAGATCAAGCCGAAGAAAACAAAACAATAAAAGAAATCGCAGAGTACAAGCCGAGGCCAGAAATCGGCTTAATGAAGCCTTGGGACAAGCGGTGCCTTGAGAGCTGGAGGAGTTACCCTACGCCAGAGCAGCTCATGGCTGAATCGGAGCTTGGTATACAGTACGGATAACTGGAATTATAAAGTGAAAGCAAGCCGCGTTTGAAAAGCGTTCATCGCTCATGTCCGCAAATCTCGTCATCTTTTCTTATAAATCTTGGTGCACTGCTCGCCCAGGAAAATTCGTAGCACGAAATGCAAAAAAGGGCAGTGTAATTGTTGTTACACTGCCCTTAATTTATTTGTGAAAGGGACGACAGCAATGGATTTGGATAAGGAACTGATTGCCAGAATTGAGAAAGCTCAGTCAGAGCAGCTTTGGATCTATGATACAAACCATTCCCCAATTTTCTGTGGATACAACGAGGAAGAACGCTGGCGGCGCCTGGAGCTTGCGATCCTCTCAACAGCACAGGTTGCCTCCGCTACAAAGGGGGTAAGGAAGCACATTCGCCCTTATTTCGACGCTTCTTTTTTTCAGGATAAGGTTTGGAAAATGTGCATTTATATAGCAGATAAATCAATAGAGGCTGAGATGAGACGTAAAATCGGTGAGATGTATTTTGGTGGTGAGTATTTTAATTTCTCATACGATCATATGAAACATTACTCCGCCAGAACAGAATATCTGATTTTTGCGCATTCCGTGGAATCGAATGTTCCAATGGCCTTTGTTCCGCCAAACTCAGTAATCGGTGAAGGGCTATACGCCATTGCCGATCCGGATCCATGGGATATTGGGATTCTGTCCTCTAAGATGTTTGCCGAGTGGACTAAAGTGATCGGAAGTACTGATATTTACAACGGTGCTGGGTATTTTCCCTATCCTCCCAAGCAGGCGGGAGACGACGAGCTGATGAAACCCTATATAGAACCTTTGTGTGAGATGTGGAGGAACGGAAAAACAGGAGAGGATCCTGTTGCATTGAAAAAGCTGAATGATTATGTGGATTTTTTGTACCTGGAACGGTGCAGCGGTGAATTAAACCCCAAAGTCGATCCTGCGTCCGACCGTCTCAACTACCTGTTGGCGTTATGCGATAAACGTGGAGCTTTGGCAAAGTCGGAGAAAGAAAAGGCAGACTATAACCGTCAAAATATCCTTGCTTGCCCTGCTGTGCACCGTAAATCTTTGCCTGTGTTTCTAGCCGTATTAAATAACAAGAAACCAGTTCGTCCCAGTGATATGGGAGAATATGTTGTTTCAAGTAAATATTTGGAACCCTATAGCGCTATTACTAGACTGACGAGTAAGGGTATGCTGCGTCGAGTGGATACGCCCCGGACCTTTGTTGATAAGAACGGTAGAATACAAAACACGAGCTATGAGGCAACCGTTGATTATATGGATTTCTTTGTTTCATGGGTGAATTTTTATCTTCCCAGGGACAGTGAGAAGAGAAGGGAAGTATGGCAAAAAGCACAGTCTTTTGGATCGGAAGAAAGAAACCCACTGTTCCCAACATTGAACGAGTTTAAAACATTAAAGGTTCTATGGGATATAGATAAACCGCTTAATAAAGCACATATAAAGTCACACGGCGGAAGCCCTGAAACGATTGAGAAACTGCTGACGAAAGGACTTGTCGAGGAATCGGTTGCTTATCCTGGGAAATATATTCCCACAATATCCGAAGTGGATTTTGACACCGCTGCCGTTCGGGAGATACTTTCAAAAATAACAGTGGATGAAAAGGACATGGTGATTTCCGAAATAGCAAGTCTAATTTTGATGGAGAACCACTAAAGTGATGAATTGGAGAGATTGTTACCATACTGCCCGGTGTCACCATCGGGAATAATGTTGTAATTGCCGCTGGCGCCGTCGTCACAAAGGATATCCCGGACAATTGTGTTGCCGGAGGCGTTCCAGCTAAGGTGATTCGGGAGATAGAAGATGATATAATAGAAGAATAGGATAAAACGTAAAATGACAGGGCTGGTGAACGGAAGATGGACAGACAAAAGGAAAGCGATCTAACAGTACAGAAAAACAGAGTGCCTGACAGCATTCAGGTGCGGAATGCAAGAGTACATAATCTGAAAAATATAGATGTGGATATCCCATTGCATCAAATCGTCGGCATTGCCGGCGTTTCGGGCTCCGGGAAATCATCGCTGGCGTTGGGGGTTTTGTACGCAGAGGGGTCAAGGCGTTATCTCGATGCGCTTTCCACTTATACCCGCCGCCGGATGACACAGGCGGCCAAGGCACAGGTGGACGAGGTGCTGTATATTCCGGCGGCGCTGGCGCTGCATCAGCGTCCCGGCGTGCCCGGCATCCGCAGTACTTTTGGAACGGGTACGGAGCTTCTGAACAGCCTGCGTTTGATGTATTCCCGTCTTTCCAGCCATTGTTGTCCCAATGGGCACTATTTGAAACCGTCTCTGGCAGTGGCCGCGGGTCATGAACTGGTTTGTCCTGAATGTGGGGAGCGGTTTTTCGGTCTTTCAGCGGAGGAACTGGCCTTTAACAGCCAGGGGGCCTGCCGCACCTGTGGGGGCACCGGGGTGGTTCGCACCGTTGATCAGGATACTCTGGTACCGGACGAATCCTTGACCATTGACGAGGGTGCGGTCGCGCCCTGGAATACCCTGATGTGGTCGCTGATGACGGATGTGTGCCGTGCGATGGGAGTACGCACCGACGTACCGTTTTCCCAACTGACTGCAAAGGAACGCGAAATTGTCTTTCAGGGTCCGGCAGAAAAGAAACATATTTTCTATAAGCCCAAGAATGGCAGCAACCAGGCTGGGGAGTTGGATTTTACTTATTTCAATGCAAATTACACGGTAGAGAATGCCCTTTCCAAGGTAAAAGACGAAAAGGGCATGAAGCGGGTAGAGAAATTTTTAAAGCAGGGGATATGCCCGGACTGCGGCGGCTCCCGGCTCTCTGCCGCTGCAAGGCTGCCGAAGCTGCGGGGAATTGCGTTGGACGAAGCCTGTAAGATGACGCTCGGCCAGCTGGTATCGTGGGTAGCCGAAGTTCCGGGTTCCCTGCCCTTTGAAATGCGGCCTATGGCAGAGGCAATCTGCGAATCGTTTCAGTCGGCAGCAAAACGGCTGATGGATTTGGGGCTGGGCTACCTGAGCCTGGACCGCGCCGCCGCCACGCTTTCCACCGGAGAGCGGCAGCGGATGCAGCTGGCGCGGGCGGTTCGGAACCGCACGACCGGCGTTTTATATGTTTTGGACGAACCGTCCATTGGCCTGCATCCATCGAATATCATTGGCCTCACCGGTGTGATGCACGATTTGATTGCAGACGGAAATTCCGTAGTGCTGGTAGATCATGATACACAGATTTTGTCGGAAGCAGACTGGATTGTTGAAATGGGACCGGAAGCGGGTGCGGACGGAGGGCAGGTGATTGCGCAGGGGGATATTCCTGCGCTGAAAAGAAATCCTGTTTCCCAGATCGGTCCGTTTCTTTCCGGCGAATATAGAAGCCGGATAAGGAAACAGGCTGTATCGGAGGAACTGTTTGACTTGGGAAAAATCCATTTGTCAACTGGTGAAATTCATACGGTAAAGCCGTTAGAGGTCGATATTCCGCAAGGCAGGCTGACGGTTATAACCGGCGTGTCCGGCTCCGGTAAAACCACACTGATTCTGGAAAGCCTGATTCCCGGTTTGGAAGCTGAAATAGCCGGGAAAAAACTTCCCGGCCATGTAAAGGAGATTTCAGCGGAGCAGATACGGCAGGTCAAGTTGATCGACGCAACGCATATTGGCATCAATGTGCGTTCCACAGTGGCCACCTATGCGAACGTGCACGATGAACTGCGGAAAGTCTACGCCAGAACGCCGGACGCCAAGGCCCTGCAATATAAGGCGGGTGATTTTTCCTACAATACCGGAACGCTGCGCTGTCCAATCTGCGATGGAACGGGAAGCATCAGTTTGGATGTTCAGTTCCTGCCGGATGTGGAAATCCCCTGCCCGGAATGCCGGGGATCAAGATATGCCAGGAAAGCGGAGCAGATTAAGCGCAAAAACAAGGCTGAAAAAGAATATTCACTGCCTGAAATCATGGCTATGGATGTAAAGCACGCACTAACAGCGTGCGAGGATTTAAAAGCGGTTCGCCAGCGGCTGCAGGTTTTGCAGGATTTGGGCCTTGGCTATCTTACCCTTGGAGAAGAAACGCCCAGCCTGTCCGGCGGTGAGGCTCAGCGGCTGAAGCTGGCGTCTGAAATGGGCAGGCAGCAGGCAGGGACGGTTTTTGTGTTTGATGAACCGACCATCGGCCTGCATCCGCTGGATGTCCGCACCCTGCTGTCGGTTTTTGACCGGCTGGTGGAGTACGGCGCCACCGTTCTTGTGATTGAGCATGATTTAGATGTCATTTCAAACGCCGATTATCTCATTGATATGGGGCCTGGAGGAGGCATGGACGGAGGCCGTATTGTCGCGGCCGGAACGCCTGCTGAAGTCGCCGCCAATCCCCAAAGCATTACCGGTAAATATTTATAATAGAAAGATAAAATAAATTGCAGGGAAAGCAAAAGTTTCTTTTTCAAAAGAAATCAAGTGTTCTGCTTTCCGGTTTTTTCTTTTGCCTTTCTCCCTCCCCTGTCCCGAGCCGGGGGCGCCCCCAGCGCCGTGAGAAAAGGAAATTTCAAAAACCATTCTGGACGGTCTCTCTCCGGGCCGTCACCTTTTCTCCCGATTTGCAGTCTAATAGATAGACTAAAGGGAGCCCGGTAATGGAATTCGGGCGGGAGGGAATGGATACCATGGAGTTTTTGGATTTTACAGACGCTGGGGCTGTGGCGGAATACGAACGTTTTATACAGGACAGCAAAGGCAGTTTTATGCAGTCGGTTTTATGGTGCGCAGTGAAGCCGGATTGGCTGCATGAGGCTGTGATCTCCCGGGACAGCGCGGGGAAAATAGCAGGTTCCATGCTGGTGCTGATCAAGAGGTTTCCGCCGCCCATGAAATCGTTTTTATACTCGCCCCGCGGCCCGGTATGGGATTATCGGAACATGGACGTGCTGTGGGATTTGCTGAGGGGCGTATGGCAGCTTTCCCGGAACTATCATGCCTACGCCCTGAAGGCGGATCCACTGATAGAGGAGACGGACAGCGACAGGATATTCGCCCTGCGCAGCGCAGGATTCACGTACAGGCCCTTCCAGGAGGACGCGCAGGTTATTCAGAGCAGGAACAATTATCTTCTGGAGCTTCGCGGCAGGAACGAAGAAGAGCTTATGGCCTCCTTTAAGAGCAAATGCCGTTACAATATAAAGCTGGCCCAGCGAAAGGGCGTAACCTGCGGAAGTTATGGAAAAGAAAGACTGCCGGAATTTGAACGCCTGATGCTGGAGACCGGAAAGCGCGACGGCTTCCACGTCCGGACTCAGGAGTATTTTGCGCGTATGCTGGACGGTCTGGGGGAGCACTGCCGCCTGTATCTCTGCGATTACCAGGGACAGGCGCTTTCCGGGGCTGTCTGCGTCCAGTATGGGGGCCGGACCTGTTATGTGTATGGAGCCTCTACTGCCGTGCACCGGGAAGTGATGCCCAACTATCTGATGCAGTGGGAAATGATCCGCTGGGCGCTTCAGTCCGGCTGTGAAATCTATGATTTTCAGGGCGTGCCCTGCTGGTACGACAGGGATAATCCCAACTACGGCGTATACCGTTTCAAGACCGGGTTTAACGGACGGCTTGCTGTCTATGCGGGAGAGTTCCGCATGGTATTTTCTAAGCGCTATAAGTCGGCGTTCGACAAGGTGCTGGGCAGCCTTGGGTATCAAAAGCTGATGTAAACCCGCACCCTTGGCCCTGCTTTCGGGAAAGTGAATCCACTTTCGCGGCGCGGACGGTGTTCCAGCAGGACGCGGCAATTGCGTTGCGAACCGAATGGAAAGAGCAGGGCTGGAGAATCCGATTTAGGGGACTCGACCCGCTGTTTTGTTCAGGCTGATTTTACCATATATATTAGAAAGCGGTTTTTTGATCCGCTGCCGACAATGGGAAAGACTTGAAAGAAAGAATTCGGACGGACCTGCTTTCCCATAAGTGGAAGTATCCGTTTTCAGCGGGGAGAGACAACAGTTTTTCTGGACGAAAAAACGGTCTGTTCCGCACTTTTATCAAGAATAGGAAATGAAGCGGCTGGAAGGCGTCGTTTTGGGCTCAAGATGAGGGATAGGAATCTGGCTTGGAGAGGTTCCCAGTATGGCCGGCCAACCCGGAAGCAGGAAGGCGTACAAAGAGCCGCTGGAATAGGTTCCCTGCAGATTTAGGTGTAATTTGTCCGAAAATGAAAGGTCAATCCCCACATTGCCGCTGTTTTAAATGCTGAATAGGGAATAAATCACCATCCATAACAAAAAAATAATTTGTCGCTTTTGCTACGCGGGTGCATGAACATGCAAAAAGAGCGAACGCATGTTCTGCTCCGGCTATTCCCTGGGAAGGAAGCTCCCACTCGCAAGGTCAGAAATGCAGTTTCACCCCGGATTCATGCGGGTTTTTCGCTTCTTAGTTTTGCATAACATGTTAAAATTTATACATAGTAACAGTGCTTTGGTGTGAATAATGGCGGTAGGTTTCCAATAAAAATGCATAAAAATTCAAAAATATTTCATTTGTAAGACCTGTAACCACTTTGTAATTTCCCATTTTGATACAATTTGCACAGGCGGCGGTTTCCATAATTTTGAAAGAAAACGAAAATTCTGCAGAAATTAAGGGGGTTTTCCGGATTATGTTAAGGAATCAGACATTCATATTTGTGAGAATTGCACAAAGTTAATCGGGATTTAATTTTGACACGTCGTTTATTTTTGACTATACTGTCCCTTGTAATCGCCCAAGCAGGGTGATGGAAGGAGCATTCGTATGCACGGTAGACATCAAAAAAAAGCGCCCAAGCTTTTCCTGATCCGGGGAGCGGCAGTGCTTGTACTTGTCCTCGCGCTTTGCGTATCCTCATTTGTGACCGTAATGGCAAACACCGTTTCCGCCAATGTGATTGACGGAGACAACTCATATTCCTTCAGCATGAGCAGTGCTGATCTCGAAGCCATCCTGGCCCAGGCAGAAGCGCAGGGACTCGCCCCTCTCGGGGAGTTGGATACGGCGGAACGAGTAAAAAATACCACTACAGTGTACATAAGGCGCGGGATTCCCATGACGGTGAGCGAAGCCGGCAGGGAGACGGAACTGGTGGCCTATAAGGGCGACACCGTTGAAAAGACCCTTCTGGATCACAACATCCTTCTCAAAGAGGCGGATGAGGTGGTTCCGGCGAGGGAAACGGAAGTGGAATCTCCCCTGTCGGTAGAAATAAAGCGTTCCTGCAGCGTGAATGTCTTGGCGGACGGGAAGTCAAAAAAGCTTTCCCTGACCGGAGCGACGGTTGCCGATGCCATTCAGGCTGCCGGGGTAAAGCTGGGAAGCGAGGATTCCGTCAATTTCGAGCTGGACGAGCCTCTCTTCGATAAGATGAATATCCGGGTTGTCCGGACGATGAAAATTGAAATCACCGTGGACGGCGAGACAAAGCAGTACAGCGTATCCGCACAATCGGTACAGGAAGCGTTGCAGAAATGCGGCGTGGAGCTTTCAGAAGAAGACAGGCTCAACTGTAAGCCCAAGGACAAGATTAAGGACGGCATGCAGATTGTAGTGCAGCGTGTCACCACGGAAGAGGCTGTTGAGAAGGAAGAAATCCCCTACGAAACTGCTTATGAGGATACGGATTCGCTTTATGAAGGCGAAACCAGCGTCAAGTCCGCAGGCGAAAAGGGAGAGAAGGAAGTCAAATACAAGCTCGTCTATGTGGACGGTAAGCTGGACGGCAAAGAGGTCTTGGAGGAAAAGGTAATCAAGGAGCCTGTTAAGGAAGTTGTCCTGAGGGGCACTCTGGTGCAGGAAACGCCGGCGCCGGATTACAGCGGCGGAAGCAGCTCCGGCGGAGTTGGAACCTTTGTGGATTATAATGGAAACGTGGTTTCCTATTCCGGTCTGCTCACTGGAGACTGCACAGCCTATTCCGTGCCTGGCGGAACCACTTCATTGGGTTGGGATGCCGTTTACGGCGTAATTGCCGTGGACCCCAATATCATCCCTTACGGCACCAGGCTCTATGTCACCTCGCCGGACGGCAGCGTCGTATACGGCTACGGAGTGGCGGGAGATACCGGCGGAGCCTGTATGGCGGGAGACATTATCGCTGACCTCTGCTATAATACCATTGAAGAGTGCAGTATCATCGGCAGACGCGTGATGAATGTGTACATTCTCTCCTGATCAAATTAAATATTGGAATATAGAAGGGCCGGGGTTTCCCGGCCCTTCTTTGCACTTTCCCCCGCCTTGTTTCATCGCGGTATTGTAATTTTCGGACAGTGCGGATATAATAAGAACAATGGAAAAATGGGCGTATCCGCCCTGGAAGGACTGGAGATATATCCATGCAGTATTTTTACGCCATCCTGTGGTTTGCCATCGGGCTGATCCTCATCTTCTCAATTTCCAAAGAGAATAAGATTTTCTATTTTGCCGGCGGATTCTTTCTGCTGTTGGGGGGCTGGTGGCTGGCCGACGCGCTGCTGCCTGCAGTGAAGCTGTTCGAAGGGGGCTGGGGGATCGCCCTCAAATGCGTGACCGGTGTCGCCCTGGTGGTGTTGGCGGTCTGTTTTGTGCAGAACTATAAAAAGGGCAGAAAACAGGCCGCAGAGGATGAGGCCTCGCAGAAAAAGGAATAGCCGGGTCACCGCGGCTGGAGACAGCGCCGTGGGGCAGACAGAGAAACCGGCTGTGCCGGATAGAATGGGAAGAATGTGCTGATGCAAGCCTTGCTTACGATCGTCACAAAGGTGGCGGTTATGCTTATCATGATCGCGGTGGGGTATTTGGTTACCAAGCGGGGAATGTTCACCGAACGGGGCGCCTCCGAGGTCACTTCGCTGCTGATTAAAATTGTCACCCCCTGTTTGATTGTCTCCTCATTTCTCAGCGCGGGGGACGATCTGAAGCCCATGGAAATGCTACTTTCCGTGGCTATTTCAACTCTGTCCATTGTCATCAGTATCGGCATGAGCCTTCTCACCTTCCGAAAGGAACCGGAGGGGCGGAAAAAGGTGCTGCGTTTTGCCGTTATTTTCAGCAATGTGGGCTTTATGGGAATTCCCCTGGTGCAGGGGATTGTGGGCGACAAGGGCGTTATCTACGGTTCCTTCTTTATCGCGGTGTTTAACCTGATTTGCTGGACCTACGGGTACCGCATGATGAGCGGGCAGGGAAAGCTCAGCTTGAAGACGGCCCTGCTCAATCCCGGAATGATCGGCTTGATTTTCGGCCTTCCTATTTACTTCCTGAAGATACCGGTGCCGGCTGTGGTGGCCGAGCCAATCAACTTTTTTTCCGGCCTCAACACGCCGCTGGCGATGATTGTGATAGGGAGCTATATCGCCAGGGTGGATATCCGATCGTTTGTTTCAGATGTGAGCGTCTACAAAATGGCTGCGCTGCGGCTGCTGGCGGCGCCCGCCGTGTTTTTCCTGTTTCTGCTGCTGATCCGGCCGGAGCCGGATCTGTTTATCAGCAGCGCAATTCAGGCCAGCTGTCCTGTTGCGGCGAATACGGTGCTGTTTGCCGTCCAATACCACTGCGATTCGGAATTGGCTTCTAAAACCGTTGCGGTCTCTACCGTGCTTTCCATACTTACTATACCGGTGTTTACGGTATTGGCCCAGGTGGCCTGTGCCATGCTGGGGCTTGCCGTGTGATGCCGACAGGGAAATAGCGGCGGAAAGGGAGCCGGCTGGATGGAAGTCTGAACTCCATTTCCTCGGAAAGAAATTTTCAGTGTATTTGACTGTCGTCCCCTGCCGTTTGCGGGAAGGGCGTATCGGTCGGTGAAAGGAAGATGATGAAGCGGATGTATGTTGCGCCCTCGCTGCTGGCGGCGGATTTTTCAAATTTAGGCCGGGAGGTCGACAGGATCGCCCAAGCGGATTTTTTGCATATTGATATTATGGACGGCCGTTTTGTTCCGAATCTCAGCATGGGGCCCCAGGTAATCAGTGCTCTGCGGGGCAGGAGTGAGCTGCTGTTCGACGTGCACCTCATGTTAGAGCACCCTCTTCCCTATGTGGAGGTATTTCGGCATGCAGGGGCGGATGTCATCAGTTTCCATATGGAATGTGCGGATGATCCCGGGGCGCTGATTGCCGCCATCAAACAGAGCGGAGCCAAAGCGGGTATTGCCGTCAAGCCTGCAACCCCGGTGGAGAGGCTTCTGCCCTATCTGGGGGAACTGTATATGGTGACCGTTATGACCGTGGAGCCGGGCTTTGGCGGCCAGAAGCTTATGCCTGGCCCGCTGGAGAAGGTAAAGAAGTTAAAAGAGCAGTCTCCAGGGCTGCTTGTGGAGGTGGACGGCGGCGTCAACCGGGAAACACTGGCTCTCTGCAGGGATGCCGGTGTGGATGTTCTGGTTGCAGGAACCGCTATTTTCCGTGCGGAAAATCCGTCGGAAGAGATCGCTTTTCTGCGGGGCTCCCCGTCTTTCTGAAAGAGACAGCCCAAGGCTTCCCCTTGAGGGGAAGCTGTCGCCAAAGGCGACTGATGAGGTGGAAAGTCCTGCTCTTTCCCCCGCAGCGGCAGAATACAGCCCAGAAGAAGCCCGATACGTTTCGGAGAAAAAGCGAACGCTTTGCGTCGGAGAACTTTTTCAACAAGATTTCCGAACGAATGTGAGGCCGTCTTTTATCCGCCCAGCCGGAAGAAGTTCGGTGCTTTTCCGAAGGAAAAGAGAAGCGTTTCACGCTTCAGAACTTCTTCAAGAAGATCTCCGAACGAATGTGAGGCTGTCTTTTATCCACTCAGCCGGAAGAAGTTCGGTGCTTTTCTGAAGGAAAAGAGAAGCGTTTCACGCTTCAGAACTTCTTCAAGAAGATCTCCGAACGAATGTGAGGAGATCTTTTGGGCACATTCCTGGGAGGGGATACATAAGATAGGGTAAAACCGAAGAAGAGGTGCTGCCGTTGAGATTGAAGTACCCCGCGCAGCCCCTTGTGTTTTCCTTTTCGGGAGTTACGCCGCTCTGCGGTGCGGTGTCAAAAATTTATGAAATCTATCCCGATGTGGACGCCTCTCTGTGTCTGTACCGGGATCGGTATTTTTTGGCGGTTTATGCCGGCCTGTCCATGAGAGGCCGGGTGTTCCGTACCGCCGGTGAATATGGCGCGTATCTCGGTCCCGGCAGGGTGCTGTATTCCTTTTTCGAAGAACATGGCCAAAGCATCAGCAGAAATGCTGTAGAAGATCTGGGCGCTGCCCTGCATCGGGGTGGCAAGTAAGAAAAAGCAGCCGCCGGCAGAGAGTTCTCCCTGCCGGCGGCTGCTTTCAGAAAAATGGTTCTCAGTATCCAAGTTCAGTCAGAAGTTCTTTGACGGTTTCAGTGCTGTCTGCGAGATAAAGCAATGTGGAGTCCGTGCGGATGGCGCAGTAGGTTCCGCCGGAAGATGACTCAAATTGGGCAAAGTTATAAGTAGCGGAATCTACCTGCTTCACTTTTTTGCCCTGCTGACTTATGGAGCTTACAATGTCGGCATAGCTCTGATGGGCTGTGACGGAATCCTCATACACATAGTATACCGCGCCGCCGTCAGTAGGGGACGAATACAGCCGCATGGTGACCACACCGGCGGATGAGGCGCTGCCGTCCTCAGGGGTCTGGTCTGTAAAGCCAAGCTTGTCCATGGCTGCTGTAAAGGCATCTTCTGTTACAGCGGTGCGTGAACTGCAGGCCGAAAGACTGAGGACTAGCATCAAAAACACGCTGAACAGAGCGGCTCTTTTTAAGAAATGCAATTGCGGTTCCTCCCTATTTATTAAGAATAGTAAAGATTATACAACGTCCTTCTGAAAAAGGAAAGCCCGGGAAAACGGCTATAAATCGGCATTTTGCCGGAAAACCGTAGCCTTCGGCCGCACTTAGACGGCGCACTGTCCAAGCTGTTGGGTAAGTCTTACGAAAATATACATTTTGGATGGTCAATACTGACAAAAATGCCGTATTATGTAAAGTAAAAACATGGAAAAATATTCTGATAAAGAATTAAACGGTTTTTGATAAATGCCTCAAAACGGCGGTGTTAAGCCATTTTTGAATAGTGTTTCCCATAATTTTAATATTATGTAAATTCGGTAAAAAAGTTGAAAAAAAGACTTGCTTTTTCCTGGGGCTGAGGGTATTATATAGATAACTTCAACTCGCGTGGAAAAGAAGCCGCGTGAGAATCTAAAATTTAAGAGGGTTGAAATTATGAAGAAAAGCAAGTTTCTGAAGAAATCACTTGCGACGCTCCTTGCACTCATGCTCGNTAAGCCATTTTTGAATAGTGTTTCCCATAATTTTAATATTATGTAAATTCGGTAAAAAAGTTGAAAAAAAGACTTGCTTTTTCCTGGGGCTGAGGGTATTATATAGATAACTTCAACTCGCGTGGAAAAGAAGCCGCGTGAGAATCTAAAATTTAAGAGGGTTGAAATTATGAAGAAAAGCAAGTTTCTGAAGAAATCACTTGCGACGCTCCTTGCACTCATGCTCGTCGTCGCAATGATTCCTGTCGGTGCTGCGGCGGCTGCAGGAGAATACACTCCGATAGGCAGTGTAACACCCGTAGCGGGGACTGGTTCTACAATCAGTTCTACCACTGGAGCAGCTCCTACTTGGAGTGTGGAATTTGGGTATCAAGCGGCCAGTCTGCCCAAGATCAACCTCACGCTGGGAGGTGCAAATGAGGCTGTTCGCTATATCGACGAAAACGGACAGCTGACAAACCTCACTAGTGATGTGACGCTTTGGAAAGATTCAGATGGTAACCCGGCTCCCTTCCAGTTTTATGTGTATGAGGATAATACATATGCTGCATCCAGCATATTGTACACCATCAACTGGACCATGAAGGCCTTTGCCACTGATGCTACCGTGCAGACAGCTAAAATGGATGGCGGCAAGTACACCGGTGTAGTGGACAACACTGCTCACACCATCGAGTTTACCGTTCCGGTTGGCTATGTGGCAGGTGCTGGAATCGTTCTTACACTGACAGATTCTAATGCAACGACTACACCAACGGCTGCTACTACGGCTCTTACACTTACCAATGCAGGTATTACGGTAGGAACCAATAAAGTAAAGGCTATTCCTGGCTTGATCACAGTTCGCGCCCAGGACGGTGTCACCACTCTGGATTACGCGGTTACTGTAAAGGAAGAAGATGGTTTGACTTCTTTTAAACTGGATGATTATGCTGGGGTATTTACAAAGAAACCCTCAACAGACCCTAATGCCGGTTATGAGACTGGTGATATCGTTGTGACAATGCCTTCCGACACGAAGCTAGTGGATGGCAAGCTGCTTCTTACCCCCGCCTTTAGTGTTGGCTCTCATTACCAGAAGGTGGAAATTGCCGCTGACAGCACACCTACAATGAAAGAAATCAAATCCGGTACAGAATATGATTTCAAATGGCTGCTGGATGGTAATAACGCGGGTAACTCTGCTAAAATTACCGTGACAAATGCGACGGGAAGCAGAGATTATACCCTGAAGTTGAATCTGAAGAACAACAGTACGACTGTTTCCGGAATTACCGTGACTGATAGCAAGGGCTATGAATCTGAAGGAAAAGTAAACGGTACAGATTTGACTGCGGAAATTTCTTCCCAAGCGACAATGACTTTAGGATCTTTGAAGGTTTTTGCTCCTGTCGGTGCAACCGTTACCTATGGCGCCTCAGTTGCGAATGCGACAACTCCAATCAGTGAAGTTAACAGTGATCCTGGTACTTTCACTGTGGCTAATCTGGATTGTACGAATCCAGTCGTGATTAAGGTGGTTTCTTCTGACGGAACAACTCAGAAGTATTACACCCTGAAGGTCAGTCAGGCTGAGGAAGTCAACAAAAAGCCGGAAATTACCTCCGCTAAGCTGACAATTACCAATGCAGATAGCACTACCACTGATTATATTGGAAATGTTTCCGGTACAGTGATCACTTTTACTGTTCCCTATGGCACCCTGACAACTCAGGTGAATAACAACACGTTTTATACCTTGGGTAAAACCGCTTTGACAACTGTGGGACCATGGAACTTTGATGCTGCTGATCCTTTCAACAAAACCAACACGGTTGCAGTCACTTCCGACGGCGGTGATAAAGTTACTTACACCATCAAGTTTGTTAAGTCTCCTTATAACACAGGTAAGTCTATCAGCGACTTTATTCTGACTGAGGCCGAAAATGTTAACCTGGTGGATTACTATCCCACTTATAAGGTGACCGCTACTGGAAACACATTGAAGGTAAGTGTGCCTAAGTCTGTGAAAGATACGGCAGGGAGCACAAGCGTAAATCTTAATACCAACTTCAAGCTAGACACGGGTGCTGTCCTGTATGCAGTAGCTAAGAGCGATGATAAAATGAATGCTGTCACAGCTGCAGTCGATGAAGATACAGGCGTTATCTCCTCGAAGATCGATTTGAAGGATGTCCTTTCGGATGGCCAGAAGTATGTTATTGCAGATGAGTATCTGGCTTATGAAGTTGAAGACGGCAACACGCTATTGACTGATGTTCAGAAAACGGTAAAGTATAATGGTCATTATACCGTGTATACCTTTGATGTTACTGGCACAGAGCGTACAGGTAGCGATTTGACCACTCTCGGTGCAAATAACGGCTTGGTCTCCAGTACCATTAAGGGAACAGAAATCACTTTGAATGTACCTTATTCTTATGTAGATGGCGACGCTTTCTTCCTGGATTACACGGTTGCTCCCGGCGCGGCTCTGGCTGCAAATGACAATATTTCGTTTGTTTCCGGCGGCTTAAAGAAGTGGGAAAACAACGCAGTCGCTATTGCTGCGCCTGTTGCAGATAAAAATCCCAACTTTAAGGTCACCAAGGAAGGCGAAAATTATAAGCTGGAAGTTATGACGGCTGATACGCCTGCTTATACTGCCGTCACCGGATTCAAAGTTACTTCTGAAAACCAGAAGAACAATACTCCGTATACAGTAAAAATCAATGTACTGCCTGCGGAGTCCGGCGCAGTTTTGACTAGCGTTAAGGTTGGAAATGTTAACGGTATCATCAGCGGTAAGACCGTCAGTGTAGCCTTGCCTTATGGAACCAACCTGGGCAGTCAGAAACTCACCCTAGAAGCTTCCAAGTTGGCAAAAATCACCTACGGCGGAAGTAGTACTCCTTACACCAATCCAGTTGAGATTCCCTTAACCTCTCCCTTGTCTATCAAAGTAGTTTCCGAAGACGAGAACACCACCAACGTATACACCCTGAAGGCGACAGTGGCCTCTAAGTTTGTGGACGTGCCTGAGGATGCATGGTACTATGACTATGTCATGGCAGCGGCGAAGGCTGGTATTGTCAACGGTAAAGAAAACAGCAGATTCGATCCCGAAGGCGCTGTGTCCCGCCGTGATTTCGCACTGATGCTCACCAGAATGCTGGGCGTCGATGTGAGCGGCTATACCAACACCCCCTTCAATGATGTGAAGGCAGGAGATTATGGTCTGGGAGCTATCGCTTACTGTGCTGAGAACGGAATCGTTGGCGGCGACGGCAAGGGCAACTTCCTGCCGGACAGCTCCATCACCCGTGAAGAGGCTGCTAAGATGATCGCCGTTGCCAAGGAGCTTACCGGCACCACAACCGAGAAGTTCAAGGACGACGCGAAGATCAGCAACTGGGCGAAGGGATATGTCTACGCCTGCAAAGAAGCTGGTATCTTCGGTGGAGACAACGGGAACTTCCTGCCCGGCAATCCGATTACGAGAGCTGAGACAGCGAAAGTCATGGTTATCTCCATGAATAAATAAGGTTTCAACTCACCTAAATTTTATGATTACCCCATAGAGCGAGGGGGCGGAGAAATCCGCCCCCTTGTTCTATTTTGCTTTCCGTTATGGAAAAACTTCGGTTGAGTGCAGGTTTCACGGTTTGCTGTGAGAACCGGGATGGGAAACAATGCGCAGTGAGACTGCTAGAAAACTACATCTTATTCTATGGAAGGGCTGCCCGAATAAACGGAAAAGGGCATAGAACAGGTATTCCATTCCTCTTAAATAATATAAAATTACCCCAAAGACGAAAGGGACGGATTGCTCCGTCCCTCCCGCCCATGGGGTAATCATAAAATTTAGGTGAGTTGAAACCTTATTTGCCCATTGCCACGACCATGATCTTAGCGGTCTCGGCTCTGGTGATGGGACTCTTCGGGTTGAAGTTGCCCTTCTCGTCGCCGCCAAAGATTCCGGCAGCCTTGCAGGCATCTACATATCCCTTCGCCCAGTTGCTGATCTTCGCGTCGTCCTTGAACTTCTCGGTTGTGGTGCCATCGAGGTTCAGGGCAACGGCGATGATCTTAGCGGCCTCCTCGCGGAGGATGTTCTTTTCAGGCTCAAATTTGCCGTCTCCCGTGCCGCCGATGATTCCCTTCTCAGCACAGTAGGCAATAGCCTTCATGTAATAATCGCTGGCCTTCACATCGGAGAACGGAGCGGTGGTATAGCCGCTTACATCGACGCCCAGCATCCGTACAGTCATCAGTGCGAAGTCACCGCGGGTGATGTTGCCTTCCGGATCAAAGATCCCGTTGCCCTTGCCGTTGATGATTCCGGCTGCTGCGGCCTCGGTCACATAGTCATAGTACCAGGCGCCTTCCTTCACGTCGCTGAACTGGTCAGCAACCTTGGCGGTCAGCGTGTAGACGTTGACGGTGTCTTCATCTTCAGAAGTAACTGTGATCTTTGCGCCATCTGTCAGGTCGTAGTACTCAACTTCGTCTTCCTCGGTGGCTTCCGGATCGATTTCCACAGTTGCCATCTTGGAAGCAGTGTAATCCATGGTAACCTTGCTGAGATCAGTGCCGAAGGGCATGGTCACATTGATATTCTTGCCGCTGATTGTGGCAGCGGTCTTGTTTGCCTTCAGGGCGGTGATCAGTGCGCCTGTCTCCGGATCGCTTACGGTTACGGAAACGGTGTATTGGGTAGTAGCATAAGGAGCGCTATCAACCCGAGCTTCGCTCTCTACCTTAATTTTGGTAACCGGCTTGTTACCTTCCGAAACAACATTAAGTGCACCGTCGATAATCTTAAACTCGGTGTCTTCGGTAAGTTCTACTTCGCCGTCGGTATACAGAGCCTTGACCGTTGCTCCAGTAGAAGCGGTGTAGATTACCTTGAAAGCATTTCCATCATCATAGGAAGCCGGTACAGTCAGCTTGAGAGCTGTGGCGGAAACAGAAGAGGTGATGTTCTTTTTCTCATCGGTAAAGGTCTTCAGAAGAGCCTCTTTGCTGGCTTCTTCAGACTTCACGGTGAGAGTGTACAGGGTCACATGGCCTTTGTAGGGTGCTGCCTTCAGGTCATCAACCCCAACATCGCCTTTTTTTAATGCTTCGTCGATTAGAACTGCGGCAGTCTCGTCAGCTACCACATAATAGTAGGGATTTTTTTCATCCGCGTCATCCTTCAGAGCTCCTACTACGATGATTGCGTTATCTTTGGGGGTTTCTGTTTCTTCATTAAAACCGCTTTCTAGCTCGTTGAAGATATTGCCTGCATCGCCAGCTTCATCGGTGTTGTAGAACTTTGCACCCTTGGGAAGCTCGAACTGTGCAACTAGCTCCTGATCGTCATTGCTGTATACCGCGTAGGGAAGCGTGCCTGTAATTTTAGTCCCGCTGATGGTAGCCTTATAGGTGTTCTCAGCTGTAACATCCTTGACGGTCTCCGCTGTGGTGACAGACAGGCTGCTCAGGGTCTTGCCTGTTTCGGCCTTGGCCTTCTTAAAGACGACCGTATAGGTCACCTTGTCTCCGGCATCGGAGGTTGCCGTGACGCTGTGGGTTCCTTCGAACAAGCTGTCCCAAGCGATAGTCGATTCCACCTTGGTTGCAGGAGTCTTTGCACAGGTAAACTCGGGGTTTGCTGCACTAATGTCAGCAGGAGTGGAATAGGGAACCGTAAAGGTAATGGTCTTATCCTTGATGGAAGCAGTACTTTCCTGGTCGTCATCAAAGGTGACCTTTGCGGAGGTGATGGCAGGGTCTTGATTGACCACGCCCGCAACCGTTACGTTCAGAGTGTAATAATCCACCGTCGTTTCGTCGGCAGCGGTTACCTTCAGCTGCAGGGGCTTGCTGAAATCGCAGTTTTCGTCGCCGATGTACTTGGTCGGGTCTGCCTGAGGCTCAAAGCTTCCACCATCGATGCCTACCACAGTGATGGTGGAGTCGGCAGCGGCAGTCAGGGTGACATCTACATCCTTCAGATCGGTGCCCTTGGGCATGACAATGGAAATGTTTTTGCCGTCGATCACGCCGGTCTCGGTGTAGCCATCGGCAGCGCCTTCAGCTGCGGTGATCTTGGTGTCGCTGCTGTCGGCAACCTTTACCACGATCTCAGCCTGCTCACTGTCGGGCTGATCTACTCCAGCCTTGTTGGTCAGGGCCATCTTATACTCTTTGTCCTTAGTAAAGGTATAGGAGTCGCTGCTCTTCACTTCGCCGAGGTCACCCAACACTGCTTTGGAAATCGCTGTTCCGGTGGTGAACACCAGGGGAAGCTCTTCGTCCAGGTCGGTGCCTGCGGGCAGGGTAACTACATATTTTTCGTAGGTATCTGGATCATCCTCATCTGTACCCAGCACCGCGGCCACGCCGCCGATGGACAGCGTCTTCAGGCCCTCGGTATAGGAGGTGATGATGGTGTACACCTGGCTCGCGCCGCTCTGGGCGACAGCCGAGAAGGTTTTGTCTTCGCCAACGGTGATATTGTTAACTGTAACAGGAATTTCTTCGCCAGTCTCCGGGTTCAGGACAACCGCGTTCATGACCACGTTAGCAGTCTGCTCACTAGTAGCACTCCAGGGCAGCACAAAAGTGATGGTCTTTGCTGTGTTGTCCACAACACCTTCGATTTCACCGATTTTCGCTTCCTTCACGGAAGTGTCGTTGCTGGCGGGGGTGGAAACGACCTTTACGGTATAGGCCGCGCTCTTTGTCGCGCCTTCCAGATCCGCCCCATTGAAGGTATCAGCCTTCACGGCGTAGAAGGTGACCGTGGTGTCTGCGGCAACGTAAATCCCATAGAGATCACTGCCTGACGGGCCATCTTCCGCGAGGACAAACTCCTCGCCGTCCACGGTGGAGACAACGGCGTCATAACCACTGCGGGCATCCAAAGCGACTACGATAACGTCCGAATACCCATCCCCGTCTGGCTCCGCTGTATAAGGCAGCGTGTCGGTATACGCTTTACCGGATCCTGTCACTTCCCCGGCATCTGCCTCCAGGCTGACGATGGTACCATCCCCAACCGTGACAGCCGCAGCACCGACAGGAATCATTGCGACGACGAGCATGAGTGCAAGGAGCGTCGCAAGTGATTTCTTCAGAAACTTGCTTTTCTTCATAATTTCAACCCTCTTAAATTTTAGATTCTCGCTTGGCTTCTTTTCCACGCGAGTTGAAGTTATCTATATTCTCCTGCGCGCCAGACTGCCTCTCCCTTTCCTCACGTGAACCGGAGTTCGAGAAAAAATCCCGTTTTCTCACAGCCCAAAAACTTCTGCCGGGATCCTCAGGTCAGGTTCAGCCTGCAGGCAAGTCAAGCGGCTGATGCCGCGTTATTGGCCGCATAAAAACTACAGCGCTGAAACAGAGAAGTGCACGCTGTTTTTTGCAGCGTGCACTTCTCTGTTTAGGTATTCAATTGTCTCTCTTAGCCGTCGTCCCGAATCCCATCCACTCGGTAGCAGATGTGGGCAGTACGGTAGATCATCACTCTTGCCTCCGGCGGCATGGGAGGGGGAGCGCATTTCTTAGGCACATTGGGGCAGCCCTCTTCGCCTGCCAGGATGAGCTCGTCGCATTTCAGGAAATCCAGCAGCGATTCCTTGCTCAGAGGAGCGCCGTGGTGTGCCGGACAGATCATCTGGAA
The DNA here is from genome assembly GCF_900048895.1 of Neglectibacter timonensis. Classification (GTDB taxonomy): domain Bacteria; phylum Bacillota; class Clostridia; order Oscillospirales; family Acutalibacteraceae; genus Acutalibacter; species Acutalibacter timonensis. The sequence goes on along the minus strand of NZ_LT160637.1, from coordinate 59,732 downwards.
GGCGTCCTCGTCATACAGCTTTTTCAGCTTCAAAAGGTTCTGATAGTGGCGCTCAATGGTTTGTCCCGGCTTCCGGCCGGCCATAGAGCCCACATTACACCAGCCGCTTTCCACCTCATCCCCGGTGAAAAGAATCCCCCTGCTTCTGTCCAAAATTGCGATGCTGGACAGGTCATGAGCGCCGATCTCATAAATTTCCAGAGTGCGGTCTCCAAGCTCCAGCAAGGAGCCTTCCTCCACCGGCGTCACCTCATAATCCGTTTTATAGCCCTGGGCGTTTCCAAAAGGTGTTTTTGCCCCCTGTTCCGCCAACGGATGCAGGAATACCTTATCAAAATAGCCGTTTCCTCCGGTGTGATCGAAGTGGCTGTGGGTATTGAGCACTCCGAGAATGGGCTTGTCTGTCAGAAGAGACATATATTCTGCAATATCCGGCAGCTGCATGCCGGAGTCGATGGCCAGGGCCCAATGACTTCCTTCCAGCAAATAGCAGTCGCAGCTGAACGGCATATCGTCGGTTTTGGTCTTTACCATCCAGGTGTCGGGGGTGATGCGGTGCGCCGTGTAGCAATCTTCAAAAGAAATTAATTTCTCGGTCTTTTCCCGTACGGTCATAGTCCTTCCCAGCTTTCGTTTTTCTTCATTATAACGAAAATCAGGCGGTATTTCTGTCATAAACTGGATGTGTTTTGTCAGTTATCCGAGAGAGTTTAAGGCTTTCTTTCCGGAATTCCCGGAGGAAAGACGCCTCAGGACAAAAGCTGGGTCAGCTTTTCTGCCAGTTCCCGGGCAGCCAGCTCGTGGGCGCCCCGTCCGGGATGATTGCGTGCTCCGCGGAGATCCACAGCATCTGTCAGCTCAAAGAAGGAGGCCCTGCGGTCTCCCGACTCTTGGCAGTATTCCTCCACTGCTTCGGAAATAGCCGGACAGAGCTCGTTGCCAAGCATCCCGCAGACCCACAGCAAGTAAGAGTCCGGATTTTTTAGGCGCAGCTTCCGCAAAAAGGCGATGACCGCCAGCTGAAAACGCCGCAGGTCCTCTGGGCAAAAGCTGCCGTCTTCCAGGCGGCGCTGCTGGAAGGTCTCTCCTGAAGCCTCGTCCCTCCACTCGGGGGAGGAAAAGGCGCCGCAGTCGTTTGTACCCAGATTTATGATGACCGCATGGGGCTGCCAGGCTCCAAAGTCATTGACTTGGTGTGCTCCCAGGTCTGCATTCCGCTGGCCGGACAACAGACCGCACACCTCCTCATAGCAGGAAGGGAACGCTCCGTGGGGGTTATTGTCCCAGGCGGTCAAGACGCCCCAGCCGCTTTGAGAGAGAAGGCGGACATCTGCATCCATCCTGTCGCCCGTCATCACGGCGTAGTCGTTCTCCGCAGAGAACAGCATGGCAACCCAATCCTCTTCTTCCCGGGCTCCGATAGCCCCTTCGCCGGAGGTGATGCTGTCCCCGATAAATTCCAGCCGCAGCGCCTTTTCCGGTACCGGCAGGAACGCACCGTTCGTGCGAAGCGCAAGTACCTGGAGCAGATGGTCCGGGTCCTCGGACATGGCCTGCATATCCTTGAGAATCCGGACATTTTTCACTGTTTTGGGATTTCTTCCCCGGAACAGGCAAATCCATTGCCTTCCCCGGTTCACCATCTGACGGCTGACCCAGGCGCCGTTGATCCTTGTGCTGATCCAAGGCTCCTGAACGCTGTAGTCTCCCTCCACTTCCATCCACAGCTCAGAGCCTGTGACATTGACTTCAAAGCCTGATGCAGTCCAGAACAGCGTCAGAGGGTTCAGACAGCCGTTTGTACGGCCGTGTACCTTCAGGCTCCCCACTTCATTGAAAGCATACTCTCGCAGCATATCGCGCCCATCCTTTCCCAACCAATTATTTATTTCCAGGTAAAAGCCAAGCCATCCGGCTTGAATTGTTCCGTGACTGCCTGCAGTGCCGTCACTTTCCCCAACGGCGCACTTGTTTCATCACCCTGCGGTAGGCGAGGATCAGGAATGAATCCGCCATGATCCAGGCAATCGGGCTGGCAAAGCAGGCAGCGATAAAACCAAATGCCGGTACCAGAACCAAACCGGTAACACCTCTGGCCACCATTTCAAACACACCGGCGAACATGGCCAGTTTGCTGTAGCCCATACCCTGAATCAAAAGCCGGATTGCATTGACGCCGGTCAGGGGGATAAAAAACAAGGCGTTTACCAGCATGTACTGGTAGGCCTGATTGATAATGACTTCTTGGCTCCCTTCCACAAACAGATGCACCAGTGATTTTCCGAAAAAGAAGGTAATGCCCAGCGCCAGAACGGAATAGATGCTGCCGATGAACATACCGGCTTTTAGGCCCTTCCCAATACGTTCCGGCTTGCCGGCGCCGATATTCTGCCCGGCGTAGGTGGACATAGTGACCCCCAAGGAATCCGTTGCGGTGGAAAAGAAGGAGGAAAGTTTACTGGCAGCCGTCACTGAAGCCACCGCCACAGAGCCCAGGCCGTTGACAGAGGTCTGCAGAATCACGTTTCCCACCGCAGTAATGGAGGTCTGCAGCCCCATGGGAAGCCCCATACCGCACAGCCGCTTCATGTACCGGGGCCTGGGCTTCAAGTCCTCCCGTCCCACGTGCAGCAGGGGCATTTTTTTCAGGATGAAGAGGAAACAGCCCAGCCCTGAAACCGCCTGGGAGATCACCGTGGCCCAAGCGGTACCCGCCACGCCCATTGGGATTACCAGCACCAGCAGAAAATCCAAGCCGATGTTGAGCAGCGAAGCGGCCACCAGAAAAAACACCGGCGTACGGCTGTCCCCCACTGCCCGCAGCAGCCCGGCCAGGACATTATAGAAAACAATAAAAGGAATCCCCCAGAAGATGACCACAATGTAGCTGTAGGCATCGTTGATGATATCCGCCGGGGTGGACATCCATTCCAGAATGGGGCGGCACAGCGCAACCGTGAGCAGGGTCATGAGCACGGAAAAGGCGGCGGAAAGCCAGATAATATTCCCCACAAAACGCTTCAGGTCGGAAAAATCCTTCGAGCCGAAGCGCTGTGCCACCGGAATGGAAAAGCCGGAACAGATGCCCAGGCAGAAACCGATGATAAAAAAATTAATGGATCCGGTGGAACCCACCGCAGCCAGTGGGCCTGTACCCAGCAGGCGGCCTACGATGATCGTATCCACCATAGAGTAAAACTGCTGAAACAGGTTTCCAAAGATCAGCGGGATGGTAAAGCTCAGCACATGCTTCATGGGAGAGCCGGAGGTCATATCCTTTGTCATAAAAGCCCCTTTCCAGGCGAGATTGCGAATCGAGAAACACCACCATATTACACAAAAGCAAAGGAAAGCGCAAGGCTTCAGATAAGGGGAATTTTTCCTGATAACGCGCTGTTTTTTGTGTAAAAATTCGGATTGCCTTTCTGGGCTGCTGTTGCGCCGGTATCTGTGGATTTCCAGGCAAAACATGGGACAGGCCGCCCCTGTAGAAAGGGGCGGCCTGTCCTTCCGCACTCATCCGCGAACCTTGATTCTTCCGCTTAAAGTACCTGGAATACTTCCTTCAGCGGCTTTCTGGGCCTCACGGTCTTTTCTTCCGCCGGATAGCCGATAGGGGAGATCGCCACAACGCTGATCCCCTCCGGCAGGCCAAGCGCTTTTTTTACTTCCTCTTCACTGTAGCTTGCCATCCAGCAGGTCCCCAGGCCCAGCTCGTAGGCTTCCAGGATGGCGTAGCTCATGGCGATGGATATGTCGGTAGTATCCACCCGGTGGCTGTTGGTCATTACATCCTGGCTGTACCCCACTGCCACCAGGACTGCAGGCGCCTCCTCCAGCATGGCGGATTTTCCGGCGGAAGCCTGCCGCAGCTTTGCCTTGCGTTCGGGGCTCTCCACCCAGAGCAGCTTCCAGTTCTGCAGGTTTCTGGCCGATGGGGCCAGACGGAAAGCATTGGCCACCTGTTCTCTCTTTTCCGCTTCAACCGGCTGAGACTTATAGTGCCTTACACTTGTTCTGCCCGCAAGGGCTTCCATGACATTCACGAAGGATCACCTCATTTTTAAATTAAAGTATACTTAATCAGTATACATTCTTTTCCTATCATAACCCAAACAGCGGAATGAGGCAATACTTTTTTGGAAAATATTTTAAATTTTTATTGATAGTTTGATTTATTCTGTAAGAACCAGTGCAGACAAGTATTTCACTTCACCTCATCCCGGGAAGGGATGGAGGTCTGCGCCCCTTTCCGGGTCACTACAATATTGGAAACCTTGGTGGCGAATTCCACAGCCTCCTCCAGGGACCGGTCCTCGGCCAGCGCCAAGGCTATGGCCGCTGTGAAGCTGTCGCCCGCGGCGGTAGTGTCCACCACCTTTACGGTTTTGTCCGCATAGAATCTTTTGCACTGCCCGTCTTCTCTGCAAAGGCAGCAGCCCTCCCCGCCCAGGGTGACGATGACGTTTTTGGCGCCCAAATCCAGCAGCCTTTTGCAGGATTCCTCCAGGCGCCGGTGGGCCTCCGGGTCGCCTAGCAGCTCGCCCAGCTCCACCTCATTGGGTTTTACGATGTCCACATTTTGATACAGCTCTTCGGGAAGGCGCACAGCGGGGGCCGGGTCCAGGATTACGGTCTTCCCGAGACGCTTTGCCTCCTTGGCCGCATACATCACGGAATCCAGAGGGATTTCCAGCTGCATGACCACAATGTCGCAGGCCTCCAGCAAACTGTGGTTTTCCTCCAGATATGCCTGGTCCACGCAGCGGTTCGCTCCCTGGACTACAATGATGCTGTTGTTTCCTTCCGCGTTGACGCCGATAAAGGCCACCCCTGTGCTGACGCCCTGTACCCTGCGGATTTGGGAGACATCCACCCCTACAGAGGCAAGGTTATCACACAGGCTGCGTCCGTGTTCGTCATCTCCCACGGCTCCAAGCATCGCCACATTTCCGCCCAGCTTTCCGGCTGCATAGGCCTGGTTTGCTCCCTTGCCCCCGGGAATAAAGGTAAGGTCGCCGGTGAGCACGGTTTCTCCCACGGCGGGCATGTGGTGCACCTGAAAGACAAAATCCATATTCATGCTGCCGATAATCAGAATTCTCTTCATCCTTCTCACTCCTTCCCGCAGACTGCGAGATCCCGGTACAGGCAGTGGCTGCCGTCTGTCACGGACATGCCCACGCTGCCGGTGAGATACGGTGACTCTTCATCGGTGCAGGCGAGCAGTTCTTTCCCGTCCACCGCCAGGGCGATGCGGTTTCCTTCCGCCGTAAGGGTAAGGGCATATTCCTTGCCGGCTTCCCATGGAAACGCCGTCTCACACAGCGTCTGGTACCCGCTGCAGTTCTTCTTCAGGCAGAGCCTGCCTTCGGCGGTAAAGCCTCCCGCATAGGAACGCATGGCGCCCTGTACCCGCACGTTGAGGAAGTGCTCCTCTCCGGTCAACGGCTTCAGCACGCAGGAGAGGCTGTAATCCTTCCAGTGATAACCGCCCGTGTACATCTCGGCAAAATCACCGCAGGAGAGGCTGAGATAGCTGCCGTCCAGGTAGCTGTGCCCCTTGAGCTTTCCAAACTGGGCGATTTCCAGATGCAGGTGTCCCCAATCCTCCACTGCGGTTTTGGAGAAATCGATGCGGTAGCAGGGCGCGCCGTCGTAGTAAAGCTCATCCAGGTAGACTGTCAGGTCGGAAGAGGCGAAGCCGCCCGCCACTCCGCTGACGATAACGCCGGTCTCGCTGATATAACCGTCCAGATTGTCCGGCAGCTGCAGGGAGAGGTCATACCATTTTTTCTCTCCGGAGACAATCTTTTCCCCGCGGATCAGCTCGCCGGTCGCCCCATTCTTCGCATAGATCTGCACGTCGCAGGTCATGCCGTTTCCCGCAGGGCAGGGCATGACGCTGAGATGCACGGTCTGGCCGGGATAGACAAGGGGTGAGAAGAAAGGATCATACCGGGAATCGTCGAAATCCTCAGGACGGTAATAGGTCTGTTTGTAAAAGAAATTTTCCTGTCCCGCCTCGCTGTTGCAGGCGGTGACCTTCAGGGAACGCCTGCCGCTGCGCGCTTCCTCTTCCGTGTTCTGAATGCGGTACATGCCGCTTTCCCCGCGGCAGCGGATGGCATGGGTGCTGCCGGGATATTCGAAATGGCAGGAATCTATTTTTTCCGTGAGGATTTCCTTCCATTCCACCGGAAGCTCCTCCCCGGCGAGCCGGTAAGCCATTTTGGCAAAATAGCTGGCGCCGAAGGGAACATCCACCGCGTTGAGGGAGGGAATGACGCTGGAACAGGCCAGAAAATCATTGATGGGCGCACGCCACTTATCGAAGTCGATTCCTTCCAGGCCGCAGAGCACGCCCATGATGCAGCCGGTGTTTCCTACGTTGCAATCCGTATCCCAGCCGCACATGTTGCAGATGTTGAGCGTACGGGAAAAATCGTGGTTTCCGTAAAGCAGCGCCAGGATGATGACACCCGCGTTGGGGATAATGTGGCAGTTGCCCGGATATTTGTCGTAACCGAAAGTATCGTGCAGATACTGGAAGCAGGCGCGCCAATCCTCCGGATGTTCCTTATGGAAGGCCTGCACCGCTTTTACTACCCGTGCGTATTCGCAGTCCTCCGGGATATAAGTGAGCGCCTTCTGAAGGATGGTGGGAATATCCTGCTCCACAAAGGCCAGGCTGATGCAGCAGGCGATAAAGACGCCGCCGTACACCCCGTTTCCGCCATGAGTGACGCTTGCTGCCTTCTCCGCCAGCTTTGCCGCCAGCTCCGGATTTCCCGGGGCTACCAGGCCCCAGGGATCGATGAAAATCTGGCCGCCGATCTGCTCGGCCATGGTGGCCCCGTTCTGTTCCACGCTGCCGCTTCTGGGAGCGGGAATACCGTTTCTCAGATTCAGGTAGGCGGTGTGCTCCGTGGAGGTGCCGTAGCCTCCCCACCAGAAAAAGCCATGCTCATAAGGCGCATAATTCAGCAGGGCGTCTGCCACGTCGGAAGCGGAAAACGCAGAAAGGTCTTTGCAGTCTTCCAGCGCCCGGATAAAAAACAGGGGGCCGTTGCTGTCGTCGTCCGCCGCAAAATTCTTGTAGCTTACGGGATAACCGGTTACCTCCCCGTAGATGTTCCGGATGCGCTCGTAGCTCCAGCCTTCAATGGGCGCGCCCAGCCGGATGCCGATGATCTTCCCCAGCCAGCCGGAATAGACCCGTTCGAAATAATCCTTCGGAATACTCATGTTATAAACTCCTTACTCCTTGATTCGCACTGTGTGCTGATTTCTTGAATTGTCCGGGATGCGCCGGGGAAGTTTCTCCTTCTCCGCACTCCCTCCCCATATAAAATTCCAGGGTGGAACGGTCGATAAGGGAATTGGGAACCCCCTGCTTGGCGGTGGAAAATCCGGCGGCAAAGGTAGCGCTGCGGATCGCCGTCTCCATATCCATTTTCTGGGAGAGCATGACGGCAAGGGCTGCCGCAAAGGCGTCCGCCGCTCCGGTGGTGTCCACCGCCTCAAAGGGAGCGGCCGGGAAATGGACTTGATGGATGCCGTCGTCCCAATAGCAGCCGCTGCGGCCCATGGTCAGAATGACGTTTTTGACGCCCCGGTCCAGAAAATAGCGGGCCTTTTCCTTGCAGCTCATCTCCGGAGGGCAAAAATAGGAGATTTCCTTTTCGTTGGGCAGGAAGATAAAAGTTTTTTGAAGCAGCTCATCCCTCAGCTCATAGACGGCCGAAGGCTTGAGCAGAAGCTTCACGCCCCGCTCACAGGCCAGCCCTGCGGCTGCCTCCACGGCGTCCAGCCCCACCTCTGTCTGCAGCAGGCAGAAGGAGGCGTTGTCAAAGGCTGCCGCGTTCTGCAGGATATCCTGGGCGGTGAGCAGGCCGTTGGCGCCCTTGTACACCACGATGCCGCTCTCCCCGTCCTTCTGCACGTAGACATAGGCGTGACCCGTGGCCGCTTGGGAGGTGTGGGAAACCCCGCCTGTGTTCACACCGTTTGTCTGGAGATAGTCGTATAGGTTGCCGCCCTCATAGTCCTTGCCCACTTTGCCGATGAGATAGGCCTCGGCATCCAGCTTTGCAACCCCCACCGCCTGGTTGAGCCCCTTTCCTCCCGGCACGATCAGCCTGGATTCCGTCAGGGTGGTCTCCCCCATCTGCGGGAACTTTTTCAGGGGGATGACGGTGTCCATATTGACGGGGCCCACCACCACAATTTTTTTGTTCCGCATGGTGAGCGGGATATCCACACTGGTATTCCCACTCAAATGCGCCTCTGCGGCAAAAACGGTTTCCGGAACCCGCCGCCCCTCCACATCCGCGGTGAGCCTGTCACAGACATGGCGCGCCAGAGCGTCATAGGGCAGGGGAATTACGGACAGCTCTGGAAAAAAGGGGCTCTTTTCCCCATCGCTCAGGCTGAGTACCGACAGGTATTTTGGAATCCTCCGATTTTTCCGGGAACAGGCTTCATAAACCCTGCCGGCCAGCTCTGTATCAAAACAGAGTGCGGCGGTATTTTCCAACAGCCTTCCCTCCGGAAGGCCCGCCTTTCCGCAGACACAGACCCTGTCCGGGGAAAAGGGAACCTGATGCTCAAACAGGCACTGCCGGTATCCCTGCACAAAGGCCTGTTCCGAATATCCCGATACCTGTGGGATCACGCAGAGGATATTCCTGTGCTTTTGCGCAATCAGATATGCCGCCGCCTGATAGGCAAGCCCTGCATAATCGATACAGCTGTTTTCCGGGGAAGGGGGCTCGCAGCAGGCCATTTTCCGCACGGGGATCCCCTCCAGCGCCGCGCTGCAGGCAGGAAGGGACTGGGCCAGCTTGTCCCAAAGGATCCCGTCCACGTGATGAGACCTGAGGACGTTCAGATTCCGCAGCTCCTCCTCCGGCGTGCCGGAAACCGTCACCACACAGGAGTATCCCCGTTCTGCGGCATATTTCGTGATGGAATCCAGCAGCCTGCCGTGGGGCCGGTTCCCGTTGACTGCCACCCCCAGGAGCATTGTCTGGGCCTGCACTGCGGCGCGAACGCCGGAATAGGGGCTGTAGTGGTATTCCCTGACCAGCTTCAAGACTCGTTCCCGGGTTTCCGCGCTGAGGTGCTCGTCCTTCTTATTGAGGATTTTTGATACGGTGGAAACCGAAACGCCCGCCAAAGCGGCGATTTCCCGAATTGTCACAGACAGCCCTCCTTTTTAGGAAAAAATTTTCCTAAATTCGTTTTCCCGTTGTATTATATCCGCGCCGGCAGAAAAGTCAATGGTTTTTTCAGGAATTCCCGCCCCAAAAGAGGCGTCCGGCTGTTTTCCTTTGGTCATTGGGGCGATTCCCGAGAAAATAGAAAAGGAAACTGTGTTTCCCGGAAGCAGTTTGGAGGAACCCGGCGTGTAAGCGGCAATTGACGGCCACGGCAGATACTTGACTTGCGGGAAAAGAAGGGATATCCTTTTATAAAAGAAACAACAGGGGGAATCCGCTGTGAAACAAAAGAAAATCCGCCGGTCCCTGCGTTTTCTTCCCCTTGCCATCCTGCTGATTCTTGTCCTGCTTTGGTTTTGGCCGGTACGAATTTTCAGCGGGGACGCAGGCGAGGTGGAGTCTATCAAGATCTTTGACGGGAACACAGGGAACCTTGTTACCGTTACAGACCGGGAGACCATTGAAAAACTGGTGGAGAACTTCAAGAGCGTCTACCTGCGGAGGACCTTTGATTTCGGTTCCAGGAACGGGTTCAACCTGTTGGTGGATATCGCCGTGAAGGGCCGCGATGAGACCTGCCATTTTACAATCAATTCAGAGCGGCACGCCGTGAGGGAATCCCGGTTTTACAGCTACTGGGGAACCTACTGCTTTTCCTTTATGAAGGAGCTGGTCAACGGCGGAGAGAACTGGTGAATCACAACGTCAAAAAAAGAAAGCGCGCCCTGCAGAAGGATATGTCCCCCAAGAGAGAGACAGCTGAAAGACTGTCGGTCGCAAGGGAGCATATCGGGCTTCTGCAGGGCGCGCTTTTTGGGGGAAAGCTCGAAAGGGAGGATGGATTTATACTTTCTATTTTAATAAATTTTTATATAAATAATACAAATTATAATTATAGTTGACAAATATATACCACAATGGTATTATAAATTTAGATAAAAGGATGTGACTCCAATGTATTTAGCAGCAGTTCGACCACAAAAAAAGCCACAAAAACATATCCTCTCTTTGACGGTTTTACAAACAAAGAGCGATTGGAATTGAGAGGAAAACGGAACTAAAAAGGAGTATTTTTTGCAGTACGCTGGCAATCGTATTTAGAATTTTTTCAAAACCCTATGCGTTTGAAGTTTAGGGGGATTTTTATGAAGAACAAAAAGCTGCGCGTTCTGTCGATTTCGGTGCTGGCTTGCCTGCTGCTTCTCACCATGATAGGGGTTTCCGGCTTTGCGGCGCAAAAACAGGAAGACAACGAGGCCTTTGCGGATGTGATTCAGGCGAATGAGCTAAGATTTAAGGCGGTTGAAATACCCGCGGAGGCGCTGCAGCAGCAAATTCAGCTGCAGAAACGCGGCAGGAACGCCGGACCGGACGCCAAGCTCTCCAAGACTGAGCTGACCCAGGCGGCCAAAAATGCGGCGGAAAGCGTTACGGTAGACCTCTCCGATTATTTCAGCGAAAACCTGGCGGCAAAATATCAGAGCGTCAGGAATGCGAAATTTCAGTCGCTGAATATGACTGATGCTACAGTGGGTTCCGGCATGGTAGAGTCCCATCTGATCAGCACGGAAAACGTGTCGGACACACAGAAAAATGTGAAAGCGAAATTCGTGAAGTGGGACGCCAGGATCTACGACTGTAATGACGGGAAGTACATGGTCACACTGATCTTTAGCCGGGATACTCTCACGACTGTGACAGAGCTGGAGGACGGTGTCTGGAAAACAGTGGGCTACCACGATGATTTCCTGGAATTCATCCCGGACAGCTATGATCCCGTCATGGGAGTTTTCGACAGCTATGAACAGGCTCTGACCTGTGTGCAGAACCTGGACGTGGAAGCAGAGAACCCGTTTTCGTAAAGAAAATCGTCCTAGAGTGAGGAAAATCCGTACGGAACCGTAACTCGAAAGAGCTAAGTAAATCAGCTGAAAAACGCTTCGGAATGGATCCGCCGGTCAATGCAGGCCGGCGGATTCTGGACTTCAGAAAGGGGGACACGATATGAAATTCAAGAAAGTAATTTTGACCCTGCTGCCGGTACTTCTTCTTTTTGCAGCCTGCCGTACAGCGCCGGAGGAGAGCGAGAGCAGTTCCCGGGCAGTGTCCCCTTCCTCCGGCGGCGGGGAACCGGAACAAACCGCCTATTCCTATGACGGGGATACGTTCCTCAGGCAATACCGGGAAGCCCAAAAGCGTGTGGAGCAGGGGGAAAGGCCCGCGGCTGCCGCTCCGGAGGAGCCGGAAGAAAGCGGCTTTGCCCTCATCCCCCTGCAGGAAAACCTGTATGGCACAGCGTGCTACGCCATCCTGCCGCTTTCAGAACGGGCCCTCACAGAGGAGGAATTCCTTCAGCTGGCGGAGGGCATGGACGGGATTTCCCCGAAGGAATTGCTGACGCCGAAGTATTCCCGGACAGGCCTGGAGGAGGACGCGGCCTGCCTGCGGCAGAACCGGGCCCTGTTCCGCGGGGAAAAGCTGCGGTTTGACACGCTGCAGCCGGAGTATCTGTATGCGGAACGAAGGCCCTCCGCGGACCTCTGGGAGAACGCCCGGAATGGTAACGCCCCCTGTTTCGTGAAACTTCCGGAAAACAGCGGCGCTCCGGTGTTCAGTATTTTGCCCACGGAGCAGATGGACGACGAACAGCTGCTGCAATACATTGACGCCCAGCTGTACGGAGTTGACCCTCAAACCTATCTGCCGCTGAGCGGAGAAATCGCCTACGGGGAGCTTCCCCAACATCTCCAGCGGGAGATCGCCGCCTATGGGTTGGGGGATGGAACTCTGCCGGAATACAACGCGGTGCTGTCCACTTCGCCGGACGGAAGCAGAACGCCGGATCAGGAATCCTGGGCGGTTACCCTGTGCTTTCCGGAGGAAGATCAATATGTGGTGACCCTGGACGCCCAAACAGGGGCGCTGAAAAGCTGGATCCGATGGCCCGCCGGAACCTTCACTGATGAGGTTGTGCCTGAGAGCGCAGAGTCCCCGGAGGCTTCCCCGCGGACAGAGGAAGAACTGGAGGCCGCCGCAAAGGGTTATTTGGAACAGGCGGTTCCCGGGGACTGGAATATTTCTGAAGTCAAGATTCAGGAAAACGCTTTTTACAGCGAAGGCTTTGGCGCCTCCCGGTCAGTGGACATCGCCCTGGCTGACGGGCGGAAATACCGGCTTGGTGTTTCCGAACAGGATTTGACCGTGCTGAACTTTATTGTGGAAAAGGCGTAAAAGCGCCGGAGAAAGATGACATAGAAAAAAAGGGAACCGCGCAGAATGGCCTGCGCGGTTCCCCTTTTTATTGTATTCTGTTCTTATTCCGGCCTGTTTTATTTTGCGGGCGTTTCCGTTTCGAACAGGATTCCCAGCGTATTGGGCCCGCAGTGAGAGGCAATGGTACAGCTGGCATGGGTGGCGTGGATTTCCTTGAACTCCATAGTCTCCCGGATCGTCTTCCGAACCAGCTTTTCCAGGCCCGGGTCGATGGTGGAATAGGTAATGAAGAGATGATCCCGCTTGATATCGGGATACTGGGCCAGCTTATCCCTCACATAGAGGGGGAGCACCTTTTCCAGGCTTCCCCGGTATTTCTTCCCCACATGCATGCTGCCGTCGGAATTGTCTACCTCGATACAGGGTTTCAGGTTCAGCAGGTTTGCCCCAAAGGCTACCACCGACGAGCAGCGGCCCCCGGCCCGCATGAAATCCAGCGTATCCAAAATAAAGCTGGCGTGGCAGCAGGGGATGATCTCCCGAAGGCATTCCGCGATTTCCGGCGCGCTTTTCCCGGCACGGATCAGCTCTCCCGCCTCGATGACCTGCAGGGCGATGCCGGTGGAGAGGGAACGGCTGTCTATGGGGTATACATGGCCGCCCAGCTCCTTTGCGGCCAGCAGGCAGTTCTTGTGGGCGCTGGAAATCGCCCCGCCCAAATTCAGGTGAATCACATCAAAGCCCGCCTCCACCCAGGGGCTGAAGTATTCCACATACTCCCCCATATTGATGGCGGAGGTTCTGGGCAGCACCTTCCTGTCATAATAGGCGGCAAAAATCTCCTTAGTGGTGATATCCACATTGTCCTGGTAATCCTGCTCCTCCAGGAGGATGTGGAAGGGATAGAAGTTCACATCATACCGGGCCTTGAGCTCATCTCCCAGGTCACAGGTACTGTCTGCGCTGAGAATCACTTTACGTTCCTGCATTTTCACACTCATCCCTTTCTGGAAATCCGGGAAACGGTTATCCCCCATCCGGCCTTTTCATCCAAAGCACGGGCTTCTGTGCCTCGGAAAGGCAAAACGCCGATAAGGGCAAGCCGTCAAACAACTCCTCCGGGCCTTCCTAAACGGCCCGCTTTTCCTCTGTCTGCCGCTGGTCCTGCGCCACGGCCAGCATAAGCTTGATGCGGTTTTCCTGGTTGACCTTGGTGGCGCTGGGGTCGTAGTCGATCGGTACGATATTGGCCTGGGGCTGTACTTCGCGCACCTTGCGGATCATACCCTTTCCCACAATATGGTTGGGCAGGCAGCCGAAGGGCTGGGTGCACACCACGTTCTGGTAGCCGCTTTCGATGAGTTCCATCATTTCGGCGGTCAGCAGCCAACCCTCCCCCATCTTGCAGCCGTAGCCGATCACCTCGCCGGCCAGCTTTTTGAGGTGGGTATAGGGGGCCGGCGCCGTGAACTGTGGATACTTCTTCACCGATTCGATCAGATCGGACTCATATTTGGTGAAATACCATTTCAGCACGGTACACAGCTGCTTTTTAGCGGCGTTTCCGCCGTAAAGCCGGATATCCTCCAGGCGGTTGTCCACCTTGAAAATCATGAAGCCCAAAATACCGGGTACCATGACTTCACAGCCCTGTTCGAACAAGAAGTTTTCCAGGTCGTTATTGGCCAGGGGGGAATATTTGACGTAGATTTCCCCTACCACGCCGACCTTGATTTTTTCGGTCTTTTTCACCGGGATCTCCGCAAAGGATTGGGCGATCTGATCAAAATACACCTTGACTTCCCTTTGAGTGAAAGCCTTTCCCTGCTCGAAGAGCCCTGTCAGGGTGAGCACCCATTGTTCCACCAGCTTGTCGCTCTGCCCTTTCTCCACCTCATAGGGCTTGGTCTGGTTTTTCAGGAGCATCAGCAGGTCCCCATAGCTCAGGGCGGCAAGGGCCCGGCGGATCAGGGGCAGGGTGATTTTGAAACCGCTGTTGCTCTCCAGGCCGGAGAGGTTGATGGAGATGACCGGGATGAAGTCCAGCCCGTCCTTTTTCAGCGCCTTGCGCAGCAGGTGGATATAGTTGGAGGCACGGCAGCCGCCGCCGGTCTGCGTCATCACCAGCGCCACCTTATGCAAATCATACTTCCCGCTGTGCAGCGCATGCATCAGCTGCCCGATGGACAGCAGCGCCGGATAGCAGGTGTCGTTATGTACATATTTCAGGCCTTCATCCACAATTTCCCGTCCGGAGGTGCGCAGAAGCTCCACTTTGTAACCAAAGCTTCTCAGCACGTTCTTGATCAGCTCAAAGTGAATGGGGGCCATATTGGGAGTGAGGATGGTATATTCCTTCTTCATCTCCTTGGTGAATTCAATTCTGTTCTTTTCGTCTGCCATAGTAATTCCTTTCTCCTCCGGTTTTCTGAAGAAAGCCGGCTAAAGACTTTTCAGCCGCGTCGTCGCTCGCTCCGCTTGCTCGTGCTGCTGGTTTTTGACTTTGCTCCCGCGGCTGCCCACGGCTGCCGGGGAAGGGGCCCGGCTTTCTGAAAGAAAGCCGGCTAAAGACTTTTCCGCTGCGTCATCGCCCGCTCTGTTTGCTCGTGCTGCTGGTTTTTGACTTTGCTCCCGCGGCTGCCCACGGCTGCCGGGGAAAGGGCCCGGCTTTCTGAAAGAAAGCCCGCTAAAGACTTTTCCGTCGCGTCGTCGCTCGCTCCGCTTGCTCCCGCCGCATGGAAACGGACGCGGGCTTTAGGGGGCTTCAGTACCCAGGCCCAGGGCGGCGAACAGGCTTCTCAGACGGATGCGCACAGCCCCCAGGTTAGTAATTTCGTCAATTTTGATCTGTGTATAGATACGGTTTCCGTCTTCCAGAATGCTGCGCACCTCGTCTCCGGTGATGGCGTCCACGCCGCAGCCGAAGGAGACCAGCTGCACCAGGTTGATCCGTTTATCGCCGCTGTCCACCACAAATTTGGCCGCGGCGTACAGCCTGGCGTGATAGGTCCACTGGTTCAGCACGGTGGTGGGGAATTTTGTAATCTGATCGCTGACTGCGTCCTCGCTGACCACCACAGCCCCGCATTCACAGATCAGCTTGTCAATGCCGTGGTTGATCTCGGAATCCAGATGGTAAGGCCTGCCGGACAGAATGATCACCGGCAGATTTTCCCGCTGTGCAAGGGCCAGGTATTCCTTTCCCTTTTCCCGGATCCGCTTCATGTACGCGAAATATTCCCCGTAGGCTGCGTCTGAGGCAGCCTTGATCTCCTTTTCCGGAATCTCATCAAAGAACCGGGCCAGAATTTCCCGGATTTTCCGGGGGAAATCCTTTCTGCGGTGCAAGCCCACATAGTCGTAGATAAATTTTGTCTCCGCCAGCGCTGCAATATTGGCGTCCAGAACCTCGGGGTAATAGGCCACCACCGGACAGTTATAGTGATTGTCTCCCAAATGCTCATCCAGGTTATAGCTCATGCAGGGATAGAAAATAGCGTCCGGCTTCTCCCTCAGCAGGGCTTCGATATGCCCGTGCATCAATTTTGCGGGATAGCATACCGTATCGGAGGGGATTGTGTGCTGGCCCTCAAAATAGAGCTTCCGGTCCGACTCCGGCGAATGCACCACGCCGAACCCCAGCGTCTTGAAAAAGGTATACCAGAAGGGATACAGTTCAAACATATTGAGACCCATGGGAATCCCAATTGTTCCCCTGCGCCCCTTGCAGGGCGCGTAGGAGGCCAGCAGCTCCCTCTTGTAGTCGTACAGATTGTATGCAGAGGCGGCGCCCTTTACGGCCAGCGGTTTGTCGCAGCGGTTTCCGGCAATATACCGGGCTCCGTTCCCAAAGGTATTCACTGTGAGCCTGCAGTGGTTTTCGCAGCCGTTGCAGGTGACGGCCTTGACAGTATGGGTGAAAAAGGCAAGGCCCCTGGCGTCCAGAATCCCGCTTTTTTCTCCCCTGGCCTTCTCCTTTGCGTACAGGGCCGCTCCGTATGCGCCCATCAGGCCTGCCACGGAGGGGCGCGTCACTGTGTGGCCGATTTCCTTTTCAAAGGCCCGCAGCACCGCGTCGTTGAGGAAGGTGCCGCCCTGCACCACGATGTGCTTCCCCAGGCTTTTCGCGTCCGTCACACGGATCACCTTGTACAGGGCGTTCTTGACCACGCTCATGGAAAGGCCCGCAGAGATGTTTTCAATGGAGGCGCCGTCCTTCTGCGCCTGCTTGACAGAAGAATTCATGAACACCGTGCAGCGGGAACCCAGATCCACAGGATTGTCTGCAAACAGGCCGCATTTGGCAAATTCGCTCATTTCATAGCCCAAAGCGCCTGCAAAGGTCTGCAGGAAAGAACCGCAGCCTGAGGAGCAGGCTTCGTTGAGGAAAATGTTGTCAATGGCGCCGTTCTTGATTTTAAAGCATTTGATATCCTGGCCGCCGATATCGATGATGAAATCCACCTGGGGCTCAAATTTTTTCGCCGCAGTAAAGTGGGCGATGGTCTCCACTACGCCCAGATCCAGGGAGAAGGCGTTCTTGATGATCTCCTCGCCGTAGCCTGTTGAGGCGGAGGAAAGGATTTGAATCTGAGGAAACTTCTCGTAAAGGTCCGTGAGAAAGTCCCGCACCAGAGGCACAGGATTGCCGCTGTTGGGCATATAGCGGGAGAAGATGATTTCTTCCTTTTCATTGATCGCCACAGCCTTCACCGTCGTGGACCCCGCGTCGATGCCCACATAGGCTTTCCCGCCGGGAAGAAGCGCCGCGTCGGTGGAGACGCTGTCCCTCTCATGCCTTTGCACAAACTCTCGGTATTCCCCATCGTCGGCAAAAAGGGCCTCGCTGCTCTGATAGTGGTTTTTTGAGCTGTAATGGCGAATCAGCTCAGTAATTTCCGGCAGGGAAAATTCTTCCGCCGTTTCCGAAAGCGCCGCGCCCGCTGCCACAAAGTAAAGCGAATTTTCCGGACAGACGCCCGACACCCCCAAAATGCGGTCAAACGCCTTGCGCAGCTCGGAGAGAAACGTCAGAGGGCCGCCCAGATACACCACATTGCCTTTGATTTCCCGCCCCTGCGCCAATCCCGCCACCGTCTGGTTGACCACAGCTGTCAAAATGGAGGACGCGATGTCGTTTTTCTGGGCCCCTTGGTTCAGAAGCGCCTGGATGTCTGATTTGGCGAACACGCCGCAGCGCGAGGCGATGCTGTAAGTGCGCTCGCTTTCCCCGGCGATACGGTTAAGCTCGTCCGGCGTGATATTCAGCAGAGTGGCCATCTGGTCGACAAAAGCTCCGGTGCCTCCGGCACAGGAGCCGTTCATGCGAACCTCCATAGCGCCGGACAGGAACAGGATTTTTGCGTCCTCCCCGCCCAGCTCGATCACCACGTCAGCATCTGGAAGATACTTTTTCGTTGCGGTCCTGGTTGCATAGACCTCCTGTACGAAGGGGATCCCCAGGTCCTCGGCAAGCCCCATGCCCGCCGAACCGGAAATGCACAGCTCTGCCCGGTTCATGCCCGGCAGCTGTTCCATGGCGGTTCGAAGCATGTCCGCAGCTTTCTCCGCTATCTGGGAGTAGTGCCGTTCGTAGGCCTGAAATGCCGGCCTGCCAGTTTCATCAAACACCACGCACTTTAAAGTGGTGGAGCCAACATCCAATCCAATTTTCATAAATACACCTGAAATATAAGAAATTTTGAGAAAAACTAAAATAGTTAGGAACCACTTGCAAATATCGCTATCTAAAACAGTATAATATCATTTTTCGACGCGAAAATCAACATTTCGCCGCGTAACAATAATTGCCGCCAAAGGAAAACCAAAGAAAAAGCCCTCCGTTTCAAATTTATGCGTCCCGCTGCCGCTTATGTCAATAAGATGTGTGGGACGGCCTCGCGCAGAAGCCCTTCCAAAAAAAGGCCTCCGGCCTCTGACGAACCCGCAACGAAGACAGGAAGAGGACGCCGCTTTCTGAAAGCCTAAAACCGGGTTATGATACCCGCAGAGGCCTGGGAGGCGTGACTTGCCCGCCGCAGATGTGATATAATAAAACGTAAAAGCCCGCAGCGCGTGGGGTCGGCCTAAAAACTGCAGAGGTCAGGAGGCACGGCTTGCCCACCGCAGGCCTGGTATCATGAAACGCCGAAGCCTGCAGCGCGTGGGGTCGGCCCAAAAACCGCAGAGGTCAGGAGGCGCGGCTTGCCCACCGCAGGCCTGGTATCATGAAACGCCGAAGCCTGCAGCGCGTGGGGTCGGCCCAAAAACCGCAGAGGTCAGGAGGCGCGGCTTGCCCACCGCAGGTGTGGTATCATGAAACGCCGAAGCCTGCGCAGCGTACTAAGCGGACAGTCGCTTTCCTCTCGGCTGCTGCAGCGGGGAAGGATAAATGGGACAGAGAAAGGAAAAAAGAATATGAAGCCTGTCGTTTGTGAACACAAGGTTTGTTATTATGAAACGGACCGGATGGACTGCGTCCACCATTCCAACTATATCCGCTGGTTTGAGGAGGCGCGTATCTGGCTGATGGAGGTCAAGGATTTCGGTTATGACCGGCTGGAGAGTATGGGGATCATCAGCCCTGTGCTGCGTGCGGAGGCGGATTACCGAAGCATGACTAGGTTTGGGGAAACTGTGGAAATTGAAACTGTGGTGGAAAGCTACACGGGAGTGAGAATCTCCTTTCTCTACACTGTGAGGAATAAGGCTGACGGCGCTCTCCGCTGTACAGGCAGAACGGAGCACTGCTTTCTCAACAGCGCGGGCCGGCCTGTAGCTCTTCGGAAAGCCTGTCCGGAATACGAGGAAAGAATCCGCGCCGTACTCGCGGAATAAATGTATCAGAAAAGCAAGACATTTTGGAATAATATAGAACAGCTATCTGCCGTCAGGATGGGGAATCTACGAAAACATTGGGAATTTGCTCCTTTTTTCTGGAGGGTTTCATTGACACCCTCTCCCATAAATGCTAAAATGTAAATACAATTAGCGATACTGGGGAAGACCAGTGTCCTGCGTGTGCGGAGGCGGAGCATTTGAAGGATGGAGCAAAATATTTCCAGCTTTTCGGGCTGTTGAAAAATGAGATCAACCGGGGGATCTACCAGAGCGGCCAGAAGATTCCCGGAGAAAATGAGTTGGCCGAGAAATACGGAATGAGCCGGCAGACTGTGCGCCAGGCCCTCTCCCTGCTGGAACAGGAGAGTCTGATCGAGCGGCGTCAGGGCAGCGGCACCTATGTGCGGGAGAACGCGCCGAGACGGAAACGTTCCTGGAACGTGGGCGTTATGGCCACTTATATCAGCGAATACATCTTCCCCTCTATTTTGAGAGGGATTGAAAGCGAACTTTCTGAAGAGGGCTTTTTTCCTCTCCTGAGCGCCACCAAAAACCGGGTGGACAGCGAGAGGAAAATCCTGGAGGACTACATCGAGAAGCAGATTGACGGTCTGATTGTGGAAGGCACCAAGAGCGCCCTGCCGAACCCCAACCTGCCGCTGTATGAAAAGCTTCAGGATATGGGGATTCCCGTGGTGTTTTTCAACGGCTATTATCCCGCGCTGACCAACACGGTTTCCGTCACCACGGATGACCGGCAGGGTGGGTTTGACGCGGTTTCCTATTTGGTTCAGAAGGGTCACAGGAAAATCGGCGGTATTTTTAAAGGCGACGACATGCAGGGGCTGGAACGCTATGCGGGCTATATGAAGGGCCTGCTGGAAAACGGCCTGCCGCTGCAGGATGAATGGGTGCTCTGGTTTAATTCGGAAAGCCGCGGCGTGCTTTTCTCCGACGAACGCGAGGCTGCGCGCTGCGTCAACCTGTTTGAAGACTGTTCCGCCATCGTCTGTTATAACGATGAGATCGCCGTGAAATTTGTAGGGGCCCTGCGGAAATTTGGGGTGGAAATCCCTGGGGATAAGGCAGTCATCAGTTTTGATAACAGTCTTCTCAGCGAAATTGGACCTGTGAAGATCACCTCACTGGATCACCCAAAGGAAAATTTAGGGGCCTGTGCCGCAAGGAAGCTCATCCGCATGATGAACGGGCACGAGGAAAAAAGCACGGTGCTCACCTGGGGCTTTTCGGAAAAGGACTCTGTTTGAAAAAATTCCGATTCATTCCGGCAGATGGATTGGCGCAGGAATTTGCCCCACAAAACCGCGCTGCCAGGTGGGCGTGAATCGGTGATTGCTTAAGGCGGCAGCCGCATCGCTTTTGGGCAGCGGTTAGGCTTCGGCGGGTTTGAACCTGCGCCGCGGCCTGACGGCTGCCTGTTTTCATTTGGGGCGGTTTTCCGGAAGCGCGGCAGTTTTCCTATCCTTCCGGCGATTCTCAGAAAGGCGGGATATCCCATGGCAAAATACAGTATCGGTTTGGATTTCGGCACTCTGTCGGGACGGGCCCTGCTCCTCAATCTGGAAACCGGGGAGGAGTTGGCCAGCGCGGTCTGCGACTATCCTCACGGCGTGATGGACCGGGAGATGCCCTGGGGGGA
The DNA here is from genome assembly GCF_900048895.1 of Neglectibacter timonensis. Lineage (GTDB taxonomy): Bacteria > Bacillota > Clostridia > Oscillospirales > Acutalibacteraceae > Acutalibacter > Acutalibacter timonensis. The sequence goes on along the minus strand of NZ_LT160637.1, from coordinate 38,795 downwards.
GAAGCTGCCGCCGGACTGGGCGCTGCAGCATCCGGAGGATTATCTGGAGGTGCTTTACAGGACGATTCCCGCTGTTTTGAAGGAATCCGGCGTGCCGCCGGAGGACATTGTGGGAGTGGGAACAGATTTCACGGCCTGTACGGCGCTTCCCGTCCGGAAAGACGGCGTTCCCCTGTGTTTTCTGCCGGAATTTGCACAGAATCCCCACGCTTATGTGAAACTTTGGAAGCATCACGCGGCACAGGACAAAGCCGACCGTATCACGGCGCTTGCCAGGCTGCGGGGGGAAGCTTGGCTGCAGGACTACGGCGGCAGGGTTTCCTCGGAATGGATGTTCCCCAAGCTGTGGCAGCTGGCCGAAGAGGCGCCTGAGCTCTACGGCGCTATGTACCGCTTTGTGGAAGCCGCCGACTGGATTGTATGGCAGCTCACGGGAAACGAGACCTGCAGCGCCTGCAGCGCGGGCTACAAAGCGTTCTGGAACCAGTGTTCCGGCTATCCGGCTCCGGATTTTTTCAAGGCCCTCGGCCCAAAAATGGAGCATGCGGCGGAGAAGCTGGGAAAGGTGATCTCCCCTCTTGGAGAAAGGGCGGGGGGCGTCACCGCAGAAATGGCTCACCGTACCGGCCTGCGGGAAGGGACAGCGGTATCCGTAGGCAATGTGGACGCCCATGTGTGCGTGCCGGCTGCGGGGATCTCCGGGCCGGGGAAACTGCTGGCAATTCTCGGTACCTCGACCTGCCATATGGTTTTGGGGACGGAAGGAAAGCGGGTGCCCGGCGTCTGCGGCATGGTGAAAGATGGCATTTTGCCCGGATATTTTGGATTTGAAGCCGGGCAAAGCTGTGTGGGCGATCTTTTTTCCTGGTTTTTAAACGCCTGCCTCCCCGCATCCTGCAGGGAGGAGGCTTTCGCAAGGGGAAAGAGCTTACATGAATATCTGCGGGAAAAAGCGCAAAAGCTGAAGCCCGGCGAGAGCGGGCTGCTGGCGCTGGACTGGTGGAACGGCAACCGCTCTATCCTGACGGACGGGGATCTCACCGGACTGCTTCTGGGAATGACCCTGCAGACCCGTCCGGAGGAACTTTACAGGGCTCTGATCGAAGCTACCGCCTATGGCACCCGGATATTGGTGGAAAACTACCGGGAGCACGGCGTGCCCGTGGAAGAATTTGTCGCCGCGGGCGGGATTTCCCGGAAGGATCCCATGACCATGCAGATCTATGCCGACGTGCTGAACATGCCGGTGCTGATTGTGGGTACGCATCAAGGCTCGGCTTTCGGCAGCGCCCTGTTCGGCGCGGTGGCCGCGGGCAGGGAAAACGGCGGTTTTTCCCACATTCTGGAGGCTGCCGAAAGGTTGGGAAAGCGCGGAAACACAGTGTACGATCCGATTCCGGAACACACTGCCGTTTATGACAGGCTCTACGGGGAATACAAGCAGCTCCACGATTATTTCGGCAGGGGCGGCAGCAATGTGATGAAGCGTTTGAAGGCGCTGAGCAGGGAACAGAAACAGAAGGAACAAAATTTTCAGCCGTGACCAATGGGTTGGACAGAAGGGAGCAGCCAGGATGAGACTGGGAGCGTTGGAAGGGAAATGCAGGAAAGAAACGGACGCCCTGATCCGGGAGAACTGGGGCGGGCCGATGATTGTTTCCCGCGGAAAACTCACCGACACCAGGGGCCTTCCCGGACTTGCAGCGGAAGAGGACGGCCGGCTTTTGGGCTATCTCCTGTACCGGGTCAGCGGGAAGGACTGTGAAGTTGTGGTGCTGGAGGCCTTGGAGCAGAACCGGGGTGTGGGCACAGCTCTTCTGGATCTGGCCGGTATCCGGGCTAAAGAGGCAGGCTGCAACCGTCTGTGGCTGATCACCACAAACGACAATGCCCATGCCATCCGATTTTACCAAAAATACGGTATGGAACTGAGGGCGGTGCATATCGGCGCGGTGGACAAAGCCAGAAACCTGCTGAAACCGGGAATTCCCATGACAGGGGAGGACGGCATCCCCATCCGGCATGAATTTGAGTTTGAACTCCGGCTTTCTTAGAAAAATCGTGCGCTGCAGAGGGCTTCCTTCCTGCAGCGCGCTTTCTGTTTCCGGTATCCTGGGGAATCTGATTTACTTTCCATCCTTCCGATGGTAAAATAAGGATAAACCGGAATGGCTGCATTCCTGGGGAAGGAGCGAATAAAAATGGAACAATATTTAGACAAAACTCTCTCTTTTGAGGAGAGGGCAAAGGATCTGGTTTCCCGGATGACACTGGATGAAAAGGCCAGCCAGCTGACCTACCACAGCGCAGCTGTAGAGCGCTTGGGGATTCCCGCCTACAACTGGTGGAACGAGGCGCTTCACGGGGTGGCCCGCGCCGGCACCGCTACGGTCTTCCCCCAGGCCATCGGTTTGGCCGCCATGTTTGACCGGGAGCAGATGCATAAAGTAGGAGAAGTGATCTCTACAGAGGGACGCGCAAAATACAACGCCTATACTTCGGAGGAAGATCGGGATATCTATAAGGGGCTCACTTTTTGGAGTCCCAACGTCAATATCTTCCGGGATCCCCGTTGGGGGCGCGGCCAGGAAACCTATGGAGAGGATCCCTATCTCACCGGCAGGCTGGGCGTGGAATTTATCGAGGGCATTCAGGGAGATGATCCCAAGTACCTGAAAGCAGCTGCCTGTGCCAAGCATTTCGCGGTGCACAGCGGTCCGGAGCGGCTGCGCCATGAATTCAACGCCGAGGTGAGTCCAAAGGACCTGTGGGAAACCTATCTGCCAGCCTTTGAAGCCTGCGTCACCGAAGCTAAAGTAGAGGCAGTGATGGGTGCTTACAACCGCACCAACGGCGAACCCTGCTGTGCCAGTAAGCTGCTGATGGAGGATATCCTTCGTGGGAAATGGGGATTTCAGGGCCACTATGTCTCCGACTGCTGGGCTCTGCTGGATTTTCACGAGCATCATAAGGTGACTAAGACGGCGGAGGAATCTGCTGCTCTGGCATTGGAACGGGGCTGCGACGTCAACTGCGGCGTGGTATATATGCAGGCGCTGGCAGCAGTGGAACAGGGCAAGGTTTCCGAGGAACTGATCGACCGCGCCGTCATCCGCCTGATGACCACGCGCATGAGGCTGGGCATGTTTGACCAGGTGGAATCCTTTGACTCCATCCCTTACAGTGCCAACGATTGTGAGGAACACCGGCAAATCAACCGGGAAACAGCCAGAAAATCCATGACACTGCTGAAAAACGACGGGATTCTGCCCCTTTCCGCGGAAAAACTTAGGAGTATCGCGGTTATCGGCCCCAATGCAGACGACCGGTCTATGCTTCCGGGCAACTATCACGGCACGGCGTCTGAATACATCACCCCTCTGGACGGAATCCGCAGGGTTGTGGGGGATTCTGTCCGCATCTACTATTCCGAGGGCTGCCATAAATTTAAGGACCGCACGGAGGGCCTTGCCTTCCCGGACGACCGCATTTCCGAAGCGGTGACTGCCGCAAAAGAGAGCGATGTGGCTGTGGTTGTGCTGGGACTGGATGAAACCATGGAAGGCGAGGAATTCGACCAGGGCAATGCCTACGGGTCGGGAGACCGGGAAAATATCGGCCTTCCCGGGCGTCAGCTTCAGCTTCTGCAGGCGGTGCAGGCCACCGGTACCCCCACTGTGGCCGTGCTCTGCGCAGGCAGCGCGGTAGAACTCTGCTGGGCACAGGACCATGTGGACGCCATCATTGACGCATGGTATCCGGGTTCGCAGGGTGGGCTGGCCCTGGCGGAGCTGCTGTTTGGCGCGTACAGCCCGGCGGGCAGACTGCCCGTCACCTTCTACCGGGATACCGCAGACCTGCCTGATTTTCTGGATTATTCCATGGAAAACCGCACCTACCGCTATTTCCAGGGCGAAGCTCTGTATCCCTTCGGCTACGGCCTTTCCTATACCAGCTTTGCATATTCCGATCTGAAGCTGAATAAAGAAGAGCTTTCCGCTGGGGAATCCCTCTTTGCGGAGGTTACCGTCACCAATACGGGCGCCCGGGACGGCGACGAGGTCCTGGAATGCTATCTCCGGGATGAGGAGGCAAGCGTTTCCACGCCGAAGTGGAGCCTTTGTGGATTTCAACGTTTCCATCTGAAAGCAGGGGAATCCCGCAGAATCCAACTGGAAATCAAGGCGGAAAGCATGCGCATCGTGGATGAGCAGGGAGAACGTTATGTGGAGCCCGGCGCATTTACCCTGTTTGTGGGCGGATCGCAGCCAGACGAGAGAAGTGTTCTGCTTCTCGGGAAACGTCCTCTCTCCGCCGGTTTCCGGGTGAAGTGAGAACAGGGCTTTGTAATATCCGGCGGCTTGCCATGGGAAGGGGACATAGGAATGGATTGCAGAGTATTTGAGATGGAGGAGACAAGCGATTACAAATATGTAGTGGTGCTCTCCCGTTACCAGGGGAAGCTGCTGCTGAGCCAGCACAGGGACAGAAACACCTGGGAAACGCAGGGCGGCCACATCGAACCCGGCGAGACTCCGGAGGAGGCGGCGCGCAGGGAGCTTTGGGAGGAATCCGGTGCAGAACTGTTTTCTCTGGAGCCGGTCTGCGGTTATTGGGCCGGCGATTCAGAGAGCGGCGCCAACGGTGCGGTATTCTATGCGGAGATCGGCTCCCTAGGCCCAATACCGGAAAGTGAGATGGCAAGAACCAGCACCTTCGACGGACTGCCGGAGAATCTGACCTACCCCGACATCACACCTCATCTTTTCGAACGGGTTAAGACCCGTTTTGCATAAGTTCTGAAGAAGACCCCGGATTTTCCAGGGTCTTCTTCTTTGCATAAAAGGGGGGCGGTGAGCATAGGCATGATGAAGAGGAAAGAATGGAGGGGAGGGGAATCAATGGCGTTTTCCGACCTGGAAATCCTGGCCAGAATATTGGAATGCGAGGCGGGCGGAGAAGGGGATACAGGTATGAAGGCGGTTGCCTGTGTTGTTATGAACCGTGTACAAGTGGATTACGGCGAATACGGCAGGCTTCAGACCATCCGGGAGGTGGTATATCAGCCGCGTCAGTTTACCTGCGTCATGGAGACGGTGGGGGGCGTTTATAATCCCCAGAATATCTATAACATGCGTCCTACACAGGTACAGTACGATATTGCCAATTGGGCCATCGCGGGCAACCGACTTACCAATTTGGGGTATTCCCTGTGGTATTTCAATCCGTTCAGGCCTACGTGCCGGAATAACTTTCCCTCTAATGTGGGAGAATTTGTCATTCGTATTGGGGACCATTGCTTTTATAATCCCACCGCCGCCTATGCGGGAACCTAAATTGACAATGGAGGTCATCATCTATGGAAGAGTATAGAAAAAGCAGGCCCGAGGATTTTACTCCCTGTATGAAGCGTCTGCGCGGCCGCAGTGATTTTCAGGAGGCCCCTGATGGAAGCTGTGTGTTGGATAATTTTAATTCACCTCCGCAAAGGAGCTTCGACACCGAGGAAATGATTGGCTCTATGCAGTACATTCTGGCAGAAAACATCGGTCAATTTGTAGTCATAGAGTTTTTGATCGGAACAGAGCAGATCGTAAGAAAGCAGGGTATGCTTTACCATGTAGGAAGAAGCTATGTCACCCTATACGATGAAGCGGCGAACAACTTTATTGTCTGCGATGTCTTTTCCGTTAAATTTGTCTACTTTTATATGCCTGGAGACCGGCCACGGGCCAATTATAATCTGCTGCCGGGATTTAATGGGGAAAATATGGGGAGACGAACGAGATAAAAGGCTCCACATCCCCCAAAAAAAAACGGGTCTTTCCTGCAAGCTCGCAGGAAGGACCCGTTTTTCTATACCGTCTGTGCGGTAAGCCCAACGTTGTGAGCAACCGCTGGGAAATGGAAACAAGATGAGGTTCCAGACCATCGCCGGATCGAAGGTACAGCATCAGATTGCCGGTTCTGCTAATAGATCCAGTTCCTCCAGCTCTTCCGCCTGCCTTACTTCCTGGGTCTCTGCAGTTTCGGGGAGCGATCTGCCGGCCGAAGCGTCCAGCGCCGGGGCGGCCAGACGGCAAAGCCGCAGAATCGCCACCAAAATAACCGTGGCATTGAGCTTTGGTTCCATCCAATCCGGACAAACTCCTTCCTGCGCCGTTTGACAGGCGATGGTTTCCGCCTGCTTTTGAAAGCCAAACAGCGCTGAGAGCACGATGAGGGAAGCGGCAATCTGCATGGATTTTGGATCCGGACACGTATCCTGCCTCTTGTTTTCCGGATTTCTGAAATTCTCTAAGAGCAGGCATTTCTGCTGGTCCAGAGCCTTGTACTGCAGGGCAATCCCCAGAAAAATGGTTCGGATCAGTCCCTGGGAGTTTTCCAACAGGGACAGTTGTTCCCACAGGTTATCACTCATCGGCTCCAATTCTTCGTGTGGCATGCCTTGTCCCCTTTCTCCTGGTTTTGCTTACGTACTATGTTATGCGGACAGAGCACAACACGTGAATAGGAAAAAGAAAGGTAAATTCGGCATTGTTTCTCTGGAACAAAGGAAGGAAGCGAAGAAGGAGATAGCGCGCAGGAGAATATAGATAACTTCAACTCGCGTGGAAAAGAAGCCAAGCGAGAATCTAAAATTTAAGAGGGTTGAAATTATGAAGAAAAGCAAGTTTCTGAAGAAATCACTTGCGACGCTCCTTGCACTCATGCTCGTCGTCGCAATGATTCCTGTCGGTGCTGCGGCGGCGGATGATCCTACAGTATATGTAGACAATCAGCTGGCGACACTCAGCGGCACCGTGTATACGGTAACTGCCAAGAGCACTGAAGTTACCGTGACAACAGTACCCCAGGATGGCGTAACGCTGGTTGCCGTGGACAAGGATCAGAATGAGGTCGCATTGGCAGACAGCATTAAGCTGACCGAAAAAGCCAAGAAAAACGGCGACGTCTATACGCTGGGCCTGCGTGCTAAAGTGACACAGGATGGCGACGACGCTACCACAGACAAGGATTACACCTTGAACATTACGGTGGAAACCGCAGCTCAGAGCAGTGACGCCACCATCAAGAGCGTCAGCATCGACGGCATGGCTTCCTACGATATCTCCGATACGAAGATTACCGTTTACATGCCTTTCGGCGAAACGTTTCCCACCGATCTGGGAACTACCACAAAGGAAAAGTTCATTCCCACCTCTGACGATGCGTCTGTTGACTTCGCTGCCAATGTTCTGACAGTCACAGCGCAGGACGGCTCTGTCAAGAAGTACGACGTAGAACTGAAGAACGAAACCGGTTTTGCTTCCTTTACTGTCCCGAATCAGGTAGGGGATACCACAATTTCCGAAGCCGAGGCAACAAACACTGTTGCAATTAAGATGCCCTTTGGAACAGATTGGCCTCAGAAGATCATCCCCACCTTTACTGTGGGTGAAACTGTTACCAAGGTTACTACCGTAGTAAACACGGAAGAGATCGAAGTGAAGAGCGGCGTGACTGCGCTTTCCTTTAAAAAGGACGAAGCTGTCGATTTCAAGGTCTTTACCAAGACAAATAAGACAACAGGAGTTACAGTGAAAGTTACTCTGACGGAAGAGAGCGCTAATACGGAAGCCGCCCTGAAGAGCATCCAGGTCGGTAAAAGCAACACCGTAGAAGTTACTGGAACGACTGTTACCGTCGAAATGCCCAAGGGATACAAGTTCGATGGCAAGGAAACTGTTACGTTCGAGGCTTCTAAGAATGCGACTGTAACTATTCCTGCACAGGGCATTAACGTTGCGGACGGAGTACTGAAAAATGTATCTGTCGTCGGCAAGACCTTCGTGATTCGCGTTGTGTCTGAGGACGAAAAGACTACCACAGATTATACCATTAACCTGACCGCCGCAGCTGCCGACGAGGCACAGCTGAAGGACTTCGCCCTGAAGGGCAAGCTCAACGGCGAAAACGTATCCTACAGCGCTGATTGGACCGGGACCAAGGGCGTCATCACCCTTCCCTATGCGCTGACAGATACAGCTGTTCTCGACAATTTCCTGGTTTATGCCACTGTGAGCACAGGCGCTTCCTTGAGTGAAACGATCACAAATGGTTCCACAAAATATTCCGATTTGTCTTCGAAGCCGGCGTTCGGTACAGCCGCAGAATACAAGGTAACAGCTCAGGATGGCACGGTGGTTACCTATACCGTAGTCCTGAAAGCTGAAACAGCAAAGACCGGAAAGACCGTTTCTTCTGCCACTCTGGTAGGCACCAAAAAGGTCAGCTCCATTACCGCCGACAACACCTATAAGGTAACCGTTGGCACCGCCAAAGATACTGCTGACAAAACCGTTAAGACCCTGAAGGTCGATGTGCCCTATACCTTTGCGAACGACACCGCAACCTATTTCTCCAACCTGACCTTGAGCGACGGAGCGGTTGCATATCTCGCAACTCCGACAAAGATCGTAAAGCTGGATATGGATGCGGCTGGTGACCAGGCAGCGACACCGATCGCGGTTCCCACAGACGCCTTCAATTCCACCACGAATAAGCTGACGACAACCAACGCACTGAGCATCTATGTGGTCAGCGAAAAGAACGCAGTGGGTGCAACCTTTGCAGATGAATCAGCTCTTCAGGCTGTTGCCACTCAGTATTATCTGTACGGCGTGAATGCAAAGCCTGAATCTGGCGCTGCCATCACAGGCATTAAGTCTGATGTGGATAAGAACGTCACAGCTTCTATTTCCGGCAAGACCATTACCGTGACTGTTCCTAACAGCTATGCAAAAGCGGACGCTATACAGACCTTTACCCTCAACTTCTCCAAGTCCAAAATGGCGGAGGTTTATGTTGGGACTGCGAAGACAACTGAGCTGAAGTCCGATATGGGCAGCGAAGAGACCACAGACGCTACCAAGTTTACTGCCAAGGATGGTCAGCTGGCTGTTGCAACCGGTGATGTTGCAATTACTAGCGGCGCTGATAAGGAAGGCAAGATCACAGTATACGCGGAAGACGGCAAGGCTTCCACCCCTTACACGGTGAAACTGGTTGTCGCCGATCCCGAAGCTGGCGCTTCCATCACTGCGCTGAAAGTGGGCAAATATAATGCCACAATCAGCGGCAAGACCATCAATGTGACCCTGCCTTATGGGACTAAGCTCAACCCCTTAAAGCTGGACATCACCGCATCCAAGATGGCGACTGTTATCGTTGGCACCGATGAGTATGATGCCGATGCGAACTACGACCTGAATAACAACCTGACCATCAAGGTTACTTCCGAAGATACCAAGACCACCAATGTATATACATTGAAGGCTACTGTTTCCGCCCAGTTCACAGACGTGAAGGAAGGCGCCTGGTATTACGACTACGTGATGCAGGCAGCAGCAGCAGGAATTGTCAACGGCAAGGGCAACGGGATCTTTGATCCAGAAGGAAATGTAACCCGTCGTGACTTTGCTCTGATGACAGCCCGTATGCTGAATGCCGATACCTCCAGCTATACCACATCCCCGTTTAAGGATGTGAACGATAACGATTATGCGCTGGGTGCGATCGCCTACTGCTATGACAAGAAGATCATCGGCGGCTATGAGGATGGAACCTTCCGTCCTGACGCCAACATCAGCAGAGAAGAAGCTGCTAAGATCGTCTGTGTTGCGCTTGGTCTGAGCGAAGTAAAGAATCCGACCGAGACCTTCAAGGACGATGCGAAGATCCAGAACTGGGCGAAGGGATATGTCTACGCCTGCAAAGAAGCTGGTATCTTCGGTGGAGACAACGGGAACTTCCTGCCCGGCAATCCGATTACGAGAGCTGAGACAGCGAAAGTCATGGTTATCTCCATGAATAAATAAGGTTTCAACTCACCTAAATTTTATGATTACCCCATAGAGCGAGGGGGCGGAGAAATCCGCCCCCTTGTTCTATTTTGCTTTCCGTTATGGAAAAACTTCGGTTGAGTGCAGGTTTCACGGTTGCTGTGAGAACCGGGATGGGAAACAATGCGCAATGAGACTGCTAGAAAACTACATCTTATTCTATGGAAGGGCTGCCCGAATAAACGGAAAAGGGCATAGAACAAGGTATTTCATTCCTCTTAAATAATATAAAATTACCCCAAAGACGAAAGGGACGGATTGCTCCGTCCCTCCCGCCCATGGGGTAATCATAAAATTTAGGTGAGTTGAAACCTTATTTGCCCATTGCCACGACCATGATCTTAGCGGTCTCGGCTCTGGTGATGGGGCTCTTCGGGTTGAAGTTGCCCTTCTCGTCGCCGCCAAAGATTCCGGCAGCCTTGCAGGCATCTACATATCCCTTCGCCCAGTTGCTGATCTTCGCGTCGTCCTTGAACTTCTCGGTTGTGGTGCCATCGAGGTTCAGGGCAATGGCGATGATCTTAGCGGCCTCCTCGCGGAGGATGTTCTTTTCAGGCTCAAATTTGCCGTCTCCCGTGCCGCCGATGATTCCCTTCTCAGCACAGTAGGCAATAGCCTTCATGTAATAATCGCTGGCCTTCACATCGGAGAACGGAGCGGTGGTATAGCCGCTTACATCGACGCCCAGCATCCGTACGGTCATCAGTGCGAAGTCACCGCGGGTGATGTTGCCTTCCGGATCAAAGATCCCGTTGCCCTTGCCGTTGATGATTCCGGCTGCTGCGGCCTCGGTCACATAGTCATAGTACCAGGCGCCTTCCTTCACGTCGCTGAACTGTGCAGCAACCTTGGCGGTCAGCGTGTAGACGTTGACGGTGTTTTTATCCTCCGAGGTGACTGTGATGGTCACAGGGTCGGTCAGGTCATAAACAGCTTCGGTATCAGCGGGATCATATACGTCAGCACCGATTTCTACCTTGGCCATCTTGGACGCCGTGATGTTCAGTGCAACCTCAGTGAGGTCTGTGCCGAAGGGCAACGTCGCGCTGATGTTCTTGCCGCTGATGGTGCCGTTAACAACCCCCACCTTTGCAGCTGTAATAGCAGCGCCGGTTTCCGCCGGGGCGACCTCAACAGTCACTTTGTAGTTGGTGGATGCTGTTCCAGCTTCGTTTGTTACGACAATGGACTCTACTTCGGTCCATGCACCAGCACTATCACTAACTTCAAGCCTTAAATCACTTGCTCCGCTGGTAGTTGAATTCCAGTACCATAGACGGCCTTCATTGGGCGTATTATCGTATGTGGCGGGAAGCTTTTTACCCTCAGCGGTTACAACGGCACGATCAGAAACACTGTAGTCTGCATAAAATGCATGACCAATCTGAGGAGCAATTGATTCTGTATACGGAATGGTTATGGTAATGGCATTACCGCTGATCTTGCTGGTGATACCATTTTTCACAGAGAAGCTGTTGAGTGTGTGGCCTTCGGCGGGCGCAGCATAGTCGACCTTCACGTCGTAAACCACGGTATTGTTTTCATCAAGGCCTGTAATTGCAGTGGACGCTGCATTATCAATGGCAAATGCGGCGGTCTCATCCGCGACAATCAGCTTTACACTACCTTTCAGCACAGCAAGTGTGATGGGTGTAGCACTGTCAAATCCGCTTACAAGAGCTGTGCCAACATTTGTTGTATCGTTCTGATACAGCTTAGCACCCTTGGAAAGGGTAAACTGGGGAACGAGGGAAATTGAGCCATCGGCAGTCTTATAGGAATAAGGTAACGTAACAGTGGCGGTCTTCTTTGTGGCATCCAGCGCAACAGGATAGGTATTGCTGGAAGTGACGTCCTCTTCCTTTGCAGCGGAAGTAAAGGTGAACTTACTCAGCTCTTTTCCTGTCTCAGCTTTCGCCTTTACGAAGGAAACCGTATAGGTAACTTTATCGCCGGCTTCTGATTCGACAGTGATCTCCTTGGAAGTGGGGACTGTGATACTGTCAAGAGCGCTAGCGTCCAGCTTGGTGCGGGCGGTCTTGGAGAAGACATACTTTGCTATGCCGGTAACGTCCGCGTCCTTCGTGGAATAGGGCACAGTAAAGATGATCTCGTTCTTGTCATTCGGTACGGCCGTATACTCCACTTCATTGACGGTCACTTTTGCGGAGTTGATTTTGGGATCTTTGTTGGGATCCTTCGCTACGGTCGCGGTCAGCGTGTAGTAAGCAATGGTCTTACCGTCCGCAGCCACAACCTTCACCGTAACGGGTTTTGTAAGATTTACAGTGTTAAGGTTTGATTCACCGATAACAGAAGCCACAGCGCCTGTCGGCACGGTAAAAGCAAGCGCAACAGAATCGGCAATATTTTTGCCATAGGGAAGTTCTACCGTCAGGTTTTTTCCGTCAATGACACCGCTCTCGGTAAAGCCGTTTGCAGTTGCCGTAAATGCGGAAATCGTGGTGTCGTCGCTCTTTGTAACTTCGACTTTTACTTTGTAAGTTTTTGTGCCTGTTGATTCATCGGTCAGGACAAAATCTTTCTCTTGGTCGATCATCGCTGAAAGGTCATAAGACTTTCCGCTTTCGACTTCTACGCTGTTAAGAACTGCTTTAGTAAGCTTTGTGCCGCAGGAAAACTCAACGGCCAGAGGCTCTGCAGTATCCGTACCGACTGGCAAAGAAACCGTATACTTGCCGTCTTCTCCCTTAACAGCAGCCACGCCGCCGATGGCCAGGGCGGTCAGGCCCTCGGAATGCTTGGCCTTAACGGTGTAAGTATCGGTGGAGCCTGTCTGCGCGGTAACCTTTACGGTGCCGGATCCCTCTCCATCTGTCATTGTCAGAGAAACAGCAGCATCAATAGTGCCGGGGTTGTTCATTGTAACAGTGACAGTTGGAGTTCCAGTCACGTTCCAGGGAAGTGAATCAAAGGTAATGGTTTTTTTTGTATTGTCCACAACACCCTTCACTTCACCGATCTTCACCTCTTTAATGGAGGTGTCGTTGCTGGCGGGCGTCAGGACGACCTTTACTTCATAAACAGGACTTTTGACGGTAGCATCAGCTTTTTTTGTAGCATAGAACTCAATGTCTTCCGTCAAATTTTTAAGCTCTACGACATCGTTTGTAGCGTCCTCCGTCGTGATAGTGTCAGGATCAGCCGTTGTGTTCCACACAATCTGATCAAAGCCCTTTGAGGCATCCGGCACTATTGTGAGCTTGGCTTCCTTCTGGTCAGCTGCAGCCCACGGCACCGTATCTGTAAAGGTGGTTCCGGACCCTGTCAAAGTTCCGGTTTCCGCCTCGATACTGATGACCCCATCGCCAGCAGCAACAGCAGAAGCGCTCATCGGAATCATTGCGACGACGAGCATGAGTGCAAGGAGCGTCGCAAGTGATTTCTTCAGAAACTTGCTTTTCTTCATAATTTCAACCCTCTTAAATTTTAGATTCTCGCTTGGCTTCTTTTCCACGCGAGTTGAAGTTATCTATATTCTCCTGCGCGCTATCTCCTTCTTCGCTTCCTTCCTTTGTTCCAGAGAAGGTGCTTTTCCATAAAAACAGGAGAGAACGCGCCTACTCGGCTGCGCTCTCTCCTCTGTTCCATATGTTTTGCTAAATTTTATCTGTCATTTAACGCCGATGGAATCCGCGATCTGCAGAATTTCCTTGGCCTGTTTTTCATCCTTGGTATCACAGCGGAGGAACAGACCTTTTGTAGAGATATGTTTCAGCAGATTTTCCACGCCATTGGGATCGGATTCCAGCAGGATCAGGCTTTTCCCAGCCCGCTGAATCTTTTCAAAATACTCGTACCAGCAGGGATCCGTAGTATTGGGGGCTCCGTCTCCGGGAACCCACTGAATGGCGTCCAGTGTTTCCAGAGAAAGCAGATGATCCAGATGCACCAGTTCCCCCGGACCGTCCCAATGATAGATGGAGCGTTCCAGATAGGAAAGATGATAACGCAGTTCCGGCAGCACGAATTCCTCAAACATGTCAGGGGAGATCATGGCCGAAAAGTCGCACTGCAGCGGATAATAAGGCTTCTCCGAATAAATGGGCATCCAGGAGGTCATTGCCCCCTGTTCCTGAAACAGTCTTTGGGATTGATGCAGGAAAAACGTTTTCCAAAGGGGCAGCAGTTTCTCTACAAACGCTTTGATCTCCTCCGGATATTCATACAGGTCGATCAAAAGATTCTGAGTCCCCCGCAGAGCGGCAACCACGTCATAGGTCCCGCCGATATCTGTGATGGAGGTATAAAACTTTCCCTTTCCCGCCTGCAGAAGGGCGTTGGAATACTCCTCCACTAAGCGGTACATAGCAGACTGCTGATTCAGTACGGGCTCCGGCGGATTTTCCCAATCCTGAATAAAAAACGGTTCGTTTTCAAACCACACGGTAAATTCCGACCACTTGTGGGTACCACCGACGCAGGCGGCAAGACAGCCCGGACCAAAATTGGTAAATACCGAGGGGATGGCGTCACCCAGCAGCAAGGTGTCTTCCAGGCCCTGCTGTTCCCAACGGACTCTCCAGGGAATATCCTCCCACATCTGTTTTAAATCCCGAGGCTTTTCCCGGGGCGGAGCTTCTGCTTTCGGCGCGGTAAGATACAGGCAGCACCTGCCGTACGCTTCCTGATGCCAAAAGGCTTCATGCTGTCTTTTAACTTCCTCTGTGATCATCAATTCGTTTTCCTTTCTTCCCCAACAGCCAATACGCCGTTTTTATATTGAAAATATCATACGAAATGCCCGATGTGCTGTCTTGCATTTTTTTATGTTCTTTGGAAAAAAGCTGCCCAGTTCCATGCCGGATATGCTCCACTTATCGGAGATTTTCCTCCAGTTCCGACTGGCTGCCTGTAAGAGGGCTCAGCGCCGCGTCTCCATCCTGCCAATCCACCCGGTACAACGGCTCCAATGGGGTCGCTGTCAGTGAAGTGGAATCTGTATATTCGGTGATTTCCGCTTTGCTCATCAGCAGCTCGCCATGCTCCCCAACAGTGAGGACGGTGTCATCGTTCCAACAGACCTCCTCCGGTTGAAGCACCCTTTCCTCCGACGGGTCAAATCCACCCAACATAGAGCGGTGAATACCGGAACCGAAGGAATAGGTGAAATAGAGTTCATACTCTCCATCCTCATTCAAATCGGCCAAGGCCATACTGGTGACGCCCAAGCCGCCGAAACCTGTTCCAAGGGGGAGGAGCTTATCCTGCCATAACAGGAAGGAGTCACAGGTGTCCTCATATTTGAAGACCTGAAAAGACGAATGGTCCCTCACAAAATCCGGAGTGATGTTCCGGCAGCTATGCGGCCGCCCGCTGCCCTTATAACCGCTGTTTTCTGCCAGAAAAGCTTCCACCCCATCCTGGGTTCCGCAAAGGGAGAGAGGCGACTGCACGAGCACAGGAAGGCTCTTCCCAGTGCTGCAGGCAGAAAAACACAGCAGCACTGCCGATAAAAGCATCACAGCCATTCGTTTCATGATGGTAACCCCCTTGTCTTTCCACACCTGTTCCATTTAAAAAATCTGATCAGACGAAAAAGGTGTGCCTGAAAAAGGCACACCTTTTACTTATTTAGATTCCCAGAAGGCCGGGCACCGCCGCCTTCATTTTTTCAATGACAGCTTCGCTCTCAGCACGGGTAGAACCCTTGCCGGAGAGATAAATTTTAATTTTCGGCTCCGTACCGGAGGGCCGCACAATGAGCTTACAGCCATTTTCCAGCCGGTATTCCAGGACGTTTGATTTCGGCAGGTCGATGGTCCCTTCCCTGTCTCCATAAGAGACAGACTCCTGGTAATCGCTGCGTCCCACGACCTTGGCGCCTGCGATTTCGGCAGGCGGATTTTTCCGCAGGGTGTCCATGATGGTATTCATGGTTTTCATGCCGTCTTCCCCTTCAAAGCCGAAGTTGCACAGATCGTTCTTATAATAGCCGTATTTCTCATAGAGGGCGTTCATGGCGTCCACCAGGGTCATACCCTTTTCCTTGTAATAGGATGCCATTTCGCAGATGAGCATGCTGCCGTCCACAGCGTCCTTATCGCGGACATAACCGCCGGAGAGGTAGCCATAACTCTCCTCAAAGCCCAGGAGGTAACGCTCCTCGCAGCCCTGCGCTTCCAATTCTGCGATGATATCGCCGATGTATTTGAACCCGGTCAGGCAGCGCCGCAGTTCCACGCCGTATTCTGCGGCAATGGGGTCAACCATGTCCGTGCTGACAATAGTGGTGACAGCCACAGGATTGGCGGGCAGCTTGCCCTGCTCCTTTTTCACACGGGCGATGAAGTCCAGAAGCAGAATGCCCACTTCGTTGCCCGTCATCAGAATGAACTCCCCGTTCTGGTTGACTGCGATCCCCACACGGTCGCAGTCCGGGTCGGTGGCCAGCAGCAGGTCCGGCTGTACCTTCTCACACAGCTCCAGGCCCTTCTGCAGCGCCTCGCGGATTTCCGGATTGGGATAAGGGCAGGTGGGGAAATTGCCGTCCGGCTCACTCTGTTCGGGAACTACTGTGATGTCCTTGACCCCGATGCGGTCCAGGATTCTTGTGACGCACATCTTTCCGCTGCCGTTTAAGGGGGTATAGACCAGTTTCAGGTTTCCTGCGTTGCCGGTCAGGCTCTCCTTGTAGACATCCTCCAGGAATGCGCTAACCGTTTCTTCCCCAATGTATTCGATCAGTCCCCGGTCGATTCCCTCCTGAAAGTCCAGCTTCCTGACATCTGCAAAAATATCCAGGGAATTGATTTCGGCCATCACGCCGTCCGCCATCTCCGCAGTAACCTGGCAGCCGTCGCTGCCGTAAGCCTTGTAGCCGTTATATTTGGCGGGATTATGGCTGGCGGTCACGCAGATACCCGCATCGCATTTTAAATGCCGGACCGCGTAGGAGAGAGCGGGAGTGGGCATCAGCTGGGGATAAAGGTAAGCCTTGATGCCGTTGGCGGCCAAAACTGCGGCGGACTGCCGGGCAAACGCCACGCCCTTATTGCGGCTGTCGTGTGCGATCGCCACGGACTGGGGTTTTCCTTCCGCGTGCTTCAGCAGATAATTGGCAAGGCCCTGCGTGGCCTTACGCACGGTATAAACATTCATGCGATTGGTGCCCGCGCCGATCACGCCGCGAAGGCCTCCGGTGCCAAATTCGAGATCACGGTAAAACCTGTCGTTGATCTCTTCCGGCTGATCCTTGACAGCAAGCAGCTCCTCTGTGAGATCCTGGTCGTCCAGCGGCTCCTTGAGCCATCTTTCATATTCCGTCATACTGAATCGTCCCTTTCTATAAATAGATAGTTGGCCTTCCCGGGCAATCTGCTTAAATTTCTTACCCTTAGATTACCATTTTTCGGCGGCTCTGTCAACTCGAAAGACGTCGTTTCAGGGCAGCGTCACCACATTTGTCACAATTCCCTGCTCTGTCAAATCAAGGGTGCCATAGGTTGCCTGCCATCCGCTTAAAGAGCCCGGATTCATCAGATACAGCCCGTCCTCATAATCGGTAAAGGCGTTATGCGTGTGGCCGTACAGCAGCACTTGCGCTTTTCTTTCCCTGGCGGCGCAGACAATATTGTACTCTCCCGATTTTACCCCATAAAGATGGCCGTGGGTAAAAAAGATTTTTACCCCCAGGGCAGTATACTCCCCTGTAACAGGAGTGCTGGATCCCCAATCGCAATTGCCGCGCACCTGCAGGAACATCTTTTCCGGAAACTGCAGCTTCGTCCGGTCAGCTTCCGTTTCACCATCTCCCAAATGGATGACAATTTCCGCCTTTGGCTGGCTCAGGATTGCCCTCCTTAAATTCATCTCGTTCCCGTGGGTATCGGAAACCACCAAGATCCGCATGAAAACTCCTCCTCTTTCTCGAACCGCGGTCTGTCCTCAAGCATCTTTCTACAGGATGCAGCATACTATGGAAAGGCGGCCCGGCTGTTCGGATGACAAGAACAGGACCAACCGGCTTCCGCGTGAAAGGATGAAACCGCTCATGAATCAAAATTCCAATTTAAATAATAACCAGCTGGAAGCCCTTCTGAAGCTGACGGCTCAGCGGCTGGGGACCACGCCGGAGGCGCTGAAAAACGCAGCGCAGAACGGGGATCTCTCCAACGTATTGGGAAACGCCACGCAAAATGAATCTTCCGCCATGCAAAAGGTGCTCAGCGATCCGGATGCGGCCAAGAAGCTGCTCTCTACACCTCAGGCGCAAAAACTGATGCAGCTGTTCGGCCAGCAGAATCCAAACGATAAAAAATAACCGATTGACCGCCGCCGGAAAGGAGGGGAAACGCTTGTGGATGATTTGAGCCAGCAGCTAAATCAAATTCTATCCGATCCTCAAAGTATGCAGCAGATTCAGGGAATCATGAGTTCCCTAGGGCTGGGAGGAAACGGAGAAAACCCAGGCGGCCAGGCTGGAAGCAACAGTGTTCCCCCGGCCCAGACATCTCCTTCCCCTCAGCCGCAAAACAACGGCGGAGGACTGGACCCCTCCATGCTGGCCGGGGCGCTGAGCGCCCTGGGCATGGGGGGAAACGGGACGGGAAACAGCAGCGCGGGCGCCGGCGCAGGAAATCCCTTGGGCGCTTTGGGCGCTTTGAGCGGTTTGGGGAGCCTTGGCGGCGGAAACGGGGGAAACCCGTTGGGCGGGGTCACGCCGGAAATGCTGAATATGGTCACCCGTATCGCCCCGCTGCTGAGCAAGGTGAACCAGGAGGATGATTCCACCCGGCTTCTCCAGGCACTGCGCCCCCTGCTCAGCGAGACCAGGAGGAAGAAAGTGGATGAAGCCATGAAAATACTGCAGATGATGCGTCTTCTGCCCTTGCTCAAGGAGAGCGGCATCTTCTCCGGCCTGCTTTCCGGCCTGATTTGACAGGGAGCAAAAGAGACCGCTGCAGTCCGGCAGGCCGGGATTCTGATCTGATGGTTAAAGGAAGACGGAGGTGACAGGATGGCCGGGGAGTTTGATATGAGGCGGATGCAGGAAGAGGCTGTCCGCCGGGCAAGGGAGATGCAGACGAGGGCCCGCTTTCCCCAGCAGGGCAGAGGCCGTCAGAACCCTGCGCAGCCGCCGGATCAAGAAGAGCAGGCGGCAAGCAGCCAGATTCCCGCGGAACAGCCTCCGTCAGTTTCAGCACCAGAACCGCCGCCACAGCCTGAAAAGCCGCCGGAAGCGCACTCTGGCTCCCTCGATAAGGAAGCGGAGCCTTCCTCCGGAGGCCTTTTGGAAAACCTGTTTCGGGATAAGGAAAAAACCATCATCCTGGCGCTTCTCATCCTGCTGGGGAGCGAGGAGGGCGGCCAGAATCACGAGCTCATGTTCGCGCTCCTGTTTCTGCTGATGTAAAACGGAAAATCGGGGTCCGATTTTCCTTTGGAAGTTGCCCGTGAGGGCAACTTCATTGCGGCAGCCCGACGAAATCCGGATCGGGGTCCGATTTTCCTTTGGAAGTTGCCCATAAGGGCAACTTCATTGCGGCAGCCCGGCGAAATCCGGATCGGGGTCCGATTTTCCTTTGGAAGTTGCCCATAAGGGCAACTTCATTGCGGCAGCCCGGCGAAATCCGGATCGGGGTGAGTCCGAATTTTGGCGGCTTAACGCACCTGGCCGCTGCCGCGGATCAAAAACTTGTTGGTGGTAAGCTGCTGCAGGCCCATGGGCCCTCTGGCGTGCAGCTTTTGTGTGGAAATGCCGATCTCTGCACCCAGGCCGAATTCCCCTCCGTCCGTAAAGCGGGTGGATGCGTTTACATAGACGGCGGCGCTGTCCACCTCCTGTAAAAAGCGCTCCGCAGCGGAATAACTCTCTGTTACAATACATTCGCTGTGCCCGCTGGAATAACGGGCAATGTGCTCCAGCGCCTGATCCAGAGAATCCACCACCTTGACCGCCAGGATGTAATCGAGATATTCCGTGGCCCAGTCCTCCTCGCAGGCAGCCTTTACGTCCGGCAGAATCTGCAGGGCGCGTTCGCAGCCCCGCAGTTCTACCTGCTTTTCCTGAAGCCTTGCCTGTATCTTGGGCAGGGCTTTTTCTGCAGCGTCCCGGTGGACAAGCACGGTTTCAATGGCATTGCAGACCGAGGGCCGGGAGGTCTTGGCATTGAAGATGATGTCAGCCGCCATATCCAAATCCGCTGCGGCGTCCACATATACATGGCAGTTCCCGACTCCTGTTTCGATCACCGGCACCCTGGAATTTTCCTTGACAGAGCGGATCAGTCCCGCGCCGCCCCTGGGAATCAGTACGTCCAGATATTCTGTCAGGCCCATCAGCTCCGCCGAAGAGGCGCGGCTGGTATCCTCCACCAGCTGTACGCAGTCGGCGGGAAGACCGCTTGCCGCCACTGCTTCCCGCAACACCTTGACCACCGCACGGTTTGAGCGGAAAGCCTCTTTTCCTCCCCGCAGGATCACGGCGTTGCCGGCTTTCACACACAGCGCCGCCGCGTCGCTGGTCACATTGGGACGGGCCTCATAGATGATGCCGATGACGCCCAGCGGTACGGTGACCTTCTCGATCCGCAGGCCGTTGGGGCGGCTCTCCCCGGAAAGTACCCTGCCAATCGGGTCGGGCGCCTCCGCCACCTCAATAACTGCCTTTGCCATGTCCTGAATCCGCGTCTCCGTCAGGCGCAGACGGTCCAGAAGGCTTTTGCCCATCCCGTTTTCTGCTCCGGCCCTGCAGTCCTCCTCGTTGGCGGAAAGCAGTTCCGCTCTGTGCTCCAGCAAGGCCTGCGCGGCCGCTTTCAAAGCAACCTCTTTTTGCCGCCCTGCCGAGGCGAGTACCCTTGCCGCCGCCTTTGCCCTCGCACCCATTTCTTCCAATACGGTCATAAGACCGCCCCCTTTCTCACTCTGTCCTAAACTGCGGCTGGCCGTGTTACGCCCCTCTCCCGCCTGCCGCGGAGAACACGGTTCCCACCGTCTCCCCGCTCATCAGGCGGTAAAGGTTCTGCATTTCGCCGCCGGAAATCACCGCACAGGGGATTCCGCTTTCGCCCGCCAGCTTCGCTGCCTTAAGCTTTGTAGCCATACCGCCTGTACCGCGGCTGGAACCTGCTCCGCCCGCCAGAGCCTCGATTTCCGGTGTGATCTCTGTGACATGGTGAATCAGCTTAGCGTCCGGTTTCATCCTGGGATCTGCGTCGTACAGGCCGTCGATATCCGTCAGGATGACAAGCCCCTGGGCACCTACCAGCTGTGCCACAACGGCGGAAAGCGTGTCATTGTCTCCAAAATTCTTTCCCTCCAGCTCGCTGGTTTCCACAGTGTCGTTTTCGTTGACTACCGGAATCACGCCCAGCTTCAGCAGCTCTGCAAAGGTGTTCTGTACATTTATTCTGCTGCGTTCCCGGTGCACCACGTCCGCAGTCAGAAGAACCTGAGCCACCATGTGGTTGTATTCTCCAAAAAATTTGTCGTACAGGAACATCAGCTCGCATTGTCCCACGGCGGCAAGCGCCTGTTTCTTTTCCGTCTCTTCGGGCCGCTTAAAAAGCCCCAGCTTTCCCACGCCGACGCCGATGGCCCCGGAGGAGACCAGCACCAACTTCTTTCCCGAGTTCTGCAGATCCGACAGGGTTCTGCAAAGCTCCTCCAGCCTGTGCAGGTTTACCTTGCCGTTGTCATAAGTGAGGGTGGAAGTGCCCACCTTCACCACCAGAATTTCCGCGTCTTTGAACTCCATCAAATTCATTCCCTCCTGATTCAAATCCCCGCTGCGTTGGAAACGCCGCTCCCCACGCACTGTGGAAAACACCTTGAAAGCATGCCCGTATCACTGAATGGTTCCCCCGCCCACCACGGTGTCGCCCTCGTAAAGAACCAGGGCCTGCCCCTTGGTGACGGCCCGCTGGGGCTCGTCAAAGGTCACTCTCAGCTCGTCGGGTCCTGTCTGCAGCACTGTGGCGGGCTGTTCCGCATGACGGTAGCGCACCTTTGCCTTGACCCGTAGGGGGCCGGAGATCATTTCCCTGGAAATCAGGTTGATGTCCCGGGCCGTCAGTTCCCTGGAAAACAGCTCCTCGTGCTTTCCCAATACCACTTCGTTGCGCGCTGTATCGATGCCGCAGACATACATGGGCTGGGGAAACGACAGGCCCAGCCCTTTTCGCTGTCCCACCGTATAATGGATAATTCCCCTGTGTTTTCCGTAAACCTCGCCGTGGGTTCCCACAAACGGGCCGGGCTGAAATTTTGTTCCGGCATACCGTTCGATAAAGGCGGCGTAATCTCCGTCTGGCACAAAACAGATATCTTGGCTGTCGTGCTTTTTCGCGTTGACAAATCCGTTTTCCTCCGCAATCTGCCGCACCCGCTCCTTGGTCAGGCCGCCCAGGGGAAGAAGCAGGCGGGAAAGCTCTCCCTGCGTCAGGGAATAGAGCACATAGCTTTGGTCTTTGGTGTGATCCAGACCTTTTTTCAGCAGCCATCTGCCTGTTTCCACATCCTGTTCCACCCGGGCGTAATGGCCGGTGGCCACGTAATCATAGCCGATCTCCCTGGCACGCTGCATCAGCTTCCGAAATTTGATGTACCGGTTGCAATCGATACAGGGATTGGGCGTTTCACCCCGTTCATAGGCCCGCACAAACCGGTCCATGACCTCCTGCCGGAAGCTGTCCGTAAAATTGAACACATAAAAGGGCATGCCCAGCCGGGCGGCTACGCTGCGGGCGTCGTTCACATCGTCCAGGGAGCAGCAGGTTTTCTCTCTGGAAATCCCCGCGTCCTCATTGGTATGCAGCTTCAGGGTGACGCCGATCGCTTCGTAACCGCACTGCTGCACCAGAAGCGCGGCTACACTGGAATCCACTCCGCCGCTCATGGCTATGACGGCTTTTTTTTCCATTCTGCCGCCTCCTTTTTTTATATGCTTTATGTTATCATATCCCCCTGCCGAATACAATTCTTTTCCGTTCCAGGACGGGCTTTCAGAGAACTTTTTTCCGGACCGGGATACCTAAAAAGGAGGATGCTGCTTTGCAACATCCTCTGGCATTAAGAAGTCCTGCGTAAAGAGCTTTTACCTGTTCTTTGCTAAAAAGCGGCGGGCAGGAGACGTCAAAAAACGGTGGGCGTCTCCTGCCCGTTTCTTCCGCCGCCTGAGGCGGACAGGCGTTATTTTCCTGTCTGATTCCTGCCTGCTGGGGGACAGACTACAGCCACTGTACAAAGGCTGTCTTATCCCGGGAATTATAACCGGCTTTCCGGTAAAAAGCCAGCGTGCTTTCCTGCCTGCTTCCGGTCAGCAGCATCATCTTGTAGCAATTGTGCTGCAGCGCCAGCTGCTTCGCGTAATCCAGGCAGGCGGAAGCCAGCCCCCGGCCCCGGAATGCCTTTGCCGTAACCACATTTTCGATCAGGGCATAGGGCCGCTGGCCGTGGGTGAGGTTGGGCACGACAAGGACCACGCAGGAGGATACAATTTCCCCCTTTTTCTCCGCCACAACGATGTGATGGTTTTTATCCTCCAAAATGCCGTGCCAGAGTGCGGAAAGCGTTTCTCCCTGTGCCGGCATGGGGTTCTCGTGCAGCTCTGTGTACAGTCTCAGCAGCCCCTCCAAATCCCCTACTGCGATTTCCCTGACTGTCATTTCATAACCTCCGGCATAAAATTCTTTCCATGTTGTGAGCTGTAGTAATCATACCACACGAGAGGCATCCGTGTCATGCCGTCCTTCTTTTTTTATTCTCTTAAGGGGGAAGGGGCTCACCAATCGTGTCCGAATCACCTGCTTTTTTGTGCTCTGATTTCTGCTTGAGCAAATTTTTCAGCATTTCAGGTATTACATTAGAAAAATGATGCAGAATGCTCAATTGCCAACCAGGCAGTATTTTACGTTATGTCCCCGATAGACAAGAGAAATTGTAGCACATAGTGAATTTATTCACTATAATATTTCAAAAAAAATATCCTATACTTGCACTAAAAGGTGTGAGTGTATGGCAATAGATTATCAGCCTCTGCTAGATATAATGGGAAAGAAAAAAATCAGTTGGTACCGTTTAGAAAAGTTGGGAATAGACAATCGAACAGTGCACCAGCTGCGTCACAACCTAAATATTACTACAGGCACCATTGGCAAGCTATGTAAGATTTTGGAGTGCCAACCAGGTGACATCCTGCGGTATCGTCCAGACGACGAGTCATAATAATGTGAAATTATTGATACATTGTATAAAAATATAACATGCCCCATCGCTAAAGTCAAGAAGATTTTTTGTCAGGAATATCTTGCCTTTCTTTCCAGGAAGAGAGGCGTTTGTATTTCAATCTGAGAAAAACAAAACCCCGGAGAGCGTCCCTCTCCGGGGTTTCTTCTGACTTCTCAGGACCTTCTGTCGTGATCCCTGCGGGGACGGCGGTCCCAGTCGCCGTGGTCGCGGCGGGGGCCTCTGTCCTCGGAGACCGTGTTTTCCGGCACAGCGCCGTCCAGGTCGATCAGGGCGTCGCGACGGCTGAGGTTCAGCCTGCCCTTATCGTCAATTTCAAGCACCTTCACCTTGACTACGTCGCCGACATTCACCACGTCGGTGACCTTCTCCGTGCGCTTGATATCCAGACGGGAAATGTGCACCAGGCCTTCCTTGCCGGGGGCAATCTCCACAAAAGCGCCGAAGTCCATGATGCGGGTCACCTTGCCGTTGTAATAGGAACCCGGCTCCGGGTCGTTGACAATTGTATCCACAATATCCATGGCGCGGTGGCACTTTTCGATGTCGATACCGGAAATGAACACATGGCCGTCCTCTTCGATATCCATCTTGATGTCGCACTCAGCGCAGATCTTCTGGATGACCTTGCCGCCGGAACCGATGACCTCGCGGATTTTGTCCACGGGAATCTGCATGGAAAGCATCTTGGGCGCATATTTGGAAAGCTCGGGACGAACCTCGGGAATCGCCTTCAGCATGATTTCGTCGATGATATAGTTGCGGGCCTTGTGGGTTTTCTCCAGGGCTTCCTTTACCATTTCAGGCAGCAGGCCGGAAATCTTCAGGTCCATCTGGATGGCGGTGATCCCCTTTTTGGTGCCGCCCACCTTAAAGTCCATATCCCCGAAGAAGTCTTCAATCCCCTGGATATCCACCATGGTCATCCAGCGGTCGCCCTCGGTGATCAGTCCGCAGGAAATGCCTGCCACAGGGGCCTTGATGGGCACGCCGGCATCCATCAGGGCCAGCGTGGAACCGCAGATAGAGGCCTGGGAGGTGGAGCCGTTGGAGGAGAGCACCTCGGAAACCAGACGGATGGTGTAGGGGAATTCATCCACATCCGGAATGACTGGCACCAGCGCACGCTCCGCCAGAGCGCCGTGGCCCACTTCCCGACGGCCGGGGCCGCGGCTGGGCCGGGTCTCACCCACAGAATAGGAAGGGAAATTATAGTGGTGGATATAGCGTTTCGACTCTTCCTCGTCAATGCCGTCCAGCAGCTGGTTGTCACGGATGGAACCGAGAGTGGCCACGGTCAGCACTTGCGTCTGTCCGCGGGTAAACATACCGGAGCCGTGTACCCGGGGCAGCAGCGCAACTTCAGCAGCCAGCGGGCGCATATCGTTCATGCCGCGGCCGTCCACACGCTTCTGTTCATCCAGCAGCCAGCGCCGCACCACATATTTCTGAGTTTTATACATGCACTCGTCGATTTTCGCTCCCTGCTCGGGATAAACCTCGTCGAACTTCTCATGCACCTTTTCGTAAACAGGCTTCAAGCGCTCGTCGCGCACGGTCTTGTCGTCTGTATCCAGGGCGGCGCGCACGTCGTCTTCTGCAAAAGCCTTGATGGCCTCGAACATCTCCGGCTCCGGCTCATTGCTGGGATACTCAAACTTGGCCTTACCGATTTCGGCCTGAATGCCCTTGATGAACGCAATGATCTTCTGGTTTGCCTCGTGCCCGGCCATGATGCCGTTGTACATAACTTCATCGGAGATTTCAAAGGCGCCGGCTTCGATCATGGCGATCCGCTCTGAGGTGGAAGCCACCGTCACAGCCATTTCGGAAACCTTGCGCTGCTCGGCGTTGGGGTTGATAACGAACTCGCCGTCGACCAGACCCACGGACACACCGGAAATCGGGCCGTTCCACGGAATGTCGGAGATGGACAGGGCGATGGAAGTGCCCACCATGGCCGCAATTTCGGGAGAGCAGTCCTGATCCACGGACATGACGGTGCAGACGATGGAAACGTCGTTGCGCATGTCCTTGGGGAACAGCGGGCGGATCGGGCGGTCAATCATCCGGCAGACCAGAATGGCCTTGTCGGTGGGGCGTCCTTCCCGCTTCAGGAAGGAGCCGGGGATCTTTCCCACGGAATAGAGCTTCTCCTCGAAATCTACAGAGAGGGGGAAGAAGTCGATGCCGTCTCTCGGTTTGGCGGACGCTGTGGCGGCCACATGCACCACAGTCTCGCCGTAGCGGACCAGGCATTCGCCGTTGGCCAGCTGCGCCATCTTGCCGGTTTCCACAACCAGGGGCCGCCCGGCAAATTCTGTTTCATACACTTTAAAGTTCTCGAACATAATACAATCCTTTCTCCCAGCTGAGGGAACCGTTTGCTGAAAGGCGGTCCTGTTTGACAAGGAAACAAGTCCAATCCTGCACGAAGGGGCTTCGGCTTGTTTGCTTGTAAAACAGTTCCGCCGTAAAAAGAGCGAAAGGCTGTGCCTGCCGGCCGGAAGGCCCGCAACCACAGCCCGTTGCATCTTTCTTTTACCTTGCTTTTCCCGCGCTCCGAGCTGCGGAATTGTGTTTCAGACGTCCGTCAGAATCACAAAACGCGAAGTTTGAAAAGCATTCGCTTCAAACTTTTACTTACGGATGCCGAGCTCGGCGATAATGGAACGATACCGCTCGATGTCGATCTTTGTCAGGTAGTTGAGAAGGTTTCTCCTCTGGCCGACCATTTTCAGGAGGCCGCGGCGGGAGTGATGGTCCTTCTTGTTGATGCGCAGGTGATCGGTGAGGTCGTTGATTCTCTTGGTGAGAACGGCGATCTGCACTTCGGGAGAGCCCGTGTCGCCCTCATGGCGCGCATACTTCTGGATAATTTCAGTCTTTTCTGTTTTAGTCATAACAATCACCTTTTCCGCGGATATCCGCTAAATTCACCCATGTCCACAGGTTTGGGTCGGTGGTTCCCAAATCCGAGGATAGGGCAGCTTGATTATTTTAGCACAGAGGCCCGGTTTTGTAAAGCTTTTTTCAGGATTGGCGGGAAAAATTGCAGGTTTCAAGCCCAAAACCGGGGGGCGGGCAGGCCCGGGCAATCTCCTTTGCCTGCCGTGCGTTTTTCGAAATTTCTTCCTTCAGCTCCTGCAGGGAGCCGAATTTCTTTTCCGGCCGGAGGAAGCGAAGCAGGAACAACCGCACCCGCTTGCCATACAGGTCGCCGGAGAAATCCGGCATCCAGGTTTCCGAAAGCACCCGGTCAGAGCCCACCGTGGGCTTCAGGCCGATATTGGTGACGCCGGCAAAATATTTTCCTCCCACCCGCACCCAGGAAGCGTATACGCCGAACTTCGGCAGGACAAAATTGTCCGGGATAGCCTGGTTGATGGTGGGGGTTCCCAGGCCTGTGCCGATGTGGTTGCCGTGAATGACCTCCAGGGAAAAGCCGAAAGGCCTTCCCAGAAGCCGGTTTGCCAGAGGAATGTCCGCAGCCTCCACCGCGGCCCGGATGCGGGTAGAGCTCACCTTTTCTCCATCCTCCAGCACGGGAGGAACCACGAAAAGCTCCACTCCGTTTTCCAGGCAGAAACGCTGCAGCAGGGAAACGTCCCCAGCCGCCCCCCGGCCAAACCGGAAATCCTCTCCGCAGCAGAGCCTTTTGGCCCGGCATTTGCGGAAGAGAACCTCCTCCGCAAACGTGCGGGCCTCCATCTCCCTGACCTCGGAAAAGCGCATGCTGTACAGCCTGCGGATCCCCGCCGTTTCCAGCAGCCGCTCCTTGTCGCGGGGCGTCACCACGGAGCAGACTCCCGAAGGGCTGCTCTCAAAGGTAAACACTGCAGGTTCCCAGTATTCCAACCCCGGCCCCGGAGCCGCCGCGGCATGGATGACCGCCATATGCCCCCGGTGCAGTCCGTCAAAGGTTCCCAAAGCCAGAGAACAGGGGGCGGTCGCTGCAATTTGGTCCAATTTTGTGATTAGCTTCAAAGGGCATCCTCCTGTTCCCGGAATAATTTCAGGAATTTCAGCTCGCCGCTTTCCGGCGCGGCCTGGGCCAGGCCCAGAAAGACCCTTTCGGGGCCATAAAGCCGGAACCGCATTCCCTGCCTGACCGTGATTTTTGGCATGTACAGGCGGTCCATGGAGAGGGAACCTCCATTGCAGAACCGGAGCGCCTGGGCAGGGCTTGTCCGCACCGCAGGATATTCCCCGAACACGCGGTCGATGGGAAGAAGCACCTGGCGGAGAGCACCCTGTGCGGCAAGTTCCCGAAGCTCCTCCAGAGTATGTGCCTCCGTTTCCTGAAAGCCGCAGGCCCGTACCCGCCGCAGGCCCGTCATCACGCCGCAGGTCCCCACGGACTTGGCGATATCCTCAATGAGGGTGCGGATGTAGGTTCCCTTGGAACAGGCCACCCGGAGGACCCCTTCCCGGTTTTCCGGGGAATAGGCCTCAAGCACCAGCTTTTCAATATAAATTTTTCTGGCTTCCCGCTCCACCTCAATGCCTTTGCGGGCCAGTTCATACAGGCGTTTCCCATGGACCGACACGGCGGAATACATGGGCGGAATCTGACTGATCTGTCCCCGAAAGCCGTCCAGGGCCAGATCCAGGGAGTTCCGGGACACGGCACGGGAATCTGTCTCCACAGTTTTTCCGGTCACATCCCCTGTATCCGTCCGTTCTCCGAAGCGGAAAGCGGCCCGGTATTCCTTTGCCGTATCCGGAAGCAGATCCGCCGCTTTGGCGGCGCGCCCCAGCAGCAGAGGGAGCACGCCGGTGGCCATGGGATCCAAAGTCCCGGTATGTCCTATTTTCCGTTCCTTTGCCAGCCCGCGCATCACCGCGACTGCGTCGAAGGAAGTAAAGTCCTGTGGTTTATCCAATATGATGACGCCGTTCATGGTATCCTCTCCATCTCTGAAGCTGTTTGGGAAAAGCTGGAGAAACAGCGGGGTTAGAGCCCTTCCTCCTCCACGAAGCGGTAAAAGTCCTTCTCCGCCTTCTCGTTTTCCACCCGGATGGTGCCCACGCTTTCCGTATAGACGGTGAACTCCTCTTCTCCGTCCAGCTCAAAAGTGCTGTCGCACAGGGCCTGGTCATAAGCGCCGATGCCGCAGGTCCCCAGGCCCAGGGCAGCGCAGGCCAGATAGAGGTTTTCCCCCACATGGCCCATATCCGCCATGATCATCCTGTGGGCGTAAATGCCGTAGCGCCATTCGCTGCGGTAGGGGACGAGAGACCAGTAAAACACCACGTTTGATTTTGCCGCCCAGGTCTGGCCGCAGAGGCTGCGGTCCATCAGCCCGGTGAGCGCCTCCTCGTTTTCCATGGGCTTAAGCAGCTCCAGCTGATGGGTCATGGGCAGGTAGTGATAAGCGCCGGGGGTCAGCCCATCTACCTTTTTTACCAGAAGGTAAGTTTCAAAGGGATGGCGGGCTCCGCCGCAGGGCGCGGTGCGCAGGGTGGCGTAGGATTTCCCGCGGATCTCCTTTACCCCCTGGGTGGCCCAAAGCAGGAAGGAGAGCTGCAGCAGGCTCATGCTTTCCTGAGTGTACACCCGGGAGCTTTTCCGCCGAAGGAGGACGGTGAGAAAATCCTCCTTCATCCCCAGTTCATGAAAATCCCTGGGCAGGTCTATCGGGGGATATTCCCGCATCTTCGCTTTGACCAGCGGAGGCTGGGGAAGCTTTTTTTCCTGGTCGGTCAAATAATCGGAGCTTTCCTCTTCTTCCGCCTTGGATTTCAAAAAAGCCCGTCCCTTTTCGATCAATTCCTGAATTGTCTTTTCCTCCATACCCGTATCCATTCCTTTCTTTTTTTCAGACAGCCGGCCATCTGGCTTGAAGTGATATTCGGAAACGCAGAGAGCGTTTCCGCCCTCTGCGTTCCATTACAACAGGTTCAATTCCCGCAGGTAGTCTTCACAGGCTGCGGTCATCTGTGCCGCGGCCTTCTCCATGGTGATGCCCGGAAAGGAACAGCCCGCTGCCCCTTTGTGCCCGCCGCCGCCGAACCTGGCGCAGAGCCGGGCGGAATCCGCCGGGAGATTGGTGCGCACGGAAGCTTTCACCTCGCCGTTTTCCTTTTCCTTCAGCGTCACACCGATGACAACGCCTTCAATCTGTCTGGGCAGGGTTGCGACGCCGTCCAAATCGCTGTCCGCGGCGCCGGTTGTCTCATAGACGGACCGGGGCACGCGCACCATGGCGCATTTCCCGCCGCAGAAAAATTCCATCCCGTCCAGCACGATCCGCTCCGCCTCCACCTGCGCCTTGGATTTGCTCTCAAACATGACGCGGTTGATCTCCCCGGCATCGGCTCCCCATTCGATCACTTCAGCGGCGATACGGTGCGTGCGGGGCGTGACGCTGCGGTAGCGGAAACAGCCGGTATCCGTGGTAAGGCCCGTATAGATACAGTCTGCAATCGCCCGGTCCGGGCCGACGCCCAGCTCCTGCAGCAGCAGGAAGACCAGCTCCGTGGTGGCGGCGCTGTGGGGTTCCACCCAGCGCTGCGGCGCAAAGGGGACATGAGTGCCATGGTGGTCGACCGCCAGCTCGATCCGGCCTTCAAACTGTTCCCGAAGGCCCCCCAGCAGCGACAGATCCGCTACGTCCACAGTCATCACATGCTCCGGTGCAAAGTCCTCTTGGGGCATGCCGTCGAAGAGATACCCATACTTGGGTGCAATCGTATCTGCACAGGCAAACCGCGCCCTTTTGCCCAGGGCCAGCAGCCCGCGCATCAGGGCGCAGGCAGAGCCCAGGGTATCTCCATCGGGAGAGGCGTGGCTCAGCACCAGAATGTTATCCCAATTTCTGAGCACTGCGGCGGTTTCGGCACAATTCAGCATCGGCTTCCATCCCCGTTTTCTTCAGAATCCTCCTCCGGAACGGCTTCAGGCTCCTTCTTTTCCAGATCCTGAAGCATTCTGGAGATGTTGGCGCCGTATTCAATGGAATCCGTCGCCTTAAAAATCAATTCCGGCACATGGCGCAGCGAAAGCATTCTCCCCAATTCGTGGCGGATATAGCCTGCTGCAGATTTCAGGCCCGTCACCGCTACCTTTGTGCGGTCCATGCCCTCCATGGTGCTCACATAGACCGTGCAGTAGGAGAGGTCGTTGGTCACCTCCACCCGCACGACGCTCAGGAAACAGTCCTTTACCCGCGGGTCCTTAACCTCCCGCAGGATCGCGGTCAGCTCTCTCTTAACGTCCTCGGTGATCCGTCCCAGCTTATGTCCAGCCATTTGCAGATCCCCCTTTCTGTAGCTCCTATCAGTCCCGGTACTCTTCCATCTCGTAGGCTTCCAGGATATCTCCCTGCTTGATATCGGAGAACTTCTCCAGAGTGATGCCGCAGTCGTACCCTTCGGCAACCTCCTTCACATCATCCTTGAAGCGGCGCAGGGACCCGATCTTGTCGTCGGCTACGATAATACCATCGCGCACCACACGGATTTGCGCGTTTCTTGTAATTTTGCCGCTGGTGACGTGTCCGCCGATAACCATACCCACGTTGGTGATCTTGTAGGTTTCGCGGCATTCCGCCTTGCCCAGGCCCACCTCGCGGTACTTGGGCGCCAGCATTCCCTTCATGGCGGATTCGATCTCCTCGATGCAGTCGTAGATGATCCGGTACAGGCGCATATCCACGCCGTCCCGCTTGGCATTCTCCTCCGCAACAGGATCGGGACGCACATTGAAGCCCACGATGATGGCGTTGGAGGCGTTTGCCAGCATGACGTCGCTTTCGCTGACAGCGCCCACGGCGCCGTGAATAATGTTGACGCGGACCTCTTCGTTGGAAAGCTTTTCCAGAGATTGGCGCACAGCCTCCACGGAGCCCTGCACGTCAGCCTTGACGATGATCTTCAGCTCCTTCATATCCCCTTCCTTCATCTGGTCGAAGAGGTTGTCGAGAGTCACCTTTGTCTGGGCGTTAAACTGCTGCTCTTTCTGTTCGCTCAGGCGCTGTTCCACCAGCTCCCGGGCCAAGCGTTCATCAGAGACAACGTTGAAGATGTCTCCGCCCACGGGAACGTCGCCCAGGCCTGTTATCTCCACCGGTACGGAGGGTCCTGCTTCCTGCACACGGCGTCCCTTGTCGTCCATCATGGAACGCACGCGGCCCACGGTTGTGCCCGCTACAATAGTATCTCCGGAATGCAGGGTTCCATTCTGCACCAGCACCGTGGCGATGGGGCCCATGCCCCTGTCCAGCCTGGCCTCGATCACCGTACCCTTGGCCGCACGGTCGGGGTTGGCCTTGAGCTCCAGCATGTCTGCGGTAAGGATAATCATCTCCAGTAGGTCGTCAAGACCTGCCTTGGTCACTGCCGAAACGGGAATACAGGGCGTGTCGCCGCCCCACTCCTCGGGAACGAGGGAATATTCGGTAAGCTGCTGCTTCACACGGTCAGGGTCTGCGCTGGGCTTATCCATTTTGTTGATGGCCACAATGATGGAAACGCCTGCGGCCTTTGCGTGGTTGATAGCCTCCACGGTCTGCGGCATGATGCCGTCGTCCGCAGCCACCACCAGCACCGCGATATCCGTCACCTGGGCGCCTCTGGCGCGCATGGTGGTAAACGCGGCGTGTCCGGGAGTATCCAGGAAGGTCACATCCCGGTCTCCCACCTTGACGCGGTAGGCGCCGATATGCTGGGTGATGCCGCCGGCCTCTCCCTCCGTGACGTTGGAATGACGGATGGCGTCCAGAACAGAGGTCTTGCCATGATCGACGTGGCCCATAACCACCACAACAGGCGCACGGGACACCAGGTTTTCCTCGTTGTCCTCGCTGTCGTCGATAATCTGTTCCTCGATGGTGACCACCACTTCCTTTTCCACCTTTGCGTGGAATTCGTCGGCGATCAGCACCGCGGTGTCAAAATCAATCATGTCGTTGATGGAGGCGAACACGCCCAGACCCATCAGCTTTTTGATGACCTCGGGGGCGGAAACCTTCAGGCGCAGGGCAAAATCTCCCACAGTGATCTCTTCGGG
This sequence comes from Neglectibacter timonensis, assembly GCF_900048895.1. GTDB lineage: Bacteria > Bacillota > Clostridia > Oscillospirales > Acutalibacteraceae > Acutalibacter > Acutalibacter timonensis. The sequence goes on along the minus strand of NZ_LT160637.1, from coordinate 5,690 downwards.
AATCTCGATGGTGATGTGCTTGGCCTTGCGCTCCTGGGCGATACGGTTCAGCCTTTCAGCCTCGGTTTCCCGCTTGCCGCGGCGCTGGTTCCCTCTTCTCTGCTGATTGCGGTTGGTGAATTTCTGCTTAGTCACCACATTGTCCGTCTTCACCTTCTGGTCGGCCAGACGGTCGTATTTTTCATTGTACCGGTCGATATTCACGTTGGAAGACCGGGTGTCGATGACGCGCCGGACAGGCTCGCGCACCTCGGTGACCACCACGGGCTGCTGGCTCCCCTGGGGCGCGTTCTGCGGCTGTGCAGGCTTCTGCTGCTGGGGGGCAGCCTGCTGCCTCTGCTGCGGCCGGTTCTGATTCTGAGCGGCGCCGTTGCCCCTTTTCTCTCCGCGGGGCTGGGCGGTTTTCTGCTGCTGCGCCGGCTTTGCCGCGGCGGCCGGGGCAGGGGCCGGCTGTACTGCCGGCACGGCGGAACCGCCGCGTTCTGCAAAATAGGCGTCCAGATTGTCCACGCTCCGCTGTTGGGTAAAAGTTTCGAACACCACGTCCAGCTCATTTTCCTCCAGAGCAGTCATATATTTCTTGGGCTCCGGGAAATATTTGGACAGGGTATCAAGCACATCCTTGTTGGGAATATCCAAATCCTTCGCCACTTCACGAACTCTGTATTTTATCATCATAAAACGCATTCCTCCTTCTCACGCTTACCGTCTTCCACCATCGAGAGCACCGCTTTGGCGAACCCCCTGTCTGTCAGAGCATGCACACCCGCTTTTCTGCCGCAGGCGCGGCTTGTTTCCTCTATGTCCGCCGGTATCCTCACAACGGGGATTCCCGCCTTTTCCGCTTCATAGCGGAGATTCTGAAACGTCTTCTCCGAAATATCCCGCGCTGCCAAAAGCAGTGCGGCTTTTCCCTCCCGGGCGGCGATGACCGCCGCATCGAAGCCGCTTTCGAGCTTTCCGGCTCTTCTGGCGAGCCCAAGCATCGAGAGCAGTTTAGTTACCACCCTGTGAAATCTCTCCTTCCATACGCTCGTAGACCTCATCGGGGATCTTGCAGGAAAAGGCTCTCTCCAGCCTTCTGGCCTTGCGTGCCAGTCTGAGGCATTCCGGATTCCTGCACAGATACGCGCCTCTGCCGGGCTTCTTTCCCGTCAGGTCCAGTGAAATTTCAGGCGGCAGCGGGCTGCCGCTTTCATCCTCCTTCTGAGGGGCCTTTACCACCCGGACCAGCTCCTTTTTCGGCTTCATCTCGCCGCATCCGGTACACATCCGCATGGGTATCTTCTTTTGATGCATCCGCTCTGTACACCTCCGGAAACTAAGATTTGTCGCTGCTTTTTGCTTATTCCTCTTCTCCGTAGAAACCGCTCTGGGGCTTGATGTCGATTTTCCAGCCGGTCAGCTTGGCGGCAAGGCGGGCGTTCTGGCCCTTGTTGCCAATCGCCAGGGAAAGCTGATTGTCGGGCACAGTCACCTTGCATGCCCGGGAGCCGTCTTCGGAAAGCTCCACAGAGACCACGTTGGCCGGGGAAAGGGAGGCCGCCACGAACAGCTTGGGGTCTTCGTTGTATTCCACAATATCGATCTTCTCGCCCCCCAGTTCATCCACAATTTCGGATACTCTGGCTCCTCTGGCGCCGATGCAGGCGCCCACCGCGTCCACATCCGGGTTGTGACTGACAACTGCCAGCTTCGTACGGGAACCTGCTTCCCGAGATACTGCTTTAATTTCCACGGTACCGTCATAGATTTCCGGTACTTCGGTTTCAAACATGCGCTTGACCAGGTCGGGGTGGGTACGGGAAATGATGGCCTTCGGCCCTTTCTCCGTCTCGCGGACATCCACTACATAAACCTTTATGTAGTCGCCCTCGCGTACATTCTCGCCGCCGATCTGTTCGTTTTTGGGAAGCACGGCCTCGGCCTTGCCGATCCGAAGGGAGATGGCCCCGGTTTTGGGGTCGATCCGCTCTACCAATCCGCTGACCAGTTCCTGGTGCTTTGACTGGAATTCCTGCATCATCTGGCCGCGCTCGCTGTCGCGGATGCCCTGACGGATAATGTTCCGTGCGGTTTGCGCCGCCACCCTGCCGAACTGCTTGGTGTCCAGCTTAATGCCCACAAGGCTTCCTTCCAAGGCCAAGGGGTCGATCTCTCTGGCCTTTTCCAGCAGAATTTCCCGCTCGGGATTTTCCACCTCGGTCTTGACCTCTTTTTTCAGGTAGACATCGAATTTACCCGTTTCCGCGTTGATTTCAATGTCCACATCCTCATTGCCGTAATTGTTTTTACAGGCCGTGGAGATAGCTTTCTTGATCTTATCCAGCATGAACTCCACCGGGATTCCCTTTTCCTTTTCCAGAAGATTCAGGGCGATAAACAGTTCTTCGTTGCCTTGCTTTTCCGGTTCTTTCTTCCTAGCCATTTTTCCGATTCGCTCCTTCTTTTACTCTCTTTGCAAAGGCTGATTCTCTCCCGTAAAACTGCGCCTGCCGCCCAGCCCTCACCCAGCAGCCGGCCATGCCGGCTCCGGGACGCCGGGAGAATTTTGTGTTCCGGCGGATTTATTCTGAAAAGTCGTCCTCCAGCAAATTGACGGACGAACATTCCTTCTTTTGCAGGGTACAGCTGGTTTCCTCGTCCAGCTGCACTTCAAATTCCCCGTTTTCCTCTGCCCGAAGCAGAACCCCCTGCAGCAGCCGGCTGCCATCCTCCAGGGGCCGAATCAATTTCACCTGCACCGGTGCGCCAAGGAAAGCGGCGAAATGCTCCGGCTTTACAAGCTTCCGATTGATGCCGGGAGAAGATACCTCCAGGGTATATTCCTGAGGGATGGGGTCCTCCCGGTCCAAGACCGGGTCGATGGCGTGGGTCATATCCACACAGTCGTCGATCCCCACGCCATCTTCTTTGTCGATGAAAATGCGCAGAAACCAATCCGCGCCCTCCTTCAAAAACTGAACATCCCAGATGGAAAGTCCCAGCTCCCTGGCCAAAGGCTCTGCCATCTCGCGGACGCGTTCCGCCACGCCGCCCTTTTTTTTCGTCTCGGGACTCACTCAAACCCCTCCTTTTTTCTGTACAAAACCGGCGTGTCGGCGCCGGTTCCCGGGGCATCCCCATGGAACCTCCCCGAAAGCAAACAAAAGAGCGGGTCGCCCCACTCTTTCATCATCCACTCTATTACCGTACTTATTATAGCACCTGGGTTTTCGAAAATCAAGCCCCAAGGCGGCGTACAGGCGCATTTCCTATGGCTTCCGGGCCATAAAAAAGCTTTTTCAGGGCTTCTCAGACACAGGCTGTCAAGCTTCCAGCTGACGAGACAGGAACATCGCCGCAGCTTTCACGCTCTCTGCCGCCTCCGAACTCAGACGGGCTGGGCTCTTTTCTCCCTTAAGCAGAAGCACCGCGCCCATAACATCGCCCACAGAGATGACCGGATACACGGCCAGCGCCGCTGCCGGCACACCCTGGGCGATGAGCACGGTATTGTCGGATGTGGTCAGAAAACTTTTTTTGGACTGGACAAGCTCGTCCAGCTGGGGGGAAACCGGGCGGTGCAGAAGCTCTTTTTTGGCAGGGCCTGCTACCGCGATGATCTGCTCCGTATCGCATACCGCGGCGGCGTGGCCGGTCAGTGTAACCAGAGTCTCTGCATAGGCTGCCGCCAACTGCGACATCTCTCCTACGGGCGAATACTTCTTGAGAATCACTTCGCCGGCAACATCCGTAAAAATTTCCATAGGCATGCCTTCCCGAATTTTCAGCGTGCGGCGGATCTCCTTGGGAATCACCACTCTTCCGAGGTCGTCGATCCTGCGCACAATTCCTGTGGCTTTCATAGCTAATGGCCATCCTTTCTTCTCCGGGCCTTGCTGGAATGGCCTTGAAAGCCTTTCCATACAATTTTTTCCCGTAAATCATGCCGCTTTTGCGGCTTGTTATCGCGAGGTTATTATTTGCCAGCTTTTTTTGTTTTATCCTTTCTTTCCATCATTTGTTGTGTTCTTTTACCGTTTTTCTCCCAAGGAATCATTTGCTAGAAAAGAATCCCCCCTGCCAAGCAGAGGGGATTCCATAGATAATTAAATTATTTCTTATTCTTTGTACTTTCCGTCTTGGGAGTTTCCTGCTCTTCCTTAAAAAAGAGCTTCCGGGCATCCTCGTCTATCATATCATCCAGCTTGGCCGTCAGCTCATAGCGGTCTACCAGCGGGCTGGAGGGCTCAGTTTCCGGAATGGCATGGAGACTGGGCTTGACCCGAAACGCAATTTTCAGGGCGATGGGCGTAAAGACGGCGCAGCACACCACCATGATGATGACAGGGCCAAAATAGGCGTCCGGCATCAGGCCCATTGCGGCGCCCTTGTTGGCTACAATCAGAGCAACCTCGCCCCGGCAGGCCATACCCAGACCCACCTGGACGCTTTCCTTCCAGTTAAACCCGCATGCTTTTGCGCCCAAGCCGCAGCCGATCAGCTTGGAACCAATGGCTACCACCACCAGCAGAATGGCGAATACCACGATCTGCCAGGACATTTCCGGAATAGCTACCTTGAGTCCGATGTTGGCAAAGAAAATCGGGGTGAGCAGCAGATAGGACAGAGGTTGGAATTTTGAGTCTATGTACGCTCCTTTGGGTGTGTTTGCAATGATGACGCCGGCGGAAAAGGCGCCGATAATGTCGGCCACCCCAAAGATTCGCTCCGCCACAAAGGCCATGCCCAGGCAGAGCACAAAGGCCAGCAGGGGGAATCGGTGCAGGTTCTTGTTGTAGCGGTTTTCATACCAAGTGAAGCCCTTGATGCCGAGAAAAGCCATCACCGCCACAAAGACGAAGAACAGTACGATTTTCAGAAGGACCATCCAGATGTTCACATCTGCGCCGGCCAGGCTTGTGACGATCGTCAGTACGACCAGGCCCATCACATCGTCGATCAGCGCGGCGGCCAGGATGGTGTTGCCCACCTTGGAGTTGAGCTTGCCGATTTCTTTGAGGGTTTCCACCGTGATGGAAACGGAAGTGGCGGTGAGAATGGTGCCGATGAAGATGTGCTGCAGAATCAGATTGGGTCCGGCCTCGTCGGGAGAGAACAGGAAACCCAGCAGAGCGCCCAGCCCCAGGGGAACCAGCACACCGATCAGTGCCACCAGGAAGCCGGATTTTCCGGCGTTCTTCAGTTCATGGATGTCTGTGGTCATACCCGCGCTGAACATGATGACGATGACGCCAATCTCAGAAAGATGGCTCAAAAAATCTGTGGGCTTAAGGAAGAAGGGCTCCAAAAAACCAGGCAGATGCAGGATGTTGAACAGCGCCGGGCCGAAGATGATACCGGCAATCAGCGCGCCCACAACCTGGGGCATCTGCAGCTTCCGGGTAAGCAGCCCAAAAATTTTTGTGCTGAGCAAAATCAGCGCAATGTCGTACAAAAATCGATACGATTCCACTTTACGTTACCCCTTTCAAGCGTAAACTCTCAAAATTTTACCACAGTATATTATAGTCCAAAATTACTGCATTGCAAGCTTTTTCTCCCCGTGCTGAACGAATGGAAAAAATGATGAAAAAAGTGGAGAAAAGGATGATTTTTTAAGAACAAACGTAACCCCAAAAGCACTGCGCACCTGCCGAGGCGCGCAGGAGAATATAGATAACTTCAACTCGCGTGGAAAAGAAGCC
>NZ_LT160636.1 GCF_900048895.1 Neglectibacter timonensis | reverse complement strand
TACAACGTGGTGGCCGAGCACAGCGATCTGACCATGACCATTCTAGTGGCGCTCACCGGGGACGCGGACGAAAAGGACATCACGCTCCCGGAGGCAGGGAAAAACAGCGTGGTAGAGGTCAAGGAGAACACGCCTCCCGTGGTCGTAGGCGGCGTGGAGGAGGTCGCGGAAAGTCAGACGGACTCAAGCGGGAGCATCACCGTCAAGCTGACGGTGGAACAGAAAGATAACCCGGCGGGCAAAACCGAGATTGAAGGCGAAGCCAAAGGCCAGACCCTCCTGTATCTGGATGTATCCCTCCTTTTGATTAAGGGTTCCGAAGAACCGGAAGATTTGGGCTCGTCCAACAATAAAGTCCTGGAATTGGTGCTCCCCTACGACTTCCGAGGCAAAAAAGATGTGACGGTCTACCGCCACCACATTAATTCCGAATCCCAGGCGGAAACAAAAGCTCTGGGCAAGCTGGAAGGCGCACCGGCCACAAAGACGGACGGCACGTTCTGGGCGGACACGGAAAACGGCTACCTGCACATCTACGCCAGCAAATTCTCCACCTACGCCGTGGGCTACACCAGAATCTCCACGGGAGGCGGCTCCACGGCCCATACCCTCACCGCCTCGGCGGGGGACGGCGGCTCCATCTCCCCCAGCGGCGCGGTCAGCGTGCCCCAGGGCGGCAGCCAGACCTTCTCCGTCACGCCTCACAGCGGCTATGCCCTCCGGGACGTGCTGGTGGACGGCAGGAGCGTGGGCGCGGTGACAAGCTATACCTTTGAGAACGTCACCGAAGACCACAGCATTTCCGCGGTGTTCAAACCCTCCTGGAACCCCTTCACAGACGTTACGGAAAGCGATTGGTTCTATGACGCTGTCCGCCATGCCTACGAACAAAACTGGATGCTGGGCACCTCAAACACCACGTTTTCCCCGGAACTGAGCACCCAGCGGGGCATGATCGTCACGATCCTGTGGCGCATGGAGGGCCAGCCGGAGGCTGCAGGCGTCCGAGACTTCACCGACGTGGAGGAGGGGCGCTACTATACCGAGGCCGTGGTCTGGGCGGACAAAAACGGTATTGCCATGGGATACGGGAACAACAAATTCGGGCCCAGCGACCCGGTGACCAGGGAGCAGCTGGCGGCCATCCTGTACCGCTACGCCCAGTACAAGGGCATGGACGTGAGCGCAAAGGGAGAGCTTTCCGGCTTCACGGACGCGGGAAAGGCCTCCGCCTATGCCAGGGAACCCCTGGGCTGGGCCGTAGGGCAGGGCATCTTGAACGGCAAGGGCGGCGGCATCCTCGATCCAAGAGGACAGGCCACCCGCGCTGAAACCGCGGCCATGCTCCAGCGGTTTGCCGCTATGGCGGTCCAATGACAGAACAGACGTAAGAAAAGCGCCGACAGGACAACCGGCGTTTTCCCCGGTGGGGCGGTATTTCTACCGCCCCACCTCTTCTTTTCTCCTGACCTGCGAAAAGAGCAGAAAACAAATTCCACCGTGGGATGCATCTTCAGGCCGCGTATATTTGAGCCAAAATTCCAATATGTTTATGCGGGAGGTGTTGACTACGGAGCAAAGCAAGAAAACGGGAGAATCCCAAAAGAATTGGGCGGACACAAAAGAATTCCATGTGACAATTCATTATGCGGAAAACGGTCCGAGCCTAACTTCCTGCATGATTTCCATACTTTCTTCGCACATGTCAAAAAACGCTAATTTTTGACGGTACCCTCCGTGTTTGCAATCGTTTGGAGCAATTGTTTTGTAAAGATGGAAGGTTTTGGCAGAAAGGGGTACCAATGACCTTTGTGCAGAACAGCAAGAGGGAGAAAAACGAAAATTACAAAATCCCATGGCACGTCGCTCTCTATGTGCGTCTCAGTAAAGAGGATGGGGACAAAATAGAAAGCGACAGCATCCAGAATCAAAAGCGAATTATTGAACAGCATCTAAAACATCTGCGGGAACAAGGGGAAAACATCGCCTCCGTTATCGCCTATTCCGACGACGGTTATGCAGGCGGCAGCTTCGACCGCCCCGGCTACCAGAGAATGATTGCGGATATTGAAGCCGGTAAAATCAACTGCGTCATCTTTAAGGATAATTCCCGCTTGGGCAGGAACTACCCTGAACTTGGACGCCTGATGGAGGATTACTTCCCCCAAAAGGGCATCCGTGTGATTTCCGTACTAAATCAAATCGACAGCCTGAAAAACCCCCAGAGTTATTGCAGCGCCATTGTCTCATTCTCTAATATCATGAATGACGACTATATCCGCCAGCTCTCTTTGAAAATCAAATGTACCTTTGCCATGAAGCGGGAGCGTGGGGAATTTTTGGGAAATTACGCCCCTTATGGCTACATAAAAAGCCCGGAGGACCGGCACAGACTTGTTGTCGATCCGGAGGCCGCTGAAATTGTACGATTGATTTTCAGATGGTATGCGGACGGAATTTCCGCAAGCGGGATTGTAAAACAGCTCAATGCCTTGCAAATAATGCCTCCTTCCGTCTATAAAACCGAGAAAGGGTGCAAGGGATTCGGCAACCATTCCAGCGGAGGTGTCAAACGGAATGTGTGGGCGCTCACAACCGTCAACTCCATTCTGAAAGACGAAGTATACATTGGAAACCTCGTTCAGGGCAAGTTCAAAAGCGTTTCCTATCGAAGCAAAAAGATGGTTCCAGCGGATGAAAGCGAATGGACGGTCATAGAGGGCGCCCATGAGCCGATCATCACGGATGAAATATTTACGATTGTCCATGGCCGCTTTGCCCGGCATACCAGAACAGCCCCTGAAAACCAAGCCAGTTATCTCTTGTCCGGCCTTGTAAAATGCGCGTCCTGCGGTGGAAGGATGAACCGCAATGTTTCTAACGGCCATGCGCGTTACCGCTGTATGACGCGGATATTTGCTCCTGAAAAATGCCAATGCCCGTCAGTCAAAGAGGCTCTGCTGGAGGAGGCCGTTTTGCAAGCGGTGCAAGGACAAATTCAGGAGTTGGTCGACGTGAAGGAAGTGATTGACGCCGCAGGAAAAGAGACGCCGGGCGGACGCTCCCAAAATGAATATCTGTTGGCCCTGACCCGTGCGGAACAGGAGAAAAAGCGGCTTACAGAGGCAAAATTCCGGCTCTATGACAATCTTGAACGCGGCATTTTGGACCAGGACGAATACACGCAGCTTAGGGCCGGATACAATGCGGAGATAGCAGCGCAGGATGCGCAGATCGAGCGTTTGCAGAAAAGTCTTGCGGATAGGAAAGAGGCTCGAAAGCAGGACGACGAGTTTATCGCCTTCTTCAAAAAGCATGGCAGCATTCAGGCCATAGACAGGGATGTGCTCAATCATTTGCTGGACCATATTGAAGTATCAGATTCCAGGCATATTGACGTCTACTTCAAATTTTCCGCAGAACGCAAAAAATCCTCGACTTCGCAAAGAACATCGAGGATTTAAGCCAAGAAGCCAAACCTGTGTGCTGGTTGACATCTTTTTCCCAAATATGACATTGCTCTGCACAGCATCTCTCTAACAAAAAACGAAAACTGAGAAAAAAGTGTGCTAAGAAGCCCCATTCCTATGAATGGGGCTTCACCTATGGCCCGCCTATGGCGGTGGCCCCCCTGGACAAGGTACGCCAGGTGGTAGCCTACGGGGTTACGGAAATCCCTCCGCAGAAAATTCTCATGGGCCTGCCGAATTACGGCTATGACTGGCTGCTTCCCTTTGAAAAGGGCGTCACCCGGGCCACCTCCATCGGCAACCAGTACGCGGTGGAAATCGCCGCCAAAAACCGGGCGTCCATCCGCTTTGATGAAACAGCCCAAAGCCCTTACTTTGAATACTGGGACCTGCTGGGCCGCAAGCACGTGGTGTGGTTTGAGGATGTGCGCAGCATGCAGGCAAAATTCCAGCTGATGGACGAATACTCCCTCCTGGGCGGCGGCTATTGGAACCTGATGCGCCCCTTCAACCAGAACTGGGGCCTGCTGGCCGCCCGGTACGAGATCCGTAAGAATGTTTCGTGACTGACCTGACCTTTGCTACTGCTGTACCCACCTATCATCTGTCCAGATAAAGGAAGCGTCCTGTAATGTATCCACATTCTTAACCACCCCAGTCCCCGTGCTGTCATACCAGGGCCACTGGGAGGGATCATTCATATCTTCCGGCTCTTTCAGATGCAGGGAAGCATCACTGCCCAAAGTCACTGTGCAGCCGTTCTTTGTCTCTCCGGCCAGCAATTTCTGGGTTTTCAAAACTCCGGAAATATTTAGAACCGCCATGTCAGACGACGCGTTTTCAGTTCCCTTATCTGTATTTCCATTCATCCCTGAACAGAGAATTTCCGGGACTTCCGTTCCATCGGGTCCAGTTACATCGGTAAAATCCAGGCTGATTTTTCCCTTCACATGGGAAGATCCTTCGCTGTCAAAAATACAGCCTCCGCCGACTATCGCTTCGCTCAGTTTGCACCGCGTCAGCGTGATGGAAACATCACCGTTTACCTCCATATCGCAACCACTCAGGGATGCGCCGCCGCCGATGACGGCCGCGGCTTCGCAGTCAGTCATGGTGATAGTCACGTTTCCGTCAATTGTATTTGTGTCTCCGGAGTTAAAGGACATGCCTCCGCCAAAGACAAAATCCCCGATCTTGGTACGATCCAGCTGGATAGTAGCGCCCTTGACAGTGACGTCGGAATTCTTGTCATCGCTGTGGCCGCCGCCGAAGACGTCGCAAAACACCGAACAGTCTTCCATGGTGATCCAGCTTCCGCCCTCAATTCTGCCCGAGGAGTCCCGGTCCGGCCAGCTGCCGCCGTAGATGCTGCCGCATTCTTTGTTGTTCTTGACATCATACCAACCCATATCAAAATCCTGGCCGCTAATCGAAATGATGGACTTCCCTGCAACATCCACATTGGTATTTGCGGCGTATCCATTCCCGCCGCCCACAATGGAATCGTCTACATATCCGCCGGTAATCGTGATGCTGGCATCTCCGTTCACCTTGGCGGTTTGATTTTTTTGCGTTGCCTTTCCGCCGCCAAACAGATAAGTGATCCTCCCGCTATGCATTGTCACATTCGTGCTTTCACATTCGCAGTTCAGGCCCCCACCATACACATACAGCATATAAGATAGTACGTTGCCTTTGTCATCGACATAGGTAAGATATTGTGTATCCACTCCATAATCAAATAAAAGCGTATTCCCGTTAGCATAAATATCCATTGTACGCCCAATTTTTAATTGAATATTCTGGAATACCGTTTCACCACACAACGAAATATTTCCTGCAAGTGTCAATTGCGCCGTATTGTTGTAATCCTTCTCTGCTGTTTTTCCCGTAAAGGTCAATCCCTTGTCAATATCAGTAACAATTTCTTCCTCTCCAAGGCTGACCGGGCCGCAAATAACAATAATATCACCGTCTTCTGCCTTTTCCACGGCATTTTTAACTGATTTAAGCGCTTTATCATCTGTCAGTCCGTCATTTTCATCGGAGCCGTCTACCCCATTTACATACCAGTTTTTTGCACCTTCCACAGTTACCGTGCATTCAGCAGTAAAATTCCCTTCTTTGCTGGCCGCCGTGATCACGGCGCTACCGGCGGAAAGCCCCGTCACCTGTCCCTGATCGTCCACAACGGCGACGTCCTCATCGTCGGAAGACCAGACAACACCCTGCTCCGTGGCATTCGCTGGCTGGATTTTAGCCGTCAGCCCGGCTGTTTTCTGGATCTTAAGCAGCAGTGTCTTCGGTTCCACCTCAATTCCTGTCACAGATACCCGGGACGGGGCGGGCGGCGCCGGCGGCGTCTCCTGTACGCCGGTTCCGGTGGAATTGGTGGTGACGGAACTGCCCGGCTCCACCTTCTCTTCGCCCACAGTCACGCCGGCCGCCGTTTCACCCACCACCAGCTGTGTGTTGGGGGTTTCCACATGCAGGCCGTCCGCGTTGGCGGTCACCTTTCCCAGACTGCCCTCTCCGGCAATTTTCACCCCGGGCGCTTCCACCACGGCCTCCGCTACAGAGCCCCCTGCCGGCACAATAATTTCCACGCCTTCGGCTTCGGCTGACGTGACGAGATGATCCACGGCACCGTGGATCTCCGCCTGAGCAGCACTGCTGCTCAAAACCAACTCTTCCACAGAAGCGCCGGCTTCGATGGTCAGCGGGCCGCGGGCTTCCACCGTCCCCGCTTTCCCCGAGAGCACCACAGGGGATTCCACCGCCAGGGTCTTTACCTCTGTGCTGCCGTCCGACGCAATGCGGGTGCTGCCGTTGGGATTCGCCACCTGTACAACCGGAACCGCGGTTCCCTCTCTCGCCGTCAGATTCCCGCCCCGTACCAAAATGCGGCCGGTCACCGTGACGCCGCTCAGGTCAATATCGTTCTCCCCTACGCCGTCCGCCAGAATCAAGTCCCCTTCAATCACCGCGCCCTGCAGGGAAATCCCGGGCTGGTTGATCACAACGTTCCCCTTGGGAAATTCAGAGTAAATTCCTCCGGCAGAACAGTAATTCTGTACCATGCGGTCCATCACCTGGGCAAATTCCGCCCTGGTAATAGACTTCTGGGGTTCTATGCTGTTTCCGGAGCCCTGGATATACCCGCAGGAAACAAGGGCCTGCGCCGCCTCTCGTGCCCAGAAGGATACCTTTTCCCCGTCCGCAAAGCGGGTCAGTACATCCCCATCCTGGGGGCGGAGCTGAAAGCAGCGGGCAAGCACGGCGAACACCTCTTCCCGGGTGGCTGGGGAATCCGGCAGCAGCCGGTTCCCATCCCCCTGGAAAATTCCCATCCGCACCGCCTTCGCCATATCTTCATAGTACCAGGCATTTTCTGAAACGTCAGCAAAGCTGCTCAGATCGGCCCCCTGCTGCGCAGAAAAGGCGCGGCCCAAAATAGCGGCCAGCTGCGCCCTTGTCAGGTTCTTTTCCGGAGAAAGGCCTTCCTCGTCCCCCATCAGCAAGCCATTCTCCACAGCATGTTCCAAAGCCTCCCCATACCAGGGCGCGCTCCTTCTGTCTGCAGCCGCTGCAAAACAGGAGGTTCCCAGCAGAAGCAGGGACAGCAACAGGCTTACCAGCTTTTTCACCACAATCCTCTCCTTCTTAACAAATTATCATATAGTATAATTTTGATAAATTATACTATATAGAATAAGCAAAAACAAGTGGATTCCAAAAAATGCCAACTATATTTATTTTTATCAGATAAAAACAGAAGCGAACCATCCTCCTGCGGTTGATGGTCCGCTTCATTTTGCCTTTGTGCTGCTTCTGTTTCAGCTCTTCAAAACAGCGACAGCTGTTCCGCAGGCTTTTCCCGAACGGCCAGCCGGACCCGCTCCAGCCTTCCTGCGGGGATATCATTCAGGAAGGGGGAAGGCTCTTCCGCAGCCGTGAGAATCAATTCCTCTCTGGCACGAGTCATCCCCACATAAAACAGCCGGCGTTCTTCCGCCGGGTCCGAAGGACGCCGGGGAGATTCCAGTGGCAAGCTTCCTAGCTTTACACCTGCCAAAAACACTACGGGGAATTCCAGGCCCTTGGAGCCGTGAAGAGTCATCAGCCGCACCGCTCCGGAGGAATAACTCTTTCCCGAAGCCCGGCGCAGGTCGTCCTCCTCTCCCAGCAGCAGGGCGTTCAAAAACTCCGGCAGGCTGCCGTAAAAGGAGGCCATATTCCCCAAGCGGAGAAGACTTTCCTCTCCTTCCCACTTCCGGGCCCAGCGCTCCAGAAGCTTTCCCGGCTTTTCCTTACGCCTGGGCAGGAATTCCTCTATACAGCTGAGGAATTCTGAAAGGGCCGGCAAATCTCCCAGCTTCTCCCCCAATTCCCCGGGGCTGGAGACAGACTCGCAGCAGCGCGCAGCCTCCTCCGCCTGGGAAGCGGGGCAGTTCCACAGCAGCTTCAGACAATCTCTCAGGGCAAACCCGTTGCCAGGTTCCGTCAGATATGTGAAAAAGGCCACGGTCCCCCGCACCCGATCCTCCTGCAGGAAATCTCCCCGCCCTGTGACAAGACAGGGAATATCGTCATGACGCAGGCAGTTCTCCACCAGCTCCAGCTGGCGGTGCGTTCGGCAGAGCACGGCAATGTCGGAGAAGGAACGGTATACCTCCCGATCCTCTCCCTGCTGGGCGTCCAGCATGTCCACACCGCCGGTCATCCGGGCGATCTCTTTGGCCAGAAACACAGCCTCGGAAAAATCGTCAGCCGCATGGAAATACCGCACCGCGCATCCCGAAGGGGCCTGCGCCAGCAGCCGCCGCTCTTCCCCGCCGTTTTTTGAAATGACCGGCAGGGCGCAGTCCAGAATTTCCGGTGTAGACCGGTAGTTGCGAAGCAGCCGGATTTGCTGCAGGCCGGGAAAATCCGAATGCAGGCGTTCAAAGCACCGGCCGCCTGCGCCCCGGAAACCGTAAATCGACTGGTCCGGGTCCCCGATGACAAACAGGCTTTTCCCCTCCCGGCTCCAGGTTCTGACCAGCTCATACTGCAGGTCGTTGCAGTCCTGGAACTCATCCACCAGCAGATAGGAGAAGGGGCGGCTGTCTCTGGGGCCCTGTTCCAGGGCCCGCAGCAGGAGGTCGTCAAAATCCAGAACCCCCTCTGCGGCAAGGGCCTCCTGATAGGCGGCAAGCGCCTCTTCCCCGATGCCGGCGTCCTCTGGGGAAAAGCCGTTTTTCCTCCGGGAAACCGACTGCAGGAACTGACGGGGCGTACGGCTTTCTCCCAGGCGTGCCAGCACCTGGGCCGCCTGGGCCAGGGCCTCCGCCTCCCCGATCAGCCTCACATCCTCCAGCTGCCGCAGACAGATGGCGTGGAAGGTGCCGATGGTCATACCGGAGACGGCCCGTTTTCCGCCCAAGCGCTGCTCCAGCCGTTCCCGCATCTCTTTCGCCGCCTGGTTGGTAAAGGTGACCGCCGTAATTTCCGACGGCTTTACACCGCATCCGGAGATCAGATGGGCGATGCGGTCCGTCAGGGTTTTGGTTTTTCCCGTGCCGGGCCCCGCCACCACCGCAATGGCAGCGGCATCTGAGGAGACAGCCCGGAGCTGTTCCTCATTGGGGCTGGCTGCGGAAAAGGGGCGTTCCGCTTCCGGCTTCAAAGGTTTTTTCGCCGCTTTTTGGGAAGCTGCTTTTTTCTTTGGTTCCACGCCGGACACTCCAAACAGGGAGGTCTGTCCGTTCAGAGACTCAATTTCAGAGGGGGTCAGGAGGATGACGGAACCAAATTCCCCGTCATATCCCGCAACGCGCTCCACCTTCCCTTCCCGCAGCCGGCGGATGCCCTCCGCCACGGCGGGTCCTGCCGTCTGTTCCACCTGGGCGAGCGGCGCTTCCCGCAGAATGTAGAATTCCGGCCCCAGCGTTCGAAGCATCTCTTCATATCTTGCCCGCGTCTTCTTGCTCGCTTCGGAAACGCCGGTAGAAGCGGCAATCACCTCCGGCAAGGGAGCGAGGCTCTCAAAGGGCTTCGCCCCTTGGGGACGATACCCTTCCTCCCTGTCCGCCAGCTCCTCCACCCGGTGCTCTACGCCGATGGTGATCTTTTTTCCGCATACCGGGCATTTTCCCCCATATTCCTCCGTCTCGGCCGGGGTCAGGCGGACGCCGCAGTTCCGGTGGCCGTCCAGGTGGTATTTGCCCTCCTCCGGGAAAAACTCCAGCGTCCCCGAAAACCCTTCCCCCGTTTCGATGGCCCGCTTCATTTGGGAATAGGAGAGCCCCGTGTCAAAGAGATTCGCCTCCCGTCCCAGCTTTTGGGGAGAATGCGCGTCGGAATTGGAAACCAGCGTATAGCCGTCCAGCTGGGAGACACGCCAGTTCATGGGCGGGTCTGAGGACAGGCCGGTTTCCAGCGCATGGATGTGCGGCGTCAGCTCCTCAAAGCATTCTTCCATGGTATCAAATCCTGAAAAAGCGCCGAACAGGGAAAAATGGGGCGTCCAGATATGCGCAGGGATAAACACTGCCTCCGGGCAGGCGTCCAGGGTGATTTCCAGAAGGTCCCGGCTGTCCAGGCCCAGGATGGGCCTTCCGTCGGAATGGATGTTTCCGATGGCCTCCAAACGGCGGGAAAGCTCTCCCGCCGATTCCAGGCTGGGCAATAGGATCACATTGTGCACCTTGCGCACCCGTCCGTTTTTCTTATAGATGGAGCTGATCTCCCCGGAGAGCACAAATCGCGGCGCTTCCCGCACGCCCGCGGTCTCATCGGGAAGGCACAGCTCTTTTTTCAGGGTGTAGAGCCCCTCCTCCGCCGGAACCAGTTCCTCCTCCAGACGGGCCCGCCAGGCAGGATGGGTAAAATCCCCGGTGCCCAGCAGGGAGATCCCCTTTTTCCTTGCCCACAGGTCCAGGTGGGCGGCATCGCATTCCCGGCTGGTGGCCCGGGAAAAGCTGGAATGGATGTGCAGGTCCCCAATATACATAAAAGTTCCTCCAGGTCGGATTTTGTCAGATTTCTTCCCCTGGATTATACCCCTTTTCGCTCTGCCATGCAAATGAAACCAGCGGGCCTTCTCCAAAGGAGATAAAAATACGGGTATTTGGTGGATTCACAATTGCAGCCGTTTTTTCCAGATTGCTTCTCTTCCGGAATTGAAATAGGGAAGTTCCTTCGGGTTCAGGCTTTGCGGTTCTAAATTTCCGAAAAAAACATTTTGAAAAAGCAGACAAATCTATCTTCCTGTGCTAAAATAGTAAGGAATTTAGGAAGGGAAGATCTGCCTATGAAAAACGTCTGTTATATGCGATCCCCTGTCGGCCTTCTGGGAATCGCCGAGGAGAACGGCCAAGTCACGGACCTGTTTTTCGGCTATGACAAAGCTCCCATCGGAACCCTGGAAACAGAAACGCCGGTTCTGCTTCGTGCCAAGAAGCAGCTCCTGGAATATTTTGACGGCGCACGCCGGGAATTTGACGTACCCCTGGATCCCCACGGAACGCCTTTTCAGCTTTCCGTCTGGGAGGCCCTGCTAACCATTCCCTATGGGGAGACCCGCAGCTATGGCCAGATTGCCGCTCAGATCGGCAATCCGGAAGCAAGCCGCGCCGTAGGAATGGCCAACCACAGTAATCCCATCAGCATTTTTATCCCCTGCCACCGGGTGATCGGTCAGGACGGCAGCCTCACCGGCTATGGCGGCGGAATGGAAAACAAAAAGTTTTTGCTGGAACTGGAGCAAAAGCACCGCAAACCGGGCAGGGAATAATCCGGCCCGCAGGCTGTGGCGATACAGGACCATCAGGAAAGGCGGCAGGGAAGAAACCCTGCCGCCTTTTTTCAGCGCTCTGCCGGCGGATTCGCACCGCCGTCCTCCATTGTTCCATCGTGAAAGCCATTTTGCTCTGACCGTATCCTGATTTTATACGCTTCGCCCCAGGCCTGCATGGAATCTAAAATCGGCCGCATGGATTTCCCCAGTTCCGACAAGGCGTATTCCACCCGCGGAGGCACCTCTGCATAGACTGTCCTGGTTACGATTCCGTCCTGTTCCATAGAGCGCAGGCTGTCGGTCAATACCTTCTGGCTAATGCCATCAAGAGACCTCTGCAGTTCGTTAAAGCGCCACGGACGCTGAAGAAGATTTCGGATAATCAGCAGTTTCCACTTGTTCCCGATAAGCTGCACCGTTGTGGCTACAGGGCATTCCGGCAATTCATCCCTTGTTTTCATAAGCCATCCCCACCGCTTCAAAATAGAAAGATATTTCAATTGTAATGCGGTATTCTGTAAAAATCAACCTTCCGTAAGATCCATGAGGCTTTTTTTTCTCCCCGCAGCCAACCCGCAACCGTAACAAAAAGGTGCGTACTTGCGGCCCATGAAAAAAAGACTACAATGGAATTACAGAGAGCAAGTGCATACTCTGAATCTGAAAAACGGAGGCCGTAACAATGGCGCTTTCAAATCTCTTTGGATGGAAGAAGGAGGAATCTGCCGTTTCCGTCTGCGGCACTGCCGGCAGGCCCGGGAAATCAGGACTTAGCAGTATCATTGAATGAGAGTGAGGCGGCATTAATGGACATGCAGACTTGTTTAAAAAAACTGCAGCATGTGGGCGTGTTAAGCTTTGCCACAATCGGGATGGACGCAACGCCGCAGATCCGCTGTATCAGCGCCATTCATTACGAACCGGATGCCTTTTATTTTTTTACAGCAAGAGGGAAAGAGTTTTGCCGCGAGCTGCTGCACGACGGACATGTGCAGATTCTGGCCTACACCCGTTACAAGGAAATGATCCGCGTTTCCGCCAGAGCGGTTCCCCTACCGGAAACAGAACAGAGCAACTATATCGATCTCATTTTCAGGGAACAACCGTACTTGTCCCATCTCTACCCAGGCGATACACGGAGCATCGGCATTGTATTTGCTGTTCGGGATATGGAAATCGAATATTTCAATCTCGGCGTGAACCCCATCTTTCGGGAACGGTATCGGGCCGGCAACGACACAATGCGGCAAAAAGGCTACAGGATAACGGAGCGCTGTACAGGCTGCGGAAAATGCGCGCCAGTCTGTCCCCAGCAATGCATCACGCCTGGAAAACCATACCGCATCCTGCAGGAGCACTGCCTGCACTGCGGAAACTGTTCCGAACACTGCCCGGTACAAGCCATCGCCAGGCAAGGCTGATTGATCGTTGGAAACTATGTGGAAGAGCGGTGACGTCGTTTGAACAGAGACATAATCAAAGAGCTGGCCGACTGTCTGGCCGACTCCAGCGCTGTTGTCATCGGCGCCGGCGCAGGTCTTTCCGCTTCGGCGGGAATGTCTTACGCTGGCAGGCGGTTTGAAGAAAATTTCCCGGATTTTATCGCCAGGTACCATTTTTCCGACATGTATTCGGGCGGCTTCTATCCCTTCCCCTCTCTGGAGGAACACTGGGCTTATTGGAGCCGGTATATCTGGATCAACCGCTATCAGGACGCGCCGAAGCCTGTGTACCGGGACCTGCTGCAGCTGGTGAAGGACAAGGATTATTTTGTGCTCACAACCAATGTGGACCACTGTTTTCAGCGGGCTGGGTTTGACAAAAGCCGCCTGTTTTACACCCAGGGGGACTATGGCCTGTGGCAATGCGCCAGGCCGTGCCATAACAGGACCTATGACAACGCGGAAACGGTGCGCCGGATGGTGGAGGAGCAGAAAAACCTGCGGATTCCCTCCGAACTGGTCCCCCGCTGCCCGGTCTGCGGGGGGCCCATGGCGATGAACCTGCGCTGTGACTCCACCTTCGTTCAGGATGCGGGCTGGTACCGGGCCAACGAGCGCTGCAGGGCTTTCCTGCAGCGCCACAGAGGCCGGCACATCCTCTTTTGGGAACTGGGCGTGGGCGGAAACACACCGGGAATTATCAAATATCCATTCTGGCAGATGACGGCAGAGAATCCGAAGGCAACATATGCCTGCATCAATAAAATAAGGGCCGCCGCGCCGCCAGAACTTGCCGGGCGCGGCATTTCCATAGAAGGGGACATTGGGGCCGTTCTGGCGCTCATCGCAGAGGAGGGAGCATATGACACAGGAAGAACGGCGGATTTACCTCATCCGCACCCTACAGGCTGAACTGCCGCAGTACCTGGGGATTGAAATCCCTACGGGGGAAGCGGAGCAGAAGCAGCTCCTGCGTTCTTTGATGAACATGCGCCCGCCCATGCCGGTCCAGGAAGGTTTTCTGGACGTACAGGACGCCTACTTGCTGGAGGAGAGCAGCAGGCGCGGAATCGTGGACTGCTCCAATTTGTCCCCTGTCCGCGCCAACAGCCGCCTCTTTCTCTGGCAGGGCGATATTACCCGCCTTCAGGCGGACGCCATCGTCAATGCCGCCAACAGCGCTCTTCTGGGGTGTTTTCAGCCCTGCCATTCCTGTATTGACAATGCCATCCACTCCTGCTCGGGCGTCCAGCTCCGGCTCGCCTGCAATGAGATCATGCAGGCGCAGGGACATGAAGAGGCGGCAGGCGCCGCCAAAATCACGGCAGGGTATAACCTTCCCTGCCGGTATGTGCTGCATACGGTGGGGCCGGTGGTGTCCGGGCAGCTCCGGAAACGAGACTGCAGGCTTTTGGCAGGCTGCTATCAGTCCTGCCTGGATCTGGCTGTAAAAAACGGGGTGCATTCCATCGCGTTTTGCTGTATTTCCACAGGCGTTTTCCGCTTCCCCCAGGACCGGGCCGCCGAAATCGCGGTACAGACCGTCTCCCGGTTCCTGACCCAGGACCAATCCATCCGTCAGGTGATTTTCAATGTCTTTACCGACAGGGACCTTGTCATCTATCAAAGGCTGTTGGAACGCTGACTCCCTGAAACAGGCGCCCCATCACAGGACGCCTGTTGTTATCTTTTCCGGTGGGACCGGCTGTGCCAGGGGAGCCGCCCCCGGAATCCCATAGGGCCCAACCGCCCGTATTTCTATTTCAGAAAAGCCGCCGGACCGCTGCAAAGGAAAAAGCAGAGCGCAGTATTCCGAACGGGCTCTTGCCGACATTTTTCTGTCAAAACAGTTACGAAAGCTTGAATAATTAGAAATCTAATATCAATCTAACATAGAAGCAGGTATAATGGCTGCAATGCAGCCATTATACCTGCTTTCCTAACAGGAGGGAGCTTATGAAACTTTTAATTGTTGAGGACGAGGTTTTGCTTTCAAAATCCCTGTCAAAGGGCCTGCGCCGTCTGGGCTACGCGGTGGACTGTGCCTTTGACGGCGAGGAAGCCCTTGAACTATTGGAAATAAACGAATATGACCTGATGGTTTTAGACATTAACATCCCTAAAATCAACGGCCTGGATGTGCTCAAAGCTATTCGTGAAACAGGCAGCCAGCTGCGCGTCATTATCCTATCTGCCAAAAACACTGTTTTCGACAAGGTAAAGGGGCTGGACTGCGGCAGCAACGATTACTTGACAAAGCCCTTTGACTTTATTGAACTGGAGGCCCGTATCAGAAGTCTGCTCCGCCAAAAATCCGGTCTCAACGACGCCGTTTTGCGGTGTGGCCAAGTATCTATGGACACTTCGGCAAAAAAGGCCTACTTTGGCGGCGTCCTGTTGGATCTGACTAAAAAGGAATATTCCATCCTTCAATATCTCCTTCATCACCCCAATACCGTAATAAGCGCGGAAGATCTCATTGAACATGTCTGGGACAGCGACAGCGACATGTTTTCAAACTCATTCCGGTTCCACATCCATTCCCTGCGCAAAAAGATCAGCGACGCCGGCAGCACCAGCGGCTTGATCACCACTGTCAGGGGCCAGGGATATATGATTTCAGCTCATGAGGAGGAGACTGTATGAAGCCTTTGTCTCTTCGGGGAAAAATCGTTGTTATGGCAAGTGTGGTGGTGGCCGCCGCCTGCCTCTTTTTAACGGTGATCTCTATCACCTCCGCAAACAAGTATATGCGTTCCCTGGTTTCCTACGATACAACCTCCTCCGTGCAGGGCGCTTCCGCCCCCCATTCCTCCCAGGGCAGCAGCATGGAAGACTGGCTTCAAGGCGAGGCTTCCCCGCCTGTTTCCGACATTGAAGAAAACCAGGTTGCCTTTCAGGTTATCATGAACACCTTCGAAAGGAACGTCGTTTTCGCTATGCTGCTCACCATCCTTGTTCTGGCAGCGGCCCTCTACTTCCTTGCAGGGAGGATTCTGCGGCCGCTGAGCCACCTGACACAGTTCATGTGCAGTATTGATGATAAAAACATGTGCCACAGGGTGGATCTGCCCAGGTCAAAAGACGAAGTGTATCGCTTAACACAGTCCTTTAACAATATGATGGACCGGTTGGAGGGTTCGTACACCGCCCAGAAAAACTTTGCAGCCAATGCCGCCCACGAGCTGAAAACCCCTCTTTCCATTATGAAAACCTCGCTGCAGGTCTTAGAACTGCAGGACAGCCCCAGCCGCGAGGATTATATCGAGTGCACAGACGACGTCAGGCAGAGTATGGACCGGCTGATTCAAACGGTGGAAGGCCTGACAACCTTAACCAGCCCTTCCTTGAAAGACGAAACTGAGACTGTAAACGTTCTGTCAATTGCCCATCAAATCAAAACCGACCTTTCTCCCCTTGCGGATGAAAAGGGGGTTCGCATAACCGTTACCGGGGATACCTTACGGCTTACCTACAACAAAGACCTGTTTTACAGGATCCTTTTCAATCTGGTTGAAAACGCCGTGAAGTATAACCGCAGCGGGGGCCATGTGAACGTTACGGTTTCGGACCGGGAACGACATATCCTCATCCAGGATAACGGTATCGGTATGGGGCCGCAGGCGATCCAGAACATCTTTGAACCATTTTACCGCTCGGATCTTTCCCGTTCTCAAAATATCCCCGGCAGCGGCCTGGGCATGTCCATCGTAAAGACGATAATGGACCGTTACGGCGGCTCGCTTGAAATAGACAGTGCTTTGGGAAAGGGCACTGAAATAAAACTTAAAATTTAACGCTTGCCTTAGAAAACTAACATTCCTCTAATATGTCCTATGCTATACTTGCCTTGTTCTTAGGAGAACAGTTCTCCGGAAAAGAACACAGAAAAAACAGAAAGAAAGGAAGATCTCATTATGAAAAAAATCATATCAGTCCTGGCTGCTGCAGGCGTAATCGCCGCGCTCTCTATTCCCGCTTTTGCCTCTGAGGGACGTCCCGCCAGCAATGCGCCGGCCAAGCTGGAAACCGCTGTCACCACTCTTGGCGAAGGTATCAATTCCGACACTACCGCCGCAGACGAAACCCTTGACAACAAGGATTCTGAGCATAGGGGCGTCACCCTTGTGGAAGACGGCGGGGAATATGTTGCTGAGCTTGGCGAAAGCTTGAGCACAACCGATACGGCAAAGGACCCCGTTCTCTAACTCTCCTATCCTGCCGGAGTCCCCTTGCGGCCGGCCTGACGGAGAGATGGACCCCGACAGCGCGGTCAATGGCATTCAGACCGCCCTTTTCAAGACTGCGGCAGAACGCTGCCGAGGAGAATAGCGAAAAGGAAGACTCCGGCGACTGCGTACTGGGGCCTGATGCAAAAGGACGTCGGCAGGGAATAAAATCCCGCCGACGTCCTTTTCAGCATTCCGGTGCGGTTACAAAAACGATTGGCCTGCATTGAGGAAAGCGGATTGCAAAACAGCCGTTCTTTACCCGTATTTCAAATCGTTTGGGCTATCTGATTTTTATATTCGTATATTTTTTAATGCCAAGTGTTTATTTCGTTTTTTTGCTAATTTTTATCTTACATCTTTCTCTTATTTGCGCTATACTATTTCTAAAGGCGTGGAACAGATGACAACAGGCGAGAAAACCAAGAAAATTCGCACCTCTCGTGGTAATGACACAAAAGGGGTTCGGCTTGGCTATCGGGCTGGAGGAAAAGGGCGCAGACAGCCGTATTGCCCAATATGAAATCAACTATCGTATCCCTAAAAGAGATATGCTGGAGCAAATGGCGGTGGTGCTGCGTGTCAGTCCAATGAATTTTTACAGCGATGCTCCCGGCTGCTCCGAGGACATTATGCAGACCTTTTTCTGGTTGGACGAGGACAACCCCGGCGCTATCAATCTGTTCCAGCTTGTGCGTAATCCCGGCAAGACAAATTCCTCTGACAATGCCGCTGTGCGGTACAACGATAACGACGATTGGCCTGTCCATGCCCCGGTGGGAATGTATTTCAAATATGGATTGGTTGACCAGTTCATGCGGGAATGGCTGCTGCGGAAAGAGGAGTTAAAGGCTGGCAGTATCACCCGTAACGAATACTTCGAGTGGAAGTTAGGCTTTCCGCAGACCTGCGACGATTACGGAAAGTATGAGCCATCGGTGCAGTGGAAAAAGGGAGGATAAATGATGAGCGCAAACCAAATTGCAGATTCAGTTGCCTACTGTGGGCTTATCTGTGCTTTGTGCCAGCCTGAAGCTGTTTGCTCCTGCAAGGGGAATAACCACTGCGGGAAAAGGCTATCGCCACAGGGATGCTATCAATATGACTGTTGCAGAGCCAAAGGTCTTAATGGTTGTTGGGAATGTGAGGATGCGCCTTGCGGCAAGGATATGCTTTCCCTGGAAAAAATAAAGTTACGAGCATTTGTGCAATGTATCAAGGAAGACGGTCTTGAACAATTCTCACAGTACATAGTTGATAACCAAGAAAAAGGACTGGTCTACCACCGAACAGGCATTATGGGGGATTACGACCTTAAAACAGAAGATGCAGTTTTAGTGCTGCTCCGAAGTGCCAAGTAGCCAAAAAACACTAAAAACGCCCTGCTGAATTTGTCGTTCAGCAGGGCGTTTTTTGCTCTTTTGCTAATTATTCCGTGAGGTACTGGCGGATAGGAATAATATCAAACCAGTATCACGGAGGGAGAAAACAGTTCACAAACCCAGTGCTTATGCGGGTTTGCAGCATTTTCTATGTCACTCCCACTCAATCGTCGCCGTAGGCTTGGGAGACAGGTCGTAGCAGACGCGGTTGACGTTTTTCACTTCATGGAGAATGCGGTCGGTGATCTTTGCCAGTACTGGCCAATCCAGCTGCTCGATGGTGGCCGTCATGGCGTCCACCGTATTCACGGCGCGGAGGATCACGGGGTATTCAAAGCAGCGGGCGTTGTCCTTCACGCCGACGGATTTGAAATCCGGCACAATGGTGAAATACTGCCAGACCTTTTTGTCCAGTCCGGCCTTTTGGAATTCCTCCCGCAGGATGGCGTCGGATTCCCGCACCGCCTCCAGGCGTTCCCGGGTAATGGCCCCCAGGCAGCGCACGCCCAGGCCGGGGCCGGGGAAGGGCTGACGGAACACCATGCCGTCCGGCAGGCCCAGTTCCAGGCCACAGGCCCGAACCTCATCCTTGAACAACTGCTTTAAAGGCTCTACCAGCTGGAACTGCAGGTCCTCCGGCAGGCCGCCCACGTTGTGGTGGGATTTGACCATCTTTGCCGTCTTGGTACCGCTTTCAATGATATCGGGATAAATGGTGCCCTGCCCCAGGAAATCGATGCCCTGCAGCTTTCTGGCCTCCTCTTCAAACACCCGGATGAACTCACTGCCGATGATCTTCCGCTTCTGCTCCGGATCAGCCACGCCCTCCAGCTTGCCCAGGAAACGGTCCGTGGCATCCACATAGATCAGGTTTGCCTTGAGCTGATC
The DNA here is from genome assembly GCF_900048895.1 of Neglectibacter timonensis. GTDB lineage: Bacteria > Bacillota > Clostridia > Oscillospirales > Acutalibacteraceae > Acutalibacter > Acutalibacter timonensis. The sequence continues at coordinate 185,621 of NZ_LT160636.1, read as the reverse complement.
CCGGAAAATCCGCACCACGCTTTCCGATTCATCCTTGCGCATAAGGCCGTGGTTTACATGCACGCACACCAGCTGGTCCCCTATGGCCTTGAGCAGCAGCGCTGCCACCACGGAGGAATCCACGCCGCCGGAAAGGGCCAGCAGCACCTTCTTCTCCCCCACCTGGCTGCGGATGAGCTCTACCTGGTCGGCGATGAAGTTTTTCATGTTCCAGTTTGCCTGGGCGCCGCAATCCGTAAACACAAACTTTTCCAGTGTTTCCCTTCCGGGGAGTTCCTGCAGCTTCTGCCCGCACTGCGCGGTGGGATGATCCACCGCCAGCATGGGGATGCCGCAGCCGTAAAGCTCCGGGGAGACGTCCACGGGGACGCCGTCCACCACACGGTTTTCTCCGCCGTTGAGAACCACGCCCTTCACATTGGGCAGCGCCTTCAGCTCCTCTGCCGTAATATCATGGGGATAGATTTCGCTGTATACGCCCAGCTCGCGAATGGCCCTGGCCAGAGTGGTGTTCTCCGTGCTGCCCAGATCCAGAATGACAATCATATCCTGCTTCATATTCTTCCCTTTCCTTTCTATACACGCATCTTCCCAACAAGCCGGAAAAAAGCCAGCCCGCTCAGTTGGTGAAATTGTCGAAATATCCCTGGATGAGGATCACCGGGGTGCCCTTGTCGCCGGAACCGCTGGTCAAGTCGCTGAGGGAGCCGATCAAATCCGTCAGCCTGCGGGGCGTGGTGCCCTGGGACGCCATATCGCCCACCAGGTTGTCCTTCTTTTCCTTAATGCGGCCGGAAATTGCCTCCTTCAGCGCTTCGCCGGACAGGTTTTTGAAGTCGTTGTCCGCCAGATACTTCAGCTTCACCTCGTTGGGTGTCCCCTCCAAGCCGGGAGTGTTGGCCACGGAGACGCAGGGGTCCGCCAGCTCCCAGATTTTTCCCACGGGGTCTTTAAACGCGCCGTCTCCGTATACCATAACCTCCACATGCTTTCCGGTTTTCTGCAGAAGGGAGCTCTGAATTTCCTCCACCAGGCCGCCGCAGTCCCGGGGGAACAGTTTCACCGTATCCTCGGTGGATTTATTGGAGCCCAGAAGGCCATAGTTTTCATTGCAGCCGCTGCCGTTTACAGGCGCGCTGAGGATATCGTCCAGGCCCAGAACACGCTCCGCGCCGTTCTGCCGCAGAATTCGCTTGGTGCGCGCCCGGGTATGGATATCGCAGGTGAGCACGTTTTTGGTGTGCTCCAAAATGGCGCGGCAGTCGTTGGCAAAGATAATTTCCACCTCTGCCCCGGCCTCACGGATCACATCGCCGTAATACTGCACATAGTCCACGCCGGTAAAGGGATGCCTGTTTTCGCCGAACAGTTCCCGGTAGCGCTCCAGCGTGAGCACATCCCGGTAGGGGTCCACCCCGGCCTCGTCCAGCTGGTCCAGGCTGACCAGCTCGTTTCCCACCTCGTCACTGGGGTAGCTGAGCATGAGCACAACCTTCTTGGCGCCCATGGCGATGCCCCGCAGGCAGATGGCAAAGCGGTTGCGGGAGAGGATCGGAAAAATCACGCCGATGGTCCCGCCGCCCAGTTTCGCCCGTACATCCTCCGCAATTGCGGAGACAGAGGCATAGTTGCCCTGCGCCCTTGCCACAATGGACTCCGTCACAGACACAACGTCACGGTCGCGAAGGGAAAACCCTTCCGCTTCGGCGGCTTCCAGCACGCTGGAAACCACAATTTCCGCAAGGTTATCCCCCTGGCGGATAATGGGACAGCGAATGCCCCTGGATACTGTTCCAACTTTACGTTCCATCTCTAAATTCTCCCAACCTGTCCGGGCAAAGCCCGTTAATAGTTTTATTATAGCGAATTTTGCGGGAAAAGAAAAGCACTGTGCAATATTTTTCTCAGCAGGGCCCAGCCTTAAAAACCGGAACCGCCCGAAAAGGGACAGCCAGAAAGCAAGAAGGCAATGGCTGCATACAGAAAGTTGCCTTACAGAAAACAGAAAACCGGCTTCCTTTCAGAGCCTGAACCGCTCTGAAAAAGACGCCGGTGACGGTGTACTTTTTTAGGAGGCTGTTTTGCGGCACCCCCTTCCCATCATTTCTTCCGCCGCGCCAAAATCCCATCCAGCAGCCGGTGGGCGGCCTCCTCCTTACTCAGCAGGGGAAGCTGTTCCTCGCTGTCCGCGGTGATAAGGGTGAGCACGTTTGTGGAGCCGCCGAATCCCGCCCCCGCCTCATTCAGGCTGTTGGCGGCGACCATATCCAGATTCTTTTTCTTTAGCTTTTTCCGGCTGTTTTCCAACAGGCGCTCCGTCTCCATGCTGAAGCCGCACAGGAACTGGCCCGGCTTTTTATGTTCCCCCAGCCAAAGGAGGATATCCCGGGTGCGTTCCAGGGGCAGGGAAAGCGGGTCTCCCTCCCCTTTTTTCAGCTTGTTTTCCGAGTACTCCGCCGGCCGGTAATCCGCTACGGCGGCAGCCTTTACAATGATATCCTGCTCCTGCGCCCGCCGCGTCACGGCGTCGAACATCTCCTGGGCGCTGGTTACCTCCACCGTCTCCACAAAAGCAGGAGGCTTCAGCGCAGTGGGGCCGGTGACCAGCGTCACTTCCGCGCCCCGGTCCGAGGCGGCGCGGGCGACGGCATAGCCCATCTTCCCGCTGGAGTGGTTGGATAAAAACCGCACCGGGTCCAGGGCCTCCCGGGTGGGCCCTGCGGTCACCAGCAGCCTGAGACCGGCCAGATCCTTCTCATACCGCACCGCGTGGTCCACCGCTTCCAGCAGCTCCTCCGGCTCCGGCATCTTGCCCATGCCCACGGCCCCGCAGGCCAGGCGTCCGCTCTTGGGCTCGATGACCTGCCAGCCGTAGCGCCGCAGGGTTTCCAGATTGTCCTGGGTGACAGGGTTTTCATACATGCGGGTGTTCATGGCCGGAGCGGCCAGCTTGGGGCAGCTGCAGGCAAGAATCGTGGTGGTGAGCATATCGTCCGCTATGCCATGGGCGGCTTTGGCCAGCACGTTGGCTGTGGCGGGCGCTACGATCAGCAGGTCCGCCTTATCCGCCAGGGCCACGTGCTCCACATGGTTTTGAAAATTCCGATCAAAGGTATCCACCATGGTGCGGTTGTGGGTCAGGGAATCAAAGGTGTGGGGGCCGATGAACTCCGTGGCGTTCCGGGTCATTACCACCTCCACGTCATAGCCGCGCTTTACCAGCAGGGACGCCAGCATGGCGGATTTATAGCAGGCGATACCGCCGGTCACGCAGAGAACCACTGTTTTTTTCCGATCCAAAAAAATTCCCCCTCCGCCGCTCCGACCGGCTTACTTTTGTGAAAAGTATAGCAAATTTCATAGGCAAAGTAAAGAAAGCCGTCCGAAAAAGTCCCTTGTATTCCCCCAAAAAACGCACTATAATGAAGCTGCCGGCCCCTTTGCCGCCTTCGCCTGACCTGTACCGGAAATTCCGGGCAGGATCGGGCACAGGAAGCGCGGCGCTGTGGGAAGGCACAACGATATGCGCTGTATCCGGCTGACCCGGAACAGCAGCAGGAGGTAATTGAATATGAAAACGCAAGCAAGCCCCACCCATTCCGCCCGGGAGTTGGTGCTCACGTCCCTGTTCACGGCGGTCATCCTGCTGATGGCCTTTACCCCGCTGGGACTCATCGACCTGCCCATCATCAAGGCCACGATCCTGCATGTGCCGGTAATCATCGGTTCCGTGCTGCTGGGACCCAAAAAGGGCGCGTTCTTCGGGTTCCTGTTTGGGCTGACCAGCCTGGTGAAGAACACCATGGCCCCCAGCCTGCTGAGCTTTGCCTTCTCCCCCTTCGTGCCGCTTCCCGGCACGGCCTCCGGCAGCCCGTGGGCCCTTGTGATCTGCTTTGCGCCCCGCATTCTGGTGGGAATTGTGCCCTATTTTGCAGCGGCCGGCGTGCAGAAGCTTTTCGGCAGCAGCTCCCTGAGCCGCACCATCTCTTATGCCCTGGCGGGGGCCTTCGGGGCTGTCGTGAACACCGGGCTGGTGATGGGCCTGATGGGCACCGTGCTTTCCGGGGCCTTTGCCGCGGCCCAGGGCATCTCCCACGACCTGGTGAGCGGCGCCATCCTCGGCATTGTGCTGGCAAACGGCGTGCCGGAGACCATAGCAGCCGTGGCGCTTACCACGGCCATCTGCCTGGCGGTGACCAAGGCCGCCGGATTCTGCGGCGCAGGGCGCGCCGGAAAGGAACGAGTTTCATGATATTGGCCATCGATGTGGGCAACACCAACACCGTGCTGGGCTGCCTCAAAGGAGATCACATAGAATTCACGCTGCGGATCCGCAGCGACCGGGATAAAACCGCCGACGAATACTTGCTGCTGATCGACGGCCTGCTCCGAAACCAGGGCGTCGATCCTGCGTCGTTGGAAGGGGGCATTCTTTCCAGCGTGGTGCCCGAGCTGCGCATCGTGATGAAAAACGCCATGGAGCGGCTGACCGGAAAGAGCTTTCTGGCAGTGGGAACGGGCATCAAAACCGGCCTGGACATCCGCACGGACAACCCGGCCCAGCTGGGCGCGGACCTGGTGGTGGACGCAGTGGCGGCCCTTGCCAAATACAAGCCTCCCCTGGTGATCTTCGACATGGGCACCGCCACCACTCTCTCTGTGGTGGACCGGCGGGGCAGCTACCTGGGGGGCATGATTATCCCCGGCCTGCGCCTTTCCGTGGACGCCCTCAGCGCCCGTGCCGCCCAGCTGCCATACATCCACCTGGGCGCGCCGGAACGGCTGATCGGCACCAACACGGTGGACTGCATGCAGGCGGGCGCGGTTTACAGCAATGCCGCCATGCTGGACGGCCTGATCGACCGGGTGGAAGAGGAACTGGGCGAGCCCGTCACCGCCGTGGCCACCGGCGGGCTGATGGGTACGGTGGCGCCCTACTGCAAGCGCAAAATTTTCTACGACGAAAACCTGATGCTGGAAGGGCTGAGCCTTCTGTACCGGAAAAACGTCAAAAAGAAGGCCTAGCCCCCGCCGCAGCTGTAAAAGCCCCGATCCCTGAAAGAAAAAGCTGTCCCCGCAAAACCGGAATGCCGGTGGGCGGGGACAGCTTTTTTGTCATGGCGGAAGGCCTGAGAATACCGGCCTTCCGTGAAAGGCCCGGCTGAACCAGCCTTATTCCGGCCGATAGGAAAAACGTTCAAACCGGGCCTTTGTCCCCGGCGCTCCCTGGCAAAACAGCCCGATAAAACAGCCGGTAAAGGTGCAGTTCATGCACTCGGTGGAGAGAAGCTGGGTACAGCCCTCCCCTGCGGGAGACAGGCCGCCGTCCTCCGGCCCGGCGAAAAACCGGTACTGCAGCCGGGAGGCCTCAACCCTCAGCCGCAGCTTCCCCTCCTCCGGCAGAAAGACGGGCGCAGACTCCACCAGCAGGTCGCACACCCGGCGGCGCAGAACCGCGGCCCGCCTTCCTTCCCGGCGGGTGAGAAGCAAGTCGTAATGGTGCTCCCGGGTGTGGAACACGGTGATGCCGGCCTCCGCCTGCTCTGCGTCGGGGCAGAAATCCAGCAGGGTTTCCGCAGCGGCCTCAAAATGCTGCTGCCTGCGCCCTATAAAGGCGGGAGCCCCCGCGCTTTCCAGGCCGTTCTCTCCGGCGGTGAGCACCAGGCCGTTTTCCAGCGCCGTGCTTCCCGTTTCAGGGTTGCGGAGACAGGCCCACTTGCAGGACAGGGCGCTTTCCGCCGTGAAATCTTCCTCCTGGAAAAAACTGTTCTGACGGGCAAATCCGTCCTTTCCGGATTCTGCGCAGCCGGGGCCCTCCATCTCCTGGGTGATGGGCCTGCCGTGATTCACTACAGGCCAGCCATCTCCGTCAAAGGTCACGGGGGCGATCATGGTCTCCCGGCCGATATGGTGCAGCATGAACTGGGAGGGACGGATGGCATGGAACACAATCCACCAGTTGCCAGCCGTGTCCGTGGTCAAATCTCCATGGCCCAGAGCCTGAAATTCCCCAAACCGGGGATTCACATCGCGGTGGGTCAAAATTGGGTTCCCGGGGCAGCTCTCAAAGGGGCCCCAGGGACTGCAGGACCGGGCTATGGTCTCCATGTGCCCGTATTCCGTTCCTCCCTCGGCGATCATCAGGTAATAGTACCCGCCGATTTTATAGAGATGGGGCCCTTCCGGGCATTTGCCGCCGGTGCCGTACCAGATGGGGCGGGTGGGCGTAAGCATCTCCCCTGTTTCAATATCAATGGTGCACTGGCCGATACACTGGCTGCCCGCCCCGTCGGAATGAGTGCTCTGGAAATAGACCGTGCCGTCCTCGTCCCAGAACAGGGAGGGGTCGATGCCGCCCTGTTTTACAAAAACCGGATCGGACCATTCTCCCCGGATATCGTCGGTCCACACGTAGAAGTTCCCGCCGTGGCTCACGTTGGTGGTCACCATGTAGAACCTGCCGTTATGGCAGCGCAGCGTGGGCGCGTAGATGCCGCCGGAAGTGCGGCATTCCGTCAAATCCAGCTGGCTTTTCCGGGTCAGCACATAACCCAGCTGTTCCCAGTTTACCAGATCCCTGCTGTGAAACAGCGGAACGCCCGGAAAAAATTCAAAGGAGCTGTTGACGAGATAGTAGTCCTCCCCCGCCCTGCAGATGCTGGGGTCCGGGTAAAAGCCCGGGATGATCGGATTTTTATATTTCATAAAAAATTCCTCCTTATGGATTTCCCAAATAGACCTGCGCCTGATAATTCCACTGCAAAATGCCGGAAACCACAATGAGCTGCACGGTAAATTCCGGCTCTGCCCCATATGCCTGGCGGGCCGTTCTCATCAGCCCGTCCACTACAGCCCCCCTGTTTTCCTCGGTGCAGTCCGCGCACAGGTACGCGCCCGCAGGCAGGGTCAAGAGACTTTGGGCTTTCCCATGGCGGATGCACACCGCAAAAAGACGCGAACTTCCCTCCCTTGTGTAAATCCCCGCCACATCCTCAAAATCGTACCATTCCCTTTCTGCAGGATCGATCTGGTCGTAAAAATGCCGCAGATAATCCCACAGGTTTTCCAGCGTAGGGGCCTCCAGCGTGTGGGACAGCAGGATCACACGCTCCGGGAATTCCTGCAGAAACGGGCCGTCCACAGGCTGCCGGCCCTGCCGCTTCTTCTCGTAATCCTTCCTGGCCAATTGGATTTTAGCTTTGCAATACTGAAGTTCAGCTATCTTTTCGTCCGCCTTCCGCTCCGCCCTTTCCAAAAATCCCACAATTTTCTGAAGGTCGTCATATTCCAGCACCTCCCGAATTTCCCCCAGGGATAGCTCCATGCTCCGCAGGGCACGGATGGTGTTCAGCCGGACGATATCCTGCTTGGAATAATACCGGTAGCCGGTCCATTCCTCTTTCCTGCTGGGCTTTACCAGGCCGATCCGGTCGTAATGCCGCAGGGTTTCACTGGTGGTTTTGACTATTTTTGCCGTCTCCCCCACAGTAAAATAATTTTCCAAAGCTTTTCTTCCCCCTTGACCTTTGTGCAGCACAAAGGTTTATGCTTATCCTAACACAGAGAAACGTCAATATCAACTTTCTCAAAACCAGGAGGAACAGATTTATGATGAAATTTTCCAAAACGAAAAAACGCAGCAATACCGCCCGGCTTTCCATCGCATGCCTCTGCATCCTGTTCGCGGCCGGGATGCTTGCCGGGTGTTCTTCCGGCAGCGGAGAGTTTCAAAAATCCAGCTATACGGCAGACGGAACGCAGGTGAAAGAAATCCAAATTCAGGTTCGGGACCGGGAAATTGAAGTGGCCCTCTCCCAGGATCAGCAGATTTCCCTGGAATATGCCGAGAGCGAAAAAGAGGGATACAGCATATCAGTTTCTCAGGACAATGTCCTGACCATGGCCGCCAAAACCGACAAAAACTGGACCGACTATTTCGGAGGCAAGGCAGATGCCGCCAACCGGAAAATCCTGCTGCGCATTCCCAGCGGGCTTCTGTCGTCACTGACGCTCTCCACCACCAATGGGGATCTCCTTCTTCCGGCGCTGGAGGTGACCGGCAGCCTTTCCCTTTCCGCCAACAACGGCGATATCCGCTTTGAAAAGCTGGGCGTGGGAAATGCTCTGGACCTGAAGGCTAAGAACGGGGATATCCGCGGCACAGTGGCCGGGAGCTATGAGGAATTTTCCATCTCCTGCGAGAGTAAAAAAGGGGAGAGCAACCTGCCTTCTAAAAAGGACGGAGCACCCAAGGCGCTGACCGTGGCAAACAACAACGGAGATATCACAATCGAATTTGCGGGATAAATCTCAGGGCAAAGGAAAACGAGAGCAGAAGATGACTTTTCTTCCGCTCGGCCATCTTCTGCGAGCCGAGGCTTTGCCCCGGTACTACTCCGCCTTTTGAAAAAGGTGGGCGAATACTTTCCTTTTTTAAAAGAAGCCAGGACTGCGGCCGCGGGAAAAAGTCAAATCCCCCAACACCCGCGGCATAAAAATCTTCAGCACACGATCCGGCCGTCTTCAATCGTCACTACCCTGTCGCACAGTGCGGCAGATTCCCGGTCATGTGTAACCATAACCACCGTCCGTCCAAGTTCCCTTTGGGAAAGCCTTAGAAGTCCCAGCACCTCCTGTCCGGTTTTGTAATCCAGATTGCCGGTGGGTTCATCCGCCAGAATCAAAACCGGACGTATGGCAAGGGCCCTGGCAATGGCTACCCGCTGCTGCTGGCCGCCGGAAAGCTGGCTGGGAAAGGCATGCTTTCGTTCCGAAAGTCCGAATACCTGGAGAATTTTTTCCAGGTAGGCCCGGTCCGGTTCCCGGTGGTCCAAATAGATGGGCACACAAATATTATCCCAAAGATCGTACTCTTCCAAAAGCTGGTATTTTTGGAACACAAAGCCGATCTCCCTGCGCCGGAGAGCCGCCAGCTCCTTTTCCTGCATAGCGCCCAGGTCCTTGCCCAGAAACAGCACCTGTCCCTGGGTAGGCTGGTCCAAAGCGCCCATCATATTCAGCAGGGTGGTTTTCCCGCTGCCGCTGCGTCCCATGACGGCGGTAAAGGTTCCCTCCTCAATGACGAGGTTTACATCACGAAGCGCATACAGCTTTTCACTGCCATTTTGATAGGCCTTGCTGACCCCGGTCATCTTCATACAGTCCATCAGCCGTCATTCCTTTCGTATATCCTGCGGATTTTTCTATGCCATTCCCGCTATTTCAGCGCTTCCAGAAAATTTTCCCGGAAAAAGCCCTGCAAGGGACGGTAGTAACTGAGAAAAACGCCCCCAAACAGCAGGAGCAGGCAGCCCAGATAGGGAAGCCAAAGAAAATTTTCGGCCGAAAGGGTAAAAAGATAGCTGAGAATCCCTCTTTCCGTGCCGACGAACGAAGCTTCCCAGATGGCCCACTGCACCAGAAGGACAAGCTGTGTCAGGATTACCGCGCCCAGAGACAAGAGCAGAATTTCCGCCAGATAGCTGCGCTTGAGGATCCCTGTTTCCAGGCCCAGGGACCGGTAGAGGGCAATCCGGCTGCGGTTCCTGTCCAGGGAAGAGGAAAACAGAATGCCCAGCACCGTGAAGGCAGCTGCACAGTACAGCACCAGAAACAGCGCTTCCATCAGCACCTTGGACGCCAAATCCTGGCTTTTCTGCTCCAGCTCCAGTCGCCTGTTGGTCAGCAGGTATCCGCCGCTTCTGGAGGCCACAAGCTGGCTCATGACCTTATCCGTTGCAGAATACCCGGCGAGGGAATTGGTTTTTACCGTGAGAAGCTGGCAGCCGCCCTTCCCGGAATATTCCTGAAAGCTGTCCATAAAGCTGGGTGAGCATACCACCTGAAAGGGCTGAGACAGGCTTGGATAAAAGATGTCGGAACGCTCCATCTTCCGGATGATTCCCCCTACCCGGACCTGCTTTTGCTCCGAACCGCAGCGCACGGCGATAAAGTCCCCCGGTTGAACAGAGGTTTCCCCAATCAGCGCAATCCCCTTGGCCGGATTGGGATTTTCTTCCCCCAGCGCATAGAGGTCCGTTGAGAATCGATGCGTTCCTCCCACGGCGCTCCAGTAATCCGGAGCGCCCTCTTCTGCTCCCGTGTCGTTCCAGGGTTCCTTTGAAACCGCGGGCAGATACAGGATGCATTCCTCCCCCCGGCGGAAGGCCTCCCGATCCACTGTGCCCTCCTGTACCGCCCGCAGGAACCGTTCCCCTTCATGGTCCGGATCCACCCCCAGCAGATCCACAGGGTAATCGGACAGGGCGGACGGCATCTGTTCCCAATGGAGCGCCTTTGTATTCTGGAAAAGCTCCTGCTCCGAAACCGCTTCCCGGTTCCCCTGTACCAGAATTTTCTGCCGCTTCTCCTCCATCCGGTCCATCAGCTCCCGCACTGCCCTGACGCAGCGCTCCTGGTCATCCAGGCAGGTGAGGTACGGGTTCTCCTCCAGCCCTGTGAGATCCACGCAAAACACCCCCGAATCTCTACGGGAAAGCCGGTAGGCATAGCAGGCCTCCACGCCGGAAACCCCGCCGACCGCCTGGAGGGTGTTTTCTCCCAGCGGGGAAAGCTCCCGGCCAGGTGGCGCTTCCACCACGTAATCGCAATTTGTAAAATAGCCTGTCATATTGCCATAGACGGCAATTTCTTCCGAAAGGTTGTTGGCCACAAACGCGGCAAGCAGCGTGCAGCTGAGCAGCAAGAAAAAAATCGCCAGCGTATAACCCAGACGGGATTTCATAAAACGGGCCGCTATCACCAACGCGTTGAGACGCTTTAAGGGCGCATAACGCCGGGGGGCGCGCTGCTTTTTGGGCCTGCCCCTCCTTTTTTCCCCACGCGGAAGGCCCAAAAGGGAAAACGCTGTTCCCAGACAGACGGCGGCAGCGGCAATTCCCACCGGGAGCAACGCATCCGCCGGTGAAATGCCGTATTCCATATGCCAATTGGGCCCGAATACCAGAATCAGCCCTGCGGCCGCGCCAAAGCCCAGCAGCAGGCCCAGCGGCGCCGCCGACAGCGAGAGGAAGCCGCTCTCCCAGAACAGGATGTTCCGCAGCCTTTCCCTGTCCGCGCCCAGCTTCCGCAGGCTTTCCCAAAGGGCGGCGCGCTTGCGCACCGAAAGAACCATTACCACGATCAAAATCCCCAGGGAAACCACGGAAACCATTACAATCAGGCTGCGGAACAGGAACAGGGCGGAGCCTATGGTCTCCTTGGGGTAGGCCTCCCTGTTTTCGTAGATGCCGGCGGCAATTCCCGCTTCCTCCGCCTGCTTTCCAAATTCCTTCCCGGCGTCGGCCAGAACCGTGGACAGGGCTGTCCCCGGAAAGCGGAGCGCCCATTCTCTGCTGACAATCAGGGAAGGGCATTTTTCCCTCACCTGGGGAACCCAGGCGGCAAAAGTATCCCGCAGTACGCCGGTCAGGACAAAGTCCTCCTCCACCAGCATGCTTTTCCCATTCTCATCGGGGTAGCCCTCCGCTTTCACGGAAATGCGCTGCCCCAGCTCATAGGAGTACCCCAGCCGGGACAGGGTTTGGGCCTCCACGGCGATTTCCTCCGCCGTCTCCGGCGGCCTGCCCTCCAGATATTCCAGCCTGCCCAGCCCGGCCGCCGCCTCGTCGACGGTGCCCAGTACCAGGCCGTCCCAGGTAGAGGCGTACGCCCGTACCACTCCGGTCTGTTTGGCTGCCGGAAGCGCTTCCACCTGGGACGGGATCACTTTTTCCTGATAATTGCTCACCACGGCGAACCGCCACTGCCCATAGGTACGGAACAGCTGCTCTGTCACGGTGTGCCGCATGCTTGCCAGAAAGCCAAAGGAGAATTCCAAAAGCAGCGCCATCAAGAGCAGGGAGGAAAACACGGCGGCAAAATGCCTTTTGTTCCCCCGGATGTTGCGCTTTGCAAAATCCCGTTCAAAATGTTTCATGAGAGACAACCGCCTTTCAAGCCCCGCCCTATGGCTGGGAAGATCTGACAGAACGCGGGCTTCCCTGCTCTTCAGATTTTAGCCGGCGTCGAAAGTCTGGCAGACGGCATTTGATACGGAAGCCCGGCATAAGCCGGTGTTCCGGGGAAAACAGCGATGCAGGCACGTCACCCGTCAACCCCAACTGGCTTTTCCACTTCAAATACCTGTTTTCTCTATCATACAGAAACCTCCTTATCTTTGCAAGCCTGGGGTGGATCTATCTCGACATTTAAGCTTCCTCAGTCCAAGCTCAATAGGCTTGCCTCCCGTGTCTTTCCCCTCTTTATCCCACTGGCCGCAGCGGCAGCATCCGGCTGAAAAGCTTTGCCCGGATTAGGCTCACATCAAATTTCTCCATTATTTCTTTTATGTTGTCCGTGAAATAAGCTCCTTTCCGAAAGGAAGAACCAAGAAAAAGGGCATGTTCCTTTCTCTGGAGCGGAACTCGGCTCCAGACGGCAGACCCCCCACGGCCCTGCCGATTTGGCAGGGCCGTGGGGGGTCTGTGGCTTTTATATGGTCATCTGTTCTCCGGCGGTCTCTTCCTCCGTGGGCAGGGCGCCCAGGGCGGGGAGCTTCTTTTTATAGCGGGAGGGGTTCTGCAGCATCCCCTCCTCATAGACAACGGCCCCCATCACCCGCTGGCCCTTTTTCAGGTTCATGGCCTGTACTCCCTGGGTGTTCTTGGTGGCCTTGGGCTGAATGAGACCCGTGTGGAACAGCAGCATCCTGCCGGAGGAAGCTGTAAGCAGCACCTCACAGTCCTCCCGCAAATAGAGAGCAGTTGCCAGGGGGGATTTGTCGCTGTAGGCGCTGATCAGCTTTTTCCGGTTCGTCTTCGTCTGGTAGGCGCTCATCTCCACCTTGGCGGCCTTGCCGTTTTCGAAGAAAAACAGCAGGAAGCCCGCATAATCCTTGGTAGGCGCCAGGTAGACGGCCCGTTCTCCCTCGTCCATTTGGGCCTTGGCCGGGATGTATTCGCCCAGGACGCTTGCCTTGGTGTCGTCGAAATCAGAGGCCTTCAGCTTGTATACCTGGCAGCGGTCGGAGAAAAACAGCAGGTCCGTGCTGTTGGTGTCCTCCAGCTGCTGGGCGATCTCGTCCCCCTCTTTGAGTTTCTGCTCGCCGCTCATGCGCAGGGACTGGGGGGTAATCTTCTTAAAATAGCCTTCCCTGGTGAAGAACAGGTTCACCGGGTAATCCGGCGTTTCCTCCACCACTTCCGCCTCTTCCACCTCGTCGGCGTAGAGGATCATGGTGCGGCGGGGCTTGCCGTACTTCTTCGCCACCTCCTCCAGCTCCCGGATGATGATGGATTTCACCTTGGATTTGGAACCCAAAATCCCTTCCAGCTCTCCGATCTCCTTTTTCAGGCTGTCGGTCTCCTCGGTGCGCTTTAAAATATATTCCCGGTTCAAATGGCGCAGCTTGATCTCCGCCACATATTCCGCCTGAACTTCATCGATGCCGAAGCCGATCATCAGGTTCGGCACCACCTCGCTCTCCTCCTCGGTCTCCCGCACGATTCGGACAGCCTTGTCGATATCCAGCAGGATGGCCTGCAGGCCCAGCAGGAGGTGCAGCTTTTCCTTTTTCTTCCGCAAATCGTAGTGGGTGCGGCGGCGGACGCACTCCACGCGGAAGGCCGTCCACTCCTCCAACAGCTCCCGCACCCCCAGCACCCGGGGCACGCCGCCCACCAGCACGTTGAAATTGCAGCCGAAGCTGTCCTCCAGTGTGGTGAGCTTGAAAAGCTTCTGCATCAGCTTATCCGGGTCTACGCCGCGTTTCAGGTCAATGGTGATCTTCAGGCCGTCCAGGTCCGTCTCGTCCCGGATGTCGGAAATCTCCTTGAGACGGTTCTGTTTGACCAGATCTACCACCTTTTCCACAATGACCTCCACTGTGGTGGAAGGGGGGATTTGGGTGACGTCGATACAGCCTGCGGCCTTGTCATAGGCGTAGCGGCTGCGCACCCGGAAGCTGCCCCGTCCGGTCTGATAGATTTTCTCCATCACCTCCCGGTCAAAAATCAGCTGGCCGCCGCCGGGAAAATCCGGGGCCTGCAGCGTCTCAAACAGGTCCGCGTCCGGATCCCGCATCAGGGCGATGGCGGTATTGCACACCTCACTGAGGTTGAAGGGACAGATATTGCTGGCCATGCCCACGGCAATGCCCGTGTTGGCGTTTACCAGCACCGTGGGGAATGTGGCGGGCAGCAGGGTGGGTTCTTTTGTGGTGTTGTCGTAGTTGTCCGCAAAGTCCACGGTATCCTTATCGATATCCTTAAACAGCTCTTTGCAGATTTCGTCCAGCTTGGCCTCCGTGTAACGGGAGGCGGCCCAGGCCATATCCCGGGAATAGAATTTCCCGAAATTCCCCTTGGAATCCACAAAGGGATGAAGCAGGGCCTCGTACCCCCTGGACAAACGCACCATGGTATCGTAGATGGCGGAGTCGCCGTGGGGATTCAGCTTCATGGTCTGGCCCACGATGTTGGCGCTCTTGGTCCTGGCAGAGCCCAAAAGCCCCATCTTGTACATGGTATACAGCAGCTTCCGGTGGGAGGGTTTAAAGCCATCGATCTCCGGGATGGCCCGGGACAGAATGACGCTCATGGCGTAAGGCATGTAGTTTTTCCGCAGGGTTTCCCCCACGTCCTGCTCCACAATCTCCCCGGCCCCGGCAATGTAGCCGTGGGCCTTGGAGGTTCCGCCGCTCTTTCTTTCTTTTTTGGATTTAGGCATATTCCAAACTCTCCTCTTTGGGATGGTTTCCTCTCTTTCCTGGCTTTCACACAGGAATCAGGACCTTGGGACGCCGTCCCAAACCCTGCAAGCTTTTGAAAAAGCTTGAGCAAAACTTTTTATTATTTTTTTCAGCGAGCCCTGGCATCGGGGAGCGAGCCAAACGTTTAAAGGAGTCCGGAGCCGGATGAAAAGTCTTTTGCTTCCTTTTCTTCAGAAAAGGAGACGGACAGCCTCAGCGAAGCCAAGGCATCGGGGAACGGGCTTAACGTTTGAAGGAGTCCGGCGTCGGAACAAAAGTCTTTTGCTTCCTTTTCTTCAGAAAAGGAAGTCAGCTCACGTCCAGCTCGTCGGTGTATTCCGCGCCGTGCTCGGCGATATATTCCTTGCGGCCCGCCAGATTGTCGCCCTGCATGATATCGAACATATAGGAGGCATACGACGCATCGCCGGGCAGTACCTTGATGAGCCGCCGGGTCTTGGGGTTCATGGTGGTCAGGTTCATCATGTCGGGCTCGTTTTCGCCCAGTCCCTTGGAGCGCTGGATGGTATACTTCTGGCCCTCCAGCTTTTTCAGGAACTCCGCCTTTTCCGCCTCATCATAGGCAAAGTAGGTCTCGTCCCGGGAATTGATCTCATACAGGGGGGATTCTACTATATACACCTTGCCCTGCTCGATGAGCGCCGGGGTCAGCCGGTAAAGCATGGTCAAAAGCAGCACGCGGATCTGGAAACCGTCCACGTCTGCGTCGGTACACAGGATGACCTTGCTCCACCGCAGGTTTTCCATGTCAAAGGTGGCCAGATTCTTATTGGCCCTGCTTTTCACCTGCACGCCGCAGCCCAGCACTTTGATCAAGTCGGTGATGATTTCGCTCTTGAAAATCTTGTCGTAATCCGCCTTCAGGCAGTTCAGTATCTTGCCGCGGATGGGCATGACGGCCTGGAAGTTGGAATCCCGGGCCTGCTTCACCGCGCCCAGGGCGGAATCGCCCTCCACGATGAACAGCTCGCGTTCGTTCACGTCCTTGCTGCGGCAGTCTACAAATTTCGCCACCCTGCCCGTGATGTCCATCTTTCCGGTGAGCTTTGTCTTCAGGTTCAGGCGAGTCTTCTCCGCGTCCTCCCGGCTGCGCTTGTTCACCAGCACCTGGTTTGCAATTTTCTCCGCATCCATGGGGTTCTCGATAAAGTAGACCTCCAGATTGTGGCGGAGCATTTCCACCATTGCATCCTGGATGCCCTTGTTGGTAATGGCCTTTTTGGTCTGATTTTCATAAGAGGTCTGGGTGGAGAAGGAGGAGATCACAATGATCAGGCAGTCCTCCACATCCTGATAGGTAATCTTGCTCTCACTTTTCGTATACTTGTTGTTCTGCTTCAAATAGGCGTCGATCTGATAGACAAAGGCGTTGCGCACAGCCTTGTCCGGCGCGCCGCCGTGCTCCAGCCAGCTGGAATTGTGGTAATATTCCGCCACATGGGTGCGGTTGGAAAAAGCCGCCGCCACGTTGATCTTCGTGTTGTAAAGGGGCATGTCCGCCCGGTCCCGCACCTTCTTCTCGCTCTGCCAGAGCTGCACGGGCGTGAGGAAGTCCTCGCCAGCCAGCTCCTTGGCATGGTCCAGGATGCCGTTTTCGTAGCAGAAATCCGTGGTTTCAAATTTGCCGGGCGCGGTCTCGTTTCTGAAATGGAAGGTGATCCCCGCATTGACTACAGCCTGCCGCTTCAGGATGTCCAGATAATAATCCGTCTCCACCTGGATGTCGGTGAACACCTGAAGGTCGGGCTTCCATTTGATGAGGGAGCCGGTATCCTTTTTGGCATAGGGTTCCTTCCGCAAGCCGCCCACATTCTCCCCGTGTTCAAAATGCAGGGTGTAGCGGAAGCCGTCCCGGCGGATGTCCACATCCATATATTCCGAGGCGTACTGGGTGGAGCAAAGGCCCAGGCCGTTGAGGCCCAGGGAGTATTCATAGCTTTCGCCGGAATCGTTATTGTACTTGCCGCCGGCGTACAGCTCACAGAAGACCAGTTCCCAGTTATAGCGTTCCTCCTTGGGGTTGTAGTCCACCGGGATGCCCCGGCCGTGGTCCTCCACCTGCACGGAATGGTCCAGAAACCGGGTAATGGAGATTTCCCTGCCGAAGCCCTGCCTGGCTTCGTCGATGGAATTGGAGAGGATTTCAAAGATGGAATGCTGACAGCCGTCGATGCCGTCCGAACCGAAGATGACAGCCGGACGCAGCCGGACCCGGTCCGCGCCCTTCAGGCTCTGTATGCTCTCGTTGCCGTAGGTCTGTTTTTTGGCCATGAATCTACCTTTCCTTTCTCGCGGCAGAATTCTGCCCGGAAATTTCTATTGCCTGCTATAGCATTGCCGCTGGAGGCTGTCTGTAAACAGCAAGAAAGGGAATGTATCCATTCCCCTTGCTTGCAGTAGAACTGTTCAAGTGTTGCCGCCCTCCTCCTTTTCTGAAGAAAAGGAGGCAAAAGACTTTTGTTCCGGCTTCGGACCTCTCCAAACTTTTGGTCCGCTCCCCGATGCCCCTACCTTTCTGAAGAAAGGTAGGACCAAAGACTTTTCATCCGGCTTCGGACTTCTTCAAACGTTTAGCCCGCTCCCCGATGCCCCTACCTTTCTGGAGAAAGGTAGGACCAAAGACTTTTCATCCGGCTTCGGACTTCTTCAAACGTTTAGCCCGCTCCCCGACGACTTGGCTTATTTGCCGCCGTCCGACGGTCCTTCCGGCCCGATGGATCTGGGGACCTCCGGCTGCGGAACGCCGCCTTCTTCCCCGAAGGGCAGGTCTGCTGCGCTCCGGGAAGCGCTTGCCCCCAGCTCGCCGGCGGCCGCCGTGCCGCCCGGCAGCAGGCTGCCGTCCATAACCTGCTGGAATTCGCTTCCATCCAGCTTTTCCTTTTCGTACAGTACGCCCGCCAGGCGGTGCAGTTCATCGATATGCTCCTTCAGAATCTGCTCCGTCTTGTCGTAAGCGGTGGAAATGATGGTTTGAATTTCCTCGTCGATCTCCGAAGCGGTCTGCTCGGAATAGTTGCTGACATGGCCCATTTCCTTCCCAAGGAAGGGGTTCGACTCGTCGGTGCCGTAGGTGATGGGACCCAGCTTTTCGCTCATGCCGTACTTCATCACCATGGCGCGGGCAATCTTTGTGGCCCGCTCGATGTCGTTGGACGCGCCGGTAGAGATATCGTCCAGCACCAGGGCCTCCGCCACGCGGCCGCCCAGCAGCACAACCAACTCTTCCTTCATTTCGTTGCGGCTCTTATAGGAACGGTCCTCCGTGGGCAGGTGCATGGTATAACCGCCCGCCATCCCTCTGGGGATGATGGATATCTGATGCACCGGGTCCTGGGATTTGCAGTAGTAAGTGGCAATGGCATGGCCCGCCTCATGGTATGCGGTGAGCTTTTTCTCTTTTTCGCTCATGACACGGCTCTTCTTCTCCGTACCCACCACCACCTTGATGGTGGCTTCTTCGATCTCCTCCATGGTGATGGCCTTGTGGTTTTTCCGGGCTGCCAGAAGGGCTGCTTCGTTCAAAAGGTTTTCCAGGTCCGCGCCGGTAAACCCGGCGGTAGACTTGGCTATGGTGGAGAGCACCACATCGGGCGCCAGGGGTTTTCCTTTGGCGTGCACACGCAGGATCTCTTCCCTGCCCTTGATATCGGGATAGCCCACCATGACCTGGCGGTCGAAACGGCCGGGACGCATCAGGGCGGGATCTAGGATATCCGGGCGGTTGGTGGCGGCGATCATGATGACGCCCTCGTTGGCGCCGAAGCCGTCCATCTCCACCAGCAGCTGGTTCAGCGTCTGTTCGCGCTCGTCGTGCCCGCCGCCCAGGCCTGCGCCTCTCTGGCGGCCCACGGCGTCGATCTCATCGATGAAGATGATGCAGGGATGGTTTTTCTTGGCCTTGTCGAACAGGTCGCGGACACGGGAAGCGCCCACGCCCACAAACATCTCCACAAAGTCGGAGCCGGAGATGGAGAAGAAGGGTACGCCCGCCTCCCCGGCCACAGCCCTGGCAAGCAGGGTTTTACCTGTTCCGGGAGGGCCCACCAACAGCACGCCCTTGGGGATGCGTGCGCCCAGGGTATTGTATTTCGAGGGATTCTTCAGGAACTCCACAATCTCCCGCAGTTCCTCTTTTTCCTCGTCCGCGCCGGCCACGTCCGCAAAGGTGGTCTTGCGCTTCTCGTCGCTCATCTGCTTGATCTTCGCCTTGCCGAAGTTCATCTGCTTGTCGCCGCCGCCCATGGAATTGCCCAGGCGGCGCATCATGAACACCCAGAAGACGATGAGCCCGCCGAACAGGATCAGGGTTGGCAGGAAGCTCAAAAGCCAGTTGGTTTCCGCAGGCCGGATGATATCCTGGGTCATCTTCTGATCGGGATGGGCGTCGTTGTACTCGGTGATGTAATCCGACACATTCCGGTAGAACAGGTCCACGCTGGGCACAACGTACCCCACGGTGGACTTCTTCTCGTCGTTGAGCGTCAGCACCATTTCACCCGTACCCAGGTTCAGCCTGTAGGACGTCACCTGCCCCGACTCGAAATAATTGAGAATATCGGAATACTTGTAGGTTTCCTGCTGGGGCGTCCTGTTGAACAGAAAGACGATGATCAACAGAACCACAATCGGGATTCCCAGATACAGCAGCAGGTTGCGCAGTTTCTTTTTATTGCTGTCCAAAAATTTGTCCCCCTAAACTCAATCCGCTCCTGCTGTTTCGTAGACAGAGGGCTTCAGTATGCCTACGAACGGCAGGTTGCGGTATTTTTCATCATAATCGAGACCGTAGCCCACAATAAAGGCGTCGGGAATCTCTGCGCCGGTATAGGTGGCCTGCACATCCACTTCACGGCGTTCCGGCTTGTCGAACAGGGTGCAGATGCGGATGCTTCTCGGCCCTCTGGACTGCAAAATATCCAAAAGGTAGCTCAGCGTTTTGCCGCTGTCGAGAATATCCTCCACAATCACGATATCGTATCCCTCCAGCTCTATATCCAGATCCTTCACAATCTTTACCACTCCGGAGGTTTTCACTCCCGAGCCGTAGCTGGAAGTCGCCATAAAATCGATGCGGGCAGGGATATCGATGGAACGCATCAAATCCGCCATGAACACGACCGAGCCCTTGAGCACACTGACAAGAAGCAGGTTCTTGCCCCGGTAATCCCGGGAAATCTCCTTGCCGATGCGCTCCACAATAACGGCGATCTGCCGTTCGGTGAAGAGCACCTCTTCGATGTCCTGCATCATTTCCATGTTTGGCGTCATATTACCCATCCTCTCTTCAAGCTTTCCCCTCTTGCAGCGGGTTACTCACCGTTACGGCCACAAGCGTTTCCGTCCGCGGCGTAATCCGGAACGGTTCTGCAACGCCCACGCCTTCACAGAAGACAATCTGCCCGCCGCATTCCAGCAGAACCATGTTCTCCCTCTGAGAGGCCGGAACCCGCTGTTCCTGAAAGAGCTGCTTGAGCCCTTTTGTCACACGCCTTCCCACAGGCGTGAACCTGTCGCCCTCTCTTCTCGTCCTGGCCAGGAAAACTCCTGTCATTGTAGCATAGTCAAAGGAATTTTTAAACAACAAATTATTAATTTTTCTTCCGTTTTCCAGATCCGGGCAGGGTTTCTTTTCCAAAATCAGTATTTTCCCGTTTGGCAGCACTGTTTTCCCCACAAAAACGGGGATCGAGAACCCCGTTTGCCCCTGGTCCCGGGCAGAGGCAAAAAACAGATTCTGGGCGCACTCCGCCGTAAAACCGCCCGGCAGCGAACACCGCCCGCCCCGCAGAGCCACAGACTGCGCGCTTTCCAAATGCCGCTTTTCCAGGCCCCTGCAGCCGCGGTCCTCCAAATAAAGCTTCAGCGCTTCCAGCCGTAAAGCCGGATGGGCCTGCCGCAGCGGCCCGGTTTCCAGCTTTCCGTCCCGGACGGCGCCGGAAAGAAGTTTTTCCGCTTCCCCGTCCAGATATTCCTGCAACAGCCGCAGGCTTTCCGCCGTGCGCCCCATTGCTTCGGAAAGCCTGGGGTTTTCCTCCCGCAGCAGCGGCATCACCCGGTTCCGGATACGGTTTCTGCCGTATTCGTCCGTCAGGTTGCTGCTGTCCGTCACATAGGCGAGCCCCCGGGCCGCGCAATACTGTTCAATTTCCTCCCGGCTGACCCGCAGAAGCGGCCGCAGGATACGGCCCCTCTGTCTGGGAATGCCGCAAAGCCCCAGAAGAGACGTGCCCCGCACCAGGTTCATCAGCATGGTTTCCGCATTGTCGTCCCCATGATGGGCGGTGAGGATGGTTCCTTCCCCCTCCTCCAGCAGGGACTCAAAAAAGCGGTAGCGCACCTCTCTGCCGCAAACTTCCACGCTCACGCCTTCCTGCTGAGCCAAGGCCTTCACATCCGTGTGCAGGCAGGCAAAGCGGACGCCCAGCTTTCCGGCCTGCTCCCGGCAGAAGGCCTCGTCCCTGTCCGCCTCCGCCCCGCGCAGGCCGTGGTTCACATGGGCCAGCACAATCCGGTCCCGGCTGCCGGCTGCCTCCAGCAGGCAGTGAAGCAGAACCGTGGAATCCGCGCCGCCGGAAAACCCCACCACGAGGGTTCCCCGCTGGGAAATCCCGGAAAAATCGGCCCCGGACAGCTCCGGAAAATCACTCATGCCGGATCACCTCGCGGGAAGTAAAGCGCATGAACTCGCCCTGCCAGTGCATGGGCACGGCCTTCGATTCGCCGTGGCGGTTTTTGGCCACGATGCATTCGCAGCTGTTCTGGTCCGCATCCTCGCCGGGCGCGCCGCCTTCGGAATTGGAATAATAGTCGTCCCGGTAGAGGAACAGCACGATATCCGCGTCCTGCTCGATGGAGCCGGAATCACGCAGGTCGGAGAGGACGGGCCTGTGGTCGGTACGCTTCTCGCTGGCACGGGCCAGCTGGGAAAGGGCGATTACCGGCACGTTCAGCTCCTTGGCCATGATTTTCAGATTCCGGGTAATTTCAGAAATTTCCTGTACGCGGTTGTCAATGCGCTTTGCGCTGTTCATCAGCTGCAGGTAGTCGATCACGATAAGCTCCACACCCTTAAGCCTGCGCACCTTTGCCTTCATCTCCGGCACGGTGATGCCGGGGCTGTCGTCAAAATAGAGGTCTGCCCTGGAAAGGATGTCCCCTGCCTCCACCAGCCGGGTCCACTCCCCCTCCGAAAGGTCTCCGGCCCTGAGCTTCGTGCCCTCCACCAGGGATTCGCTGGAGAGCAGCCGGGAAACCAGCTGTTCCTTGCCCATTTCCAGAGAGAAGAAGGCCACCCGGCGCTTTGCCGTCAGGGAGACATGACGGCAGATATTCAGCGCAAAGCTTGTTTTGCCCATGCCGGGACGGGCCGCCAGAATGATGAGATCGGACCGGTTCAGGCCTGTGATGGTGGCGTCCAGTTCACCGATGCCGGTGGGGATGCCCCTGTATTTGTCCTTGTCGGGGGAATTCAGCTTGTCCAAGCGGTCGAAGGTCTCCAGCAGGATTTCCCGCACTGGCTGCAGCCCCCGCATGCTCTTCCCCTGGCGGATATCGAAAATTTTCTGCTCCGCCGAGTCCAGCAGCAGGTTGGATTCCTCCGCGCCCTCGCTGGCGTCGTCCAGAATGCTGCGGGCGGCCTGCATCAGGGTGCGCACGTCGTACTTGTCCCGGACAATGTTGGCGTAAATTTCCACGTTGGCAATGGAGGGAACAATCTGCGCCAGCTGGGTCAGGTACACCTTGCCCGTGGCCTCTTCAAAGTCGCTGTTTTCCTTCAGCTTTTCCAGTACGGTGATAAAATCCACCGGACGGCCCAAAGTAAACAGTTCCTGCATGGCCCCGTAGATCAGGCGGTTGTTGACCGCGTAGAAATAGTCTGGCCTGGGCAGAATCTCCGTCACGATGGGCAGACAGGAGGATTCCAGAAGGATGGCGCCCAGCACGGACTGCTCCGCCTCCAGGCTGAAAGGCATCGCCATGCCGGGCGCCGCCTGGGGAGCCGCTAAGGATTCTCTCTCAAAAGCCATTTCTTAAAACTTTCTTCCTTTCTCAGGCCGCGGGGCTTCCGCAAAGCCCTGATTGGACGGGGCGCCCCTTCCGGCGCCGCTCCGCCCGCCGCGTTTTTTTCCTCCCACAGAACGTATCCTTTCCGCCCTGGGAAGACAGGAAGGGCGGCCACAGACCGCCCTACGCTCCAACAGCATTTTCATGAGCCTCTGTGCAGAGAAAGCTCACTCTTTTTCACAGACAGCCACGCTCATGGTGGTGGTGATTCCGTTATAGAATTTCACCTCGAAGCCGAAGGTTCCGAACGCCTTGATATCCGCGTCCAGCACCACCTTCCGCTTGTCCACCTCCACACCGAACTGCTTGCCGATTTCCTCAGCCAGCTCCTTGGCGGTTACAGAACCGAAAATCTTGCCGCCCTGGCCCGCTTTGGCATAAATCTTCACGGTTTTCCCGGAAAGCTTCTCCGCATTTTGATTGGCCTGTTCGGTCTCCGTCTTGATTTTGAATTCTTTGGCGGCCTCGGCATTTTTCAGCTCGTTCATCGCCTGGGCGTTTGCCTCCTTGGCAAGCTTTCTGGGAAGCAGGAAGTTCCTTCCATAGCCGTCGGAAACATTGACCAGCTCCCCCTTTTTCCCTACGGATTTCACGTCCTGCAAAAGTACAACCTTCATTGCAATCACCATGCCCTTCCGGCAGGCGCGGGGCGCGGCCCTGCGCTTTGCCTGATTCTCTGTTTCAGTTTTGGGCCGTCATTTCGGCCAGTTTTCCATCCAGCGCACGGATCAAAGCCCTGCGTGCGTCGCTCATTGTCATATTCTTGATCTGGGCACCCGCCATGGTAAAGTGCCCGCCGCCGCCGAACTCTTCCAGGATCACCTGGACGTTCACGTCGCCCAGGCTCCTGGCGGATATGTTCACGTCGGAACCCGTGCGGTACAGCACGAAGGACGCCTTCACCCCTTGGATGGACAGCAGTTCATCCGCCGCCTGGGCCGAGGCGATCCGCAGATCTTCAAACTCCCAGCTGGAGGTGGCGATGGCGCAGCCCTTGTATATTTCGGCCCCTGAAACCAGCTGGGATTTTTGTTTATAGGTTTCCAGGGTGTTGGAAAAGAGCTTCTTCACCGCCACGGTGTCGGCCCCTCTCCTTCGCAGATAGGCCGACGCCTCGAAGGTGCGCACGCCTGTCTTCAGCACAAAGTTCTTGGTATCCAGCATAATCCCCGCCAGCAGCGCCTGGGCGTCCACCGGGTCGATGGAGGAGGATTTGATGTACTGCGCAAGCTCCGTCACCATTTCAGAAGCGGAACTTGCATAGGGTTCATGATAAAAAATCAGCGCGTTCTTGATATGGGTGACCATCATGCGGTGATGGTCGATGACCACCGTACGGGGAACCCTGTCAAGCAGCTCCCGGCTCTCCACAAAATTCACCGAATGGGTATCCACCACGATGAGCAGAGAGCGTTCCGTGGCCGTCTGCAGGGCCTCCAGCGGGCTGATGAAAAGCTCCTCCTCGCCGTAGGATTCCTCCACGCTGTCGATCAGCGCGCCTGCCAGGGTCTGGTTGCGGTTGACCACTATGGAAGCCTGCTTCTCCAGGCCCTTCCGGATGGCCGCCCACATGCCCACCGCAGCGCCGATGCAGTCCAGGTCAGAATTCTTGTGTCCCATAATGAACACCCTGTCGCTGGACTTGATGTGATCGGAAAGAGTTGCCGCGATGACGCGGGTACGCACCTTATCCCGTTTTTCAACGCCCTTGGAAAGGCCGCCGAAAAACTCGTATGTATCCCCCTTCTGCTTCACAGCCACCTGGTCGCCGCCGCGTCCCAGGGCCATGTCCAGCGCCTGCCGGGCCCAGCGTTCGCTCTCCGCTAGATCCTCCGCTCCCCGGCCCACGCCAATGGACAGGGTGGCGCTCATCTTGTTGTTGGCGCTCTTGATCTCCCGCACCTCGTCCAGCACCTGGAAACGCCGGGATTTCGCCTCTTCAATATGCGCCTCATCCGTCAGGAAGAGGTAGCGCCCGATGGACAGGCGGTGGACAAAACCGTCCAGCTCACCCACCACCCAGTTGCGCAGCACGGTGTCCACCTCGCCCACAATGCGGGATTCCTCCCCGCCCATGCTGTCGCGCACCAGTTCCTCCCGGTTGTCGAACGCCGCCAGGCACACCACGGGGCGCTTTTCCCGGTACTCCTTGTGAATCGCCTTGAAATAGGTGTCGTCCACAAAATAAAGGATATAGCCTCGCTCCGCCCTGGCGCCGTAAACCGTGTACTCCCGGCCGCCGTGGGCAATGGCCGTGCCCTTTTCCCCCATGACCTGCCGGAAGGTTTTGGGATAGATGTATTTGAGCACATTTTCCCCCATAAAATTCCCGCCGCCGCAGAGCGAGGCCGCAAACGCCTCGTTGGCCCATACGATATCCCCGGCAGGAGCCACCACGGCCACCGGCAGGGCAAATTCCTCCAGGGCGTATTCCTCTTCCGCCGTCAGAACCTTCTTGGCGGTTTTCACCGTGGAGGTCACATTCCGCCGGAACAGGAAATCCGAGGCGGTTACCGCCAGAATGGACAGACAGGATACCGTCATCTCCACCGCAAAGGCAATTTTATTGTACCGGTAGGTGACCAGCGCCATGACCAGCATGGCCGCCGCCATCAGATAAAACAGGGGGGAAACCGTCCAGATCCTCCTGCGCCGCAATCCCCTCACCTCTCCTCCCTACTCTCTCTCTAAAGCCCTGTGCCGCCGCCCCGGCCGGAACGCCCTCTCTTCAGAGCCGGACCGGCCAAACCGGCCTGCCGCAAAACCTGTTCCTCACACCTCCATGATGATGGGAAGGATCATGGGATTGCGCTTTGTCTTCTGGTACAGGAACCGGGAAAGCTCATCCTTGATGCTCTGCTTCAGCCCGCTCCAATCCCGCACTTTGTTTTCCGCACAGGCCTCAAGGGTATTATACACCAGCTTTCGGGCTTCGTCCATAAGAGCTTCCGACTCCCGCACATACACAAAGCCTCTGGAGACGATATCCGGGCCGGATACCACGTGGCCTGTGCCGGATTCGATGGAGCACACCGCCACGATCAGGCCGTCCTCGGCCAGGTGCTTGCGGTCCCGCAGCACAATGCTGCCCACATCGCCCACGCCCAGGCCGTCCACCATCACGCTGCCCGCGGGCACGTCCGCCAGCTGCTTCATGTGATCCTCATGGAGCTCCAGTACATTGCCGATATCCCCGATGAAGATATTTTCCTTTGCCATGCCCATGGCCATGGCAAGACCAGCGTGCTTGCGCAGGTGCTTCTGCTCGCCGTGGACCGGGATGAAATATTTGGGTTTCGTCAGGCCGTGAATCAGCTTCAGCTCCTCCTGGCAGGCATGGCCGGAAACATGCACCTCGTACATGGATTCGTAAATCACCGTACAGCCCTGCTTTAAGAGTTCATCCACCACAACCCCCACCGTCTTCTCGTTGCCGGGAATGGGACGGGCCGAAATGATGATAAAATCATTGGGATTGATGGCCACCTGCCGGTGATCGGAAAACGCCATGCGGGTCAGGGCCGACATGGGCTCGCCCTGGCTGCCCGTTGTGATGAGCACAATCTGTCCCGCTTCGTACCGGTTGATCAGGTTCAGGTCGATGAGCACGCCGTCCGGAATGTTCAGGTAGCCCAGCTCGCCGGCAATGCCCATCACGTTGAGCATGCTGCGGCCGGAAAGGGCTACCTTCCTGCCGTATTTCACCGCGCAGTTGATAATCATCTGCACCCGGCTGATGCTGGAGGCGAAGGTGGCCACGATGATGCGCTTTCCCTCCGCTCTCATGAACAGGGAATCCAAGGAATTGTTCACCGTCTGCTCCGTCTGGGTGTAGCCCGCACGCTCCGCATTGGTGGAATCCGCCAGCAGCGCCAGCACGCCTTCCTTTCCCAGCTCCGCGAAACGGGCCAGGTCGATCATCTCCCCCTCGGCAGGCGTACAATCTATTTTGAAATCTCCCGTGTGCACCACCACGCCGGCCGGGCTGTGAATGGCCAGCGCCACGGCGTCGGCTATGGAGTGGTTTACATGGATCAGCTCCACATCCATACAGCCCAGCTGAATGTGGGAGCCGGGCGGGGTCACCTGAAGCCGGGCCGTGCCGGTAAGGCCGTGCTCCTTGAGCTTGCCCTCGATCAGCCCGATGGTGAGCGCCGTGCCGTATACCGGCACATTCAGCTTCTTCAGCAGGTAAGGCACCGCGCCGATGTGGTCCTCATGCCCGTGGGTAATCACCGCGCCCCGGATTTTATCCCGGTTTTTCTCCACAAAGGTAAAATCCGGGGTCACGCTGTCCACGCCCAGCATTTCCTCGTCGGGAAACGCCAGCCCACAGTCCACAATCACCATGTCATCCTGACATTCGTACAGGGTGAAGTTTTTTCCGATCTCGTTGAGGCCGCCCAAAAAATAGGCCTTGATGGCGGGTTTCGCCGATTTTTTCTGCCTTGTGCCCCTGCCCCGCTTTGCCGGCTGCCTGACCGGAGCGGCCGCCTCCGCGGCCTGCTTGATCACCTGCGCCTGCTGGGCTGCGGCAATCGGCGCCGTACCGATGCTGCTGCGCTTGCCCCGCTGCTGCCTGCCCTTGCCGCCCTCAGGCTTTTTGACGCCTTCCTTGGCGCCGCTCTTTCCGGTCTTCTGCTCTTTCGGCTCCGTTTGCGCCTTATCCGCCTTGCCGCCCTTCTTCTGACGGGACTGGCGTCCCTGCTGCGCAGGCTGCTTTTCTTCAGGCTTTTGGGCGGCTTTTTCCGCCGGTTTCCTTTTCGGTCCGGAAATCTTGCCGACCCGGGGAGCATCCACCGCGCCGCTCAAGGGCTGGTCCGCCTGCTTCCCTGCCTTCTCCAAAGAAGGCGTACGGCGCGTCCTGCTGTTCTTTTTTTCATTCTCTGCCACAAAAGTTCCTCCTAAAATCATGATGAAATCCTGAATCTTCTTCCGAACAAATCCGCTTTGCAGCTGTCCTTCGCCGCTTTCTTCCACTGCTTATTGACCTTACTTTCCGAGAAAAACGCATAAAACACCAGACGCCCTGCAGAATACTCTCCTGCGGCGCTGCACCTTCCAACACGATAACCGTCTCTCTCCGGACTGCGGTGTTTCTGCCAGGCAGCGCTGGGTTCAGCGCTGCCTTCCAACCTGAAAAGCCTTTTCCAAGTCTCTTCTCTCCTGCCGGAAGACAAAATCCGCAGTTTGAAAAAGTTTTCAAACTTGCTCCAAGCCGGTTTTTCCGATTCCGTTCCCGGCTGGATCTTTCAAACATATCCAATAAGCGGCTTTGCCGCAGATGCACGAAACAAGCCCCGGCTGAACCGGGCTGTAATAGAACTATTGTACCTGCTCCAGGTTCCGCTGTCAAGCACGAGGCTCCGAATGCGCCATATTCCGGGACGAAAGCCGTTCCGCCGTCAGACGTCCGCCCTTCCATGCGCCCGGGGGGCGCCTGCGGTCCGGCATTCCCCACAGAAGCTGTTATCCTTTAGTTTCACACCATTTTCTCCCCCTTATACGGCATTTTTTGTTTTTTGCCTGCCGCGGCACGGCAAAGCATAAAATATTTTTTCAGAGGAACTTGAAATGTATACTAAAATGGTGTATATTAAAACCGGCAAAGCGGACACTAGTACCGACAGCAGCTTTGCCGCAGGATTTTCAGTATCGGCAAGCGAAAGGAATGATATGTTATGGGCAGATCGGTCTATGCGGATAATGCCGCAACCACCGCTGTTTCAGCGGAAGTGCTCGAGGCCATGCTCCCCTTCTATAAAGAAGTTTACGGCAACCCCTCGAGCCTCTATTCCCTGGGGCGGGATGCAAAGACCGCCCTGGAAGAGGCCCGCGCCAGAACGGCGGGCTGTCTGGGCGCCAACGCCAACGAAATCTATTTTACCAGCTGCGGCAGCGAAAGCGACAACTGGGCCGTCAAGGGTGCGGCCCGGGCGCAGCGGAAAAAAGGGAAAAACCACATCATCACCTCTGCCTTTGAGCACCACGCAGTGCTGCACACCTGCCAGGCGCTGGAAAAGGAAGGGTTTGAAGTCACCTATCTGAACGTGCACGAAAACGGGATCGTCCATCCGGATGAGCTGGAAGCCGCCATTACGGATAAGACCGCCCTGGTCACCATCATGTACGCCAACAACGAAATCGGCACCATCCAGCCCATCCCGGAAATCGGCGCCATCTGCAAAAAGCACGGCGTGCTGTTCCACACCGATGCGGTGCAGGCCATCGGCAACGTGCACATCGACGTGAAGGAACAGAATATCGACATGCTCTCCCTCAGCGGACACAAGATCCACGCGCCAAAGGGCGTGGGGGCATTGTACCTCCGTTCCGGCGTCTCCATTGAGAATTTTATGGACGGCGGCGCACAGGAGCGGGGCCGCCGCGCCGGTACGGAAAACGTGGCGGAAATCGTGGGCCTGTCGGTGGCCATGGAGCGGGCCTGCTCCACGGTGGACCAGCGCATTGCAAGGCTCACTCCCATGCGGGACAAGCTGATCCATGAAATTTTGAAGATCGACCGCAGCCGCCTCAACGGTGACCTGGAACACCGCCTTCCGGGAAACGTGAGTTTCTGTTTCCAGGGCGTGGAGGGGGAATCCCTGCTGCTGATGCTGGACATGAAGGGCATTTGCGCCTCCTCCGGCTCCGCCTGCACCAGCGGTTCCCTGGACCCCAGCCATGTGCTGCTGTCCATCGGCCTGCCCCACGAGGTGGCCCACGGCTCCCTGCGCCTCTCCTTTGGAGATGACAGCACCATGGAGGACGTGGATTATATTATCGAAACGCTGCCCCCCATCATCGAGCGCCTGCGGGCCATGTCCCCGCTTTGGGACGCCATCGTGAACGGCCGGGTCGCCTACAACGTGTAAAGAAAGGACTGGATTTTCAGTATGGCATACAGTGAAAAGGTTATGGACCATTTTGCCAACCCCCGCAACGTGGGTGAAATGAAGGATGCAAACGGCGTGGGGGAAGTGGGAAACCCCAAGTGCGGAGACATCATGCGCATGTACATCAAGGTGGAAAACGGCGTCATCCAGGACGTCTCCTTTATGACCTTCGGCTGCGGCGCGGCAATTGCCACCAGCAGCATGGCTACGGAACTCATCAAGGGAAAGAGCGTGGAAGACGCGCTGAAGCTCACCAACAAAGCCGTTATGGAAGCCCTGGACGGGCTGCCGCCGGTGAAGGTACACTGCTCCGTCCTGGCGGAACAGGCCATCAAGGCCGCTGTGGCGGATTATTACAGGCGTCAGGGCATCGACCCCACC
This sequence comes from Neglectibacter timonensis, assembly GCF_900048895.1. Classification (GTDB taxonomy): domain Bacteria; phylum Bacillota; class Clostridia; order Oscillospirales; family Acutalibacteraceae; genus Acutalibacter; species Acutalibacter timonensis. Next base: position 155,510 of record NZ_LT160636.1, on the reverse strand, counting down.
CCCTTCGTGGGAGAGATTCCCGAATGCGAGGAGTGCGCCTGCGAGGTGTAACCGCGGCTGCCTCCCCTGAAACGGAGAACAAAACGAGGGGCTGCTGCAAAACGGCTTCTGAAGATATCCGAACAGAAACGCCCCTGCGTCCGGCTTATCATTGCCGGATGCAGGGGCGTTTCTTCTATTGACAAGCTGTTTTTTCCGCAATCAGCTGCCGCCAATTTTTTTCAAGGCGCCTCCCGTCATCCCCGCGGTACCGGAAATTTCTGCGCCGGAAGGCCTCCCCCTCTCAGCCGCCGTCCAGGTCTCCGGCAGAGGAGGACGCCCTGCTGATGCGGTACCCGTCCCGGCCGGCGCGCTTTGTCTGATAAAGCGCCTGGTCGGCCAGCTCATACAGGGCGCTGTACTCAAGGGAGCCGGTACAGAACACGGCGCCGACACTGGCGGTAAGCTTGATCTTTCCCGCCACCAGCAGGCTGCGCAGCCCTTCACAAAGCTGCTCGCACCGTTTTTCCAGCATTTCCGTATCTTCCACATGGGTCAGGTAGACGATAAACTCATCCCCGCCGGGCCTGCCCACGATATCTCCCTCTCCTGCATTGGCCTGTAGCAGCCGGGCCACAGCTTCCAGGGACTGATCCCCCCGCAGGTGCCCATAGGTGTCGTTGACCTCCTTGAAATGGTCCACATCCAGCAGCAGCAGGGCGCTGCCCTCGTTTTCCGCCTTCCGGGCCAGGCGCTCCGCGACCAGCAGGCGGCAGGCCTCCGCATTGTAGATATGAGTGAGGCTGTCCAGCTGCGCCTTTTCCTGCAGCGTATCCTTTTCCCGCTTTTCCCCGTCGATGATATTGATTTTGCCCAGGGCATACACCGGCCTGCCGCCGTCCCGGACGGTTTCCAGGGCGATGCGCACCCAGTGGGTTTTCCCGTCGATAAATTCTGCTTCCATTTCCCAAACGCCGTCCCGCCCGCTGCGGATCAGATCCAGGAATTCCCCGTCCCGGCCCCAATCCTTCCTGCCGGGCAGCGGTTTGGAAAAATCCAACTCCACAATTTCCGGCTTGCCGCCTTCCCGGGGAAGGGTGACCATTAAACGGCCGTCCTGAAAGTCATATTCAAAGAAATATTCGCTCACCAGCGCGTAGATGCGGAAGTGCTTTTCCAGCTCTAGCGCCAGCCGCTTTCCGGCTTTGGCCCGGTGCCGCAGAAAGAGCAGCAGCAGAACGATTACCAGCAGGAAGAAAGCCACCAGGAACACCACGGTTTCCAGCGGGTTGGCCCGCAGAAAATTCCCCAGGGAAAAGGGCTGCTTCTGCAGGGTATTGCTGTTGATGATGGCCTGGCTGTCCTCCTCGGATATCGTGTTGATACACTTATTGAGGATGGAAAGCAGCTGCGGATCGCCGGCCTTTGCCACCCCAAAACAGATTTTCCGCGGCTCATAGCTCTGCGGGATCATTTTGAGGTTCTGGTATTCCGGCATATTTACATAGTACTGCGCCGTGTAGGCATCCATGTAGGTATAATCCGCCTCGCCCTTTGCCACCGCACTGATACACTGCTCCGCCGTATCATAGCTGACGGGTTCCCCCAGGAGCTTGCCCTGATAGGTCGCCGCATTTGTCAGCGCCAGACGTCTGCCCGCTACGCCCTGCTCTGTCCCGCCGTCCTCCCTGGTCACCAGCAGATACTGGGAGGAGAGATACGCCCGGGACATGGACACGCCTTTGCTCCTAGCCAGAGCATATTCATAGGGCATGCAGGCCACCAGGGAAACCTCCTGGTTCTGAGCCGCCTCATACGCCTGCTCCGGCGTGTCATAATACACCAGTTCAAAGGACAAGCCGGTATGCTCCGACACATAGGCGAGAAAATCCAGAGCCATCCCCTTTTCCTGCCCATCCTCTCCCAGATATTGATACGGAGGCTGGTTTTTCAGGACGCCCACCTTGATTTTGCCTGCATTTTCAATGTAATTCTTTTCTTTTCCAGTGAGAAAAAGCTTTTCGTTGGGAGGAGAAAAATACTTCTCATAGAGATTGGTGGAAAAAGAAGGGTCCGCCTGTTCAATGCTGACGATGGCGGCGTTGAGTTCCTCGATCAGGCCGCTGCTGTTGCCTTTGGTCGTTGCAAAGTAGAAGGGCTTCGGGGAAAATTTGGCCACGGTGCGCATTCCCTCGATATAATTCATGCCGGAATTGAGGAGCACGTCCGCCCGGCCCTCTCTCACGGCCTGTACCTGTTCCTCCGACGTTTCACAATAGACGTACTGCGGTTCGATCAGGTTCATCACGCAGTAGTCCTCAAATTCCCGAATCAAACGGGTGCCCTGCCCGATGGCGGCCACACGAAGGACTTGGTATACCTGGGAATTGATCTCTGCTTCCTGCACCGTTTCATAGGGCACCTGAAGCAAGGTCTCCGAGACGCCGTAGCTGTGGCTTGCATAATCGTACAGTTCCCCCAGGCTCTCACTGTACACCATGGCGCCCATCAGGTCGACTTCCCCGTTCTGAAGCATTTCCAGCAGCGCGCTCAGGCTCTCGTCAATCTCACCGGGAACCTCCACAAATTCATATTCCCAGCCGGTATACTGCGCCACCTCTTCCAGATATTCATAGGTGTATCCGGTGTAGTTTCCATATTCATCAAAATCGGTAAGCCCGGCCTGAACCGGGTAGGCCACCCGGACCACACGCGCCGCTGTGTCCATCGCGCAGACCGGCAGGGCACACCAAACCAGAAGCATGCTCCAAAACAGGCACATCCATCCGCGCTTTCTCATTTGCCTCGCCGCTTTCCTCAGATTTCCGTCCTCATGATAGTATTATAGAGGATTCCGGGGCGACAGGCAAGCCTTCTGACAAATCCGGCGCGCACGTTTCGGTCCCGCGGGCGTCCGGCCGCCTTCCCTCCACAGTTTTTAGAGGATATCCTAAGTTTTCACCGGACAATTTAGGGGTTCTGTCCCTTGCGGCTGTCCGGTGGTTGGGCTATAATAACGCCAGCAGCCGGTAGCGCTTCGGATCCGGAATACCGGCGAAACAAATTGAAGCAGCGGCGAAAAAAGGAAAAACGAAAAAAAAGACGCCGCAGGCCTGCGGCCGGGAAAGCTGCCCGGGCAGGGCCTGCATGCAGGGAGGATTCTATGAAACGAGTAAAATTTGGAGCGGTAAAGCCCGAGGGGGCGCTGCGTGCCAGCATCCAGGCCGATATGGACGGCTGTATCGGTCATTTGGAGGAACTGGCTCCCGCCATCGTCTGCAACCAGGACATCTACGGGGAGGACCGACTGACCCGCCTCTCCAAACAGGCGGAGCTGGGCCGGAAGCCGGACGAACACAGCGAATTTGAGGGCGGCGGCACAGAGGTGCAGTTCATGTGGTGGAACAGCGAAAGCCAGTCCAACTGGCGGGACGGCTATGTGCGCGCCGCCCTGCTACTGGAGGATCCGGTGCTGCGCAAAAAGGCGGACGGCTACATTGACCGCATCCTTGCCACCCAGGACGAGGACGGCTATCTGGGCATTTACGGCACGGACCTGCGGTACCGGCACACCACGGAAAACGGCGAGCTCTGGTCCAAATCCACCCTGTACCGGGTGCTGCTGGGCTACTACGAGGCCACTGGGGAGCAGCGGGTGAAGGACGCCCTGGTTCGCGCCTTCGACAACCTGATGGAGGGCTACCCTATGGGCAGCTCCGACCCTTTCCTGGTAGACAAGAGCTTTTGCGGCCACTGTCACGGCCTCACCATTGTGGACGCGTTGGGCGGAATGTACGAGCTCACCGGGGACGAAAAGTATCTGGATTACGCGGTGTGGCTCTATGAGAGGTACTCCGCCAACGAGGTGGAGGAGGAGGACCTGACGCTGTCCAGCATCAGGAATCCCCACTATTTCTGGAAGAACCATGGCGTCCATCTTTACGAGCATCTGCGGGCCGTAATTCTGGCCGCCTCCCGAAAGGCGGAGTACCGGCCTCTGCTGGAGCTGGTACGGGCGAAGCTGCCCTATTATCTCACCCCTTCCGGCGGCCCCATCGGGGATGAGTGGGTGAACCGCCGTACCGCAAACGCTTCCAGAACTGGGTATGAATTCTGTTCTGTGACGGAGCTGTTCGACTCCTACGCCCTGCTGCTGGAAAAGACCGGGGACCTCTCCGTGGGCGACGATATGGAATGGCTGTACTTCAACGCCGGGCTGGGCATGAAGCACCCCACGGAAAGCTCCATTATGTACTGTAAAACCGACAACTGCTACACGGCCAACCGCCAGCGGAACCCCGGGGACGTATACGCCGACGAGCGCTATAAGTATTCCCCTGTCCATCAAACCACGGCCGTCTGCTGCGTCCCCAACATGGGAAGGCTGACCCCGCATTACGTGCAGAACATGTTTCTGGCGGAAGACGACGGCTTTACCGCCTCCCTCTTCGGAGAGAGCCGGTTTACCGGCGAATTCGGCGGTGTCCCGGTGACCATCCGCCAACTCACCTCCTATCCCGCGGAGACGGAGGTGACTTTTGAAGTGACTGTGCCGAAGCCCGTGCACTTCACCCTGCGGGTGCGCAGGCCGAAATGGGCGGAATCGGTAAGCGCCGGCTGTGACTTCTCTGAAAAGCCCGGCTGCATTGCTGTGGAACGAGAGTGGAACGGCACACAGAGGGTTACCGTCCGTTTCAGCTGTTCCGTCAAAATCCGCACCGATTTCTGCCGGGACGCCTTTGTCACCAGGGGTCCGCTGGTATACGCCCTGCCCATTGAGGCCAGGGAGCACCAGCTTCTCGCCTATGAGACCCGGCCCTTCCGGGAGGTGGCCTACGAATCCCTGCAGCGGGAACGGGAAGCCCTGCGCATTCACGAGGACGACCGGGGAAGCTTTGTCTATGAGCCCGCCGTTTCCGGAAGCTGGCGGGAACAGACCGTCACGGGAAAATTCTGGGACGGAGCACAGACGCAGACCCTGTCCATGGTCCCCATGGGCGGCACCATCCTCAGAAAGGTGACCTTTCCCCTGGCGGCGGACAAGAGAGCCTGACAAAACAGGAAAAGGAGAAATCGTATGAATTCCAAAGAACGTCTGGAAGCGCGTTTGCAGGGGAAGCCTGTGGACAAAATCCCCAATCTGAACATCGCCATGGCCCTGGTGGCGAAATGCGCGGGGGTATCCTATCGGGAATATGCCCAGGATTACCGAAAACTGGTGGAGGGGAACCTGATCTGCGCGGAAAAATTCGGCTTTGACTCGGTGAGCGCCATCTCCGACCCCATGCGGGAGGCCTCCGCTTTCGGCGCAGCCGTCACCTTTCCGGAAAACGCCGTACCCTACAGCCTGCCGGAGCTCTTTCACGACGGCTATGACCGCTCCCTGCTGAAGACAGGGAGCCCCTACGACAGCGAACGCACGCTGGACCGCATCAAAGCGGTGGAGCTGCTGCATGAAAAGGCGGGAAAGGACTTTCCCGTCATCGGCTGGGTGGAGGGCGTGCTGGCGGAATGCGCGGACCTGCGGGGCGTCAGCGAGCTCATGTTCGACCTGGCAGCGGGAGAGGAATACCTCTCCGAGCTGATGGAGCTTGTGCATGCCCAGCAGAAGGCCTTTGCCAAGGCCCAGGTGGACGCGGGGGCAGATTTCATCGGCGTGGGAAACGCGGTGGCCTCCCTCATCGGCCCTTCCCTGTATGAGGAATACGCCTTTGCCTACGACAAGGCCATTGTGGACTACGTCCATTCCCTGGGCGCCAAGGTAAAGCTCCATATCTGCGGCAACATCACCGCCCTGCTGCCCCAGCTCAGGGAGGTTGCGCCCGACATTCTGGACCTGGACTGGATGGTGGACTACAAAACCGCCGCCGATATGATGCAGGGCGCTCCTATCAGCGTAAACGGAAACCTGGACCCCGTGGCCGTGATGCTGAGCGGCACGGTGGAAGAGGTGGAGCAGAAGACCCGGGAATGCATTGCCGCTGGAAACCAGACCTCCCTTCTGGCCGCGGGCTGCGAGGTCCCTGCCGACACGCCGGAGGAAAACCTGCTGGCCATGGACCGGCTGCTCTATTTGAGCTGAAACCTTACAGGCGCGCCACGCCTCTCCCCGGGCGCATACGGCGCAGAACAAAGAGAGGACATCCCGCAATTCGCTTCGGGATGTCCTCTCTCTGTCATAAAAGGGATACGGGACGCCGCCCCGTACCCCGCAAGCTTTCAAAAAAGCCTGGCCATGCTTTTCCTCTTTTGGAAGACCTGCCAACTGTGCAAGGATATCTTTTTGACAGACTTCCCCTTGGGGGGAAGCCTTGGGCTGAGCAGAAACCCGGGAGCAGGTAAGGGCCGCGGGAAACAAGCCGAAAATTTGAAACCCGAGCGGAGCGGAGCGAGCGACCCCCGCGACTTAAAAGTCTTTGGCCGTCTTTCTTCAGAAAGGCGGGAAGCTGCTTAAAAAAGGTCTCCGCAGACTGCCTTTTTTGCAGCTTTATAGAGCGGTCCCTCCCGCTTTGACACAGTCTGCTGTTTCAGCCCTTCCTTTGAGCAGAGCTCCAGCCTGACGTAGCCCTTCCCACGATAGGGATGCCGCAGTACCCGTGCGCCGCAGAGGTTCCCCTTCTCCCGGGAAACCGCCAGATAGGAGAATTTCTCATCCTCAAAAGGAGCCTCTCCTTCCTTTGCCAGCTTGTGCAGTCGTGTGCGCTGGATACGGCAGACAAAGTGACACCAATCCCCGTCCGGCAGCGGACAAGGACCCTCCTGGGGACAGGGCGCCAGGACATGCGCGCCGCTTTCCAGCAGCCGGCTGCGGGCTTCCTTCAGAACCCGGAAACCCTCCGGCGTGCCCGGCTCCACAAGGAGCAGCAGCTTGCCCGTTGCCTCCCACAGCTTTGCAAGCACCTTTCCCCGGTCTTCTTCCCTGATTTCGTTGACCACATAAGAGGCCACCACCAGATCAGCCCGCTTTCCAATGGGCTGTGATACCAGCTCCAGCCGGCTCCATTCCGCTTGCTTGAGAGGGCTGCCCTCCCCGTGCATCAGGCTTTCCCCCAGCTTTCTCATTTCGTCCGCATATTCCAGGCAGGTCACGGAGCTGAGCTCTGCCAGCCCGGCCGCCGCCCAGGCGGCGGCCCCTGTTCCCGCGCCCACGTCCAGCAGGGAAAGCGGCGCTTGCGTCAGCCCGCCCAGCCCTTCCAGAGAATACCGGAGCGCCCTGCAGACCGCCCCATAGGTGGCGGGCATCCTGGCCAGGGCATAGGCCAGCGCCTCCGCTCTGTTCCTGATTTGAAAAGATTTCTTCTCCCGGGCTCGGTACCTCCGGCTGACCTCCCCCGCAGCCGAAAGGACTTCCGCCTGCTGCGCACTATCCAGCTGCTCCGCCAGCGCGGCCTGCAGCGTCATCGGCAGCTCCATTTTTCTTCCTTCCTTTCAAGGACGTTCCGGGCTTCCTCCCTCCCGGCCGGGCTTCCCCCGTACCGGCCCCGCGCTGTCCGGGAAAACGTCAATTTTTCAAAAGTATACCATAGAACGCGCCAAAGCGACAGGCCTCTTCCTGTTAAAAAAACGTGCCAAAGTGGAAAAAATCCCTGGTGGATTTTTTCTTCTCCCTGCTTTATACTGGATCTACCATAAAGGAGGCTGTGCATATGGAGTTAGGAAACAGTTTATTTCAGGCAAGAAAAAGAAACGGCTTTTCTCAGGAAGACGCAGCGGAAAAACTGGGAGTCAGCAGGCAGACGATTTCCAAATGGGAAACGGGCGAAACGCTTCCCGACCTTTGCCAGGCCCAAAGGCTGGCGTGCCTCTACCGGATGTCTCTGGACAACCTGGCCGGCTTTGATCCTGAAAAGGAGAGGATAGAGCAAATGGTTGAGAGCACCGGGGAGGAGATTCAGAAAAAAATTGACTGGACCAAGCTCTGGAGCAAAAAATATCCGGTTTTAGCTTCTTATCAAGACAAGGTCAGCGTTGAAAGGTACGCCGCACCGCTGCAGGCCATGCTGGGAAACCTGAAAAAAGAGTACGGGTATTCGGACAGGGACGCCTTTTTGGTGCTGAAGGATATTCTGGCCCAGCTGTGGAAAGAGGCCGAATAACCGCCTGGGTTTCTCTTCCCCGCGCAAATCATGGAGAAAATTTCATCCTCGAAAGGAAAGGGTAAAATGAACCATTTGGGAACAATTACCATAGAAACGCCCAGGCTTCTGCTGCGGCGCTTCGTCAAGGAGGACGCCGCGGCGGCCTTTCAAAATTGGACCAGCGATGAAAAGGTCACGGAATTCCTCACCTGGCCCGCTCACGAAAGCCAGGCGGTCACCGAATCGATCCTGCAGGATTGGATCGACAGCTACCGGCGCCCGGACTTTTATCAATGGGCCATCGTACTGAAAGAGGAAGGGGACGAACCCATCGGCACCATTTCCGTAATAGGCGTCCGGGAAGCGCTGAATCTGCTTCAGATTGGTTATTGCATCGGCAGCAGATGGTGGAACAGGGGCATTACCAGCGAGGCTTTTTCCGGAATTCTTCCCTATCTGTTCCAGGAAGTCGGGGCAAACCGGGTCGAGTCCGGGCACGACCCTGAAAACCCCGGCTCCGGGAGGGTGATGGCCAAATGCGGCCTGCGCCGCGAGGGCGTCCTGCGCCAGGCAGACCTCAGCAACCGGGGAATCGTCGACGCCGTTGTCTACAGTATGCTGGCGGAGGAGTTCCAGGCGGCATGCCTTCCCTTTCAGTCCCGGAAAGTCTGTTCCGGTGATGGGAAAGAGTAGGGCGCTCAAACGCGATACGGAAGGCTTTTCCCCCGCCAAACCGGAAAGGAGCGCTGCTGAAATTCAGCAGCGCTCCTCAGTTTGCCGAAAAAGAGTATTTCGCCAGGCTGAATCAGCGTGCAGGGAAGCACCGTTTTCCATAAAGAAAGCTTTGTGTGCAAACCTGTGTCCAAAATGAATGGGGGAAGGAATTCTGTTTTTCCTGGGGAACTCTGACGGTTCCTCTCCCGCGTTGATTCAGAGGAATTTTACGCGCAAATGGCTGTTTTTAAGATACAAAGCTGCTCGGCAAAATTCCTCAGCTTGGCGAAATGACCTTTTTCGACAAGCTGAGGCGCCCTGCCGGAATTCCGGCAGGGCGCCTTTTTAAGAAAAGAGGAGGATAAGGATATGAAAAAGATTTCTTGTTTTCTTTTCTGAACTGTCTTTAGTATATCTTCCTTTTGTGAAGTTGCCATGAAGCGAAGATGAAGAATTGGTAAAAAAACGGGAACGGTTTTTTATTCCGCCGCCGGGGCATACAGCTTCTTCCGCCGCACGTACAGGCTGTACCAGCAGGTGACCAGCGTCCCCTTGATGATGGACGCGATGGTCAGCGCCCACCACACCCCGTTGAGGCCCAGAGAAAACACAGGAGAAGACAGCAGCATGGCAAAGGGCACCCGCGCCACGTTAAAGAAAATGCTGGCGCCGGAGGGAATCTTTGTCTCCCCCAGCCCATTGAACGCGCCGGTCGCCGCACCTTCGATGCAGGAGAAGAACTGGCACAGCCCCAGAATCCGCAGATAGTCCACCCCCATGGGCAGCAGCTCCGCCTCATGCAGGAAAAGTCCGAAAATTTGTTGGGGGAAGACCAGAAGCAGCAGCGTACAGAAGACGCCCCAGCCCGCCATCAGTCCCAGGGCGGTACGGTAGCCCTTCTGTACCCGCCCCATCAGCCTTGCGCCGAAATTCTGGCCCACAAAGGCGTTCAGCGCAATGCCAAAACCCCCGGAAATCATCCAGGAGATACTTTCCACCTGTCCCCCCACCCGCTGAACGGCAATAGCGTCCGCGCCGAAGGAGGAGACAATGCGGGAGATGAGCAGGGAAAGGCCCGACATAAAAACGTTTTGAATCCCGGCGGGGAGCCCCAGGGAAAAAACCTCTTTCCAGGCAGCGGAGTCCGGTTTCCGGAAGACGGCAAGTTCCCGGAAAAAGCCCTGATCTTTGAGCAGGAACACCAAAAACAGCAGCGTGACCACGCCTTGGGAACCGGCCGTCGCGGCGGCGGCCCCCACGACCCCCAGCTCCGGAAAGGGGCCCAGGCCGAAAATCAGCACCGGGTCCAATATGACGTTGAGTACCAGGCCCGCCGAGGTGACAACAAACGGGAGCTTGGAATTTCCCCGCCCGGTACAGATTCCCGTAAAAATCTGGTTCAGGGTTCCGAACAGGATTCCCGCCGTGCCCGTAATCAGCAGGTAGGCTTCCGCGCTGTGCGACACTTCCGCCTTTCCCAGACGGAAAAAGCCGATGAGGCCCTTGTGAAAAATCACCAGGACTGCCATATAGAGCAGCACGATCAAAAGGCCCAGCTGAAACGCGGCGGTGGCATAGCTTTTGGCCTTTTCCTCTTCCCCCGCGCCAATGGCGTGCGCCACCTTGATCTGGCCGCCCATCCGGGCCACCGAGGTGAGGCTGTCGGAAATCCACAGGTAGATGCCCGCCGCGCCAACGGCGGCCATCGCTCCGCTTCCGATCCTGCCGATCCAGATCATATCCACAAGGTTATACGCCATCTGGATAAACGAGGTCAGCATAATGGGCAGGGCCAGCCGGGAAAGTCCCAGGAAGATACTGCCCTCCCTCAAATTCTGTTCTTTCATTGTAAAAAACCCGCTCCTTTTCTCTGTGTCCGTCTGCGTATGGAAGGAGTCCCCTCCCGCTGCAGCGCCCCGGCCCGCAGCGGGAACCCATCCCCATAAAAAAAGACGGTGGAAACGGCGATACGCATACGTATCCCCCGTTTCCACCGTCCACCGTTTTGAAAAGACATCTCTTTTCAAGATACCTAGATTGTAACGGCTGGCAGCACATTTGTCAATAGGGCTTTTCTTCCGTTCCCGTTACCGCAGGCTCTCCACCGCGGCCTGCTCCACGGCGAGGCCCGTGCGGTAGCGCTCGATATAGCGCCCGAACCCGGCCGTATCCTCCGGCTTGGGCTCCACGCAGTCCCCTGCCGCGTCCCGGAACACCTTCTGCTCCAGGTAGCTTTCCAGGGTTTCATCCTGTTCCCGTTCCTTCCTGTACATGGCCAGCAGCGCCATGCCCCAGGGGCCGCCTTCCCCGGCGGTCTCCATCACGGCTACCGGCACGTTCAGCGCGCCGGCCATCAGGCGCTGGCCCACGCCCTTCGTCTTAAACAGGCCGCCGTGGCCGTACAGCCTGGAAAGCACCACATGCTCCTGGTCAAAGAGAATGTCCATGCCGATTTTCAACGTCGCCATGGCCGCATACAGCTGCGCCCGCATAAAGTTGGGCAGGTTCAGCCTGCTCTCCGGGTTCCGCACCAGCAGCGGGCGGCCCTCCTCCAGCCCGGTCACAGGTTCGCCGGAATAGTAGTTGTAGCTCAGCACGCCCCCGCAGTCCGCCTCGCCTTCCAGCGCCTGGAAGTACAGCAGATCGTACAGCTTCCACTTGGGAAGCTCCGTCCCAGCCGCCTGCAGCAGCTGTCCGAACAGCTTCACCCAGGCGTCCAGGTCGGAGGTACAGGTGTTGCAGTGCACCATGGCCACCGGCAGGCCCGCAGGCGTGGTCACCATGTCGATTTCCGGGTAGACTTTGGACAGCTCCTTTTCCAGCACCGCCATGGCAAAGATGGATGTGCCCGCAGAAACGTTGCCCGTGCGCACGGAAACGCTGTTGGTGGCGGTCATGCCCGTCCCGGCGTCGCCCTCAGGCGGGCACAGCGGCACACCCGGCTCCAGTTCCCCGGAGGGGTCCAGCAGCCGTGCGCCCTCCTCCGTCAGCACCCCGGCCGGGTCCCCGGCCACAAGCACCTTCGGCAGGATATCCCCCAGCCGCCAGGGCAGACCGCGCTGCTCCAGAAGCCCGTCGAACTGATGGACCATGCGGGCGTCGAAATCCTTTGTCCCGCTGTCAATGGGGAACATACCGGAGGCCTCCCCCACGCCCAGCACCCTTTCCCCGGTGAGCTTCCAATGTACATACCCGGCAAGCGTTGTGAGATAAGCGATACGCCCCACATGCTCCTCCCCGTTCCGGATGGCCCGGTAAAGGTGGGCGATACTCCACCGCTGAGGGATGTTGAACCGGAATAGCTCCGTCAGTTCCGCGGCCTCCGCCTCTGTGACGGTGTTCCGCCAGGTGCGGAATTCGGCCAGCTGCTCCCCATCTCCGTCAAAGGCCAGGTAGCCGTGCATCATGGCGGAAAAGCCCATAGCGCCCGGCCGCTTCAGCGCCGTGCCGTACTTTTCCTTCACCTGCAGGGCCATCTCCCTGTAGGCGGCTTGAACCCCCGTCCACACATCCTCCAGGCGATAGGTCCAGATGCCGTTTTCCAGGCGGTTTTCCCAGTCAAAGGCGCCCGAGGCAATGGGCGCGTGGTCCGGGCCGATCAGCACCGCCTTGATGCGGGTGGAGCCCAGCTCCACCCCCAGCGCGGTCTTTCCCTGTTCTATTGCCGTTTTGATCTCTGCATCTTTCATTTCAACAACTCCCTTTACCAAATTTTCTCCGACTGCGCACAGTGCTGTCTCTTTTTCGCCGCCCGCACTTCCACAAAGCAGCCGCACAGGGCGCACATGCCGTTGCGCAGGCTGTCGCAGCGCCTGCACTGTTCCAGCCGCCCGGCATACTCCGCCGGGTCCGTTTTCTCTTCCTCCGGAATGCTTTTTATGTACTCGTAAACGGACTGGAAATAGGCGCCGTCCAGTTCTTTCAGCAGGCACCTTCTGCACACCCTCTGTTCCATCAGGAGAGGGTCAGTTCCAGCACAGAGCAGGCGGGCATCGTGAAGGCGATTCCGCCTTTTTCCGCAGTGAACTCTGAAAATGCCCGGGGCTGCACCTTGTCCTGTGCGCCGAAGTCGTTATAATCGCCCATGTTTCCGGAAAGGATACGGCCTTCCGCCCCGGCGCACGTCCTGCCTTCCAGCGTCAGCTCCACGGGGCGGGGCTTTTCCGCATCCGTATTCGCCAGCGTCACATGGATCACACCCGACCCGTCCTCCGAAGCGGACACGCTCAGGTCCGGCACCAAATCTCCTTCTGTGCCCACAAACCCCGTCTCCGCGTAGCTGCCCAGCAGCACAGCGTCCTGATGATGCTTGTAAAGGTCGAACACGTGATACGTGGGCGTGAGCACCAGCTTTTCCCCCTCCGTCAGGATCACCGCCTGCAGCACGTTCACCATCTGCGCCAGGTTCGCCATCACCACCCGGTCGCTGTGGGCGTTGAAGATATTCAGGGTCAGGGCCGCCACCATGGCGTCCCGCATGGTATTCTGCTGGTACAAAAAGCCGGGGTTGGTGCCGGGCTCCACATTGTACCAGGTCCCCCATTCGTCCACAATCAGTCCCACCCTGTGGGCGGGGTCATGGCGCTCCATGATCTGCGCATGCTTTCTCACCAGTTCTTCCATGCGCAGGGCCTTCTTCAGGGTGGCGTAATACTCCTCCTTCGGAAACCCGGTGGCCGCGCCCTTGTCCTGCCACTTTCCGGTGGGCACCGTGTAATAGTGCAGCGTCAGGGCGTCCATATACGCCCCGGCAATCTCCATTACCTTGTCCGTCCAGTCATAATCCGCCCCGTTGGGACCGCAGGCGATCTTATACACCTTGTTTTCCCCGTAATCCCTCACATAGGTCTGGTACCGCCGGAACTCGTCCGCATAGTATTCCGGCCGCATATTGCCGCCGCAGCCCCAGTTTTCGTTGCCCACTCCGAAATATTTTACCTTCCAGGGCTCCTCCCGGCCGTTTTGTTTCCGAAGCTCCGCCATGGGGGACACGCCGTCAAAGGTCATATACTCCATCCATTCGCTCATCTCCTGCACCGTGCCGGAACCCACGTTGCCGTTGACATAAGGCTCGCAGCCTACCTGGCGGCAGAATTCCAGGAACTCATGGGTGCCGAAGGAATTGTCCTCCACCACGCCGCCCCAATGGGTGTTCACCATGCGCTTTCTGCCCTCTTTGGGGCCGATGCCGTCCTTCCAGTGGTATTCGTCGGCAAAACAGCCGCCGGGCCAGCGCAGCACCGGCACCCTGATATTCTTCAGGGCCTCCACCAGGTCCGTCCTCATGCCGTTTACATTGGGGATGGGCGACCCCTCCCCCACATACAGGCCGTTGTAGATACACCTGCCCAGATGCTCCGAAAAATGGCCGTAGATATTTTTGCTGATTTTGCTTTTCTTTTCCAACGCGTTGACAATGACCCTGCTCATTCTTCTGATTTCTTCCTTTCCTCAGGCCGCTGCGCAACGGGCACTAGAACCCCGCCCGCAACGGGCACTAGAACTCCGCCCGCAACGGGCACAAAAGCTCTGCCCGCGCCGCCCGTTTTTTTAGTTCTCCCTCCCAAAGGATACCGGGTATTTCGTAAGCTTATTATAAAGTTGTAAGTACAAATTTGCAACTGTTTTCAGAGGAAAATCAGCAGAATTTTTGAGCGGCGGACAAAAGCACAGCCCCCTTTGTCCTGCGGATCATTCCCTGCTCCCTTTCCTCCCCCGTACCCTGAAGGTTTCATTGCAATCAGGTACCGGCAGGCTATGGGGCGGGGCGGCGCCATAGCAGCGGGGCAGCAGGGTCAAGTTCCCCCAACTTGACTTAATCGACAATTTACGTTATGATACACTCGCTGTTTTTATCTAATCCAAACCACAGCAGGCGGGATAGTCATCGCAGAAAGAGGGTCGCTTTATTTATGAAACTGAAAAAGGCTGTATTTCTTCTGGCCGCCGGAATCCTGCTCTTCTGCGCATCCCTGCCGGCTTATGCCGAAGAGGCCCAAAGCAAGGGGCTGGAATCCTATTTCAGAACGGGGGACCACAAACCCTATATTTCCGGATACGGAAACCACACCATTGCGCCGGACAAGGAGATTACGCGGTCTGAAGCGGCTCAGATGCTCTGGAATTTGCTGCTGGACCCTCCCGAAACAACAGAATCCAGGTTTTCCGATGTAACGCCTGGCGAATGGTATGCCGACGCGGTAAATTCGTTGAGTCAGATCGGCATCTTTAACGGATACGGCGACGGGACGTTCCGGCCCGGCCAAAACATCACCAGGGCGGAATATGTAAAGGCTCTGACATCCTGTGTTCCGGCTGTTGAGGCGGACAACCCCTTTTCCGATGTGAAAAGTACCCATTGGGCGTACCGCAACATCCTGACAGCCATTTCCAAGCAATGGATTAACGGCTATGAAGACGGGACCTTTCGTCCGGATCAGACGATCACCAGGGCGGAAGCGGTGACGATTCTCAACAGAGCCCTGAAGCGCACAGGGGCGGGCTTTGCGGAATACCGTACAGGAGAATATTTCACAGACATCGGCAAGAGCCATTGGGCCTACCTGGATATTGTAGAAGCAAGCGGGGCGGTAGCCTATGAGGAGGCGGATCTTCCGCCGGTGGACACGGACGCCTATGTACGTGTCACTGCTTCCTCCGGGCTGAACCTGAGAGAAGGTCCGGGAAGCGGTTTTGGAAGTATCCTGGTATTGTCAAACCACACGGTATTATCCGTGTTATCTATGCAGGACAGGCCCTGGATTTATGTGCAGACAAGCGGGGGAGTAAAGGGCTATGTGCATTCCGATTACATAGAGGAATACCGTCCTAACACGGATCCGGCTGAAAATATCCGTCTGTCGGCGCAGGAGGCAGCTGTCCCCCAATACAAAACCTTCCGGCTGGATGGAGTTTCCAGCCCGAGGACCTCCATCCGGTGGAGCAGTGAAGATGATACCGTCGCAGCCGTCTCCAGCGTCATCGCATACGGCGAGGGGGATGAAAGCTGTTTTGTGTTTGGGAAAACTCCCGGGACCACGGTGATTACCTGCACGGATTACACGGGCAAGGTGCAGGCGAGATGCAGCGTGACGGTAGGCGCGCCGGAACCGGTACGCTTTGCCTATTGCGACAATAATACCGCCGCTGCCGGAGAAACGGCAAATTTAGTGGCGTTGACGGACAGTTCAAAAGACAGCGTCAAATTTATTGTCTCCGGCGGCGTCCAGCAAACCGCCTTGGAATCTGATTCGTACCGCACGGAACAAAGGGGCGGCAATACGGTCCGCATCTTTCAGTGCCCCATAAGGTTTTCCGGCAACGGAGAGTACCGTGTCCAGGTATATTCCGCCGAAAAAAACGAGCCGTACACGGAAGGGGAGTCCTTTTCTGTTCCGGTTGGGACGGCAGAGCCAAAGGATTCCACAACTTACGGAAACCGTCAAACCAGCAATGCAATGATAGAGCTGATTATGGACTATGAAGATTATGTGCCTGTCATTCGCGACGACAGCGCCGCGCCGAAGCACCCAACAGTGGGCTATGGGTTTGTTGTCAATACGAACACGGCCTTTTATGACAGCCTGACCAGGACAGAAGCCAGGGCCATGCTGGTGGAAACGATCAATTCTTATTACGGAGAGGCTGTCAACCAGTTCCGGAGCGAGCATCAATTGAAGATGAGCCAAAGTCAATTTGACGCTTTGGTTTCCTTCAATTACAATCTCGGAACGGCGTATATGGAATATCCGAGCGGCAGGTATCTGTTTGAAACCATTTTAAACGCCGTCATTCCGCCGTCAGGCATCAGCGCCGCAAATCCCTGCTCCGCCACTCTGAATGTAAAAGATGCAGACTTATTGGAAACGCCGAATAAGAGCGGCAAAGTTGTGAGGAAAATTCAGGTGAATTCCAAGGTTCAGGTAACGGCGGTAAAACGGGACGCGCAGACGAAAGAAACTTGGTATCTGGTAAAGGCAGGGAAGGATACCGGCTGGATGAGAGCGGGAAACATCCATCTGGATATTCCCTCCCCCGTTCGCGATCTGAACTATGTGGATTCCATGACGTTTGCAACTTACCTGCTGGCCTATCATCACACAGACGTCTGTGAACCGGGCCTGCTGTACCGGCGGCTGCGAGAGGCGAAGCTGTTCAATCATGGGGATTATGCGCAGGCGTCGCCCTCCAATCCCTATTCCACAAAGAACACCTATGGGTACCTCTATCCTGACTGCATGAAAGCATACGAATGATTCCCTGTATTTCTGCTTACCAAGTGTTTCCTCCATTTGAAAAAAGGAAGCCCGCTGTTACGACGCAGGCTTCCTTTTTCCTTTTCTATGTCGTTCTTTTTTGCCGCGGTCTGGGGCGGCTTTCGCCCTTCTCCGTCAGGGCCGGCTCCCGCCGCTGCCTTCCTCCGGGGAGGGAGCGGGGGAAAACCGGTTTTCCGGAATCTCCTCCCGGAAGGGCTGCGCCCGGCTCCACTCTTTGGTGGCGTCGTCCCGCACCACCTCGCTCTGATGATTTCTCAAAAGGTTGCAGAGGTCGTTGACGTCGATCCAAATCTCGTTTGCCCCCTCCTTCTGCGACTCGTCGAAAATCAGCTGAAGCCCATAGTGGAGGTGGCTGGTGTCGATGTTGTTGGTATTTTCCGTGGCGCTGTATCCCGTCCGGCCCACATAGCCGATCACATCCCCTGCCATGACTGTTTGGCCCGGTTCCAGGCCTTCCGCATAGGGTCGGTCCTTCCGCAGGTGGGCGTAATAGTGGTACCGCTTTCCGTCGAAGCTGCGCACGCCGATGCGCCAGCCGCCGTACTGATTCCAGCCCATGGCCTCCACCACGCCGGACTCCACGGCGATGACCGGGGTGCCCACCGCCGCCATCAGGTCGTGGCCCAGATGCCTGCGCTGGTAGCCGTAGGAGCGCCCCACGCCGAAATCGTCATAATCGCTGTAGGGAAAGGTTTTCGCAATAGGGGAATACGCCTTCAGGCCGTACCTTTTTTCCCAGCCGTTTTCCGTCTCCACCTCGTATTCCCCCACGAACCCGTCCAGCACGGCATGGTAGGCTTCGCTGTAATAACTATAATATTTCAGCCCTTCCCCCAGAGATGCCACGGTCTGGCCGCTCCCTATCTTTTCCAGCACAGCTTCCAGGTCGCCGCTTCGGTACCGGGTGAAATCCCCGCCGTATTTCGTACCCAAATAGGCCAGTATCTCGATCCAGTCCACATGGGGGCGGCCTTCCTCTCCATGGGTTTCGATATCCAGCTCCATGGCGCTTTTCAGCAGTTCGGAAGGGATGTTGAAGTCCACCCATTTGATCGGTTCTTTTTTTTCGGCCCCTGCTTCCGCCTGCCTGGCCAGCACCGGCACAGCCGCCCCTACCAGGACGCAAACCAGCAGGACCGCCAGAACAGCGGTCTTCTTCACCTTGATGGCACAAAACATATCCTCACTCACCCGGGTTCTCTTTTGGATATGCCTATGCCGGACAGGGGGCGGTTTAGAACATGAAAAGCAGTTTTCCTTTCCCGCCGCAGCCTTCCGCCAATCAGGAGACGGCTTTCTGCGCTTCCTGCTTTCCAAACACGGGATTTTTCCTGCACTGACGGGCGCGCAGAAGGAGCAGTACGGCGCCTGCCGCCAGCATCAGCAGCCCGCCCAGAGGAAGGCTGGAAGCGCCCAGAGAGTCTATCAACGCTCCGCAGAGTGTTGCGCCTACCGTGGTGCCCAGGTTGGTGGCTGACAGAAACAGGCCGTTGGCGAACTCCGGCGCTTCCGGCGCCGCCGCAGTGATCCAATACTGGTTGATGTTGCCCGCGCACCCGGCCAGAATTCCCCAGAGCAGCACTGCGCCCACTGCAGGCGCAGGAAGCTTTCCTCCCCACAGGAGCAGCAGATACACTGCGCCCAGCACAGGAGGGAACAGCACCACAAACCGCAGCGCACTGCGGGAAAGCGCCCTGCCCCCTATGGCGTTCCCCAGAATGTTCGCCAGCCCATACAGCAGCAGAAGCACGCTGACCAGCTGGGCCGGCAGCCCTGTAACAGCGCCCAAATACTCCGAAAGGTAGCTGTACACGCCGAAAATGGAACCGTTGAGCAGCACCACCCCCAGAATCGACAGCCAGACGCCGGAACGCTTCAGAACCCGCACCTGGGAACCGTAGGTGACCCGCTCCGCAGCAGGCAGTGCGGGCAGGAAAAAGAGGACGGCCAGCAGGGACACTCCATTGGCCGCCGCCAAAAACAGCATAGCCGCCCGCAGGGAAGCCGCGCCTGCAATGGCGCTGACAACCGGCACCCCCAGCACCATCCCCGCGGAAACCCCCATCATCACCTTTGCCACAGCCTTCGGCGCACGGGCCGGTTCTACAGAGGCTGCCGCCAGAGAAAAGGCCATGGACACATAGACCGGCTGAAAAAAGGCGGGCAGAATGCGGGCCGTCAAAAGCACTGGGAAGCTTTCGGCAAACGCGGAGACGACATTGCAGGCGGTGAACACGCCAAGCACTGCCAGCATTACAGCTTTCCGGCGAAACCGGGAAAACAGCAGCGGCAGAATGGGCCCGGATACAGCCACCGCCAATGCGAACAAACTCACCAGCAGCCCTGCCGCTGAAATTTCCACCCCGTACCGGACGGAAACCATGGGCAGAATACCCACCACGCCCATTTCCGTATTGATAATGCTAAAGACTCCCAGCGTCAAAACCAGCAGCAGCGATCCTGTTTTTCCGCCCTTTCTTTCCATCATAGCCGTTCGGCCTCCTCTTTCTCAATTTTCCAGCTCCTCAGCAGGCCGGGTCCGGATTTATTCTGCGCTTACCTGAAAGGACACCTCAGCGCTTCCGCTGCCCAGCGCCTCTCCAAGCCCGGCGGGGTCTTCCAGGAATCCCAGCGGCGTGTACTCATAAGAGGTGGAAAAGCTCTCGTAAAACAGCACCAGGCAACTGCCTCCGTAAAGCATCAGATCTCCCGCACGGATGCTGTGGGGATTACGGGCCTCTGCGGGCAGGCTCACCGGCAGATCAAAATATTTCTCATTGCCGTTGAGCTCGTTCATCTCCAGCGTCATCGGCTTATTCTTCAGCAGCGCCCGGGTGGTCTCGCTGTCATAAAGCAGGGCGGAGAATTCCTTCCCGCCCGCCGTAACCTGCAGTTTCAGCATTTCTTCCTCCTGTTCCTCCGTCCGGCTTTCTTCCCCGGACGACAACGCCGGGGAAGAAAGCGCCCGTTCCCTGTTCTCCCCGGAGGATTCCGCCCCAACAGACGCTTCCCCTTTGGAACTTCCGGCGTTTCCCACTTCCCGGGATTCTTCCGGAACCCCGCCGTTCCCCTCACAGGCGCCAAGCGTCAGTGAAAAGACCGCCGCCAGCAGCAGTGCTCCCAGCCTTTTTCCACCTTTCATCCGTTTCCCCTTTCCACACGGAACTCCTCCCGGACGCCCTTCCGGATGAGCATGGAGGAAATCCGGCGCGTGCCGTCTGCCCCGGCTTGTTCCGTGGTTCCCCAGGCTCCGGGGTTTTTTCTTTTGCAAAATGTCCTTAGTTTGGAAAGCCTATCTCTTTCCGCGCCTCCGCCGTTCTCTCGCCACCCACTCCCCATAGGGCTCGCTGAGCCGGAAAAGGCGGACCGTCAAGCCAGCCAGTACCAGCAGAACGCAGATAAGCAAAGCATCCAACATTGCCAATAAATCCATCGCGGTGCTCCTCTTCCTTTCTCCGTTTCCAAGTATTGTGTAAGCGGGCGGCTCTCCGTGCAGTTCAGGACGCCGTTTTCCTGCCGGAAGCTGCTGCGGGACGCCGTACTCTCCGGTGGCCGTCGGCCCTCCCGGCTCCCGTGTCCAGCCGGTAGCCTACGCCCCGCACTGTGACGATAAAATCTCCCAGGCCGCCCAGCCGGGCCCGCAGGTTTTTCACGTGGGTATCCACCGTCCGGGTGGCGCCGGGAAGTTCATATTCCCAAACCTCCCGCAGAAGCCGCTCCCTGGAGAGCACCGTGTCGGGATGCCTCGCCAGATACAGCAGCAGCTTCCGCTCCATGCGGGAAAGCGCCAGCTCCCGCCCGTCCAGCCTGACAGAGTCTTTCCCACAGGAAAGCTCTGCTCCGTTCCATACAATTTTCATCATCCGGGCGTCCTCGGCCTCCTTTTCTCCGTTTTCCCGTTCTCCGCGCCGGACGTCCCACAAGGCCTTCAGCCCCGGCCCCGGCGCTTCAGACCACACCTTCTGCCCGAAGCCCTTCTTTCCTTCCCGGGCGACAGATGTTTCTGCAGCCACTTTGCGAGGGGCTTGCAGTTCAGAAGCAGGCGGATGGTACAAAACATCAGCGCCATCATAGCCAGCATGAGGACTCCGTCAATCAGATGGAGGATGATAATGGTAGATTCTTCCAAAACACGCGCCTCCTGTTTCCTTTGTTACACGGGCTTTTTCCCTGCCAAGCCGCTGAATTCAGTATAATCTCCTCCATGTGAAATATCAAATACCTATGCTGTATACTGTATCATGCATTTCAGGCATATATTTATCGAAACAATGCAGTCCAGCCTTTTCAGCTGACCGACCCACGATAAAAAATGGGAGACTTCCCTACGAATCTAAAGTTGGAAAAGCTCCAAACAGTGAAAAGGAACCCAAAGCCGTATTCCTACCAGCCGGCTTGCCGCAAAATCCCTGCGGGGACAGCCGCGCAAAAACGCCTTTGAATCCGGCCGTAAAGGCCGTTTTCAAAGGCGTTTTCCTGGACAACAAGCTTATTGTTACAGCTTTATTCCGCAGTTTCCATTTGCGGCGGTACTTTTTGCAGGCAACCTTCCCAAACGGGAACCTGCCTTATGTCAATTGGCGGCAAATCTTTTCCGCATGCAGTTTTCCTCAAAATTCCTGTCCCGCAGGGGCAGCCAGTCGATGATCTTCGGCAGGTATTCGTTCCAGAAGCTCCAGGTGTGCGCCCCGGGTCCCTCCGCATAGGTCACCTCCAGGCCGATTTCCTTTGCCTTCTCTTTAAAAGCGCAGAACCCGCTGTAACCGAAATCCTCCGTGCCGCAGCAATCGTAGATTTTGGGCAGGTCCCCCCCGTTTTTCACGGCCTCCTCCAGCACATACCAGATATCGTTCATGGAGTGGGGGATCAGGCTCACGTCCCCAAAAATGTTTTCGAAATGATGGTCGCGGTCCTTGAGGATCTCCGCCAGCTGCAGAGGGCTCATGGGCCCTGTGGACATCAGCCCCACCGCCGCGTATTTCTCCGGACAGTTAAAGGCGCATTTCGCCGCGCCGAATCCGCCCATGGAAAGGCCGCAGATAAAGTTGTCCTCCCGCTTCTCAGACAGCGGGAAATATTTGCGCAGCAGGGCGGGCAGCTCCTCGGTCACATAGGTGAAGTACTTCGCCCCGCCGTTGGGCAGGTCTGTGTAAAAGCTGTTCCCCACCTCCGGCATGATCACCGCCAGCTTATGCTTCACCGCCCAGAACTCAATGGCCGTTTTGCGCACATAATCGGTATGGTCCCCGCCACCCCCATGCAGAAGCCACAGGGTCTGGAATTTCTCCCCCTCCGGGATTTCCCGGTCAAAGCCTTCAAAAATGGGCAGGATGACGCTGATACTGGTCTGACCGCCCAACGCTTCGGATTTTAAGCTCAGTTCAAAACATGCCATGTAATATCTCCCCTTTTCTTAGTTATCCCGCCGGGACGGAAGAAACCGCCCCGCAGAGGGTTATTCTCCCGGATAGATGGCGCTGTGCCGGACGGGCAGCCATTCTCCAATGGCCTTCCTGAGGATGAGGTCCCAGAAATCCCATTCGTGCTTATAGCCGGGCAGCTCCAGCATGCTGGCCTTAAAGCCCAGCTTCTTCAGTTCTTCGTAGCCCAGGCGGCATCTGGGCAGGGCAAAGTCGTCCAGCCCGCAGGCGAAGAAGAATTCCGGCAGGGGCTTTCCCTCTTTCACGTCGTTTTCCGCCGTCAGGTAGGCGTTGTGTCTGCTTGCCGCGAACTCCTCCCAGGTGCCGTAAATGTCCGACAGGTTGGGCATGGGCATGGCGTCCGGATCCTCCTCATCGCGCCCCAGCGCCATTTTCGGCATGGCATAGGGGGAACCCGGCTTCAGGGTGTCCGGATGCCTTGCAGCGCCCGACATGATCAGCGCTGCCGAAAACAGCTCCGGGTAAGTGAGGGCAATTTTCATAGCCCCCGCGGCGCCCATGCTCAGGCCGCCTACGAAGGTGTCCTCCCGTTTGTCCGACAGCGGGAAAAACGCCCTTGTCAGGGGGATCAGCTCCTCCATGATGTATTTCAGGTATTTCGGGCCCTTGGGCACGTCGGTGTATTCCCCGTTGTAGTCGCAGGGCATCACCACGGCCAGCTTGTGGTCGTCCGCATACCGGACGATATTGGAAAAGTTCACGTAATCCGAATCGTCCCCGCTGCCGCCGTGCAGCAGGTACAGGGTCTGGTACTTCATGCCCTGCACATAGACCTCTTTGCGGTCGCTCATGACGTCGGCAAAGGAAAAGCTGGGAAGGCACATGGTGACGTTGGTCTGCATGCCCAGATATTTCGAAAGAAAATTGAATTTTACTACCATACTGATACTCTCCTCCAAAAAAATGATTGTGACAAAAGGGGGCCCGCAGGAAAGCGGGCCGTCCTTGTATCCAGTTTACTCCTTCACAGCGCCCAGCGTAATCCCCTTGACGAAATATTTTTGGAAAAACGGGTAGGCGATGAGGATGGGGGCGATTGCCACCACGGCAATGGCCATACGGATTGTGGTGGTGGGGATATCCCGGTTGACTCCCTGGGTGGAGTCGGTGCCGTTTGACAGGAAGGTGATCTGGGAGGACATGACCCGCAGCACCTGCTGAATGGAATACCATTCGGTGCCGGTGAGGTAATACAGGCCGTTCTGCCAGTCGTTCCAGAACATGATGGCGGTGAGCAGCCCCACTGTGGCGGTGATGGGCAGGGACAGGGGGAATACAATCCGCACAAAGGTGGTAAACTCCCCCGCGCCGTCGATGCGGGCGGATTCCACAATCGCCTTTGGGATGCTGAACCGGTAATAGTTCCGGATGAGGATGATGTTGAACGCGTTGAGCAGCAGGTTGGGGACAATCAGGCACCAGAGGGTATCCTTCAGGTGGAACACCTGGGTGTAGATGTAGTAGGTAGGCACCAGCCCGCCGGAAAACAGCATGGTGAACACCACCAGGAACATCAGCACCTTCACCCCGGGAAGGTCGTCCTGGGACAGCATGTAGGCGCCCAGGTTGGTGATGATCAGGCTGGCCGCGGTGCCGATCACCGTCACCGCTATGGTGACGCCGTAGGCCCGGCCGATGACGGAAAAGTTTGTGAGGATATACCCGTAGGCGTCCATACTGAAGCCCCGGGGGAACATGGAATAGCCGTATTTGATGATCTGCGTATCCTCGGAAAAGGAGGAGGAGATGAGGATCAGGAACGGCACCAGCGCCAGAAAGGTCAGAAGGAACAGCACCGTATGGGAGACCCCGTTCATGCGTCTGGCTGATTTCGAATTGACCATACCTCTCCCCCCTTAAAACAGCGCGTCTTCCGCGCTTATTTTTTTGATGACCGTATTGGCGGTTACCACCAGGATAAAGCCCACAATGGACTGGTAGAAGCCCGCCGCCGCCGACATGCCGAAGTTGCCCAGCTGCATCAGCCCCCGGAACACATAGGTGTCGATGGTCTGAGTGGTGGAGTACAGCGCGCCGGTGTTCATGGGCACCTGGTAGAACAGTCCGAAATCCGAACGGAACATGCGGCCCAATCCCATAATCGTCATCATGATGATGGTGCCCTTGAGCAGCGGCAGGGTGATCTGGGTGATCTGCTGCCATTTGCTGGCCCCGTCCAGCTCCGCCGCCTCATAGTATTCCTGGCTAATGCCGCAGATGGAGGACAGGTAGATGATGGAGCTGAAGCCGATACTGTACCATTGGTTGACAAAGATCAGGATAAAGGGCCACTTGCCCGCGTCCGCGTACCAGTTCACGCCCTCCCCGCCGAAGGCCGTCAGCAGGGCGTTGAAAATGCCGGAATTCTGGTCGAGGAACGCGTAGACGATGTAGCTGACCACCACCATGCTCATCAGGTGGGGCAGCAGAATCGACGTCTGGTAGATTTTAGAGCTTCTGCCTCCCTTGATGGAATTGAGGCAGATGGCCACGGTGATGCCCAGCACAGGCCCCAAAACCAGGAACGCCAGATTGTACAGGACGGTGTTGCGGGTCATGATAAAAGCGTCGTCCGTCCGGAACAGGAACTCAAAGTTTTTCAGGCCGACCCAGGGGCTCCCCATCACGCCCTTGCGCATGTTCACATCCTTAAAGGCAAACAGCAGGCCGTACAGGGGCATATAGTTGTTGATGAACAAATAGATCACCATGGGCAGGCCCATGAGATAATAGGGGATAAAATGCTTCCAATCCCTCTTCTTTTTCAGCTTTTTTGTTTTTCCCATACTTGCCATGGGCCGTTTCCTCCCGCTCTGCGAAAGTCCGCGGGCACAAACACGCGCCGGGTTGTGCCCGCGGGGCTTCCTGCCGTTTTATTTCTTTTTGGCTTCAAGCCACTGGTCCAGCTGGGTCTGTTTTTCTTTCACGATCTCGTCGATGCCCGCGCTCTTCAGCTTCTGGATGAACTCGGGAAGCGCCACGGCAGGATCCAACTCGCCGCCTGTCAGCGCGTTGTTGTATTCATTGACCACGTTGGTGCACGCCGCGATCTGGGTGGTCACGTTGGTGGCGTCAAAGTTGAAGCCCATGGCCAGGGAGATATCCGCGGATTTGTTCCATTCGTCCATTTCTTCCCACTGGTGGGGGTTGGTGCCCTTCATCACGTACTGCAGGAAGTTGTTGGGGAAGGAGTACTTGGTCCACTGGTAGTAGTTGACCGTGCCGGAATCCTGTCCTTCCATATAATCGATGACGCCGACGCCCTCGTCGCTGATGACCTGGTAATCCTCGCCCTCAATACCCCAGGCAAGCAGGTTCTGGATTTCCTTGTTGGTGTACATGAAGTTCAGCATTTCCAGGGCCCGCTCCGGCGTCTCGCAGTTGGAGTTCACACACCAGGTCCAGGCGTTGGAGGTCATGGCCAGGGGATTGGCGTCCACATAGACCTTCCAGGCCGTCACGTCGCTTCCGGCGCTTGTGCCGGCTTCCGCAGTGGCCTTGGGGGAGAGCGCGTAGCCGGAGCACAGGGATTTTCCCGCACGCATCAGGTCCAGGCCGGAGGTGAGGGAATCCCGGTCCAACAGGCCCTCCTGCTTCCAGGCGTACATGTAATTGCAGAGCTGCTCGTAGGATTTGCTCTGGTAATAGTCGGTAACCTCCGTGCTGTTCACAGGATCCATCAGCACGCCCAGGCCATTGCCCAGGATGTCAGCCATTTGGTTGTTGTCAAAATCTCCTCTGAGATTTCCCAGCGCAGAACCCTGGGAACCGCCCATCAGGGGGGTGATGTCGGGATAGGCTTCCTTCAGCTTCACCAGTACATCGTGGAGATCGTCGAAATTTTTAATGTCGTTCACATCCGCGTTGACCGCCTCCAGCGCGTCTGTGCGGAAGATGACGCAGGTATCCTGGGCCAGATCCTTCAGGGAGGGCAGGCCGTACTGCACACCGTCGATCTGGGCGCACTCCATGTACCCCTCGCCCAAAAGCTCCGCAATGTCCTTGTAATACTCGCCGTAGCCGCTGATGTCCATCATATAGCCGTTGGCATAGAAATTGTCGTAGCTTTGGAAGGGCTCATACAGGTCCAGCTTGTCGCCGGAGGCCAGCACCAGGTTGATTTTCTCCGTATGGTCGGCGTAGGAGACCATCATAAATTTCACGGTGGTGTTGAGGGCAGGCTCCAGGATGGCGTTGATGGCGTCCTCCACCTGCTGTTCCTTATCCTTGCTGTTGCCATCGCTGACAAGCAGCATGTCGATGGTGACCGGGTCAGCGTTGGTTCCGGCGGACGCTTCCGAGCTCTCCGCTTTCGAACCGCTTTCCGCAGCGCTCTTTTCGGAACTGTCATTCCCCGGTGAACTGGTCTTTTCAGACGGGCCGCCGCAGGCTGTCAGCCCAACGAACATCGCCAACGCCAGCAGAGCCGCCAAAAGCCTTTTTCCCTTTGCTTGTTTCATCAATTTTCTTCCCTCCATTTTCTCCGGCGGCTGTGCTGCCGCCGTGTTCCTGCCTAAAGAGTACCAGCTTTCCCGGGTCCGGGGCTATAACTGCCGTGCTTTCAATTTGCACTTTCGTGTTTCTCCTAATTTTGGTACTGTCGCCTTATTTTCTCACCACTTTTTGCAATTTTATGGTATAATGATAAAATAACTTGAGACGCGTACGGCGAACTGAAGAACCGAAGAGATTGAGATGCGCGGCCCGCCCACCGCAGGTATGGTTATAACAGCCACTGAAGCCTGCGGCACGGGCAGAAGGCCGGAATCTCCCAAGAGCTGTGGAGCGCGGCCCGCCCACCGCAGGTGTGGTATCAGGTTGAATCACGGACGTGGGACAGGGGTACGGAAGGCCTGTCCTTCTCTTCTGTAAATCACGTCTTGAAAGGAGGCTCTCATATGAAAAAAAGAACCTTTTCCATCCGTACCTCCGTCATCCTCTGCCTGCTGGTCTCCATTATCCCGGTGGACCTGATGTTCATTGTTTTCAGCAACCATTCCATCCGCAGCATCTTTGAAAAGACGGAAGAGTCCTACCGCATGAGCATCGACTCCGCTGCGGCTGTTTTTGAAGAGAGCTTCCGGGATATTGAGAACGGGCTGGCCGCCCTCTACATCAACAGCATCGACGTGCGGTACCTGAAAAACGCCGCCACCCCGGAGGAGCGGTACCATTACGCCTACAGCCTATCCCAGGACCTCTCCGTGGCCGCAGGCAGCGCGGGCGTCTCCTTTGTCTACGACGGCAGGCAGTTTTATTTCTCCATGGGCCAGGACATTTCCGCAGAGGATAAGCGCAGCATGCGCTACAGCTCCTTTTTCACAGCCCTTCAGTCCCAGGAAAGCTTTGACACCTCCGGCTGGCTTCTGGAACCCGCCGGGGACAGCTGGGTTTTGGCAAGGATTGTGGGCGGCGGGGGCGTCTATATCGGCAAGGCGGTTCTGCTGGGCGGCAGCCTGGCTCAGGATGTTCTTGCCCCCTCGGCCAATCAGCTGGTGTATTTTGCCGGTCCGGACGGCGTCCCTATCACGGAGATAGGCGGCGTGGCGGAAGAGCAGCTCCTGTCCCTGGACGACGCCGGAGACAGCCCCTTTTTCCTTTTTCCCGCAGACAGCTATCTTACGGTGGAGCATCCGTTTGACACCCTGCCCGCCATCCTGGTCTGCGCCGTCTCCTCCGCCTCCCTCATCTCAGACCTCCGTTTTTCTCAGGCCGTTTTCTGGGGCCTGATCCTGCTCTCGGCGTTTTCCGTGGCCTTTACCTTGCTGTTCCTGCACTGGCGGGTCACAAAACCCCTGAAGGACCTGCGGGGGAACATCCTTTCCCTGCGCAACAGCGCCTATGAGTGGCGCTCCGGCAGCGGGGCGGCCAGGGAAATCCAGCAGGTATACGACACCTTCGACAGCATGACCGAGGAGATCAAGGAGCTGCGCATCCGCTTTTACGAGGAGGAGCTGCAAAAGCAGCAGTACCGGTTACAGTACTATCAGCTGCAGCTCAAGCCCCATTTTTACCTGAACTCCCTGAAATCCCTGTACGGCCTGGCCCAGAACGGCAA
This sequence comes from Neglectibacter timonensis, assembly GCF_900048895.1. Taxonomy (GTDB): domain Bacteria; phylum Bacillota; class Clostridia; order Oscillospirales; family Acutalibacteraceae; genus Acutalibacter; species Acutalibacter timonensis. The sequence goes on along the minus strand of NZ_LT160636.1, from coordinate 126,964 downwards.
AAATGAGGAGATTCAGAAAATGCTGCTGAGCCTTTCGGAGCAGTTCCAGTATATCGCCTACGACCTGACCGCCATGATCCCTCTGGGGGAGGAGCTCACCCACACCCAGAATTATGTGAATATCCAGAAAATCGGCAAGGGCTTCCCCATCCATGTGACCCTTTCCGCGGAGAGCGGCCTGTCCCAGGTTGAGGTGCCTTCCCTGATCCTGCAGACCTTTGTGGAGAATTCCATCAAATACGCCCCCGTATACGGCAGGACCCTGCGGATCTCCATTGCGATCCGCCTGGAGGACCTGGATGGGGAGAGCTATCTCCACATCCAGGTGGCCGACAACGGCGCCGGATACCCGGAACAGCTGCTGGAGGATTTTTACGCCGAGGACGCGGGGCGGCTGAAGGGGCACATCGGCCTTTTCAACCTCAGGGCGCGGCTTTCCCTGATTTACGGGGAACGTGCCTACTTTATTCTCAGCAACAAAGACGGCGCGGTGTCGGAAATTTTCCTGCCCGTCAACAGCAAAAAGGAGGAAACTGCAAATGGTACTGCTGCTGGTTGACGATCAGCAAAGTGTGCTGGACGGCATCCTGGCCGGGGTGGACTGGAAAGCCCTGGGCTCTCCGGAGGTGCTGACAGCCAATTCCGCGCTGCAGGCAAAGGAATGGTTCCAGGCGCAGGCCGTGGATATCCTGGTCTGCGATATTGAAATGCCCATTGAAAACGGGCTGGAGCTCTTCCGCTGGGTGCGGGAGAACTATCCCCGCACCGAAGGGATCTTCCTCACCTCCCACGCGGTGTTCGACTACGCCCAGACCGCCCTGAAGCTGGGCAGCTTCGAATACCTGGTGCAGCCCATCGATTACCGGGAGCTGGAGCTGAGCCTGAAACGGCTGATGAACCACATCTACAACGAACGGGAAAACCGAGGGCTTTCGGAAATCGGCACTGCGGTCATCGAAAACCGGGAGGTCCTGGTGCGGCATTTCTGGACGAACCTGATCCTCACCGAGAGCAATAAAAGGCTGGAAAGCATCGCCAAAGATATCCTGCTGCTGGGCATCCCGGCGGACGTCCGGAAAAAATACATGCTGGTCCTGCTCACGGTGAAGGATGAGCATGTCTCCCTGGGCCGGTGGGACACGGAGAGCGCCATCAACAACATCTGCGCCCTGTTTTCCCAGTGCGCGGAGCTTGCGGGGGAGACGGACAACGTGTTCTTTCTGCAGCTGGACGACATCCATCTGCTGGCGGTCATGCGCGAGCAGCAGAACAGCAGGCTGTACGAGACCCTGAAGCTGTGGCTGGACGCCTGCGCCCAAAGCCTCTCCATCCACTGCAGCTGCCTGGCCAGCAGCGCCGTCCCCCTCAACGGGCTGGACAAACAGTACCGGAAGCTGCGGGCCTTCGAGGAATCGGACCCCTTCGTGCGCGGCATTGTCTTTCCCGAACATCCCCGTCCGCCCAGGGAGGAGGTGGAGCGGCTCAGCGCCATGCTGGCCCCCTACACCGACTTTGAAAGCTGGATCCGCTTTTTCTCCCACGGGGAGGACGGCAAGCTGCGGGAGGAGCTGGAAAGCTGCCTGGAAAAGATCGGCCGCACCCCGGGCGTTTCCGCCAATGTGCTCTTCTTTTTCTACCAGCAGATCATGGGGGCCTTTTTCGCCTCGCTGCGGATGCGCAACGTGAAGGAGGGGGACATCTACACCACCAACAATTACCTGGCCCTGCTGGTCCGGGCCAGAAATTCCGCGGACGACCTGCGCGCCTGGTTCGACGCCCTTTTGGAATACAACAAGACGCTGCCCCTGCTTCAGGGCAGCACCGAGCACGCCTTGGTAAACCAGCTCAAGGAGTACATCAACGCCCACCTGGACCTGGATTTAACCCGGAAGGAGCTGGCCGAACAGGTTTACCTGTCGGAAAGCTACGTTTCCCACCTGTTCAGCAAGGAGACAGGGGAACCCCTGGCGGACTACATCACCAACCGGAAAATTGAGCTGGCCCAAAACCTGCTCTCCACCACTTCCTACCCGGTCAGCATCATCGCCGTGAAGGCGGGTTATTCCAATTTTTCCTACTTTTCCAAGCTCTTCAAAAAAAAGACCGGCCTGGCCCCCAACGAATACCGGAAGGCATACGGCGCATAAAGCGGCCTCCTTCCGGGCCGCCCTGCGCGGCGGCACAAAAATGCCAATTTACAGCACGGGCGTTATAGCGGTTCCCCCCTGGGGCCCGCTATACTGTACCTATAAAAAATATGCTTTTGGAGAAAAGGAGTAAAAAATCATGGCAAAGAAATTTGTGTGCTCCACCACCGAACCCGTTGTCTCCACCAAGGCCGGCAAAGTGCGCGGCTTCTGTGTGGACGGCACCTACACCTTCCACGGCATCAAATATGCCGATGCGGACCGTTTCCAGATGCCCCGGCCCGTGGAGCCCTGGGACGGCGTGAAAGACGCCCTCTCCTACGGCTATGTCTCCCCCATGTTGGACAAAGAAACCGCTGTGGGCGAGATCATGGTGCCCCACCGCTACTGGCCCAAGGACGAAAACTGCCAGTACCTGAATATCTGGAGCCAGTCTCTCTGTGAAGAGGCCAAAAAACCCGTCATGGTATGGCTGCACGGCGGCGGCTTCAGCGCGGGCTCCTCCATTGAGCAGATGGCCTACGACGGCGAGAATCTCTCGAAGTTCGGAGACGTGGTTGTGGTCACGCTCAACCACCGGCTGAACATCCTGGGCTATCTGGACCTCTCTCCCTACGGCGAAAAATACAAGAATTCCGGCAACGCGGGCAACGCCGACCTGGTTGCAGCCCTGCAGTGGGTGCACGACAACATCGCGGCCTTCGGCGGCGACCCTGAGAACGTCACCATTTTTGGCCAGTCCGGCGGCGGCGGAAAGGTTTCTTCCCTGATGCAGACTCCCGCGGCGGACGGCCTGTTCCACAAAGGCATCATCATGAGCGGCGTGGCCGACGGCATCATGTTCTGCGATTCCACAGACAGCCGCCCCTTGGTGGACGGCATGCTCAAGGAGCTGGGCCTCACCGCGGATGAAATTGAAAAGCTGGAAACCCTGCCCTATGAGGCGCTGGCCGAGGCCTACAAGAAGGTAAGCCCCGCCATCAAGGCGGCGGGCGGCTATGTGGGCTGCGCCCCCACCCCCAACGATTTCTACCTGGGCGAGCCCCGGAGCGTGGGCTTTACAGACCATGCCAAGACCATCCCGGTCATCGTGGGCACCGTGATGGCGGAGTTCGGCTTCGGCCCCGGCGTCCCCCACAAATACGACCTCACCGAGGAAGAGCAGATGGCCATGCTGCGCGAGGAGTACGGAGACGCTGCCGATACCCTGGCGAAGCTGTTCCGGGAATGCTATCCGGAAAAGAACCTCACCGACCTGCTGGTGCTGGACGGCTTCTCCCGCAAGCCCAGCAAGGATTTCGCCCTGAAAAAGGCGGAGCATCCCGAAGCCCCCACTTACAACTACCTCTTTACCTACGAATTTCCCATGGATGACGGCAAGCCGGCCTGGCACTGCTCCGACATCCCCTTCTTCTTCCACAACACGGACAAGGTGCTCATCTGCAACATCCCCGGCGTATCCGACCAGCTGGAGGACAGGATGGCTTCCGCCTGGGTAAACTTCGCCCGGTACGGCGTGCCCAGCTGCCCCTCCCTGCCGGAATGGACGCCCTGCAAGCCCGGAGACGTGGCTACCATGATCTTTGACCGGGACTGCAAGGTCCTGCACAACTTCGACGACGCCCTCTATGAGGCCTTCATGCCGGTGGCCCCCAACCCCTTCGCGCCGAAGAAAAACGTCACCGTTCTCCACTGAGCCGGTACTGCGGGAACCTTCCCGGCGCGCACAGCGCCGGATAAAACAGCCGGACGGTGCAAGAAAGCTTGCGCCGTCCGGCCTCTTTTTTAAAAGTATTGAAACAAAACAGAAGAAAGGACGCCGCGGCCCGCCTCCCCCCACGGGGCGGCGCAGGCCTGCAGGCACGGACAATTCCATGGGCAAACAGTCTCAAACACAAAAAGAAAAGCTGTGGACGGGCTCCTATCTGCTGCTCATCGCCATGGGTACCATGACCTCCACCTGCTTTTACATGGTAAACCCCACCATCACCAAATACGCGGTGGGCCTGGGCGCCTCCGTCGCCGCGGCGGGGGTGATTTCCGGACTCTTCTCCATCACCGCCCTGGTTGCCCGGCCCTTCAGCGGTCTGGTGGCGGACAGGGTCAACCGCAAAAGGCTGCTGATTTTTTCCACCTGCGTCATGGGCTTGGCGGCGCTGGGCTATTCCGTCTCCCGCACAGTGCCGCTGCTGATTGCGTTCCGCATCCTGCACGGTGTGGCCTTCGCTTTCAGCGGCACCGTAAACGTCACCATGATTGCCTCCCTGGTCCCCCGCAGCAGGCTGGGGGAGGGCGTGGGGTATTACGGCCTGGTGAATATTTTCGCCACCGCCATAGGCCCCTCCCTGGGCCTTTCCCTGGGGGATGCCTTCGGCTTCGGGCTCTCCTACGTCATCTCCGGCATCCTGCTGTTCGCAGCAGCGGGCTTCGCCCTGCTCATCCCCCTCACCCAACCCCCTTCGCCCAAGGGAACCGCCCGGAAAGGTATCCGCCTGGACGACCTGGTCTCCCTGAAAGTGCTGCCCCTGGCCCTGCTGGGCGGCCTGTTCTCCATGAGCAACGGCATCATCGGCTCCTATATAGCCCTGCTGGGGGACGTGCGCGGGATCGTCAACATCGGCCTCTATTTCACTGTAAACGCTGCGGTACTGCTGCTGGTGCGGCCTCTGGCGGGAAAGCTCTCTGACCGTAAAAACGGACTGCTGCTGGTGTTCCCCGCCATGCTGCTGGACGGCGCCGCGCTGCTGCTTTTAGGCCGTGCGGGGGCGCTGTGGATGGTCTCCCTGGCGGCGGTGCTCAAGGCCATGGGCCAGGGCAGCGGCCAGCCCACCCTGCAGGCGGCCTCCCTGAAGCTGCTGCCGCCGGAAAAAAGCGGCGTGGCCTCCTCTACCTTTTACATCGGCGGGGACGTGGGCCAGGGGCTGGGCCCCATGCTGGCCGGCGCTATGGTGGGGGCCTGCGGGGCGGACAGCGCCGGTTACGGCGTCATGTTCACCTGCGCCTCCCTCATCTTCGCCGCCGGGCTTCTGGGCTTCGCCCTCTACCGGCTGAAACAGAAAGGCTCCCCTTTGCCCGCGGCACAGGCGGAGGAGGGCTGAATGGCCCTCTCCCAGGCAGAATAAGAGAACCGTCGTCCCGGCTCCTGCGGCAGGCAAAAGGGTAAAAGGACACAGCTTCAATAGCATACATGTTTCATCTACCTATATCCGCCTGAAGCACACGGATAGATGATTTTATAGTTTTTTGCTTTACTAATTTCTGGTTTTATCACTATCGCTACTATTTTTATATATTTGTTGTACCACTTGAATAAGAACTAGAAATAGGTAATCATTCTTTTCTCTCGCAATTACTTCATATCTTTCAAATTCTTCTACAGTCATATTAGTTTCTTTGCATACTGCTTCAATAAAATCAAGATGTCTGATTACCCACCAAAGAGCTCTTTGTATCCCAATAGGTAACTTACCCATCTCTTCTAAGATATCGTAAAATTCTTTATCCTTACCGCTTTCCATTGTTTAGCAGCCTCCTTTTACTTTCCATGGTATTAACTGGATGTATTTATCCAATCATACCATAGAATTTAGGTTAGAATCAAGATGGATGTATTCATCCGGAAACTGTTTCTGATTTCAGGAGGCGCTTATGTCAAACAAGTTAAAACAGGATCTCTCCATTGGACAAAACCTCAAGGCTCTGCGCAAAAAGGCGAATTTGACACAGCGGGACGCTTCCGCACAGCTGGAGCTCTTGGGCGTCCCCATGACGGAGGACATTCTGGCCAAAATGGAGCAGGGGAAATACAGCGTGCGTATCAGCGTTTTGATCGCTCTAAAACAGATTTATGGAATTCATTCCTTTGACGCTTTCTTCGAAGGGCTGCGTCTTCCCGCCAAGCCCGCGTAAAGCCGCGCCTTCTCTTTTCACCAGGGAAGGCGCCGTACGAGGGTCCATTCCCGCTTTTTTTACAAAAACACCGCGGACCTATCCCTCGTAACGCCGCTTTTTCTGCAGACTGTGTTTTCAGCAAGCCGCCCGGGCTTTGGGAAAGCCCGGGCAAAACTTTTCAACTGGGGCTTGCAATTTGCGGCGCGGCGGCGTATATTGAGCGGTGAAAAAGGCCGTGAATTGCACGGCTGGAGTTTTGGAGGAGTTTTTTTATGGAGCATGCTTTTGTACCGGTCCCGGGTGGGGCCGGCAAACCTTATCCGCCATCCCGGGCCGGGAAACCGGTTTTTCTGACAGACGACCGGGGACCTGTGGCCCGCAGGCTGGCCCGCAGCCTTTCGGACAGGGGCTTTTCCGTTGTGCTCAACTGCCTTTCCGAAGAGCCTGTGCCGGAAAACTGCCGGAAGGTGCGGATCGACCCTCTGGATCAGGAAGGGCTGGAACAGCTGCTGCGCGGGCTGGGGCCCGAGACCTGTGTCCTGCACCCCGCCCCGCCGCCCCTGAGGGCCGACGTCGCCCTGGCGGACGACAAGCTCTGGGACCGGGCTTTCCGGGAAGGGCCCCTGGCCGCACTGCAGACCGCCCGGGCGGCCGGGAATGCCCTGCGCGGGGGAAGCGCACTGCAGACCGCCCGGGCGGCCGGGAATGCCCTGCGCGGGGGAAGCCTGGTATTCCTGGGGGACCTGCACGCGGAAAAGCCCACCGGCTGCGCCTTTCTCCACTCCCTGGGCTGCGCCGCGGTTCAAATGCTCTGCCGGGAGGCCGCCCTGGATTTTGCCCCCAAGGGCATCTCCTGCCACTATGTGCAGCGGGGCGTGATGGAAAGCGATTTGTCCAACCGGAACAGCCGCTCCAACCTGTACAACGAACCTCAGCTGCAGTATCCCGGAAGACGCCTGCCGGAGGCGGAGGAGCTGGCCGGGCTGCTCTCCTTCCTGTTCTCCGGGGAGGCGGCCCTGCTCAACGGCGCGGACCTGCGGGCGGACGGCGGTATGAGCCTGTACTATGGGGAGCAGGAAACCGGGAAGCGCCCCGAAGGGCCCGCGGATCCGGAGGTCCCCGCTCCCTTCCTGCACGGAGATCCCCGCCGCCCCTCTCCGAAAGGCCGCACGGCGCTGATCACCGGAGGCGGAAAAGGCGTGGGCGCGGGCATCGCCCGGGTATTCTGCGCCGCCGGCATGCGGGTGTGCATCGGCTGGAACAGCAGCCGGGAGCTGGCGGAAAAGACCCTGGCGGAAATTCAGGCCATGGGAGGGGAGGCGTTCCTGTACCGGGCCGACGTGACGGACCGGGCCCAGCTGGAGGCCATGGCCGCGGCCACGGCGGAGCGGTACGGCGGCATCGACGTGCTGGTAAACAACGCGGCCCTGCAGCCCAACCTCTTCCTCCACGAGTACGACGAAGAGACGTTCCGCCGGGTGTGGGACATCAACATCGGCGGCTACTGGCGGGCCCTGCAGGCCTGCCTGCCCTATCTGCGGCGGAGCAGGAGCCCCCGGGTCGTCAACCTGTCCTCCATCCACGGCAAGCGCCCCACCCTGTTCGACCCGGGCTATGCCATGACCAAGGGAGCCATCCGCATGTTTACCAGAGAGGCCGCGCTGGAGCTGGCCTCCTCCCACATCACGGTGAACGCCGTCGAGCTGGGCGGCTGCCGTATCGAGGGGAAGACCGGCGGCTTCCCCTTCAAGGTGCGCAGGCTTCCGGAAATTGAAAGGAACCCCGGCCATCCCTTGGGAGGCATGTGCGACCCGGAGGACGCGGGCTTTCTCGCCCTGTATCTGGCGGGGGAAGAGGCCTCGAACATCACCGGCGCGGGCATTCGTCTGGATGCGGGCTCCATGCTGGTGTGAGCGCCGCTCCCTTCGGCTCCGGATTTGACGGCCGGGCCGCGGGCGGCAGCCGCAGGGGCCTTTCGCCTGCAGAGCTTCAAAATAAAAAAATCCCTTTTCAGGGCAAACAGGCCGGCCAGCTGCGCTACTTCGCGGCTGGCCGGCCTGTTTGCCCTGCGCCATATCCGGATTTTAAGCTTGAAAATCCGCCGCGCCGCGTTATACTGGAAGGAAAGGAGAGGAGAGGGCGAAATGCTTGACTTTCGTATGGAAACGTTTCTGGAGGCCTGCCGGACCCTGAATTTCACCAGGGCGGCAGAAGCCTTAAATATCACCCAGCCCGCGGTGACCCAGCATATTCAGTATTTGGAGAAATATTATGGAACAGAGCTCTTTGAGTACCGCAACAAACAGCTGCGCCTAACCCCTGCGGGCGAACAGCTGCGCTGGGCCGCCACCGCCATGGTCCACGACGAACAGAAGCTGAAGCGGGACCTGCAGGATCTGGAAAACGTCCGCCAGTCCCTGCGCTTCGGCGCAACTCTGACCATCGGCGAATATGCCCTGCCGGCCCGGCTGGCCAAATTTCTGCACCGGCACCCGCAGACCGACGTGCACATGCTGGTGGACAACACCCAGAACCTGCTCAACAGCCTGAACGAAGGAAAGCTGGACTTTGCCGTGGTGGAAGGCTATTACACCAAAAGCGAGTTCGATTCCCTGCTGTGGACCATGGAGCCCTACATCTGCGTCTGCTCTTCCCGCCATGCGCTCCCCCCGCAGCCGCTGACTCTTTCCGGGATGTTCCGGGAAAACCTGATCCTGCGGAACCCCGGCTCCGGCAGCCGGGAGGTGCTGGAACGGGTCCTGGGGGAAAAGGGCTGCCGCTTTTCGGACTTCCGGCACATCGTCGAAATCAGCGACCTGCTTGTGATTAAAGAGCTGGTAAAGGCGGACTGCGGCATCACCTTCCTCTACCAGAAAGCCGTGGAAAAGGAGCTGCAGGAGGGCTCCATACAGAAGGTCCGGCTGGCGGATTTTGAGGTTTATCATGAATTCACCTTTCTCTGGCGGAAGGGCAGCATTTACGAGGCGGAATTCCACAGCATTTTCCGGGAGCTCTGTCAGGAACCATAAGAATTTGTTATCCTCCAATAAATAACAATCATTTTTCCAGATTCATGCAATGTGCTATTATACTGTTAATAAGGCTGCAGCCGCAGCGCGGCTTTGACAGCCAAGGGAGGTTTGGAAATGGAATATGCATTGAGCGCGGCCCAGGCGGATGAGGTTCTCAGGGCGCTGTCCAGGGACTTTACAGTCTGCGCGCCGAAACGTTTTCCAAAAGCGGGGCGGTATTCCGACACGGATATCGTCCGGTACGACCGGGTGGAAAAGTTCAGCGACATTGTATGGGAAACAAAATCCGACTATCCGGCAAAGGAGGCCGTCTCCCCGATTCAGCAGACGCTGTTCTACTTTACAGAAGATGAATTTCGGGAGAGCAAAGGGCCGAAAAAACCCATCCTGCTGTTTGCGCGCCCCTGCGACATCCACGCCCAGCGCATCCAGGCGAAAATCTATGCCGGGAACGGCGGGTTTGAGGACTTCTATTACACCCGCGTCCGGAACCTGGTGAAATTCGCCATGATGGAATGCGGCGGCGGGGACGACACCTGCTTCTGCGTCTCCATGGGGACCAACCGGACTGAGGACTGTTCCATGGCGGTGAAATTCTCTGCGGAGGGGATGCAGGTACAGCTTAAGGAGGAGGCGTTCCTCCCCTATTTCCAGGGCATGCCGGAAACCAGCTATACCCCTGCGTTTGTGGAGGAGAACGTCCTGAAGGTGGAACCGCCGGACCTCTCCGATGAAGGCGTGTACCAGGCGCTGAAGAAGCACCCCATGTGGAAGGAATTCGACAGCCGCTGCACCTCCTGCGGCAGCTGCACGGTGGCCTGTTCCACCTGCACCTGCTTTACCACCCGGGATGTACTCTATGGGGACAACGCCGAGGTAGGGGAACGGCGCCGTGTGGCCGCCTCCTGCCAGGTGGCCGGTTTCGACCAGATGGCGGGGCAGCGGGAGCTCAGGCCCACCCCGGGCGACCGGATGCGCTACAAGGTGCTGCACAAATTTCACGATTACAAGGCCCGCTTCGGGGAGTCCCACATGTGCGTGGGCTGCGGGCGTTGTATCCACCGCTGCCCGGAATTCATCTCTATCGTCGAAACCGTGCGTAAAATGTCCGCCGCCGTGCAGGAAATCCAAGAGGAACAAAGCCGGGCTCAGGCCGGCGCCGGCGTACAGCCGTAAAGGAGGGAACCCTTATGCAGAATCCTGTTTTACCAATGCCCTGCGAGATTTTAAAGGTTCACCGGGAGAGCGGGCACGAGTGGACCTTCCGGGTCGCCACGGACGCCAAACCCCAGCACGGCCAGTTCATGCAGCTCTCCATCCCCAAGGTGGGCGAGGCGCCGATCTCCGTTTCCGCCCAGGGAGAGGGATGGCTGGAATTTACCATCCGGTCTGTCGGCCGGGTGACGGACTGCATCTTCTCCAAGCAGGCGGGCGACGTGCTGTTCCTGCGGGGGCCCTACGGAAAGGGCTGGCCCCTGGAACAGCTCCAGGGGAAACATCTGGTGGTGGTTGCCGGGGGTACCGGCGTCGCGCCGGTACGGTCCCTGCTGCGGCATCTGGAAGAGAACCCCTCCTTCGTCCGGGACGTCCATTTGATCTGCGGTTTTAAGAATGAAGAGGGGATTGTGTTCCGGGAGGAGCTGGAGCGCTGGAAGGAGAGCTTTTCCGCCGTCTACACGCTGGACTCCGGAACCAAGGAAGGCTGGCGCACAGGCCTGGTGACGGAATTCGTGGGGGAAATCCCCTTTGACACCTTTGGAGACCAGTACGCCGTCATCGTGGTGGGGCCGCCGCCCATGATGAAATTTACCGGGTTGGAGCTGCTCAAATGCGGCGCGGCCCCGGAAAAAATCTGGATGAGTTTTGAACGGAAGATGTCCTGCGCCGTGGGCAAATGCGGGCACTGCCGGATTGATGAGGTATACGTCTGCCTGGACGGACCCGTGTTTCCCTACACGGTGGCCCGCAGGCTTGTGGACTGAGAAAGGAGCCGGGAGTTATGAATCAGGATATCAACATCAAAAAGGCCCGTACCAACTGCTTCCGCCAGTCCAAGGTGCCCGGCGAATTCATGCTGCAGATGCGTGTTCCGGGCGGCTTTCTCGACGCGGCCTACCTCTCTGTAATCGAGCATATCGCCAAGACCTGGGGAGATGGGAACTTCCATTTCGGCACCCGCCAGACCTTTGACATCACCGGAATTCCCTACGGGAACATCCCGGCCGTCAATGCCTATTTGGAGCAGTATATCCGCGAGGTGGACGAACAGCTCTGCCGCGTGGATCTGGACACGGTCTCCCAGGAACCCCAGCCTTGGGACCCGGAGGGGGGCTATCCCACCATCGGCGCCCGCAACATCACGGCCTGCATCGGCAACTACCACTGCATCTGCGCCAACTGCAACACCTTTGAGCTGGCTAGGAAAATCGAACCCATCATCTTTCCCAGCCATTACCATATCAAAATCAACATTGCAGGCTGCCCCAACGACTGCAACAAGGCCCATCTCTGCGATTTCGGCATCATCGGGGTGGCGAAGATGACCTACCATCCGGAGCGCTGCATTGGCTGCGGGGCCTGCGTCCGTGCCTGCGAGAAAGGTTCCACCCGGGTGCTTTCCCTCAATGAAAACACCGGAAAAATCGAAAAGGACGCCTGCTGCTGCATCGGCTGCGGCGAATGCGTGCGCGCCTGCCCCGCCAGCGCCTGGACGCGGCAGGAAACCAAGTTCTACCGGGTGATCCTGGGCGGGCGCACAGGCCGCCAGACCCCCCGCACCGGCAAGATGTTCCTTAACTGGGCCACCGAGGAGGTGGTTCTCAGCGCGCTGCGCAACTGGCAGAAATTCTCCGCTTGGGTTATGGATTACAAGCCCGAATACCTGCACGGCGGACACCTCATCGACCGGGCGGGCTACAAGAAATTTAAGGAACTCATCCTGGAGGGCGTCGCCCTGAACCCGGAATGCCTGGTGGCCGAGGATATCTTCTGGCAGGAGACGGAGTACCGCTCGAATTTCAACGTGAAGCCCATGTCCCTGCACCACACGGCAGGCCCCCAGTAACCGGGCCGTCCGTTTCACGGGCCGTTCCCTTTTCTTCTGCCCAGGGTTCCACACCTGCAGTGCTTCACGTTCTCATTCCAAAAAGCAAAGCGCCGGATCAGGATTGATCCGGCGCTTTGCTTTTTGGAAAACCATCTTGCTTTACTTCGGCTGTAGAAACGCCTCTTTGTGACGCGAAACCGGACTCACCGGTTCATGGGTTTCAGAGGCAGGGTGCACTCCACGGTCCAGCCCTCCGGAGCGCTGAGCTCCACCCAGGTTTCCTCCCCCACATGGGCCCGGAGGGTAAAGCGCTCCCCGCCGATCACCAGGTTCTTCAGCTCCACCCCGTCCATCTCTTCACAGAGGCAGGGCTTGAGGCTCAGCCTTTTGCGGGCCGCGTCGGGAGAGACGCCGAAGATGCAGGCGGCCACGGGCCACATGGTGGCAAAGCTGTTCCAGGCCTGGACAAAGCAGCCGGAATCGGGATAGATTTCACTGGTGGCGCCCGGGGTGACCCTCCCGAAGCTTTCCGCCACCAGCTGCATCCCCTCCAGCACCCGCTCCGGGTTCCCGGCGGCATATTCCGCCACAATGCGGTGGCCCGTGCCGATGGGCATGATGTGTTCCCCCGCAATTTCTGCGGGCCGGAAGCCGGAGCCCGTCTTCTCCAGGATGGCCGCGGCCCGTTCCTGTTCCACAAAGCCATATTCCACGGGCAGGGCGGAATGACCCAGGCCAAACAGGAAAAAGGCCCGGCGCTCCCCCTCCTCCATGGTTTCCGCCTCCCGGATCACAGCCTGCATCCGCTCCCGCAGCCGCAGCTTCTCCGCTTCCTCCTCCGGAGATTTATCCTGCTTGCAGCTCTCATACCCTTCGATTTCATCCACGTCGGTGATGGGAAAGCCCTTCAGGGTGATCTGCCAGGTTTGGGCGCGGGGCAGGATTTCTTCCTTCGTTGCGGCCATATCCCCGTAAAGCCCCTGCTCTTCCAGCCACATCAGCCGCTCAAAGGCGCTGAAGGTTTCCTCCATACGCAGCCTGTACCGCTCCGCCTCCTCCTGCTTTCCCAGAGCCCCCGCCATCTGCATCAGCGCCTGGTAATCCCGGACAGCGTGGACCGCCGTATCGCAGCAGATACAGTCAAGCCCCGCGATTTCCGTGACACCGTAGCCTGTGGGCAGCCCATCCACACAGAGGGAGTCCAGATACTCCGCGCCTTTTTGGCAGAAGGGGTACATCTCCCGCAGGAAATCCTCGTCCCCGGTCCAGCAGTAGGTGCGCCACACCGCGTCCGCAAACTGCGGCGTCTCCGTGGTCATGCCCTCATAGAACACCACCCCGTTGTTGGAGATTTCATGCACCACCCGGCCGCTGCCGTTTTCCCGGCAGGAGGCGGCCTTGATCAGCCGCAGGGTGCTCTTCACCGTCTCCCCGTCCCCCTGCATCAGCAGCGCAGGGGCCAGATAGGCGGTGTCGTGGCCGAACCACCAGGGAAACTCCGCATAACCCGCCACGGCGCCCCTGCCCACCTGCTCCACGTCCCGCACAATCCAGTCGTTGAGGTATTGGGTCCAGCGGTAGGTCTCCTCGATTTCGGGACGCTTCGGGAACCGCAACGCAGCCGTTTCCGCCAAGGCTTCGTAAACCTCCCGCTTCTCCCGCAGCAGCTCTTCCCGCCTGCCCTGCACACGGCGGCAGGTCCTCTCCGCCTCTTCCGGCGATAGGGAGGAGGCGGACAGAGTGAACCAAAGCTCCTTCCGCTCTCCCGGGGCCAGCTCCGGCATGAGCTCCAGGGTAAAATAGGCGCCCTTTCCCCGGGTTTTTCCCTGGGGGCATTCCTCTTCGCCGCCTGGCAGGAAGGTATAGGGCTCCGATACGCCCAGACAAAATGCTCATGTACGGTAAGGAAGCAAGCAACCGAAAACAAGAGATAGACCGCCAGCACTACACTATTCCGAACCAAAGACCAAAAGATAAGCATTGTGGGAAAATCTAAACTTTTGGATTTTCCTACAATGCCGACTACGGCGGAATCCCTCCCACTCCTTATATCTTTCTTTCCGTATACATTGAATTTGTATTTAGTAAATGCTATAATGTCCCTATTCAAATTATAAATGTGTTGAATTAGTTACATGTACATATTTTTTGTGCCGGAGGAAGTGAAATGAAACAAAAAATTTATCTCATTACAGGCTTAATGGCTTCTGGAAAATCTACAGTTTCCGATTTACTGGCAAAATCAATAGAAAAATGCGTCCATCTTCGTGGTGATGTGTTCCGAAAAATGATTATTTCAGGCAGAGAAAATATGTCAGCTACCCCATCAGCGGAAGCAGTCCGCCAGCTGTACCTTCGATACAAATTGACTGCTGATGCGGCAAGGTCATACTTTGACAACGGCTTTTCTGTAGTGATCCAAGATAACTACTACGGTGATGAATTAAACCGAATGATAAATTATCTGCATAAATACCCTGTTGAGGTTGTCGTTCTTTGTCCAGATGTGGAAACAATAAAAGAAAGGGAACGATACAGGGAGAAAACAGGCTATTCCGGCTTTACGGTTGAAACCTTATACGATACATTTATGCAGACAACACCACGGATCGGCTTTTGGCTGGACAATTCCAACCAAACACCGCAGCAGACAGTAGAAACCATTCTGAACGTTAGGAAGCCGGTATGATTGTTACATATAAGGGGAAGAAAAATTTCTTTTAGATACTTGTTTTCCTAAAACTGATGTGATATAATAAATTCAATTCCAGAAAAGGAGTAAAAAATATGCGGCAAGGTATTCTTAAATAAAACTATAATCAAATAGTGGGAACAAAGGATTATGATAGTCCCTTTTGTAGGGGCTTAGTTTTTTGTACCCAATTCAAGAATACTTTTGCCTTATCAATTTTGACATATCCCCAAAAACAGCACTCACAAACAGGTGTATGCTGTATATGTGTATGTCCGCAAATTATCATCCCCAGTGGTAAAAGTATTTTACTGCTGGGGATTTTTATGCCCTTCGGGGCAGTAAAGGGAGGACAATCACATGAAAATAATCAATATTGGAATTCTTGCCCATGTAGACGCTGGAAAGACGACCTTGACGGAGAGCCTGCTATATGCCAGCGGAGCCATTTCAGAACCGGGGAGCGTCGAAAAAGGGACAACGAGGACGGACACCATGTTTTTGGAGCGGCAGCGTGGGATTACCATTCAAGCGGCAGTCACTTCCTTCCAGTGGCACAGATGTAAAGTCAACATTGTGGATACGCCCGGCCACATGGATTTTTTGGCGGAGGTGTACCGCTCTTTGGCTGTTTTAGATGGGGCCATCTTGGTGATCTCCGCTAAAGATGGCGTGCAGGCCCAGACCCGTATTCTGTTCCATGCCCTGCGGAAAATGAACATTCCCACCGTTATCTTTATCAACAAGATCGACCAGGCTGGCGTTGATTTGCAGAGCGTGGTTCAGTCTGTTCGGGATAAGCTCTCCGCCGATATTATCATCAAGCAGACGGTGTCGCTGTCCCCGGAAATAGTCCTGGAGGAAAATACCGACATAGAAGCATGGGATGCGGTCATCGAAAATAACGATAAATTATTGGAAAAGTATATCGCAGGAGAACCAATCAGCCGGGAAAAACTTGTGCGGGAGGAACAGCGGCGGGTTCAAGACGCCTCCCTGTTCCCGGTCTATTATGGCAGCGCCAAAAAGGGCCTTGGCATTCAACCGTTGATGGATGCGGTGACAGGGCTGTTCCAACCGATTGGGGAACAGGGGAGCGCCGCCCTATGCGGCAGCGTTTTCAAGGTGGAGTATACAGATTGCGGCCAGCGGCGTGTCTATCTACGGCTATACAGCGGAACGCTGCGCCTGCGGGATACGGTGGCCCTGGCCGGGAGAGAAAAGCTGAAAATCACAGAGATGCGTATTCCATCCAAAGGGGAAATTGTTCGGACAGACACCGCTTATCCGGGTGAAATTGTTATCCTTCCCAGCGACAGCGTGAGGTTAAACGATGTATTAGGGGACCCAACCCGGCTCCCTCGTAAAAGGTGGCGTGAGGACCCCCTCCCCATGCTGCGGACGTCGATTGCGCCGAAAACGGCAGCGCAAAGAGAACGGCTGCTGGACGCTCTTACGCAACTTGCGGATACTGACCCGCTTTTGCGCTGCGAGGTGGATTCCATCACCCATGAGATCATTCTTTCTTTTTTGGGCCGGGTGCAGTTGGAGGTTGTTTCCGCTTTGCTGTCGGAAAAATACAAGCTTGAAACAGTGGTAAAGGAACCCACCGTCATTTATATGGAGCGGCCGCTCAAAGCAGCCAGCCACACCATCCATATCGAGGTGCCGCCCAACCCGTTTTGGGCATCCATCGGACTGTCTGTTACACCACTCCCGCTTGGCTCCGGTGTACAATACGAGAGCCGGGTTTCGCTGGGATACTTGAACCAGAGTTTTCAAAACGCTGTCAGGGATGGTATCCGTTACGGGCTGGAGCAGGGCTTGTTCGGCTGGAACGTAACGGACTGTAAGATTTGCTTTGAATACGGGCTTTATTACAGTCCGGTCAGCACGCCGGCGGACTTCCGCTCATTGGCCCCGATTGTATTGGAACAGGCATTGAAGGAATCAGGGACGCAACTGCTGGAACCTTATCTCTCCTTCACCCTCTATGCGCCCCGGGAATATCTTTCCAGGGCTTATCATGATGCACCGAAATACTGTGCCACCATCGAAACGGTCCAGGAAAAAAAGGATGAAGTTGTCTTTACTGGCGAGATTCCCGCCCGCTGTATACAGGCATACCGTACTGATCTGGCCTTTTACACCAACGGGCAGAGCGTATGCCTTACAGAACTGAAAGGGTATCAGGCCGCTGTCGGCAAGCCAGTCATCCAGCCCCGCCGTCCAAACAGCCGCCTGGACAAGGTGCGCTATATGTTTCAGAAGATAATGTAACGTCTTGCGCAATGCAAGCGTTCATTGCTGGCTATTGCGAAATATCATTGATAAAATCAGTATCAGAGAGGAGAAACTATTTTGAACCAGGAACAGACGAATATTACAACAGGAAAGCAAATACGTCATCTGCGAACACAATTGGGAATGACACAGGAAGAACTAGCCGGGGAATTGAATGTTACCCGGCAGGCACTATCGAATTGGGAGAGAGATGTTAATGAACCCGATTTAAATATGTTGAAAAAAATTTGCTTTCTTTTTGGAGTCAACATGGACGATTTTGCGAAGGAGGTAATAACAAAGATGGAAACATATGAAAAAAAGGAGAAACGACAATTTAATAAGTACGATATGGCAATTGGACTTTTTTATGGTGTTGGTATATTTCTTGGCATTGGTATTTTCTTTGTTGGCGGTTTTATGACAATGTCAGGTGCAGGGTGGGGAGCATCACTATTTGGCGGTGGCTGTTTTTCTCTTGTATTTGGCTTGATATGCCATGCAGTTATTACATTGAGAAGAAATGACAAATGATGACATATCCTGCTTTCTATACTTTTCGGTAATACCGAGTAAAAAAAGCCGCTGCTTTTGGCTTTCCAATAGCGGCGGCTTAATGCAAGCGGCGGCAAAGGGAAATATCCTTTGAATACCTTACAGAAGAAAAGTTTTGCAGCATTACAAAAATAAAAGCCTATACCATTTTGGAAAGAAAAGATACATAATAGTCAAGACGACAACAATCAGAAGTTATGGAGGGTAACAATGGAATATAGTAAGGAAGATTTAATGGAAGCAAAAAAGCAAATTTTGGGAGTGGGAGAGAACATGGGAACAGAGGAAAGTAAAAAAATCTGGGAGGAGAACGCACAATTTTGGGATAATGCAATGGGTGACGAATCTAATGAATTTCACAGAGAGGTAGTGCGCCCCAAAGTAACGGAACTTCTATCTCCTAATCCTGCGGATTACATTTTGGATATTGCGTGTGGCAATGGAAATTATTCTTCGTATCTTGCACAAAGAGGTGCTTCGGTTGTCGCTTTTGATTACAGCAAAAAAATGATAGAATTGGCTAAAAGACGGCAATCACAATATGCAAAACAAATTGAATTTTGTGTGGCGGATGCGACCGATAGAAAAAGTATATTAGAATTAAAAAGAAATCGAGCCTTTACGAAAGCAGTTTCTAATATGGCAATTATGGATATTACGGACATTGAACCACTTCTTATGGCTGTTTATGAACTGTTGCAGGAAAGCGGAATTTTTGTCTTTGCAACGCAACACCCTTGTTTTGTCACGTTGACTGAAAAATATATGACACCGCACAGTTACTATGATATAGCGATTGAAGGGCAACCGAAAGAGCAGATTTATTATCATCGTTCCATACAAGATATTTTTAACCTTTGTTTTAGAGCTGGATTTGTCATTGATGGATTTTATGAAGAATGTTTCAAAACCAACAAAGAAATTCCTATGGTAATGATAGTAAGGCTTAAGAAGGTAAAACGTGATAGCTTAAAATAAATTCAAGTTTGTCGGGTAAATAGCAAACCCAGCCGAGCCAGTCAACGATAAAATGAACGCCGCTTCGCGCCGTCGTTGACAGCCCCGCCCGTCTTTGCTGGTAGGCAATCAAGGGGCGACAGCCTAAAGTGCTGCCGCCCCTTACTATCATAAAAAGCAACTACTAACCAGCCACAGCCCTTTTGGGAGGAAAGGGGGATTTTCCATGACCTGTACAGAAGAATATCGGGAACATATCGAGTACACTTTCCATGCCTTTTGCAAAGTCGTTATCCGAAATGCAACGATCAACGCAGCGAGGACACGGAGCAGGAAGCACAAAAGAGAAATATCCCTTGAATACCTCACAGACGAAAAGCACTACCCTTTAGGCACGACAGATGAATATTTCCAAGCCCCGGAGCCGGACGAGGAATACATACTTACCCTTTGCGGCGATACGGTCATTTTCAGCAGCGGCTTACTTGCGGAAGCCCTGTCACGGCTGGACGAACGGGAGCGGGAAATGATTTACCTGTCCTTTTTCAAGCGTATTCCACAGCACGAAATTGGCAGACAGTACGGGCGCAGCCGCAGCACAGCGGGCTACCATATCCGAAAAGTCCTACGGCAGCTCCAAGCGGAAATGGAGGGAATGGCATATGAGAAATAATAGGCTTCTCCCCTATGAAACAATCGTCCAAGCCACCAGCGGGGAGCCGGAAGCGGTGGGAACTGTATTGCAGTATTACCGCCGCCGCATACAATGTGCCGCCCGTGTGAATGGACGGGTAGACCAAGATACAGAGGACTACATCACCCAGACGCTTCTCACAGCTATTTTCAAGTTCCGCTTTGGGAGATAGCCCTACCGCCTACAACTGAATAACCGCCGCTTCGCCGGCAACCAGAAAGCAGTAAATCTATTCAACAGATTTGCTGCTTTTTTTCGTTCCTGTTTGGCATTTTTGAAAATCCCCAGTATGAAAAAACAAAAGGGAAAATTGCCGCCGCAGTTGGCAAAATCCCTTACTTATCCGTGGAGGGTATCAAAGAAAAAAATACTGCCATTGTCCGCCTTTTTCGGCTTGCGTGGTGTTGTAGGGAATAAGGGGAAATTCTAAAAATCTCCGTCCATTTTGCTTTGCGTGGTGTTGTAGGT
Source organism: Neglectibacter timonensis (assembly GCF_900048895.1). GTDB lineage: Bacteria > Bacillota > Clostridia > Oscillospirales > Acutalibacteraceae > Acutalibacter > Acutalibacter timonensis. The sequence continues at coordinate 107,199 of NZ_LT160636.1, read as the reverse complement.
AGTGAAAGGAAAATTTTCAAGATATGCCGGAATAGCGGGTAGCAAAGCCCTTTTGAAACGTCTTGTTAGCGGAAAGTACGGAAGCCGGGGAACGCCGGAGTTTTTCAGAGCAAGATTCTACCGCAGTACCAAAATTCGCTTATCGCTCATTTTGCCCCTGCGGGAATCTTGTTGGGGAGTGCCTTCCCCAAACCCTGCTTATGCGGCTTACGCCGCTGGAAAATCCCTCAAAATAATTTTTCGGATTTTTCAAAAACAGTTCCGCTTTACACCCTGTTTTTCTCCTATTAGTGAGAGGACACCACGCACAGCCGAAGGAGGTTTTACCATGCGAAAACGATATAACACGCCGCACCGCAGCCGGGTAGTCAAGACACGCATGACCGAGGAAGAATACGCCGAGTTTGCGGAAAGGCTTTCTGCTTACAACATGAGCCAAGCCGAGTTTATCCGGCAAGCCATAACCGGGGCAGCCATACGCCCCATCATAACCGTTTCCCCCGTCAATGACGAGTTGCTTGCCGCTGTCGGGAAGCTGACCGCCGAATACGGCAGGATCGGCGGCAACTTAAACCAGATAGCCCGGACGCTGAACGAGTGGCACAGCCCCTACCCGCAGCTTGCCGGGGAGGTACGGGCGGCGGTTTCCGACCTTGCTGCCCTAAAGTTTGAAGTCTTGCAGAAAGTGGGTGACGCTGTTGGCAACATTCAAACATATCAGCTCTAAAAATGCGGACTATGGCGCAGCGGAAGCCTATCTCACATTTGAGCATGACGAGTTTACCATGAAGCCCACCCTTGATGAAAACGGGCGGCTGATACCGAGGGAGGATTACCGCATTTCTTCCCTCAACTGTGGGGGCGAGGATTTCGCTGTTGCCTGTATGCGGGCTAATCTCCGCTATGAGAAAAACCAAAAACGGGAAGATGTGAAAAGCCACCACTATATCATCAGCTTTGACCCACGGGACGGGACAGACAACGGCTTGACCGTAGACCGGGCGCAGGAGCTGGGCGAGCAGTTCTGTAAAGAGCATTTCCCCGGACACCAAGCCTTAGTCTGCACCCACCCGGACGGGCATAACCACAGCGGCAATATCCATGTGCATATCGTCATCAACTCCCTGCGGATTTATGAAGTCCCGCTTCTGCCCTACATGGACAGACCAGCCGACACACGGGAGGGCTGCAAGCACCGCTGCACCAACGCCGCTATGGAATATTTCAAGAGTGAAGTCATGGAGATGTGCCACCGGGAGGGGCTTTACCAAATCGACCTCCTAAGCGGCAGCAAGGAACGGATAACCGAACGGGAATACTGGGCGGCAAAGAAAGGACAGCTTGCCCTTGATAAAGAGAACGCTGTCAGAGAAGCCGCAGGACAGCCGACCAAGCCCACCAAGTTTGAAACGGACAAGGCGAAGCTGCGCCGGACGATACGGCAGGCACTTTCCCAAGCTGGCAGCTTTGACGAATTTTCTTCCCTTTTGCTGCGGGAGGGTGTGACCGTCAAGGAGAGCCGGGGGCGGCTTTCCTACCTCACGCCGGACAGGACAAAGCCTATCACAGCCCGGAAGCTGGGGGACGATTTTGACAAGGCTGCTGTCCTTGTCCTGCTTACGCAGAACGCCCACAGAGCCGCCGAACAGAGCAAAGCCATACTCGAATACCCTGCCGCGGTTAAAAAGCTGTCACAAGGGGAAAAAACCACAAAAACCACCCCGGCAGACAACACCTTGCAGCGCATGGTTGACCGGGAAGCCAAGCGAGCCGAGGGCAAGGGCGTGGGCTATGACCGCTGGGCGGCAAAGCACAACCTAAAGCAAATGGCAGCTACCGTTACCGCCTATCAGCAGTACGGCTTTTCTTCCCCGGAGGAACTGGACGAAGCCTGTTCTGCCGCCTATACCGCCATGCGGGAAAGCCTTACAGAGCTGAAGCAGATGGAAAAGACGCTGAACGGGAAAAAGGAGCTGCAACGGCAGGTGCTTGCCTATTCCAAGACCCGCCCTGTCCGGGACGGGCTGAAACAGCAGAAAAACGCCAAAGCAAAAGCAGCCTACCGTCAGAAGTACGAAAGCGACTTTATCATAGCAGACGCAGCCGCCCGCTATTTCAGGGAAAACGGCATTTCCAAGCTGCCGAGCTATAAAGCCCTGCAAGCAGAGATTGAAACCCTTATCCAAGAGAAAAACAGCGGCTACAACGATTACCGGGCAAAACGGGAGGAATACCGCCGCTTACAGACTGTCAAGGGCAATATCGACCAGATTTTACACCGGGAGCGCAAGCCTGTGAAAAGGCAGGAACAGGAACGATAAAAACCGCCCCAAAATGTACCCGAACCTATACAGAACAAGGGGGCTGCCCCGTACCCTATCCGCAAATACCAAAGGATTTTTTAACGGGCTTATAGGGCAGAAAAAACCCGAAAATGATACCGAGATGATACAGAATTACCGCCGATACCGCCACACCAGCGGAAACGGCAGAAAGGAGCGCACCCATGCCAAGAATGAGCAAGAAACGGCGGCTGGAATGGTCTTTTTTCCTGCGGCAAGTGAAAGTCGGGAATTCCACCTGCGATCGTATCACATACAATGACCTCTGCCGGGGCTGTACCCATAGCTGCAAGCAGAGCTTCCGGGCGGTTATCATACTCTGCCCCCACTACTACTCCAAACGCCGGAAAAAGGAGGACAGGGACAATGGCAGATAACCGCAAGTATTACTACCTCAAGCTGAAAGAGAACTTTTTTGACAGCGACTCCATTGTGCTGCTGGAAGATATGAAAGACGGGATTTTATACTCCAATATCCTCTTGAAGCTGTACTTAAAATCGCTGAAAAACGGCGGGAAATTGCAGCTTGACGAGCATATCCCCTACACAGCGCAGATGATAGCGACACTGACCCGCCACCAGATAGGGACGGTTGAGAGGGCTTTAGAGATTTTCCGGCAGTTGGGGCTTGTGGAGCAGCTTGACAGCGGGGCTTTCTATATGACCGACATTGAGCTGATGATAGGACAGTCCTCTACCGAAGCCGAGCGGAAACGGGCTGCAAGACTGGAAAACAAGGCACTTTTACCGCCCCGGACAAAAGGCGGACATTTGTCCGACATTCGTCCACCAGAGATAGAGATAGAGTTAGAGAAAGAGATAGAGATAGAAAAAGAGAGAGAGGGAGAAACGGGACACCCCGCCCCCGCCGCTTATGGCAGATACAACAATGTGATACTGACCGATACAGAGCTTTCCGGGCTAAAAACAGAGTTGCCCGACAAGTGGGAGTATTATATTGACCGGCTTTCCTGCCATATCGCTTCCACCGGGAAACAGTACCACAGCCATGCAGCCACCATTTACAAGTGGGCGCAGGAGGACGCTGCCAAAGGCAAGGCTGCCCCGAAACAGGGCATACCCGATTATTCATGCAAGGAGGGCGAGAGCTTATGAAAAACGGAATTGAAGCTATGATTACGGACATTACAGCCACTACCGCCGAAGCGGAGGACTACACAGGCGAGGACGGGCTTTTATACTGCGGTAAGTGCCATACGCCCAAAGAAGCCTATTTTGCAGAGGGAAAGACTTGTTTCGGGCGTGACCGCCACCCGGCAGAGTGCGACTGCCAGCGGGCAGCCCGTGAAAAGCAGCAAGCCGCCGAAAGCCGACAGAAGCACCTTGAAAAAGTGGAGGACTTGAAACGCCGGGGCTTTACCGACCCTGCTATGCGGAACTGGACATTTGAGCATGACAACGGCAGAAACCCGCAGACCGAAACCGCCCGCTTTTATGTGGAGAGCTGGGAAACCATGCAGGCTGAAAATATCGGCTACCTGTTTTGGGGCGGCGTGGGGACGGGAAAAAGCTACCTTGCCGCCTGTATCGCCAACGCCCTTATGGAAAAAGAGGTTGCCGTCTGCATGACAAACTTTGCAACGATACTGGGTGACCTTGCCGCCAGCTTTGAGGGCAGGAACGAATATATTTCCCGCCTTTGCAGCTACCCTCTGCTGATACTTGATGATTTCGGTATGGAGCGAGGAACAGAATACGGGCTGGAACAGGTTTACAGCGTGATTGACAGCCGTTACCGAAGCGGCAAGCCGCTGATCGCCACGACCAACCTCACGCTGGAGGAATTGCAGCACCCGCAGGACACGCCCCACGCCCGTATCTATGACAGGCTGACTTCCATGTGCGCCCCCGTCCGCTTCACGGGCAGCAACTTCCGAAAGGAAACCGCACAGGAAAAGCTGGAACGCTTAAAGCAACTGATGAAGCAGCGAAAGGAGAGCCTATGACAGAAACGAAACAGACAAGCACCACCAAAACAGACCGCCGCCCGGACTGTGTGACGGAAATCCGCATGGGCAACTCCGTCCTTACCGTTTCCGGCTTCTTCAAGCAGGGCGCAACCGACACCGCAGCCGACAAGATGATGAAAGTGCTGGAAGCGGAAGCTGCTACACAAAAAACGGCGATTTGACCGACCATAAAGAAGCAGATTTGACGCTTTTGCCGCTATACAGACAGCCGCCCCATGTGGTACAATCAAGGTACGGAATAGTGGGGCTGGCTGTCGGAAACGGAGGATTTTATGTTAAGACAGACCAACCAACAACCAATTACCGCCCTTTACCCAAGACTATCCCATGAGGACGAGCTGCAAGGCGAAAGCAATTCCATTTCCAATCAGAAGCGTATCCTTGAAACCTATGCAAAGCAGAACGGCTTTTCCAATCTGCGCTGGTACACGGACGACGGTTATTCTGGTGCGAACTTTCAAAGACCCGGTTTTCAAGCCATGCTTGCGGACATTGAAGCCGGAAAAGTCGGGACAGTTATCGTAAAGGATATGTCGAGGTTAGGGCGAAACTACCTGCAAGTGGGAATGTACACGGAAATGATTTTCCCACAGAAAGGTGTCCGCTTCATCGCTATCAATGACGGAGTGGACAGCGCACAGGGCGACAATGACTTTGCCCCGCTGCGGAATATCTTTAACGAATGGCTGGTGAGAGATACGAGCAAGAAAATCAAAGCAGTAAAACGCTCAAAAGGCATGAATGGCAAGCCCATCACAAGCAAGCCTGTGTATGGCTACCTCATGGACGAGGATGAAAATTTCATTATTGACGAGGAAGCTGCACCCGTAGTCAAGCAGATATACAACCTCTGTCTTGCCGGGAATGGTCCGACCAAGATAGCCCGTATGCTCACAGAGCAGCAAATCCCCACGCCGGGAACGCTTGAATACCGCAGGACGGGCAGCACCCGCCGCTACCACCCCGGCTATGAGTGCAAGTGGGCGACCAATACCGTAGTGCATATCCTTGAAAACCGGGAATACACAGGCTGTCTGGTAAATTTCAAGACAGAAAAACTTTCTTACAAAGTCAAGCACAGTGTAGAAAATCCCCCGGAAAAGCAAGTGATTTTCGAGAACCACCACGAGCCTATCATAGACACCCAAACATGGGAACGGGTGCAGGAGCTTCGCAAACAGCGCAAACGCCCAAACCGCTATGATGAAGTGGGTTTGTTCTCCGGCATACTGTTCTGTGCGGACTGCGGCAGCGTGATGTATCAGCAGCGATACCAGACGGACAAGCGCAAGCAGGACTGTTATATCTGCGGCAACTACAAGAAACGCACCCATGACTGTACGGCGCACTTTATCCGCACCGACCTCTTGACCGCTGGTGTACTCTCCAATCTGCGGAAAGTGACCAGCTATGCGGCAAAGCATGAAGCCCGGTTTATGAAACTCTTGATTGAGCAGAACGAGGACGGGGGCAAACGCAGGAACGCCGCCAAGAAAAAGGAACTGGAAGCCTCCGAGAAACGCATAGCCGAGTTATCCGCTATCTTCAAGCGGCTGTATGAGGACAGCGTGACCGGGCGCATATCAGACGAGCGTTTCACAGAGCTGTCGGCAGACTATGAAGCAGAGCAACGGGAGCTGAAAGAAAGAGCCGCTGCTATTCAAGCGGAGCTTTCCAAAGCACAGGAAGCCACCGTGAACGCAGAAAAGTTTATGAATGTTGTCCGGCGGCATACCAGCTTTGAAGAACTTACCCCTACTCTGCTGCGGGAGTTTGTAGAGAAAATCGTTGTGCATGAGTGCAGCTATGACGAGAACAAGACCCGCAGACAGGACATTGAGATTTATTATTCTTTTGTTGGCAAGGTGGACTTGCCCGAATAACCGCCCGACCTATCCGACACAATGCGCAAGTGCCGGATAGGAACGGCAAAATTTTTTACACTTCTATTACTTCTTTATCGCACATCAGTAAAGCTCCAGGGGTTCTCCTCATCCTTCCCCAGCACCAGATCCCCCTTCCGGCGCACCCGGTCCTGCCCGTCCCGGACGCCCAGCCGGTCGGAGAGCCATACGGGCATCAGCTCCGTTTTCACCGCCAGGCGGAGCCTGCCCTGCCAGGGCTGCTCCTCCCGGTTTTCCAGAGTGATCCGCACGAACAGCGCCGCCTCCTCCTGAGGCACAAACTGAAAGCGCTCCACGTTCAGTCCCGAAACGTTTTCGTAAGCAAAGCAGCAGCCATAGGGCAGCGCCGTAAAGGCGTCGGCCCGGGTCAGCCACCTGCCGTCCAGTTCCAGCCAAAAACCGTCCAGCAGTTTGATGGGAGGGGCCCACACGCCCCACATCTCCCCGCCCATATGCTCCCCTTTCTGGGGAAACATGCCGTTCTGGCCGCCGATCACATAGAGCCTGTGCCCTGTGGTCAGGCAGGGCTTTTCCTCCGTCTGATACACCGTAATTCTGTCTTCCTGCTTCATGGTCAACTCCCTTTCTCCCTTTTCTGCTGCTTTACTGCCTGCGCCTTTCCCGGACACAGGTGCAGGCAGTGGGAAACGGAGAATCCCCCGTTTCTGTTTGCAGACATTCTAGCATGGAAATTTCAGAACCGCAAGCGTTTCGGAAAAACAATCTTGACAAATTTTTCTTTCTATGTTATTAATATTTTACAAAGAAGGCCGAATTCATCTCAAACAACCGGGCACTGTGCCGGTTGTCTTTTGAACGCAGTCCGAAACGATTTGGAGGAAAGGGGCGGACAGACATGGTCAACCTGAAGGACGTGGCTCTGCGTGCGGGCGTATCCCTCACCCAGGCTTCCCGGGCGCTCAACGGCCGGGAGGACGTAAGCGAAGCCACAAGGAAAAAGGTGGAGAAGGCGGCTGTGGAGCTGGGCTATGTAAAAAACATGGCGGCCTCCGCACTGGCGGGCAGCATTCCCCTGCAGATTGCCGCGCTGGTCAAGGGAATTGAGCAGGAAAGCACGGATTTCGGTTCCCCCAACATCCATTCCCTTCTCTCCGGCATCAGCAGCTACGCCTCTTCCCACAGCCTGGAGGCGGCCACCTACCTGCTGGACGATTCCTGCACCTCCTATGCCGGCTACTGCCGCCAACGCGGCGTGCGGGGCGCCATCCTCTTCGGCGCGGACTATCAGAGCGGCAATTACCGGGAGATGGTGGAATCGGAGCTCTGCTGCGTGGTGATCGACATCCCGCTGGAGGCGGAACGGAAGGGCTGTGTGCTGGTCAACGATTTCTACTACGCCAAGCAGGCCGCCGCCGCTTTGATAGAATCCGGCTGCCGGCAGGTTTTCATGCTTTCCGGACATCCGCGTGCCTATGTTTCCCAGACCAGGGAAGCCGGTTTCCGCGCCGCCCTGGCGGAGGCCGGCCTGCCCTGCCTTCCGGAACAGATTATCAATGCGGATTTCGACTGGAAGGAGGCCCGGCAGGCCACGCTGGAATTGCTCAAACGCTGCCCGGAAACAGACGGCATCTTCTGCGCCAGCGATTATATGGCCCTGGGCTGCCACAGTGCCCTGCAGCATCTGAAAAAGAAGATTCCAGAGGAGGTCTCCCTCTTCGGATTTGACGGCCTCGTCTCCACCCAGATGGTGCACCCCACCATTGCCACCGTGCGCCAGGACAGTTTTCGGAAGGGCTACCGGGCCGCGGAGCTTCTGCACAAGCTGCTGCTGGGGGAGGCCTGCGACCACACTGTCACCGTGCCCTGCCAGATGATTCCGGGAGGATCGGTGAAAAAGACGGATGCCGGACGCTAGCGCATGAGGAAGGGCCTGGGAGCAAGGCCTCCCTCCGGCGCTGATCACTGCCGCGCCTCTTCCTCCTTTTCCAGCTCCAGAAAGAAATCCTCATAGGAAACCCTGAAAATCTGTTTCAGGGCAATCAACTCGCTGACACGAAGACTTCTTCGCCCGTTCTCGATATAGCTGTAGCTTCTTTTGGTTACCGGGTAGCCACGCAGCTGCAGCTGTATCACCACTTGGCCCTGTGTTTCGTTCCTGTTATGCCTCATCCTTCGGAGAACCGCTCCCAGGTACAAATCCTGATGCAATTTTTGTTCCATCTGCCAATTCACCTTTCTTGTTTTCGTTATTCCCTTGATTGTAGCAGATAAAATTCGAAACCCTGCAATGTATGGATTGCACGATGAAAAAAAGGAGAAATTTTATGTTCGAAACCATTTCCCCCTCCGGCTGGGGGCTCAAGCTGCCGGAAAAGCGCAATGCCAGGGTGGAGGAGCTTCTGGGCTATTCGCCGGAAGAGCTGGAACTGCGCTGCAAAAACTGCGTCTATCAGTTCCTTGACTCCCTGTTCGATGAAGAGGCGGGGGCGCTGCGCCACTATTACCGGGCCGACGTCAAAACCTTTGGGGAGCTGGACAGCGGCAATTTTCTCATGGTGATCAACTACCTGGTGATGTACGACCTGTACGGCGACGCCAGAATGCTGGAACGGGCGGAGAGCTGCTTTGACTGGGCCTACCGGAACACCTGCGAAATCCATCCCATGTTCACCTGGCAGGGCGGCGTGCGGGACGGCCAGAAGCCGCAGGAGCTCTATGTAAAATATACAGGGGACGCCTTCCTGGCGGCCAATGCCCTGTACCGCCGCACGGGGAACGAACACTACCTGTTCTGCATCCGGCAGTTCCACAACTTCTTCAAGCAGGCCAGAAAGGCCGGTTTCCAGTATAAATACCACACCGGAACTTACCAGTGGAGCAGCAAGGGCTACGTCTGGCAGTCCTTCGGGTTTCCCCTGGTCTGCTACCTGGAGCTGTACGAACTCACCCAGGAGAAGCGGTATCTGGAGGAGGCCGTGCTCTGGGGCGAACAGGGCCTGCGCCAGCAGGCGGAGGACGGCTGCTTCTATCTGCTGGACGGCGAGTTTTGGAACTCCGACCTGACCGCACCGGAGCTGCGGGGCCTCTGCTTCCTCTCGGAGGTTACCGGGGAACAAAAATACCTGGACGCCGCCGTGCGGTTCGGGCGCTGGGTGGCGGCCCGCCAGCGGGAAGACGGCTCCTTCCCCATCGGCATCGATTCCGACGGGGAAATCTGCGCGCCCAACGTGGGCCCCGGCGATATGCCGAACATTGCCCTCTCCATGCTGCGGCTGCACCGGGACACCGGGGAACAGGCCTTTCTGGACTGCGCCGTCCGGGCCGTGCGCTACGGGCTTTCCCTGCAGGCGGCGCCGGACGGAAAGTATCCCGAGCACCTGGAGGATCCCCATGTGAAATGGGGCTTCTGGTCCTGGGATCCTCTCTTTGACCATTCCCTTTCCGGCGACCAGAGCGTGCACCACATCCGCGGTATCCTCTTCCTTTCCGCCTATTTGGCTCAGGAGGGATAAAAAAAGCATGGTTTTACATCCTTCCCCGTAAAACCATGCTATACCGTCTTTCTCTTGCTTTTCCAGGGGCCTGCTGCAGTTTTTTACTTTTGCAGCGGGCCCTTTTTATTGTGGAGCAGGAGCTGTTCTCCGTCAGCCCCGGGGGGACAGCAGCATCTCCCGAATCGAACACAGAAGCTCCTCCGAAGCGCCGTTTTGCCGCAGGTAATCCCGGGCCGTGCCGTATTCTTCCTCCAGATAGGCAAGCGCCATCTCAATCTCCGCCGGATCGGAGGAAAAAACATGGTCGGGCGGAGCCTTGCCGAAGGTTTCTTCGGCCCAGCGCTTCTGCTGCGCAAAGCTCTCTTTCATATAGAGGCCTGTGGCGCTGTAATCCGCTATAATAACTTCCCGCGGCACCCCGGCCAGCAGCAGCAACAGCATGGCGGTGACACCGGTACGGTCCTTTCCGGCGGTACAGTGGAACAGGCAGGCCCTGCCCCGGTGGGCGGCGAACAACTCCAAAATCCGCACAAACTGCTCCCCCATATGGGTGAGCAGTTCCACATAGACCTCCCCCATCCGTTCCGGCAGCTTCCCCTGAAACGCGCTGGAGGTCACCTGGTCCAGCATGGGCGCCGCATAGTAATCCACCCCTGGGGTTTCCCTGAGGGCGGAGGGAGCGCGTTCCGTCTCCTGGCCGCTGCGCAGGTCCACAACACAGCCCACCCCCAGCTGCTGAAGCAGCCGCACGTCCTCCCCGGTCAGGCCGGCAGTGCTGTCCCCCCGGTAGAACCGTCCGCTCTGCACTGTGCCGTCATCCTCCGCGGGGTAGCCTCCCAAATCCCGTACATTGCGGGCTCCCGCAAGCTTCAGCGGCTTTGCGACCCACAAGCTTTCCTGCTTTTCCATGTTATCACGCTCTTCCTTTCTGAGGGAACCATATGCCGCGGCTCGCAAAGAAACGGCAGCCTTCCCAGTGTTCCGATTCCGATATCCGTAGTATAACACAGCGCGCCGCAAAAGGAAACTCCGCCGCGCAGCCCGGGATAAACCGGAAAATATCTCAGATTCATTGACTTCTCTTTTTTCCAGCCGTATGATAGAGAAAAGAAGCGTACCGCCCTGCAGCCTGTTTCTCCTCTATGGGGTACGCATGATTCCGCTGGGTTTGGGGAACGGTGGGTGCGCCGCGGGAATCTGCCGGAAACATGGATGCACAAAGCAGGCTCTGAGACCGGAAGGAGTGATATCGTCTGTGAAAAGGCCGTATTTCAAGCTGACAAAAAGCGAAATGGAAATTATGGATCTTCTCTGGAAAGAGAAGCGTCCCCTGTGCCGTTCCGAGATCATCGCCCTCTCACCCGACCGAAGCTGGAAAGCAGGCTCCATCCATATCCTGCTCAACTCCATGTTGGAAAAGGGAGCCGTTCAGGTGGCCGGATTTGTACAGAGCACCAAGAACTATGCGCGCACCTTTCTTCCCGAACTGACCTTGGAGGAATATGCAGTGATGCAGATTCAGGGGACTAGAGGCCTGGACGGCTGCCGTCTCGTCGGCCTCACGGCAGCCCTGATCGGAGAGATTGACGACCGGGAGACGCTGGAACGGCTGGAACAGGCCATCCAGGAGAAAAAGCAGCAGCTTTCCTGAAAGCAGTCCAACCGGTCCGGAATGGAAAGCGGGACATCATAGGAAAAGGGTACTGCCGGCGGAAAGCTGACAGTACCCTTTTCCTATGGGAAGACCGTGCCCCTCCCACAAGCAGCCGCTGAACAAAGTAAGCCTGAAGGCCAGGCTCATTTTGTGCGATAAGCGGAGAGACCCCCGCTCAGGGGAAAGAAACTTTAGAAATCCCTGACCAAAGCTTCCCGGGCAGGGGTGTGTGGCTGTCCAAGGCAGTTTTTAGACACGCCCATTCGTTTTTGCAGTTTCGTCTATCTATAATTCACAAATTTATTTGACAAAAACTTCAAATTCGTGTAAAATTTATGGATAAAAGAGGGCGCAGATTCGGCAGATTTGGCCTTACAAAGGCTTTATACTGGGGTCCTGGGAAAGGATGTGACCGGCGGTGCATGAGAAAAACAGAGAATTGCTGTTGGGATGTCCGGCCTGCGGCAGAGCGGCCCTGATCAGGGAATGCCCGGACCAATGCTTCGCCCAGGGGATGGCCGGCAGCGGGGCCGTCCTGTTCCCCACAGAAAAGACCTTCCTTGCGCCCGCCAATGTAAAAATAGTCGCTCAGATCGGCTTCCACGCCGTGGGGATGATGACGGAAGAAGGGCTGGAGCTCCTGCTTCACGTGGGGCTTGGCGCGGACCATCCCAGCGAGCGGAGGTGCTCTTTCTGTGTCCATACCGGAGAAACGGTGCGCAGGGGCATGCCGCTTCTGCAGATTGAACCGTCTGCCGCCGAATCCGGGGTTCTTCCTGCCACCGCCTTTCTGCTGTGCAACCTTACAAGGCTGCGCTGCAGCTGCGAGCTGCTGCGCACTGGTTTTGTAAGCGCCGGGACGGATTTGATCCGGGTGACCTTTTGAAGCGGCCGGATCAGGAGGCCGGACTTTTCCGGTTGATATCCTGGATATCCGCCAGTTCAAAACCCGGGTATGGAAAATATAGGAACATAAGGGAATGGGGCGAAGAAAATGACGGAATTTGAGAGGATTCGAAAGACGATTGACTCTTACTGCGGCCTCAGCTGCGCGGAATGCACCTACCGGGAAACGAAACACTGCGGCGGCTGTATCTCCACGGGAGGAAAGCCCTTTCACGGCAGCTGCGAAGTGGCTGCATGCGCTATGGAAAAAAAACGGGGCTTCTGTGGGGAATGCGGGGAGTTTGCCTGCGAGCTGCTGAAAAGTTATTCCAACGACGAAACCCACGGCGATACACCCAAAGGGGCGCGGATTGGGCGCTGTATGGAAATCAAGGGAGCCCTGCTCCAGGAGGCGCGAAAGGGGACCGACCCCCAGGGCGCGTGCGGCCATCACTGCCATCATTGCTTTTTGGGACAGTGGTGCGGCGGCTGCCGGAGCGTCTATCCCAACTGTTCGTTCGCCACCCTGTTTGAGGACGGAAAATGTCCCAATCTAACCTGCTCGGCGGGAAAAGGCCTGGACGGCTGTTACGGCTGTGAGAAACTGGCCGGCTGCGGCAAGGGCTATTACGGCGCCGGGGACGGATACACGGCCAAGGGCGCGGCGCTTTTTATTCAGAAATACGGCAAGGAGGCTTGCGCCGCGGTTCTGGAAACGATAGAAAAAAGCGGCTGCAGCTACCCGGGCGGCGCCTGCGGCCCGGAAGCGGCGCTGCAATTTTTGGAAAGCTATCAAAAGTAAAACCACAGGGCAATTTTGAGCTGCCGTCCCAGCCGGAAACAAGGGGCCGCCTCACTAAATAGGATATGCTCCCTCTGAGAAAGACAGTGAAAATCATAAACTGTCTCTCTAGGAGGGAGCATTTACCTATCCAGATATAGAAAATGGAGCCGGGAAAAGAAGGAAACAAAACGCCCTTCCCGACCGTCAGCGGAACAGGGTGCATTCCCCGCTTTCCCGGTAGTAGCGGATACGCTTCTCGATCTCCTCCCGGGGGCAGTGGAAATACGCCGCCAGACAGCCGATGCAGAGGAAATCCTCCGCGCCGCGGAACACCAGCTTGCGGTAGATGGCAATGTCGTCCGAGCCCAGGGGCCCGCCGCAGCTTCTGCAGGTTGTATAATTTCCCATACCGGCGCCCCGCTTACCGGGCCTTTACCACTTTGGCCCGGAACATCCTGCAGCCGTGGGGCTCGATCTGGGCGGCATAGCGTTCGGTGAACACGCCCTCTTCCTGATGGGCCCAGCAGTCATAGAAAGACAGGCCCATTCCCGCCGCCGCGCTCAGGCCCATATCCCAGAACTGAAGGGACATTTCGCTGCGCCGGTCGCCGAAGTTGAACATGCCGATGCCAAGCGACCCGTCGGATAGGGGCTTGACCAGGGTGAATACATTCTCCGGGTTGTTCCACTGGGGAATGCGGTAAGGGCCGCGGCATTCGATATCCTGATTGATGGCGATCACATCCCGGTTGGCAAGAGTCTCCAGGGTGGCCCCGCTCATGGAGCGGACGTCGCAGCCGATCATCAGCGGGGAATTGAGGATGGCCCACAGGGAGAAATGGGTGCGGTATTCCTCGTCTGTGCAGCCGCCCAGGCTGCCGATGTATTCGTTGTTGCTGCCGCCGTGTATGCCCACCACCAGCATGTCTATGTCGTTGTGGCAGAAGGGGCCGGAAAAGGGGGCCTTTTCGATTTGGGAAAGGGCCAGGGACCGGATGGATTCCCAGTTGTCCTGGATATCCCCAGTGGAGCGGAACAGCTGGGCGCCGGAGGCCTGAATCCATTGATGGACATTGTCCGCGCCCCAGTTGCAGGCGGAAAACAGGATGTCCCTTCCGCAGTTGCGCAGCGCCAAGGACATGCGCTTATAGAGCATTTCCCCGTCCGCGTGGCGGGGCTTGTAGCAGTTGTCGTATTTCAGGTAGTCCACGCCCCAGGAAGCAAAGGTCTCCGCATCCTGAAATTCATGCTCAAAGCTGCCGGGGTACCCTGCGCAGGTATGGGTGCCGTCGCAGGAATACATGCCGAACTTCAGGCCCTTGGAGTGGAGGTAATCCCCCACTGCCTTCATGCCGTTGGGAAATTTTTCCGGATCTGCCTGGAGGCGGCCGTCCGCATCCCGCTGCTTCAGGCTCCAGCAGTCGTCCACGACCACATACTCGTAGCCCGCCTCCTTCAGGCCGGTTTCCACCAGCGCGTCCGCTGTCTCGCGGATCAGCTGTTCATTGATGTTCCAGGTGAAGGTATTCCAGGAATTCCAGCCCATGGGCGGGGTGAGGCCCAGATATTGATTCTGCATTGACAATTCCTCCCGTCTTCCGTATGCGGCCCGGCGTACCGCCAGACCGGCCTTTCCCCTTCATTCTAGAAGCGCCGCGGCGAAATGTCAACCGCGGATTTCTCCTGTTTCCCAGGCCCCGGCCGCAAAAGAGGACCTGCCGCGGAATACGCGGCAGGTCCTCCGATATTCCGGCAGCAGCGCCGGAGAGTTCTTTTTAATAGTTCTCCGCCTTGACCTGGAAATAGGCCTGAGGATGAGCGCACACCGGGCACACCTCAGGGGCCTGCTTGCCGATGACGATATGGCCGCAGTTGGAGCACTGCCAGATCACGTCGCCGTCTTTGGAGAAGACCAGGCCGCCTTCAATATTCTGCACCAGCTTGAGGTAACGCTCCTCATGCTCCTTTTCGATTTTTGCCACGCCCTCGAAGAGATCGGCAATATGGTCGAAGCCCTCTTCCCTGGCGGTCTTGGCAAAGCCCGCGTACATGTCGGTCCACTCGTAATTCTCGCCGGCGGCAGCATCCTTCAGGTTGGAAAGGGTGTCGCCGATGCCGCCGTTGAGCAGCTTGAACCACATTTTTGCATGCTCTTTTTCATTGTTGGCCGTCTCCTCAAAGATGTTGGCAATCTGCACATAGCCGTCCTTGCGGGCCTTGGAGGCATAATAGGTATACTTGTTTCTCGCCTGGGATTCCCCGGAAAAAGCCGCCAGCAGGTTTGCTTCCGTCTTGCTGCCCTTGATGTCGTAATTTGCCATTTTGCTATTCCTCCTAAAAGTAAGTTACGGGTTTATTTGTTTTTATTATATCCAGATTTTACCGGAAAGTCAAGATAAAATAGGAATTATTTTTATTTTTAGAAACTTTGCGGAGCATTCATTTCCAAATTGAGTCTGAACTGTAAATTTATTGCCGCAGGACCCGTCTCCGGTTGAAAAAGCGGGGTAAAACGGGTATACTGAATGCAGTCCGTTCCCCGGGCGAAGGGGCGGAAAAAACAGAGATCAAATCTGGCAAGGGATGTGTGTGTGTGCTTCTTCAAAAATTGCAGCGTTTTATGATGGGCCGTTACGGCGGCGACAAATTCAGCATTTTTTTGCTGGTTTCCGGGTTAGTATTGACCATACTGGGACAGATATTCTTCTGGCCCGTCATTCTTTTGGGCGACGCGCTCTACCTCTACGCGCTGTTCCGCATGTTTTCCCGGAACATCCCCGCAAGGCAGCGGGAATATTACGCCTTCCTGAAGGTCTGGACGCCGGTGGCGGACTGGTTCCGCTTTCAAAAGCGGAAATTTTCCGACCGGAAAACCTTCCGGTATTTCCGGTGCCCCAACTGCGGCCAGCAGCTGCGTGCGCCCAGGGGCCGCGGCAAAATCCAGGTGACCTGCCAGAAATGCCGCAAGGAATTTATCAAAAAGGTTTAATGGGCTGATGCCGGAAAGGAACCGCCTCTGTACCCACAAGGGCTTACAGGAGCGCCGGAGGAAGCCTGCGTCCATCCCGCCGGGCGGAAACGGGATGCCTGCGGGCAGGGACTTACGGTTGATAAACGCTGACTATCAGCGAAAACGGAAGAGGGTAAACTTGATGAAAAATTTGCTGGAGCTGACTCCCGCGGAATTTGCGGGATTGGAATTCGACTGCCCCTGCGGCAGGCGCCACAGTGTGGGAATACGGAAAATCCTGATTGAAAGCGGCTGTTTGCCCGCCATCGTCCCCACCGTGAAGGAGCTGGGAGGAACCCACATTTTCCTGCTGGCGGATGATAACACCTTTGAAGCCGCGGGGAAACGGGCGAAAGACCTTCTCTGCCAGGCGGGCCTTTCCCTGCACGGCCGCGTCTTCCCCGGCACGCCTGTGCTGGTGCCCGACGAGCGCACCGTGGGCTCGGCCCTGGCCGCCATGGAGCCGGAGGACGATCTGATTTTGGCCGTGGGCTCCGGCGTGCTGAACGACACAGCCCGCATTCTCAGCGCCCGTACCGGCATCCCCTATGTGATTCTGGCCACCGCGCCCTCCATGGACGGTTTCGCCTCCACCGTTTCGCCGCTGATTCTCGACGGCATGAAAATCACAAAGTCCGCCGTCTACCCGGCGGCCATTGTGGCGGACACGGCCATTCTGAAGGAAGCCCCCATGCCCATGCTCACTGCGGGCTTCGGCGACATCATCGGCAAATACACCGCCCTGGCGGACTGGCGGCTGGCCCGGACCTTGCTGGACGAATACTATTGTGAGCAGAGCGTGGCCCTGATGGAGCGTGCCGTGCAAAAATGCGCGGACAACGCCGCGGGCCTGCAAAAGCGGGACGAAGAGGCCGTGCGCTATGTGACCGAGGCCCTGGTGCTCTCCGGCGTGGCCATGGGCCTGGTGGGGAATTCCCGGCCCGCCTCCGGCGCGGAGCATCATTTCTCCCACTATTGGGAAGTGGAATGCCTGAAGCGCGGCGTGGAGCATCCTCTTCACGGCAATTCCGTGGGCGCGGCGGCAGTGGTTTCCGCCTCCCTGTACGAACTGGCCGCGGGCGAGCTGCCCCAAGGCTTTGCGCCGCCGGACAAGGGGCAGATCCTCTCGGTTCTGAAAGCGGCCGGGGCCTGTACCAGCCCCAAGGAGCTGGGCATTTCCCGGGAGCTGTTCCTGGAAAGCGTGCTGCACGCCATGGAGATCCGCGAACGGTTCACCATCCTGCGTTTCCTGCACCAAAAGGGCCTGCTGAACGCCTGTGCCGGAGCGCTCGCCAACCGCTTCTACCCGGCGGCCGGGTAAGGCTTAAGACAAAGCAATGCCGCCCCACGCCTGTGGGCAGGGGCGGCCGGTCTCCAACAGTTTACCTACGGCATCCGCCATTTAAAAAGGAACGGTGAAAAACTATGCGCCTGCGCGATCTCGGCAGAAGCCTGCACGATGAAAAGAAAATTCTCAGGAACGGCTGCATCCTGCTGACTTTCGGGGCTGTACTGACGCTCCTCATCCTCAAGTTCGACCTGGTTTGGGGGGCGCTTTCCACGGTGTTCAACACCGCCGCACCCGTATTTTTCGGTATTGTCATCGCTTACATCCTCAATGTGTTCGTCCAC
This sequence comes from Neglectibacter timonensis, assembly GCF_900048895.1. GTDB lineage: Bacteria > Bacillota > Clostridia > Oscillospirales > Acutalibacteraceae > Acutalibacter > Acutalibacter timonensis. The sequence goes on along the minus strand of NZ_LT160636.1, from coordinate 89,542 downwards.
TTTTTCGAGGACATCGCCTTCCGGCCGTTTCGCAGCTGCAGGTCAAAGGCCTGGAACAAGCTGCGCCGCCCCCTTTCCGTATCCCTGGCCTATCTGGTGGTGGTGCTGGTCCTGCTGTTCATCTCCCTCTTCATCATCCCCGGCCTGATTGAATCCATGAGCACCATTGCCGAGACGGCCCAGAAAACAGTACCCGGCTACGTGAATTCCGCTGTCGCATGGCTCAACGAATTTGCCCAGAAAAACGACCTGGCTTTCCTGGAAGATTTTGTCAAGAGCTTTAACTGGACCTCCCTGTTCTCCAACGCCACGAAGATGACCGCTGATTTCCTGGGCTCCCTGCTGAATGTGACCTTCAACGTGGCCTCCGGCGTATTCACCGCAGTGATGGGCTTTATCTTCTCCGTATACATGCTTTTCGGCAAGGAAAAGCTGCTGCGGGGCTTGAAATCCACCCTGCTTGCCTTCCTGCCGGAGCAGACGGCCCGGAAGCTTAACCGGGCGGGCGCCCTTACCAACCGCATTTTCTTCTCCTTCATTCGGGGGCAGCTTACCGAATGCGTGATTCTGGGCTCCCTGTGTTATATCGGCATGAGCCTTCTGGGGCTGGACTACGCCCTGCTGATCTCCTCCGTGGTGGCGCTGGGCGCTTTGATTCCCATTCTGGGCGCTTATATCGGCGCTGCGGTGGGAGTGATTGTGCTGCTGCTGGTGCACCCCATCGACGCCCTGATCTTCCTGATTTTCCTGCTGTGCCTGCAGCAGATTGAAGGCAACCTCATCTATCCCCGGGTGGTGGGCTCCTCCATCGGCCTGCCCCCTGTCTGGACCATGTTCGCCGTGCTGTTCTGGGGCGGCGTGTTGGGCATTCCCGGCATCCTCATCGGCACCCCCGCCACCGCGGTGATCTACCGCCTGCTGCGCACCTCCGTACACACCCGCCTGCGGGAGCGGGGCATCGACCCCAACGATCCCAAGCTGGAAGAGCCTCTCCCCGAAGGCCAGGAACCCGGCCAGCAGAGGCTGGAGGATGTGTAAGTGCAGATAAGCCCCTCCCCGCAAGGGGAAGACAAAGTTCAAAGGCTTTCCCTTGCGGGGAAGTCTGCCAAAAAGATCTCTTCACCCTGTTCAGAGATCTTCACCGAGGTGACTGATGAGGTGTCGCTAACCCGTATTCTGCCGCTGCGGAGTGAGAATGGAGCTTTCCACCTCATCCGTCACGGCATAGCCGCGACACCTTCCCCTCAAGGGGAAGGCTAAGGGCTTCCCTTGCCCTTCTTCAGCCCGGAAGCAAAAGATCTCCTCACTCTGTTCGGAGATCTTCGGGAAGAACCCCTCGAACGCGAAGCGTTCGCCTTTCCTGCGGAAAGTACCAGGCTTCTTCCGGCCCGGAGGATAAAAACAGCTTGGGGGATAAAACTCAGAGTTCTTCGCCGAGCTTTCTGCGAAAGAAAGCGGAGATTTTCAGGTTTCCTTCCCTATTTCAAGAATGCGGCTTGCAAAACCCATTTATTTCTTTTATACTGCAGTTATAGGAAAAGACCGCGGGGCGCCAGTGAGCCGTGCGGCGGGAGGACATTACTTTTCACTGGAGAAAAAGGTGTGAATATGCTGAAATACGGTATGGTCGGCGGAGGGAAGGGCGCTTTTATCGGAGAGGTTCACCGGAAAGCCATGGCGCTTGACCACAGGACAGAACTGGTTGCGGGCTGCTTTTCCCGGGATGCCGGAACCAACGCGGAGAGCGGCGCGGAGCTGGGCGTCAGCCCCGACCGGGTGTATGCGGATTACAACGAGATGGCCAGGGCCGAGGGCATGCGGGAAGACGGCATCGACTTCGTCTCCATCGTCACCTCCAACTACTGCCACGCGGACGCCTGCCGGGCCTTCCTGAACAATGGGATCAACGTGGTCTGCGAAAAGCCCCTGGCCCTTACCCTGCCCGACGCGGAGGAGCTCACCGCCCTGGCGGAGGGAAAGGGGCTGCTGTTCATGCTCACCTACACCTTCGCCGGGTACCCCATGCTGCGGCACGCCAAAAAGGTGGTGGAACGGGGGGATCTGGGAAACATCTTCATGGTGATGGGCGAATTCCCCCAGGACTACCTGTGCGGGGATTTCGACGACAGCAGCCTGGGAAAATTCCCCTGGCGCTCTGAGCCGCGTTTTTCCGGGCGCACCAATTCCCTGGGGGACATCGGCAGCCACATTCAGTTCACCACCCAGTACCTTACAGGCCTGGAAATTGATTCCGTCTGCGCGAAGCTGGACAACATCGGCCCCTTTGGCAAGCTGGACACCAACTCCAGCGTGATGGTCCGCTTTACCAACGGCGCTACCGGCATGTTCTGGTCCTCTCAGGTAGCTCTGGGCAACGACAACAATTTTGCCCTGCGCATTTACGGGGAAAAGGGATCCATCGAATGGTGCAACGAGGCTGCGGAAGAATTCAACCTGTCCCTGCTGGGGCATCCCACCATGCGGATCCGCAAGGGACATTCCTACCTGGGCGAAGACAAATTTCACAATGTGACCGCCAGGCTTCCCTTCGGACATACGGAGGGCCTGTATGCCGCCTTTGCCAACCTGTATCTGGACTACTGTGAGGCACTGGAAAACAAGCTTCAGGGAAAACCGTATGAGATTAACTTCCCCACCGCCAGAGATGGGCTGCACGGGGTGCGCTACATCGAAAGGTGCCTGGAAAGCAACGAGTCCGGCCAGGCCTGGGTCAAATTCTAGTCTTTTATTCCAAGGCTCCCCGTTCTCATCCTAAAAGCCTGCGGTGAAACAGAAAACCGGCGTCCTTTTTTCAGCCTGAATGGCTCTGAAAAGGCGCCGGTTTTTCATATAATTTTTAATCAAAGGCTTCCCCTTGAGTGGAAGCTGTCAAAAAGATCTCCTCACTTTGTTCAGAGATCTTCACCGAGGTGACTGATGAGGTGTTTTGACTTGTATTCTGCCGCCGCGGTGTGGGCGGGAAGCTTTCACCCGGCCGGAAGAAACCCGGTGCTTTTCCGAAGGAAAAGAGAGGCGCTGCGTGCCGGTGGCACACGCCCAGCGCCGACCGGAGCGGCAGCGGAGAATTCTTCCAGAAGCTGTCTTCGCATTCGCGAAGTCAGCTTTTTTCCAGGGCGATGACGCCGGTGCGGGCGATCTCCTTGATGCCGAAGGGGCGCAGCAGGCTCCACAGGGTGTCGCACTTTTCATGCTCCCCCGAATACTTCAGGGTGACGCTGTGCTTTGACACAGACACTACCTCCGCCTTCATCAGGGCGGCAATCTGGTTGATCTCCCCGAAGCTCTGGGGGTCGCAGCCCAGCTTGACCAGCATCAGCTCCGCCTGGGTGGCGTCCGGCCCCAAAGAACGCACCTTGATTACCTGGATCACCTTGTTGAGCTGCTTTTCCACCTGCTCTAGGATCCGGTCGTCCCCTTCCCCCACAATGGTCATGCGGGAAACCGTGGGGTCCTCCGTAGCGCCCACAGCCAGGCTGTCGATATTGTAGCCCCGCCGGGAAAACAGGGAGACCACCTTGGACAGCACGCCGGGCTGGTTTTCCGCCAATACCGATAACGTATACTTCATAACTATGGCCGTTTCCCTTTCTCCGGGCCGCGCTCCAGGCGCGCCCGGCTTTGCTCTGGAACTTTTCAGTTTTCCCTCAAACAGAGGGCGTTTCCGGATCCACGCGGCACACCAGCACATAGGGACCGGGGCTTGCCAGCATTTCCCCCGCCAGAAGTTCCGCCTGGGCGTTGTTCTCCGCCAGGGCCGCCTGGATGCCGTAAGCCCTGCACAACGCCACAAAATCGGGGTTCCCCTCCATATGGGTGGCAATATGCCGCCCGCGGTATGCCTGGTTCTGAAACTCCCGCACCATTCCCAGCCTGCGGTTGTCCATCACCACAATTTTCAGAGGGACGTTGGTGGCCTTCACCGTGGCCAGCTCGCACAGGCTCATCTGGAAAGCGCCGTCCCCGCACACAGCCACCGCCTGACGCCGTGGCTTCGCCAGCTTGGCCCCCAGTGCCGCGGGCAGCGCGTAGCCCATGGTTCCCAGCCCGCCGCTGGTGAGGAACCTGCCCTCCCGCTGGGTAAAATTGATGGCCGCCCAAATCTGGCTCTGGCCTGGGTCCGCCGCCAGGATGGCGTCCCCGTCCATGAGCCGGGACAGGGCGCGGATAAAGGAACGGGGCTCCACCGCGTCCATGCGGTCCTCCCCCCGGGGCTCGTACTCGTTCTTGTACCGCAGCACCCTGTCCACCCAGTCCCGGCAGTCCGCAGGCTCCGCCTGCTCTGCAAGCTCCGAGAGCACGGATTTGATATCCCCCACAATGGGGATGTCCACCCGCATGTTCTTGCCGATTTCCGCCGGGTCGATATCGATATGGATCACCTTCGCCTGCTCCGCAATCTGGTTGGGCACGGCAATGGCCCGGTCGCCTACCCGGGCGCCGCACAGCAAAATCAAATCCGCCTCGCCCACGGCGCGGTTGGCATAGCTGCGGCCGAATTTCCCAATCATCCCCAGATACAGGGGATCGTGCATGGGCATCACCCCAATGCCCATCATGGTGGAGACAATGGGCATGCCGCTCTTCCGGGCAAAGGCGGCCATCTCTTCCCTGGCATTTGAGAGCACCACCCCGCCCCCGCAGCAGATGACGGGCCGCTTCGCCTCACGGATGGCCTGGGCGGCCTTCCGGATCTGTATGGGGTGGCCCTTGGTCTTGGGCCGATATCCCTCAATTTCAGCCCGTTCCGGGTAGTGGAACCCTTCCCGCACCACTGTTTCCTGCACGTCCTGGGGCACGTCGATCAGCACCGGGCCGGGACGTCCCGTGGAAGCGATGTGAAACGCCTCCCGGAACACACGGGGCAGATCCGCGGCACGCTTTACCAGGTAGCTGTGTTTGGTGAAGGACTCGCAGGCCCCGGTGATATCCGCCTCCTGAAACACATCCCTGCCCAACTGTTCCAGGTTCACCTGCCCGGTGACGGCTATCATGGGGACGGAATCCATATAGGCGGTGGCAATGCCGGTAATCAGGTTGGTGGCCCCTGGGCCGGAGGTGGCCACGCACACCCCCGGCCTGCCGGATGCCCGGGCATAGCCACTGGCCATATGGGCCGCGTTCTGCTCGCTGCGCACCAGCACATGGCGGATGGAGGAATCGTAAAGGGCGTCGTAAAAAGGGCAGATGGCAGCACCCGGATAGCCGAAGACGATTTCCACGCCCTCCGCCTCCAGGCAGCCCACCATAATTTCAGCGCCGTTTTTCATGCAGGATTCCCCCTATTCCTCTGCTCTCTCAAAAATTGCCCCGTCATAAGTGACCCCCAGGGAGCCGCCGGAATAGAGCACGCTCCCCTCCGCCTTTTCCAGCCGGATTTCCGTGAGTTCGCTGCCCACGGCGCCCTCCGGGGCGGAGGTGGCCTCGGGCTTCAGCAGGTACGCGTCCTCCTCCTCGGTATAGGTTCCGGTGAGGCGCACCGTACCGTCGTAACAGAACGCGGAAAACTCAAAAGTCCCGTTTTCCAGCAGGCGAACCGTCGGCTCGTAGCCCTCCTCCGCGCCGGAATCCGATTGTACGAACACCAGCTCCTTCATCTGCCGGGGAGCCGGGCTCGTCTGAACCGGGACGGAGGAGGCCGGAGCTTCCCCTTCCGAAGGGGCAAAGCTCTGCTCCGCTCCGGAGCCGACCGCCGTTTGAGGGGCGGATTCCCCACCCTGCCCCGCGCCGCAGGCCACGAGCGCCCCTGCCAGCAGCAGCGCGCCCGCCAGGCTGACGAATCGTTTCATTTCGCATCGGTCCTTTCCTGAGGAAATTCCAGGGTCATAATCCAAAACCTGTTCTGGAAACAGGAATTCGTGACCTCCCGTTCCAACCGGAAGCCGCAGCGCAGGTAGACCTTGACGGCACGTTCATTGAAAGCCGCCACAGACAGCCGGAAGCGTTCCGCCTCAAATCTTTGCCGCCCAAACTCCAGGCCCATCCTTACAAAGTCTGCACCCAGCCCCTGCCCGCAGAGCGCCGGGCGAAGACCCAGGCCGATATCCAGATAACCCGGCCCATAGACATGCTCTTCCACCGTGGGAATCTGCGCGTCCAGGCCATAGGAAAAATGCCCTGCCAGGCTTCCGTCTTCCGCCAGGCAGGCGAATTCCGCGCCCTCTTCAAACTCCGGATTTCCCTGCTCCCGCCTGTTATAAAAGGAATACTCCCCCTCATACTTCCAGCGGGAAAGTTCCCTCGCATACTCCCTGTTCATGGGGACGATTTCCCAGCCCATACCTTTCTCCCTTCACTCGATGGAGCGCTGGGCGCAGGCATTCAGTTCCATGCCCGCGGTATTCCCCGCCAGATATTCATAATAGCCCTGAGAGGCGATCATGGCGGCGTTGTCGCCGCAGAGGCTCAGCTCCGGAACATAGAGCTTTCTGCCGCTTTTGGCACAGAGCTCCTGCAGGTTTCTGCGCAGCAGGCGGTTTGCGGAAACGCCCCCTGCAGCCACCAGCTTCTGAGTGCCGGTCTGCTCCGCCGCTTTGAGGAAGTTCTCCGTCAGGCAGTCCACCACGGCCCTGCGGTAAGAGGCGCAGAGATCGGGGAGATTCACTTCCGTCCCCTTTTGTCCGGCATTGTGCAGCAGATTGATCACCGCCGTCTTCAGCCCGGAAAAGCTGAAGTCCAGCGGCGCGCCGTCCACCCTGGGGCGGGGCAGCTGATAAGCCCGGTCGTTCCCCGCCTCTGCAATGCGGTCCATTTCCACGCCGCCGGGATAGGGGATCCCCATGGCCCGGGCGGCCTTATCAAAAGCCTCCCCTGCCGCGTCGTCCCGGGTTTTCCCCAGCACCCGCAGCTGGGTATAACTTTTCACCTCGATGATATGGGAATGTCCTCCCGAGACCACCAGGCACAGAAAGGGCGGTTCCAGCTCCGGGCTGGTCAGATAGTTGGAGGCAATATGCCCCCGCAGGTGATGGACGGGGATCAAAGGCAGGCCTGCCGAAAGAGCAAGGCCCTTGGCAAAATTCACGCCCACCAGCAGCGCCCCAATCAGCCCCGGCGCATAGGTGACCGCTACGGCGTCGATCTGGGAGAGGGGCTTCCCACTGTCTGCCAGCGCCTGCCGCACCACGCCCGCAATGGCCTCGCTGTGCCGCCGCGAGGCAATCTCCGGCACCACGCCGCCGTACAGTTTATGTTCCTCCACCTGAGAGGCGATTACAGAGGAGAGAACCTTCCTTCCATCCTCCACCACTGCTGCCGCCGTCTCGTCGCAGGAGCTTTCAATTCCCAGAATAATCACGCCGAACCACTTCCTTTCCCGCTTTCTTTCGCAGAAAGCTTGCAAAGAACTCTGAATTTTATCCCCCAAGCTATCTTTTTTCCTCCGGGCCGGAAGAAGCCCGGTACTTTCCGCAGGAAAGGCGAACGCTTCGCGTTCGAGGGGTTCTTCCCGAAGATCTCCGAACAGAGTGAGGAGATCTTTTGCTTCCGGGCTGGAGAAGGGCCGCCCTTTGCCTTCCCCTCGAGGGGAAGGGGGACCGCTTGCGGTGGATGAGGTGGAAGGCTCCCCGCTTACACCGCAGCGGCAGAACACAAGCGGAAGATGGTCGAACTTCGTTCGGGCATCTTTTTGCCACCTCATCAGCCGCCTACGGCGGCAGCTTCCCCTCGAGGGGAAGCCTTAGGCCTTTGCCTTTTTCTGCCTCTGAACTTCACTGTAATCAAAACCTTCTGGTGAGCAAAAGCGCATCCTCTGTGGGGTTGGAATAAAAATTCCGGCGCCTGCCCTCTTCCGCAAAGCCCAGGCGGGTATACAGCCGCAGGGCCTGGGCGTTGGAGGGGCGCACTTCCAGGGAGATAAATTCCCCGCCCCTGCGTTTGGCCTCGGCCGCCAGGGCCTCCACAATAGCGCTGCCCACGCCCTTTCTCCTATGGTGGCCGAACACCGCCACATTGTCCATATAATACTCCTTACAGGCGCAGTGCATCCCGCCGTAGCCCAGTACGATATCGCCATCCACCGCGGTGACGAAATAGGCGTTGGGGTTATCCACCTCATCCAGCAGCGCCTTTTGGCTCCAGGGCCTGGCAAAGCAGAGCTTTTCCAGCTCCGCCAGAAGTTCCGTATGTTCTCTTGTCATTCTGACGATTTCCACTCACTTACAATTCCTTTCCCACTTCAATGGTGCTGTCAAAGACAAGCAGCCGCGCAACAAAGCTATTATAGAAGATGCCGAGCTCTGTTGCAAGCTTATCCCTGCATTTTCGGTAGCCATTGAGATCCTGGCCAAAGGGGTCTTCAATATATTTCGGTATATAAATCTTCTGCTGGGGGACCCCTGCCTGCTCCAGAATATAACCGTGGGTTTTTGACATGGGGAAGTACAGGTCCCACACCGGAATCTCTTCCCCGGTGATGCGCCGGGCCGCATGGTCGGAAATGTCCACCCCCAGCTCCGCGCAGGCTTTTACCGCGTTTTCCGTCACCGGGTCCCCGTCCACCGCCGAAAGCCCCGCGCTCTGGCAGAGCACCTTATCCTCCATGCCGATCTGCCGCATCATCTGGCGGAACAGCCCTTCCGCCATAGGGCTTCTGCACGTGTTGCCCGTGCAGACAAACAATATTTTCAAGCTGAGTCACCTCATCCATATTTTCTCGCTTTATCGTTCCGTTCTCCGGTACACCAGGAAATCAAAGGCAATCTCCGTGGAAAAGCCCCTGGTCTCCCGCAGCCTTTTTCCGCCGTCCACCCCTGTCTTCCAATAATAGGGCGTCATGGCGAACAGGTCCATGGCGGTCCCGGCGTCCGGGACCCAAATCTCCTCCCGCACAGCGGTGCGGGATACAAAGGAAAAACCGCTGTACTCCGTCTCCCTATGCTCGTTTTCATAGGGCTCCTGGTACAGAATCTCTTTCATGCCGTACAGGTGCCTTTCCCCCGGCACCGCTAGAATCATCACGCCGCCGGGCCTTACCACCCTTCGGAATTCCTCCTCCGCCATGGGCGCGAACACATTGATCAGGCAGCCGCAGAATCCGGCCGGCACCGGGATGGCAAAACTGCTGGCCACCGCAAACCCGATCTCCTTATATTTCCCGGCAGCCGCTTTCACCGCCAGTTTCGAAATGTCGAAACCGTAAACCTCTGCCGTCCCCAGCGCCTTCCGGACAGCCTCCGTGTAATACCCTTCCCCGCATCCCGCGTCCAGTATTTTTACACCGGCTTCGGCTGAGTGCGAGCTGAAAGCCCGCTCCCCGATGCCTGCACCTGCTTCTGTCTGAAACAATCCGGAAGTCTCTTCCGGATTGCGTGATCCGGGCTTATCCTCTTCCAGCTCACGCTGCGGCGTCGCGCCGCCTCCGGCGTACCGCTTTGCCAGCTCGCACAGCTTGTCCCGGAAAGGGCGGTAATATCCGGCTTCCAGAAAGCGCCTGCGCGCTTCCACCATTTCCCTGGAGTCCCCGGGCAGTTTGGAATGCATCTTATTGGGCGGCAGGAGGTGCAGATAGCCCTGCCGGGCAATATCAAAGCTGTGGCCGTCCCCGCAGACCGCAGCGTGCCCCCGGCGTTCCAGCCTTCCGCCGCACACCGGACAGCAAAATCCCAACTCCATTTCCGCCGCTCCTTTCCAAAATTCCATGGGTTACATACCGGACGTCCTTGACCTATGCCTTCCCCTGGAGGGGAAGCCTTTCCAGCCTCTACCTTCCGCCGTTATCCTTTGGCGTCGTACCAGGTCCTGCCGGAATTGGCCTCCGCCACCATGGGGACGGAGAGGGAGACGGCCTGCTCCATTTCTTCTGTCAGCAGGGCTTTCACCTGCTCCGCCTCCTCCCCGGGGCACTCCACGATCAGTTCGTCGTGCACCTGCAGAATCAGCTTTGCCTGCAGGCCTTCCCGTTCCAGCCGGTCGCTGACGCGGATCATGGCGATTTTGATGATGTCCGCCGCCGCGCCCTGGATGGGCATGTTCCGGGCCACTCGCTCCCCGAAAGCGCGCATGTTGAAGTTGGTGCTTTTGAGCTCCGGCAGATACCGGCGCCGGCCGAACATGGTTTCCACATATCCTTTTTCCCTGGCCTCTTCCGCCACACGCTTCATATAGGAATCCACGCCGGAATAATTTTTCAGGTACTCCTTGATATACTCGTCCGCCTCCCTGCGGGAAACGCCGATATCCTTGGAAAGGGAGAAGGCGCCGATGCCGTAAACAATGCCGAAGTTTACGGCTTTGGCCCTGCTGCGCATCTCCCCGGTCACCATTTCCTGGGGCATCCGGAACACACGGGCAGCCGTGGAGGCATGGATGTCCCTCCCCTCCCGGAAGTCCTCCTGCAGCACCGCGTCGTCCGCCACATGGGCCAGCACCCGCAGCTCAATCTGGGAATAGTCGGCATCTGCCAACACGCCTGTTTCCGCCGCAAAGAATTTCCGCAGCTCCCGGCCGATGGGCGTGCGCACCGGGATGTTCTGCAGGTTGGGCTCGGTGCTGGAAATACGGCCCGTGCGGGTCTCGGTCTGGTTGAAGCTGGAATGGATGCGCCCGTCCGGGCCGATCACCTTTACCAGGCCGTCGCAGTAAGTGGACTTCAGCTTGGCCACCGTGCGGTACCGCAGCACCTCGTCCACTACGGGATTGAGATACCGCAGCTCTTCCAGCACGTCCGCATTGGTGGACCAGCCGCTTTTTGTCTTTTTCCCGTGAGGCAGGCCCAGCTTGTCAAAGAGCGCCTCCCCCAGCTGCTTGGGGGAATTGATGTTGAAGCTGTAGCCCACCTGTTCGATGATGGAATCATGCAGGGCCTGTGCCTGCTGTTCCAGCTCCCTGCCGTAGGCCTCGATGCTCCCCTTGTCCACATAGAAGCCCACATGCTCCATCTGAGCCAGCACATAGGCCAGGGGGATTTCGATGTTCTGCAGCAGCTCCCGCTGTTCATTTTCATCGATGGCCCAGGAGAGCGCCCTGCAGAGGCCCGGCATGGCCGCCCCGGCGTTGAGTTCCGCCTCCTCGAAATCGGTCTGGCTCACGCCGTACTCTGCGGCAAGCCGCTTCACGTCGTATCCAGAGGCCGAGGGGTTCAGCAGGTAGCCTGCCAGCGCCGTGTCCATGGCCACGTTTTCCACCTTACAGCCCAGCGCCAGCGCCTTCCTGTGCAGGGGCTTTACGTCGTGGGTGTATTTTTTGACCTCCCTGCTGCGGAAAAAGGCCCGCAGGAAGGCGTCGTCCGGCGTCACCCGGAACAGCTCTCCCCCGTGGGAGAAGACGAGGCTGCGAAGCGTCCCGTCCTTGTCCCAGTCCCCGTAGAAGTAAGCCTCCCCGGCGTCCTCCAGCCGCGCCAGCACCGGCGCGCCGTCGGGGCAGTCCCGCACCTGAGGCCGTTCCGACGCCGGAGCCCCCTCCGGCGCGGGAAGGGCCGTTTCGGAAAGTCCGAATTTTTCCAGCAGGGAAAACAGCTCCAGCTGCACCATAAGGGCGGAGGCCTTCTGCGGCTCTCCCGCCTCCTTCACATAGTGGGGCACCTCTGTATCGATGGGGGCGTCCCTGCGGATGGTGCCCAGGTCGTAGCTCAGCAGCGCGTTCTCCTTGGACTTTTCCAGCTTGGCCCGCACAGCGGGCTTCAGTTCCAGCTCTTCCAGGTGATCGTAGAGATAGGAGACGCTGCCGTATTTCTGAATCAGCTCCCCCGCGCCCTTGGGGCCGATGCCCGCCACGCCGGGAATACAGTCGGAAGCGTCTCCCTGAATGGCCTTCAGGTCGATCATCTGGTGCGGGGTGACGCCGTATTCCTCCTTGATTTTCGCCTCGTCGTACACTGTCACCTGGGGCTGGCCGAATTTCGTGGTGGCCAGCCGCACCGTGGTGCCGCCGGACACCAGCTGCAGGCTGTCCCTGTCTCCGGTGGCGATGACGCAGGCGTCCCCACGCTGTTCGCAGGCGGCGGCAAGGGTGCCCAGGATATCGTCGGCCTCCCAGCCTTCGCAGGAGACAATGCGGTACCCCATCAGGGTGAGCAGCTCCTGCAGCACGGGCAGCTGCTGCGCCAGCTCCGGCGGCATGCCCTTGCGGTTGGCCTTATAGCCCGCATAGGCCTTGTGCCGGAAGGTGGGCGCCTTGCGGTCAAACGCGACGGCCACCGCGTCCGGCTCCGTCTCGTCGCAGAGCTTTTTGAACATGGTGAGAAACCCGTAGATGCCGTTGGTGAACTCTCCTGCTTTCGTAGAGAGCAGCTTGATCCCGTAAAAGGCCCGGTTCAGGATGCTGTTGCCGTCCAGTACCAATAATTTCATGAATGTGATCCCCCATTTTGGATGCTGATAGTTAGATGTGAAAGACTCGATCTTGACGGCCCCTGCCCTCCGCCTTTCCTGCCTGCGCCCATCCAGCGGAGGTCAGGCATTGGCTTCGTACACGTCCCGCAAAAGCAGATCCAGGTCCTGCAGGGTACAGAGCTGCCCTGCGCGGCGGCGGAATTCCGCCGCGCCCTGCATGCCGTGGAGATACCAGCCCACATGCTTTCTGGCCTCCCGCATGCCCCGGCTCTCCCCCTTGAACCTGCACAGTTCGTCCATATGCCGCCGGATCACCACAATGCGCTCCGCCACGCCCGGCGGCGGCAGAATGCGGCAGGACTCGCTGAGATAGGCATTGATCTGCCGGAAGACCCAGGGGTTTCCCAGCGCCCCGCGGCCCACCATCACCAGGTCGCAGCCCGTCTCCTCCAGCAGCCTGCAGGCGGATTGGGCGTCCGTTACGTCCCCGTTTCCGATGACGGGGATGGAAACGGCCTCCTTCACCTGTTTTATGATGCCCCAGTCGGCCTGTCCCATATACATCTGGTTCCGGGTGCGGCCGTGCACGCACACCGCGTCCGCACCGGCCTGTTCGCAGAGCTTCGCCACCTCCACTGCATTGACGTGCTCCTCGTCCCAGCCCTTGCGCAGCTTTACGGTGACGGGCACGTCCACATTCCGCTTGATGGCCGCCACAATGGCCGCGCAGCGCTCCGGCGTCTTCATCAGCGCGCTGCCCGCTCCGTTCCCCGCCACCTTGGGCACGGGGCAGCCCATATTCACGTCGATGCCGTCCGGCCCGTAAGCCATGGCCTTTTTCGCCGCCAGGCCCATGACCATGGGGTCGTCTCCAAACAGCTGCAGGAAGACCGGCCGCCGGTCCTGGGAGAGGTCGGCGATTCCCGCCGTCTTTCTGTCGCCGTACTGGACGGCCCGGGAGCTCACCATCTCCGTGACGGCGCAGGCAGCGCCGAACTGCATGCAGAGCCTGCGGAAGGCGGCGTCCGTCACCCCTGCCATAGGCGCCAGTGCCGCCCGGCCCTCTATGGGTATTGTTCCGATTTTCAAAATTTCCCTGTTCCTTTCTCCGGCCTGCCGGCCGCTCTTATTTTAGCACCTTGGTAAATACCAGTTGTGAAGATTCTGCAAACTTGAGGCCCGCCTCTCTGGTATAATCCTGTTCCTCAATGGTGAGGCCGTAGGAGGGGAGGAATTCTTTCACGTAGTAGTCCGCCTCCGGCAGGTGCAGGTCCCGGATATTCTGGAGGATGGTCTGCTCCGCCTGGACGAATTCCCGGTTGCCGCTCTTCTTCTCCTCCACGCATTTTACCGCCGCCGCGATCTTGTCCGCCGCTTTCACCAAGGGCCTGAGCGCCGCGTCCTTCTCCCCGTTCAGCTTCATGATTTCCTCGTAGTCCGGCCGGAATTCCTCGGGCAGCATGGAGACCAGGTGGTCCACCGCCCTGTCCTCCACCTCGGCGTAGGCGCTGCGGATTTCTTTGGAGTGGTATTTCACCGGCGTGGGCATGTCCCCGGTGATGATTTCAGAGGCGTCGTGGAGCATGCCCAGCACGGCGGCCCGTTCCGCGTCGTAATTCTTTCCGAATTTCTTGTTGCCGATCAGCGCCAGGGCATGGGCGATCAGCCCCACGTCCAGGCTGTGCTCGCAGATGTTCTCCGCCCTGGTGTTTCGCATAAGGCCCCAGCGGTTGATGTATTTCATTCTCGAAAGCATGGCAAAAAAATGATACATGCGAATTTCCCTCCTCAAATATGCCCATCCTTATTTTACTCAAAGACGCCCGCTTTTGCAATGGCGGAACCTCTGCCATCAAAAAACCACTTTCTTCCACCCCGGGAATGTGGTATAATTACTATCAAAATCTGCGGCGCGTGGGAAAGCCGAAGCATCGCGGGAATTGGGGTGCACGGCTTGCCCGCCGCAGATGCCTTTCAGAAAGGTATGGTCATCACTATGGAAGCATCGATTAAGAAAAGAGAGAACGGAGGCTGGAGGGACAACTATTTCCTCAAAGCATTCTTTCTGGGCATGGGGCTGTCGTTCCTGGTCTTTCTCCCGTTTCTTCTGGTAGACGGGGGCAGGTTCCTGTTTTACGGCGATTTCAACGTACAGCAGGTGCCTTTCTACCGCATCGCCCATGACGCCATCCGTTCCGGAAACTGGGGCTGGAGCCATCTGACGGACCTGGGGGCCAACTTTGTGGGCTCCTATTCCTTCTACCTGCTGGGAAGCCCGTTCTTCTGGCTCACCATCCCCTTCCCGTCGGAGTCCCTGCAGTACCTGATGGGGCCGCTGTTTATCCTGAAATTCGCCTCGGCCACGCTGACGGGCTACGTCTACCTGCACCGGTACACCAAAAGCAGGAACACCGCCCTGATCGGCTCGGTGCTCTACGCCTTTTCCGGCTTTTCCATCTACAATATTTTCTTCAACCACTTCCACGAGGCCATCATCTTCTTCCCCCTGATGCTGGCCGCGCTGGACGAATACATGGAAAACCGCAGGCGGGGCCTGTTTGCCCTCACCGTGTTCGCCTGCTGCTTTGTAAACTACTATTTCTTCGTGGGCCAGGTCACCTTCACGCTGATCTACTTTTTCCTGCGGCTGCTGTGCAGAAGCTGGCGCATCTCCCTGCGGGACTTCCTGCTGCTGGCGCTGGAGGCAGTGCTGGGGGTGGGCATGGCCTGCGTGCTGCTGATCCCCTCGGTGCTGACCGTCACCCAGAATTACCGGACCTCCAATTACATCAACGGCTGGAACGCCGTGCTCTATAACAAAAACCAGCGTTACCTGCACATTCTCGAGTGCTTCTTCTTCCCGCCGGACTTGCCGGCCCGGCCCAATTTCACGCCGGAGTCGGAATCGAAATGGGCATCCCTGGGCGCGTGGCTGCCCCTGTTCGGCATGACCGGCGTCATCGGCTGGCTGCAGCTGCGCAGGAAGCACTGGCTCAAGAAGATGCTGTGGGTTCTGTTCCTGATGGCCCTGGTGCCCTTCCTCAATTCCTCCTTCCAGCTGATGAACAGCTCCTATTATGCCCGCTGGTATTACATGCTTACCCTGATGATGGCCCTGGCCACGGTGATGGCTCTGGAAAATGAGCGGGTCAACTGGAAACGCTCCATCACCTGGACGCTCACCATCACCGCAGCCATTGCGGCGGTCATCGGCTTCATGCCCACCCTCACCAAAGAGGACGGGAAGCTTACAGACGTGACCTTCGGCCTGGAAAAATACCCCACCCGGTTCTGGACCTACGTGGCTGTTTCCATGATCTGTATCGGCGCGGTGGCCTACCTGTTCTGCTTCTGCAAAGACAGCCGCAGGCATTTCCAGCGGGCCACGCTGGTCTGCCTTTCCCTGGTTTCCGTGTTCTATTCCATCTTCTTCATCGCCATCGGCAAGACCCAGTCCGAATACACCTATGACCATATCATCCCCTACGCCCTCAACGGGGGGAAGAATATCGACCTGCCGGACCTGCAGAGCTGCCGTTCCGACTTCTATGAATCGCTGGACAATTCCGCCATGTTCTGGGAAATCCCCTCCATCCAGGCCTTTCACAGCATCGTGCCGGGCTCGGTGATGGAATTCTACGACTCCATCGGCGTTCCCCGGGATGTGGCCTCCCGCCCGAAAGCGGCCCACTACGCCCTGCGGGCCCTCACCTCGGTGCACTGGCTGTTCGACGACGACCACGACGACGACTATTTCGCCGGGGAATCCCTGGACGACCCCGCCATGCCGGGCTGGGCCTATTACGGCAACGCCAACGGCTTCGACATCTGGGAAAACAAGAATTATATCCCCATGGGCTTCACCTACGATTACTACCTCTCCCGCAGCGACTTCAACGCTTTGAGCGAGGGAGACGAAAATTCCATGGGCAGCCGGGAGCCGGCCATGCTCCGGGCCGTTGTGCTGGAGGACGACACCATCCGCAGGCTCTCCGGCCTGCTGCAGGAGCTGCCGGAGGACCGGCGGAACTTCACCGAAGAAAGCTTCGAGCAGGACTGCGCCGACCGGCGCCTGAACGCCTGCACCTCCTTCGCCTATACCAACACCGGCTTCACCGCGGAGATCAACACCGACCGGGAACGCCTGGTATTTTTCAGCGTACCCTATGAAGCCGGCTGGAGCGCCAGGGTAAACGGGGAGCCTGTGGATATTGAACGAGTCAACGTGGGCTTCATGGCTGTGGTGGCGCCCCGGGGGGAAAAGGTGCAGATCGAATTCACCTACCGCACCCCCGGCCTGATTCCCGGCCTGGCAGTCACCGTCTTCTCGGTGCTGCTGCTGGCCGCCTATCTGGCCTTTGCCAGACGCCGCCTCCCCCCGGACCCGGCTCCGGCGAACCCCGGCCTGCTGCGCAGGGGCAGTTTTTCCGACTATGCCAAGGCCCGGCGCGCCGCTTTCCTGCGTCCCGGCGCCATGATTCCCCGGGAGTTTCTGCCCCGGACGCTAGAAGAGGAACCGGAGTCCGGCGCGCAGGAACCGCCGGAAGCGCCCGGCTTACCGGAACAGCCCGGGAACGGGCCTGACGAAAAGTAAATCCCCTGTTCCCCGAGGCGCGTCCGGCACAGAAGGGCGCAGCCCGGCCTATCACGAGAAAGGAACCTGTTTTCATGGAAAATCAATCACCTGTAGTCTATTTTGTCATTCCCTGCTATAACGAGGAGGCGGTGCTTCCGGAAACGGTGAAACGCCTGACGGAGAAGCTGGATTCCATGCGGGAAAAGGGGCTGGCGTCCCCGGAAAGCCGGATGCTGCTGGTGGACGACGGCAGCAGGGACGCCACCTGGTCCCTCATTTCCGGGTTTCATGAGAAAAATCCCTATGTGGAGGGGGTAAAGCTGGCCCACAACCGGGGCCATCAAAACGCCCTGCTCTGCGGCCTGATGACCGCCAGGGAATCCTGCGACTGCGCCATCAGCCTGGACGCCGACCTGCAGGACGACACCGGCGTGCTGGACCAGTTTGTGGAGAAATACCTGGAGGGCTGCGACGTGGTATACGGCGTGCGCAACAAACGGGACACCGACACCTGGTTCAAGCGCACCACCGCCGAGGGCTTCTACAAGGTGATGAAAGTCCTGGGCGTGGACGTGGTGTTCAACCACGCGGACTACCGCCTGATGAGCAGGCGGGCCCTGGAGGCCCTTTCGGAATACCGGGAGACAAACCTCTTCCTGCGGGGCATTGTGCCGCTGATCGGCTACCGCAGCGACTATGTCTATTACGACCGGCAGGAGCGGTTCGCGGGGGAATCCAAATACCCGCTGAAAAAGATGCTCTCCTTTGCCCTGGACGGCATCACCAGCTTCAGCGTGAAGCCTTTGAAGCTCATCTCCAACCTGGGCATCCTCATTTCCGTGCTCAGCGTGTTCGGGCTGCTTTACGCCCTGGTCTCCTACTTTGCAGGCTGGGCCGTCTCGGGCTGGACCGCCATCGTCTGCTCCATCTGGCTGCTGGGCGGCCTGCAGATGCTCTGCCTGGGCGTGGTGGGCGGCTACATCGGCAAAATCTACAGCGAGGTAAAGGACCGCCCCAGATACCGGATCGAAGACCACCTGAAAAACGAACCCAAGGATTGACACAGCGGCTCAGACTGTTTTGCGCCCGCCCGTCCTCCCGGGACAAAAGGTTCCTTCCCAGGCACAGTTTGCCTGGGAAGGATTTTTTTGGTTTCCGAAGGGAGGCTTTCTGCGCCTCATCCAGGCGGCGGAGCAACTTTATCCCTGTCTTTCCCGCCGCCATTGTATTTTCCCTGCCGCTTTGGTATAATTTGAAAATAAGTGAACAGGAAACCAGGTGAGTATGTGTCTGAAAATAAAAACGAACAGGCCCTACGGGAGCGGTACGACGCCCTTTCCGCGCAGGAGCGCAGGGAGTACTCCCTGATCAGCCTCAAAATCAAGCGTTTCCCCGTCTTTAACCGGCTCTACGGCCGGCGGGCAGGGGACGAGCTGATGGCCAAGGTTTTCGAGATCGTCTCCGGCTGGCTGGGAGACGGAGACTGTATTTTCAGGCTGCGCCTGAATTACTTCAACATCCTGCTCAGGTTCCCCAGGGATTACGAGGCCGTGTTCCAGCGTATGATCGACATCAACGCCCGCATCCGGGACATGGACGACCCCAGGTTCCCCTGCAAGGTGTACTGCGGCTTTGGCATCTATCCCCTGGAGGAGGGGGTGGATTTTCTCACCGCCCAATACAACGCGGACCTGGCCCGCATCAAATGCCCGGAACGGGATTTCCGGAATTCCCATTTCGAGGTGTACGGCCTGTCCATCCAGGACGCCGAGCTGCGCTATTACGATCTCAGCGAGCTGGTGCGGCCCGCCATCGAACAGGGCCATATCAAATTTTACCTGCAGCCCAAGGTGGACCTGCGCACCGGGGAGGTCCGCTCCGCAGAGGCTCTCATGCGCTGGGAAGACCCTGTCCGCGGCATGATCCCGGTGTCTGAATTCCTGCCCGTCCTGGAGAGCAACGGCATCATCGACCTGGCGGACCTCAGCGTATTCGCACAGGTGTGCGCCACCATCAACCGCTGGATTGAGACCTATGGAAAAAAGATCCAAATCAGCGTGAACCTCTCCGCCTCCATGTTCAACTACCTCTACTTTTTCAAACAGTACCGGGAGGTCCATGAGAAATACAATACCCCTGCAGACTGTATTGAGTTCGAGCTGCTGGAGAGCATCGTGCTCAACCAGGTGGAGCGGGTGACGCAGGTGGTCAACGAACTTCGGGAATACGGTTTCTCCTGTTCCCTGGACGATTTCGGAAGCGGTTTCTCCTCCTACAGCGTGCTCACCCATTCCGAAATCGGCGTTCTGAAAATCGACCGCTCCCTGTTCCAGCAGGAGGGGAACGGGCGGGAGCGCACTATCCTCCGGCATATCATCGCAACCGCCCGGGAGCTGGGCATGCGCACGGTGGCGGAGGGGGTGGAATCCCGGAGCTATGTGGAGTACCTGCGATCCCTGGGCTGCGATTTTATCCAGGGCTATGTCTTCTACCGGCCCATGCCCGTGGAGGAATTCGAAGAGCGTTTCCTGCGCCGGGGCGAAACCGTCCCTTTGGAAGAATTTCAATTATGATTTCGGGTTTGCCGCGCACAAAGTGTTTGCGGCAAACCCGATTTTTATTTACAAAATCTCCGGAACAGGGTATCATGGAGCTATCGAAACATCAGAAAGGCGGTTTATCAATATGGCGGAACTCTTATCCATGGGCGAGCTGTTGATCGATTTTGCCCCCTCCGGGGAGACGGAGGACGGCAGGCTGCTATTTGCCAGGAACCCGGGGGGCGCGCCCGCCAACGTGGCGGTACAGGCCCACCGCGCCGGGGTGAGCGCCGGTTTTTTGGGCTGCGTGGGCGACGACATGTTCGGCAATTTCCTGCGCGGCACCCTGGAGGGCTGCGGCGTGGAAACCAAGGGGCTTTCCCTGGTTTCCGGCACAGCCACCAGCCTTGCCTTCGTGCAGCTCAGCGAGACCGGGGACCGGGATTTCAGCTTTTACCGCAATCCCGGCGCGGACACCCGGCTGGACTTTGACACGGCAGACCTCTCCCTGCTGGACGAATGCAGGCTGCTGTGCTTCGGCTCCCTGCTGCTGACAGCCGAGCCCTCCCGCTCCTCTGTGGCGAAATTTGTGGACTACGCCCGGCAGCAGGGGAAGCTCACCGCTTACGACCCCAACTGGCGGCCTCCCCTGTGGCAGGACAAGGATGAAGGAATCCGGCAGATGCGCAGCCTTGTGGGCAAAGCCGACATCATGAAGGTTTCCGATGAGGAGCTGGCCCTGCTGACTGGGCTTTCCGGCATGGAAGAGGGCGCAAAGGCGCTGCTCTCCCAGGGCGTCTCCCTGGTGGTGGTAACCCTGGGCGCCAGCGGCTGCGCCGTGTTCACGCCGGAGTTTTCCCTGCGCCGGAACACCTACGACACAAAAGTGAAAGACACCACCGGCTCCGGCGACAGCTTCTTCGGCGCGCTGCTGGCGAAGATCGTCCAGTCGGGCAAAAAGCCCGGTGAACTGGCCGCAGAGGAGCTGGAGGATTTCATCGATTTTGCCAACGCCGCGGGCGCCGTATGCGCGGAGAACCCCGGCGCCATCCCCGCCCTGCCGGACACAGCTGCCGTCGAGGCCTGCCGGAGGAACGTGCCGCTGCTGATCAGATAGCCTTACCCGGTCCTGCTGTCTTCCGGCGGACGCTTCCCCGGGTGCGGCGCCCGTCTTTTCCAATAGAAGCCGGCTGTCCCCCATCCGGACACAGAAGCGTCCCCATACCTCAATGTCAAGGTACGGGGACGCTTTTTGTTTTTATTCTGTTGGCCGAAAGCCTTCGCTCAACCTAGGATAGACAATTACCTTGATGCATTCGTCCAGGTGGTTGTGGCACAGGTCCAGCGCCCAGGGCAGCTGGTCCAAAGTGACGCGATGGGTAATCATTTTCCCCAGCGGTACTCTGCCCTCGGAGACCATCCGGAACCCCCGGCGGAAGTCTTCCACGGTACCGGCCCGTTCCAGGTTATGGCGGTACTTGACGTTTTTGCGGTTCAGATGGAAGGGATTCATCCTGTGGTTATGGTATTTCAGCTGAACCTCTACATTCACACTGGTCATCCTGCCATCCTGCCGCAGCAGCTCCACGGGGATCAGGAAAGCGTCCAGCTCCTCCGAGCGGTCCAGGGCGATACACATGCAGGCCAGGTCGATCTCTCCCACATCCCTGCGTACCTGCCCGATGATCTCTTCCGCGCTGTACTGGGAGCGGTTGTACACATGCCGTGCCCCCAGCTCCAGCGCCATATCCAGGCGGTTCTGGCAGAAGTCCACTGAACACACCACCGCGCCGTGGGCGGCGGCGCAGCTGGCCGCCGTCAGGCCAAGCGGGCCCGCGCCCACAATCAGCACCCGCTCTCCCGGCGTAAGCTCCGCACAGGCTATGGTGCTGGTATAGGCCCCGTCGAACATCTCGCAGATCGACGCCTCCTCGTCGGACAGGTTATCCGGCACCACCGCATAATAACCGGGATCCACATCCACAGGCACGTATTCGGCAAAAGCGCCGTATGGGGTATACAGGGCGATGCGGTCTCCCAGCTTCAGGTCCGTGACTTCAGCTCCCAGCTCCACCACTTCGCCGCATACCTCGTGGCCCATGATTTGGGGATAGCGGTCATGGTATCCATCGAAAATCCCCTCCAGAATGTGGTTATCCGTGGCGTTGCAGATTGAGCAGGCCAAAGTCTTGATGATCACCTGCTTGGGGCCTGCGTCAGGCCTGGGGATATCCTTAATTACAAATTCATGGGGTCTTTCTACAATAGCTGCTAACATGCCGTGTCCCTCCCGCTCTCCTGATTCCGGAAAAATCCCAGACTTCTCAGCCAGGCGCTTTCCTTTGCATAAAATTCCTCCACGTGCTCCGGCGTTGTGTGGGGCTCCAGAGTGCAGACGCCCGTATATTCCCCGTCCCGTTCCAGACTGGTGAGAAGGGCAGGGATGTTCACCGCGCCCTCGGGGATGGGGGTGTACTGGATCGGGGCAGGCGCGTAAAGGCCTGACATGGGCTCACCCCGGTTTTCGTCCGGCTGCCCCGCCTGTGGGTCATAGAGGCAGGCGTTCTTCAGATGGACGTACCCGATAAATGGGCGGAGCGCCTTATAGGCGCCGGGAAAGCCTTCGCAGCTGGCATGGAAATAGTTCACCGCGTCAAAATTCGTTTTGAAATTGGGGTGGTTGAAATACTCCAGGATCCTGCGCATTTTCTCCGGCGTGGAGGTGCAGTCATGAGCCTCGTTTTCCAGCGCCATGATGATTCCCAGCTTCCCGGCACGCTCCAGCGGCGCACGCCAGTACTGCTCCAGCACGTTGAAATCCGGTTGTGTGCCGGGGTTGACTGCCCCACAGTAGTGGTTCACCACAGGCGCGCCCAGCTCCGCCGCCGCGTCCACTGCGTGAAGAAGGTATTCCGCGTACCTGCCGGGGTCAGCCGCGGCTTCTGCGGAAAAGCCTGCGCCCAAGGTCACGCAGCAGATATGCACGCCCTCGTCCCGCGCCGTCTTTTTCACGTCATCCAGGCTGCCCTCCCTGTAGTCCCAGTCCGCGCCTGCGTTGCAGGGCCAGATCTCATATTCCGTCACCCCGTATTTTTTGCCCAGCTTTACGATGTCTGCAAAAGACATCACTTCGCCCAGGGCCTGTCCAGAAATTCCCAGCTTCATACGCATCCCTCCATTTGAAAAACAACTTTAATTTGATCCTCCGGATGTTCCAGCAGATGCTGGAATGCGGGGCCAATGTCCCGGAACCCCTTCCGGTGGGTAACCAGCGGTTCCACGCGAATGTCCCCGTCCTCCACAGCCTGAAGGATGAGCCTCCCCTTTTCCCGGATCTGATCCAGATCTCCCTCAGGCGGGATCATGGTAAGCCCTCTGGCCTGGAATACATAGGGGGAAAACCGCCTGCCGCTGCGGGGGTGGCCGTAGGAGACCACAACGCCGCCTTTTCTTGTGGCGCGCAGGAGGGCGGTAAAAGAGGGCTCTTCCGGCAGGAGGTCGTCGCCCATGCAGTCCACACTCACATCGAACTCCCCCATCTGCCCAAGCTCCTTTGGGCTTATGCCCGCGGCGTCGTACACGGCGTCCGCCCCCAGCTCCAGGGCCAGCTGCCGCCGCTGTTCATAAAGATCCCACCCCACAATGCGCCGGTAACCCAAAAGCTTGGCATATTGAGCCAGCACCAGCCCGCTGGGACCCAGCCCGCAAAGGAGCAGGGAGCTGCGCCCCTCCCCGGCAGGCATGCCCATCAGCGCCCGGCAGGCGGCGATCACCAGTTCCATCACAGGGACGACCTCCAGGCTGAGGTTCTTGGGGGCCCGGAACAGGGCCACGTCCTCCGGACGGATGAGCTGGTACTCTGCAAAGGCGCCCACAGCGCACCAGCAGAACACCGTATCGCCTGCCGTCCAGCCCGTTACGCCCGCCCCCGCCTGCACCACTTCACCCACCGCTTCATGGCCGAACACAAAAGGCGGCGCGTAGGCCTCGTGGCCATAATAAATCCCCGGGTCAGACCCGTTGCAGAGGCAAGCGTACAAGATTTTGACAAGGATTTCTCCAGGTCCCGGCGTGGGTACAGGTATCTCCATCAGCTCCAGTTTCCGGGGAGCGGTGACCACCCAGGCTTTCATGTTTTTCATCGATACCACTTCCTTTCAAGACTGCGGAGGCGGCGCTCCTCCCATATTGCTCCGCTCCGCACCGTAAGCGTAGCACCTGCCCGCCCGGGATACAATCTACAAATCATTTGACTTTTTACAGTATTCTTTTATAATAGGATATCAAATATCAGGGCTGGAAGAAGGAGGGATCTGCTTGCACACCGTTATGGAATCCATGATACAGACCCATCATGACAAGGATTTTGTCGTCAGAAGGCCGGGAAACAGAAAAGGGAACCCCTGGGTGATCCTCTGCTTTTCCAACGATTGCATGATTCAGACCGAGGGCGGGATGCAGACAGCCCATGCCGGGGACTGTTTCTTCAATTCGCCGGATTTTATAGAATACCACTATACCCCTGAGGATTTCGAAGAGGGCTTTATCAACGATTGGATGCATGTGCAGTCCGACACCCTGGAAGCCCTCCTGAGGCACCTGGGACTTCCCGTCAATACCCTCATCCAGACCAGGCATCCGGAAATCATGCGGAGCGCCATGCAAAAAATCCAGAATGAAAAAAGGAACCAGTTTCCCTACAGCGGCGAGTACATTCACAACCTGGTGGAAAACATCGTCATCAAGATCGCCAGGACGGCCATGGAAGCCAACTTCGGCGGCTCCCGAAAATACGAGGAGGAACTGCTTTGCCTCCGGCAGGAACTCCAAAGCCATCTGGATAGGCCGTGGACCATCCGGGATATGTCGGATATGGTGGGCCTGAGCAGCAGCAGGCTTTCCGTACTGTATAAAAAGCGGTTCAACCTGAGCCCAAACGAGGATCTGATTCAAATGCGCATCGACAAATCAAAGCTCCTGCTGCTCTCCACCAATCTGAAGCTGCAGCATATCTCCCAGCTCTGCGGCTTTAAAAACGAATATTATTTTTCCCGTATTTTCAAGGAACGGGAGAACGTCACCCCCGGCGCTTACCGCAAATGGGAATGACTTTTCGCTGGAATCCGCCGTCTTTCGTTTCTATTCGCCGCATTCCGGCAGGCCGTTAGGAGGCTGGCAACACCCCTTTTTCAATAAGATAATATAAACAAATTCTCAGCAGTTTTTCTCCTGTTTTTCCAAGCTTCCAAGAGGCAAGCCGCCGGTATAGGAAAATTATTGTTGTGTGAAAGAAAAAAAATAGGAAATTTAGTGAAACATCTGCGGTTATTCCATCAAAAAAAGCGGGCCTTTTCAGCCCGCTTTTTTTTCTTGCAAAAATCTTTTTTTCAGCTCTTCCTCGGAAATCCCGGAAGAATAACAGGATTGTATAAAATTTAAAAGGATAGTGGATTGTTGGCCTCTATGGTCTTTGCTATGATAAAAGCGGAGAGACAGAAAACCTCCCGGCCAGCCGTAAAAATTGGTACAAACCGACAGAAATAATTACCGGGCCACCCCGCCAGACCGCTTTTCCGGTTCCAAACAGAACCGCTGAAACCGGAAAAGGACGGAGATGTTTACGCTTTCCTCAATCGACGCTGCCCGGAATACCGGCCGTTCTGCAGCCGTCGGGAACGCGGCCCGGCAAAAGAAGGGAATGAACATTTCGTATGAGGTCAAACAAAAAAGCCTTCGGGCTGAGGCCCTGGATGCAGATGAAAAAGAGCCGCCAGCTGTATCTGCTTTTGCTGATCCCCCTGGCCTACATTATCCTGTTCTGCTATGTGCCCATGTACGGCGCAACGCTGGCGTTTAAGGAGTTTAACCCCGCCGCCGGCATTCTGGGCAGCAGTTGGGTGGGGCTGAAGCACTTTGCCCGTTTCTTTAACTCGCCGTCCTGCTGGTCTGTTATCAAAAACACCTTTGTGCTCGGCGCGCTGAACCTGATCATCAGCCTGCCCTTCCCCATCATCCTGGCCATCTCCCTGAACGAGTGCAAACACCGGCTCATAAACAAAACAGTGCAGATGGTCACCTATGCTCCCTATTTTATCTCCACCGTGATCATGGTGGCCCTGCTGATGCAGTGGAGCTCCATCAACGGCGGCCTCTTCAACAACATCCTGGGGCTGTTCGGCAGGGATCCGGTAAACCTGTTCGGCGACGCCAAGTATTTCCGCCCTGTGTACATCCTCTCTAACATCTGGCAGTTCACGGGCTTCAACTCCATAATCTATCTGGCGGCCCTCTCCTCCGTGGATGTGAGCATGTACGAGGCCGCAAAGGTGGACGGGGCCAGCAAGCTGCAGAAGATCTGGTTTATCGATCTTCCCAGCATCCTACCCACCATTATCATCCTGCTGATCCTCAACGCGGGGCAGATCATGAACCTGGGCTTTGACAAAGTTTACCTGATGCAGAACCAGCTGAACGTACAGGTGTCCGAAATCATCGCCACCTATACCTATAAGGTGGGCCTGCTGGATCTGGATTTCTCCTACTCCACAGCTATCGGGCTGCTGAATTCCGTGGTAAACGTCATCCTGCTGTTTTCCGTGAACCTTTTTTCCCGGAAGATCAGTGAAAACAGCCTGTGGTAAGGGGGGAGAAGACCATGAAACACAGAAAAAAAATCCAGGAGCCTATCGCGGACAAGGTCTTCAACGTCTGCAACATGATCTTTCTGTTTCTCTCGTTTATTCTGGTGGCCTACCCACTGCTCTATATTGTGAGCGCCTCCCTCAGCGATTCCTCCGCGGTCATCCGGGGCGAGGTCTGGCTCTTTCCTGTAGGTTTCGAGCTCAAGGCCTACCAGGCGATCTTCTCCAACAAGATGATCATGACCGGGTACCTCAATTCTATTCTCTATACCGTACTGGGCACCTGCTTCAACCTGTTCCTCACCACTCTGGCTGCCTACCCGCTGTCCCGGAAAAAGCTGTACGGCAGGCCAGTGCTCACCTGGGTCTTTATGTTCACCATGTTTTTTTCCGGCGGGCTGATCCCCCAGTATATTCTGATGAACGACCTGCGCCTGATGAACACCATATGGGCGATCGTCATCTCCGGCGGCATCTCGATCTACAACATGATCGTCATGCGGAGCTTTTTACAGAGCTCCATTCCAGAAGACCTCTATGAGGCAGCCTATCTGGACGGCTGCGGGGATATCCGCATTCTATTCGACATTGTCCTGCCCCTGTCGAAGCCGATCCTGGCGGTCATGCTCCTCTATTACGCGGTCTGGCATTGGAATGATTTCTTTACCGCCCTGATCTACACCTCCGACCCCAAGCTCTCCCCGCTGCAGCTGGTCCTGCGGGAGCTGCTTGTGCTCAACAAGATCGAAGGCCAGCTCACCGAATCGGCGGCCACCATCGCCGGCCGGATGGGGATGTACGAGCTGCTGCGGTACGCCATTATTGTGGTGGCCAGCGTGCCGGTGTTGGTGATCTATCCCTTTGTGCAGAAGCATTTCGTCAAGGGCGTGATGATCGGCTCCATCAAGGGCTGACCCCCTTTGGGAAAGAGGACAAGCAAACCTTGTCTATTCAAATAATCAAAAGAATATGGAGGACAACACGATGAAAAAGAGAAAGCTCGCCGTGGTCAGCCTGCTACTCAGCATTGCCATGCTGCTGAGCGCATGCGCCGGAAATCCTTCGTCCGGTGAAGGAAGCTCCAAGGATTCCAAAACACCGCCGTCATCCAGCTCCGGCTCCGCTGCGGAGCCGGAATCAAAGCCGGCAGCCGAAAACACGGACAGGGGCGAAAACTGGGTTACCGACACCCCCGTCACTCTGAAGGTCTGGTGTATGAAGCAGGCCGACATTGAGGACATTGCCACAAACGAATACATCAAATGGCTGCAGAAGGAGACCAATGTTAATCTGGAGTTCGACCAGATTGCCGAGGCGGAGTCCCTGCAGAAGTTCAACCTGTCCCTGGCCAGCGGCTCCTATCCCGACGTGTACCTGAGCTGCAACCAGCTCATCAACATGTCCGCCACCATCATGAACTCCACGCTGATGAAGTTCGGCAAGGCTGGTGTGTTCCTTCCGCTGAACGACCTGATTGAACAGTACGGCGCCAATACGAAAAAGCTGTTTGACGACATCTCCTACGTCAAGGACGGCATCACCATGCCGGACGGCAATATCTACGCCCTGCCCAGCTATTCGGAGATCTACCACTGCAAATACGCGGATAAGCTGTGGATCGACCAGAGCTGGCTGGACAACCTGAAGCTGGAAATGCCCACCACCACAGATGAATACTATGAGGTGCTGAAGGCCTTCAAGGAGCAGGACGCCAACGGAAATGGGGACCCCAACGACGAGATCCCGCTGGCCGGATGCACGGACGGCTGGAACTCCGATCCCTCCTTCTTCCTGATGAACGCCTTCATCTATGAGGACGGCGACAAGCACCTGACTGTAGAAAACGATACGGTGGACACCATTCTGAACAAGGACGAATTCCGGGAAGGCTTGCGGTATGTACATAAGCTGTACGACGAGGGCCTGATGTATTCCGAAAGCTACGCACAGGATTCCACGCAGATGAAGTCCCTGAATTCCGCTTCGCCCAACGTTGTGGGAAGCTTTCCCATCGGCGCGCCCATGATCGTCATGGACGCCGGCTCCGATCTCTACAAAACCTGTGTGACGGTTCCTCCCCTGAAGGGGCCCCAGGGCCACCAGAGCTGCAGCTATTATGAGTATGGAAACCTGCGTGTGGGCGCTTTCATGATCACCAGCGCCTGCAATGATCCCGAGGTGGCCTTTAAGTTGGCCGATTTCATGTATACCGAGGATTCCTCCGTCCGCCTGCGCCAGGGTGTGAAGGATGTGGACTGGAGAATGGCGAAGGAGGGCGAAAAGACCTTCGACGGAAAGCCCGCCACCTATGCCCGCATCACGCCTCTTGTCACAAACGGCGGCGCGCAGAACCAGCATTTTGGCAATTCCGGCATGTTCCGGGAGAGCAACGATTCCTTTATCGGCGCCTGGGCTGTCCAGGACGGTTTCGACATCCGCTCCCTGGATGGCATTGAGCAGCTCCTGATCGAGCAGACCTGGCCCTATGACGGCTTTGAACCCAAGCAGACCCTGCCGCCCGTGGTCTTCACCGAGGAGGAGGCCGCCGAGGTCTCCACCATCGAGGTGGAAGTGCAGAAGTACGCCAAGGAGCAGAGGGTTCTGTTTATCACCGGCCAGAAGAGCCTGGACACAGATTGGGATTCCTATGTTACCAATCTGAAAAACCTGGGCCTGGACCGTCTGGTGGAGCTGTACAACACCGCCTACCAGCGCCAGTATGTGAAGTAAGGCGCAGAGCTGCGGCAGAGACTGTAGCTGAAAAGCTCCAAATGCACTGAAATTTCCAGCAACCGGAAGGGCCTGCTGCCTGCGAACTGCGGGTGGCGGACCCTTCCGCTTTGCCTCTTGCTGCGCCCCGCTGTTTTTTCAAATACTTATATCTAAAAAGATTAAACTCATAAGAACGGCGTATAAAAACAACCCACCTTACTGGACAAATTAATGTCCTGTAAGGTGGGTACCGATCCGTTCCGGAAGCCCGCGGGGGTCTTAGTTATTCGATGAGTTTTTCCGGCGCGATCTCCGCCAGCGTGGGAGCGGTGATATCGGCTTTTTCATAGCGGGAGGCGTCGCCCACGCCCAGGGCTTTCATGCCGCCCGCCTTGGCCGCGTCGATGCCCGCGAAAGCGTCCTCCACCACCACGCACTCCTCCGGGGGAAGCCCCAGAAGCTTTGCCGCCAGCAGGAACACCTCGGGGTCGGGCTTGGAGTTTTGAATCTGGTTGCCGTCGGCCACCGCGTCGAAAAAGTCTCCCAGGCCAATCTGCTTTAAGATGGCCGGGGTGTTGCGGCTAGAGGAGCCGATGGCCAGCTTTACGCCCATGGCGCGCAGTTTTTCCAGCACCGGGGTAACGCCGGGCAGGATGTCGTTCGGGGTTAGGGTGGACAGGCTCTCCCGGTACAGCTCGTTCTTCATGGAGGCCATTTCCAGCTTTTCCTCGTCCGTATATGTTTTTTCCGCCCGCTCCAGGATAATGGCAAGGCTCTCCATGCGGCTGACGCCCCGCAGGCGGTTGTTGATCACCTGGTCAAAATAGATGCCCTCCCGGTCGGCCATCTGCTTCCAGGCCTTGTAATGCAGGCCGTCTGTGGAAACGATGACGCCGTCCAGATCAAAGATAACGCCCTTTTTCATCTGTGAAGCTCCTTTCAGCTGAACGCTGTTATTTCTTATTTTACCATCCAGCATCCAGGATTTAAAGCCTGGTATCCCATTTCCCGCAGAAGGGGTCGATGGGGTTCGTGCCCTTGAATTCGGAGCGGCCGCAGAGCTTTTCCACAATGGCGTTCAGGGTCTCATCCGTGGAGCTGTAACCGTTGATAAAGGTCTTGATGCGCGGCACGTCCAGCAGGTGGTAGGGGTTTTCCACCGAGATAAAAACGGTGGGCACGTCCTGAATGTAATGGGGGCAGTTGGCGCCCATGGGCTGCGCCCACTCGATACGCACCGTGGTCTGGTTGGACTTGGTGGACATGTTCGCCAGGTACACAATGGCGTCGTACTCGTCTACGGTATCCAGATAGCGGGGCACCTTGCCCTCAAAGCCCTGGGGCGGCTCGAAGGTGGTGACACAGAAGCCCTCGTTTTCCAGCATTTCCTTGAAGTGGTCGCACACGCCCGCCTTCACGGAGTAGGCCACGCCCTGGCCGGACTCGATGGGGCAGTAAAGGATTTTCTTGTATTTCTCAGGAGTCAGTGGCAGCACGCCGGGCTCCTCCTTCACCAGAGTGACGGCCATATCTGCGCACTCTCTGGCCCACTGCTTGTGCTCCTCGCAGCCCAGCACCTGCAAAGCGGATTCCAGGGTGGGCAGGGTGCGGGGCTTGTTCAGATCCAGGGCGGCTTTCAGGGCCAGCACGCGGACCACGGCCTCATCCAGGCGCTCCTTGGTGATAACGCCTTCCTCTACGCCCTTGCACATGAACTCGAAGTCCTCGGCCAGGTTCTTGGTGAACAGGAACATGTCGGCGCCGCTGGCAATGGACAGGGGAACCGCCTTCTCCCGGGACATGGGGATGGTGAAGCCGGCCATGGAGGTGGCGTCCGTGCAGATCAGGCCGTTAAAGCCCAGCTTGCCCCGGAGCAGGTCCTGCAGCAGTTCGGGGGACAGGGTGGCAGGCATCATGTCCTCGTCCTTGATTTCGGGATTGAAATGGCGGATGTAGGCGGGCTGCATGATATGGCCCACCATCACGGTGAGGGCCCCGGCGTCGATGCAGGCCTGGTAGGCCGCGCCGTAGGTCTGGTCCCACTCCTCGCAGGAGAAGTCGTTGATGCTGGTGACCAGATGCTGGTCCCGCTCATCACGGCCGTCGCCGGGGAAATGCTTGATGGAGGCCGCCAGCTTATACTTCTGCACATTTTCCACATAGGCCCTGCCGAAATTCTTCACGCGCTCCGGATCGGAACCGAAGGTGCGGGTGTTGGTGATGGGGTTGCGGAAATTGTAGTCGATATCGATGATGGGGGCGAACGCCCAGTTGGCGCCCACCGCCGCGCCTTCACGGCCGCAGATGGTTCCCAGGCGCTCGGCAAATTTCACGTCGTCCGTGGCAGCGATCTCCGTGGGGGAACCCAGCATGGTGCCCTCGCTGACGATGCCGTTTCCGCCCTTCTCCAGGTTGGCGGAGATGAGCATGGGGATTTTCATGGCTTTGTCCAGCATGGCGGTAAAATTCACAGCCTGCTCGGCGGTGAAGGGACGGTACATGATGCCGCCGGGCTCCATCACCTGGAGCGTGTCCTCAATCTCCTGTTCGGTGCCCTCTCTGGCGCACAGGCAGAAAATCTGGCCGATCTTCTGTTTCTCCGTCATTCCGGCCAGGGTGTCCTTGACCCACTGCACGTCGGAATCGCTCAGCAGAAACGGTTTCTCCTTGATTTTGTCAAAAATGCTCATGTCTTTCCGATCCTTTCCAATATAGGATATTTCACACAAGCTTATTTTAAACGATTTCTTCTAAAAAATCAAACACACAAGTGCTTAAAACTGGCAGTTTTGTGCTATAAAACTATCACGATCCCAACTTGTTTTATCAAAAAACAGACATGCCCGGATTTCTTTGTTTTTCCTGCGCCGGGTTCCTTCCCACTCCCTGGAAAAAAGGAACCGCGGAGAGCTTCTCTCCGCGGTTCTCTGGTTCTTCTCCTCTGCGGTTCATTCCCGATGGTGTTCCTCCCGCTCCAGCTTTCCCCACTCGTGCCGTTTTTTCCGGTAGCCGATCAGCGCGTTCATGCGCGTCAACATCAGGATGAAGCGCATACCGAACAGCTCCAGCACGCTGAGCAGCACCGCTTTTACGCAGTCCCCCAGGGGAATGGAGAGCTGCTGGGTGTGGATGCGGCTGAAGAAAGCGATCAGCGTCAGGATGCACCCGTACACCGCGTACACACAGAAAAACAGCAGCATAAAGGGGCGGTTGATCAGGTTGACCGCAAAGGCCAGCCCGATGGTCAGCAGGCCGAACACCTCAATATAGGGGGAAAGCAGCTCGTACAGCCAGAAATAGAGAAAGGACACCGTACCCATCAGGCCATAGCCTTTGCGCCCCACCACCGAACGGTATTTCCACAGGCTTTCAAACAGGCCGATATGCCAGCGCCTGCGCTGCTTCACCAGATCCTTCAGGCTGCCCGGCGCCTGGGACCAGCACACGGCATCCGGCACATAGCGCATGGAATAGTCGATGTGGTTGCTGCGGCAGAACACATGCAGCTTCACGCAGAGCTCCATGTCCTCCCCCATGGTGTCGGAGTCATACCCGCCCGCCAGCAGCACGATCTCCTTCTGGAACAGGCCGAAGGCCCCGGAGATGATCAGGTTCCCGTTGAATCGGTCCATAAAGATGCGGGAGGCCAGGAAGGACCGGTCATATTCCAGCACCTGCATGGCCACCAGCCAGTTTTTAGGCAGCCGGTAGCTGGCGACCTGGCCGCCGGAGAGCTTCACGCTGTTCGACACCCGCACCTGCCCGCCGCAGGCAATCACCCGGTTGTCCTCCAGAATGGGCAGGGCTATTTTTTTCAGCGAGTCCCTCTGCAGCATGGAATCCGCGTCGATGCACAAATAATAGGGATAGCGGGAGAGGTTCAGCCCCATATTCAGCGCATCCGCCTTGCCTCCGTTTTCCTTGGATACGACGGTCAGCGCAACGCCGTGAATCCGCCCCTCATAGACCGCCTTCTCCTTCCCACAGGGCACCACCCTGCGGATGGGCCGGGCTGAGAGCTGCAGCTCGAAGGCCTCTATCAGTTTCTGGGCGGTGCCGTCGTCGGAACCGTCATCCACCACCACAATCTCATAGAGAGGATAATCCTGCTCCAGAAGGGACGCAACAGAATCCACAATGGTGACGGCCTCATTGTGCGCGGGCACCAGAATGCTGATGGGCAGGTAATACTCTTCATCCACCACGTTCTTCAGCCGCTCCAGATACCGCCTCCGGTACAGCTCGGAAGAACCGGTAAATACGGAGAGAAACAGAAAGGTGCTGTAGCCGATGAGGTACAGCGTAAAAAACACGCCCACCCCATCCAGAAAAGCTTTAAAAAATTCCAGATCATTCGTCATGCCCGTACTCCTTTCCCTGTTTCCCATGCCGCCTCAAACGCTCTTTGAGCCCCGGTTTATTCCCGCTGGAAGGCCTCCAGCCTATAACGGAGAATATCCCTGGCGAACCGGTCCTCTCCCTCCAGCACATCCTTCAGCGCCGGAGCATCCGGCGCTACTGCCCTCCTGGGCCGGCCCAGGCTCACATACCAGCCCCGCTCCCGCAGGGCGTCCCCCAGTTCCCGGGCCGTGCCGGACACCTCCGGCAGGAGATCCGGCGCCAGCTCTGAAACCGGGCGCGCCAGCAGGTTCAGCAGCGCTTCCGCGGCGTTGCTCCGCACGTACCAGTTGCGGTGGCTCAGCGCCTGCTTCAAAACCTTTTCCGTATCGTCACCGGGGTAGCTTTCCAGGGACAGGGCCGCCAGAGCCGCAAACTCCCAACCCTCCGTGGGGGAGGAGCGCACCAGCTTCTGCAACGTTTCCCTGGCGGGCTCATACCGGTTTTTCCGGTAATACCTTACAATGGCCAGCCGCAGCTCCCGGTCCTCCTCTTCCTCCTTCAGAAGGAGGAGAAGCCTGTCACAGAACCGGGAATCCGACATGCGCAGGTAATTGACAATTGCCGTCTGATAATAGGGCAGAAACTCTTCCCAATGCTCCCACAGGACATCGCTGAGCTGCCGCCGGTCCCCGTGGAAGGAGAGCAGACCGTCCGTAATCAGCTTGGCGCTGTGAAGCACGCCTGCCCGCGACAGCCGGACCAGGGCCTGGGCCACAGCCTCCGTGCCGCCGAAAGCGTACAGCGCGCTCAGGGAATTTTCCCGGCAGTACAGGGAGGAATCCGTCACCAGATACAGCATATTTTGGGTGATGGGGTCCTCCGGCTCCGGTCCTCCCAGCAGGCACCGGCGGCACAGATAGGCATAAAACGCACGCACGGCGGAATCCTGGTTGAGATACCGTTCCCCCAACCGGATAAAAACCGCCTTTTTCCCCTGCACCCAGGGAATCAGGGGATAGCGGTTGGAGGGCTGGTCCAGGCACCACGAAATGGCCCCCTGGAACTCCAGCAGGGCGTTGAGCCTGCGCAGCAGGAAGTACAGCACTTCATCGTCTCCGCGGCCCTTCATGGCAGGCCTGAGAAACCAGGGGACCAGCCGCAGCAGGGCATAGCGGCATGCCTCTTCCTCATCCGGCCTGTTCCCTCCCCGGGCGCAGATCTCATTGAAATACCGTTTCCACTGCTCCTGGCGCGCCTCGCCGGCGCGCAGGGAAAACCTGCGCCGAAGGACGCTGAACAGGTCGAACAGCAGCATGCAGGCGCACATAATCAAATAGAGATACAACAGCAGGTTGCTGGCTTTTGGCAAGGTTTTCCCCCCTCTCAATCACGATCCGGCGGTTCAGGGCTCCGTCCAGAGCCGCTGCAGTGCATAATACCCCTCCCGCAGCCGTTCATGGAAGGTGGGCTGACTTCCCCAGCCCTTCAACGGAAGGTAGGCCATCTGCACATCCTTCCGGACGCTCTTTTCGCTTGCCGCCCCCACATAGATTCCCTCGATGGACATTTCCTCTACGCCGTAGTGCAGGTAATAATCGTCGTGCACCATCATCTCCGAAGGGTTGGAGAAATTCAGCAGCAGCCAAGGCAGCCGTATTTCAATATCGTCCCCGTTCACACAGAAATCCGCCAGGGAATCATAGTCGGGGCTGGAGGGGTTCCCGTTCCCATAACGCAGCAGGCCCGTATCAAAGGTCTCGGCAATGTCATAACCGAAATTTTCCAGCTCAGGGCCGGGATTCAGCGGCACCTGCAGCATCAGCCGGATGGGGACAAACGCCGTGGCGTCCACAGCGGGCGGGTTTAAATAGGCGTCCTCGGCGTAGACCAGGTGGGAATAGACGGCACGCAGGGCCTCATACCGTTCCTGCACCAGCACCCGGCTGTTGTCCCTGCCGTCCAGCACCAGAAGGAAGTCCGCTGGACGCTCAAAAGTGAGCGGCACAATCGTCCCCTCCTCCGGGGCCGCACTTTCTGAGCCCTGCCTCTCATAGGCGGGCTTTCTGTCCTGTTCCACCGCCGTCTTGCTGCCGGACCGGGGCGTCACATCCAGGGGCACATAGAGAGTTTCCTCCCCGAACCGGTAGCCCTCCTTGTGGATGCGCAGGGTCAGGTAGGCCTCGTCGTACAGCGCCTGCACCGTCAGGCCATCCTGTTCCACTACCGCCGGAACGTTCTCCCATTCCTCCATATCCCCATCCACATAGGAGACGCAGCGCTCCTTCCCTGGGTCGAAGGCCAGGATCCCGAAATGCTGCTCGTTGGTCTGCACGTCGCACCAGTATGGGGTCTTGGTCAGGTCAGAATAGGCCATGGTGTTCCAGGTGCGTTTGAACCATTCGTCCTGCCAGGTAAACAGCACCGAACCCGCGCAGCCCGCCTTCATAATGTCCTCATAACAGGATACCGCCGCTTCCGCCTGTTCCTTCTCGCTCATCCCGCCCTGGGAACGGCCGGTGTTGCGGTCCGTCTGCGCCCGGCCCCGGGCCGCGGGCACCCCGTACTCGGAGACCACCACCGGCATGGTGTGGTAATCGTTTATCATACTCAGATAGGCCCGGTAGGAATTGAACACACCGTTCTCCATAAACCGGTACTTTTGGGGCACTTCCTGCCCCAGCACATCCTGAAAGCCCAGGTAATCGGGAAAATAGGGATAGATGTGGTAGGAGGCAAACTGTCCGGAAAGGAATTTCTCCGTGCTGCGGATATGCTCCACATCCACCTTGGCAAATTTGCGGAAATAGGCGGAGACCTGCTCCTCCCAGTCAAAGGGGTCGGTGGTGGGCCAGTTGGCAAAGGCTACCAGGCGCTGGGCGTGGTATTTCCTGGTCTCATAGGAGATCAGCCGGTCTCCCATCTGGGCCAGCATGGCCTCAAAAGGGGAGGCGTCCTCACTGGTAAAGAGGTATTCCCCCTGGTAGCTGTTCTTCTCCTTCTGCATGTGGTCGGTGTAAGCCACGGTGGTATCCTCCCACTCCACCCCCAGGATGTATCCCAACACCCAGGGGGAAATATCCCTGGTGTAGGCGCCGCTTCCCAGGTCTTCTGAGAGGGAAAACGTCTTGTTCCCGTGCAGGATATCGATCAGCGTCCGTCCGTCCTCGATCAGCGCTCCCAGATATTCCGGGTCAAAGGCGTCCCTGTGGGAATACATCACATAGTCGTTCACCCACAGGCCGTGGAGCAGGTACAGGGGTTCCTCCCGGTCCTTGTTGTACTCATAGAACGCCTCGTAAAAATCGTCCTGCAGGATGGTGTACACCCGGATGCAGTTGGCGCCCATCTCCTGAATCTGCCCGAACCAGCGGAGATAGGTCTCCCGGTCGATGGCGTAATCCGTGGCGAAATGGCCGGGAATGCCCACGCCCATGTCCACGCCCCGGATTTCAAAGGGCTCCCCGTCCACCAGAATTGTCTTCCCCTCCACCCGGGTAAAGGAAGTGGTTTCCCTTCCGGGATTCCAATCGATATAAAGGCCCGTTTTATCAGCCAGAAACAGGTACAGCAGTACCAACGCCAGCAGACAAGCGCAGACCGCCAAAAAACGCTTCATACCGCCGCCTCCTTCCGTGTCAGTTCAGGGATTTAATTTTTTCACCGCTGATTCGTGGCTGTACTGCTGCAGCACCTCAATGTGCTCATCCAGCCAGTGAAGCCGCCCGAACAGCGCGTCCTTGAGCTGTTCGATGGAATCGTCAAAATCCCGGGGGTTCCGCTCGTCGGGATGCAGCTTATTGCGCCCGTCCATCTGCGCGGTGTCGAAACTGTAGCCCCATACCGCATAGTTCCGGTCTATGGCAGGACCCAAATAGTCGAGCGTGCCGTCGATGAAATTTTCCATGGCCTGATCGCTCAGCAGCCCCTTGCGCAGCTCGCTATACCGGCGGATCACCGTATCTGTGAACTTTTCATCCTTACACATCATCCAGAACCAGGGGGCCTGCACGGTGACAAATTTCCGGATGGAATAATCATCCTCTATATTGATGCTGTAATTGCCGCTGCAGTTGTTGAAGTCCCATACGCAGGGCTTCAGCTTCCCGCCCACGTCCCGATAGTAGTAGGTGGACAAATTCCCCGTATCGTGCATTTCAAAAAGTTCCATGAGCAGGAAATAGTCCGCAAACTCTCCCACATCGAAATCATTGTAATACCCGTAGAGCTCCGAGTCGTAATCGTAGGAATAAAGAGCCCGCTCAACAGTGCTTACGTCCCGCTCGATAAAATCCTTCAGCGCCGGAGTCAGCTTGCTCTTTCCCGGATACTCCACCAAAAGCTGGGCGTTCTTTTTCAGAACGCAGGTGTAGCTGGTAAAATTGTCCAGCGCATTTGGCTGTTGCTCCGTATCGGTGTCAAACTGCACGATATACCCGGTGGTGTTGGTTTCCTCCCGAGGTCCGCGGATGTCGATCCTCCCCTTTCCCCGGCTCACCGTCTCCATCAGCACATAGACGCCCTGGTATTCTCCATCCAGCACCAGCTCGCAGAAACGGACATCCGGGGTATAGTCCATGATTTCTCCCGAAATATTCATTCCCAGGTAGTTGCGCATCAGGGTCTTATCCAGAAACGGCCCGTGAAGAACCCAGCTGTCATGCTTCTCCATCCCCAACAGTTCCTGTGGGTCTTCCTCGCCGTTCTCATTTACCGTACGCAGCGCAAAGGATTTCTTGTCAAACCAGCGGGAAGAGTTCCCCCGAATCCGGATCAGCGCATCAGAAGCCAGATCAGGTTCCTCTGCAAGCATATGCAGGTCTCCATGGTCTCTTACCTTCAGGCGGCAGCGGATTGTGGTTTCACCGGCGTCTGAAAGCGTGTACTGGGTGTTCTGCTTTCCCTCCGCATAATACGGCGCTCCCGGAATCTCCTGTCCCCCGGTGTTGATTTCCAGCAGGGGCAGATGGGTCTGCAGCTCCTCCGGGTCCACCGTGTAGCCTGTTTTGGAGGAGGCGTCGGGATGGATGCAGGCAAGGCCGTCCACATCCGCCGGGGCGGGCTGCTCCCGCTCGTGCTGCAGGTACCGCTGATGGGTATCCGGCAGCCAGGAGAGAACGCCCGCCTGTACCAGGATGCACGCCGCTGCAGCCGCAGCCGCGGTGCACAGGGCCAGTATCCGCTTTTTTCCCATCTTCGTTCCCCCTTTCCCCGACCGCCCAGCCTGTCCGGCGCTTTTTCCCGCACAGCGTGGGAACCCCACGGTTTATCCCGCTATATCGTCATCCTGAG
Source organism: Neglectibacter timonensis (assembly GCF_900048895.1). GTDB lineage: Bacteria > Bacillota > Clostridia > Oscillospirales > Acutalibacteraceae > Acutalibacter > Acutalibacter timonensis. The sequence continues at coordinate 51,156 of NZ_LT160636.1, read as the reverse complement.
AGACCACGTTCACGTATTCCACCTGCTCGATCTCATAGAGCACATCCGTAATGCTCTTGAGTTCGTTTTCCTTGCGCTTCATCCATTTGCGCGAGAGCTCATAGATCAGTTCAGCAGAGTCCCGGGTGGTGTTCTCCACCTGCAGGCTCACATGCCGGTCGTAATAGCCGCTCACAGCGGATTTGACAGCGTTCTCCGCGCTGCGGGCGCTGCGCACCACCAGCAGGACCCTGTTTTCATTCTTCACACGGCCCAAAATCAGCAGCACTATAAAAACTGCGGCCGAGCCGATACCCGCCACGGCGAAATCTCCCACGCCGCAGGCGATGCCCACCGCGATGCACCAGAAAATGTACACCGTATCCCGGGAATCCTTGATGGCGGTGCGGAACCGTACAATGGAAAGCGCGCCCACCATGCCCAGGGAAAGCGCGATGTTGTTGCCGATCACCGTCATCACGGTGGAAGTGAGCACCGTAAGCACCACCAGGCTCACGTTGAATTTCCGGCTGTACACCGTGCCCGCATGGGCAACATAGTAGGAGACATAGATCACAAAACCCAGCAGCACCGCCATGATGATGTGAATGGCCAGCTGCGCCGTGTTCAGGGCCTCCACCTGCTGGACAAGGTCGTAGAGATATTGCTTCAATTTATTCAGGCTCCTTTCAGACGGAGTGAAACGCGCTGCCTGCGCGGCTCATTCCATATTTGCTGGCGGAACACTCGCTGGCGTCCACAGAACGCAGGGCGTCCCGGATATAGCTGGGCAGGAAATGGTTGTACTTCACTTCCAAAATCGTATGAAATCCCGGAAAGACCGGCGCTCCCAGGAAGGGATCGGCAAACAGGTCCAGATGGCCCGTCTGTGCACGGATTTCCCTGTCGAAGGTGATCCGGATGCTGTTGGTGGGCAGAAGGTAGGCGGTCCTCCGGTACTCGATCAGCACCTTGGGCCTGTAGAACAAGGTCTCCAGCAGGGAATGGCACTCCGCCGCAAAGGGATCGTCCAGGTCCAGAAGGAGGGAATACCTGCCCTGGATCAGCTGCTCCGCCTCCTCCCTCGAGACGCGCAGGGAACGCTTCCTCTGCTGGGCTCCGTCCTTCTGCTTCATTTCCAGCAGGGCAAAGCCGTCCCGGGGGCTGTAGCTGCGCAGCCGCAGCTTTTTCCGCTGGGGATAGCCGCCGCTCTTGTCCCAGAAATCCCGGTTCAGGTAGGTGTCAAAATAGAGGGAGCGCACCAGATAGCCCTGGGAACCGTTATGCGGGTCGGGACGCATGTAATGGCGCAGCGCCTGTTCGCATCCGGCGGCTTCCGTCAGGTTCAGGTCAAATTTCCGCTCCTGCCGGAGCACCTCATCAGGGCCCATCCTCATTCTCCTCCCGTTCCAAGAGTTCCCGCACCGGCTCCGACCAGTGGTAGTCCCGGATCACCTGCTGCTCCGGAAGGGACCGCTGCACTTCCTCCCAGGCCGCCCGGGCCGCGGCCAGCCCCTTGTTGTAATAGGTTTTGTCCTCCGTCAACCCATGCTTTCCCACTTTCTGAAACTCCAGAATGCAGTGCAGGGGCTTCCCATACTCCGCGGCCAGCGCCGCCTCCGTAGAAATGGCCGCAGCCTCGTTGCCGCAGTCATAATCCATCACAGCCACCTCGTCGCAGGCTTCGGCAATCAAGCCGCGCAGCATCTCCGTGAGGCCCTGGTCGTCGTAATGGCGGGGAATGCAGGCAATGGACACAAGCCCCCGCTTCCGGGCATAACGGTAGGCTTTCTTCATACCGGAAAGGTACAGCTTTGCCGATTCCTCCGGCGCCTCCTTCCAGCGCGTCCGGACGTAGGGCTCCACATCCTCCATCACGCCCGCGATCCGCCCCTCCCCGGAAACCTGCAGGTTATATTCCGCAACTGCTTCCAGGGCTCCGGTCAAAGAGGCGCCGTCCTCCTCGAAGCCCCACTCCGTGGCGCCCACCAGCGCGTAAACCGCAACGCCCTTCTGTGCCAGCGCCTTCACAAACCGCTCCGTGGCATCCGGGTCGATCTCCTCCGGAAGCTCCTGGTACCAGCGGGTCACCCCCAGCCGCCCGGCCAGTTCCGCCGCCGCTTCCGGGTCCTCAACCGCCGCTTCCTCCCATTCAAACATTCCGTATGCCTCCGGCTGCTTCTCCACAGGCTGCGGAGTGTTCCTTGCCGCCAGCGCCAGTACCGCTATCGCGAGAAGGATCCCCAAAAAAACAACAGCCTTTTTTGTCCTTTTCACACCGTTTTCCTCCGCAGCCCCGAATCTCAGGTAAGACGATCCATTTCATTTTATTTTATCACGGCATCCTCTTTTTCACAAATGCAATCGTATCCTATTTTGTGATAAATAACGTTGTTTCTGTGTTTTATTTTTGCGGAGGGAAAAAGGATGCATGGGAAGATACAGACGGTATATTCTGCTATATTTTTTTCTGACAATACGTTTTCTGTTGGACGAATTCGTCCAACAGAAAGAGGGGCGCCCCTCTTTCTGCGAAAATAAACTTATCCTTATCTTATCAAACCGGCTGCGAAAAAGCAATAAAAATTGCAAAAAATTTCCTGTTTCCCCATCTTATGTTTTTTTCAGCCCTTCACCAGCAGCGCGGCGCGTTCCCGGGCGGCCTCATAATCCGCGTTTTCGATGAGGTAGGGCTTGGTGGGGCGTTCCGCTCCGGGATCGGACGGAACCAGCTCCCTTTGCAGCACCAGCACATCATGGGGCTCTCCCCATTTTTCCGCTCCCCCCCGCTCCGTCCTCACGGGGGAAAATCCGGCGTGCAGGAAAAACGCCTGGGCCTCCGGATTGGGCAGCAGCACCCGCGCCGTAACCCTGCGCCTGTTTCCCAGCTCCATGATGTCCCTCATCAGGGCCCACAGGGCGGAACCCACGCCCCGCCTGCGGCAGTCCTGCTTCACATAAAGCTGCAGCTCCACGGAAAACAGGTCCTCCGGGGCCTCCCGGTCCTCGGTCAGGCAACAGAAACCGGAGGGCGTGGAATCGATCTCGCAGAGGATCCATCCCAGGCCGTAGGTATACCGGTCGATGCGCTGGATATACTCCTGCAGCTCCGGCGGTTCTCCCTCAAAGGCTTCCAAGCCCTCCGTATAGGGCGCGTAAATTTTCAGCATGGAGGGCCCGTCCCATTCGTTGACCCGCCTGACTGCCACCTTTTTCATAAAACTCTCCCCAAACCCAGCCGGCACGGCCCCCGGAAGAGCTGTGCCCGGCTGCGAAGTTTCCTTTTCTCTGCTTTTCAGGGCCTTTCGCCGTCAGCCGATTGAGAACAGCCCTTCCGCCTTGCCCTCCAGACCGAAGGCATTGTTGTACTGTAGCATGGCATACTCATTGAGAAGGTCGTCATAGGGCGTGCTCTCCCCAATCTTGTAATAGCTGCCCTCCTTGTCGATCATGCCGTTGGCCGTGATCACGGGGAAAACCTGTCGCACCTGCTCCACAAATTTTGTATAGCCGGTGCCCTGAAGCCCGGCGGACCGCAGCAGCAGGCCGGACAGGTAGTTCAGGCTGATCTGCTGGATCTCCTGGCCCTCCAGGGGGTAGTTGGCCCAGATCAGGAAGGGGACCTCGTACTCCCGCATGATGTTCTCAAAGGAAAGTCTGTCGGAATCCTGTCCCAGAAGCTGGGTGAGAAAACCGGATTCCAGATTGGGCCAGTGGTCCCCGAAGAACAGGATGACCACCGGGTCCTCCTGCTGGGAGAAATAGCCGATCAGCTCCTCCAGCGCCTGGTCTGACTTTTTGGTCAGGCTCAGGTACTGCTCCGCCTGGGGGAATTCCCCGGCGGCCTCCGCCACCTGAACGGTGGTGCGGAAGTTTTCATCCTCATAGCCTCCGTGGTTCTGGATGGTGACGTTGAACAGAAAGAGAGGGTCGTCCCCCCGGTTTTCGTATTCGGCAATCACCTGGTCATAGCTGGAACGGTCGCTGGTCAGGCGGTGCTCAAAGGTGCGGTTCACCGTGAAGGCGTCCACATCGATAAACTTGTCAAACCCCAGGTAGGGGTAGGCCGTGTCCCGCTGCCAGGCGGAGCGCTGGCCCGGATGGATGGCGGTGCAGTCGTAGCCATACTCCTTCAGGATGCTCACCAGGGAGCTCTGGTCGTGGTCCACATACTGCTGGTAGGGCTTGCTGCCCGTAGGCAGAAAGCTGAGGGTGTTGGAGGTGAGGAATTCATATTCGCTGTTGCAGGTGTTGCCCCCGTAGACAGAGGAATAGGCCGTGCCCCAGATCACATCCCCCGATTCCTGCAGGGAGTGAAGAAAGGGCAGGTTGTCGGAGGTGAGGGTGAGGCTCCCCTTCCCTGTGCGGGTAAAGTCCGTCATAGACTCGTTCATCACCGCAATGATGGTGGGCAGGCCCTCCGGGCTGCCCAGCGCTGCCGGTTCCGGCAGTTCCTCAATTTCGGCCTCCAGCTGTTTTACCTTGGCAGCGGAGTAACCCTCCGGTTTATCCACCATCAAAAACTGAATGTTGGCAAAGAAGCCGGCCGTGACGCCGGTGAGCTTCGAGCTGGTTTTCTGGTTCCAGGCCCATACGGAGATGCCCAGATCCGTGAGCACGTCCGCGGGGAAGATCAGCAGGAACAGCGCCCCGGCTATGGCCAGCGCACCCGCCCGTTCCGTCATGCGGCCCCTGCGGGACGTGTTCTCCTTCCCTCTGGGGCACACATGGTAGCAGAATAGCACCGCCAGGAGATACAGCAGGATGGATACCGCAATGGGCTTTGTCAGCTCATAGGTATAACCCCCGGCCACGGAAAAAGCCGTGCCCACCGAACTCAGGTCCCAAGGCAGGATGGGCGCGCCCCGGAATTCCGAGGTGAAGTAGTTGGCAATGCCGAAGGTCAGAAAGATCGCTCCGCCCAGCAGGGCGGTGACCCACACCCGGCGGCAGACGGCAAACAGCAGGGCGAACACCATCAGGTAGCCGATGTAGTTTGCCAGAGAGGTTTTAAAGTCAAAATCAGCAATTTGGGTGTGGTTGATGTTGTCCACCGCCTGGAAGGAGAGCAGCGGAAGAACCAGCAGCATCAGCCATCCGGCAATCTTTTTCAACACCTGCGGCAGCTTTACCTCGATCAGGCAAAGGGCGCAGGGAAGCAGCGTCAGCAGGAGATACAGCGCCGTATCCCCCGGCTGAAAGGGCTGCGCCTCCTCAGAGGGGCCGCCGAAAAACAGCTGCGGATTCAGCGCGAACATCACCGCTGATGCGGCCAGCAGCACACCGGCGGCAATCAGGTTTCCACGTTTCAGCCGCAGCTGCAGGGAAAAGCCGCGGTCCTTACTTTCCAACTTCATAATAATGACTTCATCCTTTCGAACAGGCTGGAACATCCGGCGGAAAGCTGTCCGCACTCCCGGCAGAGCGCGGAAAACGCCTGCCCGGTCTCCGGAAATACTCCGCCAATTGCTCTGGGGTTTTGCGTGTTTCTCCGCAGCCGCAGCGAAACACGCAAAACCCCCGCCAGGGAGAATGGCCGCAGCCCCTTCCCCGTCTTTTCAAATTCTCATTTCTGCGCCCCGCGCCAGCGCACCAGCGCGTCCGCAATCCTGCTGCTGGCGAGCCCGTCCCCATAGGGATTGCTCGCCCTGCTCATTTTTTCATAGGCGGCCTTGTCCGTCAGCAGTTCCCGGACCATGCCGTAAATAGAAGTTTCGCCGGTGCCCGCCAGCTTCAGCGTGCCCGCTTCGATGCCCTCGGGCCGCTCGGTGGTGTCCCGCAGCACAATCACCGGTTTGCCCAGGGAGGGAGCTTCCTCCTGGATGCCGCCGCTGTCCGTGAGGATCAGCGTGGAGCGGGCCAGCAGGTTGTGGAATTCCACGACCTCCAACGGTTCGATCAGGCGGATCCGGTCACAGCCGCCCAGCTCTTCGTCCGCGGCCTGCTGTACCAGCGGGTTCAGGTGCACCGGGTACACCACCTTCACATCGGGAAATTCCTCCACGATGCGGCGGATGGCCCGGAACATCCTGTGCATGGGCTCCCCCAGGTTTTCCCGGCGGTGCGCGGTGAGCACCAGCAGGCGGGAATCCCCGGCCCAGTCCAGAATTTCGTCCCGGTAATCCTCCCGGACGGTGGTCTTCAGCGCGTCGATGGCGGTGTTGCCCGTCACCACAATGGTCTCGTCCCGCTTGCCCTCCCGCAGCAGGTTCTGCCTGCTCAGCTGGGTGGGGGCAAAGTGCAGGTCCGCCACACAGCCCACAAACTGCCGGTTCATCTCCTCCGGATAGGGGGAGTATTTGTCATAGGTTCTCAGGCCCGCTTCCACATGGCCCACGGCCACCCTGGCATAGTAGGCCGCCAAAGCCCCCGCAAAGGTTGTGGTGGTGTCGCCATGTACCAGCACGATATGGGGCTTTACTTCGGCGATCACCTCTTCCAGGCCCTTGAGCACCCGGGCGGTGATATCGGAAAGGGTCTGGCCCTGCCGCATGATATTCAGGTCGTAGTCCGGCACGATCTGAAAGGCGGAGAGCACCTGGTCCAGCATCTGCCGGTGCTGGGCGGTGACGCAGACCACGCTGTCAAACTCTTCCCGGCTTTCCAGCTCCTTGACCAGCGGCGCCATTTTGATGGTTTCCGGCCTTGTGCCGAACACGGACATAACCTTGATCTTTTCCACGGTACCAAAACCTTTCTCGTAAAGCAGACGAATCCATCCGCCGGGTCGTCAGGCGGGAGCTGTCCGCGGCTGCTTCTTAAAGTATATTTGCAGAGGTTCAATTTATTTCCAACAAAGTGCTTACAAATTTCTTACATTCACAGGGAAAGGGTGCGGCTCCCGGCTTTTCCGCCGGACCTTCACCCTTGTCTGGCCGCTTTGGCGGCCTTTTTCACTTCCCCCAAAAATTTCACGTTGTTCCGGTAAAATCGGCCCAGCCGGGAAGGTTCCCGCAAAATGCGGTACAGCCATTCCGTGTTCGTCCTGACGAACACCGCCGGAGCCCGGCGCTTGCTGCCGCTGAGCACGTCGAAGGAGCCGCCCACGCCGATGAACACGCCCTTGCCGAACTCCTCCAAATGCCGGGCGATCAGACGCTCCTGTGCCGGCGCGCCCAGCGCCACCAGCACCAGGTCAGGCTCCGCCTGCCGGATGCGCTCAAACGCCGCGTCCTTATCTTCCACATAGCCGTTGCAGTACTCCACGGTCATGCCCGGATACCGGGCCCTCAGTTTTCCCGCCAGGGCGGAGACAACTTCCTCCCGTGCGCCCAGCAGGAATACGCTCTTTTGGGCCTCTCCGGCCTTCTGCAGCAGCCTTTCCGCCAGATCCACCCCGGTCACCCGCTCCTGGGCCGGCAGGCCGCAAAGCCGCATGGCCTTCACAACGCTGATCCCGTCGGGCACTACGGCGGCGCTTTCGGAGAGCAGCAGGTCCCTGAGGTCCTGCTCCCGGCAGGCATGCATCAGAATTTCAGGGTTCGCGGTCACCACGAACAGCTTTTCCCCGGTCAGCATGGCCTTTGCGGCCAGGCCGCAGAACTCTTCCGCCGTGCCGGGGTAAACCCGTTTCAAAAATTCGTCAATCGCCATGACCGGCCTCCTCCTGGGCTGCTTCCCGCTCCTCAAAAGCGGCCCTGCGCTTTTTCTCCCGGTCCTCGTCGAAGTCGAACACCTCTTCCACGCCGAAGGCCTCCGTGCTCTCCGACGCTTTCAGGAACACGGTAAAGGTTTGGAAAATCAGCTTCAGGTCCTGCCAGATGCTGTAGTTCTCAATGTATATCAGGTCCATCACCAGCTTGTCCTTGGGGGACGTGTTATACTTGCCGCTGATCTGCGCCAGGCCCGTCAGACCTGCTTTCACCCGCAGGCGGTACTCAAATTCCGGCAGGGCGTCAGTATATTTTTCCACGTTTTCCAGCATTTCCGGCCGGGGGCCCACCACGGTCATGTCGCCCTTGAGAATGTTGAGCAGCTGAGGCAGCTCGTCCACCCGGAATTTCCGAAGCACCCTGCCCACCCTGGTAATGCGGTCGTCGTCCGCGGTCACCGATTTGTGGATGGAGTTTTCCTCCTTCATGGTGCGGAACTTATACACTTCGAAGACGCGGCCGTACTTGGTGAGCCGCTTCTGCTTATAGAACACCTTGCCCCCGTCCTCCGCCTTGATGGCGATGGCGCAGGCCAGCATGATGGGGCTGGTGAGGATCAGGGCCACAATGGAAATGGAAAGATCCATCAGGCGTTTGATCACCCGCTGTTCAAAGGTCAGGTCCTTTGCCATGTGCATGACCATGGATTTATCGTCCAGGGTGACGTACTTTGCCCCCTGGGACACCACGTCGATCATCTCAAAATTATAGTAGATATTCTTCTGCTTCTGGTAGCAGAAATCGATCAAATCCGTGCGTTCCTTTGTGGGCACGTCGTAGAGGAAAATGGTATCGCTCCTGCTGATGACGTCCAGCACGTTTTGGGCGTCGTACCGCACGATTTCATCGATTTCATACTGCTTTTTAAACCGCAGGATCTTCGGAATGATGTGCCCCAGGCTCTGGCTGGAGGAGGAGATCACGCAGCAGCGCTCCGGCGGCTCGATGGAGAAGTACACATAATTGCCGAAATAGGCGAAAAAGATGATCACCAGCACCTGCAGCACCATAACCAGCAGCAGCAGGTGAGGCGTCTCATAGACAAAATGGTCGTTGTTTTTTTCGCTGGTGTTCATGATGGAGAGCTGCAGGTGCGTCACCAGGTCCGTGATCACCGTGGCCAGGGCCATGGAGTGCACAATGGGCCTGCTCTTCTGGGAGCCCACGGCATACCCGCCGTATACCGACATCAGCGCGATGCCCAGCACCACAAAGGTGACCATGGTGACGCCGGTGGTTCTGGAAAAGTTGAACAGCCAGGGGTTATTGATGCCGAAAATCCCAAAAAATATGCCGAACAGGGACGCAAAAAGGGCGATTTTCAAAATAAAAACAATCGTCCTCTTCAGCTTCTTGATCATATGCATTAGAGTTCACCTCGGTGAGTTACGGACACAGATTCACGAGTTAAATTTACAGTGGAGGTTATTATACCACAGCGTCCTGAAAAATGCAAAGGAAACGGGCTTTTGGGTAAGTTTTCATGCAAAAAAAGGACACAGGACTCACAAAAACGTGAATTCTGTATCCTTTTCCCAAACCAGCGAAAAAATTATTTCTGAATAAGCTTCGCTCAGCCTTCCAGCGTGGCGGCGGCCTTTTCCAAGGTCTCGATGATGCCGATGTGCTGGGGGCAGTGGGCCTCGCAGGCGCCGCACTGGATGCAGTCGGAAGCCTTGCCGCCCTCTTTCACCGCGTTCTTATAGGAATGCTTGGCGCGTTCCAGGTTGTTGTAGAGGATGTATTCGTTCATCGCCTCGAAGATTCCGGGAATGTTGATCTTCTGGGGGCAGCCGTCCACACAGTACTTGCAGCCCGTGCAGGGAATGGTGGGCAGGGTGTTGAGGATTTCCACAGCCTTCTGCACGGTTTCACGCTCCGCATCGGACAGGGGCTGGAAGTTTTCCATGTAGGAGACGTTGTCGTTGAGCTGCTCCTCGTTGGACATGCCGGAAAGCACGGTGATCACGCCGTCCAGAGACGCCGCGTAGCGCACCGCCCAGGAGGGCACGGAGAGCTCCGGGTTCGCCTCCCGGTAGAGCTTCTGAATCTCTTCGGGCATGGTGGCCAGGGAACCGCCCTTGACAGGCTCCATGATGATGACGGGGACATTGTACTTGCGGGCAACCTCATAGCATTTGCGGGACTGCACGTTGTCGTCCTCCCAGTCCGCATAATTGATCTGCAGCTGCACGAATTCCATCTCCGGATGAGACGCCAGAATTCCTTCCAGTACCTCAGCGGAATCGTGGAAGGAGAAGCCGATATGCTTCGCACGGCCCTCTTCCTTGATCCTCTTCATGAAGCCCCAGGCGTCTATCTCGTCCGCCTTTTTCACCTTCGTATGGTCCATGGCATGCAGCAGGTAAAAATCATAATACTTCAGTCCGGCGCGGTCCAGGGATTCCTGGAAGGTGGACTCCATTTCCGCAGCGCCCATCAAATCCCACAGGGGCAGCTTGGTAGCGCACTGGAAGCTGTCGCGGGGATAGCGGTCCACCACGGCCTCTTTCAGCGCCACCTCGGACTTGCCGCCGATGTAGACGTAGGCCGTATCAAAATAGGTGAACCCCTTGCTCATAAAGGTGTCCGCCATCTTCTTCACCTGTTCGATGTCGATCTCTTCTCCCAGCATGGGCAGCCGCATCAGGCCGAACCCCAGCTTTTTGATGCTCTCCCCCAAATAACGATCCGCCATTTGTTCGTTCCTCCCTCTCGGTATTGTCTTCTTTTGGTCAATTTATTTTTAAGTACAAGGGTTAAAGTATGCTTTAAGTCAACCCATTTTTTCTTAAGAATCCGACAGGTTTTTTTCCTGGCCTTTTCCGCCGCGGAATGCTATACTTTTCTATATCAACACCGGGACGCTCTGCCGGAAGGGAGGATGACCATGAAGCGGGAAACCGTTCGCCGCACGCTGCGGGCCGCCGCCGTGCTGCTCGCCCTGTTTCTCCTGTGCCTGCTGCTCTACGCCCTGCGCCCGCCCTGCCTGATCCTTTCGTCCACAGGCTATTACTGTGCGGGCTGCGGCACGCAGCGGATGATCGCCTCCCTGCTCCAGGGGGATTTCCCCGGCGCGTTCCGCCAGAACCCGCTGATGTTTTTTCTGCTGCCCCTGGCGGGCATCTATGCCGCTGCGGAGGCGGTCCGCTACGTGGGGAAAAAGTGCCCGCTCTGGAAGAGCAGGGCTTTCCTCCCCGTCCTGCTTGTTCTGCTGTTCCTCTCCCTCCTTTTCACCCTGCTGCGCAACCTCCCCGCCTTCTCCTTCCTCGCCCCCCTTCCCACGCTTTCCTGACCTTTCCCCGGTCGGTACCGAACCGCCGGCCATGGCGCGGGCAGTTCCATGCGCGCCGGACGCAGACCCCCATCGGAAATCCCAGCTGCGCCGCCCGGAAACACGGCCCGGCGCAAGCACAAGAAAGGAACTCTCATGATGAAATACCATGCCCTTACCCGGGAGGCAAAGCTTTCCGAATCCGAATTCACCGTAAAACGCGGCCGCGATGTGGACTACCTGATGGAGCTGAAACCTGAAAACCTGCTCTTTTCCCACTATGCCGAGGCGGGCCTGAATGGGCTGCTCAACTACACGGTTACCGCCCACGGCGGCTGGGATTCCCCCACCAGCCAGATTCGCGGGACTTTTGCCGGGCACTGGCTCAGCGCAGCGGCCCGCGCCTGCCAGGAGACCGGGAATATGCAGCTGAAGGCCAAGGCCGACTTTCTTGTCAGCGAGATCGGACGCTGCCAGGAGCGCAACGGAAACGGCTGGGCATTCCCCATCCCGGAAAAATACCTCTATTCCCTGCGGGACGGAAAGGGCTTCTGGGCGTCCCAGTATGTATGCCACAAAAACATGATGGGCCTGCTGGACATGTACCTGTATGCAGGGAACGGCGAGGCCCTGGAAATCGTAAAAAAATGTGCGGACTGGTTCGACCGTTTTTCCAGGGAGATTCCCCGGGAGACCATGGATGACATGATGGACCTGCAGGAGACCGGGGGAATTATGGAGCTCTGGGCGGACTTATACGCCGTCACAGGGGACCCGAAGCACCTGGAGCTGATGCGCCGGTATGAGCGTCCCCGGCTGACAGAGCCCGTGCTGCGCGGGGAAGACATCCTGACAAACAGGCACGCCAACACCACGATCCCGGAAATCCACGGCTGTGCCAGGGCCTATGAGGTCACCGGCGAAGAGCGGTACCGCAGAATTGTGGAACAGTACTGGGATCTGGCCGTCACACAGCGGGGGACCTTCGCCACCGGGGGCCAAACCTGCGGCGAGGTGTGGACGCCTCCTCAGGTTCAATCCACCAGGCTGGGCAACTCCAACCAGGAACACTGCGTGGTATACAATATGATCCGCCTGGCGGACTATCTGTTCCGCTGGACGGGGGATGCCGGATATGCCGACTACATTGAGCAGAACCTCCACAACGGGCTGCTGGCCCAGGCCTTCTGGCAGTCCGGCACACGGGATACCTTCTGCGAGCCATTGGAGCCTGAGACGGGAATCGTCTCCTATTATCTGCCCCTTGCCCCGGGCTCCCAGAAAAAATGGGGTTCCAAAACAGGGGATTTCTGGTGCTGCCACTGCACCGCGGTGCAGGCAAACGCCAACTACCGGGAATTTATCTATTACGGTGGGGAGGACTCCCTCACCGTGGCCCAGTATATTCCCTCCGACCTGGAAACCGTTTTGGGCGGGCAGCCGGTGGCTCTGCGCCAGCGGGCGGCGGACGTGAGCGGGCCCTTCCTGAAGTTTGGGGAGGAAAAGCTCCCTCTTGCACAGCGCCCGAACTTCTGGTCCTTCCGGTTTGAGGTCAGGGCCCGGGGGCAGGAATTCACCCTCCGCCTGCGCGCCCCCTGGTGGCTGAAGGGCGCCCCTGTCTGCCTGGTCAACGGCCAAAAACAGGAGGCCGCCGTAGAAAACGGCTGGCTCTGCCTGCGCCGCCGCTGGCAGGAAGACACGGTGGAGCTGCTTCTGCCCAAAGGGCTTTCCTGTTTCCCTCTGGCCGACCGTCCGGATACCGCCGCCTTTCTGGACGGCCCCGTGGTGCTGGCCGGCCTTACCGACCGCCAGAGGATCCTCACCGGAGACCCGGGGCGCCCGGAAACCATGCTCCGCCTTCAGGACGAGCGGGAATGGGAAAACTGGCAGGATGTGTACTGTACCGTGAACCAGGAGGAATCCATCAAATTCCTGCCCCTCAAACAGATCGGGAAAGAACGGTACACCGTCTACTTCCCCATCCGCGGGGAGAAGGGCTGACACCCTTCAGACCGCCCGCCTCTTCCGCCGCACAGCACCTTGCAATGAGGCACGGCTTTGGTGTATGATAAGGGCAATGGAGCCCGTGCATTTGCAAGTTCTTCGGTCTTTTACTGAAATTCTTCTCAGATCTCCTGTTCTTTGTTTTCCGTTTCATACCGGTCTTTCGCTTGCTTATATTTCACCAGCGCCAGCATGATATCATCTTTTATGTCCAAGGCTCTTTGTGTAAGCTCTTCGATTTCCTCGCTTGTCATTTTCCCGCCTTCCGATAACCGATCTGCTATGTCAATGTTTTTTACCAGCCAGCAGACGGCTTTTTGCCTCTCCACTGGCAGGGCCTGCAGCAGTTCCCAAATCTGTTCTGACTGTTCTCCTTTTTCTGCCATAACAATTTCCTCCTATTTCCGTTTTGAATGTGTACATTCTGATTTTATCATGAAACCTAAGACAAAATTGGAATGTATACATTCCAAACTCCAGGAGGACGTTATCATGTATGCTAAATAAAAGCAGGATATCTCGATTGGTGGCAATTTGAGGTTCCTGCGCAAGCGGGCCAGGTTATCTCAAGAAGATGTTTCCGTAAAATTGGATTTACTGGGGCTTTCAACACGCCGGGAAATCATATCTCAAATGGAGCTGGGCCGCTACAGCATCAGAATCAGTGTTTTGTTGGCTTTCAAGCAGATTTACCATGTATCTACTTTTGATGAATTCTTCAAGGATTTAGAACTGAAATAACATTGCCGTTTCCCCAGTGCTCCAACTTATGGGGCCGCACTGCCCGCGCCGTGCGCTGGGCCGGCGGGCGGCGGCTGTCTATAAATGATGAAACCGGAAAGGAAGGATCAAAACGATGAGGCAGGACGCATTTACCGGAGGCGTAGAGCCCGGCGGGCTCTGGAACAAAAACGATATCCGCATTCTTTTGTGCTACCTTTTGGCAAGCGTGGATGCGCCGCTCTCCGGGGAAGACATTGAAAAAATCGTACAGGAGCGGTCCCTGGCAAACTACTTTGAGGTCCGGGACGCCCTGGCAGCCCTGGAACAGCTGGGCAACGTGGCCCGGGTCGCAGAAGGCCTCTATACCGTGACCCAGGCCGGCAGGGAGATCGCGGACAGCCTGGACGCCACCCTGCCGCTCTCCGTACGGGATAAGGCCCTGGAAGCTGCCTTTCTTCTGCTGGCCCAGGCCCGGGCCGAACGGGAAAACCGGGTGGAGACCAGGAAGACGGACCGGGGCTACCAGGTGACCTGCCATGTCTCCGGCGGGGAGACGGAGCTGATGTCCATCCGCCTTTATGTGCCGGACAGGGCCCAGGCGGAGATGGTCAAACGCAATTTCCACCGGGACCCCGGCGCGGTGTACCGTCTGCTGCTGTATTCCCTGGCTGGGGAAAACGAGCTGCTGCGGGACTTTTCAGAGGAATGAAAAGGGAGGCGGCTGGTTCTGTCCCAAATTTTTCCTGAAACTTTTTCTTATACTAATCAATAAAAAATTATCGCTACTATCTAGCAAGGGGGCTTTCGCACATGCCGATCACCTATGACTCACAAAAACGAATTTTTAAGCTGGACACCAAGACCTCTACCTATGCCCTGCTGGTCTACCGGGAAAATTATCTGGTGCACCTCTATTACGGGGCAAAGCTGCCGGACGACAACCTTGCCTCCCTGATGTACCGGGGCAGGTTCGATTCCCTGAGCCCCTACAATCCCAAAGTGGAGGACGAGCTGTTCTCCCCCGACATCAACCCGCTGGAGTATTCCACCAACGGCGCCGGGGATTTCCGCATCTCCGCCTGCTCGGTGCGGGGGGAAAACGGCGACACGGTCACTGACCTGCGGTATGTCTCCCACCGGATTCTCCCCGGAAAGCCCAAATTGCCCGGCCTGCCCGCCACTTTTGCCGGGGAGGACGAGGCTCAGACGCTGGAACTGGAAACCGTGGACTCCGTCACCGGCGTCCGGGCGTTCCTGCTCTATACCGTCTTTGAGGAGTACGGCGTCATCACCCGCAGCGTCAGGTTCGAAAACAGGGGCAGCGCTCCCGTGGTGCTGGAACGGGCCTACAGCGCCTGCGTGGATTTTCCCGGCATGGACTTCGACATGGTGCACCTGTACGGCCGCTGGGCAAAGGAAAATTCCACCGCACGGCATCCCCTGCAGCACGGCATCCAGTCCATCCAGTCCAAGCGGGGCATGACGGGCCCCAACCACAACCCCTTTGTGGCCCTGGCCAGGAACGGCTGCACAGAGGAGACGGGAGAGGCCTACGGCTTCAACCTGATCTACAGCGGGAACTTCGCCATTGATATTGAAACGGATACCCGGGGCTGCTCCCGGCTGCTGATGGGCATCAACCCCACCGATTTCCGCTGGAAGCTCTCTCCTGAGGAAAGCTTCACCACGCCGGAAGCCGTGCTGGTCTATTCCGACGCCGGCATGGGCGGCATGAGCCGCACCTTCCATAAATTCTACCTCAACCACCTGATGCGCAGCGAATGGGCCAAAAAGAAGCGGCCCCTGCTCATCAACAGCTGGGAGGCCGCCTACTTCGATTTTGACGACGACAAGCTGGCGGCATTCGCCGGGGAGGCCCAAAAGCTGGGCATCGAAATGCTGGTGATGGACGACGGCTGGTTTGGAAACCGCTGCGACGACCACCGCGCCCTGGGAGACTGGGCTGTCAACGAGCAGAAGCTCAAGGGCGGGCTGCAGAGCCTGATCCAGCGGGTCAACGCCCTGGGCGTCAAATTCGGCATCTGGTACGAACCGGAGATGATCAATCCCGACAGCGACCTGTACCGCGCCCATCCGGACTGGGCCGTCTGCGCCAGGGGCCGGGATAAGTCCATTTCCCGCTACCAGTGCGTGCTGGACATGACCCGTGAGGACGTGCGGGACAACATTTTCCGGCAGATGTACGACGTCATCTCCAAAAACAACATCGAGTACATCAAATGGGACTGCAACCGCCACATCAGCGAGGCGGCCAGTCTTCAGCTGCCTCCAGACCGGCAGGGGGAATTCTTCCACCGGTACGTGCTGGGCGTCTACGACCTGATGGACCGTATCACCACCGCTTTCCCCCATATCCTTCTGGAGAACTGTTCTTCCGGCGGCGGCCGGTTCGACGCGGGCATGCTGTACTATTCCCCCCAGATTTGGGCCAGCGACAATACGGACGCCATCGAACGCCTGACCATCCAGTTCGGCGCGTCGCTGTGCTACCCCATCGCCTCCCTGGGCGCCCATGTCTCGGCCAACCCCCGCACCAGCCTGAAAACCAGGGGCAACGTGGCCATGTGCGGCACCTTCGGCTACGAGCTGGACCCCGTAAAGCTCACCGAAGAGGAGCGGGCGCTGGTACGGCGGCAGGTGGCGGACTACCACAAATACTACGACCTCATCCGGTATGGGGATTTTTACCGCCTGACCTCCCCCACCGACAACCCCTTCTTCTGCGAATGGGAATTTGTCAGCGAGGACAAAACAGAGGCCCTCACCACGCTGGTGGTCATGCGCCAGCCGGAGCACGTCTTCCACATCCAGTACCTGCGGGGCCTTGACCCCGACAGGCTCTACCGGGAGGAAGAAACCGGAGAGGTCTATTCCGGAGCGCTGCTGATGCACGCGGGCCTGAACCTCTCCTGCGTCAGCTGGGAAAGCCCGGACGGCGACAGCCTTGTGCGGCACTTTACGGCGGTGTAAGCACAATCTTGTGGAATCCCTGTGAAAGGAAGCTTTTTATGAATATTATCCTGCTGCACACCCACGACCTGGGCCGGGTGATTGAGCCTTACGGCGCGGGAGTCCGCACTCCCAACCTGATGGCGCTGGCCAGGGAGAGCACCCTGTTCCGGCACTGCTACTGCACGGCGCCCACCTGTTCCCCCAGCCGTGCGGGCATGCTCACCGGCATGCTGCCCCATTCCGCCGGCCTGCTGGGCTTGGCCCACCGGGGCTTCCATCTGAAAGATTATTCCAAACATCTGGTCCGGTACCTGGGGGACCAGGGCTTTGAAACCGCCCTCTGCGGCATCCAGCATGAGGCCCCCTCCGACAAGGTGCAGGAGTGGCTGGGTTATGAAAAAATCCTGGGGCCGGAGACCGCCGGCGGAGACATAGAAGGAGACCTGGAGAATGCCCGGGCTGTCTGCCGGTATCTCCGGGAGCCTCACAACCGGCCCTTCTTCCTCTCCTACGGCATGGCCTCCACCCACCGCGTGTACCCGAAAAACGGCGGGGTGGACCCGAACTATGTGCTTCCTCCCTTCCCCATCCCGGACAACGCCCAAACCCGGCAGGACACCGCGGAGCTCTATCAGGGCGTCATGGCGGTGGACGACTGCGTGGGCATGGTGCTGGACGCCATCCGGGAGACAGGCCGTGAGGAGGACTCCATCATCGTCTTTACCACAGACCACGGGGTGGCGTTCCCCAATATGAAATGCCACCTGTACGATACCGGGATCGGCGTTGCCCTGATGCTCCGGTATCCGGGGAACCCGGGAAAGGGGACGGCCACGGACGCGCTGTGCAGCCATTTAGACCTGTTCCCCACCCTCTGCGAGCTGGCGGGCCTGCAGCCGCCCCCCTGGCTGCAGGGCGTTTCTCTGTGCCCGGTGCTGGAAGGCCGCGCCGGACAGGTGCGGGACGAGCTGTTTGCGGAAGTCACCTACCATGCCGCTTACGAGCCCATGCGCTGCGTCCGCACCCGGCGTTACAAATACATCCGGTTTTTCGACGACCTGGACAGCTTCTCCCCCAGCAACACCGACGACGGCCCCTCCAAAACGGTCTTCTGCGAGGCGGGCTATTTCGACCGTCCCCATCCCCGGGAGCTGCTGTTTGATTTGACGCTGGACCCTGTGGAGCGGGTCAACCTGGCGGAGGATCCGCAGCTGCAGGACGTGCTTTCCGGCCTGCGCGTCCGGCTTCAGGGAATGATGGAAGAGACGGACGATCCCCTTCTGGAAGCGGAATACACGGACGAAACGGGGAAAAAGCGGTACCGCCGCATCCCCGCCCCCAAGGATTCCATCGTCAACCGCCAGCTCTGCCTCAGCCCTGAGACCCACGATCCCGCCGATTTTGAGTAAAAGACTCTAAACCGGACAGAATAAAGAGAGATTTTTCCTTAGAAAGCAGATTTTTTATTGACAGACCAGTCCGAAGTTGCTATAATATGAGAGCTGTCCACCCAAAGGGCAGCCCTATGACTCATTAGCTCAGTTGGCAGAGCACTTGACTTTTAATCAAGGTGTCCGGGGTTCGAATCCCCGATGGGTCACCAAAAGCGAGAGGAAGAGGCACATGCTTCTTCCTCTTTTTATGCTTATCGGGGATTCGAAAGCCCGTTAAGAAAACGTGCCGGTGGCACGTTTTTAGGGCGTGGGGTTTCGGCGGGCCCACGTTTTCCAGCAGCCGTAGGGCGGGGTGCCAGCCAATCCATCCCTCCGGGCCCCGATGGGTCACCAAAAGCGAGAGGAAGAGGCACATGCTTCTTCCTCTTTTTATGCTTATCGGGGATTCGAAAGCTCGTTAAGAAAACGTGCCGGTGGCACGTTTTTAGGGCGTGGGGTTTCGGCGGGCCCACGTTTTCCAGCAGCCGTAGGGCGGGGTGCCGGCCAATCCATCCCTCCGGGCCCCGATGGGTCCCCAAAAGCGAGAGGAAGAGGCACATGCTTCTTCCCTTTTTCTATGCTTATCGGGGATTCGAAAGCCCGTTAAGAAAACGTGCCGGTGGCACGTTTTTAGAGCGTGGGGTTTCGGCGGGCCCACGTTTTCCAGCAGCCGTAGGGCGGGGTGCCAGCCAATCCATCCCTCCGGGCCCCGATGGGTCACCAAACAAAACAAATCCGAACCTTGCGCCGGCAGGCGATGGGTTCGGATTTGCTGTTTCACTTGTATAAGACGTTTATAAAAGGCTGTTTTGCAACAGGCAGGCGGTATCCGGGAAAAACCAGCGCTGCAGTCCGCGTCTATTTCATCGGAATTGCGGCGGGCTTGTCGGAAATGTATTCCTGCAGCCCCGCTTCCCTGAGATAGTTTTGAATGTGCTCGTCCTGATTCCAGACAAGCAGATAATCGTACCTTGGGAAGAGATCCCGATACTGCGCCAGGCCGGCCTCGCCGCTTGTCACATTGACATGAGAGCTCCAAAGCTCATACCGCGTCAAGTTGAAAAGATACCCGGAATCGTCCTCCGAACGGTAGACAAAGTAGGATTTTCCGCTTTCCACCCGGTTTTCCCTGAGAAACTTTTGATATTGACAGCGCCCTGTGCTTTCATAATCCTGCCTGATCACCAGCCGGGGCAGGTTCTCCCGGAAGGGATAAAGGGGAAACAGGCAGACGCACGCGACGGCAAGGCTCCAGAAAATCCGGTCCGCGGCCCAGTACCGCAGCGTCTGGATGACCGCAACCCCCAGGATAAAGATATTCACAGAACTCATATATTTGTCGAAGGAAGCCAGAACCACAGCCTCCTTCAGCGGCATGGAAAAAAGATACATGCCGTATAGGGAGAGAAGGTAGACCAGCCAGGTTCCCCAAACAGCCGCGATGCTGAGCACCGGCACACGCGGGGACTCCCGTTTCAGAAGTTTTTGCACAAGGACGAGGAGCAGCAGGACCGTCGCCGCCAAAAGGATCCACAGGGAGGGATCCTGCCAGGAAAACACACGCTCCAGCAGGGAAAGGCCAATCCCTCTCATGTCCGCCGGCGTCTTTTCCCCAAGGGCGGAGGAAAACCAGGCAAGGCTCATGGAATGCTTTGTGGCAGCCCCCGCCGGAAAGACCAGGGCCACATGCCGCTTCCAAAGCAGCATGGAGGCCAGGGGTGCCAGAACGCTGCAGCCCGCAAACAACAGGGTTGTTTTTCTTCGGGAAACCAGAGAGGCGCGGTTTTGGATGAGCCAGTAAACCCAGTAAACGACAACAAAGAAAATCCCGCTGTTCTTCACATTGACCAGGAAAATGCAGAGAGGCATGGCCGCCCATACCGCCTGCCGAACGCCGGACTCCCCTTCCGCCGTGGCCGCCATGCAGAACAGAGCCACTCCGGCCAGAGGCATCAGCGTATCCACGTGAAGGCTCAAAAACGAGACGCCCATCACCAGGCTGGAAACGGTGAACAGCGGCACAAGGAGAACCGCCGCGGCCATTTTCGCTTTTTCGGCAAAAACCAGCAGGGCGGTCAGGAAGCTTACGATCATCAGGATCTGGGCGAACAGCTGGCACCCGTCAGAAGTCCCGATGATCCTGCACACATAGTAAACAAAAACAGAGCTTCCCAGGGGATAGGACTGGAACGTGATGATTTCATCCATAAAATTCGGCATCCGGTTTCCCAGAAGCATGGCTTTCACCACGGTGGCCCAGTGGCTGAAGTTATCGTATTCCACAAAGTGGGCGTTTTTCATCAGCAGGGCGAACCACCCCAGAACAGCCGCCCAGACCAGGACAACAGCACAGTTTCTGCGCCGGTGAAAAAACGCTTTCTTCCCGAAAAGGAGAAGCAGGGCAATGCCTGTGAGCCAGAGCCCCCCCGCCGCGAAGGGAAGAAGGTTGAAATACCCCGCCAGCAGCAGCACAGAGCTGAAGCCGGCGCACACTACCGCAGGCGCAAATTCTATCCGCACCCCGAATTTTTCCGCCAGCAGCGCCAGAAATCCCAGCATGGACAAGAGCAAAAGCAGAATGCGCAGGGCAGTGATCATGATTTTTCCTTCTCTCCTCTCTCCGCGAAGACCCAGTTCCGCTGGATCCGGTAGCTGATAAAGAACAAAACGCCGTCCACAACAATTTTGGCCGGGAGCTCCGGCAGCCTGGCCCATTGGCAGAACAGCAGGACGCCGCCCGCAGAGCAAAGCATTTGAGCCGCGCAGAGGATATAATATTTTAGGAAGGTCCCCTTCCCCAGGCGTCCCCGGGAGAACACAAGCTGCCTGTTCACAGCGTAGTTGTACAGCGAAGAGCAGACCCGCGCCCCGACTGTGGCAAGAGTCACTTTCACTTCCCAGGACAGGCTGCCCAGGGCCAGCAAAAGCAGCTGAAACAGCGCAAAGTCGATGAGGCAGGAACTGAGCGAGGACAGGGAATATTTGAAAAAGGTCCCCAAAATCAGCTTGTAGATGGCCCACGAATCGGCAACGGGCCGAAAATGCGTGCTCTTGTTGCCGTCCAGGTAAACCGTTTGAATCGGCACCTCCTCGATCCGGGTTTTTCTGCGCAGCGCGGTCAGGAGCATGGCGGTTTCAAACTCGAACCGCTCCCCGGGCAGCGTCAGGTATTCCTCCACCAGGGAATTGGGGATCGCCCTCAGCCCTGTCTGCGTATCGCTGATTTTTCCCCCGTAGAAAAGCCTCATCACCGTCCTGGTCAGCTTATTCCCCACCCGGCTTTTTGCCGGGACGCTTTTCTGGTCGAAATCCCTGGCGCCGAGAATCAGGCTGTCGGGATGTTCCTCCATGGCCTGTCCCATGCGGCGGATATCCTCTACGGTATGCTGGCCGTCGCAGTCTGCGGTAATCACCCCGCTGCATTCCCTTGACAGGAAAACCTGATAATAATTCAGGGCGTCCTTCAACGCCCGGCCCTTCCCCATATTCACCGCATGCCTCAGAACAAGACAGCCGTACTCTGTTTCAAGCCTTTGGAAGATTTCCTGTTTTTCCTGGAAACTGCCGTCGTCAATGACAACGATATGGGAAAATCCAGCTTCGCAGAGCTCCCTGACATAGGCCGGCAGATTCAAATCCGGGTTAAACGCCGGAATCAAAATGGATACTGCCAATCCGCTTCACTTCCCGTCTCAGTCGATCCCTTATTTTTCAGTCAGTGCAATTATATCTGCATGTTCACATTGTTGTCAATGGCTCTGGGAAAAGAGACCCGCCATACGCGGCCAACCCTGTCCAAAGTTGCTCGCGGCTGTTCCTGCAACTTCCTTGCGGCGTTGTCAAGGCAGAACTCCGGCCCGCACACAAAAAAGGGAGCGGCATTTTGCCACTCCCCTCTCAACTGCACTCCGGCTCTCCTATCCCGGCTTCAGCCCAACAGATTCCCTATTCTCCATAGGCTTCAAAATGCAAATTGGTCATTGTATGGATTTTTTTAGTTCTCCTACTGTATTTTTCAATTTTTATATTTCTGGATTATTCATTTAATAAATCCTCATGAATAACCTCGTCTACCTTTATCAAATCTTTCCGCGTGTAGGCAAACAGGAACTCTTTCATTGGCATACTCCCCACCTGGCTTCTGGGGACATAGTAAATTTCCTTTCCTACAAAAACCTTCAAAAAATTTCCGTTTCCAATCCTTTCATTAGAAATGATTTTACATGTTACTGCTTCGGAATTTCCTTCCTCTGCCATCTCTCCAAACAACTCAATGAAGCAGCTATAACGATTGCCGACCTTCATAAATTCAAAATTATTTATGCTGACCAGGGCTGAATCGTCAAAACATATATCGATATTGCCTGTAAGCTCATTTTGAAGTTCTACCATTCTCGTTGCTGCAAATTCATTGATTTTGATCACCTTATGCATACGCTTCCTCCTATCTCAACTTAATCGGAAAGAATGATACTATATAGCCATTATTTCCGTAAGCTACCCTATATCTTGTTCCGTTTACTATATATTCTTCAAAGGGGCCTTTTGCTCCCATTCCCACTTTTGCAGCCTTTCTCTTCAAGACTTCATTCAGGAATTTTGGTATGTCATTTATGCCTTTTGCTGTAAAATCGGCTGTATGTCTATCAATAATATGTTTCAGCCCTGCAGAATCCCCTCCCTTTTCTAGCCATAGAAGTTTTCCATCAGCATTTTTTGTTATCATCACGACATCATCAGCGTTATACTTAACTCCACTTTCTGCCAACTCATTCATTAGCTGTTTATTGAGGCCGTTCCCTCCAGCCCCCGCAGTATCCTGGAAGAGCCCTTCTTCCCCTGCATTATACCCCGGGCTGCCGCTGCTGTCCAGGCCGGTTTTCGGCTGTTCCTCCAACAATTGTACGGCGTTGTCACGCAGGTTTTCGGGGCCGCCCACTCTGGCATTCAGCCGGATGGTCCCTGTCTCCGGGTCGATTACCCCTGTCTTATCCACCGGCAGCGTCCCATCGAAGACCACCTTTCTGTTCAGCTCTTCCGAAATTCTTTGCGCCGCGTCCAGTTTGGCCTGACCCACATTGTACAGCGCCGCGCTCTTTTCCAGGTCGTTTTTGGCGTCTTGGGCTGCGCTTTCTCTCCAGCTCCAATCCCAATCGCTGACGCCCTTGGGGCGCAGGAAAGTTTCCGCAATCCGGCCCGCCGCTCCTGCCGCCTGGATTCCTGCATTTACCGCCCCCGCCGCTCCTGCTATTCCTGCCCCTGCTGCTCCGGCAATCTTTGCCAGCAGCTGCCGTACAGGCGGCAGGGAGACGCTTTTTTCTTCCTGTTCCGCTTCCTCCTCTCTCTCTGGGGACGCTTCCTCCGTTAGCTCCTGCTCCGGGCCGCCTGATCCGGCTCCGTCCGGGGGATAGGCAACCTGCTCCCACGGACTGCCTCCCCGGCGCGCTCCGCCTCCGCCGGAGATCCCGCCTCTGATAAAAGGGCTCTGCTCCGCTTGTCCCCACGGGTCATTCCCCCGGCTCGCACCGCCTCCTCGGGAGCCTCCGCCATGGGTAAAGCCCTGAAAAGCAGGCTCCGGGCCCGCAGCCCTTCTGCGACGTTCCTCCTCAGCCCACCTTCTTTCGTACTCGTGCCGTTTTCTGGCCTTGTCCTCCATTTCCCGCTGTATTTCCCGGTTGCTTCTCTCCTCCGAGGAATCCGGCAGGCTCCAGCTGCCGTTGTCCCGGCTCGCACCGCCTCCCCGGGAGCCTCCGCCAGGGGTAAAGCCCTGGAAAACAGGCTCCGGGCCCGCAGTCCTTCTGCGACGTTCCTCCTCAGCCCGTCTTCTTTCGTACTCGTGCCGTTTTCTGGCCTCGTCCTCCATTTTCCGCTGTATTTCCCGGCTGCTTCTCTCCTCCGGGGAATCCGGCAGGCTCCAGCTGCCGTTTCCTCGGCTCGCACCGCCTCCCCGGGGACCCCCGCCCCGGGTGAAGGAGTCCTGCTTCAGGCTCCGGAACACGGGCCAGGGAAGCCTGGGCGGAGCATTTTCCTGCCGGGGCTGCTCCACAGCCTGCGTTGCCGTCCATGCCCCCTGCTTTGCCGCGTCCACAATCGCCCGGGCCAGCTCCTGAAGTTCCTCTCGTTCCTTGTCCGCTCCGTTTCCTCCGCTTCCTCCACCTTCTCCTACAATCTTATATGCCATTTTTTCTTCTCCCCTTCCTTTTCAGAAACGGTCCCCCGGGGAAGAAAGCTTCCCCGGGGATGTCCCTGCCTTCTCTTAAAAATACTGTTCCAGCAGCTTGTCCAGGTAGCTGTAATCTCCCAGCTGCGCCTTGGCGAGAGCCAGGTTATACAGCAGGTCGATATTCTTATCCTGCATGTCCGCGCTGATTCCCAACAGCTCCTTCAGCTTCCCATAGTCGCCGTACTGCCCGGCTAGGTTCGCCAGGTCAAACCTCTTCTGGTATTCCGTGGGGATGTTGGACACATCGTACCCCAGCTCGGCCAGCTTTCCGTAATCCCCATACTGGGCGCCGTACAGCGCGTTCTGCAGCGCCTCCTGCCTGTCCGCCGTCTGGGAATTCACCTCGTCCACATACTGGCCGTACCGGAAGTTCCGGTCCGTGTTATACTGGGAGAGCTCTCCCAAATAGCGGTTATACGCCTGCTGGTACAGCTCCGGCACCTTGTCCGAAAGCTGGGAGGCATAGTAGTCTCCTGCCTGGGACGCCGCCGCGGCCGCGTAAGAGGAGGGGATTCCCCCTGTGGCGGAGGCCGCCGTCCCCAGCGCGTCCTGGGTGGCCCGGCTTCCCTCCCTGGCATACTGCTTCCGGTAGGCCGCGTAAACCGGATCGTCCTCCACATCATAGGAAAATGTGGGCGCCGCCTCCATGTCAAAGCTTCCGGGGGAGGGCTTGTTCAGATAGAAGTCCGCCCCCGAGGTCCCCCCGGTGTAATTCCCGTAGGCCGAACGGATCTGCTCCGCCATCTGGTTATATTTGGCCTTCTCTTCCGGCGTCTTGGCATTGCCGTAGGCCAGCTTGGCATTGAGGATGCTCATGCCCGCGTCTGGGTTTTTCTCCGCCAGGTTCCAGTCCGCCTGGGAAAAGCCCGAGCCCACTCCCATATTTTTTTCTTTTGCCGCAGTTAAAAAATCTTCATACCGATAAGTCCCCATCACACTCTTCCTTTCTCAAAGCTCCGTGCCCAAATAAAATTCCCGCGTCAGGGAGAACAGCCGCCAGCCGCCCGTGCCCTCCAACCGGATCCGGTAATGGTCGCAGCGCCGGGGAATCAGCGGCAGCAGGAAGCTGCGCTTTTTCTCCGCCTGCAATTGTCCCGCCTGCCGCCAGGGACCGCCGTCATACCGTACCAGCACCCTGAGGGATGCACCGGCCTCCAGTTCCGCCCGCAGCAGCAGCTTGGAAAGCCCCTTCTTGCCCGGGCTTCCCTCAATAAAGTCCCCAAACTCCGCGGCGCTTTGGAGTGTCTCCTGCACAGCCCCCTCGGGGATGCTCCGAGGGTCTCCCGCAAGCCACAGCCCCCCGTCCGACGCCAGCAGGTACAGCTCACCTCCCCAGCCGAATTCCAGGGCCCGGACGCCGTCCTCCCGGTACCACTGGCCTATCCTGGTATCAAAGGCAAACAGGTGGCTGGCTCCAAGGGAGTCTTCCAGAGAAACATAGTATTTCGTGCCGTCCGAGCCGCCCACAGCGTTTCGGAACCGCTGCTGTCCCAGCGCCTGGGAGATCACCTGGGGCACGCCCCCTGCGTAGGAGACCACCCCGGAGCGGGACAGGTAGAACAGCCTCTCCCCCGCCACTGCCAGGCTTCTCCCGCTGCCCTTTTCCACCCCCAGGCTGGCGCTGCCCATCACCTGGAAATTGGAGGGCTTGCTGCCGTACACCTTGTAGATTTGGTCCTCCTTGAAGAACACCGGGTATCCCAGGTAGGAGCAGCATCCGGTGAAATCCCCGGCGCTGCCCACATCCGCCGCGAAGCAGGCTGTGGAGACCGTGTCGAAATTGGTCCAGATAAAGGGATTGCCCAGATAGGAGGCGTAGATGGTACTGCCCTTGCAGCCCCACAGCCGGTTCTCGTTCTCACAGAGAAAATCCATGTCCGGCACTTCCCGCTTCAGGGCAGCTTCACCGCTCCATACCTGAAAGCTGTTCTCATAAAACCGCAGGGTTTTCCCGTCCTCCGAAACCTCCCGGATCACGGCGGTCTTATTGTTCCGTTCTTCTCCGCATCCGGAAATTGTCACCGCCTCATTCACGGAGAAGGGGAAGGCTTCCCCTGTAGAAACAATGCTGTTCCCCTTGGCGGATTCCCCCGCGAAAACGCCGTCCTCAAACCGGACGCCGCCGCTCCACTGGGCTTCCAGGCTGCCGAATTCCCCGGTCCTTTTGTTGTAATAGGCCTTGTCCGGCAGCAGGATCAGATAATCCCCCAGGGCGCAGAACTGCTTTCTGCTGTCCTCCACAGCCCCCTTTTGCTCCCCGTCCACATAGAAGGAGCCGCCGTCCGCCCAGCAGAGGGATTCCCCCGCATACAGGCCGTTGGGCTTTTCCAGAGTGCGCAGCAGATACCTGGGTTTTCTGGGGGCCAGCACCGGGGCCGAATCCCCAGAGAGGTTTTCCATATCCCACAGGGAGCCTTCTTCCGCCCCCAGGTTGTGGTCGTAACCCTTGAATTTTACCTGCACACTCTTCTTTATGCCGTCCCCGTGCACCATGCTTGGCAGTCCGCTCATAACCGCGCCTCCCCCCGGGTCTCCGTGCAGCTTCCGGGGGATACGGCGGGTCTACACGCCGTTTCCTTCCCTTTGTTCTTCCGTTTTCCCATACCTTCCGCTCCTTTACGTTGCCAGCGGAGATACCGCCAGCGTGTCGTTATAATAGATGCCGTACTTTCCAAAGGTCCAGCGAGTCTCCCCCACGGAGACGGTCACCTCCTGAGGGCCGCGTATGTGCACCAGGCTGCTGCCCTCCAGGGACAGGTTCCCGCCTGCCTGCACCTTCAGGGCCCAATTGCCGTTCGTATACACCCACATGCGGTTTTTGGCCTCACTGGAAGTACCGGCGCCGCTGCTGTCGTACTTCACCCCGCCGATCTCCGCCCCGCCGTTCGGATCCACCACCCGGTAGCTGCCGGAAAGCGACGCCATTCCTGTGTTCAGGTTGATCTCGCTCATCCCGTTCTGGCTCACAATCCGCCCCGTCTTCACATGGTCCCCGGTGATGCAGGTAGTGCCCCCAATGGTGCGAATGTTCAGTCCGTCCACATCCTGCTCCACAGAGGAAAACCTGTTGTCCAGGCCGTTCACCCGGCTCACGACCCCGTTCACGCTCTGCTCTACGGAAGAGAACCTGCCGTCCAGCCCCTTTACCGTGGACTTCACGCCCTCTACCGTGACGCTCAGCTGGGTCACGCCCTGCTCGGTCTCTTCCACGCGAACCGTCAGCGGGCCGGTAAAGACCCTGCCCAGATGGTCCAGCTCTGCCCCGTTGAAGTTTTCCTCCCCCAGGTTCGACAGCGTGTACCGCAGCTGCTCCAGCAGCAGGTACAGGTACCCCGTGATGGTTTCAAACTTCTCTTCCGTACTCTCTTTTCCCTTTAAATCCGGAAACGACGTATCCGCCGTCATCAAACTTCCCGGCATATCTTTTCCTCCTTTTGTCCCCTACCTTTCTGATGAAAGGTAGGACCAAAGACTTTTCTTCCGGCTTCGGACTCCTTCAAGCCTTCAGCCCGCTCCCCGACGCCCCTACCTTTCTGAAGAAAGGTAGGCCAAAGACTTTTCTTCCGGCTTCGGACTCCTTCAAACCTTCGGCCCGCTCCCCGACGCCCCTACCTTTCTGAAGAAAGGTAGGCCAAAGACTTTTCTTCCGGCTTCGGACTCCTTCAAACCTTCGGCCCGCTCCCCGACGCCCCTACCTGCTTTGTAATAAGCAAAAACCGGACGCCGGATATTCTCCGAAGCGTCCGGCTTTTGTTCCATTCAGCGATCTGCTAACCTCGTACCCTGCCATCCCCTTAAGGGGATGGCTAAGACCAAAGGCTTCCCCTTGAGGGGAAGCTGTCACCGGAGGTGACTGATGAGGTGGTTCTGACCCGTATTCTGTTCTGCCGCTGCGGTATGAGTAAGATTTTCCACCTCGTCCAGCAGATTCCCACAGGGAATCTGTTTCCCTTCTCCCCTCAAGGGGAAGGCACAGGGTGCAGCGTCACGCTGCCGTCACGCTGCTCAAACTGCCTGGGTGCCGCCGGTTATGCCGCCTACGGCGGCGAACCGCCAGTCGTTGAAGCCTGCGATAAAGCGGGCGTAGCCCTGCCAGACATTGGCGTCGTTGCCCTCGTCCACACGGCTGCGCACCTCCAGGGGGGTGCGGTCAAGCCAGACGGCTCCGCCGTAATCCTCGTTGTAGCGGCTGTCCAGCAGCATCCAGGGAGCTGCTCCGGCGGCCAGGTATTGGTTCAGGTAAGGCCATACGATCACGTTCCACCTGCCGTACTGGTAGTTAAAGCCGTTGTTGGCGGTATTGGGATCCTTGTCCGCGCCGATGGTGGCGAACACGGCCTTTTTCAGTTCGTACTGGTTGGGGATGACGATGGTGTCGGGCGCCACGTCCAGAATCTCGTTATTGTCGCCCCGGAAATTCTGCATGGCGGTCTCCAGCGCTGCCAGCGCGTCGTCTGAGAAGGCGTCCGCAAACAGGTTGGACTGCGCCTTTCCGCTTACCTTGGCAGGGTGGTCCTTGGCAAACAGGTTCTTGCCGTCCGCGGCTGTAGCGGAGAAGCTTCTGCCCTGGAAGTTCACGGCGGATTTCCCCGCCATTGCTCCGCCCAGCAGGGCCGCGCCGAACTTTTCCCGGGTGCGGTAATAGCTGGTGATAAAGCTGGTGGGTTTCTTTTTCAGATCCATTGCCTTCGCATCCTCCACAATTTCCCGGGAGAGCGTGAAGCTGTTTTTCCAGGTCATGTGTTCCAGGAACTTGTCGAAGCCCTCCTGCATGCCGTCCACTGGGTATTCCCCATTCTCGCCCACAGGCTGGAAGCCTTCCATCGCCGTCATAGTGGTGAATTTTTCACCGAAATGGTTGGAGTTCTCCATGCTGAACAGCTTTTTGACCATGCTCTCCTGTTCAAAGGCTTCTCCTCTCTTTTCCAGGAACATCCGGATCGGAGCCTGGTTTTTGCCAAAGATGGAATCCTGAAGGCCGGAGCCCTCAATAAAAGTGATATTTGCCATAGGTTACTTCCTCCTTTTTTCTCTCACGCCTTGGCAGCCGCCGCGGCCTGCACAAAGCGGATTCTCACAACGTCTTCTCCCGCATAAACCACTTCGGCCGCGCCGCCTGCCGCGGTGCTCAGCGTCAGGCCGTCGCCGCCCAGCTGCACCCTGTCCCCGGGGACAGCGGTAAAGCCGGAGGGCGCGGGCGCCTCAAAAATCGTGTCGGGCTGTACCCGCAGCACGGGGATCAGCTCCCCTGCCTCACAGGGAGCCGTTCTCTGTGCCACGCTCAAATAGGTGGGCAGGTCTGTCCCCGCAGCAGCCGCCAGCTTGCCGGAGGCCATCTTCATCGCCATCCCTGCCTGCGGCGCAATTGCCCCGCAGGGCAGGTACTCCAGGCCGGGCACCCGGCCGTCGTCTGTTTTATGGATTTGAAATGCCATATTCTGTTTCCTTCCTTTCCCGTATCGTGCGGAGGCGTCAGCTTTCCGCTCATTTTTTCTTCGTTTCTCCTGTGCGCAGGTCTTCCCCGCGCCGTACCGTTCCGTGCTGTTTCCTGTCCGGGGAATAGAGTGCTTTCACGCTCTGCGCCCCTGTGTTCTTCACCCTGCCCGCATAACCTTTCTGTTGTGCCATGCCGCTGTCCTTCCTCTCCTTCCAGATTTTCAATGCCCCTTGTTCCGATCCGGATCAACGCCTGTACTGCCCCATCACCCCCTTCCCTCCTCCCCTGTATGTGATATACTGGTTTTGCAGAGATCCTTCAGGGGAGAAGGAGGATTTCCTGTGTATTTTCTGTATTCTGCCCTTCAGATGCTCCTTCTGAAAGGATATCCTGCCCCAGCCGCCTTCTGTGCGCTGTCTCTCTTCGCTTTTACGGGCTGTTTCCGCCTGCCTCTTTTTCAGGCCCGCAAAAAAGAACGAAAAAGCAAGGAGGCCCATTATGTTTCTAAAAATATATTTCATTGATGGTTATATGGTCTTCACCTTGCATCCGTTTCCTCAGTCCGCCTTCCTGCTCTTTGCGTACCGGTTATAGTGCGCCTGGATTTCAGCGTCGGTGATGCCGGGCAGGAACAGGCGGTATTCTTCCGCCACGTCCGGCGGTACATATGCGCCGCCCTCCCCTCTGGGTTTTCTCTGGGCCATGTGGCTTTTCCCGCTCACAGAATTGAGCGCGGCCTGCCTGGCCGCCGCCTCATTCCGGCGCAGCAACTCGTCAAAATTCAGCACCCTGTAGGCATCCGCCAGCTCGTACCCCTTCTCCACCATGCGGCACATCTGTTCATAGCAAGAAAGCCGCGAAAGGTCCCCCTTCTCCCGGATGCTGGGGTCCATCCGGGAAATCTGTCTGACCTGGTCCTCTACTTTCCTGTGGATCTCCGTCTCCTGTGCGTACGCCAGCGCCTGGCGGGCCGCCTTCACCTCCGGCGGCTCTCCTGCAGGCCGCCGGTATTCCGCAGGGGCAAGCCCGCCCCCCTTCTCTGCCCGGCCTCCGGCCCGGCAGGCCTCCAGCTCCGCCCTGGTGCGGACCCGGCCTCCGGCCCGGCAGGCCTCCAGCTCCGCCCTGGTGCGGACGGGCCGTCCCGTGCGGGGATCCACGATGCCCGCGGCGGCAATGGCCGCGTCCACTTCCCGGGACGCCCTGTCCCTGGCCTCCTGCTCCGTCCGTCTCCTCATGGCTGCATATCGGCGGTTGTCTTCCTGGCTCTGCCGCCGCTGCGGGTGATCTGTCTCATCGTCTGCAGGTTCGGCGGTTTCCTGCCCTTTTTCGCCTGACGGTTCTGTTCCGGCTTCAGGTTCGGCGGCCTCCTGCTCTTCTGCGCCTTCCTCAGGGGAATCCCCCTCGGTGCCGAATACTTTCCCGTAATCGATTTCGTTTTCCATGTTTTATTCCTCTCTCCCGGGCATCAGGCCCTAATCAGGATCCCATACCGGCAGTTATCCTCTGCCCTTTTTTCTTTTCCCGTCCGTTCTCAGGTCTTCCCCGCGCTTCACGATGCCCTTGCCCTTTTTTCCGTTGTCCTGGAAGGGCGCCTGCACCTGCTGGGCTCCCGTATTCCCGATCCGGCCCGCGTATCCGCTTTTATCCGCCATGCCGCTCACCTCCCCCCTTCTTTGCCGCCGAGCCTTGTGTCCACATATCGCTTCATAAAGACCAGCCCGCGCAGCTGCGCCTCGCTCATGTTGAGGGTGACTTTTCCATCCTGAATCGCCTCGGTGCCCAGGATCACCCCCAGGCCGGTCAGTTCCTGCACCGCGTCCCTGGCCCAGTCCGGCACATCCCCGATTTCCCGGTAGCGGCGCTCCCGGTTCAGCTCCACCTGGGCCAGCTCGTCCCGCTTCACATAGCTTTCCGGGCGCAGACCGCCCTCGTCGCCATTGAGGATCCCTTCCTCCCTGGCGTAATCCAGCGCCTCCTTCGCCCAGCCGGGCGCGGGCTTTTCCGCCAGTCCAGCAAAATATTTCTCAATCTCTCCCCGTGCGATCTTCCTTGCCTCTGCCTCCGTCAAATCCGGTTCCTCCTTTTTGTTTTCCATGTTGTACAGCGGCACGCAGTAGCCGGAAATATAGGAGTTCGAAAGGCTCCACCAATCCCTCCTGCACTGTCCGCCGTTATTGCCCTCGATGGTATGTACGATCCCATCCTCCACGTACTCCACAATCCCCGTGTGGTCGTCCCCGTCGTCGTAAGGGGTGCCCTCGTCCTCCGGGTTCCACTCGTACATGATGATGTCCCCGGGCTTCGGCACATACCCGCTCTTCCTGCTGCGGAAGCGCCCCCTGGCCTCAAACCAGTCGGAGGCCGTGGCGCAGCCCTTGTAATTCAGCACGCTGTCCACGGGCACCCCGGCATGCCGCATGACCCAGGTCACCCAGGCTGCGCACCAGGCCACCCCGTAGGGCAGGCCGATGCCTGTAATGCCGTTATAGTACCGGATGTACTTGTCCCCGCTGGTGGCTCCCAGCTCTCCCCGGGCCAGTTCCAGTACTCTTTCCGGTGTGTTGTTTTCATTCGCCATATGATCTCTCCTTTCGTCTTGCAATGTATTCCGTTCAATGCTATACTGTCTTCAGGGATGGTGATAAGGATGTTGGATCAAAATGATTTGCAGGCAATTGCACAGCTGATCAGTCAGTCAGAAGACCGGATGATGGAAGTCATGCCGCAGCAAAAAGAAGACTTGATGGAAGTCATGCAGCAGCAGGCCGACACACTGATGGGCATGATGGAAACCAAAATTCAAACCAGCCAGCGTGAAGTGATGGTGTTTGTAGAAAACAGCGTGGGCAAGCGGATTGATTCTCTCTTTGACGGCTACAAGCTGACCCATGAAAAGCAGTGGGAGCTGGAGCATCGGATGGAGCGCATGGAGCAACGTCTCTCAGCACTGGAACATAAAGCCGGATAAGCGAGCGTCCCTCTGGGGCGCTTTTTTTATTTTTCCTTCCCGCCTGCCAGCTGTTTCCCAATCTGGTTGGCGCCGGTGGCAGCCAGCCCGGAGACGATGCCCACGGCCGCGGCGGTTAGAAAATCATTGGCCGGGAAGTCAGGCATAAAGAGCATGCCTACGACCCCCAGAATCCCGCCTAAAAGCCCGCAGACAATGGGGATGAGTCCGTTGTTGTCAAAGGGCGTGGCCTTCACCACCACCCCCGCCAGATAGCAGATCACCGTAATCGCCGCCACGCTTCCAATTCCCGTCAGTTCCATTCAAGTTCCCCCTTTGATATGTTCCAGTTCCGAATTGACATCATCCAGCCTGTGATGCGCCGACTTGATGGCATTCTCCGCCACCGCCATGCGCTCCACCACCTGGTTATGCTTTTCCACTTTCTTTTCCAACTGCTCCAGCCGGAAATTGGTCATCCTCGCGCTGCCGAATATTCCCAGCAGGGAACCGATAAACGTCCCCGCCAGGGACAGCAGCGCCACAACTACAGTGCTGTCCGTAACATCACTTCCTTTCTGCTCAGGCTTCAGGGAGAAGCCNGCAGATCACCGTAATCGCCGCCACGCTTCCAATTCCCGTCAGTTCCATTCAAGTTCCCCCTTTGATATGTTCCAGTTCCGAATTGACATCATCCAGCCTGTGATGCGCCGACTTGATGGCA
Source organism: Neglectibacter timonensis (assembly GCF_900048895.1). Lineage (GTDB taxonomy): Bacteria > Bacillota > Clostridia > Oscillospirales > Acutalibacteraceae > Acutalibacter > Acutalibacter timonensis. Next base: position 17,787 of record NZ_LT160636.1, on the reverse strand, counting down.
TTCTCCGCCACCGCCATGCGCTCCACCACCTGGTTATGCTTTTCCACTTTCTTTTCCAACTGCTCCAGCCGGAAATTGGTCATCCTCGCGCTGCCGAATATTCCCAGCAGGGAACCGATAAACGTCCCCGCCAGGGACAGCAGCGCCACAACTACAGTGCTGTCCGTAACATCACTTCCTTTCTGCTCAGGCTTCAGGGAGAAGCCAGTTCCAGCAGCCCCTCAAATTCCTCCTGCCCCACAATCTCCACCGCCCATTCCTCGGGAATGTTCAGGGGAAAACGCTCCGTTTCTCCCCGCAGCCGGTGGATCCTGTTGTGGTAATAGGCCATCGCCATCACCCGGGCCTTGTGCATGGGGCAGAGGAAGGTGACGCGCCGGTTGGGGCTTCCCGTGGCCTCATAATTGTAGGCGCTGCACCACCCGCAGCCGCTGGCGATGGGACAGCTCAGGCATTTTTCCGGACTCTGGCTCTGGCGGGTAATCCCGTCCAGCAGTTCCATTGTTTTCCGGTCCTCCCGCGTGCGGGCAATCCCCGCGTCCACGTCCCCAATGCGCAGGGGCGGGCGGTTGGGCAGGGACATGGGCGCGTATCTGAGGCAGGGATAAACCGTCCCGTCCACATCAAAGGCCAGCATTTTCCCCGTGCCGCCGCACCAGTTTTGGGTCTCCGTCTCCGGCAGCGGGGTTCCCGCCTCCCAGTCCAGAATAGACACATACATGTCCCTGTACCGCCCCGAAGCTATGAGCCAGTCCGAAAGCTTCTTCAGCTCCCGGTACAGCACCGCGGCGTGAGAAAGCTCCCAGCCCTCCTCATACACGCAGTTGCAGTTGAGCTCCGTAATCCCGAACCTTTCCATCATGTCCCTGCAGGCTGTAAACGTCCTTTCCACGTTGCCCGGGGCAATGGTGAACTTGGTGCCGCTCTGGCCGCGTCTGCACTGGTCGGCGAAAGCCTCCGCCGCCCTGTCGTAGGAGCCGCAGCCCAAACAGTCCCTGCGGCAGCTGTCGTGGGTCTCCTTGTCCCCGTCCAGGGTGATGCCGACGCTGACCCTGCCGTCGTATTTCCTCAAAAACCGCTGTACCGCCGGGTCCCGGTAAAGCGTGCCGTTGGAGGACATGGAAATCATGTATTTTGTGGCCCAGCGGTGGTTTTTCCCGATCGCCTGCGCCAGAAAATAGGAGACGATCCGGTCAATGAGCCCGATTTCCAGCATGGGCTCCCCGCCGATAAAATCCAGAATCAGCCCGTCCGCGTTTTCCGGCGTCACCAGCCCGTCCCCCCGTTCGTCCTCCTGGAAGAGCAGGTCCACACAGCGCCGGGCAGTCTCCTCTGTCATGCGCGCCTCGCTTTTGTTGGTCTCGTAGCAGTAGGAGCACCGCAGGTTGCACTGGTGGGTGACGATGAAGGTCACCGATTTTACCGCCTTTCCCGGATACATCCTGGCGTACAGGTCCTGAAACTGCATCTGGCCCTTAGGCTTGTCCATTGCAGGCCCTCCCCAGTTTCAGCTCTCCCTGCAGGAAATCCACGGAATAGACGGCGCCTTCCAGTTCTTCCCCGGGCACAAGCCGGCACACAAGCTCGTCCAGGGCCATCCGCCAGGCCGCCGCTGCCTGGCGGCAGTTTTTGATCAGCTCCGCCTGCTTTTCCTCCGGCAGTCCGCTTTCCGCCGCCTGGACGCACAGCACCCGCAGCCCGTCCGCCTCATACTTGAGCATCTGCAGGTATGTGCAGACGTCCTCGGGAATGGGAATTCTCTGTTCCTTCCTCTTCTGGTCCATTTTTTTCTCCTTTAAAGCTGCATAAATTCGTTGTTCAGCCGGGTTGATTTTTCAAAGCTGTCTTCGTCCAGCAAAAGGATGTTCTCTGAAATCTCCTGCACAATGCCCCGCACTTCCGGGAAGCGGCCCAGCTGCATAACGGTGTCCAGCGTCCTGCGCAGGAACATTCCCCTGCAGTAGCGGCCCGGCGCAAGCCGCCCGAGCTTTCCGCAAAGCTCCCTGTAAAACTCCTGAAGCTCTGCCGTACCGTCCCTCCGCAGCCCGCGGAAGGCCTCCAGGCAGTCTGCCAGCCCAGCCAGTTCCCCTTCCGGGAGCGCGCCTTCCAGCTCTCCCATCACCGCGGCGCAGGCAGAGTAAAACCGCTGTCTTTCCGGCGGTTTCTCCCCTTCCAGCAGCCCGTACAGGGACAGCGCCGTCTCCTCCAGGAGGAACCGGCTGTCCACGAATTCCAGAGCCGCCGCCTCAGACACCATTGCGGAAAGCTCTTCCAAGTCTTCCGCCGTGAGGGTCTGGGCGTCCTTTGTCAAAATACGGTATACGGCCATCTTGTGGCCCACCAGGCTTGCCTTGTCCAATAATTCCTGAAACATAATTTTCCTCCGTCAATTTCTTATTTTGCCGTCCCGGTGCAGCTGCTGTAGCAGTCCCAGGAGCAGTTCTTGGTGCAGCTGTAATAACAGCTCCCCGTACAGCTGGTACACTCGCCGGAGCAGCTGCTGTAGCAGTCCCAGGAACAGTTCTTGGTGCAGCTGTAATAACAGCCTCCCGTGCAGCTATCAGAACAACTGCCGGTGCAGGTGTTGGAGCAGCTGATACAGCCTCCGGTGCAGGTATTGGAACAGCTGGTACACCCGCCCGAACAAGTGCCTGTGCAGCTGCTGGAACAGGCCCCGCCGCACCCCGAACAGCCGCTGCAGCCCGTATAACATCCTGTGGTGCACCCGGTGTAGCAGGTCCCGGTGCAGCTGCTTTTGCAGTCGCTGGCGCTGCGGTCCGTGATGGAGCGGGTTTTCCAGGCGTCTATTTTTGTCTCCATCGCCTCCTGCCCCTCCCTTGTCAGGGGGCCGGGGTAGACGGGCAGGTCCGCGTCGTTCACCGCCTGCATGGGCACAAGGTTCTTTTTCAGGTGCTCCCCCAGAAGGGGGCCGCCGTCCTGGGGGACCGCCGTAAAGTCATAATCCGTGCCGCCGTAGGCAGCCACGGAGCCGGTGCGGCTGCGCCGCAGCATCTCCGCTCTGACCTTTGCCTTCAGGTTGACCGCGTCTGCGGTCAGCAGTTTTCTGTCGTTTGCCATGTTTTCCGCCTCACAATCTCAGCACGAAGGCCAGGACTTCTCCCATGCCCCCCACGCTGCCTTCCAGCGCCATGCCCACAATGCTTCCCCGGGGAGCCGTCCCCGGGTCCGCCGCCCGGGCACGGCCCGGAACCTCCGAGCTTGTCAGGTAGTCCCCGATCCTCACCCGGCCGGTAACCTTTACCGGCACCCTGCCGCTGAGGGCGATGGGGGTCCCTTTTCCGCCTATCACATGGGCGGGGTCCGTGGAAACGATCCCCAGCACGTGGATGTCATAGGGGGACGCGCTGCGGCGGATGCCCCCGTCTTCCCAGAGCACGGCGATTTCCCCGGCCTCAATGGGGCCGGTTACCTCATAGGCCTCCGCAAAGTCCGCGCTGTCGCTGTAGTACACGCCGTAGACCCTGGCTGCCCGCAGGTAGCCGTTGTACCGGATGGGCGACGTGCCCTCCGGCACGGTCTCCTGCCTGTCCCACAGCCCGTCCTCTCCGTCCGTCGCTCCAAAATTCAGGGATTCCGCCGCGGCCTGCAGCTGGGATACCGGCACCTTCCCGTCCTCTCCCAGCGTCGCCACGCCGCCCGCCGCGCCTTTTTCAGCGGCGTCCAGCTTCCCGTTCCATGCCGTCCGCTCCGAAGCCGTCACGTGCTTCACACCGTCGGCGATGTGTCCGGGAACCGCGGCCAGCGCTCCGCCCAGCTCTTCCTCCGTCCCGGTATAACCTCCGGAAACCGCCGTCTGGTAGGCGCTTTTCCCGTCCGCCCCCGCAGGCCCCGGATCCCCTTTCGCTCCCTGCGGGCCAGTTGCTCCGGTCTCGCCCTTGTCGCCCTTTTCACCCTTCAAGCCTTGAGGCCCCTGGGGGCCGTTCTCACCCTGAGGCCCCGCAGGCCCGGCATCTCCTTTTAGGCCCTGTGCTCCAGCAGGGCCCGTCTCTCCTTTGGGCCCTTGCGGGCCCGTATCACCCTTCGCGCCCGCGTCCCCCTTGGGGCCCGCAGGGCCCGCGGCTCCGGTTTCTCCCTTGTCGCCCTTGGCTCCCGTGTCTCCCTTGGGGCCCTGGGGCCCTCTCAGCCCTTCCAGCTGCTCCGGGGTAAAGTCAGCGTAAGTGAAGGGATCCCCCTTGGGCCCCGGAGCCCCGGCTTCGCCCGGCGTCCCCTGCAGCGGGCCGTTGTCCATCCATTCCGTGCCGGACCAAATGTAAATGCGGTAGGGCGGGGCGCTTCCCACGTTGTAGGCCATGCCCGCCGTGGGGGAAGGTACCGCCGCCTGCAGCGCCTCCACCGTGGCATACTGTCCCAGGATGGTGAGCCCGGTTCCCGTCTCTCCCTTTACGCCCTGCGGCCCCTGGGGTCCGGTGTCTCCTTTGGGGCCCTGGGGGCCCTGTTCGCCCCGGGAGCCTGTGTCTCCCTTTGCCGCGATCAGCAGCCACTTGCCCGTGTCCGTGGGAGGAACGCCGGTACAGGCCGCCAGGTTCAAATAGCTGGAACCTCCCAAGGAAACCTTGTTCCCCGGCACGTAAGCCCTGTCCGCCTCATAGGGGCCCCATATATTCCTGGCCTGTTCCGCGCTTTCCCGGCCCGCTTCCGCCTGGGTTCTTTCCAATTCCGCCGCCGCCCGGGCGGATTCCGCGCCGTTTCTGGCGTCCTCCTGGGAAACCCGGGCGGTCTCGGCGGCTTTGCGGCCCTCTTCCCCGGACTTTCTTGCAGCCTCGGCTTCCGTCCTCCCTGCTTCTTCTGCGTCCCTGGCCGTTTCCGCCTCCGCCCGTTTTTCTTCCCCGGCTTTCCGGAGGGCCTCCGACTCCGCCCGCGCCGCTTCGGCTCCGGCACGTGCGCCCTCTGCGGAAACCCTTTCCGCCTCTGCAGCAGCCCGCGCCCTTTCTGCCTCCGCTCTGGCTGTTTCAGCGGTGCCCCGCCCGGACTCCTGATCTGCCCTTTCCCGCTCTGCAAAGGCCCTTTCCTCCTCTGCAGCCTTCCTGGAATCCTCCGCGGCAGCCCGTGCCGACTCCGCGCCTGCCCGGACCGACTCTCCGGCTTTTCTGGCATCTTCCGCGGCAAGCCTCTCCTGTTCCGCGCCTGCCCGGGCAGCCTCCCCGGAGGACCTCTCCCCTTCGGCGTCCCTTCGCCCGGATTCAGCCTCCTGCCGGACACCCTCCCGGGCCTGCCGCTCTGTCTCCGCCGCGGCCCTGGCCTCCTCGGCAGCTAACCGGGCGGTTTCCCCGGCCTCTCTGGCAGCCTCTCCGGCTTTTCTGGATTCCTCCTCCCCGACCCGGTCATCCTCCTGCGCCGCCCGAGTCCTCTCCGCCCCGCTGCCTGTCTGCCGCCGGGATGCCTCCGCCGCCTCGCTGGCCGAAGCCGCCGCAGCCTGGGCGTCCTCCCCCTTGCGGGCAAGGTCCTCCCGGAACAGGGCAAATTCCTCCAGCGCGTGCCAATCGTCAACCCCGGCGTTGCGCCATTCCAGCACGCCGTTTTCATACCGGAGCTCCACGTTGGCCTTCAGAAACTGAAGCCATTCCTCTTCCGTCCCTATAAATCCGTGCTTTACCGCCAGCCCGTAGGCCGTCAGGTAATACCCCTTCCGTCTCTCAGGGTAGCAGGCCATATCCATCCTCCTCAATCCAGGTGTCCGCCGGCCGGTAAGCCGCGGCAAACCACCTCATAAATTCCGAAAAATCCGCGTTGAACATCTGCATGCTGTTCTGGTACTTCCCGTACTCCCCGTTGGCAAAATCCACCATGGCGTACAGGTAGCTGAGGTAGAGCTTGTCGTGGGGCGGGTTCACCAGCAGCTCCGTTTCCCCGTCCTCAGGCCACCCGTAGGTCACGGTTTCCTCCGGCGCCAGAAGCATCACCTGGGCCTGCACCATGCCCTCGCAGTCCGTCACCCAGCGGGTTTTCTGCTCCTCCGTGAAACCGTTGGGCTTCACCCAGTCCGCAAATTCTATTGCCTCCTTCAGTTTCATCTCTTTTCCCTTCTTTCTCTTTCCATGGTCTTTTCTCCTGTCTGTGATCCCATACAAACCGCCCCGTTTTCCCCCTGCAGAAAGGAGCCGCCGCAAGACGCGGCAGCTCCTTTTTCCCGGCAGGGTGCAGACGGCCCTCTGTTTTGGACGCAAAAAGGGGAACGGCGTTTCCGCCGCTCCCCTTTTCTACTATCTGCAGTTTATACTATATCACAGAACCCATGTAACATTCCAGCACATCTTTTCAAAATCCCCCATGAAGCGGCCTTCAGCGCGTTCCGGCGTCCGGCCGGGCAATGAGAAAGCGCAGGCGAAACATGCCGTCCTTCCCCACGCTGTAGGAATAGACCGCCTGGTACTTGTCAAAAAAGGCGGCGATGCTGCGGGTGCCCACACCGTGGCCGGGCTCCCTGGATATGGGAAAGCCGTTTCTGTCAAACTCAGCCTTTCCGTCGCAGGTGTTGGCAATTTCCACGCAGAAATGGGGCTTGGACGCCGCCGCCACCTCAATGCGCCGGGGCGTCCCGGCGGGCAGGGCTTCACAGGCATGAATGGCATTTTCCAGGGCGTTGGCCAGCACGGCGCACAGCTCGTCCTCGTCCGCCGGCAGTTTCCGGCTCAGCTTTATTTCAATCCTTACCTGGATTTCCCTGCTCCGGGCCTGTTCCGCGTAATAGGCCAGCAGCGCGTCCAGCACAGGGCTTTCGCAGTAATGGGCCATAACAGTATCGTTCAGCTTTTTGTCAGATTGTCCCAGGTACTCCAGCGCACCGGCGGTATCCCCGCGTTCCAGCATGGCGGTCAGCGTGTGCAGCACAAAGCGCATATCGTGCCGGTGAACCCGCAGCTTCTCCTCGCTGCGGGCCATCATCTCCTGCTGCCTGCGCAGGGCGGACACCTGGGTGGAAAGCAGCTGGCGTTCCCGCTCGGTCTGTTCCTGGCGGCGAATCGTCTGAAAGAAAAAGAAGATCACGGTGTAAGCCGCAGCCGCCATGCCGGACGTAACCAGGATCGCCGTCAAATTCTCCGCCCGCTCCCCTGGATCGACCAGCATGATATAGACATAGAGGGAAACATAGTACGCCAGGGGGATGAGGGAGAACAGGAGCCAGCCCCGGCGCAGCATCCCCTGCATTTCCAGGTAGAGGGGCCGCAGCCGCCAGTTCAGCCACAGCAGCAGCAGGGCGGCTGCGCAGCGGCCCAGCAGGTCAATCCCCAAACGCCCGCCAAAGGGCAGCGCGCACAGCATCCCCGCCAGGGTGACCAGCCCAGTCTCCGCCATGAGGGTCGTGAGCGTAAAGAGAAGCCTGCCATCCCTGTAGCGGGAGACCCACCCAAAAAGGACAAATACCGGCAGGTTGAGCAGCACCGGCGTCAGGCGCATATAGGCCTCGCTTCCCAGCAGGAAAGCCAGCGGGATATTCGCCAGGATGACCGCCCCAATCCCCGCTCCCATAATCAGGCGGGCGCGCCTGCCGTCCATCCGGGCGTCCAAAAAGGCGCAGAGGAACAGGCCTGCCAGCACCGTCATCCCCATCGCCCGAAGAAGGTAGAGTACGCCCAGCCCGGCGCCCCCCTCCGGTGTCATAAAATCCATCAGGCCATTCCCCGCTTCAGCACAAAATCCAGAAAACACTGGCGCACCATGCTCCGCTTCAGGCGGGGGATGGGCACCCTGCCCCCCTCCCGCATGTGAAAGCAGTCCTGCTCCAGGCTGTCCACATAGAGCATATTCACCAGATAAGACGTGCCCACCTGCAGAAAGCGTTCGTCCGCCAGCAGCGGGGCCACCGCCTCCTCCAGCGAACCCCGCCTGCCGGCAGTCACCGTCTGCCCTCCGGCAAGGTAAAATATCACGGAATGGTTCGCCCCCTCCGCATAGCGGATGTCTGCATAGCGCAGCAGCGACACCCGCTCCCGCCTCTTCACCGTCAGGATCCGGCTCTCCTCTTGGGCGAGCTCCTTCAGCACCCGGTCCAGCAGGGGGAACAGCGCCTCCCGTTCCACGGGCTTGAGCAGATAACCGGCGGCCTGCGCGTTGTAGGAGGCTACCGCGTAATCCGGCGACGTGGTGAGATAAATGATGGGCGCGTCGCTCCCCAGCTCCCGCAGCTTGACGCCCACGTCGATACCGGACAGCTCCGGCATGATGACGTCCAGCACATAGAGGTCAAAGCCCCCTTCCGCCTCCGCCTGTTCCAGCAGTTCCTCCCCGGAGGAAACCACGGTGAGCCGGGCGGCGAGGCTGGGGCGCTGTTCCATATATTCCCGGAGCAGTCCGCCCGTCAAGCTGCGCTGCCCCGGCTCGTCGTCACAAAGAGCGATTTTCAACATGATAGGTTCCCCTTGTCAAGCGACTTTTTCCCCAGGACGTGCAAATTTCGCACAAAACCATACCAAATTTACACTTTGCCCCACAAGCCGGCTTTTTTTCATTAGAATAACAGTAGCAAAAGACCGGGGGGTCTGTCAAGGCCTCCTGCAATAAGAGGATCGATTCAGTTGAGGGGCATGCCCCTCAACTGTTTCCGGGGGTTCCCCCGGAAACAGGAAACCTGTTAGGAGGAGGAGATGGGCAATGGGCACAGAGTTGGGAATCAACCGCCGCGCCGAAGACCGTCCGCTGAAGGAACCGCGGGTGGGCGGGAGCGTGTGGCCGCGCCAACGCTGTCCGGCGTTCACGCCCCGTGCCGCCGTACTGCCGGTGGAAAAGGAATGCTGGTACTGTAAATTTGCAGATTTTCATTTGAAGGAGCGGATCCCTCTGGATGTGGGCATCTGCTGCTGGCCGAACAAACAAATGGACTGAGGACTGGGAGGATTTGACCATGCGAAAAGAAACCGTACACTACAAAAGGAGCTCTCGCGCCGGACGGAAAGCCTTGGCGCTCCTACTCTCCTGCCTGATGGCGTTTGCTGCGCTGCCCATTCCGGCGGGCGCGGTGGAGGAACCCGGTGGGCACGTCCACGACGAAACCTGCGGCTATGTGGAGGGCGACCCGGATAGCTGCAACCAAGGCGCTCCGCAGCCGGAGGGCGGCATTGAGCCAAACGACGGCATCGAGCCAAACGACGGCACAGAGCCGGACAAATGCACCTGCGAGACCCAATGCACGGATGGGCAGATCGACCCCGACTGCCCGGTCTGCTCGGCCGAGGACGCGGATTTGTCCCTTTGCACCGGGACACCTCCGGCGCGCCGCGGCACGTCGCGGACGGCTGGTAACACCATCGAGGTGGACGGCTCGACTACAACCCTCGCCAATGCGATCAGTCAGGCGCAGAGCGGCGACACGCTGAAGGTCATTGCCAACATCAACAATGGCGGAACGGGTGTGACGATCAAGGACGGCAAGTCGCTAACCCTTGACCTGAACGGCCACACAGTTACCTATAGCGGCACCGGCAACGCCAGCGCAATCATGCTGTCAGGCACCGCGTCGCTCACCGTAACGGACGGCGGCAGCAACGGCAAGCTGGAAGCCACCGGCGATACGGGCAGGGCTATCCAAAACGGCAGCAGCGGCACAGTCACGGTGGAAAGCGGCACGGTCACGGCCACGACCGGTAAAGCCATCTATAACTGTGGCGCGGTCAACGTCACCGGCGGCACAGTTGAAGCAACCGGTTCAAATGGCAGAGCCATCCATAACGCCGACGGCGGCACAATCACCATCAGCGGCAACGCCGCAGTGTCGGCAACGACCGGCCAAGCCATCTATAACGCCTCCACCGGAGAAATCAAGGTCACAGGCGGCACAGTGACAGCCACGTCCGGCAACGCCATTCGCAACCAATCCACCGGCACGGTCAAGGTGGAGGGCGGCGCAGTGTCATCGCCCAACCAAGCCATCTGGAACAATGCCGCTGGCACAGTCACGGTATCGGACGGCAAAGTGACGGCATCTGGCTCGTCTGGCAAGGCGATCTATAACTACGACGCTGGCGGCACAGTTAACGTCAGTGGCGGCACGGTTGAGGCAACCGACCCAAATGCTATTGCCATCTACAACGTTAACACCGGCACAGTTAATGTCAGCGGCGGCACAGTGTCGGCGGCGGCCGGCAATGCCATCTACAACGTTAGCACCGGCAAAATCACGATCAGCAACAACGCCACGGTCACCAGCGCGAATACAAACGACGGCACGATTTATCTGTTCGCTGTGCCATCCAGCGGCGAGTCGAAAGTCGTGCTGGACATTCAGGGCGGCACGGTAGAGAACACGTCAGCCGATGGCTATGCGGTGTACTTTAACACCAACGGCACAGGCGTGACCTACGACACCCTGAGCGCCTACTACACCAAAACCGGCGGTACGGTGGGCAAGGTTTATCCCGAAGCGCCGACAAACGTGGTGGAGATTACAAGTGGAAGCAATACCACGCTGTACACCACTCTCGCCGGTGCGATCACAGCTGCAACGACCGGCGACACGCTGAAAGTCATTGCCGATATCGACCTCGGCACAGGCGTCGGTGTAATCAACGGCAAAACCCTGACGCTTGATCTGAACGGCCACACCGTTACAAACAGCGGCACAAACGGCAGCAGCGCCGTAATCAAGCTGGACAACGGTGCGTCGCTCACCGTAACGGATGGCAGCAGCGGCCAGAACGGCACGCTGGAAGCTGTAAACTATGCCATCTGGAATATCTCCACCGGCGCGGTCACGATATCGGGCGGCACGCTGAAAGCCACCGGCGAGAATGGCAAAGCCATCTACAACAGCCCCTTTGCAGATAACACGGCTAACGGCACAATCACCGTCAACGGCGGCACGGTAACGGCGACCGGCACATCGGGCTATGCAATATCCGGCAGCGCTGGCGCAGTCAACGTCAGCAGCGGCACGGTGTCGGCGACCGGCGCGTCGGGCAGCGCGATCGACAGCAGCGGCGCAATCACCGTCAGCGGCGGCACAGTAACGGCGACCGGCGCGTCGGGCATTGCGATCGACAGCGTCGGCGCAGTCACCGTCAGCGGCAGCGCCAAGGTGTCCGCGGCGACCGGCAATGCGATCTTCAACTACGGCGCTGGTAAAATCACGATCAGCGACAGCGCCGAGGTCACCAGCGCCAATACAAGCGCGACTTCCGGCACGATTTTCCTGCAATACGTGCCGAACGGCATCGACAACCTTCTTACGCTGGACATTCAGGGCGGCACGGTGCAGAACACCGCAGACCCGGCGGGTTACTCGGTGTACTTCGCGGATGCCAGCGGCGTGACCGCCGCCAACTTGGGCACCTACTACAGCCACACCGGCGGTACGGTGGGGCGGCTTTATCCCGCGGCGGTGGAGCTGCTTGACAGCGGCGACACCTTCAAAGGCAGCTACGCCACCCTCGCTGCGGCGATTGGTGCGGCGCAGACCAACGACAAACTGGTGATCAACGAGACCATCGACCTCGGCAGCGGAGCCGGCGTGGAAATCAACGGCAAAGCCCTGACGCTCGACCTGAACGGTCAGACCGTTACCCACAGCGGCGCCGCCGCAATCACGCTGAAAGATACTGCGGGTACGGCGCTTGCGGTAACGGACAGCAGCAGTACCGGCAACGGCGAGTTGAAGGCAATCGGCCAGTATGGCATTGCTATCTACAACCTCTCCGCTGGAGATGTGAAGGTAACAGCCGGTACAGTGTCGGCGGCTGGCGGCTATGCCATCTTAAACGCCTCCACCGGCAAAGTTACGGTAGAGGGCGGCACGCTGAAGGCAACAACGGGCGTTGCCATCTATAATAGCGAAACCGGTAAAGTTACGGTTAGCGGCGGCGCTGAAATCACAAGCGCGAACACGAGTGCCACTACCGGCACGATTCATCTTGCCAAGGTGTCGACCGAGAGCCCCTCTGTCGTACTGGACATTCAGAACGGCACGGTGGAAAACACCGCAAACGGCTATGCGGTCTACTTCGCGGCCACCGGCGTAACAGCCGCCAACCTGAACACCTACTACACCAAAACCGGCGGCACGGTGGGTCGGGTTTATCCAACGGCGGTGGAGCTGCTTGGCAACGATGACGCCTTCAAGGGCAGCTACGTCACGCTCGACGAGGCGATTGGTGCGGCGGCGACCGGCGACAAGCTGAAGGTCATTGCAGACATCAATCTCGGCGAAACCGGCGTGGACATCAACGGCATCGCCCTGACGCTTGACCTCAACGGCCACAAAATTACCCACAGCGGCAGCACCGCTGGCAACATGGATGCAATCAATCTGGTAAACAGTACGGGTACGGCGCTTACCGTAATGGACAGCAGCACCGGCCAGACCGGCAAGCTGGAAGCCGTCAAAATTGCCATTAATAACGTCTCCAGCGGCACGGTCACGATCACGGGCGGCACGGTGTTGTCCACCGGCGCAAATGGCACTGCCATCTCCGGCGGCTCCAACAGTGGAGAAATCAAGGTCACAGGCGGCACGGTGACGGCGAGCGGCTTGAACAGCGCTGCCATCGCCAGCGGCGGTGCGATCACGGTGGAGAGCGGCACGGTGTCGTCCACCGGCTCGAATGGCCAAGCCATCTTTAGCAACGGCACAAACGGCACGGTCACCGTCAGCGGCGGTACGGTGTCGGCCACCAATGGCGGCACGGCCATCTATAAAGACGATTCCCAAGGCAAAGTTACGATCAGCGGCAGCGCCACGGTCACTAGCGGCAATAAGACTTCCGGTTCCGGCACGATTCGTCTTGGCCCTGTGCAGTCCAGCAGCAGCGCCCCTGCTCTGGAAATCAAGGAGAATGCCACGGTAAAGAACACCGCAGGCGGCAACGCCGTCTACAACGGCTTCGCCGGCGTGATCGCGGTCAGCGGCGGCACGGTGGAAACAACGAGCGGCAAGGCCATCGACAACGCCTCCACCGGAAAAGTTACGATCAGCGGCACAGCCACGGTGACCAGCGCGAATACGAATGCAAACGAGGGCACAATTCGCTTCAACACAACGACTGACTCGACCGCAGTTGTGCTGGAAATCACAGGCGGCACGGTAAAGAACACCGCAGGCGGCAACGCCATCTACAACTACTCCACCGGCAAGATCAACGTCAGCGGCGGCACGGTGGAAGCGACGACCGGCAACGCCATCTACAACGACACTACAGGCGCGGTCAACGTCAGCGGCGGCACGGTGAAGGCGACCGGCGACAGTGGCGTTGCCATCTACAACAACTCCACCGGCGAGGTCATAGTCAACCCTGGCACGGTCAACGTCAGCGGCGGCACGGTGTCGGCAACGACCGGAAACGCCATCTTTAACGGCGGCGCGCTCACGGTTACGAACGGCACGGTGCAGGCGACGGGTGATAAGGGCAGAGCCATCGTCGGTGCCGGTGCGGTCAACGTCAGCGGCGGCACGGTTTCGGCGACCAGTGGCTACGCCATCTCCAGCATGGGCGCGGTCACCGTCAGCGGCGGCAAGGTGGAGTCAACGAGCAGCTGCGCGATCTACAACAACTCCGCCTTCAGCGACTCCATCGGCAAAATCACGATCAGCAACAACGCGGTTGTGACCAGCGCGAACGCGGATTCCACTTCCGGCACGATTTACATCAACGCAGTGCCGAGTGGCAGCACCGACCTTGTCGCGCTGGACATCAAGAACACCGCTAAGGTAACGAACACTGCAAGCCCGGCGGGCTATGCGGTTTACTTCGCGGACAGTAGCGTGAACTCCAACAACGTGACAAGATACTACGCGGTGGCGGAGGGCGCGACGGTGGGCAAGATTTATCCCGCACCGGCGACCATGCCCACGGTGGAGGTCAATTCCTCCGGTAAACCGCAAGCCATCTACGCCAACGGCACGGCGCTGATCATCGCGGGCATAGATGCCACGCACACCACCATCTATGTGGACGTGAACGGGAACGGCGTGCTGAACACGAGCGAGGACAGCTCCCTGAAAACGTTGAACATTGCAAACGCACCGGATGACGCAAGCGACCTCCGAAACTGCAGGGTCTACGGCGGCAGCAAGGAGAACGCGCTGGCCGGAAACCCGAAGATCACGATGACTGGCGGTGATGTGCTCTACATCTACGGCGGCGGCAAGGGCACAGGCGGCGATGTCACGGGTGACCCTGCAATCACGATCACCGGCGGCAATGCAAACTCCGTCTACGGCGGCGGCAGCGACGGCGGTATGGTCACGGGCAGCCCGAAAATCGCGATCACCGGCGGTACTCCAAGCTCTGTCTACGGCGGCGGCGACAAAGCCGATCTGATCGGCAACCCGGTTATCTCGATGACCGGCGGCGAGGCGGGCTACGTCTATGGCGGCGGCGGCAAAGCCGACAACAGCAGCGGCGGCGACGTCACCGGCGACACCTCGATCACCGTCGCGAACAGCGCTGTGGTGAAAAATACTGTCTACGGCGGCGGCAATCTCACTGCGGTCAGCGGCAAGGCCACCGTGAACTTTAACGTCCCGAACGGGAACGAGCAAATAACGATTTACGGCGGCGGCAACGGCGGCACTCAAACCGCCACGGTCGGCAGCACCGAGGTCATCCTCGGCACTAACGGCAAGGTCAGAAGCGTCAGCGGCGGCGGCAGCGGCAGCAGCAACGTCACCGGCACCGCCGAAATCACCGTGCAGGGCACGACGATGAATGTGTTCGGCGTCAGCGACAGCGGCAGCGGCACCAGCACAGTCACCGGCCAAGTCACCGTCAAGGTCGATGGCGCAGCCAAGGTCGGCAATCGCGGGTTCCAAAACACCGGCCTGCACATCAACGGCGGCAATCCAGAGAAAAAAATCGGCGTGAGCAGCTTTGTCATCGGCGATCTGCAAGGTGACGCAAAGATTGACGTTGTCCTGCCCGCGGGCTACGAAACCGGCGTGATCGCGACCGACGCGGTCGAAGCCGACCTCGAAAAACTCTCGCTCGTCGGTCCCGGCGCGACGGGCAAGCTCCTGCGGTTTGACGCGGCAACGAACGAAATCAGCGTCGTCAATGCGCCCGCGGCGGAATACACCGTAAACGGCGGGACGAGCTGGACAGAGTGCGACAGCCTCAGCGACGCCATCACAGAGATGACGGGAGCGAGCAACGCGGCAACGCATCGGGTGCGCCTGATGAAGGATGCGAACACGGCGCTGGAGATTGAAAGCGGCACCTTCACCCTCGACCTGAACGGTCATCAGCTGACGCCTGACGAAGGCGCAGCCACGGTGCTGGTGAAAACAGGTGCGGCGCTGACCCTGACCGACGGCGTGGGCGGCGGCAAGCTCGTCGGCGCGAAGAAGCAGGCAGCGGGCAGCGACGTGGCCGGTGTGGGCGTGTCCGTGGAGGGCAGCCTGACCGTCACCGGCGGCAAGCCCTTTACCATTCAGGGCGGCGGCAACAGTGAGGCCACCGGAGAGAGCGCCATCGAGCTGAAAACCGGCAGCAGCTTGCAGGTCTCCGGCACGGGCGCGATTCGGGTGCAGGGAGGCGACGGCCTTGACACAAATCGCGGCGCAAGCGCGATACACGATACGGGCGCGACCATTTTGTGCGACAACCCCAACGCCGTCTATCAGGGCGGCGACAGCAAGGGAACCAGCGGCAAAAACGGCGGCGATGGCTTGCTCGCCGATACGAGCATCGACGCCATCATCCGGGGCGGTACCTTCATCGGCGGCAAGGGCGGCAACAACACGGACACCGGCGGCGATGGTGGTAACGGCATTCGGGTCAGCATCTCCGGCGCGTCGGTGGCGCGTTCGCTTGTGGTGGACGGCGGCACCTTCATCGGCGGCGCAGGCGGCAGTGAGGCAACGTATCCCGGACACCGGGGCGACGGCCTGTATGTCGAGCGTGCGGACGTCACAATCAACGGCGGCGTCTTCGAGGGACGGTACGGGTGCTGGCTAGCAAACAGCATGCAAGCCACGGCCAATCGATGGACGGTCACCGGCGGCTTCTTCAATGGGGACTCCATCGGATTGTATGTGGACGTGAATCCAAGCAGCAGCCCTGTTGTGTCCGTTACGGGCGGTACCTTCACCGGCGACAAATACGCCCTGACCTCAACCCGTGCGAATATCCTCAAGGGCGGCACCTTTATCGCAAACGGGGAATCCGCTTATGCGATCAAGGGCTATAACAGCATCCTCACCGGTCAGATGCTGACCGCAGGCATGGCGTATTTCGACGCGAGCGGGACGCAGATCACGACGGGTCTGGACGCATATCAGCTCGGTCAGGGCGCGACCATCCAGGTTGCGCCCGCCACGAGCAAGCCCGACCCGGTGTATAACATCACAGGCACGGTCTACGAATATGGCGGCACAACCCCGGCGCAAAATGCAAGCGTGACCCTCAAGCTGGGCGCGGCAGTGGTTTCGCGCACCACGACGGACGCGCAGGGCGGTTACGTCTTCGGCGGCGTTCCCACGGGGCTGTACAACGTGGTGGCCGAGCACAGCGATCTGACCATGACCATTCTAGTGGCGCTCACCGGGGACGCGGACGAAAAGGACATCACGCTCCCGGAGGCAGGGAAAAACAGCGTGGTAGAGGTCAAGGAGAATACGCCTCCCGTGGTCGTAGGCGGCGTGGAGGAGGTCGCGGAAAGTCAGACGGACTCAAGCGGGAGCATCACCGTCAAGCTGACGGTGGAACAGAAAGATAACCCGGCGGGCAAAACCGAGATTGAAGGCGAAGCCAAAGGCCAGACCCTCCTGTATCTGGATGTGTCCCTTATGCTGCACAAGGGCTCAGGAGCACCCGAGGATTTAGGCCCGTCCAATGAAGAGGTTTTGGAGCTGGTGCTGCCCTACGACTTCCGAGGCAAAAAAGATGTGACGGTCTACCGCCACCACATTCATTCAGAATCCCAGGCGGAAACAAAAGCTCTGGACAAGCTGGAAGGCGCACCGGTCACAAAGACGGACGGCACGTTCTGGGCGGACACGGAAAACGGCTACCTGCACATCTACGCCAGCAAATTCTCCACCTACGCCGTGGGCTACACCAGAATCTCCACGGGAGGCGGCTCCACGGCCCATACCCTCACCGCCTCGGCGGGGGACGGCGGCTCCATCTCCCCCAGCGGCGCGGTCAGCGTGCCCCAGGGCGGCAGCCAGACCTTCTCCGTCACGCCTCACAGCGGCTATGCCCTCCGGGACGTGCTGGTGGACGGCAGGAGCGTGGGCGCGGTGACAAGCTATACCTTTGAGAACGTCACCGGAGACCACAGCATTTCCGCGGTGTTCAAACCCTCCTGGAACCCCTTCACAGACGTTACGGAAAGCGATTGGTTCTATGGCGCTGTCCGCCATGCCTACGAACAAAACTGGATACTGGGCACCTCAAACACCACGTTTTCCCCGGAACTGAGCACCCAGCGGGGCATGATCGTCACGATCCTGTGGCGCATGGAGGGCCAGCCGGAGGCGGCAGGCGTCCGTGACTTCACCGACGTGGAGGAGGGGCGCTACTATACCGAGGCCGTGGCCTGGGCGGACAAAAACGGTATTGCCATGGGATACGGGAACAACAAATTCGGGCCCAGCGACCCGGTGACCAGGGAGCAGCTGGCGGCCATCCTGTACCGCTACGCCCAGTACAAGGGCATGGACGTGAGCGCAAAGGGAGATCTCTCCGGCTTCACGGACGCGGGAAAGGCCTCCGCCTATGCCAGGGAACCCCTGGGCTGGGCCGTAGGGCAGGGCATCTTGAACGGCAAGGGCGGCGGCATCCTCGATCCAAGAGGACAGGCCACCCGCGCTGAAACCGCGGCCATGCTCCAGCGGTT
>NZ_LT160635.1:169438-250936 GCF_900048895.1 Neglectibacter timonensis | reverse complement strand
CGGGGCGGGGCCGCGCGCACCTGCCCCGAAGGCGACCGGATTTTTTACAACCCCCCCCTTTCCCGCGGACGCTGCCCGGGGGGGGGGGCGTCGCCTATGTATCCGGGGTGTGCGAAAAGAGGCCCGAGTGGCTTTCTCTTAACCACATCAGGATGTGAAGCGGCGGCCAGCGCAAGAAGGATCAGCCGGACCCGCCGCACCGGCAGGCCCAGGCTCCGGGCCGTATCGGAACCCAGGGCCAGCACGTCCATTTCATTGCTCAGCAGCAGCACAGCGAGGAGGCAGAACAGGATCACCCAGGCGGAGGGCGCGATTTTAGCCAGGGAGAGGTTCGCGAGCCCCCCGATGCGGAAGTCGGAATAACCGGTGAGGGCGTCGGGGACAAGGGTGACCACGGCGTCGATCCCGGCGCTGAAAATCCCCGAAATGGCCACGCCCGCCAGCACCAGGGTGATCCGGGAAGCCCCCGCCTTTTCAGAGATCAGCAGCACCAGCAGCACCCCGCCGAAGGCCCCCAGAAAGGCGGCAAAGGACGATGCCGCCGCGGAAGCTGGCAGCAGGGCGCAGCACAGGGCCACTGCCAGCCCCGCGCCGGAATTGACTCCGATGATGTTGGGGGCCGCCAGCGGATTTGCCAGCACGGTTTGGATGATCGCCCCCGAGACGGCCAGCGCCGCCCCGCTGAGCAGGCAGCCCAGGGTGCGGGGCAGGCGCACGTACAGCAGAATCCCGGCCGCGGCGGAATCCTGCCGGCCCTGAAAGATCGCCTGGAACATCTCCTTTGGGGAGACCGGGGCCGCGCCGAGACACATGCTCAGCAAAGCGGCCAGGAGGGCGGCGGCCCCCAGAAAGAGCAGGCGGCGGAGCGTCCTGCCGGATTTATTCGCCATACAGTATCTCCGCCAGCCCTTCATAAGCCTCGCCCCAGCGGGCGTTGGGCTTCAAATTGTAGAGCGCCTGGTCCATGTAATGGCAGCGCCCCTCCTTCACCGCGGTGAGCTGCTGCCAGGCGGGGTTTGAGAGCACGGCTTTTTCCAAAGTCTGCCGTGCCTTCTCCTGGTTGCCGCCCTGCAGCACCAGGAAGATATAATCGGGGTCGGCGGCCAGGATGGACTCCATGGAGAGCTCCTCCAGCAGGGAAGCGTCGCTGTCCGCAATGTTTGTACACCGCAGGTCCTCTAGCATCTCCCCCAGCACGCTGCCCTTGCTGTTCTTCACTTTGCAGCTGCCGCCCGTGGCCCGCAGGTACAGGACCGTGGGGGCCTCCTTCCCCTCCGCCCGGGCCTTGGCCTCCTCCACCTGGGCCTGCACCGCGGTGCCGTACTGCTCATAGCGCTCCGGACAGCCGGTGATGCGGGTGCAGATTTCCAGCATTTCCAGATAGTCGGAAAAGCTGCTGACGTCGAAATATGCCACGGGGATCCCCGCCTGCTCCAGGGTGGGCAGAAGGTCGATATCCGCCTGGGTTTTTGTGCTTGCAAGCACCAAATCCGGCTGAACCGCCAGCAGGGTTTCCGCACTGGGCTCCTTCACCGCCCCCAGGTTTTGCACCGTATCCGGCAAATCCAGGGAGAACTGGGTCCAGGTGTCGGCGGCGGCCGCGACCAGGGTGTCCTTCCCGCCCGCCAGACACCACATGTCCGCGAAGCTGCCGATCAGCGCGGCCACCCGCCGGGGGCTGTCCACGGTGAGGCTGCGGCCCAGGCCGTCGGTAAAGGTGACGGCCGTGCCGGCGGGCCCGCTTTCCGCACTGCCGGAGGCGGAGGACGGGATGGGGCTGCTCAGCTCCGAGCCTGCGGAACTGAGGCGCTCCTGAGAGACGGAACTGAGATGTTCCTCAGAGGAGGAACATCCGGCGATAACGGCGGCCAGAACGGCGGCCAGAATAAGGCTGTATCTTTTTTTCATGATAGTTGTCCTTCTTTTTTGAATCTGGGATGTGAAAGCTTGTACCGAGGCCTATTATACGGGAAACCGGAAGCCGCGTCTACCCCTGCGGAACCCATTGCCCGGAGGCAGTGCGTTTAAAATTCCACGCCCTTTCTGGCGGCGGTCCCCCGGCTGTAAGGATGCCTGCGGCAGCGCATTTCCGTGGAATAGTCCGCCGCTTCCAACATCCAGGGGGCGGGCTCCCTTCCGGTTATAACCACTTCCATGCCTTCCGGCCGAAGGAGGACAGCCTGCCGCAGAAGGCTGTCCTCCACCATCCCCAGCTGCAGGGCGGCGCAGGCTTCGTCCAGAATCAGCAGGCCGCAGGGCTCCTCCATGGTCTTTTTCAGCAGGAGGCCCTGCTGTTCCCGGAGGGATGCCTTCTCTTCCCCGGACATCTGGAAGACAAAGCCCGCGCTTTCCATGCCGGAGTAAACCGCGGCCCCCAGCTCCCGCAGGGGGGTTAGCTCCCCGCTGCAGCCGTCTTTCAGGAACTGGACGACGGTGACCCGGAGGCCGTGCCCCAGGGCGCGCAGCGCCAGGCCCATAGCCGCGGTGGTCTTTCCCTTTCCCTCGCCCCAATAGAGATGTACAAGCCCTTTTTCCATGCCGGGTTTCCCTCCCCTTTCCACAGGATGTCCGCCGGGCGGGGCAAAGGCACAGGACGCACCCCGGGGCGGTTCGTGAGTGGTATCATAGCACAATTTTGCCCCGGACACAAGCGCCGGGGCAACAGGATAAGAAAATACAAAAAATCACCGCGATCCTACAAGAAAACAGAGGGGAAAAGGGATATAAAGAGAGGGAGGAAAAAGCGCCGGGAGGGCTGAGGCGCGCCGGAAGAAAGGGAGAGTGCCGTGAAACAGAATTATGAGGAGCTGCTGGAGCAGGTACGCGGGCTGGGGGCTTACCGGGCGGAACTGATCGACGTGGAGAAAATCAGGTTTGACCGGGCTTTCCGGGAACTGTGCGAGCAGAACGCCTGCGGGAATTACGGGCAGTGCTGGATGTGCCCGCCGGACGCCGGGGATATCGACGAGCTGATTGCCGAGGCGGGATCGTACCGCCGGGCGCTGGTGTACCAGACCGTGGGAAAGCTGGAAGACAGCTATGACTTTGAGGGCATGATGGAGGCAGCGCGGGTGCACGGCGAACTGTCCCGCAGGCTGACAGAGCTGTTTGAAACCCAGCCCTTTTCCCGGAAGCTGCACCTGGGCGCAGGCGGCTGCCATGTATGCCCGGTGTGCGCCAAGAGGACCCAGGAGCCCTGCCGCCACCCGGAGCTCGCCATGCCCTCGCTGGAAACCTACGGCGTGGCGGTATCGGAGCTGGCTGCCTCCTGCGGAATGAACTACATCAACGGGAAAGACACGGTCACCTATTTCGGCGCGCTCTTTTTCAGCGAGTAAAAAAGACAGCCTCGCTTTGTTCGAGCATCTTCTGCTTGTTCTCTCCGCGGCGGCAATTTCCCCTCAAGGGGAAGCCCTTGAGGGGAGAAGGCAAACAGATTCCTGCGGAATCTGCTGGATGAGGTGGAATGTCCTTAGCCTTCCCCTTGAGGGGAAGGGGGACCGCTTGCGGTGGATGAGGTGGAAAGTCTTACTCTCCCCGCAGCGGCAGAATATAGGTTAGCAACACCTCATCAGTCACCTTGGTGAAGATCTCTGAACAAAGTGAGGAGATCTTTTTGACAGCTTCCCCTCGAGGGGAAGCCTTTGGTCTCCGCTGCCGCTACGGGTCTTGGTCCCCTGTGGGGACCGTCCAAGACCGGTCTTCGCTGTCGCTACGGTCGGTGATGGACGCATGCCACAGGCATGCATCACCCGAGACGGCAGTCGAGAACGGCGCTGGGCGCGTGCCACCGGCACGCAGCGCCCTTAGCCTTCCCCTTGAGGGGAGAGGGGAAACAGATTCCCTGCAGGAATCTGCTGGGTTCTTCGACAAGCTGAGCGGGACGGTTTCACTGAAACCGTCCCGCTTTTGATCGTCAGAAAATGACGTGAGTCAATCTGTGGTTTGCAGATACCGCATGAGCATGGCCGCTGCTTCGGCGCGGACAGCGCTGCCTTTGGGGTCAAGGACACCGTTGCCCTTGCCATTGACGACGCCCTGCTCCACGGCCCAGTGCATGGCGTCCACCGCATAGTTGGAAATCTGCCCGGCGTCGGTGAACCCGTCCAGTGTGCCGCTCGCTGCAGGGCTGTCCGCATAGCGCCAGAGAATGGCCGCAAACTGCTCCCGGGTGACGTTGTCATTCGGGCCAAACGTATCGTTGCCGTAACCGTTCACAATACCGTTTGCGGCGGCCCAGGCAACTGCGTCCGCGTAGTAGGCACCGGGAGCCACATCGGTAAAGCCGGACGCGGCGGTCACAGCGGGACTGCCCGCCAGACGATACAGAATGGTAACGATCATGCCCCGGGTAGCGCTGAGACTTGGGCTGAACTCGGTCTCGCCGGTGCCGTTCATCAGGCCGGTATCGGGATCGGCTGCCTTCACAAAGCTTCCTGCGACGCTCACATCCCCGGAGGGCATGGCAAATGTGTAGGTACCGTCGCCCCTGTCGGTCAGCTCAAGTTCCTTGCCATACTTGTCGGTAACGGTCAGCTCGCCCAGCTCGTATCCGGAATCGGGCTCGACGGTGATGATCACGGCGACGCCTTTGGAAGCGCTCTTGGGGTTGACGGTGATCGTGCCGTTCTGCACGCTGAGAACGCTGACGGCGTAGACAGCGGAGCCGCCGCCGCTGTTTTTGTGAACGGTACCGTCCGACGTGATGAAACCGCCGTAGGGGAACAACTTCCCGTTGACCTTGCCGCCGGGGGGAATAGAGATAGAGCCGTCCGCGTTGACGGTGGGCTGGGCAGACGAGGTGCCCTCGAGGATCACGACGGCGGGGGTGTTGGCGGTCCCGCCGCCATTGCCCGTGGTTACGTTGGGATCATCCGCCGCGGTCAGGATCATAAAGCCGTCCACGTGGGTGTTGGGAGACAAACCAGCCACGACGGGGGACGCGGCGCTGCCGAGGATGGATACTTTGGTGGCCTTTCCTGATTGCGGTGGAGAACGGTCTGTCGTCACGGTTGCAACAAAGCCGCCCGCGTTCTCGTCACCCAGCACGACGCCTTTCCCCTTGCAGCCGGAGATTCCGATTTGGCTGTCCTTTGACATATGTGGGTTGGCGGTGATCGCACCCCAGAAACCGCCCGCCGTCTTGCCGGAGACGCTGCCGCCGGCGGTGCAATTCGTATAAGTGCCGCAGTATCCGTCGCCCACAAAGCCGCCCGCCGTGCTGTCTGTGCTTTTCACATCGCCGGTGGCGGTGCAGCCTTGAAAGGTGGCGGCGACCTGTTTGCTGCTTTCGCTGTAATCCATCGCGGACGCGCCGATGAAGCCTCCCGCACTGCCCGCGGCGAGAATATCCACATGGGCGGCGCAGTCGGTTAGCTGCGTTGTGGTTTCATACCAACCCAAATTGCCCAAAAAACCGCCGGTCTGTGCGCCGCCCGTGACACCGGAGGTGTCGATGGCGCCGGAAACGGAGCAGCCAGTCGCGGTGGTGCTGTGTGAAAAGTTGGCGGAAAAGCCGCCGATGCCGGAATCTTCATCACTACTAATGCCCTTCAGCCTCATATCCAGCCCGACGACGGTGCAGTTTTTGAAGGTGTTAACCCTAGTAGTGCCGGGAAGCTGCGTATTCGCTACAAAGCCGCCCACCTGACCGACCGTGCCGGTTTCGGACGTGCTTCGAATGATGATTCCATGGACCTTGCACCCTTCATAATGGGTATCTTCGTTATTGCTGCCGGAAAGGCCGCCTACATATCCTATATTTTCATCGCCGGTGATGGAGACGTCCGAGGCGGTGCAGTTCTTCACAGAGACAACATCGTCGATTATGTTCTGTGCAGTTGCAAACAGTCCGCCAACAGTTCGGGCGCTGCTGGCCTGGAAAGAAATCTCTGACGTGGAGCAGCTTTCAAAGGTGCTTTGGCCCTTGACCTCCCCCGCCAGACCACCGCCGTGCCTCAAAAGCCCCCTTATGGAAACAGTCATATCGGATACGGAGCAGCTGTTCACCTTGTTGGAACTTGTAGTCAGGGAAACAGAACAAAACATTCCAGCAACACTCGTGTAGTTATTATACATGTCAGATGAGTTGTTTTCTCCTGTGACCCTCACGTGATTCACCGTGCAGTTCTCCGCGCCGCCGGTCAGAGAATAGGCCAGACTGCCGAAAAGACTATTGGTCCCCAGCTCGGCGGTCACAGTGTCCAGCGTCAGGTCCCGTATCTTGCCGCCGGCGGCGATGGAGTGGAACAGACCCACCTCATATCTCTGGCTCGTATTTTTGATGGAAAAGTTCAAATTGGAAATAGTATGCTTGTCCCCGTCAAACGTACCGGCAAATGCCCAAATCCGGTAGTCGGCGGTGACCGTGCTTCCGTCAACGCCGACCCAAACGACGCCGGTCAGATCCAGATTGTCGGCCAGTATCACCGTCTTACCATTGAAATCATCGGCGGGAACGCTGTCTGAGAACTTTTTGCTCTTATTCTGCGTGATCTTCGCCAGTCCCATCAGGTCGGCCACGGTGGAGATGGTGTAAGCGTCCCCTTCGGGATTTTCGTACCAGTCGTAGCTGGGTGTGGGAGGAATGACAGGATCAGTGTACACCATTGCATCATTGGAGGGCTCGTTGCTCCCCAAACCCGCCGCCAGCGCTGCGGCAGGCAGCATGGTGAGCACCATACAAAGGGTCAGCACACCCGCTAAAAACCGTTTTTTTATTCTTTTCATTCCGTGACTTTTCATGGCCTTTTTCCCACCCCTGTTCTTAAATGATATAGCTCACATAATTCGCATCATGTGATAAAAAAGAATTGCTGTTTGCTTTCCTGTTTTTATTGTAATTAGGATTCCCTCCAAAAGTCAAGAAATATTTCCGCATCGCTTCCCAGCCCGGAGAAAAGCCGCGTCGGACAAGCCGGGAGCAGCCAGGGGCCGCGACATAAAAAGTCAGAGAGACGGGACTGCTTCCAGGCTGGCGTTTTCGCTGGTCAGGTCGAAGAGCAGGCGGCTGCCTTCCAGGAAGCGGAACCGCACCTTGGCCCGGTTGCATTCCCGGATCATGCCTGTCATCAGGCCTTTGGCGGGGGATTTCAGGGCATGGCCCTGTTCCCTGCGCAGGAGGAAAATTTCCAGAAGCCGGGTTCCCTGACCCAAGACAATGCGGCCGGGGCCGGTTTCCAGAAGCTTTACCCCTTCGTAGGTGGCGAAGCGGTACTCCCTGCCGCCGAAATGGACGGCGCAGATGCAGCCTGGAAAGACGAGGCCGCAGAAGGGAATGCGGGCCAGGGAGAGGAAGATGCTGCAGGGCTGGGAAAAGTCGCTGCACTGCAGCCAGAGGTAGCTTTTGGGAAAGGACCTGCCGCTGTCTTTTTCCAGGTAGCCCAGGCCCCCGTCAAAATCCACGGCGCGGCCCGGCAGCTCCAGGGAGCCGCGCAGCCGGTGCCCCATGCTCAGCACGCCGTGGCGGCACTCCATGGGAAAGAAACGGAAGGGGCCCATGATGTCGGAACGCAGCGGAGTGAGGGGGCCGTAGGAAATTTCCCCGCGGATTCCCGGCAGGTCCACGGAGATTCCGTTCCGGCCGAAGCGGCAGCCGGGGGCATAAACCCTCTCCCCCTTCCGGTCGACGTGCAGCGCGGGCATGGGAAAACAGCGGGCCCCTTCCGGCCAGATCACCTGGACGAAAGCGCCGCTTTTTGCCTGCCCGGGAATGAAGGCCACCGTGTCCCGGCCCTTTTGATGCTTGAAGTACCAGCCTTCGAATTCAGGATTCCACATGGAGGCCCTCCATAGCGGGATTGTCGATCAACTCGCCGCTTTCGTCAAACCGGGAGCCGTGGCAGGGGCAGTCCCAGCTGTGCTCGGCCCGGTTCCATTTCAGGGCGCAGCCCAGGTGGGGGCAGCGCTTGACCGTGGGGATCAGGAAATCCTTCAGGGTGGACCCGGCGTTGCAGAACAGCTGGGGATGCAGCATGCTCCGGTCGGGGGCGTACAGGGAGGCGTCCGCGTTGGGCCTGCCCAGGGCCAGGTCTGCAAGCAGGGAGGCAGCCGCAAAAGAGGTGGTCATGCCCCACTCGTTGAAGCCGGTGGCCGTAAATACGTCCGGCATGGCGGGGCTGTACGGGCCGATGTAGGGGATTTGGTCCAGGCTGATGCAGTCCTGGTTGGCCCAGGCGTACTTTTCCCTGGCCTCGGGAAAGCAGCGCCGGACAAATTCCCGCACCGCCTCAAAGCCGCCGTTTTTCCCGGTGCGCCGGTCCCCGCCCCCTGCCAGCAGCAGGTCCCCGTACGGCCGGAAATACATGCCGTCTTTGCCGTAGCCCACTGCGGTGCAGGGCAGTTTGGGGGCGTTTTCCAGAGCCAGCACAAAGGAGCGCTTCTGGTACAGCTTCATAAAATACAGGCCCCTCCGGTTGACAAAGGGGAAGTGGGTGGCGACGATCACCTTTTTCGCCGTGATCTTTCCCCTGTCCGTATAAGCGGTGGTCCCCTCCAGCCGCCGCACAAAGGTGTGCTCGCGGATGTTCAGCCCTTTTGCCGCCCCCCAGAGGAATTTCAGCGGGTGGAACTGGGCCATGCCCGGGTATTTCACCGCTCCCGCCACCCGGAAGGGAAGGGGGGCGCCGGAAGTGAGGAATTCCGCCGGAAAGCCCAGGGAACGCACGGCCCGCGCCTCCTGTTCCAGAACGTCCCGCTCTGTCAGGGAATACATGACCGAGGGCATGTCCTGAAAATCGCAGGGGATGGTGCGGGAGAGTTCTCGGAACCCCTCCACAGCCCGGAGATTTGCCTCCAGATAGCGTTTTGCCTGGTCCGCGCCTCTGCGGCGGATCAGGTCGGAATAGAGGACGTCGTGCTGGGCGGAAAGCACGGCGGTGGTTCCCTTGGTGATGCCCATGCCGATGCGGTTCCCCTCCGCCAGCACGCAGTCCACCCCTCTGTCCCGCAGCTGCCGCAGGCACAGCACGCCCGCCATTCCGCCGCCGATCACCAGCACCCCGGTGCGCAGGTCCCCCTCCAGGGCAGGGAAACGGGGCGGCTCCACGCCCTTTGTCCATAAATATTCCATAAAAAACCTCCTGAACCGTTTTTCTTAGTATCTGCGGTTCAGGAGATTTTATTTTACGGATTTACAGCCTGTTAAAACAGGCGTTCAGGGACTCCCTGTCAGGTAATGCACACGTTGACAGCGCGCAGCTTGGAGGAATTCTTGGGGTCGGTCTCGGTGTCAAAAATCACCTTCTGGCCTTCCAGCAGGGTCTTGAAGCCGTTGGAAACAATGGCGGAAAAGTGTACGAACACGTCGCCGCTGCCGTCGTCGTTGGAAATAAAGCCGAAGCCCTTGCTCTCATTAAACCATTTTACTGTACCGTTATTCATAACTGGTACCTCCTAAAAATAAATTCCGTATCCGTGAAACAAAAAAACTCACACTTTTTGTAAATCATCAAACGAAGCAATGACTTACAAAAAATGTGAGGTCAATTGGTACATTCTGAATACGCTCTCTATTATAAGACGGGAAGGAAAGTTTGTCAAGCTTTATTTTCAGGGCTTAGCGGAACATATAGGAAGGGCATGCTGCCAAAATCCTTTTGCAGCATGCCCTTTTATGATAACCGGTATTTGTACTGTGGTTTTATTGTATTTGAATCAACTTATTTACCGCTTCTTCCCTGCTTTCTAAAAAGAAGAAGTGTTTTCCCTTGTTGGACTCATAAATGAAGTCCTTTAAGGGTTTGCTGGTATAGTGAGAATAATCCCCATAGAAGGCCGCTCTTACGTGGTAATTGATATATTTCTGCAAAATCTCACCCGCGATACCCGTACTGAGAACAAAGAACTCATCACAGACCAGCTTCTTATCTATCACTATATTGGCCGCGCCTGTTTCATATTTGACTGTCATTGCCAAATCCAAAGCAGACTGCGTATCAACAATAACCTTTTTATCATCGGAAACGACCGCGATGACACAATCCTTATCTTTTACTATTTCAATTTTCATAGAGACCTCCAAAAACAGATGCAGCACAAATCCCGATCTATCGAACTACTATAGGATATCCGCTTTTTTGCCCGAAGTCAATCCTGACAAACGGAACGCTTTTGAATGGCAGAATAGGCCTGGCCATAAAAAAACAAAAGCATGCAGAAAAAAGAAAAAACGGTATATCCATGAAGGACGATACCGGTTTTTCTTAAAAATTCGCCGCCGCGGTGTAAGCGGGGAGCTTTCCACCTCATCCAGCAGATTCCCGCAGGAATCTGTTCCCCCTCTTCCCTCAAGGGGTAGGCACAAGGCGCTGCGTGCCGGTGGCACGCGTCCAGCGCCGTTCTCGACTGCCATCTCGGGTGATGCATGCCTGTGGCATGCGTCCATCACCGACCGTAGCGACAGCGAAGACCGGTCTTGGACGGTCCCCACAGGGGACCAAGACCCGGAGCGGCAGCGGAGACCAAAGGCTTCCCCTTGAGGGGAAGCTGCCAAAAAGATCTCTTCACTTTGTTCAGAGATCTTCGCCAAGGCGGCTGATGAGGTGTTTTGACTTGTATTCTGCCGCTGGGGTGCGAGCGAGAAGCTTTCCACCTCATCCAGCAGATTCCGCAGGAATCTGTTTCACCTCTCCCCTCAAGGGGAAGGCAAAGGTCCTTCTCCAGCCCGGAAGCAAAAGATCTCCTCACTCTGTTCGGAGATCTTCGGGAAGAACCCCTCGAACGCGAAGCGTTCGCCTTTCCTGCGGAAAGTACCGGGCTTCTTCCGGCTCGAACGAAGTGAGAGCATCTGTTGCTTCCGGGCTGGAGCACAAGGTTCTTTGCCCAGCTTTCTGCGAAAGAAAGCGGGAGGGTCAGGAGATGCCGCTGCAGACGAAGTTGAATTCCGAAAGGGTGCAGCGGGACACGCAGTCCAGGAAGCTCTTGTCCCGCCCGGTGAGGAGCTTTTCCTTCCTGCGGGCATGGAGCATTTTGGAAAGCTTCAGGATTTCCAGCAGGTCCCCGTTCTGTACGGATTCGTCGTATAGGCGGAACCTGGCGTTCCGGTCGGCAATCCAAGGGGTGTCCGCCTGCTCGGCCTCCTGGTACAGGCTGCGCAGTTCGGCCTCGCTGGCCAAAACCCGCACGCCGATCTTTTTCGAGGACAGAATGGGGATGTAGAGCTTCAGCTTGTGGTCTGACAGCGGTGAAAGCACATAATACTCCCTGGCGTCCATGGTGATACGGTCGGTGATTTTGCAGACCCCCTGCTGGGGGTGCATGACGTGCTCTCCAAGCTGAAACATAAATTCTCCTATTCTCCGGATCGCTGTTTTTTGCGGATACACACCTGTGGCGGGCACCTGCGGTGGCAAGTCGCGCCCTGGGTTCCTTGCAATTCCCCGGCTTTTCCCACGCGCTGCAGACTTCTGCAGCTATGGTCCCGCACCTGCCGTCTTTCGGCCAATCACATGTGTATTTATTTAGTATATCACAAAACAGCCGGATAATCAAATTTTGTGAATAGGAGGGGCGCGCCGGGAACATAGGCCTGTGAGGAGAACACAGGCGTTCAGCCCTTTACCGCGCCCACGGTGATCCCCTTGATGAAATAGCGCTGCACAAAGGGGTAGAGGAAGATGATGGGTCCTGTGGCGGCCACCGTCATCACCAGCTTGAAGGACTGGGTGGGCATGATGGGTACCTCCACGCCGGCCTCCGCCGCGGCCTGGGCGGCAAAGTTCATGGAATTGAGGGTGCGGTACAGGTAGTACTGCAGGGGGAAATAATCCGCCTTTGTCATAAAGAGCATGGCGTTGTACCATTCGTTCCAATAGTTCAGGGCGATGAACAGCCCCACAGTTGCCAGGGACGGGCCCGACAGCGGAAGGATGATCCGCAGGTAGATGATGAAATCGTTTGCGCCGTCGATCTTGGCGGACTCTACCAGGGAATCCGGGATGGATTTGAGGAAGTTGCGCATAATCAGGATGTTAAACACGCTCACAAGCCCCGGAATCAGCATGGAGAGGGGATTGTTGCGCAGGTTCAGGTATTTCGCGATCAGGATATACCAGGGCACCAAGCCGCCGCTGAACAAGGTGGTGAAGTAAAAGAAAAAGGAGAGCTTGTTGCGCCAGGGGAAATCCCTGCGGTACAGCACATAGGCGGTCATGGAGGAGATCAGCAGGGAAAGGGCGGTGCCCACTACGGTCAGCACCGCGGTGACCTGGTAGGCCCTGGCCAGGGACACGCCCCCCTCCAGGAGCAGCCTGTAGGATTCCAGCGACCATTCCTTTGGGATCAGGCGGAAGCCGTCCCGGTAAATGGCTTCCTCCGCGGTGAAGGAGCCTGTCACGATCATCAGAAACGGGACCAGGCAGATAATCGCCAGCAGGGTGACCACTGTGTAAGAGATGGCCATAAACGCGGCCCGGTCCCCGGTGGTGCGTATTTTCATCGGCCGTACCGCCTGTTTTTTGTTGGACGGCATGCTTCAATCATTCCTTTCTTGCGCCGGGATGCAGCCGGCGGTTTTGCCGGAAGGGGACGCCCCGGGGAAGCGCGGGACCAGCGGTCCCTTCCGCTAGAACAGGGCGTATTCCTTATCGACCAGGCGCGTGAGGCCGTTTACGGTCATGATGATGACCAGGTTCAGGACGGACTGGTACGCGCCCGCCGCCGTGGACATTCCGAAATCGGAGGCCTGCATCAGGGCGCGGTAGACGTAGGTGTCGATCACGTCGGTCATCTTGAAGAGCATGCCGTTGTTGCCGACCACATTGTAGAACAGCTGGAAATTGCCCTTGCAGATGCCCCCCACCGCCAGCAGCGTCAGGGTGATGATGGTGGGCAGCAGGCAGGGAATGGTGATGACCCGGATTTTCTGGAAGGTGTTAGCCCCGTCGATATCCGCGGCCTCATAGATTTCCGTGTCGATCCCCATGATGGCGGCAAGGTACAGCACAATGCCGTAGCCCAGGCCCTTCCAGGTGTTGAGGACGATCAGGATCCAGGGCCACACCCCGGGATCGGAGTAGACGTTCACCCTCTCCATGCCCAGGCTGGTGAGGATGGTGTTGAACGCGCCGAACTCGTAGTTGAAGATGTTGTACATAAACGCGCCGATTACCACCATGGAAATGAAGTAGGGCAGGAACATCATGGTCTGGGTCACCTTTTTGAACAGCTTCAGCCGCATCTCCGACAGCATGACGGCCACCAGCACCTGCAGGGCTGTGCCCACGAGCAAAAAGGCCACGTTGTAGAGGATGGTGTTGCGGGTGAGGAACCAGGCGTCCCCGGAGCCGAAGAAGAAACGGAAATTTTCAAGCCCCGCCCAGGGGCTGGCGAAAATGCCCTGGGCGTAGTTGAACCGCTTGAAGGCCAGGATGATGCCGGGCATGGGGAGATAGTTGAAAATCAGGAAATACAGCACGGCGGGCAGGACCATCAGGAGCATGATCCAGTTCTGCCTGACCTTTCTCAGGAACCCGCCGGGCTTTTTGGTCCGTGCCGTCAATGCGCTCACCCCTTCAGCGGAATTCTTCTGCCTTCCTCGTGGGACCTGACACAAGCGTCCAGCGCCAGCATATTCCGGTACCCGTCCTCAATGGTGGGAACCATATCGTCTGCGCTGCCGTGAATCAGGTCGAAGAAGCACTGGGTCTCGTCCACGGTGAACTGCTGGGGGATGTCGATGCGGCTGTAGGCATGGCTCATGCCGAAGGAGGGGCCGATGCAGGCGTAAAGCTTTGCCTGATGGTCGCTGTCCGCGTCGTTTTCATAGACCAGGGCGCCCTTGCTGCCCTGGATTTCCAGGCGCTGGTAGTTGCCCCTGCCGTAGCCGAACCGGGTGATCTCAAAGGCGGCCGCCGCGCCGTTGTCCATCTGCAGGTGCATATGGCTGTAATCGTCCACATCCACCTCTTCCCAGTGGATTTCTTCGGAGACCCGCTCAAACCTGCGGCCCCCGTCCTCATAGACGGCCTTATAATCGCCGAGGCTGGGGCGCCGCTTTACAAAAGTGCCCAGCTCCGCGGAGACGCTGGTGAATTCCGCCCCGGTGACAAACCTGGCCATATCCAGGGCATGGGAGCCCAGGTCCCCCAACGCGCCGGTGCCGGTGAGCGCCTTATTGTACCGCCACACCCGGGGCGCGTTTTCGTTGGTCCCGCCCGCCTGCTTGTACTGGGCGTAGACATGGCGGATTTCCCCCAGCTCCCCGCTTCTCACGATATGCCGGGCATACCGCATGGCAGGATAAAACCGGTAAGTAAAGCCCAGCATCACAGGCACGCCCGCCTCTCTGGCTGCTGCCAGGGCGGTCTCCGCCTCGGCTGCGTCCAGCGTCATGGGCTTCTCCGTCATCAGGGGCTTCCCTGCCCGGAGCACGGCCAGCATCACTTCCAGGTGCACGTTATTGGGCGTCACGTTGGACACCGCGTCCACCTCGCTGCAGGCGATCAGGTCGTTGTAGTCCAGGAAGCGGCGGTTTTCCGGAATGCCGTAGAGGTCCCCCTTATACCGGAGAGTCTCCGGATTGTTGTCGCACAGGGCGGTCAGGACCGCGTCTCCGCTGCGGAGGGTCCCCCCGATGGAGAGGGCGGAATGGCCGCCCACGCCCACGACTCCCATTCGAATCTTCTCATTCATAAATCAAGCCATCACCTTTCCAAAATCTTTTCTCCGCTTTCTTTCGCAGAAAGCTTGTAAAGAACTCTGAGCTCCAACCCTCTGGCAAAAGCTGCTCTCACTTCGTTCGAGCCGGAAGAAGCCCGGTACTTTCCGCAGGAAAGGCGGCGCTGCGTGCCGGTGGCACGTGTCCAGCGCCGTTCTCGACTGCCGTCTCGGTCGGTCTTGGACGGTCCCCACAGGGGACCAAGACCCGTAGCGGCAGCGGAGACCGCTTCGCGTTCGAGGGGTTCTTCCCGAAGATCTCCGAACAGAGTGAGGAGATCTTTTGCTTCCGGGCTGGAGAAGGGCCTTAGCCTTCCCCTCGAGGGGAAGGTGTCACGGCTGTGCCGTGACGGATGAGGTGGAAAGCCTCATCCTCACCCCGCAGCGGCAGAATACAAGTCAAAACACCTCATCAGCCGCCTGCGGCGGCAGCTTCCCCTCAAGGGGAAGCCTTTTCCTTTAGCCTTCCCCTCGAGGGGAAGGGGGACCGCTTGCGGTGGATGAGGTGGAAAGCTCCCCCGCTTACACCGAGGCGGCAGAATATAGGCGGAAGATGCTCGAACGAAGTTCGACCATCTTTTTGCCACCTCATCAGTCACCTGCGGTGACAGCTTCCCCTCAAGGGGAAGCCTTTGGTCTTTTCAGTCCCCTCTCCCGCTGCCCTCCGACGTTTATTCTACAGAGAAATTCTTCATGTGTTCCTGAAGCTGCTTGGTGTACTCATCCACCACCTTCTGGCGTCCAGCCGCGTCATAGGCGGCCTCCATGGTGTTTAGGGTGGACTCCCAGTCGTCGTACATGCCCAGCAGCAGGCCGTTCAAATATTCCTCCGTCACGTTGGTCATGGCGGCGATCTCCGCTGCCACAGGCTCCTGGTTGAACAGGAAATAGTAGACTTTATTGACAAAGGTGCGGTCCCGGTAGCTGTCCACACAGGCGGTGTACTCCGGCAGTTCGTCCACGGAGGTCCGGTGCATATCCACCTGGGAGCTCCACCAGTTGGTGTAATCGCCGTAGTCCCCGTTCTTCGGGCCCACGGACATCAGGCCCTCGCCCTCGTCGATCCAGTGCTCCCCTTCGATGCCGTTGCGGAAAAGGTCGAAGGCTTCCTGGTTGCACTTGACGTACTGCAGCCATTCCAGGGCGCGGTCCGCGTGCTGGGAGACAGAGCTGACGGCAAAGGTGTTGTTCAGGTAAGAGGTCTGCAGCACGGTGAAGTCGCCGTTGTTGGCGCCGTCGTAGAATTCCGCCTCCCATTCCGGGTGGGAAGTGTTGGCCTGCTGGACGAAGCTGGCCACAGTGCCGTTATTCTCCATGGCGATGGCGCTGGTGCCGTTGAGGAAGCTGTCCTGCTGGCGTTTGTCGTTGTTCAGGGCGTTGGCGCTCCAGAAGCCGCGCTTGCGCCAATCCACCATTTTCGCCAGGTAGTCCTTGAACTCCTGGGTCTGGTAGATGTTGAACAGCTCGCCGGAATCGTCCTTGGTGTGGTAGCCGTAGCCTGGGATCATGCTGGCGTTCTGGGAGCAGTACATCAGGTCCTGCTCCTGGTCCATGACGATCTGCCGCATGTAGGAGGCGTAGCTGGGGTTGGCGTCCCAGGGGATGATGCTGGGTTCGTTGTCCGCCACGGCCTGCAGGTACTGCTCCAGAATGTCCACAGAGGTGATCTCCGGGATGTTGTACTTCTTGCGCAGGTCGCCCCGGACCGCGATGGCCCGGTAGTAGGACCATTCCTCGGACACATTGGGCACGCCGTAAATTTTGCCGTCGACGGTGGCCTGCGCCCAGGCCAGCGCGGGGATTTTGGCGTTCAGGTCCGGCATGTGCTCCTCGATGAACTCAGGCGTCAGCTCTGCGAAGGCGCCCTGCTGCACCCGCTTGGGGTAGCCGCCTGCGGAGACATAGGTGGCGTCGTGGTATTCGCCGGAGGCGATGATCAGGTCGATGCCGTTGGTGTTGGACCAGGAAACCAGGTTGTGGGTGGCCGTGGTCTGGATGGCCGCGGAGGTCAGCTCGTTGAGCTTATCCCAGACCCGCTGGTTGTCCGGCTTGCCGTCGCCCTGCCAATAGAAGACCAGGTCCACGGTTTCACGGTCGGACCCCTGCTCCTCGCCGGGCTCCGACGCCTGGGAGGATTGGGCCTTGCTTTCGGGGGAAGATTCCTCCTTCGGCGGTGCGCTGGAGGAAGGGGTGGTGCCGCAGGCTGTCAGGGCCAGGGTGCACAGGACTGCGAGCAGAGCGGAAAGAATCCTTTTCATAATGTACCTCCTATAGGTAATTTGTTGAATAAATTATAGTATCCTTAAAATAATTTATCAATAATGTTCAATGAACTCCCATGCACGCGCAGGATATATCGTTGAATCTGCATGATTTTTCGTTGATTCAGGTGGTTGCATCCTTGTTTGGGCATGCTGTATACTGAGTGTGGACAAGTATTGTTATATAGTATTCGAGAAATTTAGAGGGTATTTTTATGAGATTTGGAACAACCGAAGAGGGAAATCCACCAAATAAACGGACCGGCTCCCTCCGGGGGCCGGTCAAAGCAGTCCTGCTGGTTTTGTGCGGGGTTGTTCTGGCGCTGTACGCAGCCGTTTCCCCGGCCGCGCTTCCCGCCTGCGGCGGAGGGGCAGGGCTGCCTGCCGCGGACGGGGAGGCAGCCCTGCCCGAAAGCCCGGAGGAGCCCTACCGGGTCTCCTGCCTGTTTCACAATTCGGATTCCCACAGGCTGAGGACCTGGAACGGCGACAGCGTCTCCCAGGAAATCAGCGAGCGGTTTGGTGTGGAGCTGGAGCCCGTCAACTCCGGCATACAGTACGAAAGCACGGTGAAGCTGCTGGTGGCCTCCGACTCCCTGCCGGACATCCTGGAGCTGCAGAGGGACCACGTATTCTCCTGGCTGGTGCGGGAACGCAAGCTTTGGAACCTGGGACCTTCCATTCAGAAATACGGCGGGTACGCGGCTATGGCGGGGAAGGACACCCTGGAGCTGTCCCGGTATAACGGCAGCATCTAC
Organism: Neglectibacter timonensis; assembly: GCF_900048895.1. Classification (GTDB taxonomy): domain Bacteria; phylum Bacillota; class Clostridia; order Oscillospirales; family Acutalibacteraceae; genus Acutalibacter; species Acutalibacter timonensis. Next base: position 233,262 of record NZ_LT160635.1, on the reverse strand, counting down.
ACCCTGCTCAACCAGTCCTCCACGTCGCCGGACGGCAGCGGCGGGTGGGTCATAAACGAGGAGATTTACAGGGAGATGGGCAGCCCGCCCCTGCGCACCCTGGAGGATTTGGAGAAATACCTTTCCGGCCTGCGGGGAACCATGCCGGGGCTTTCCGGCGGCGACTTTGTGCACCTGCAGCTGGACGCGGCTTTCGACTACTCGCAGCTCTATGTGTCCTTTGGCGGAGGCCGGGTGCCGGAATACTGCGAGATGAACGTGTGGCTCGACCCGGAAACGGACCGGTTCGATTTTATCGGCAGGGACCCGGCCTTCAGGGAGACCATGCTGTTTCTCCGCAGGCTGTACCAGCAGGCCGCGCTCAGCCCAGGCTGCTTTTTGGAGCAGGGCGAGCAGGTGTACGAAACCCTGGCCACCGGCAGGTTTGCCGTGGTCTGCTCCGCGGACGTGACCGGCTCCATTTTGGATGCGCTGACGGAATGGGGCGGGGAGGGTTCCGCCCAGGGGTACCGCGTGATTGAGCCGCTGCGGGCCAATTCCCAGGTGAAGGGCCCGGTCTGGTCTTCCGGATACAGCCCTATGGGAAAGACGGAGATCGCCGTCAGCGCGGGGGCGGCGGACCCGGAGCGGATTTACCGCATGCTGGACTGGCTGGCCTCCCCGGAGGGGCAGGTGCTGCTGGAATTCGGGCCCCAGGGCCTGTACTGGGAGGAGCTGGACGACGGGGGCATGCCCGTCTTCAACAGGGCGTGGTATGCCGCCGCGCCGGAGGAGCGGGAGGAAAAGGGCCTGTCCGCCTGGAACATCGTGAAGAATCTGGATTTTGTGAACAGGGCCCGGCTTGCCGGGAACGCCCAGCTGCCGGAAGCGCGCAAGGACCGGAAGACGGTTTGGAAGGCGGAGGTGCTGGACCGGCACAGCTGCGACATCTCCCGGCTGCAGAACATCTCCCCCACCTGCGACGGGCTGGAGAATACGGCGAAAATTCTGTGCGGGCAGCTGGTGGAATCCTATCTGCCCCGCATTGTGGGGGCCAAGGAGGAGAGCGAGGCCCTCTATTACCTGACGGAGCTGAACCATCAGGTGGACCAGGCCGGATTTCAATTTGTGCTCTCCCATTACAACTGGCAGTACGCCAATTCTTCTGGGGAGAGCGGTATTGGAGAGGAGAGGGAATGATGCTGCACGTCCTTATTGTGGATGACGAATGGCTGGATTTGGAGGGCCTGCGGGATCAGATTCCGCGGCTGCTGCTGCCGCCGATGGAGATTCATACGGCGGAGAGCGGGATTCACGCCCTGCAGGTGATTCAGGATGTGCCCGTGGACATCCTGATCACCGACGTGAACATGCCGCAGCTGAGCGGCATTGACCTGGCGGGCATCGTCAAGGAGAAGTACCCCGACGCGGAAATCCTGTTTGTCAGCGGGTACGACGATTTTGAATATGCCCGGCAGGCGCTGGCCCTGAGCGCGGTGTGGTACCTGCTCAAGCCCGTTCAGGACGACGAGCTGCTCACCGCGCTGCTGCGCGCCGTGAGCAGGCTGGGCGCCAAGGGCCGCGGGGAGGAGAGCCCGGCCGTGCAGAAGTCCAGGGAGGAACTGCTCACAGACCAGGTGTGCCAGTACGTGTTCGCCCACCTGTCGGAACGGATCACCCTGGCGGATATCGCGGGGGAGCTGCGCTATTCGGCAAACCATCTGGGGAAAATTGTACAGGAAGTGCTGGGCATGAATTTTTCAGCCTATCTGCAGAAAACCAGGCTCAGCTACGCGGCCCATCTGCTGCGGGAAAAGAAACAGATGGGCGTGGGGGAAATCGCCCATCTGACAGGGTATACCAGCAGCGATTCCTTTGCCCGGGTGTTCCGGCAGGAATACGGGCTCACCCCCAGGGAGTACCGGCATGGGGCATAAAGGATTTCTGAAAGCCCCCAGCATCCGGGCAAAGCTGCTGCTGTGCTTTTTGGCCATTGCCCTGGTGGTCTGGGGGCTGCTCAGCAGCTGGGCCTTATCCACCACCCGCTCCTTTGTGGAGGGAAAGGCCATTTCCGCTTTTCAGTCTGCCGTGGACGAGGGAATCCATTCGGCGGACAACAACGCCGCCAAGGTGGAGACTCTGGCGGACCTGGTGGGAAATCTGGGGGACGTGGAGCAGTACCTGGCGGGCTCCAACCTATCCCCCTATGACGAATACCGGATCGCCCGGGACATGCTCTCCCATCTGGAAACCCTGCTGCGGGGCATGGGAATCCCCGCGGCCCTGTCCATTGTCAGCAACAACGCGGACATCCAGGAGATCATCCCCGTGGATGTGGAGGGGCTGCTTTCCACATCCGGCAGTCAAAACCACAAGGACGCCCTGGGGCAGGTCTCCATCGCCCTGTACCGGGCCAAGCGCTTTCAGCAGGACGCCATGACGGTGATTCAGTCCAACTGGTATGTGGACGCGAGAAACGGCGCCACGGGGTGGCGGCAGACCTCCCAGGACGCGCAGCGGGGGAGCGTTTCCTTCATCAAGGCTCTGCCCGCGTCCCCCTTTTCCTCCTCCAGGGGCGTCCTGCGCATCAGCGTGAGGCTGGAGGACATTGTGGTTTCGGAACAGGAGCTCTACCTTTTCGACGGGCAGGGAGAGCTGATTTTCATGACGCCGGAACAGGCTCCCCCGGAGCTGCCGGAGGGCATCAGCCTGAACGGCGGGGACACGGCCGCCGTGGCGGACGGGAAGGCCGTGCTCTCCGGCAGGATGGAAAACGGCTGGCAGCAGGTCTGGATCATCCCCTACGACGCCATGGAATCCTTTTCCGCAGTGCTGTACCAGTTCTTCCTGATGCTCCTGCTTTCCCTGGCCCTGGCGCTGGTGCTTTCCGTCTGCTTTTCCGGCTGGTTCACCCGCAGGATCCTCGCGGTGCGCGACAGCCTCTACCGCTTTCAGCAGGGGGACTACGGCTGCAGGATTCAGGTGAAGTCTTCTGATGAAATCGGCATGCTGGCAGACGGCTACAACAGCATGGCGGACCATATCAACCGCCTGATTCACGACGTGTTCCAGACGGAGATTCGTTCCCAGCAGGAGCACCTGACCATGCTGCAGTCCCAAATACGGCCCCATTTCCTCTACAATTCCCTCTCCTCCATCGTGCGGCTCTGCGACCGGGGGGACGTGGGGCTGATCCGGGAGATGGCCCAGGCGCTGGTCCGCTTTTACCGCATTTCCCTCTCCAAGGGCAGGGAGACGATCACCCTGCAGGAGGAAATCGACCATGTCAGCGCCTATGTGCAGGTCTGCGCCATCCGCTATCGGGGGAAATTCCAGATGCGGTATGAGATTTCGCCTGAGGCGAAAAGCTGTTTTGTGCCCAAAATCATCCTGCAGCCCTTTGTGGAAAACGCCCTGGAACACGGGATGCACCCCACCCTGGGGATCCTTCACATTGAGATCAGCGCCAGAGTGGAGGAGGGGATGCTGCTGGTGGAAATTCAGGATGACGGCGTGGGCATGGACGAGGACCGGCTCAGGGAGATGGAGAAAGAGGCCTCCTCCTCCGGGGAGGGCTACGGCATCTCCAACGTGCGGGAGCGCATCCGCATCACCTACGGGGAAGGCTGCGGCGTGTCTCTGCTGCCCAAAGAGCCCCACGGCCTCATTGTGAGGCTGACCATGGAAGCCCAGGACACCTCCGGCGCCAAACCTCCGACTTCCTAGTAGAAAGCCGGCCAAAGACTTTTAAGTCGCGTTGATGTTGCGTCCAAATTTCCACCCAGCCGGAAGAATCCCGGTACTTTTTGAAGAAAAGGCGAACGCTTTGCGTTCGAGGGGTTCTGCGTGCCAGTGGCACGCAGAACCGTTCTCGACTGCCGTCTCGGGTGATGCATGCCTGTGGCATGCGTCCATCACCGACCGTAGCGACAGCGAAGACCGGTCTTGGACGGTCCCCACAGGGGACCAAGACCCGTAGCGGCAGCGGAGACCAAAGGCTTCCCCTTGAGGGGAAGTCTGCCAAAAAGATCTCCTCACTTTGTTCAGATATCTTCGCCAAGGCGGCTGATGAGGTGTCGCTAACTTGTACTCTGCCGCTGCGGTGTAAGCGGGAAGCTTTCCACCTCATCCAGCAGATTCCCGCAGGGAATCTGTTTCCCCTCTCCCCTCAAGGGGAAGCCTATCAAAAAGGTCTCCTCACTTTGTTCAGAGATCTTCGCCGCAGGCGGCTGATGAGACGGCAAGAAGACAGCCTCCCCTCCGCCCGGCCATCTTTTCCGCCGTTTTAAGCGATAAGAAAACCACCCGTCCTGCGGCGGGTGGTTTTTGTGTTTTCTTCTTTATCTTTCCAATTGCTCTATTGCCGCTCTACTTTTGCTTTTCTGCAAGCCGTTTTGTATTCCTCCAATTCAATCTTATATAGTGTCAGCCCTTGACAGACTCATGACTTTTCTGCATAATAAATTAAATATTTGACAAGCATTGACATATACAAATTTTATGATATTTTGTACAAAAAACTAGTTTGTGCTTTTAGATTTTACTCTGTTTAAAATTTATTGCTCATAAAGCAAATATGCTAAATTGGATTGGAGGGAAGCAGTAATGAAAAACAAAGTCATAAAAGTTATAGTGTGTGGAGTTGCCGTATTAATTGTTGTTGTTTTTTTTCTGAAAGCCAATAGTTATAATATTTCTCTATCACTAAATGGGCTTACTTGCGGAAATCTAAGCATAATCGACGAAGATATTAATAGCAGCGGAGAAAGCATACGAATTGTAAAAGCTGTAAAGAACGATCAGAATACAGTTCTTGTCAAACTTACAAAAAACATTATCGGATTTTGGTTTGTTTCCGAAATCCGTGAGGAGTGTATGGCTGAGCTTCCGCTCATACAAATGTCATGGATAAAAACCGTAGGTGTGCAAAGGGATTCGTTTGAAAATGAGTCAACTTTTGTCATAGAGTATAATGGCTATTATTTAGGCAATAATGCTATAAAAAAACTCAAATTAGAGAAGGAACAACTTCCTAATGGTTATGTGATTCACATCTTCCAAGTAGGCTCAGAATATGTCCTACATATCATTTCTGATGGAAATACGCTTCCTATAGAAAACATCTATCAAAACCTGCTCGCAAATGGCTGCGTACAGTAAAACGAAAAAGGAGCTGCTCCCGGCAAGTTGAACTGAACCAGTAAAAACAGACCGTGACAAAATACTCCCTGTGGTCATGGTATCATAAACTGGACAGAACGGAAAAAGAAAGTTGGAAAGGAAGCCCAGTTTATGAAGTGAGCGGTATGCGGCAAGTAGTTTCATGTGGCTGCTGTAAAAACAGCACAGGAAGCAGGCAAATCAGTAGGCGAGACCGCCAGAGAGCTGGGAATCAGCGGGAGCAGGCTGCGCCGATGGATTGACGAATACGGAAAAAGTGCGTTTCCATGCCCTGGAAACGCACTTTTCAATTCCTCTTTGTTTCCTGAAAGGTTATCAGCTGGGTGGTGGACACAAGAATCCAGGATACCCCAATCCTATCGGCCTGAATAAAGGGAAGCCCAGGTCACCTCCGGCTTCCTAGTAGAAAGCCTTCTCTCCCCTCCGCCCGGCCATCTTTTTCGCCGTTTTAAGCGATAAGAAAACCACCCGCCGCAATGCCGGGTGGTCCTGCGTCATTTTGCATGTTGCTGTCCTACTATAGTATGCCAGTTTTTCGGGGCTTATCAAGGAAATTTTATGTCGCTCCGTCTTTCTAGAAAAAAGCCGGCCAAAGATTTTTAAGCCGCGGAGACTGCCGCGGCCCACCGGCACGCAGCACCCCACGGCTTAACCCTACGAAATTGCAGATTCGCCCCATTCCGTTTCTTCCTCTGCGCCGATTTCCCGGCGGATGAAGGCGGTCACCTGGTCCGGCTGGATGTTCAGCACCAGGGCAAATTCCCCGTGCAGTTTCTCCTCCGCCTCCTTCAGAAAGCGTTCGTCGGAAAGGTGGAACTTCTTGCCCAGTTCCTGCTGTTTCTGCCTGCGCTGGTACAGCGCCTTGATAACGCGGATCAGCTCCCGGCGGTCGCCGCCGGACACAATCCTTCCGTACTCAGCCCTTCTCTCGCCCTCGTTCTCAATCCAAAGCTCCTTCTCCTCCGGTATCTCCTGAATCAGCTTGTGAATTTCCTCCGGGGACAGCACCCTGCGCATCTTTGCGGTAAGCGTCTCGTTCCCCTTGGGCACAAACACCGTGGACCCCGCCCGGTATACGGGCTTGAGCACATAATACTCCAGCTTCTTTCCGCCGATTTCCCGCTGGGTGCTTCCCTCCAGCCTGCAAACGCCCTCCGCGCCGTATAACACCGCATCTCCGTTGCTGAACATGGGCTTTCCCTCTCTTTCACATGGCCGCTCAGCGCGGCAGCTTCAAAAACAAAAAACGTACGGCCGCCGCAACAGAATTTGTGTTCCGCGAAGCAAACCGCACGTTGTTGACTCTATTATTAGTATATCACTTTTCCCAAAAAAATGTCATGGGCAAATTCCACAAAGACCCGTTGGGCCCCGCCGGGCCTCCGTCTCTGCATTTTTCACAAAATTTCCGGCTGCAGAAAAATCCCCTGTCCTGCTTCACGCCTTTGCCGTGGTCTTCCACTGCACCACAATGCCCAGAACCGCCAGCGCCAGGCCCACGATCAGTGCGGCTGCCGCATTTTGCAGGCCGAAAACCGGAAGCAGGGCGTTTGCGGCGTTCATTCCGCCGCTGATGGCCGTGGTGAAAATCAGCACCTCGCGCATAAACTTCATGGCCAACACGCCCACGGCGATGCCCAGCGCCAGGCCCAGCACAATGGCCAGCCACTGGATGGGGATCAGCCCCACGCACAGGAAAAACACCAGGAATACGCACAGCACAAAGACGCCCGCCTTGTAGAGGAAAAAGGCGATTCCTCCCAGCAGAAGCCCCGCCGCAATCCCGATGACCGCGCTGACGCCCGCGTTCGCCAGAAAATGCATGGACACGGCAAACGCCGCAACCCAGCCCACCGCAAACCCGCACAGCGCGGACCAGAGCTTGACAAGCCGGTATCCCAAAAAGCAGTTGAGCAGGGAGAACACAGCGCCGAATACCACCAGCACCGCAGCGGCGTCCCCCAAAATTCCGCGCAGGGAATCCTGCAGCGTCGCTTCCAGAACCATAAGATTTCCCATGTTTCACTTCCTACCTTTCCATAGCCCCTTTTTGGCTTCAGTATAGCACAGCCCGGCCCCGGTTTCCACAAAAAACGGCGCGGCGCTCGAGTTTCAGCCGAATCCTCACACAGCCGCGGGCTTCAGATTGGAAGAAGCCTGGCACGCCGCCCTGTGCCGCCCTTTTTCCGCTATGGGTTTTGTCCCCCTTTTCCCGAAAAAGCTCTTGCTTTTTTTGCGGTTTTGCGCTATGATGAAAGCACAAATTGTTCGTACAATTTTACGAAACGGAGGACTTGAAAAGATGAACAATACCCCTGAAGTCAAGGTCGGCGTCGTCGCCGTTTCCCGCGACTGTTTCCCGGAAACCCTCTCCGTCAACCGGAGAAAAGCCCTGATGAAGGCCTATACCGAAAAATACGGCAGCGAGGGCGTGTACGAGTGCCCCGTCTGCATTGTGGAAAGCGAAATCCATATGGTGCAGGCGCTGGAAGACGTGAAGAACGCCGGCTGCAACGCGCTGGTGGTGTACCTGGGCAACTTCGGCCCGGAAATCTCCGAAACCCTGCTGGCCAAGCATTTTGACGGTCCCGCCATGTTCATTGCCGCCGCGGAGGAATCCGGCGACGACCTGGTGGGTGGCCGCGGCGACGCCTACTGCGGCATGCTCAACGCCAGCTATAACCTGAAGCTCCGGGAAATCAAGGCCTACATACCGGAAAACCCCGTGGGCGACGCAGAGGACTGCGCCGACAGAATCCACGAGTTCATCCCCATCGCCCGCGCCCTTGTGGGCCTGAAGGATTTGAAGATCATCAGCTTCGGCCCCCGGCCGCTGAACTTCCTGGCCTGCAACGCGCCCATCAAGCGCCTGTACGACCTGGGCGTGGAAATCGAGGAAAATTCCGAGCTGGACCTGTTCGAGGCCTTCAACAAGCACGCCGGCGACGAGCGCATCCCCGGCGTGGTGAAGGAGATGGAGCAGGAGCTGGGCGAGGGCAACAAGAAGCCCGAAATCCTCAGCAAGCTGGCCCAGTATGAGCTCACCCTGCTGGATTGGGTGGAGGAGCACAGGGGCTACCGCAAGTATGTGGCCCTCACCAGCAAATGCTGGCCCGCCTTCCAGACCCAGTTCGGCTTTGTGCCCTGCTACGTCAACTCCCGTCTCACGGGCCGGGGCATCCCCGTCTCCTGCGAGGTGGACATCTATGGCACCCTTTCCGAGTTTATCGGCGCCTGCGTCAGCGGCGACATGGTCACCCTGCTGGACATCAACAACACGGTCCCCAAGGACATGTACGAAGCCGACATCAAGGGCAAATACGATTACAGCCTCACCGACACCTTCATGGGCTTCCACTGCGGCAACACCTGCTCCAAGAAGCTGTGCGCCCCCACCATGAAGTATCAGATGATCATGGCGCGCAACCTGCCTGAGGAGGTCACCCAGGGCACCCTGGAGGGCGACATCGTCCCCGGCGACATCACCTTCTTCCGCCTCCAGAGCACCGCGGACTGCGAGCTGCGGGCCTATGTGGCCCAGGGCGAGGTCCTGCCGGTTCCCACCCGCTCCTTCGGCGGCATCGGCGTGTTCGCCATCCCTGAAATGGGCCGCTTCTACCGCCATGTGCTCATCGAGAAGAACTACCCCCACCACGGCGCCGTGGCCTTCGGCCATCACGGCAAGGCCCTGTTCGAGGTGTTCAAGTTCCTGGGCGTTCAGGACATCGGCTTCAACCAGCCCAAGGGTATGCTCTACAAGAGCGAAAACCCCTTCGCCTGAGCCTGAAAGGCAAAGTCCCGCCGCAGGAAGGGCTCCGCGGGCCTGCGGGGTCCTTTCAGACAATCAAATGGAAAACAAAAAGCTCCATGGGAAGGTTCTCTTCCCATGGAGCTTTTTCACGCCGTTCCGGGCGGCGCGGCGCCGTCAAACAGGCGGCGGCTGTTTTTGACCCCGTCCCTTCTTCTTTTTCCTGTACTGCCTGCAGATCAAATAGGGCAAAAGGAGGATTCTCCATAAGACATATAAAACTGCCCCAGCAGCCCTGAAAGGAACCAGAAGGAACTTCAGTTTATTCCCATAGGAATACCCGCGTTCCCCCAGAACCACATTCGTCCATTTGCCGCACCCCTCACATAGCTCCAACTCCTCAGACATCCGGTATTTTCGGGGAGAACAGTCCGTACCATTCATCTCGTTCCAGCATTTTAAGCAAAAGTTTGCCATAGTTTTTGTCCTTTAAACAAATTCACCAACAATCGTTGGTATACCCTTCATTCTATCTTCCTATACTTGTTAAGTCAAGAACAATTGTAGGTGATGGAATATGAGAGAAATATTGGCAGAACGGTTAAAACAATGCAGAAAAGAGAAAGGGTTCACCCAGCGGGAGGTTGCAATCTATTGCGATATCACCGAGAAGACGTATCAAAATTATGAGCTGATGACGCGGGAACCCAAAGTGGAAATCCTGCTGAAAATTGCGGATGTCTTTGAAGTCTCGTTGGATTATCTTTTGGGAAGAACGGAGAAAAAGCAGGTTAACGCATAGGCCCCGGGAAAAGATCCCAACGGGAGAAGCCTTTGGCAAAACCCGGCACAGACTCTTGGCCTCCTCCTGGAAGGCCAGCCCGTTTGGGCCGGTCTTTGCTGTCCAGACCGCTTTTGGCCCTGCAGGCATAAATATCGCTTTCCTCAATCTTGCCAAACAGCAGTACAGATGTTATAATAAATAGACTGCAGAAGTACCCAGTTTTGAAAATTCTGGGATATGCCTGCGGGACAGGGGTTTTTGGGTTAATTAGTCTGTATAGGTTCCCAGATTGCACTTTTTACTTTGCACAGGCGGCATACAGGAGGGGAGGCAGGAAAATGAGCAGGACTTTGAAGGCAAACAGGCGCAGCCTGCGGGTATGGGCGCTGATTCTGCTGGTCTCCTTCTGCGTCCTGGGCGGCGGCTACTGGCTGTACTATCAAAGCGTCGAGCAGGCGGTATATTCCACGACGCTGTCCTTTATGGAACAGATTGCGGATCACGACCACCTGAATATCATCAACCAGATGGACAGCAAGACCGAGTACCTGCAGGTGATCCTCAACCGGATTAATGCCGCCAGGGAGAGCCGGTTTGAGGACGTACTCTATAACCTGGGGGTGGAGGCCAAAACCACCTCCTTTCACACGCTCTACCTCATCACCACGGACGGCGAGGCGTACAACAGCTCCTATTTGAAAAGCTCCCTTCAGGATATGCCCTGGGCGGATGAATTCCAGCGTGCGGACGGCCGTTTCGCCATCCGGTACGACGAGGTCAGCCGGGAAAAATGGGGCGAGTTCCTGGTTTACGGCGTGCGTCTGGCCGAACCGGTCCTCTGCGGGGAGAAAGAGATCAACGGCGCGGTGGGTTTGGTGTCCATCGAGGAAATTGCCGATCAAATGCGGCTGGAGAGCTTTGACGGACAGGGAATCGCCGTCGTCATGCAAAAATCCGGCGACATCATTACGGCGAGCCAGCAGTACAGCACCCCGGACAACAATTTTCTGACACCCCTGGCCCGCGCCCAGTTCAAAAACGGAGGCTCGCTGGAAGCCTGCCTCCAGGCGGTGGAGCAGGGGGAAAGCCTGTTCGTGGAATACAGCCTGGACGGAAGCTCCTATTACGCCCTGTTCCAATCCCTGGACCATCATGCCGGGAACGAGTGGTATCTGGTGGTGCGGGTCTCCACCCAGGTGACGGAGGATCAGGTGAAGACGCTGATCTCCCGTTCCCTCCCCTTTTTCCTTGTGCTGGGCGCGCTGATTCTGCTGGTCACTTATTTCATCTACCACACGGTGAACGCGGCAAAGGTCGCCCGGGCCTCGGAGCAGGCAAAATCCGCCTTCTTAGCCAACATGAGCCATGAAATCCGCACGCCCCTCAACGGCATTGTAGGGCTGCAGTACCTCATGCGCCAGAGTCTGGACGATCCCAAAAAGCTAAAGGGATACTTAAAAAAAGCGGAGGTATCCGCGTCGTTTTTACAGAGCGTCATCACCGACGTTCTGGACATGTCGAAAATTGAGAGCGGGCAGCTGGAGCTCTATCCCAAAGAGATGGATTTGAAGCTTCTGATGGAAGAGGTGCAGGTTCTGCTGGAAAACCAGGTGGAAAACAAGGGCCTGCAGTTCCGGCTGGACTGCGGCGGCCTGAAGCAGCCCCTGGTGGAGGGGGACGCCCTGCGCGTCAAGCAGATTCTCACGAACCTGCTGGGCAACGCGGTGAAATTCACGCCCGAGGGCGGTGAGGTTTCCCTCACCGTGAACCAAGAGCCGGCCGGCGGCCTGGTCCGCACCGTATTTCAGGTGGCCGATACGGGCTGCGGCATGAGCCCGGAATTTCTGCAGCGCATCTGGACGCCATTTGAGCAGGAGCGGCGCGTCGCCTCCCAGAACGGCACCGGGCTGGGCACAACCTTGAGCAAGACCCTGGCGGAGAAGATGGGCGGCTCCATCTCGGTGGAAAGCCAGCTGGGAAAGGGGACGGTGTTCACCGTTTCCATCCCCTTCCCCGCGGCGGCGCCCTCCGGAGAGAAGGGCCCGGCGGAGGATTCCCCGGACGCGGCCTGGTCCCTGAATGGAAAACGCATCCTGGCCGTGGAGGACAATGAGATCAACCGGATGATCGTGGTGTCCATTCTGGAAGAGCAGGGCTGCCAGTTGACGGAGGCCCGGAACGGGCAGGAGGCCCTGGAAGCATTTGAAGCCAGCGCGCCTTCCTGGTTTGACCTGATTTTGATGGACGTCCAGATGCCGGTGATGGACGGCAACGAGGCGGCGCGGCGCATCCGTGCGCTGTCCCGGCCGGACGCGTCCACGGTCCCCATCATCGCCATGACCGCCAACGCCTTCAGCGAGGACGTGGAAAAAGCCCTTGCCTCCGGCATGGACGACGTGGCCACCAAGCCGCTGGACATCAAGCTGCTGCTGAAAAAGATTGCGACAATCAAGGAACGGGAGGGAATTTCATGAGGAAAAGAAACCTGCTCTGCGCCCTGCTGGCGGCGGCGCTCTGCCTCTCCCCGGCGGGCTGCCGGGCGCAGGAACCGGCGGAGCCGGAGAAGGTGACGCTCACCGTCAAAACGCCGCCCATTGGGCTTGGGAACATCCCCGGGGCGGGCGAGGCCGAGGTTTACGACATGCTCACGGCTGCGGCGGAACGTTTCCAGGCGCAGTATGACAAGTACGACGTGGAATTTTCCATCAGCCGTTACGACTATCTGGACGAACAGGCGCAGCTGGCCGACAAGTACGGAACGCCGGAGGCCGCCGATATCTTCTTCGCAGGCTCCTGGAACGTGCCGCTGTATGTGAAGCGGGGATGGCTGGTCCCCCTGGACGACATGATCACCCCGGAGCTGCGCAGCGACGTGGATGAATCCATCTGGAAGCAGAACACCGTCGGCGGGAAGGTATATACCCTGCCCTACCACCAGCTGCAAAATACGCTGATGGTAAACCGGACCATGATGCAGGCCGCAGGCCTGGAGGAATACATTCCCCAGGACGATTCCGTGGCCCACTGGTCCACGGAGGAATTCAACCTCATCTGCCAAAGGCTCAAGGAATCCCTGACCGATGAAAACACCTTCGCTTTTATGATGTACGCCGCCAACAGCCAGGGGGACAGCCACATCATGACCCTGCTGCGGGCCTACGGCTGCCCTCTCTACGATGAAAACGGAAATTTTTCGGTGAACACGCCGGAGGGGATACAGGCCCTTGCCTGGATCAAGGAGATGGACCAACAGGGGATCACTCCCAAAGGGGCGGAGAACCTGGAACTGCTGGACTGCGTCAACCTGTTCTACAACCAGCAGCTGGCCATGTGCGTGGGAAACCTGACCAACCTGTGGGACGCCAGAAACAAGGGGGTAGACGTGTTCACCGCCAACTTCCCCGACCCTTCGGGCGCGGGTTTCTGCACCACTTCCAGCAACGGCTTCTGCGTGTTTGACAACGGGGATGAAACAAAAATACAGGTTGCCAAGGACTTTCTCAGCTTCCTCCTGTCGGACGGGGAGGCGATGAAGTATACGCTGGGCACCCTTCCGGTGAGCAAATCCGTCACCCAGCAGTACCAGGATGAGATCTGGATGCTGAAAGCCTACGGGGAAAACACCGCCGATACCGTGGACAATATCCGCGGCAGCCTCAACTGGCAGGGCGTCCGGGATGTGTTTTACCGGAACATCAACGATCTGCTCACCGGGGAAAAATCGCCGGAGGAGGCGGCGGCGGCCATCGACGAAAGCTGCAACACCGCCCTGGAACAGGGGCGTGCGTCCGATGAGGAAAGCGGAAACAAAGAAGACTGAAAGCGGGTACGGGAATGAAAAGCGGCGTGATTCAATATGAGCGGGCCTACCGGCAGCTCAAAAACAAAATCGAATCCGGCCTCCTTCCTGTGGGCGCCAGGCTTCCCGGCAGGTCCGTGCTGTGCAGGGAACTGGGGACCTCGGAACGGACGGTTCGCCGGGCGCTGGAGCTGCTGGAGCAGAACGGGTTTTTGGAGATAATGCCCAGGAAACGGCCCGTTGTCCTCTCCGCCTCCCCCCTGCCCCAGGGGCAGGCGCTGCAGAACGCGAGAAGGGCGGACCCGGCCCAGGTGGACGATTTGATGCGTACGGCGGACCTGCTCTGCCGCCCCATCTACCTGCGGGGGCTGCGGCTGTGTACCGGCGGAGACTGGCGCACGCCCGAGAGGATTCTCGCTCAGATGGACCCAAGCCGTCCCGAGGATTTCTGGCGGCTCTCCAGCAGGCTGGGGCGCTTTTTCATCGCCAGAAATGAGAACGAGCTGCTCCTGCGGGTTGTGGACAGCCTGGGCTTTCGGGGAAAGGAGCCGCCCCGGAGTTCCCTGGAAGACCGGGCGCAATACCGTTCCCATATCGAAGCGCTGCTGCAGGCGGCGAAGGCAGGCGGCGTGCCGGAGCAGGTGCAGCTGGACGCCGTCTTCCGCCAATACCGGATCATTGCGGAGCAGGCGGAAGGGCAGCAGTTCCATCAGCTTCTCTCCCCCTGTCCCATGCTGGCAGAGGCGGAGGAATTGGGAGAACAGCTCAGCCTGGCCCAAGAGCGGTATTCCACCATGTGCCTGGACCTGCTGGGCCTCATCGCCATCGGCCGTTACCAGCCCGGCGACCATTTGCCCACCCATGACCAGCTTCAGAAAACCTACGGCGTGAGCCGGGATACCTCCGTCAAAGCGGTGAAGATGCTGCGGGACTGGGGTGTGGTGACGGCGGCGCCCCGGCGGGGCATTTCAGTGGAGATGGATCTGACGGCGCTTCAGAGGATCCGGATTTCCCCCGAATCCATCGCCTGCCATGTGCGGCGGTACCTGGACAGTCTGGAGCTGCTGACCCTGACGGTGGAGCCTGCCGCAGCCCACGCGGCCGCCTTGATAACGCCCGAAGACACAAGGCGCCTTCAGGCGGCGCTCCGCCGGCAGGAGGAACAGCCTTACGAACATCAGCTGATCCCCCGCACCCTGCTGGACTTTATCACAGAACACATCGGCTACGACGCGCTGCGGGAAATCTATGGGATATTGGCCAGGAATTTCAGCATCGGCAGAAGTATTCCGAAACTGGTATGCCGTGACATAAACCCCCAGAACCTGGAAATTTACCGGGCATGCCGCGAAGCCGTGGAACAACTGCCCGACGGCGGCCTGTTCGCCGGGAAAACAGCCGCCATATTTGAACAGATCCGCCGCCTCATCGTCTCGGAATGCCGGAGGCTGGGCTATTGGGACACCGCCATGAACGTCTATGACGGCGCGTCCCTCTGGAAATAGCCTTCGGCCATTCCGGCCCTTTGGACCGGCGGTCCGTATCCTGGAAGGAGACCTCCACATGAAGACAAAAGAAAACCAAAAGAAAGCAGACGGGAAATGGGATATCTCATTTGCCCCCATCACCCGTTACAGCATCTTATTCTGCGGGCTGGTCATGCTTGTGGTGTTGCTGGGCGGCGCGGTCCTCTCCGTGAGCCGGATGCGGGCCAACGCCGAGGTGTCCCTGGCGGCAAGCCGTGCGCAGGTCACCCAGCGGGTGGAGGGCACGGTGAGCCTGCTGGAATCCCTGGCCAGCCTTCCGGAGTTCTACGATCCGGGGCTTCCTCCCATCGACAAGGTGAAAAAGCTGGACCAGATGAGCCCCTATTTCGGGTACATGATGCTCTGCTATGTGGATTCCGATATCATCGTCTATTCCGACGGCGCGGAGCCCGCCAGCCTTGCCAGCCGGGATTACATGCAGCGGCTTTTCTCCACCGGGCAGCTGCAGGTGACGGACAGCTTTGCCGCGGGCGCGGACGGCGCGACGCTGAACTACACCGTGGCAGTCCCGCTGCTGGACGAACGGGGCGGGATCACCGGGTGCCTGTTCTGCGCCATCTACTTTGACGAAGTGGTGGACATCCTGCAGAAGTCCGCCGGGGATGGCGGCTCCGAGGCGACGCTGATCGGCACCCAGGGGCAGGTCATGTCCTCCACGGAAGGGCTTCCCTATGGGGATTCCATCACGGACGTGCTGAAAAGCAGCGTGCTGTTCGGCGTCACGGCGGACCAGCTGGAGGAGCGTCTTCTGGCCGCCCAGCCCGGCGCTTTCTGGAGCCTGCGCAGCGGAAGCCTGTACTACACCACCTACCAGCGGGTGGAAAATACGGGCTGGGATATTTTGTGCTCTGTAAATTTCTGGTCCTGTTATGAGGAAATCCTCCCGGCCCTGGTGCTGGTCATGGGGCTTACCCTGTTCCTGTGCGTCGGCCTTTTGTGGCTGGTGCGCCGGTACCTCTCCGTCCAGATGAAGGTGGTGGACCTGCTGGTGCACTCCATCGAGGAGCTGGAAAACAGGATTTACCGGGATGAACGGCCGGAGACCGCAGATTTTCAGGAGGTCCTGCGCCTGACCAGCGACGGCCTTACCGACAGCCTCACCGGCACGGTCACCCGGTCCGTCTTCTTAAACCAGGCGGACGCCCTGCTGAAAAAAGCCGAGCCGTCTTTGACAAAGGCCCTGTGCTTTGTGGACATGGATAACCTGAAGCACCTCAACGACAGCCGCGGCCATGCCGGCGGCGATATCGCCCTGAAAAGCATCGGGTACATTCTCCGGGAGTACGAGAAAAAATACGACGGCGTGGTGGGACGGTACGGCGGGGACGAATTCGTTCTGCTGCTGACCGGCCTGGACGACGAAGCCGAGCTGCGCGGCGTGCTGGACGAACTGGTGCTCCGGCTCCAGACAAACGTTCAGTCCGGCGGGCAGAGCATCCCGGTCCAGTGCAGCATCGGGGTTTCCATCTTCCGCCCGGGCATGACGCTTTCCCAGCTGATTGCCGACGCGGACGAGGCGCTCTACTATGTCAAGCAAAACGGAAAAGGGTATTACCATATCCAGCGGAAATGAGGCGCATATGAAAAAACGGATTCAGCGGGCATCCGCATACATTTTCGCTGTTCTGCTGGTCTTTGCAGTCAGCTTGACGTCCATTCTTTTGGTCCGCGGCGCCATCGTGGACGAACGGCAGAGGGAAGCGGAAAACATCCTGTTCTATTACAGGGAGAAAATTGTCCTGCAGCTGCAGGGAACCGTCAATGAGGCCACCGCCCTGGCGCAGACCGTGCATACGGCGCAGTCTGCCCAGGCGGATGCCTCCGCTTGGTTTGAAACCGCTGCCGTCCCCCTGCTGCAGCGGCCCGAGGTCTGTATGGTCGCCCTGTTTGAGGGGGACATCCTGGGGCTGATACTGCCCCAGGACAAATACGGAAGCCTCGACGGAAAAGAGCTGCGGGATTTTTCCTATATCTACACCATGTCCAAGGTGGTCAAGGAGCTGGTGGTGGAGGGTCCCGTGGTGCTGCAGAACGACCCCGAGGGGCAGGAGGTGTTCCTGTTTTTGCAGCCCATTGTGGAGGAGGGCGCATACCTGGGCCAGGTGGCCGTGGCGCTGGACCGGGACTATGTACTGGGGCAGCTGGGCCTGGAAAACCTGTCCGCCCAGGGGTATGATTATGAGCTCTGGCGGGTGGAGCCGCAGAACGGAAACAAGGAAATTGTAGCAAGCTCCCAGGCAGGCGCCGATTTTTCCCAGGCCCAGAAAACGGCCTTCAACCTGCCCACCCAATGGACGCTCAGCATCCAGCCCCGGTCCGGGTGGCTCAGCGTCGGGCAGCGGCTGGGCCTGGCCCTGCTCTGCATCCTGATCCAGGTTCTGCTGCTGTCGCTTCTCTTCCTGCTGCGCAGAACCCTCCGGCAAAACCGCCTGCTGGCAGAGGCGGGCCGCATGGACCAGGCCACCGGCCTCTGCAGCCGCAAGGGCTTTACCGCCGCCCTGGACGGCTGGCTTCACGAGGGCGGCGTTCCGGTCACGCTGTTTTTCTTCTCCCTGGAGGGCTACGCCCAGGCAGTCCGGCTGATCGGCCCGGACAAAGAGGAGGAGTATCTGCAAAGCATCCGGCCCCGGCTGAACGACTACATCCGCAGCCCGTTCCTGGCGGGCAGGCTGGACGAGAGCAGCTATCTGGTGGCGCTGCGGGAGGAGATGGACGAGCAGAAGCGGGACGACTTTGCCAAGGGCCTCTCTTTGGAGCTTCTGCTGCAGGTGCGCATCGGCGGGGAAAAGAGCTTTCTGATGGCGCGGTACCAGTACCTCTGCTGCACGCCGGACCAGGGCGGGGCGGCGGACCAGATTTCAGAATTGATCCGCGCCTACTACCGGCAGGTGGCGGCGGAATCCCCCGTCCGGATGCTCACGGAAAAGTGCCGGCAGCTCATCGAGGGAAAGAGCGACGTGGTCTTTGACGAATATACGGACCTGGAGATGATGGAGCTGTCCAAAACCTTCAACCGTTACCGCAGGCAGGTGGAACAGCTGGCCTATTCCGACCCGGTCTTTTCCGTGGGCAACCGGCTGAAATTTCTCCGGGACACGAACATGCTGATCTCTTATGATAAGAAGAGGCAGTTCAGCCTTTTCTGTGTGGATATCTGCTCCTTCAGCCAGTACAACGAGCTGTTCAGCGCCGAAATCGGGGATGAGATTCTGCATGAGGTCCTGCGCCGCCTCTCGCGCCCCTTCGGCTCGTACCTGTACCGCATCAACGGCGACGTGTTTTTGGGCGTCTCCCTGTCTGGGGAAGGGTCGGCTTCTTTTGCCGACCGGTTGCAAAGCCTGTTTGCCGAACCGGTGGTAGCCGGCGCCCTCTCCTTCACCCTGCAGGTCCGCATCTCCGCCTGTATGTATCCGGAACACGGCAAAACGCCCAGCGAGCTGCTGGACCACATCCAATCCGCCCTGCGCTTTGCCAAGGAATCTGACCGGGTGGTTACCGTCTATAACGGCCAGCTGGATGAAATGATCCATACGGAGGCCGATATCCTCCGCCGGCTGAAGGAGGCCATTCAGGACGGGACGCTGGAGGTCTGGTACCAGCCGATTATGCGGCTTTGTGAGAACCGGTACACTGCGGCTGAGGCGCTGTCGCGCCTGCCCGACGGAAAGGGCGGCTTTTTCTCCGCTGGCCAGGTCATCTCCCTGGCGGAGCGCAACGGCATTGTGGAAGAGCTGGGCGATTACGTGCTCCGCAGGGCCTGCCTGTTCATGCGCGAACACGGCGAAGCGCTGGGCCTCACACGCATGGGCGTCAACCTCTCCGTGCAGCAGCTTTTGGTGGGAAACAGCGCCGGCCACCTGCTGAACCTGATCCGCTCTACCGGCATCGACCCCCGGCTTGTGACGCTGGAAATCACCGAGAGCGTCCTGATCCAGTCCATCGACCAGGCGGCGCAGGCCCTGGAAAAACTCCGGCAGGCCGGCGTACATATTGCGCTGGACGACTTCGGCGTGGGGTATTCCAGCCTCAACTACCTGTCCAACCTCCCCGCGGACATCATCAAAATCGACCGCTCCCTGACCAGGCAGATTCTGACCAGCCCCAAGCAGGATGCGCTGTTGAAATCCATTGTCAAAATGGCTGCCATCAACGGCCTGTCGGTTGTGGCGGAAGGCGTGGAAACCCGGGCCGAGCAGCAGGCCATCGCCAAATCCTGCGTGCATTACATCCAGGGCTATTTTTACGCCAGGCCCATGCCGGAAGAGGAGCTGCGCAGGTTTCTTTCCCCCTGACGGGCAGTCCCGGCCCCATGATGTTTTCCCTCCCATGGCGGCCGTGCCGCAGGCGCTTTTCCTTCCCCATGCCCCCGCACCTGAGCGGGGGCTCTTTTTTACCTTTTTCCCCATTTTCCCTTCTTAAACTACAGAAAACCGCCTCTCCTCACATTATTTTGACAAAAAATTACAAATTAATAGAAAAAATGATGTCACATTTCTTTCTTTGTGGAATCAGTTCACTAAAATAGAAGTACCATTTTCTACTAATAGGAATGGAATCTATTTTGGGAGGTATCTCGATGAAGAAGGGATACAAGTCGCCGGAAGATTTTGAGACGATAGACGAGCTCTGTCACACGCTCCGGCTGCCTGCGGGGGAGCAGGGAAAATGCGCCAGGTATACCATCGAAGCAGCCCAGCACGGCCAGCCGGAGGATTTTTACGCAAAGCTGATGTCCCAGAATGAGGGGAAGTCCTACGACGCCGTCCGGCAGGAGCTGAGACGGGCCACCATGACGCTGTGGACCAACGGGGCCGGCGTATTCCATGAGGAAAACTCTGAGTATCCCGGCCCTCTGGAAACCGTCCGGGAGCTGGCCTATTGGTTTACCAGGAAATTCTGACGCGGTCCGCGCCGTACGGAATGCTTTTTCCTCATCGGAGAACCCTTTTGAGGGTTTCTCCGATTTTTCTTTTTTTCTGTCCAAAAGGCCGCCGGTCTGTTATACTGGAGGCATGACAATGCAAAAACCCAGCCTCCGGGAAGGACGGCGCCAAAGCCAAGAAAAGAGGGGGGACCGGATGAAGCTCTATCTCACAGGCTCCGTGGCCAGCGGGAAATCCACGCTGGCCCGGCAGATCGCGGCGCGCACAGGCATCCCCTGCCACTCTCTGGACGAGGTGGTCTACGTCCCCGACCCCGGCGCGCCCTCGGGGAACCGGAAACGCCCGGAAGCGGAGCGGGACGCACTCTTTGCGGAGATCCTCCGCCAGCCCCATTATGTGATGGAGGACACAGGGCGTGCCTGCTTTGAAGAAGGGCTCCGCCAGGCGGACGCCATCCTTCTGCTGGAGCTCCCCCTTGGGGTGCGGTACAAAAGGATTTTCACCCGCTGGCTCCGGCAGAACCTGGGGCTGGAGCCCTGCCTTTACCGCCCCGGCTGGAACATGCTGAAAGCCATGTTCCGCTGGGCGGGGGATTATGACGCAGGACGGGACGGGACCAAAAAAAGGGTGGAGCCCTACCGGGAAAAGACCGTGATCCTCCGCAGCCGCAGGGAAATTTCCGCCTACCTGGAAGCCCTCCCTTCCTCCGGCTCGGAAAACACGGCCTCTCCGCCGCCCTGACCCTCCGGTTTTCTCCTCGGGGAACAGGGCATCCGTGCTTTCCACCCCGGCAGAATTTTAAGGGAGCGGAAGTGAAATTTCCGGTATCTCAAAACAGAAAGACTATCTATAAAAACCTGTAAAGCAATGTCAAGGGGAAAACGAGAGAATTATTCGCTGATAATTTCAAATTTAGGATTTGAGATAACAACATCAATATGATAAGGATTTCTATCACCAATACCAAAATGGCAGGTTCCGTTCATGCTTTCATCAACCCCAATTATGCCCGTAGGAGAAAGGTCTGATAATCCATGTCCCAATTCCACCACTACCTGTAAATTCTTATCTAGCCTGTTTAAGCCGGTTTTGAAACGTTGCCCTATGTCACCGCCGTCAATATCTACAACAAGTCCGTCTTGCACCGTGATTCGAACTTCGCGGTCGACTATGCCAAGCGAATCAATTAAATCAGATCCAAACCTGATTTCCCCTACCGTAATATCCACCACGATTGTTCCATTGGTTGAGGAGTGGTCCAACTCTTCTGATATTTCCGCCGGAGGAAGAAATGCATGCCCACCCAACAGACGGGCATGGTAAGGCAGTAATTCCTGATAAGCAATTTGCGTAGTGATATCGGTGCCTTTATCAGTAGTGACCCGAACTTTTTTTCCGCTGCCAAATGCTTGATATTCATGGATGATGGATTCCACCTTGCCGATGTCGGTATTAAGCCCGGACAGCAAAGACCCTTCCGGAATGTCCAAGCGAATAAAGATGTATTTTCCCGCAAATCCGGGAGGCTTAGAGAACGGGGAGAATTTGTCGCGATACCCTTTGCTCATAAAACCATCTGTGGTTAGTAGGATAATTAACAAATCCTCCTCCGTCAGGGTCATCATTTCCTGTTCATAGGTATTGTTAATGCCTATGTCAATGATCTTTACTTCTGCCACGTAAATCAAATTGTCTATTCTTATCTTCTCGGCCAGGGGGAGTCGATCTGATTCAGTGAGTATTAGTATTTTTGCAGTTTTTTCGAGTAAAGCCCAAGTCGTTGAAATGGCGCTAAGGTTCATAATGTTTCCTCACTTTTATTTGTCATTCTTGGTTTTTTCTTCGACGGCGTTGCTTCATACGGCCTGTTCTCTCTAAGGCGTGACCTCAAAAGGACTATTGGTGCAATGTCCAACGCTGGAGAATATGCTTGCTGCCTCCACCCGCAAGTTGACCAATTTGTTGAACAAAGCCAGTCATGGCCGGTTTAGAGAGAAAAAAGAGAAAGAACTTCGGGACGTGGCTGCCGGTTCATTCGGTGAAAACAGCTTTGTGCAACCCTTTTGAGTGTTGATTATGGTCACGCTGTCTAGCAGCGGTTTCCCTTCGGCGTCAATAACTGAAGCTTCGTGATTGCGCTTAGCAATGTCGATGCTACAGTAAAACAACAAGAGCCCTCCCATGCAAAGATATACAGACAGGGTTACCCTCTGATTCTTACGGCAATACAACCTCGTTAGATATGCAGCGTGTCCGAATGGTTCGCTATCTAGTTCATTCACATCTATTGCGTTCATTATCCCATATCCATTACGGGATAACAAGTTTTTCTACGATGTCCTTATCAAAAATACCGCAAATACATTATACGAGATTATATAGTGAGGAGACCTGCTTATGACGAGGGAAGCTTACCTGAACTATTGCGCCGGACTCCCCGGCGCCGTGGTGGACCAGCCCTTCCCCGAGGACTTCCAAAGCTGGGTGGCCCGCCATTGGGACAGCCGGAAATGGTTTGCCCTGGTGATGAAGGTGGACGGCCGGGACGCGGTGAATCTGAAATGCAGCCCCATGGAGGCGGACCTGCTCCGCAGCGCCTATACCGGCGTGCGGCCCGGATACCACATGAACAAAACCCACTGGAACACCGTGTACCTGGAATCCGACGTGCCGGAGGAGGAGCTGCTGCGCATGACGGAGGAAAGCTTCCGCCTCACCTCCCCCCGCCGCCCCAAAGGGAACCCCCGCCCCTGACCCCGAACCTCCAGGGCCCGGCACAGGCCGTTTCGCCTCTGAAACGGCCTCCATTTTTTTCGTAAATTTTTCCTTGACACCTGCGTGGGCGGGTGCTATACTCTAACTGTACTAAATATAATAGTACGGTTAGAATATATAATACAGCAACAGGATTCAGTGGAGGTGATACTGTGCTCCGCATCGATTACAAAAGCGGGCTGCCGATCTATGACCAAATCTACCGCGGCATTGTGAAAATGGCGGCGGCAGGGGCTTTCGGCGGGGATGGACAGCTTCCGTCGGTACGTTCCGTG
This sequence comes from Neglectibacter timonensis, assembly GCF_900048895.1. Taxonomy (GTDB): domain Bacteria; phylum Bacillota; class Clostridia; order Oscillospirales; family Acutalibacteraceae; genus Acutalibacter; species Acutalibacter timonensis. The sequence goes on along the minus strand of NZ_LT160635.1, from coordinate 210,291 downwards.
GCCCAGGAGCTGGGCGTCAACCCCAACACGGTGCAGAAGGCCTACGGCCTTCTGGAGCGGGACGGGGTCATCTGCTCCCTGCCGGGAAAGGGTTCTTTTCTCACCGGGGAACAGAACGCTGTGGACAAACAGCGGGAAGAGGCGGTTCAAAAGGTCCGCGTCAGCGCCCGGGAGGCGCTGGACTGTGGAGTGGCCCTCGGGGAGCTCCTCAGCGCCGTACAGGCGGAAGACAGCAGGAGGAAGGAGAGTGAAAAGCATGATTGAAATCAAAACGCTCACCAAAAAATTCGGCTCGTTTACAGCCCTTAACGGCGTCTCCTTTGAGATTCCCACAGGCAGTATTTTCGGTTTGGTGGGTTCCAACGGCGCGGGAAAATCCACGCTGCTGCGCACCCTGGCGGGGGTGTACCGTCCCGACGGCGGGAACGTGTTTTTTGAGGGCAGCCCGCCCTATGAGCACACAGAAATCAAGTCCCGGCTGTTTTTTATTTCAGATTATCCCTATTTCCCGCCCCAGTCCACCCTGGAGGATCTGAAAAGCCTCCTGCGGGATTTCTACCCCGGCTGGGACGACAAGACCTTCGACCGGCTGTGCGCCATGTTCCCCATCAACAGGAAGGATAAGCTCAAGGATATGAGCAAGGGCATGCAGCGCCAGGCCGCCCTGATCGCGGCCCTGTCCACCCGGCCCGATTATTTCCTGCTGGATGAAATTTTCGACGGGCTGGACCCGGTGGTGCGGCAGCTTTTGAAAAAGCTCATCGCCGGCGAGGTGGCGGACCGGGGAATGACGGTGCTCATCGCCTCCCACAACTTGCGGGAGCTGGAGGATTTCTGCGACACCATCGCCCTGCTGCACCGGGGCGGCGTGCTGCTGGAGAAGGAGCTGGATTCCCTTCGCCTGGGCATCCACCGCATCCAGGCCGTGTTCCTGGATATGCCGGAACTCCCCAAAATGAAGGAAAAAATCGACATTGTCAGCTGGGAGCGTTCCGGCTCTGTGCTCTCCTTTGTGGCCCGGGGCGAACTGGAAGAAATTCTCGGCGCTTTAGAGCAATTCGGCCCTCAGTTCCAGGAGGCGGTTCCCCTCTCTCTGGAAGAGGTATTTATCAGTGAAATGGAGGCGGCAGGTTATGACATCAACAACATCGTCGGTTAGCCCCGGCAGGCAGATTCTGGGCGTGTTCCGCTGGCAGCTGCGGCGTTCCGCCGGCATCACGGCCGTCTATGCCGCCATCCTGCTGCTGTCCTATCCGGTCCTTCTGCTGTTCACCCTTTCCGGCAGAAACAACTATTACTATGAAGGGATGTCGGAGGCCCAGCTCTATGAAATCACGGTGAACAACGTGGTCATCTCCACCCGGGCGGCCACCACTATCCTGGGCGTTTCCGCCATGATCCTCTTCGCCCTGATCTTTACCCTGACCAATTTCGGCTTCCTGCACAGAAAGCGGGAGGTGGACCTGTTCCACGCCATGCCCGTCAGCCGGACGGCCCTGTTTTACGGCAGGTTCCTCTCGGGCTACCTCTGCCTCTACGCGCCGCTGCTGCTGGCCGTCCTGCTGCAGGGGATTGTGGCAGCCTGCTTCGGGGTGCTCGCACCGGAGGTTTTGACCCTGCTGTTCTCCATCCTGACGCAGCTCCTGGTCATGACGGCGGCGGTGTTCTCCTTCACCGTGTTTGTGGCGGTGTGCAGCGGCTCCACCATGGATACGCTGGTCTCCATCGTGCTGATTTCCGTCACCTGGCCCGCGCTGATTTTTGTGGGCACAGCGGTCATCAACAATACCATTCCCGGCATCTATCTCAACTATTCCCCGTACCTTGTGGGCGCGCTGAGCCCGCTGGCAGCCGCCTACGTGCAGTCCAGCTTCTACACCTTCCAGTGGCTTTTCTCCCTGTGGTGGGTCGCCCTGACCGCCGCCCTTCTGCTGGGCGCCGCGGCCATGTACCGCCGCCGCAAAAGCGAGAGCGCGGAAAGCTCCGTCTCCTTCGGCCCCTCCAAGGTGGTTATCCGCATCTTTTCCTGCGCGGCAGGCGGGCTCTGCTTCGGCTATCTGCTGTTCCAGCTGACCAACAGCACCCTCTCCTACTACCTGGGCGCGCTGCTCTTCTCCGCGCTGGCCTATCTGGTGACGGAGCTGCTCTACTGGAAGAGCCTGAAGCAGCTGTTCCGTCACAGCATCCCTTACTGCGGCGTGCTGGCCGTGTTCCTGGCCTTCACCCTCACGGTGAGCCTGGGCGCTTTCGGCATGGACACCTATGTGCCCCCGTCCCTGCAGATTGAAAACGCCGGCGCTTTCAATAACAACGTCTATTCTTATATGGCTGAAACCCCGGTACTGACGGAGCAGGAGGCTGCCAAGCCGGAGCGGGACCGCGTCTATGAAACCATCCGTGCCGCCGTGCAGAATCCGGAGCTGATCGACCAGGTGCGCCAGGCCAACGAGAAATTCATCGCCTATGAGCGCACAAGGCAGTTCCCCTACCTGATCGGCCGCAACAGTCTGCCGGAACCGTCCTTGTACCGCTATACCCTTTGCTATGAGCTTTCAAATTCCGACAATACCACCGACCGGTCCTATGTGCTCTTCTCCAATGCCGGAGACGAGGCGAAAGCCCTCTATCTGGAAGGAAAACAGCTGACCGATAAGGTGCTCACCAGCGATGAGTATATCAGAGGCCTCTTCCCGGTCAACGCCGTGGACGCCGCCTCCTGGGTGACCCACTACGCCAACGAAGAGCCGGAAAACGGCGGCGAAAAGCAGGCTGTCTCCACGAACCCAGGCTCCGACACCGTGGAGTTTTCGGGCCTGAAGAATGAATCCGATTTCCGGAAACAGCTGGAGCAGTGCCTGCTGGACGACTTCCGGAACGGGCGTTATCTGGCGGAAGACGGCAGCGACGCCGGCGACACCTATGAAATCATGTATTCGGAGGGCAAGCACTTTACGGCCCGGGGCGGCCTGAAATCGGAGAAGTCCATAGAAGGACAGTCCTTTGTCCTGTGCAGCTCCCTCTCCTGCACCGTCACGTCTTCCATGACCTCTACCTACCAGCTGCTGGAGAGCCTGTACGCCTGACCCACTGCGGCACAGGAAACAGTCCCCCCTTGCAGACGAAAAGAATCCCGGCGGAACCCCCGTAAAGGGTTCCGCCGGGATTTTTCATTGTCCTTTAAAACAGCTTCCCCCAGCTCTCAGGCCTCCGCCTGCGGTCAGGACAGAAAAGCATCCGGAAGCTCACCGGGCGCAAGTGAAGCCGGCTTGTTTCAGTCCAAAGAAACCAGCTCGTACTCCCTGCTGCCCACGCCCAGCGCCGCGGCGGCCTCCACCGTATGCACGCCGTTGCGGGATTCGATGCGCTCGATCAGATCCGCCTTGCCGGGGTCGTCCGCCTGGTATACCAGGTCCAGGCAGGCCTGGTCCAGAGCCACGGGGTCCAGAGAGGAAAGGATGCCGATGTCCGCCGCTTTGGGATCCTCCGCCACCGCGCAGCAGTCGCAGTCCACAGACATATTGCACATCACGTTGATAAAGGCCATGTTGCCCTTGAAATGCTTCACAATGGACTGATCCGCGTCCGCCATGGACTCCAGGAAGGAATCGTGATCCGCGGTCCAAATCTCCTCCGCCTTGCCCGCGCCGTGGATCACGGCCTTTCCGTAGGCGGAGGCAATGCCGATGGAGATGTTCTTCAGCGCCCCACCGAAGCCGCCCATGGGGTGGCCCTTGAAATGGGAGAGCACCAGCATGGAATCATATCTCTCCAAATGCGCCCCCACATAGTTTTCCTGAATGCGCTTTCCTTCCGGCACAGGCAGGGTCATGTCGCCTTCGGCGTCCATGATGTCCACTTCCGCCACATCCGTCCAGCCGTGCAGCTTCATGGTTTCCCAGTGATCCTCCGTGGTGCTGCGCTTCCCCTCATAGGCTGTGTTGCACTCCACGATGACGCCTTTCACATGGTCGATCACAGGCTTGAAAAACGCGGGACGGATGAAGTTCTGGTTTCCCACCTCGCCAGAATGCACCTTCACCGCCACCTTGCCGGGCAGCTCCGCGCCCAGCACGTCGTACAGCTTGATTACCGCTTCCGGCGTAAGCGCCTTCGTAAAGTAAACCTTTGCCTTTTCCATCTGTTTCGAACCTTCCTTCTTCTGAATTTGTTCTGACTTTCCACGCGGGCCGTGCCCACTGCCAGCAGAACCGTCCTCCCGGCTGCTGTCCCTTCTATCATAGAACCTAAAGTGAAGTTTATGTCAAGAGGTTTTTTGTTGTTTTCTCTGGAATTTCCTATTTTTCCTTTTCCCACAGGGTTTCCTCCCCGCGCCCATCCTGTGGCTGGCCTTTCCCGGCGCGCCGTGCTATAATCAGACCAAAGAAAAGCACTGCCGTCTGTTCCGGAGAAAAACGGCGTCCCCTGGGGGCAGCGGCTATTTTGGAAAAAAGGAGAGATCCGCATGCGTTTTAGCCGGAACGGCTCCGTCATGACGGTGGATCTGCACGGCACCTCGGCGGAGCAGGCCAGGGAGCTGCTGCTCAACTGGCTTTCCCACAGCCCGGAAAGCGTGACCGAGCTGCGCGTTGTCCACGGCTACAACCGGGGTACCCTGCTGCGGGACATGGTCAGGCAGGAGCTCACCCATCCCCGTATCCGCACAAAGCTCCCCGCCCTGAACCCCGGGGAAACCCGGCTGATCCTGAAATAGTCCCCTAGCCGCCGCACAGGAGAAGGTAGGCTTCCCCTTGAGGGGAAGCTGTCAAAAAGATATCCTCACTCTGTTCAGATATCTTCACCGAGGTGACTGATGAGGTGGCAAAAAGATGCTCGAACGAAGTTCGACCATCTTCCGCCCGCATTCTGCCGCTGCAGTGTAAGCGGGAAGCTTTCCACCTCATCCAGCAGATTCCCGCAGGGAATCTGTTTCCCCTCTCCCCTCAAGGGGAAGGCAAAAGCCCTTTCTCCAGCCCGGAAGCAAAAGATCTCCTCACTCTGTTCGGAGATCTTCGGGAAGAACCCCCCGAACGCGAAGCGGTCTCCGCTCCGCTACGGGTCTTGGTCCCCGGTGGGGACCGGTAAGACCGACCGACGCGACAGCGGAGAACAGCGCTGGACACGTGCCACCGGCACGCAGCGCCGCCTTTCCTGCGGAAAGTACCGGGCTTCTTCCGGCCCGAACGAAGTGAGAGCATCTTTTGCTGAAGGGCTGGAGCATAAGGTTCTTTGCCAAGCTTTCTGCGAAAGAAAGCGGCGAAAGAAAGCGGGAATAAAATTTCTTTTTTTGCAAATCCTAGGAGAAACACCAAAGGAGGTTTTCTCTATGTTCAAGCATGAAAAGGAATACCTGCATCCTGTGCGAGTGGATAGGCCGAACCCCAATTACGCTGCGCTGCTGCAGGAGCAGCTGGGCGGCCCTCAGGGCGAGCTGAAAAGCGCCCTGCAGTACCTGTCCCAGAGCATGCGCATTAAAGACCCGGAGATCAAGGACCTGTTTCTCGACGTGGCAGCCGAGGAGCTCTGCCATCTGGAAATGGTGAGCGCCTGCGTCAATATGCTCAACGGTCATGACCTGGACGCCATGAACGCCACCATCGGCAATGTGGAGGCCCACGTGCTCACAGGGCTGACGCCCATGCTCTCCAATGCCAGCGGCTACCTGTGGACCGCCGCCTATGTCAACGAAACCGGAGACGCCGCGGCAGACATCCTCTCCGATATCGCCGCCGAGCAGCGCGCCAAGGTGGTCTACCAGTACCTGTACCGGCAGATCGACGATAAAGGCGTGCGGGAGACCATCGATTTCCTGCTGAACCGGGAGGAGGCCCATAATACCATGTTCCGGGAGGCCTTCAATAAGGTACAGGATAAATCCCAGTCTCAGAAGCATTGGGGAGAAACCGTGGATTCCCGCATCTATTTCGATCTGTCCCGCCCCGGCGGCCAGAACTTCGACCCGGCCAAGACACAGCCCCCCGAGTTCAAAATCTGACGGGCTGAACCCCGTGCTCATCACACCGGCCGTTCTTTTGACCGGCAGGAAGAAAAGGGAACAGGCAAACGAAATGCCTGTTCCCTTTCCTGCTGTCTGCGGCAATTTGTCTTTGTCTGATTTTGTGCCCGGCACGTAATCCAGGGGACGGGCTTTCCCGGCGCCTTGTTCTCATCCTGCGGAACGCGGCGGGGGGCTTTTGTAAAAAAAGAGAGCGGAAACATTTATATAGAAAATTGAAAAAACGCTTGACCTTGCCACAGTGAGAAGGTGTATGCTCTTAGCAGGACCGGTCCTCCATCAAAAATCGGAAAGAAAGGAAACGATCATGCTCACCATCGGCGAATTTTCCAGGCTGGGCCATATCTCCGCCAGAATGCTCCGGCATTACGACTCAATCGGCCTGCTGCATCCCGCCCGCATCGGGGAAGAAAACGGCTACCGCTATTACGACGAGCGGCAGCTTGCGGTGCTCGCAAAAATCGAGAAGCTGAAAGGCTACGGCTTTCCCCTCTCCTGTATCCCCGAGCTGCTCGGCCTGCCGGAGGCGGAGCTGGCCCGCAGGCTTCACGCCCGCAGGCTCCAGGCCCACCGGGAGCTGACCGAGATGCGCCGAAGCATCCGCCGCATGGAGGAAGACGTGATCAGAATGGAGGAACTTACCATGGAGCACTATCCTGTCGTCCTTATGGACTGCCCGGAATACAGGGTCTTTTCCCTGCGCCGCACCATCGACGTGAGTCAGACCCACGAGCTGTTCCGGGAGCTGAAGGAGGAGATGAAGAGACGGAACATTCCCCGCTCAGGCTTCACGCAACAAATGTACCACGGCAGCGAGTTTTCCTATGAGTCTATGGACGTGGAGGCCCAAGCCCAGGTGAACGTGGACGGCGCCGGTATCCGCGTGATTCCGGCGGGCCGGTATGCCGCCGTCACCCATACGGGCCCTTATGAAACCTTGAAATATGCCTACGATTCCCTGGCAGGGTGGCTGGGCAGCCATCCGGAGTACCGGGTCTGCGGCCCTGCTGTGGAGCGCTACCTCAGGGATGAGGATTCCGTGGAGAGCGCCGAGGAGCTGGAGACGGGAATCCTGTTCCCCATTGAATTGCGGGATTCCTGATTCCGGCGCAGACCGTCCCAAGTGAAACCTGTAGCGACCGTCAGGCCGCAGCATGCCCCCGCTCGCACGAAAGGAGCGGGGGCGCTTTCTTCTCCATTCTGCTGTAGGCATTGTTTGAAAGCCTGTCTCCTATGAGGCCGCACCGCCTCTGCAGTCATACGTTTGAAAGCCATGTTTCCCCTATCTGTTGACCAACCATAGAAATCACGGCATTCTTTCTTTCGTCCATTCTGGAAAGGATTTCCCGGATGACGGCGGCGTGAAAGTCCACTTCTGAAAGCAGAGGCCGGTAGCGCCGGTATTGGCCTTTCCTCTCTTCCACAAGCCCCTTTTCCAGCAGCCTGTCTATTGTTTCAGGCATTCCTCTTTCCGCCTTAATCTCTTTTTTCATAAGCGGCTTTTCTGCGCTCCACAGAATTTTCAAGGTCTTGTATTCACTGCCACCCGGGAACTGCGGGTTTCTCTCTTTACTGGGAAGCAGGGCAAGTTCCCATGCTCTGCTCCTTTGCTCCGGATCCTCCGGCAGATAGAACTTGATCCACTCCACAAAGAAACCCGTATACTCCACATCAGACTCATATGCTGTATTCCGCTTTTTGCCGTTCTTATCCACCGTTGTCCGCTCCGTTTCCACCCGGCGCAAATAGCCTTTTTTCACCAGCGTTTTTAGGCTACCGTAAGGATCCTGCGCCCGTGAAAGCAGATTTTCACCCAATTTCTCAGGCTGTACCGGCTCTTTGCTATTCAATATGGTAAGCAAAGTCGGCAGGGAGATTCGCGGCACATCCGGGTGGGCCAGAACATTGCGGCTGTTATAAGCTTCGCCTTCCCTGGCGATTTTGGCCGCAGAGCCCCGCTTATCCCTCAACGCCAGCAAATAGAGAATTCGGCTTTCCGGCAAGCTGGGTTCTCCCTGTATGTCTATAGGGCACCTTTCCCGATACAGAGAATCCACATATCCGTTCAGAGTTTCCAGCGCTTCAGACAGCCCCATCTCTTGTCCGGTTTCCCAATATCTGCGCAAAGGGTTTAGAAATCGTTCCATCACCTCGCAGTCCCCTTCTCGTTGCGGAGGAAAAGGAAATTGGCAAACGCAGTCGTAAAGACCCAAACTCCCCACAGTCTTCATCCATTCAGCAAACATTTCGGAGGCCAGAATCCCGCAGTCCCACAGGGTGGGATCGGCAACGCGCCAAAGTCCGTCTCCTATTACAGCACCGTCAGAAACTAACGCCAAGGGGACGCCGCGAGCGTTCTCCGGAAGGGTATCCGGAAAGATCAGGTATTCGTTGTCAGCAGCTTGACGTTTCAGAGGATCATAGCGGCTGCCCCGCCCTGCGGGATTCCGAAAATACTTCATGCCAATCCGCCTGCGCAAATCTGCCGCTACCGGGGTCCCAGCCATATAAATACACTTTTTTGCCGCCCGGGTTTGGAAATAGTCTCTTTCGTAACAGGTTTTGACCAACCTCTTCACCGCAGGGGCTTCCTTCTCCGCAGCTTCTTCTGAAAGAACGGCCATCCCTCGGAATTCGTACTCCGATGCGGCCAGCCCACTTGATACCTTCAAGTGGTTGCAGTCGTACCGCCATAATTCAGAATGACTTCTTGTGATTCTTTCTATCAGCTTTTTCTCCATAACCACATCACGACCATTCCTTTCCGAAAAATCGATTATTTTTCCTTTTTCGAACGGCAGGATTTTATATTTCGCTTCGTGCGTTTCAAATCCATCGGAAGCTCCTGTTTCACCAAACCCGAAACCAGACCAACGGCAATGTGCCTTGGCAAGAAATGAGCACAGAGCTTTACCGTCCATTTTTTCAATCTGTTTGGCGTTCTTCCTTTATATTTGTTTTCAAAATCTATCCAGGCAATATTTCGTTCATATTCATTTTTAGGTAGAGATGAATCGATATATGGGTAACGGCTCATTGCGAACTCATAAAAATCACTGCATTTAGCTGCAGAACGTTTCAGTAATTTTTTCATTGTACGATAGCCCTTATCAGCGCTCGGCGGATATTTGAGAGAATCTATTGAAACGCCGATCCATGAACAAATCCGCCCCATTTCAGCAACAGAAACTGTTTCTTGTTTTAAAACCGAGGAGACAATTTCCATTGGTATTTCGTACCTGCGCGAAAATTGTTCGGGAGTTAGATTTAAATGAGACAGTTTATTCTGTAACTGATAGGATAATTCAATCCTAATTAGTTTAGAAATATCGGTTGCCATTTGTGCTGATATCAATATTTATCTCCTCAAAAAACATGATTTACAATTAATAACATGATACATGATTGAATGGACAAAAAAATAAAGGTAAAATATTAACAAAAGAAAAAAACGCTGTAAGAGGATGATAGATATGGAAAACTTGCGGATGCTCCGAATAGAAAAAGGACTCACTATCATGGAGCTTGCGTTAGAAATGGATGTTGTCCCGTCTACCATTCAGCAATACGAAACCGGAGTAAATGAACCAAAAATTGAAATGCTGATACGCCTGTCCGACTATTTCCACGTGACTATAGATTTTCTTGTAGGCCGCTCACCAGTACGGGAGCCTATCAATGATGAGGACGAGATATTGGCTTCTCAATTGCGCCATCTCAATAACAGGGAGGCGAAAAGAGCCGCTATTTCTCTGTTGCGTGAAGTAAGATGCAAGGATAACAAATAATATTTTATACCTTCAATTTGATGATGTCAATTGTATCAGTTGACATCATTTTGCTTGTAGACAATTTTTTGTAAAGAAGATATGCTTTTTTTGTCAGCATTTTGATCACTTTGGGAGCACAGTGAAATGGTGAAAAATTTGAGAAGCCTGAGGGAATCACGGGGATTAAGCCAAGAAAAATTGGCGGAGCTTACCGGTATCAGCAAGGCAAGGATATATACCTACGAAACCAAAACCAGAGAGCCGGATATCGAAGGATTGATCGTCCTGTCGGATTTTTTTGATGTAACCATTGATTATTTAGTTGGGCGCGATGAGGCTTTCTATTCGCAGAAAAGCGCCGGGCTTTTGGGCCTAGACAGATTGGGAGAACGCCTGCAAAACTTCCGTCTGCAGCGCGGCCTGAATAAAAAGGAGCTTGCCGCCAAGGTTGGAATCAGTGATACCTATTTGGGTTTTATTGAAAGCGGTATAAAAATCCCAAAACTGGAAACCTGCCTCAAGCTGCTGAATGCCCTGGAGGTCTCGGCTGACGCAGTCTTCATGGACAGCCTGATTGCGGGAAACTATCAAAAAACAAATTATTTGGATTATCTGTTGAAAGAGCTCCCCCTTGAAGCTCAGCAAATCGTGTTGACCGCTGTAGAAGGAATGGCAAAATCACTCCGGGGCAGAATAAAGAACTGATAAAATGAGCTGTTCCCAGTACAGAGAATCCGTCCGGTGAACATTTCGGCATCCTCCGTGAAGCTCACAATAGACCTCAATACCGTCATCAAGCAAGGTGATTGCTACGGGAAATAGGGTTAGAGTCTGCCGGAAAGCGGATCGCGTCCCTCCGTATGGAACAGGGATTCTCCCAAGATTGGAAGCCTCCAAAATATGGAGGCTTTTTTTCTGCGCCCAGCGTAAATTTTCTGCCTCTATTTGTCCTATTACAGGACATACTTTCCTGAAAAAAAGTATAGCCTTGGAATTGTCCTATGTCAAGACAATTTAAAGGAGAAAGATAGTCGTGGCGAGAATTATCGACGGGAAAGCCAGCAATATGGTGGGGGATAAAGTAAGGGAGCTTCGTATGGCCAAAAAGATGAGCCAAAAGCTTCTGTCAGAAAAACTGGAAACATACGCCGTTTACATCTGCCGGGGGTCCATCTCCCGGATTGAGGAAAAGAGGAGAACTGTCACCGATATAGAGCTGTACGGTTTGGCGCAGGTTTTGGGCGTTGATATCGGAGATTTTTTTCTATGAGACGCCGGTTGGTGAGCCGTCAAATTGCAGCATGCCCCCGCTCCTTTCGTGTGAGCGGGGGCAGCCTGTACCGCTTATAAAAAATTTTTCATAAGAAATTTCATAAGAAGTCTTACAAAATTTCCCGTGTTATTTCTATTTTTCTTAATTTTTATAAGAATTTCAAGAAGCAACATAAGAAAAAACGAAATAACGCAAGTACTTTTGTTATGATATTTGTTATGTTATTTTGTTTTGTTATATGATTGGACTGTTCGGAAAACAAGGAAGGGGAATCCTCAAAGAGGATTCCCCTTCCTTCCGCCGGCAGCCGCCAATGCCCCGGGAGCAATGCCAAAAACCAATGAGACGAGCATAGAATATCTCCTCACGCAGTTCGGAGATATTCTCAGAGCAAGCGGTTCCGCATCATAAAAAGTCTTTGGCCGTCTTTTTTCAGAAAGACGGAGCGGCTTAAACAGAACCGTTCCAGACCAGGTCCATATGTTTTTTGACCAGCGCGGTCTTTTCCTCGTCGTCGGAAAGGGCGCTGAGCAGAGGGCTGAAGGGCTCGGCCACCACGGGGCCGTCATAGCCCAGCTGCCGCAGGCCGTTCAGGACAAACTGGATGTCGATCCGTCCCGTCTCGCCGGGCAGGCCCCGGGTGGAATCCACCAGCTCTTCCAGAGGGCCCTCCGGCGCATCGTTGATATGTACGTTGACAATGGCGCCCGGATCTCCGATATGGGCGAAGACGTCCCGGTTATCCGCCCCTGTGAACCAGTGCCAGCTGTCAAAAAGCAGGCCCACGTTTTCACCGCAGTCCCGGGCCAGCTCCAGCATCTTCTCCGCTGTGTACAGGAAGGGGTATTTGGAATTTTTCCGCGCCGTGTACGGGCCGATGAATTCCAGCCCCAGGCGGATGCCGTACTCCCCGTATACCCTGGCCACCTGGGAGAGCCGCCTGACGTGCAGCGCGTAATTCTCCTCATAGGGCAGGGTGTCGCTGCCGGGGATAATCCAGATGATGCTGCGGCTGCAGCCCACCTGGCTCATGGCCTTGGCCTGCGCGGGAAGGGCTTCCATCCGGGACGCAAACTCCTCCTCCGATACCTGAACGGGATGGAAGGGCACGTTGAAACAGGTGATTTCCATGCCGTACTGCTGCAAAAGCGCTTTCACCTTCTCCACGCCGCAGGCCGTCACCTCGTCCGCGCCGGCTTCCATATGGGTAAAACCGTGGCGCTTTGCCAGCTGCATTTTCTTTTCCAGGTCTGTCTCCTGAACTCCAATGACGCCGAAATTGATGGATTGATACAATTGGCTCACTCCTTTTTTCTTTGTTGGTTTTTTGGCGGGCCTTTCCCCTTATGCCTTCGCCTGGGGGGATTCCGGGGAAATCTTCATCAGCTCGATTTTGTTCCCGTCCGGATCGTGGGTCCAGGCCTGCCAGTTTTTGTCGCCGCCCTGCTTTGGCTCTACGTCGATGGGCGCGCCTTTTCCGCGCAGCGCCTCCACCGTCTCCTGGATATCCCCGCATTCCAGGCACATGTGCATAAAGCCCGCGGAGCTGTCCTTTTCCTCCACCCTATCCCTGCCGCCGTAAAACAGTTCCAGATAGGTTCCGTCAGCGACGCGCAGATAGTTGAGCCAGGGCTTCCCCTCCTCGTCCTTCAGGGACTCGATCAGCGCAAAGCCCAGCTTTTCCCGGTAGAAAGCAAGCGCCTGCTCCATATCGGAAACCGTGAAGGCCACGTGGGCGATCCCGGTCAGCCCCTCTCTCCCGTACTCATAGGGTCCTTGATTGGACTGCATCTGCGGGGAGCCGGGCGCGTACTGCACCAGCTCCAGCGCGTTCCCGTCCGGGTCGTGAATCCAGATGCTGCGGTTCCCGTCCTTTCCCAGCTGCGGCTCCGGGGATCCGATCCAGCCCTTTTCAAAGGCCTTCGCGGCAAAGGGCGTCAAATCTCCCACGGAAACGCACCAGTGGTGGTATCCCACCCTATCGGACGCATAGGCGGGATCCCGGTCTTTTTCTCCGCCGTAGAACAGTTCCAGAAAGGCGCCGTCACAGATTTTCAGATACACAATCCAGGGATTCCCCTGGGCGTCGGGCAGCTCAAAAGCCTTTCGGAACCCCACCTCTCCGCAGTAAAAAGCAACCGCACGTTCCATGTCCGTCACCTTCATGGCGGTATGGGCAATTTTGGTAATCATAACAACGATTCCTCCTTATTTATTTTTCTCCCGCTTTCTTTCGCAGAAAGCTTGGCAAAGAACTCTGAGCTCCAGCCTTCCAGCAAAAGCCGATCTCGCTTCGTTCGAGCGTCTTTTGCTTCCTGGCTGGAGAAGAGCAAGGGCGTTCCACCTCATCAGCCGCCTACGGCGGCAGCTTCCCCTCAAGGGGAAGCCTTTGACCTTTGCCTTCCCCTTGAGGGGAGAGGTGTAGCAGATTTTCGTAGAAAATCTGCTGGCTGCGCCGCGACGGATGAGGTGGAAAGCCCTTTGCCTTCCCCTCAAGGGGAAGCCTGTCTTGGCCTTAACCTCCTCCTCCCCGGTATCCAGAAGATCTCCTCACTCTGTTCGGAGATCTTTTTATAGGCTCCCGCCCAAAAACTGCAGGGTCTGCTCCTGCAGCTGCTGCACATGGCAGAGGCGGGCGTAGACGCCGTTTTTCTCCAGCAGCTCCTGGTGAGTGCCCTGTTCGGCTATCCGCCCATGGTGGAGCACCAAAATCTGGTCGGCCCGCATCACCGTGGAAAGCCGGTGGGCGATGACGATGATGGTGCGGGTGCCGGAAAGCTGCTCAATGGCCGCCTGAATTTCGCACTCCGTCTCCGTATCCACCGCCGAGGTGGCCTCGTCCAGCACCAGGATGGGGGTCTGCCGCAGCACCGCCCTGGCAATGGCAAGCCTCTGCTTCTGCCCGCCGGAAAGGCGCACGCCCCGTTCCCCCACCACCGTGTTGTAGCCGTCCGGCATCCCTTGGATAAAACCGTCCGCCCTGGCGGTGACGGCCGCCTGCACAATCTGCTCCACAGAGGCGTCCGGCATGCCGTAGGAGATGTTCTGGGCGATGGTGCCGTTGAACAGGAAGGTATCCTGCAGCACCAGGGAAATCTGGCTGCGCAGGGACGCCAGGGTCACGCCGCGGATGTCCTGTCCGTCAATCCGGATTGTCCCCTGCAGGGGGTCGTAAAACCGTTCCAGCAGGGAAATCAGCGTGGATTTCCCCTCCCCGGTGGGCCCCACGATGGCCAGCATCCGCCCGGGGGCCGCCGTAAAGCTCACGTCCTCCAGCACGGGCTCCTTCTCCTCATAGCGGAAGCTCACCTGCTCGAAGGAGACCTCTCCCCGCTCCGCCTTCAGCTCCCCTGCGTCCGGCTCCTCCTTCACCTCGGACTCGGCGTCCAGCACGTCGAACACCCGCACCGCGCTGGCATAGGCCATCTGCACGTCCTCCACCAGCCGGGCCAGGATGGCCAGGGGCTGGTAAAACAGGCTCAGGTACATCAGAAAGCCGACCACGTCGGAGACCGGCATCGCCTGCCGGGACGCCATAAAGCCTCCCAGCCCCACCACGATCACCGTGCCCAGGGAGGTGAGGAACTCCACGGCGGGGTTGAAAAAGGCGTTGGCGAAATTCGCCCGGATGTTCACCTCGGAATAGCGCTTGCAGCGCTTCACCATCTTTTCGTGCTCAGTCCCCTCCTGGCCGAAGGTCTGAATTTCCTTCATGCCTGAGAGATTGTCCTGCAGCACGCCGTTTAATTCCCCCAGCACCTGCTGGTTGATGCGGAACAGCGGCGCCACCCGCTTGGAAAACTGCCCGCCCACCAGCACTACCAGGGGCACCGGGATCAGCGTCAGCAGGGCCAGCTGCCAGTTGATGCAGAACAGCATGACCGCAACGCTCACCACGATGAGCACGTTGCTCACCAGGTCCGGCAGGGCATGGGCCACCAAGATCTCAATCTGCCGGGTGTCGTTGATCATCCGGCTCATCAGCTCGCCGGTCTGCTTGTCGTGAAAATACCGCATGGACAGGCTCTGCAGCTTGTCGTACACGGTAAGCGTCAGCTCCGGCACAAACCGCCAGGCCGCCAGGTGGCTGATGGCCAGGCTGATAAACCGGCAGACCGCCCGCAGCAGGTACGCCCCCACCAAAATCAGGGAAAACAGCACCAGCAGCTGGGTGTTGGCCCCGCCGGGCAGTTCCAGCGAAGCCGTCAGCCGCCGTACAATTTCCGGCGTCACCAGGTTTAAAAGAGCCGCCCCGATGATTCCCAGGCAGGCAACGGCCAGAGTCCCCCAATGGCGCTTGGCCATAAGGATCAGGCGCGCAGTAAATCCCATAGTAAAATTCCTCCCCACAATCCGGCCCCTCCGGCCGTTCTATCTTCACACTATACCGCGCAAAGCATATAAAAAGAATGGACGATGCAGTTTTTTCTTTGACAATTTCGACCTACAGGGCTTCTTCCCGGAATTTTCCCCCGCTCCTTTTCCGTGCCCTGCCTCTCCGTGCGGCATCCGCCGTTCTTCCGGACGCCTCTGCCTGAATGCAGGATAATCCGCCAGTATAAAAACTGCTTAAATTACTATTTGGTGAAATTGTATAGATGATCCCGAATTTTTCTTGATTATTTTGCGAATTCGCTTGAATCCACTCCCAATATGACATATAATGTTTCTGAATTTGAAAAAACGGAGGAGCAGGGCGCTATGATTTTTGGGGTTGGCACCGCGGTCTGCTACCTCTTTTTTCTGCTTTATGATTTTAATCAGGTGCGGTGGAAAAGCAGGAAGCTGCACGGCGCATTTGCCCTATCCTGCGCGGGTCTGCTGCTGCTGACTGCGGCCGCCTGCTGGAAGGGCCAAAACCGGAATCCCGCCCGTCTGGTCCCGGGCGGGATTCTCGCCCTGTGTTTTCTGCTGCTGCTTTGCTACACTCTTTTCTTCGCCCTGCCCTTTGAGGAAACCTATGTGCGGGAGAGCCGGGGCAGAAGGGTATGCCGCACAGGGATGTACGCCCTTTGCCGCCACCCCGGGGTGTTGTGGTACGCGGGGTTCTATTTTTCGCTGTACGCGGCTTTGGGCGGCGCGCCGCTGCTGGTGCTGGCGGTTACCGGCACGGTCCTTGACCTCCTGTATGCGGTTTTTCAGGATGTCTGGACCTTTCCCAAAACCTTCTGCGACTATGAGGAGTATCGGAGGGAGGCCCCGTTCCTGATCCCGCGGCCTTCCAGTGTGGTGCGCTGCCTGCGCACCTTGAGAAAGGGGTAGCCTTGTGAAGCCTGTGGACGAGATGCTGAAAAAGAAGCAGTACCGGGAAATCTGGGAGCAGTACTGCGGGTTCCTGGACCTGGACCTTCCCGGGTATATGAAGATACAAAACCGTCTCCTGCTGGAGCAGATCGGCCTTTGGGCGGACTCCCAGCTGGGCAGAAGTATCCTCAAGGGGAAACAGCCGAAAACCGTGGAGGAATTCCGCCGGATGGTGCCCCTCACTACCTATGAGGATTACGCCGACGTGCTGCTTTTGAAGCGGGACGACATGCTGCCGGAGAAGCCTCTGATCTGGATTCAGACCACCTGGGAAGGCGGCAGGCACCCCGTCAAGCTGGCCCCCTATACCCGGGGCATGCTGGATACCTTCCGGGACAATGTGGTGGCCTGCGAGCTGCTGTGCACCAGCCGGGCCAAGGGCCAGTTCAAAACCCGCCCTCACGATAAAATCCTCTACGGCCTGGCACCCCTTCCCTACGCCACAGGCCTGCTTCCAGTCACCCTTTCCGAGGCTGTGAGCATCGATTTCCTGCCCCCCGTGGAGGAGGCAGTGGACATGACCTTCAGCCAGCGGAACAAGGCGGGTTTCAAACTGGCCATGAAGCAGGGGCTGGATTACTTTTTCGGCCTGGGCAGCGTGGCCTACGCCGTAAGCATGAGCCTGGGCTCCATGAGTTCCGGCGGCGGGCTGAAATCCCTGCTCAAATGCAGCCCGAAAATGGCCGTGAAAATCCTTCGCGGCAAGTACCGCTGCAGGAGGGAGGGCCGCGCCCTTATGCCCAAGGACCTCTTTGAGCTCAAGGGCTTCATGGTGGCCGGGACGGACAACCGCTGCTACCGGGACGACCTGGAGGAGCTCTGGGGCGTACGGCCCATGGAACTCTTTGCCGGCACCGAGCCCTCCCTGGTGGGCACGGAAACCTGGACACGCAACGGCATCTATTTCTTCCCCGACACCTGCTTTTACGAATTCATTCCGGAGCAGGATATGATGAAAAGCCTTTCCGACCCCTCCTTCCAGCCCCGGACCTATCTGATGGACCAGGTGGTCCCCGGGGAAAAATACGAGCTGGCCGTCACCGTGTTTAAGGGAGGGGCTTTCGCCCGTTACCGGGTGGGGGACGTCTACCGCTGCGCGGGACTGGAGAGCCGGGAAGACGGCGCCCGCATCCCCAGGTTCGAGTATGTGGACAGGATCCCCACCATCATCGACATCGGCGGCTTCACCAGGATCTCCGAGCAGGGGATCAAAACCGTCGTCGAGCTGTCCGGCCTCCCGGTGACGGACTGGACGGCCCGCAAGGAGTTCAGCAAGGAGAACCGCCCCTATATGCACCTCTATGTGGAGATGTCCCCGGATTCCCTGGTTTCCTCCGCCGTGACGGCGGAAATCCTGCGGGAGCAGCTGAGCACCTATTTCCGTTATATCGACCAGGATTACAGGGATTTGAAAAAGATCCTGGGCATCGATCCCCTGCAGGTGACCATCCTCCGCTGCGGCGCTTTCGCCGCCTGCCGGGAGCGGTACGGGGAGCCGCCCCGCATGAATCCCTCCCCCCACGAGATGGAGAACCTGCTCTCTTCCCAGGGGTTCTGCGAAAGGAGGGGTTCCTGATGGGCGCTTTCGATTATATCCCGGTGATCGCCCTTGCCTGCTACACCTTCCTGTTCCTGGTCTTCCTGGCGGCCAAGAAAAACCGGATCGTCACCTCCTACCTCTTTGTGATCCTGGCCTCCATGGTGTGGACGGGCGGCTCCTTCTTTATGCGGATTCAGCTTTGGCCCTCCTATCAGTTCTGGTACCATGTCTCCCTGGGCGGCCTGCTCTATCTGGCCTACGCGCTGTTCTACTTTGTCAACGCCTTTTCCGGGCAGCGCAGGCCGGGCTTCTGCAAGTTCTGGTTCCTGCTGCTCACCGCCGGGTTTGTGGCCAATATCCCCACCGGCATTTTCCTGAAATGGCCGGACCTGGTCCTGGTAGACGGAAACGCCGTTTTTGTCTATGAGATGAGCTGGACCGTGGGCGTGCTGTTTGCCATTGCGGCGGGCATCATGTTCCACATGATCTACATCATTGTGACCAACTGCAAAAAGGACCCTGTTTTCCGCAAGCAGATCGAGCCCACCCTGGCGGGCATTGTGCTGATGTTCAGCGGCAACCTGGCCCTGCTGATCCCCGCCCTGAAGGGCTTCCCCATCGACATCCTCTGCTGCCTGCTCAACGCGGGGCTCATGTTCTACGCCCTGACAAAACGGCGGCTGTTCCGGCTGAAGATGCTCACCAGCGAAGCTGTGTGCTACGGCGCCTCGCTGATCGCCTCGGTCATCCTGTTCTATAACCTGAGCCCGCGGTTCCTCTCCTTCCTGAAGGCGTATTTCCCCCGGCTAGGCGGCAGCAATTCCACCCTGGTGCTGGGCTGCCTGTTCCTCATCGTCTCCCTGCTGTTCATGCTTGTGTGGAAGAAATTCCTCAACGCCGTGTTCATCAAGGAGGACCGCATGAAGCAGGAATGCCTGCAGCAGTTCAGCCTCACGGTTTCCAAAAGTCTGCGGATCCGGGACATCTACGAGGAGATCACCAGGGCCGTCAAAGCCTCCACCGAGGCGGATTCCGTCTACATCTGCATGCAGGACCACAGGGACGCGCCCTTTTCCACCGTCCATACGGACAAGCCCCTTGCGGACAATTCCTTTTTCCTGCGGGCAGACAGCCCCATTGTAGCCCGGCTTCAGGAAGGGGACGATGGCCTGTTCCTGAAGGAGTTCCGCTACAGCGTGGCCTATAAGGCCATGTGGGATTCCGAAAAAAAGCTGCTTGCCGGCCTGGGAGTGGAATACATCCAGCCCCTGAAGGACCAGGGGGAGCTGGTGGGCATCATCCTGCTCTCCCATAAAAACGGGAAAAGCCGTATCAGCGCGGACGACGTGGCCTTTCTGGCGGCCCTGGCCTCCGTGGCGTCCATCGCCATCAAAAACTCCATGCTCTACGAGCAGGCCTACCGGGAAGCCGTCACCGACGAGCTGACCGGGCTCTACAACAGGAAACATTTCAACGCCAAGATGGAGGAGCTCTTCCTCTCCTGCAAAAAATCCTCCCTGGTGCTGGTGCTGATCAACGTGGACGACTTCAAGCTCTACAACCAGCTGTACGGCATGGCGGAGGGCGACAGGGCCCTGCAGCGCATCGCCAGGGTCATCACCGCCAGCATTGGGGAAAACGGCGTGGCGGCCAGGTACAGCGGCAAGGAATTTGCAATCCTGCTGCCCCATTACGACGTGCTGGCCGCCAAAAAGCTGACGGAATCCATCAGCCGCCAGATCTACAGCCTGAACGAAAGCGGCGGGGAATACTCCATCAAGCGCCTGACCATCAGCGCGGGAATCAGCGCCTACCCCTACGGGGCTTCCACCCCCAAGGAACTGCTGGACAATGTGGACCTCTCCGTCTACCATGCCAAGCGCAGCGGGAAAAACGCCATCCGGGTCTTCGACACCACCGTAAACGGCGTCAAAAAACTGGAGGAATCCGGCGCGCCGAAGTACATCTATCAGGAATACGAATCCACGGTGTTCGCCCTGACGGCGGCCATCGACACCAAGGACCATTACACCTTCCGCCATTCCAACAACGTGGCCTACTATGCCACCTCCCTGGGGGAGGCCCTGGGCATGAACCAGGACACCATCGAAATGCTGCGGCAGGCGGCGCTGCTGCATGACGTGGGAAAAATTGGGATTCCGGAAAGCATCCTCAATAAGCCGGGCCGGCTGACGGAGGAGGAATTCGGCGTGGTCAAGGGCCACGTGGAGGCCTCCATCGGCATCATCAAGCACCTTCCCTCCCTGGACTACGTCATCCCCGCGGTGACCGGCCACCACGAGCGGTACGACGGCGGAGGCTACCCCAGGGGGATCGCCGGGGAAAACATCCCCCTCACCGCCAGAATCCTCTGTGTGGCGGATTCCTTCGACGCCATGGTCTCCAAGCGCTGCTACAAGCCCGGCATCCCCCTGAAGCGGGTGATGGAAATCCTCCGGGAGGAAGCCGGAAAGCAGTTCGATCCCCGCCTGGTAGAGGCCTTTCTCTCCCTGCTGGCCAGCGGCAGGGTCAAGGTTGCGGCGGACGAGTCCAGCCTGAAGGACCTCCCTCCCCAGTGACCAGCCCTTCCAAAATTGAAAAGCGGCGCTCCGCCCCTGTTCCCAAAAGGGCTTATCCGCAAACTGTACTTATCACGCCGGCGCGGTTCCCCCGCATCTTTTTCAGCTCTCCCCCCACCAGAAGCAAGGTGAGCAGGGCGGACAGCGCATCCGCCGCAGGGGCGGCCCAAAGCATCCCCTCCACCCCGAACAGGCGTGCCAGCAGCACCACTCCAGGCAGCAGGAACACCACGTCCCGGGACAGAGAAAGCACGGCCGCCTTCACCGGCTTTCCAATGGATTGCAGGAAAATGCTGCTGGCTTTCTGGATACAGCACAGCAGGATTCCTCCCAGGAAAACGCGGAAGCAGAGGCAGGCAAACTCGTTGTAGAGCTGGCTTTCATTCCCGAAAAGCGACACAAGCGCCTGGGGGCAGGCCTCGAACAGCAGCATCGCCAGGCTCCCCACCGCCAAATTGGCCCAGAGGATCCGGCTGTACGTCCCCCGGACCCGCTCAAAATTGCGGGCGCCGTAGTTGAAGCCCACAATGGGCTGCCCGCCCACGGCAATCCCCACGGAAAAGGCGATGACAATGCCGAACACCTTCATGACAATCCCCACAACAGAAAGGGGAATATCCGCCCCATAGACGGAGCGCGGCCCGCAGAGCACAATCATGTTGTTTGCCACCGCCATCACCGCCACGATGGCAATCTGGGTGATAAAGCTGGAAATCCCCAGCTGGCCGATTCTGCGGCAGAGCAGGCCGGAGGGCCGGAAGCTGGCCCTCTGCAGGGAAAAGGATTTGGGCCTGCGGAAATAGAAAAGCGTGGCCGCACAGGAGGCCGCCTGGCCGATGATGGTGGCGGCAGCCGCGCCCCACACCCCCATCCCCAGCGCAAAGATAGCCACCGGATCCAGAATCAAATTGAGCACGGCCCCCAACACCGTGGCAAACATGGAATACCCCGGCGACCCATCTGCACGGATGACGGAATTCATGCCGGAGGCGAACACATAGAAGGGGATCCCCAGGGTGATTACCGTCATATATTCCGCCGCATAGCCGTGGCAGGACTCCGTCACGCCGAACAGTGTCAGGATTTCTTCCTGAAAGGCTAAGCCCAGCGCCATCAGCACAAGTCCCACCGCCGCGCACAGCATCATGCCGCTGCCCACGCATCTGTGGGCGGATTCCTTTTCCCCCCTTCCCAGGGAAAGGCTCAAGAGCGCTGCGCAGCCGTCCCCTGCCAGCAGCGCCAGAGCCAGGGCCGCCACCGTATAGGGGTATACCACATTGGTGGCCGCGTTTCCCAAATACCCCACCCCCTGGCCGATAAAAATCTGGTCCACAATGTTGTACAGGGCGCTTACCAGCATGGAAAGCACGCAGGGCACCGAAAATTTTAAAAGCAGTTTTCCCAGCGGCTCCTCCGCAAGGTAGTGTTTTTTTGTCTCATTCATCTCTGTTTCTCCTTTGCAATGAATTCCCGGAAACCCACCCGACGCGGCGGCGGGCTGCAATCGTTTCTTTCCCATGCCTTCCCCGCCTCCAGGCCCTGCAGACGCCCCTGGTTTTCCGGGCAAAACAAAAAACAGCGCGTGATTCCCGAAGCGTATCAGCTTCCATAGATCACGCACTGTTTCCAGCTGGTCTTACATCTACATGCCATTTTCAGGTTCCGTTTCCGCCGCGGCCTTTCCGGGCTGCGGTAAGCCGGGCGGCTTTTCCCCGGCCATGCAGGCCAGGCCCGTTCCCCGACGCTTTATTTTACGTCATTTCTTCCTCACACGTAAGTTTTTTTTTGCCTATTTTCCATTTTTGTGAATTCTGCCTGAAAACAACGGCCCTCTTTTTATTGAGTATTCCTGTACCGGAAAACCGTGCCGGAAGAGACGCTGCCGGCGCAGGGCGGAGCGAAGCCCTTTCCCTTTCTTGACGGATTTCCCCAAAAAGAGTAAAATCAGTTTCAAACGCAACTTTTGCTTTGGGGAGGGGTTTCCGATGAAAAAGCCGCCCGAGGGGCTGATCTTCAGCCGCAGGGACATTTTCCGCATCATCCTGCCGCTGGTGGCGGAGCAGTTTCTGGCCATGTTCGTGGGCATGGCGGACTCCGTCATGATTTCCAGCGTGGGGGAAGCGGCGGTATCCGCCGTCTCCCTGGTGGACTCGGTGAGCATCCTGCTGATCCAGCTGTTCACCGCTTTGGCCACCGGCGGCGCGGTGGTGGCGGGCCAGTACCTGGGGGCGAAAAACGAGGAGCGGGCCAGAAGGGTTTCAGACCAGCTGATCCTGCTGATCTTCCTGATCTCCGCCGTGGTCACCGCCGCCCTGTTCTTCCTGCGGGGGGTGATCCTGCGCACGGTGTTCGGCTCCATCACCCAGGAGGTGATGGGGTATGCCGATACCTACCTGACCATCACCCTGTTCTCCATCCCCTTCATCGCCCTGTATAACGGCGGTGCGGCCATTTTCCGCACCATGGCGGATTCCCGCACCCCCATGCTGATCTCCTTCCTCATGAACGCGGTGAACATCTCCGGCAACGCCCTTTTGATTTACGGGCTGGGCTGGGAGATCGAGGGTGCGGCCATCCCCACCCTCCTCTCCCGGATCGTGGCCGCCGTGGTGGTGCTGCTGCTTCTGCGGCGGGAGAAATACTCCCTCCACTTCTCTCGTCCCTTCCGCTTCCGGCTGGAAGGGGGAACGGTGAAACGTATTTTGGGCATCGGCATTCCCAACGGCATTGAAAACGCCATGTTCCAGTTCGGAAAGATCATGGTGGTCAGCCTGATCTCCTCCTTCGGCACGGTGGCCATCACAGCCAACGCCGTGGGCAACGCCATCGGGGTTTTCCAGATCCTGCCCGGGGCTGCCATCGGCACGGCGGCGGTGCCCATCATCTCCCGCTGCTTCGGCGCGGGGGAGGAAAGACAGGTGCGCTACTACGCCCTGCGCCTGCTTCGCCTGGCATTCTTCTGCAACATCGCCATCAACCTGGTCTTCTCCCTGGCCATTCCCCTGATCCTCCAGCTCTACCACCTGACGGAAGAGACCGGGGCCTTGGCCAGCTGGGTGCTGCTGTTTTCCGCGGTGGTCAGTTCCACCCTGTGGCCCGCCGCCTTCATGTTCCCCAACGTGTACCGGGCCACCGGTGACGTGAAGTACACCATGATCGTCAGCGTCGTGTCCATGTGGGTGTTCCGCGTGGGCTTCAGCTACCTGCTGGGCGGCGCGCTGAACCTGGGGCTGCAGGGCGTCTGGTACGGCATGGCCGCGGATTGGGCCTGCCGCAGCGTTTTCTTCCTGCTGCGCTACCGCAGCAAGGCGTGGCGGCGCAGGTTTACGCTCCGGGCCTGAACCCGGAAAAAACCTGCCCGCTTTTCTCCCCGGGTCACTTGTAAAATTCAACATCAGAAAACGGAGGCATTTTTATGATTCTGCACGTTCTCGGCAGCTGTTCCGGCACCGAGCCCATGCCCGGACGCCACCACACCAGCGTCTCCCTGGAGACCGGCGGAAAGCTCTATTTTCTGGACGCGGGGGAGAACTGCTCTTACACCTCTTACCTGCTGGGAATCGACCAGCTGCGTACCGACAGCATTTTCATCTCCCACACCCACATGGACCACACCGGCGGCCTGCCGGAGCTGCTGTGGAACCTGCGGAAGCTCTGCACCCTGTCCCCGGAAAACGAAGAGCGTCTGCGGGGCAGGACCATCCGCGTGTTCCTGCCGGACCTGGATGTGTTCGACGGGGTCTGCAAAATGCTGCGGGGCAGCGAGGGCAATTACGAGACGGTCTTCACCCTGGAGCCCCATCTGGTGGAGGATGGGGAGCTGCTCAGCAGCGGGCTCTCGGTTTCGGCCTTCCACAATTATCATCTGGGGACCCCCGCGCAGGGAGAGCCCTGGAGGAGCTTTTCCTTTGTGCTGCGGGCAGAGGGCAGGCAGATTCTCTATTCCGGGGATTTCCGGGATTTTTCTGAGCTGCTTCCCCATCTGGGCGGCTCAGACCTGGTGCTGCTGGAGACAGGCCACCACCGGGCCTTTGAACTCTGCCGGGAACTGCTCCATTCCGGCGTGCCTTTCGGCCGGGTGCTCTTCTTTCACCACGGGGTGGAAATCCTCCGGGATTTTGAAGGCGAGCTGGCCTTGGCTCGGGAAGTCCTGGGGGACCGGGTCAGCTTCGCCGGGGACGGCATGCGGATCGAACTCTGACACGGCAAAAGCAAGCGAAAGGGGGAGCCCTCCCTGGGGGGATGGGGCTGTAAATCGTCGTTATGAAGCGTCTTATTTTCATCAACGGAACCATGGGCGCGGGGAAGACCACGGTATGCCAAGAGCTGAAAAAGCTGCTGCCGCCCTGCGCATTTTTGGACGGGGACTGGTGCTGGGACATGGAACCCTTTCTCGTCACAGAGGAGACCAAGGCCATGGTGCAGGAAAACATCGTGTTCCTGCTCCGCCGGTTTTTGGCCTGCTCCGCCTACGAAAACGTGATTTTCTGCTGGGTGATGCACCGCCAGGAAATTCTGGACAATCTTCTTTCCCTGCTGGCGCCGGAAGGGGTGCAGGTGTATAAATTCACCCTTTCCCTCTCCCCCCAGACCCTGCGGGCGCATCTGCAGAAGGATGTGGATGCCGGGCTGCGCACGGCGGACATCCTGGAACGGAGCCTGGAGCGTTTGCCCCTCTACGAGGCAATGGATACGGAAAAAATCTGTGTGGACAGCCTCACCCCCCAGCAGGCCGCCCAACAGATCCGCCGCAAAATTTTTCAACCTTCCCCTCTTTTTTAAGCCGCGGAGCCGCTCCGCTCCGGCTTCAAATTTTCAACTTTACTCCCGCGGCCCCTGCCTGCTCCCGGATTCCGCAAGGCGGCTGATGAGGCGGCAAGAAGATGCTCTCGCTTCGTTTGACCATCTTCTGCCTGTATTCTGCCGCTGCGGGGAGAACAAGGGAAAGCTGCCCGAGCGGGGGGCGAGGTTATCTTTTGGGAGAAGCCCTCCCCTGCCGTTTATTCTTTGTCTAAAGTCCAGCGTCCCACGGGCCTGCCGCGGTTTTGTCCGCGGCAGGCCCGTTTTCGTCCTCCACGCGGAAGAATGCCCGGTAAAGTTTAAATCCGCGGCGGCACCTCCCCGGGTAAAGCCGCGTCTAATGGATGACTTGGGAAAACGAAAGGAGATGATGCGCTGTGAATCTGTTGGTAAAACGCGCCAGAAGCGGCGACAAGGAGGCCTTTGTGCAGCTGATGGAGGAGAGCAAGCTCTCCCTGCTGGCGGCGGCCAGGGCGATCCTGAAGGACGAAGAGGACGTAGCGGACGCCATGCAGGAAACGGTGCTCACGGCATTTCAAAAGCTGTGCACCCTGCGGGAGGAAAAATATTTCAAAACCTGGCTGATACGCATTCTTATCAATCACTGCTATACCATTCTGCGGCGCAGAAAAACCGTACCGCTCAGCGACTTTCTGCCCGAGGAAAGCAAAGAGAACAACTGGGACGATATACTGGACGTACGCACGGCCTTGGAGGAAACCAGCGCCGGGGACAGGCTGGTGCTCACCCTCTTCTATGTGGAAGATATGAGCCAGCGGGAAATCGGAAGGGTGCTGGGCATCAGTGAAAACGCGGTCAAGCAGAGGCTGGCGCGGGGGCGCAGCCATTTTAAAAGCATCTATTGCAAGGAGGCGGTTAACTCATGAAAGAATACGATGAAATGAGAGAAGCAGTGGTGGCAGAATACGGCGCGCCGGTCTCTTCCGCCCTGGTGGACAGAGCTCTCAAAGAGGCCTACTCGAGTTTAGGGGAGATGCCGAAGCCACAACCCCGGCCTTTGCGCCGCGCCCTCCGCAGCGTGGGTATCGCCGCGGCAGCCTGCGCTGCGGGCTTATGCATTCTGGTTGGGGTAAGCGCGGCCAACCCCGCCCTGGCGGAGCAGCTTCCCTTCCTGGGGAACATTGTCGCTTTTCTCAAGGGCGGCGGTTCGCAGAGCTATCAAAGCCCTATCCTCACCCAGGGCGGAACGGAGGAATACTATGCGCCCGTGACAGGCGAGGCCCAGAACGGGTTCCGGGTCAGCGGCGTGTACTGCGACGGGAAAACCCTGATCCTTGGGATAGAGCTGCAGGCCTCCGGCGCGCCGGAAGAGGTGCGCTTCATTGACGCTGACCTGGGCTTTCTATCCGGGGAGACAGAGCTTCTGCCCAGCCGTGCGCTTCAGGGGCGGCTTTCCCGCACAGAAAGCGGCTCCTTTGTGGGCGTGTCTATTTTGGACTTGACCGGGAAGGATCTGGGCGGCAGCTTTCCCCTCACCGTGACCCTGCGCTCCGCGGTGGGAAAAAACCCCAAGCTGATGATATTGGAATCCGGAAGCTACCGGGAAAAAACTTACGACCTCGGCCAAAAACCCGCGGTCTTTTCCCTTCAGGTGCGGCAGGATGACAGCTTGATCAGAACCTATGACGTCAACGAGACTCAAAACGGATGCACCCTGAAACAGGTGAAGGTCACCCCGGCACTGACGGAGCTTACTCTGGACGCAGACAGCAACAATGTGGTGGCCCTGGCGTATGATGAGGACGGCGTTCCGCTGGAACAGCTCTCGAAATATGCCCAAGACGGCGGTCTCGGAATCCAGTACTACCTTCCCCTGGAAAAGGACGCCACCGCCGTGGTGGTAAAATTTTTTGCCTGGGAGGACAGAAACAACCCCGTAGCGGAATTCACCGTGCCTGTAGAGGGCGGCTACGGCAATCCCTCCGAGGAATCCGCCTGGCTCGACGACGGCGAGCCCATAGTTTACGATCCGCCCCGCCAGGAGCGGGATGCCATACAGATAAAATACAGCGAAGCCCCCACCGTAGGCCTGGGCGAGACCCTGACCACCACAGAGGGCGTCCAGTCCGGCTCCCTCGACATCACTGTGGACAACATGCGGATATACAACAGTATTACGGACGCGGGCATCGCTCTGGAAGATTTGGCTGATCCCCAGGTGAGCGAAACGCTTTCCCAGGACGCCAGCCTGAAATTTGTCCTGTTTGACGTGGCGCTGCAGGGGCACGGCGCAATTTCCTGTTGGGATTCCCAGTCCAAACCTCAGTACAACGATGCGCTCGCAGAGGAGGGCACTTATTGGATCACCAGCCTGTTGGGCGTCCAGGCCCAAGACGAAAGCGCCGCCGACACAGAAACCCTTCTGAAACTCTACCGCGGTGTCTCCTACTTCTCCGAACACATGGACGGCGTCACCAACTATAACCACTTCCTTTTGGGGGCAGACGAAGCCAAAACTGTACAGGTTGGCTTCTTCGTACCGGAGAGCCAGCTGGAAGGCCCCAGTTTCAACTTCATGCTCCTGGTGTTTCAGCAGGTAGACTCCCCGGCAGACATCCCGGTGGCCGCCTACATCGAGTTGACCCCAGAGGACTCCGAAACCTGACAACCTTATGCTCCGTCCCTCGCGCCCTCGGCCTCCGGGCCGCCCTTAGCCTTCCCCTTGAGGGGAACAGATTTCCTGCGGGAAACTGCTGGATGAGGTGTAGTGTCTTACTCACCCCACAGCGGCGGAATACGGGGATAGAACCCCCTTACACCCCAGCCGCAAGAAAACAGAAAAGCCTTTCTCTTTCCCCGCCGCGATTCATTTCGCGGCGGGCTAATTTTCTTCCGGAGCTTCCTCCATGTTCTCCAGGGCATATTTGCAGCATTGGAGCACAAGCAGGTTGAAAGAGACTCCATTGCGCCCCGCCGCCCGGTTCAGCTTCTCAAACAGGGGCTCTGGAAACCGTACGGTACGGGGAATATTGGCGTTCCCGAATTCCTTTTTAATTTTCAGCCAGAGGAATTGACAAAAAACTTTGTGCGACATATAATAACATTGATATATATCTTAGTTATAGCAAGGAGGATATTATGCCACCAAAAGTTAAGATACCCAAAGAAGCAATTATTGAAAAAGCATTTGAGTTGACAAAAGTATATGGTTTTGAAAAAGTAACCGCACGTTTGCTTGCCAGTGAATTAAAATGTTCTACTCAACCAGTGTTTCATGCTTTTCGCAATATGGAAGAACTAAAGGAAGAAGTTTACAAAAAAACGCAAAAACTATTTCAAGAAACCATGATGCAACGGCCATCAGATACAGAAACGCCGTATTTTTTAAGTATGGGACTAAAGTATGTGGAGCTTGCTCAAAATGAAAAAAATTTGTTTCATCTTCTATGTATGTCAGATAGTGGAACAAGACTTGAAAGCCTTTACGATTTGGCAAAGCACGTTCCTGTTTCGATTGAACCGGAAGTGTTTGTGAAAACATGGATATTTGCGCATGGTATAGCAACGATTGTTTCTACGAACACAACAAACATTGCACCCGAAGAAATAAGGCAGTTACTTATAGAAGCGTGTGCCGGTTTCAAATTATATCACAATGAAAACAAGGGAGGTTTGGCAAATGAAACATAAGAATATGTACTATGATAACCGCTATAAATATAAACTAAATATGCTTGAACCGGGACTTATCATGATGAAAATCATTGGAGTATTATTTGTAATTGGTATTTTATTTTGGGTGGCAGGGCGGCATTGGATTTCTGCAATTTCATTGTTTTTGGCAGGAGCCGTATTTGCTGCTTTGTTAATCTTAGTAGCCATTGAAGCACATCAGGACAAGGTTTTGAATGATATTGCTCTGCGAGAAAATAATGAATTGGAGAAAAAATATGAAATCGGTTAAAAATTATGTGTATACAGAACGTGCGCATTTTATGTGTCCTAATATGCACTTTGGAATTATGGCAAAAATAGAAAGCAATTATGATGAAAGACAGCTAAGACAAAGCGTAGACACGCTTCAAAAAGCACACCCGTTTCTGCAAAGCTTAATTGCAGAGGAAACGGACACTGGCAGATTATATTATCAAATACAAGATTGTTTGAATATTCCAGTGTTGGTAAAGGACGAAGTTGCTTTGTGGCAACAAGATTATGAAGAAATATCTGTCCGTGGGTGGAATGTCAAGAAAGAATGTCTGCTAAAAGTGGTGGTTTATCCAAATGAAAATGAATTTCAAATATTTTTTATTGCCCACCATCTTTTGTGTGACGGCAGAGGGCTTTTACAACTAGCAGAGGAATTCGCAGAGCATTATGCTAACGGGGTAATGCCGCAATTTGCGCCGGAATGCTTAATTCAAGGCTTAAACGATCTTCCCTCAAATAGCGACTTGCCGCTTATCAGTAAATTGATTGTAGGCGACGCAAATAGGAAACGGAAAAAAGAGAAACAGCAGGTTACATATGGGGAATATAGCGTATTTGAAAGAGCCTATATTCAAAAATGCAAAATAAAACGGGATATTTTCACCGTTTGCAATTATGAGTTAGAAGAAATACAGACTTTATGCAAACAACATAGCGTTACTGTAAATGACTATCTGATTGCAAAAATGATGTTGGAAGAGAATACAAATAAGGTGGTTATTGCAGCCGATATTCGTAATCAGACAAAATGTTACAGACAAGGGGCAATGGGAAATTATTCTACTGCTTTTAGCGTTTCTGTGAAAAAGAACGAGAAAAATATAATTCCCCTTGCAAAGCGCGTAGCGTCACAAGTCATAAATATATGCATGCACCCGCAGAAAGAAATGCTTGTGCTTGCTTGTTATATACATATGCAGCCAGAGCTGATTGACGCTGTTGCAATATCTACATTAGGAAATTTTGAAAGTAAAGCAGGAACGTTTGTAGGAAGAAATATGTTTGGATTTGGCTCTCAAAACGGTTATAGCATAACCAATTTAGGGAAAATTGAAAGTAATATAATTGCAGAAGCTAATTTTATACCACCTGCTTCACCTGCCAACAAAAAAACTTGGGGTGTTCTAACGGTGAATAACCATATGAAAATATGCACGTCAAATTTAATTACAGAAAGGTAATATTCTAATACAGGAAATAAAATGGGTACGCTGTCCCCTCTGTTTGCGGAAGTAAAACAAGGTTACAGATACGGGCAGATACAGAACTTAAAAACTTTCCGCTTTACTGCCCGAAGTGCTAAAGAGATAATCAAAAAGTATAGTTTCAAACCCGTTCCGAGGCAACGGTAGAGCTGATCCGCTTGGGCTTGGAGGCCGTAAAAAGGAAACGGCCGGAACCTGCCGGGAAATAGCCGGGGCGGCGTCCCAGCCCCTTGCCCCGGGCTGTACATAAAAAAACAAACGCTCCGTAAGCCGGCGGTGAAGCCGGCCTGCGGAGCGTTTTCGCACCCTGCCGTCAGACGCCGGATTCCTGAAAAGGGCGTTCCTGCCTTTTTCAGAAATCCCGCCTGTCCCTATTCTTCTCAAACAGCTACCGGTTGGAATCCGGCGTCTGCTCTTTTCCCTTCTTCCGCTTCCGGACGCATTCGGTCAGAAGGTATTCAATCTGCCCGTTGATGGAGCGAAAATCGTCCTCCGCCCAAGCTGCCAGTTCCTGCCAGAGGCTGGGGGAAATCCGCAGCAGAATCTGCTTTTTATCCTTGTCCTTTTGCTCCATAGGACCACGCCCCTGTCAATAGATTGAGCCGCTGTTGACGATTGGCTGGGCGTCCTTGTTGCCGCACAGCACCACCAGCAGGTTGCTGACCATCGCCGCCTTACGCTCGTCGTCCAGCTGCACTACCTCATCCTGGCTCAGCTGCTCCAGGGCCATTTCCACCATGCCCACGGCGCCCTCCACGATCTTCTTCCTGGCAACTACCACGGCCTCGGCCTGCTGGCGCTGCAGCATGGCCGCGGCGATTTCCGACGCGTAGGACAGATGGGTGATGCGCACCTCCAAAATTTCCAGCCCTGCAATGGAAACCCGCTCCTGCAGGTCCTGCTTCATCATGTCGGCGATTTCCTGGCTGCTGCCGCGCAGGGTCTTTTCATCGCTGCTGCCCTCCTCCATCAGGTCGTAGGGGTACTGGCGGCTGATGTTCCGGGTGGCGGAATCGCACTGGGTGGAGAGGAACGTGCGGTAATTCTGCACGTTGAACACCGCCTTAGTGGTGTCCACCACCCGCCAGATGACGATGGTGCCGATGATGATGGGGTTGCCCCGCTCGTCGTTGACCGTCTGCTTTTCATTGTTCAGCGTCATGGTTTTGAGCGAGATTTTCCGTGTGCCGCCGAAGGAGATATTCATGCCGTTTGCTCCCATGGTGGTCACCGTGCGCTCCGAGCCCGGGTTGATGCAGGCGCAGAAGGGATTGGTCCAGAAGAAGCCGTCCCGCTTGATGGTGCCGTAGTACTTGCCGAACAGGGTCAGCACCACCGCCTCGTTGGGATTGAGCACCTTGAAGCCGGGGCACAGGATGCACCCCAGGGGGATGCACACCACGCCCAGCGCCAGCAGGAACGCGCCCAGGCCGCTGCCGTACTCATCCAGCTGAATCGCCCCGAACACAATGCCGCATACCGCCGCCGCGAACACCAGGATTGTGACAAGCAGCATCATAAAGCCGTTGGCCGCCTTTGCCTCCCTTTCCTGATAACGGTTGACCATTTTTTCCTTGCCCTCCATGCCAATTCCCTCTTTCTGATTTTGTTATGATATTATTTTAATATCATTTTATTATTTTGTCAAGACAAATCCATCCCCCGCTGTACAAAAAAGAGACGATCCGGGTGAAAATTTCTCCGAAACGTCTCTTTTTCTATTCAGTTAGGCATCGTGGAAAGCCTCGTCCCCTCTCCCCGGCGGCAGAATACGGGCCAGAAGATGGCCGAACGAAGCGAGAACATCTTTTTGCACGCTTCCCCTTGCCTTTCCCTTGCGTAAGCGCTGCATCAGGCGCGATTGGTTCTGCGGCTGCCTAGGAGCGGTTCTGAAAGACCGACACCTCCGCATCGGCGGGGATCAGCTCCTCCGGATTGCGGCTGAACTTCACAAAATACGTATATCCGTCCCGCTCGAAGTGAAAAATCCCACTGTAATCGGTAAGGCTCGCGTCATAGTCCCCATAGGGGGTTCCCACCAGCTCCGGTATCAGAAGCTCTGCCGCAGCAGTCACCCCGGAGAGGGGTTCATCCAGGTAGGCATAGTTCCGGGAATACTTGCTGGCCCTCAGGTTCGGGCAGGTATAATTCGCCCCGGGCAGGGATTCAAAGGCGATCCTGTCCCCCATATAGGCGTAATAGGAATCGTCCGGCGTCACGCCATATTTCTGCATCGCCTCATACAGCGTCAGGTCCAGGCAGTCCAGATAGTCCTGGATCCGGGCGGGTCCGCTTTCCGGCACAGAGGGCGTCAGGGGCTTCAGGGGCTGAATTTCGATGATGTCGGAGGCGGAGAACCGGTCCGGCTTCATCATGCTGATGTAGAACCGGCAGTTTTCCGTTCTGTACGCCACCTCATACCAGCCCTCCTGAGGGTAATCGGGAAACGGGTGATATAACAGGGAAAAGTTCCCTCCCAGATAGTTTGCCGCCGTGCCCACAGACCTCCCCACAATGCGGGGGAACACCTGGTCCAGGGTACCCACCACCGCCTCCGGCATGGAGCTGTCGTCCAGGGTGGTATAGGGCAGGTAAAAATCCAGCTCCGGGAAGAGCTTGTACCTGACCACCATGGACTGATAGTCGCCGGACATACTGTCCGTTTCCACAGCGCCCCAGGCCCGCAGCTGCCGGTGACTCAGGCGCAGCGCCCTGACCATGGGCAGGGCCGGGTCCGGCTTGCTCTCCGGCGATACCGTGCTGCTTCCGGGCGGCAGCAGAAAGGCGGCGTTCTGGAACATCCTCGCCACCTCGCACCGCAGGGCGTTTGCTTTGGGCTTCAGGGTATCAGCGGTCACACCGTTGATGATCCCCTTTCCCAGCGCCCAGCGCATGGGCGTCCTGGCGTAGCCGGAGACAGCGGAAAAATCCCGATACTGCTTCCACCTGTCGCTGTCGATTGTGGTGTCTGCCCCGATGCCGACGGCGTACTTATAGAGCATGGTCACCATCTGCTCCCGGGTGACGTTGGCGCCGGGGTCGAACCTGGTTTCGCTGACGCCGTTGACGATCACGTTCTGATAGGCCCAGTTCACCGCGTCGCAGTACCAGTCCCCGGGGCGCACGTCGGTAAAGGGCGTACTGCCGTCATAGGGGGTAAAATTCGCGGTGTTGTTGGCCAGCACCTTGACGAACATGGCCCGGGTCATGGGCTGGTTGGGGGCAAATTCCGTAGCGGACACTCCGCCAAACAGTCCTTCTTCATAGACGTAGTCCACCGCCGGAATGTACCAGGCGTCCTGTTCCAAATCGCGGAACGGCGTGGCCGCCAGGGCGGCAGGGGCCGCAGAAACCACCATTACAACGGCCAGCAGCAGGGAAAACAGCTTCTTTTTCAACGCAATCCTCTTCCTTTCTCCGGGAAAGCCTCCCCTCGGACCTCTCTCCGGCAGAGGGGATTGTCTTTCTGCCATTGTATCATTTTTTATAAAAAAAGGAAGCCTTTCCAAAGAATCCGTTCCATCTCCTGCCGAGCTGATTTCTCCTCCCGGCGCGCCTGCTGCCGAAGGGCGGGAAAGCCGGTGCTATTCCTTGGTATAGAACGTATAGGCGCGCTTGCGCTGCTTTGATTGATACAAGGCTACATCCGCATTTTCCAGCAGCTGATAAAAATTCGCCGCGTCCCCGGGAAAGAGCGCGATCCCCACACTGTTGGTGCAGACGATTCCCCTAACCTCTCCGCAGCAAAGAATGGCTTCCAGCTTTTGAACCAGCCATTCCCAATTTGTCAGATTCCTGCACAAAACCACAAATTCATCGCCGCCGAACCTCCCGACGATATCCCTCTCCTGGAAAGCCTCCCTCAGCATTTCTGAAACCAGCCGGAGGACTTGATCCCCTACCTGGTGGCCGAGAGTATCATTGATCTGCTTAAAATTATCTATGTCCAGCAGAAGCAGCGCATGGCTCTGATCCTGATGCTCCGTCAATATCCGTTCAGACAATTCTATAAACCTTTTCTTGTTGTAAAGTCCGGTAAAGCTGTCCAGCATGACAGCTTTTTCCAAGGCAAAGGTTTCCTGCTTGAGCTTGTCGATATCGGTAATCACTCCGATCATCCTGACGGGAACGCCGTCCTGCAGTACCGGGGTCGCGTCAATCCTGCACCAGCGATATGAGGATCCCCCCGCCCTCATCCGCGCCTCATACGAGGCAGGAAGGCCGCTGTAGATGTTCCGAAACGCCTCATCGATCGCTTCTTGGTCGCCTGGGTGGGAAAAATAGTCAGAAATCGCCTTTTGATAATCCTCCGGATTCAAGCACGCAAATTCGGAAACATCCTTCAGTATTTTTTCATCGGATACGTGAAAAATATCCCATGCGTTGAAAAAATAGATATAGGCCTGCCGGGGGATATCCACTTCAAAAACACAGATTTTTGCGGCCTTCAGGGCGATTTCCAGCCGCATTTTATATTCCTCCGGCCTCTCCTGATCCGGCTTCATGGAACTCCCCCCATTTACGAAAAGTTTGGCTGGCGTCAAAAACCTCCGGTTCAGTTCAACACGGTCAGCACTCTCTTTATTCTATCGCAGTCTCTCCCGTCCGCAGCCTCAGCATTCCGCCTCTTCCACCCGGATCTGACAGGCCCTCATGGCTTCCAGGGCGGTTCTGTGGCTTTCCGGCGTCACCCCCGCGCAGCATGCGGCGTCCACCGTAATCCGGGTCTCCGGCAGAAAGGCCTTCAGCAAAACGGCGTTGGAGATGACGCAGATATCGGTGCACAGCCCCACCAGCACGATTTCTTCCAGGCCGCCGCACCGTTCCCTGTCTCTCAGCGCCTCCGCCAGGCTCACAGAGCCGAAAGCGGGCTTGTCAATGGGGGCGGAACCGCGCAGCGCCTCGATATGGGGTTCCAGCTCCCAGCCCCAGGTTCCCTTGACACAGTGGGACACCGGCAGGTTTTTCCCCTCCTGGGTCTCCGGATACTCCGGCCCGTGGGTATCCCGGGTAAAGAGCGTTTCACCGTCAAATGCCTTGATCTTCTCACAGACCTTGGGCACAATGGCCCGGGCCTCCTCCGACCCCAGCGCCCCGGTGATAAAATCGTTCTGCATGTCCACCACGATCAGGATTTTTTTCTGATTACTCTGCATCACATTTCGCCTCCCTGTATGAAATATTAACCACCGGGAGCCAGTCCTTGAAGTCCGGCTCCCGGTTAAGGGCGTCCCCCTCAAAGGGAACGCATCATGGTTCGTCCTCCTATTTGCCCGGGTTCTGCTTTGGTTTTAGTTCTTTCTCAAACCAACCCCCTGCATATCTGTTCTTCCCGTTTCCATTTAAATTAATTTTAACGGAAACACCGTTAAAAGTCAATCTAAAATACTGCGATCAGATAAGATGCTGATAGAGGTGAGAGAAATGACATGGATGGAGCGTATGAAAGCGCTGCGGGAAGATGAGGACCTGAATCAGACTGAGGTTGCCCACGGGATTCATGTGGCGCAAACGACCTACTCTGATTATGAAAAGGGAAAAGTTCGGATTCCTCTTGACTGTCTGATCGCTCTGGCAAAATTCTATAACGTAGACTTAAATTATATCGCCGGTATCAGTGACATAAAGAACGAATTCCCCAAAAAATAAAGTCAGAATTCAGCTTGAACAGGTTTTGTAAAAGCGCACAGCAGACAGAAAGCCCTGACACAGTCTTTTCCTGCGTCAGGGCCTTTTTACGAAAACGGGTACGGCATCTAAAAACGATCTTCCGCCGCTGCTGCAGCGTATCGCGCCCCCAACCTTCCTCCGGAACAGGTCTGCCGGCATCTACACCAGCCTCAGACAAAGCTCTTCCAGGGCGTCCACTGTGGGGACCACATACTCTGCCCCGGCCTGCCGCAGTTCACCCGTCTCGGCGAAGCCGTATTCCACGCCGATACTCTCCAGCCCGCAGGCCTTGGCCCCCAGGATGTCGTGCTTCCGGTCTCCCACCATGACCGCTTCCGTCGGCTCCGGACTGCCCAGCCGCCGCAGCACCTCTCCGATCACCTCGGCCTTATCCGTCATGGTGCCGTCCAGGTTCGCCCCTACCGTAACCGTGAAGCAGCCGTCCACTCCGCGCATCTTCAGAATCTGGGAGGCGAACACCAGCGGCTTGGAGGTGGCCACGCAGAGGGTTGCCCTCTGGGCCAAAGCGGGCAGCAGCCGCTCCATACCTGGGTACAGAGAATTTTCAAACACGCCCTTTTCCCGATAGCGTTCCCGGTATTTCTCCACCGCTTCAAACGCCTGCTCTTCCGGAAAGCCGTAGTATTCCATAAAGGACTGGTGCAGGGGCGGCCCCACGAACCGCCGGAGCTTTTCCTCCGGCTCCCCATGGATTCCATAAGCGTCCAGCGCATACTGCACGCTCTTGAGAATCCCCTCCCCCGTATCCGTCAGGGTCCCGTCCAGGTCAAACAAAAAATATTTCTTCATCTCTTCCTCCTTCCGCTTTCTTTCGCAGAAAGCTTGGCAAAGAACCTTATGCTCCAGCCCTCCAGCAAAAGATGCTCTCACTTCGTTCGAGTATCTTTTGCTTCCGGGCTGGAGAAAGGCGCCCTTAGCCTTCCCCTTGAGGGGAAGGTGTCACGGCTGCGCCGTGACGGATGAGGTGGAACGTCCTTCGCCTTCCCCTTGAGGGGAGAAGGCGAACAGATTCCTGCGGAATCTGCTGGATGAGGTGGAAAACTCCCTGCTCACACCCCAGCGGCAGAATACGGAGCGTCCTTCCTTACCTGCGTCCTGCGCCGCCGCCGCGGGAACCTCCGCCGCGGGTGAAGCCGCCGCCGCGGGCGGAGGCCCGCGCCAGCGGCTGCGGCGGTTCCCCACCATGTTCCCCAGGAACATACCGGTCCAGAACCCGCCGCCTCCGCCTCCGGAGCCGCCGCCTCTTCCGCCCCGTCCGCCCAGCGCCCGCAGAATCACGATAAAGACCACCACCACCAGCACAATGATCACAACGCGGAACAGAACAGAGAAAACACGGGAAAATACAAAGCCGATGCCGGAAGAGGAACCGTTTCCGCTCCCCTGGGATTCGTAGTAGGGACGGTCCACCACGCCGCCGTTTTCAAAGCCGGTCCCCTGGTCCGTATATTCGTCGGTGTGGGTCCGGTAATAGGAATTCATTTCGGAAACCGCCGCTTCAAAAAATTTCAAAGCGCCCTCGTCGTAATTCCCGGCGGCAAAATCCGTTTCCAGATACTCGTCCAGCATGCCCTTGAGCTTGCTGCCGCTGAAATAATCCACAATGCCGTAGCCCGACTGGGCCATGTAATCGTCCTCCGCAATGGCCATCACCAGAAGCAGGCCGTTGTTTCTCTGGGAGGAACCGATCCCCCAGCTGTTAAAGATCGAGTAGACGTAATCCTCCAGCGTCTCGCCATCCAGGAAATCCACCGCCACCACCACGATCTCCGCTCCGGTCTCCCGGAACAGCTTCTCATTGGCGGAAACGATCTTTTTCTCCGTCTCCTCCGAGAGCACGCCGGCGCTGTCCAGCACATACAGGTTGGCCGGCCGCTCCGGCACGGCAGCCAGAGCGGGCACAGCGGCTGAAAACAGGAACAGCACCGCCGTACAGCACAGCGATGCCAGCCTCCTAAGGTACTTTGTGCTATGCTTCATAGGGTTGGCCCCCTTTCCAAAGTTTTCCCCCCTCCGGCGCCTGCCGGAAGGGGGAAGCCGGTCAATTTTCCTCAAAAACACCCAGCGGTTTCACAAATGCCGCATACTTTAAGAAGTTCACGGGAAACCGTTCCAGCCTCTCATTGAAAGCCCTGGCGTCGTCGTTATAGCTGCTGCGCACAATCATGTCCTGCTGGGACTTCATCTGCGCCATCAGCTGGCCGGGGTACTTTTTGTCTGTTTCAGAGAGCTGGGTCTTCTCCAGCTCCTCAAAAAGTACCTGGGCGGCGTCTCCCAGACGCAGGTTGGCCTCGGCCTCCTCCCCAAAATCCCCGTAGGTGGTGTTTTGGGAAACCTTGATCGCCCTGTCCAGCTCGTTGATCAGAGGTTCCAGCTTTTCATTCTCCTCCGTATACCGCTTCGCCACGGTGAGCATGTTGCTGGCCGCGTCTTCCCTGGCATCGATACCGGAATAGACGGCAAACCCCGTGCTGTCATAATAATAGGAATTTTCCGCCTCTTCCCGCAGCTTTGTGAGGGAACGGTTCACTCCCAGCGGCAAAGCCAGCAGCACCATGCACACCATCACCACCGCCGCGGCGATTCTTTTCTGTTTCATAAACGCGTTCCTTTCTTCCGGTTCCCGGAAAACAAGTCCCCTGTCCCCGGCTCATCCCAAGCCCGCACGGGCCGTCAGGTATGGATGTCCAGCAGCTTCTGCTTGAGTTCGCCCTCCAAGCGGCCGATCTCCTGCTCCGCGGCACGGCGCTTGCTGCGGCCCTCGTCCTGAATCCTGACCACCTCGTCCAAGGTCTGAATCAACGACTGGTTGGTGATGCGCAGGGTCTCCATATCCACCACGCCCCGCTCGGATTCCTTCGCGGTCTCGATGGTGCTCATCTTCAGCTTTTCCGCATTCTTGCGCAGCAGGGCGTTGGTCATGTCGGAGACCTCCCTCTGGGCGCGCACCGCCTGCTCGGAATGGGCCACGCCCAGGGCCAGCACCATCTGGCTCTTCCAGAGGGGGATGGTGTTCACCAGGGTGGACTGTATCTTGTCCGACATGATCTTGTCGTTGTTCTGCACCAGGCGGATCTGGGGCGACATCTGCACGCTCACCATGCGGGTCAGCTCCAGGTCGTGCAGCTTCTTTTCAAAGCCATCGCACTGCTGGGCAAAGTCGTTGGCCGCCTGGGCATCCTCCGCAAGGCCGGTCTGGCGCGCCTTATCCTGCAGCTCTTTGAGGGTGGTGGCCCGCTCCTGCTGCAGCTTTTTCTTGCCCGCGATGATGTACATGGAAAGCTCTTTGTGATAGTTCAGGTTCATCTCATAAAGCTTATCCAGCATCACCACGTCCTTCATCAGCTGCACCTGGTGCGCTTCCAGCGCTGCGGCGATCTTGTTTACGTTGACCTCCGCGCTGTCATACCGGGCCTTCATGGCGGTAATCTTGTTGCTGGTATTTTTAAAGAAGCCGAAGAAGCCCTTCTTCTCCTCTTCGTCGATGTCGAAGCCCTTCAGCTCCACCACCAGGTTGGAAATATCCTCCCCCACCTCGCCCAGGTCCTTGGTCTTCACCTTGTCCAGAGCGCTGTCGGAAAAGGAGGCGATCTTCTTCTGGGCGGCGGCGCCGTACTGCATCACCATGGTGCTGTTCGTAAGGTCGATCTTGTCGGCAAACTCGTTGACCACCTTCTGCTCTTCCGGCGAGAGGATGCTCTCGTCCAGCACCACAGGCTCCGCCTTCTCCTCCGGCTTTTCCTCCGGCGCGAGGGTGAGGCTGGGCGCTTGGGCGCCCTCCAGCGTGAGCGCGGGAACCCTGGGGGGTTCCGCGTCCAGTGTCAATTTAATTTCATCCATGGTGATCTTCCCTTCCTTTTCATAATAACGGTAACGGCGGTAACCGAATTCTTTCCTGTAAAAATCCCGGCAAATACCCTTTTAACGGGCCGCGGGCTCTCCCCTGCTTCAGCCTTCTTCCTTTTTGTCCTCCACAAACCCCTCCTGC
Source organism: Neglectibacter timonensis (assembly GCF_900048895.1). Taxonomy (GTDB): domain Bacteria; phylum Bacillota; class Clostridia; order Oscillospirales; family Acutalibacteraceae; genus Acutalibacter; species Acutalibacter timonensis. The sequence continues at coordinate 170,177 of NZ_LT160635.1, read as the reverse complement.
TTTAAAAGGGTTTCGAATACGGTGATGTCCGCGGAGATATCCATAGCCTCGTCGCCGAACAGGGAGTCCAGCTGTTTTTCAAAGGCGTCGGCCACCGTGTGCATCATCCCGGCGATGTTGAACATGGTGGAGGTGATGGTCTCCCCCTTCACCGACTGGCTGGCAAGGCGCTGGTAGCTGCCCAGCAGCTTCAGCGTGGTGGGCAGGTAATAGTTCATGAATTTCCGGATCTGCGGCGCTTTCGCCGGGTTCTCCGCAATAAACTTGAAGATGTCAGAGGAAGCCCGCTCCATCCTGTCGATACAGTCGGAAAGGGCCTCGTCGGGAATGGCGTCGTTGGCGGCGCGCAGCTTCTTCAGGTAGCCGTTCCCCTCGTCGATGATTTTATCCACCTCCGGGTTGCCAGTGCGGGAGGGTTTTTCCTCTTCCTTTTTGGGCTCCTCCTTCGGCTTTTCCTTGGGCTTTTCCGCCTCTGCGGGCACAAACTCCTTTTTGCCCTTGAAAACCAGCCCGGAAAGCAGGAAAATCAGCACCTCCACAATGGCGAACACCGCGAAATGCGCGGGCTCGTTCATGGGGAGCATCAGCGCGTAGAGCAGCGCCGTAACCCCGGTAATATAGTATTTTGCCACACTGGGGCGGCGCACCAGCTTCATCTGCGGCGCCGGCGCGGGATTCACCCCCGCGGGGCGCGGAGCCGCCTGCTGTCTGGGCGGGCGGTAGCCGGGCGGCGGGGGAG
>NZ_LT160635.1:0-169237 GCF_900048895.1 Neglectibacter timonensis | reverse complement strand
GGGGGAGGCGGCGGCGCGGCCTGCCTCGTCTGCTGCGGCGGACGAACCGGCTGCTGCGGCGTGCCCCGATAATGGTAATAGCCGTCCGGGCCGGGGTTGGGCCGGGCCGCGTACTGGCCGTTTCCGCCCCGGGGTCCCGCTTGGGGCTGCCCCGGATAGGGTCCCCCCGGCATGGGCCCGCTGCCCCGGGGATTCGGCCCCGGGTTTGGGGGATAATAGTTCCCCGCAGGAGGCGCGCCCCGCCTGGACGGGGCGTTTCTGCCGCCCAGGGCGGAATCTATCCCTTCCGCCGCTTTTCCCAGCCCCTCCGCAATTTTGTCCGCCACATAGCTGCCGGAACCGGACAGGGTCCTGTATACCTGGGAAGAACGGAATTCGTCTTCCAGCGGTCTTCCATACTTATTTTTCATTTCACAATTCCTTATCACAAAATTGCCCTTGGCTTCTCCGGTAAGCGCGGTACAGGTCCGGTATGATCTGCCCGGCGGATACCTGGTGATACATATACCATTGTACGTTCAAACATCCTCCCTGTCAACGGAAATGTGCCGCCGGCAGAAAATGGCGCTGCAGGCCGCGGCAGTTTTGCGCGGCTTTCAGATGGGGCTGGGATTTCCCGCCCGGGGATACAGCGCTTTCACCGCGTCCCCGGAGGCGATCCCCTTGGAAAAAGCGGTGGCCGCTCCCGCGGCGACGCCCCACTGCAGCGCGCCCTGCAGGGTGCCGTGCAGCCCGTAGCCGTACAGGAAGCCCGCCACCAGGGAATCCCCCGCCCCCACGGTGGAGACGGCCTCTCCCCTGACTGCCCGGCAAAACAGGCTCTGCCCGGTTTCACCCACCAGCAGCGCGCCCTTGTCCCCCATGGAGACCACCACGTTTCTCGCGCCTTCCCGCACCAGCAGCTTGGCATATTCCTTCGCGGTACCCACATCCGGAATCTCCACGCCGAACAGCTCCCCCAGCTCGTCGCTGTTGGGCTTTACCAGAAACGGCCTGCAGGGCAGGACACAACGCAGGGCCTCCCCCGTGGCGTCCACCACAGCCAGCACGCCGCGCCCCTCCAGCCTGCGCAGCATGGCGGCATAGATGTCTCCCGGCACGGACCTGGGGATGCTCCCGGCCAGGACCAGGGTATCCCCCTCCCCCAGGCCGTCCAGCTTTTGTAGCAGCTCCTCCACCGCCTCGGGCGGCGTGTCCGGGCCGTCCCCGTTGAGGTCGGTCTCCTCCCCGTCCGGGGCGCAGACCTTTACGTTGATGCGGGAATGGCCCTGGGGCATGCGGACGAAATCCGTCTCGCAGCCCCGCTCCTCCAGCAGGCGCACAATCTCGCCGCCGGAAAACCCGGCGCAGATGCCCAGCGCCCTGTTGCGCACCCCCAGGGAGGAGAGCAGCAGGGAGACGTTGGCGCCCTTTCCCCCGGGCCCGTAGACGGCTTTTTGATAGCGGTTGATTTCCCCGGCGGAAAACTTTGCCGGGGAGACAATATAATCGATGGCAGGATTCAATGTTACCGTGTATACCATATGCTCACAACCTTAAAAGTTCTTTAAGGTATTCTAACATTTCAAAAAATTTTTTTCAATCACCGGAAGCCGCGTATTTTTTGGCCCGCCGCGGCAATTATAGTAATGCTCAAATCGGCTATGCCGTAAAGTAACCGCTGAACAAACCGCGCCGGACGGCTGGACGTTCCTCCTGCAGACCGGACGCCGGATCGGTTCAGCGCTTACGAAAATGGAAAGGAAGTTATCCTCATGATAAGAAAAAAACTTTTTGCAGTGCTTCTCTGCGGCGCCCTGATCAGCGTTCTGTTCGCGGGCTGCGGCGATAAGGCAAAGAACGACATCTCCAACGCGGCCTCCCGTGTGGGCGATGACATCGCCTCCACGGTAAGCCGTGTGGAGTCCGCCGTGGAATCCTTCTTTGAGCCGGAAAGCAGCGGCAGCGGCCTTTCATCCGACGGCTCCGGCGTGGACGGCGGCCTCAGCAGCGCCCCCGGTTCCGGCCTGGATTCCGAACTTTCCTCCGGCGGCAGCGTCTCCGGAGACTAAAAAAGAGCCGCCGCAAACAGAACGGCTGCGGCGGCTTATACAAGGAAGCCTGAAAGAAAACAAAAAACCGGCGCCCTTTTTCGAGCCTGAACCGCTCTGAAAAGGCGCCGGTTTTTGTTTGCTTTTTTTGGGGAGGCCCTGTTCCAGCCTCCCCTCAGACGTTCAAAAAGGCCCCGGTTTTTCCGGGGCCTTTTCCCGTCTGCCGCCTCCCCCCTTTGACAGCGGGGGAGGCGGCAGACATTCTGCATCCGTAGAGAAATTTTTACCGGGCCGCCTGGGCCACCTTTCTGCAGAAGCGCATGAACATGGCCGCCGCCTCTCCGCGGGTCGCCATATTCCGGGGCAGCAGCCTGTTTTCCGAGCCGTTTATCACACCGGTTCCCACCGCCCACTTCATGGGGGTGACGGCGTAGCTGCTGACCGTTTCCGCATCCTCATAGCCGGTGATGACGCCGCTGCCGCCGGCGGTGACGTCATACCCCTTGTACTGCGCGTAGCGGTATAGGATTGCCGCAAGCTGTTCGCGGGTCACGTCGTCGTCGGGGCCGAAGCGGTTGTTCTCATAGCCCAGCACGATGCCGTGGGCGCTGCCCCAGGTGATCGCGTCGGTGTAATATTGGCCCGCCGCCACATCGGTAAAGCCGCTGCCGCCGCTGACTGCGGGGCTGCCCTCCAGACGGTACAGCACCGTCATGATCATACCGCGGCTGGTGTTGAGGTAGGGCGAGAACGTGGTATATCCGGTGCCGTTCATCATGCCGTTTTCATAGACATACTTGACGGAGCCGTAGAACCAGTCGCTTTCGGAAACGTCGGCAAAGGGGAACGCCGCGGGCTTAAAGGCGGCCTGGACCTCCACCTTGGAGCCCGGCATGGTAAAGGTGTACTTTCCGTCTCCAAGGTTGGTGAGCGTAAGCTTATTTCCCTTTTCATCCACAGCCGTCAGCTTCTCCAGCATGTAGCCCTGTTCCGGCGTGACGGTGATGGCGACGGCCTGGCCTTCCTCAGCCTGGTCCGGGTTGGCGGTCACCGTGCCGTGGTCCGTCTTTTCCGGTACGGTGACCGAATAGCCGGAGCCTCCGCCGCTGGGGGAAAGCGTGTTGCTCACCTCCAGATAATAGGTCTGCACGGTGGTCTCGTCCGGCGCGGTGATGGTGACGGTATACCGGTTCAGGCCGCCGGACAGGCGAAGCTGCCGGGCCGCCGTATACTCGGTTTTGTCCACCTGAACGGAGGCACGGGGGTCCTGCGGGACCACGGTCAGAAGGGCCTGGTTCAGATCCCTTCCTTTGCCCACAAACCAGATCTGCTCCGTGCCGTCCTTCTCCTCCCGGGTTTCGACGGTCAGGGGAACCCCGGAAAGGGCAAGCTGGTCCAGAGCTGCGTTGTTTGTTACCTCCTCGTTCAGCATCGCGTCGGAATAGGCCACCTGAACCGACGCGCCCGCCTGGCCCGCAAAGGTGAACTGTACATCCTTTATCTCTTCGATTCCCAGAGAGAGCAGGCCGTCGTTGGGGGCTCCGGCAGAATAGCTCTGCTGCTGCCCCAGCACCTTCCCCCCGGCGTCCAGCAGGGTGACGATCAGGTTGCCGCTGGTCTTCTCCTTCAGGCTGTTGTTCTGGATGGTCACGGTGACGACGGTGCTGCCGCCCTCGCTGGTCAATGTGCTGTTCATATGGACCGGGGCGTTGCCGTACTGCCCCAGCAGGCCCTGAAGGTTCAGCTGGGAATAGTTGTTGCTGGTGTGGAATTCACCGATCACGCCCATTTCGGCGCTTCTCGCATTTCTGCGGTTCAGCACGGCGGGGCGGATCTGCTGCTCGATCCAGGCCATGGCATACACCGGGACGCCGCCGTCCGGGACTTCCGTGCCGGAGCCCAGAATTTTGGTGAGGTCCGCAGTGACCGTACGGCTGTAGGCGCCGCTGTTGATGAGGGTCAAATCCTGCTCGTCTGTGATGGTGAGCTTCAGCGCCTCGCCGCTGCTGGACAGCAGCGGCTCGGTATGGGACGGGTCGGAATAGAAGGCCACCTGAACAGTGTCACGGCCCGCCTTCAGCGGGGCGGTGAGCTGGTTGTACAGGGAGAAGCGAAGGGTCCGCTTCCCGTCCGCGGCCTCGTCCAGGGTCAGCCCGGAGAAGCCCACATCGGGGATATCCAGGCACAGACTGCCGGACTGCTGGCTCGAGTCTCCCCCGGTGAAGGAGGCTGTCACGGTATAGTCCACATTCTCCACCGTGCTGCCCACGGGGCAGAGGGCGGTGAGGATGGTGGTCTCATTGGGCATCAGGTTCAGGCCGTCGATGGTCTGCGTATCGCCCCCGCCCAGCTGAATGCTCACGCTGCCGATGGAGTCCTTGCCGCTGTTGCGCACGGTGAACTGCACCGGGATATCGGTATTCAGGTAGATGTCGTCATAGTCGAAGGCCACGGTGGGCACCTCGATTTGATTGAGAAAGGTTCCCGTGGCTGTGTACATGCCGGACACGGGGTCGGCCACCTGGAGTTCCATAGAAGTGGTTGTGCCGTTCATCTCCACCTCCACGGTCCGGGTCTTGCTCCCCGAATAACTGGTGGCCAGGAGGATGGATTTCACCTCGCCTTCGTCCATCCAGGCGTCGAAGTGGTCCACCAGGCTGTTGGGCTTCCCGTTCTCCCCCTTCATCTTGGCCACCTCCACGGCGGCGGAAAGGGAGAGCCGGTCCTGCACGTCGATGAACTTCACGGCCTTGAGCACGTCATAGCCCACTTCCTTATAGGCTTCATCCAGGTTCTCGGCGTTCCCGCCGTCCTCCGGAGCCACAGAGTCCACCCACACCAGGGACAGGTCTTCGATGTTCCCGGCGTTCTTGGCAAAGCGGAAGTTGGAGCCCACCCGCAGGTCTGTGCCGGCGGTGATCACCCCCACGGAGTCGGGCATTCCGTTGTAGAGGGCGCCGTCGGCGTCAAAGGCGGCCAGGCGGATATCGTCCTCCAAATTGCCGGATTCCGTGACGGTTTGCTGGGTATGCCAGCCCACCACAAAGCGCTGCGTATCGCCGAAATAGACGGCGGCAATCTGGGGATTTTCGTCCAGCGCCTTGTCTTCCGTCAGGCGGATGGTGCGCACGGCGTCCTTGCCGGCGGTTTTCTTCTCTTCGGTCTTCCCGTCTTCGGTCTTCTCATCGAGAGGGATGATGGCGGCCATAGTTTCCCAGCCGCTGGTGTCGTCCTGCGCCTGCCCGGCGGAGGTGTCCAGCGTGTAGGCCACGGCTGCGGCGCCGTCCTCCATCATGGCGATTTGAAGGCCCTTTACCGCCCCGGCGGCGGAGCTGCCGTCGTAGAGGGTGAAGGCTTCGCCCCAGTTTTTGGCTGCATGGTCGTAGACGCGGCAGAGGATCTGATCCTGCTGGTCAAAGGTGGTCACCGCCTCGTTGCTGCTGGGGACGGCCGAGCGCCAGGCCACGATGGTCTTTTTCCCGTTGGTGGCCGCCACAGGGGCCAAGTCGGGGGTGCCGTTTTCGGTCAGGCGGGTGGTCGCCCAGGCGCTTCCGTTCCACAGGGAGGCCATCACCTCGGTGGAATTGCTCTGCAGGGCCTGGTCCTCGGGGGTCAGGGGCGCATAGATGGGGTTGTTTTCCCCGTCGTAGCCGGTAATTTCCTTCGCGACCTGCTGGGACTGCCGCACCCACACGGCCACGGCGCTGTCTGCCGTACCGGCCAGTTGGAGGGAGGAATCCCCATATCCCTCGTTACTGATGGGACTCCCCTCCGGGAACGATCCGCCGGACTTAACGGAACACATGGCCCGAGTGGCGGAGACGTCCGCATTTCCCCTGTCGGACAGGTAAGCCATCATCTGCCCGTCGTCGGATACCACGGGGTTCGAGTAGGGATAGGCGTTGGTCTGCAGGCTTTCCGTCACGCCCTGCTGCGTGTCCACACTGAGCAGGCTGATGCCGTTGGCCGGGCTGCCCCAGATCCGCGGCACGCCGCTGTTCAGGTAGCTCCTGTCCTCCAGCTGGGCCCCCAGATCGACCTCGTAGCAGGTCTGGCCGTTGACCGACATGCGCCGCACTTTCGCACCGTTGATCTTGGCGTTTGCCGCCCAGATGTCCTGGATCTGCTTCCATTGGCCCGTTCCCGTATTGAACAGCTCGATGGATTTGGAGGCGAAGATCTTCTCATAGCTCACGAAGAGGAACTTGAAATAGAATTCAATGCCCGCGGTGCCGGTGGCGGAGAAATGCTGGCCGTCCAGAACAGCTTGATCCCTGGTGCCCTCCGCTCCCACGTCGCTGAGCGCATACCCCTTGTTTTCGCCTCCCAGATAGGGCCGGTTGAGCCACTGGAACTGCATATCCGCGTCAATCTGCCCGAAAATTCCCACCTTCAGGGCCACAATGGAGATGTCGAAGCCGATGCCTGCGAAGATACGGGCATAGAGGTAAACCCGCAGTTCCGTCAGGAAGTCGGTGTCCGCCATGCTCACTTTGACGGCGTCCTCGCTGTCGGCGGTTCCCACGCCGCCCAGATAATAGGTATAATTGCCGTCCTGGGCGTCCATAGAGACCTCTATGGTCCCCCCGAGGGTCAGGGAAATGACCACGGGCACCACGCCCACCACCATATTGGACTGCCAGGAATAGCTCACGCCGCCGCCGGCATGGAAGCCGCCGTTGAGCACGTGAATCTCCCACTTCTTATGGGTGGTGTTGTAAACGATTTCCGATTCCATGTAGCCGCCCAGGTCAAAGCTGAGGCTGCGCACGCCCTTACCCTCAATGGCGTCCATCGCATCCGCTTCCTGCTTGCCCAGGTAGGTGCCCTTGCACATTTGGGCAATGGAGAAAATGGAGGGCACATAGTCAAAGTCGCTGGTCTGCTTCTTGCCGCCGCCGCTGCCGTCGGCGGGGTAGACGCCGGTGACGTTGTGGCCGCTCTCCATGTTGCCGCCGTTGGCGGTGATAAAGCCCAAAAACCGCAGGGGGTCTTTGGTGGGGGAGAGCTTCAGGCTGAAGCCTGTTTTTTCGGTGGAGTAGTTCGAGTCGCTGGACACCAGCTCCATCCCCATCTGGAGCAGCTTGTCGGCCGTGCTCATCTTGTTGTCCGAACCGGCGTCCACGCTGGTGCCACCCAGCTGCTCCAGCGCGGCTGACAGGGACTCGGCGCTTTCCGAGGCGGGGGCACCGATCATGTTCACCAGCTTAAAGGGCAGGGTGCTGGACTGATAGGTGTTTTTCCCATCCCGGCTCAGGGTGATCTTCAGGTTCCGGGCGTCATAGGTGGCCATGCCCAGCCGGTCCATGGAGCGTTGGTCCACCCGGACCGTGTGGGTGGTGAGCAGCATGGTGCTGAAGGGGTAGACGGTGTTTTCCACGGTCTGGTTCAGCAGGGTCTGCTGCGAGGCGTCCTGTATGGTCACGCTGTTGGCGGCCTTTTTGACGTTCTCGGGCAGTTCATCCCCCCACCACAGCACAGAGGTGGACAGCCAGACGCTGGGATAGGTGGTGTTGGGACCCACGTTCCCAGTGTAGCCCAGCACGGGGAAGCGGTCTCCTTTTTCGGCGTAGCGGGTGGATTGCCCCGCGATAAAGGGGGCCTTTTTCTCCGCTTTGGTCAAAGTATAGATGGCGTCGCCGGAGGAGGTGATGTCCGCCTCGTTCAGGGAAGCGTCCACGCTGGTGAAAATGGGCTGGTAGTCTTTGTCGTTCCCGAAGCGCAGCTCCATGATGTACTGGATGTTTTCCCCCGCCTGCACCGCGTTCTGTACCGCGTCGGGCCGGGAGGCCGTGGTAAACTGGGTGATATCCATGGTCACCGCCAGCTTGCCGTCCGGTCCCAAACTGACCGTCTGGTCCTCGGCGCCGTTTTTGTTGACGGCCTCCTCGCCCTGGAAGGCGAACTGGGCTTTTTCCGCATACTCCCCTTCCCGGTAAACGCCGCCGCGGAAGGTGACGCTGCCGGTATAGGGCGTGCCGTCGGGCTGCTTGAAGTAGAGGGTGGCCTGGGCCGCCCGGCGAAGCTGCAGGTTATTCAGGGGATAGAGCTCCAGGCGGGTGGAATCCCGCTCGCCGGAAACCAGGTTGGGCTGGTACACCGTGCCCAGATAGACCGCGATGTCGCTCCCCTCCGTGGCCTCGGAGCGGCAGTACACGTCGGAGGCGATGCCGCTTTCCTCATAGACGGCGGCACGGCCGTCTCCCTGGCTCTTCACGGTCTTGCGCTCCCCATTGCCGTTGGTATAGGTGAGGGTGGTGGTCAGCTTGGGGTAGCACTGGAACAAGTAGAGCTTGTCGGCCAGGGTTTTCACGCTCAAGTCCAGAGTGGCGTTGGCCTCGGTGAGGGCATGCTCCACCGTAATCTCGGCCTCACCTTCGGCCAGGCCGGAAAGGATAAACTGGTCGGTGGGCGCGTAGGAGCTGCGGTCGAAATACTCGATGTTCTCATACAGGCCGCCCCGGTTATAGTTCACCGTGGCCACGCTGCCCTTCTCCCGCCCGTCTGTTTCGGCCCACTTCACCCGGTCGCACAGGGCGCCCCAGGCGTAGTCCCCATAGTTGATGGAGATCATCCGCTTCAGGTTGATATCGCGCTCCATGTCCAGAACCTTTTTTTGGGCGACCTCAAATTCGTATTCCTCGTACAGGCCGCTGATTTGGGGCACATTGGTCATTTCCAGGGAGGCAGGCGCCTCCTCCCCGTCAATCCACAGCTTCAGGGCGCCGTCGCTGTACACATACAGCAGGAAGGAGTCGTAGCTCCAGTTGGCGTCGGTGCCGTTTTTGGCTTTCAGCGCCACGGTGTAGACGTCCCGGTAGCTCTCCTTGTCCTCCTTATTCAGCTCCACCTTGGGGATTTCCAGCGTATACTTGCCGCTGAGCTTCCCATCCTCTTCCGTCAGCTTCTTAAGGTCTGTTTCCCTGGCGATCTCCTTTCCCTTGCTGTTCACGATGTACAGCTCGTACTGGCTCCCCTCCTGATCCTTGACGAAATTGCTGAAGGTGTACGAAAGGGAGAGGCTGCCTATGCTGTCCAGCACGTACAGCCCCCCATCCGGGCGGGCCAGGTCCACCCCGGCAGGGGGAGGAATCACGGTGATCTGGAAGTACAGCGCCAGCCCTCCGCTGGACACCCGGACCACATAGGCGGGGGAGCCCAGCACGGTCAGCTCTTCCTTCGGCACGGAGACGGTGGCGGCGGGCTTTGTGGCGTCGCCGGTGACGGTGCCGCTCCACTGGAACTCCTTCCCCTGCTTGACCCCTGTGACCTTGCCCGCGCCGTCAATTTCACAGTCTCCCGCCGCGTACAGTTCCGCCGAGAAGGTGGTCTCCACCTTCTCGCCGGGCTTGGCGGCCTGGTTCTTTTCGCTCAGGTTGCTGGTCCAGTTGAGGACGGCGCTCTGCCCCTGGGTGACGGTAATCCGGTCCTGCCCCGCGGGTACGCTCAAAAAGGGAGTGCTGCCCATGTCCACCTTCAGCTTTGCGGTGGTGTTCGTTGCCTCCTTCTCTTTCACTCCGCCGTTGAGGGCGGTGAGGGTAAAGTCGACCTCTCCCGACTTGCCGGTGAGGAAAATCACGCCCTTCTCATCGATCGTGGCCACGGTGTCGTTGCCGGAGGACCACTTGAAATCGCCGTCCTGCTGGAAGGTAATCTCCGGCCTGTTGATCTTCCGCCCCAGGGACAGCTTGGGCAGGGATTTGCCCAGGAAGTCCTGATAGAACAGCGTCTTTTTGCCCGCGTATTCCGCAAAATCGGTGGAGGGGACGATGGAAAAATCCTTCCTTTCGGCAAACACGGTGGAGGGCACGCTGCCATCCGCCTTTTTGCCCAGCAGAAGGATGTCCTTCCACCACAGCTCCGCCGTGAAGGGCAGATCGTCCCCTGTGGTGTTGTAGTCCAGGGGAATCCGGCACTCCAGCTTGGTGGGGTTCTTGTCGTTGTCAAACCAGAAGGGCTGTTTGTTCGTCCCGCCGTCCAGGGAAACCTGCAGGTCGTTGAGATAGAACTTATTGTCCTTGGTTTTGCCCATATCCAGCACGTCGTCCACGGCCTCTGCGACGTCGGTCAGGGGGACGGTCACGGTGGCCACGGGCTTTTTCGTCGTCTCGTCCTCGCCCATGGTCACGGCGGGCGTTCCGAAGGCGGCCTTGGGCAAGGGGGCCTTTATCCCTTCCTTGCACAGATCGTCGGCGCTCAGCCCCTTAAAATTGCTGTTGCCTTTCAGAGTGGTTCCCTCGTTGCCCTGAAGGTCCTGAAAGGACAAGGAATCCGGGTGGATCATGGGGTTGTCGGTTTCCCGTACGGTGTAGAGGAAGGTGTGCCGCTCGGCCGTCAGAGCGCCGTCCGCCGGCTGAAGCTGGATGGTTGCTTCGCCTGTGGCATTTTGGAGCACCTCGAAATTCACTTTCTCAGCTGTCACCGGCTCGCTGAATTGCACGGTGACGGGAATCACGTCCCCCGCGTAGAAATTGATGTTCTCCGGGGCTTTAATGGAGACAACGGTAGGCATCTGGGTGTCGGAGAGGGCGATGGCGGTGCTCGTCTTCTTGTCGTACCCATTCCACGGGAACTGATCGCACGCAGAGTCGTACGCATTATTGAGCTCAGTCTCGCCACCATTGAAGCCCTGGTCTTTCGGCGGAACGCCGTTGGTGGTCCGGCTATAGCCCCACAGCCCGCCCAGCGCTTGAATGATCACCATCCTGCTCTCATGGGCCGCGCCGTGCAGGGTGATCCCGTTTGTGCAAAGGGACTCCCGGTAGGAAGCGAGGTCGGTAATAGTCTTGGATGCCTCGCTGCCCACATCCACGCCCGCTTTTACATTGAAGCCCGGATAGGGAGGGTATTGATCCTGGTAGTCATCCTCTGTACAATAAGTGGGATCGCTATTCCAATCCGTATTGACTTCGTCTGCATACTTTCGGGTGCTGTAATATTGATATCCTTTGCTGCCGGAGAGAAGGTCGGTGCTCCCCGTCTTGATGGACGCTTCAAATCCGCGGTACAGATATATAGAGCATAATATGGCGTTTTGGTCTCCGCGGAGGAAGCCATCAAAGCTGAAAGCCGACCCACTGACTTCCGAACTGTAGGACATGGTCAGCTTGTTGACCACGCCCTTGTTCACCAGGTACTTCATGGGGTCGCTGAGCGGCAGCGTCTTGTTATAATTGTTCTCATTGACAGAGAGCTGCTGCGTGCCGCTGCCGAAGTCGTACTTCATGGCAATGTCGATCTGCTGGGTCAGAGCTTCCCTGTCCCCGGAATCGTCCGCGAACAGCACGTCCTTGGCGTCATAGGCCCGCAGGAAAAAGCTGCGTTTGCCATTCCACAAATCGTCCTTCGTGTCCCAGTTTTCCGAGACCGCCAGAATGGGAATCTCCACATCGACGGAGGTCTCCCCGGTGGGGATCTTCACCTCTCCGCCCTTCTCTTCTTCTTTCGTCTTCGTGTAGTGGATTCCGGCCAGGGCGCTGCCGTCCAGGGTCTGCACCTTGAAGGAAACCTCGTAGTTCAGGGGCGCGGCCAGGGAGAACGAGGCGGTGACAGTCCCCGCCTCGTTTTTGACCTCGTTCTTATCCACCTTCATGCGCACCCGGGCGGTGTGGTCATAGATGGAGGGGGTGTATGGGGAGGAAATCAGGGAGACTTCCCCGTTTTGGGCGGCCCGGTAGAAGGACAGCAGGGAATCGGCCTGCTCCGGGGTCAGGCTCCGGTCCGTAAAGTAAGTGGACTGAATCCGGGCCAGTTCCCGCTCGATCTCCACCATCTGCTTCAGGTTTTCCAGGGTGACGGGGTCGCCGTCCACCTTGGCCACCCGGCTCAGGTCGGTGGCCGGGTCGTCCAGCAGGGCCTCGATCTGGTCCAGGGTATATTCCTTCCCGTCCAGGTCGATCTTTTCGCTGGTCTTCAGGTTCCCCTTATCGTCCAGCAGGCCGTACTGCGTCAAAACGCCCATCAGCTTTTCCGCGTCGCCGCCGTATTCCTGCCGAAGAGCCTCCAGCAGGGCTGCGTTCTGCACCGCGGTGTTGCCGCTGGTTTGGCTGACGGCCGCGTAGGCCGGGACGGCCGGCACGGTAAACGCCATTGCCGCCGCTAAAAAACAGGCTAAAAGCCGCTTTCCTATCCGTTTCATCCCTTTGTCTCTCCTTTCTCAATCACAAGCGCCGCGGGGCTCTTTCCTTGATCCGCACGCACTTTGCACCACAGGCCGTGGTAGCGCATGGGGCGCCAGCGCCCCATGCGCTAGGGGGGGACGTCCCCCCTAGCATAAAACTGTCATATCTATCCATGAGCATTGTAGCATCCCTATTTTTCATTTGCAAGAAAAAGTATTTTCGTAAATTATATGGCATAAACGGTATATTCACTTGCGTTTCTGCGTTCTCTCTGCTATGCTGAAAGGGAAAAAAGGAGGGAAAGCTTATGCCGGTCAAGCACCGCCGATACCAGCCCCAGGAGGTCATAGAATTGACACGCGCCGCCATTCACGCCTTTACCAGCCGGGACATGGCCGGTTTCGACGGCCTTCTGGATCCGGATTTTTCCTTCGTTGGGGACGACGCCCCTCTGTTCCTTCACGGGACGGAGGAATTTTTCAACAGCACGCAGAACGAACGGAAGTCGCCGCCGGTCTCCATCACAGGGGAGGATTATATGCTGCTGGCCCATGAAAAGAGCCTGTGGGTCACGTCCGGGCGCTTCCAGGCCGTCAGCCCGCCCCTGCGCTCCTCCATCCACTTTACCTTTGTCTGGCGGCAGCGGGAAGAAGCGCTTCTGCTGCTCCACGCCAGCGCCTTCCACGCCCATCCGCCGGCCGATGCAAAGGCCGCGGAAAACCCCCAGGCCCATATGTTTGACCTGCCCCCGGCGGTGAAAATGGACGGCCGGGCGGAGCCGAAGCACCCCTACCGGGACCTGAACGGCCACATCCGCTACCTGTCCGACCGGGAAATCCTGTACTGCCGCTCGTCAGGGAAAATCTGTGAAATCCATTCGGGGAGGCAGCCTCCTTTCTCCATGCGCACCACCCTGCACGCACTGGAACGGCCGGGTTTCCTGGTGATCCACCGGAGTTATCTGGTCAACCTCTCCCACGTGCGGGAAATCTGCCGCTACCGCGCCGTCCTGCAGGACGGTACGGAGCTGCCCATCGGCAGGGAGCATTATCTGCCCCTCAAGCGCATCCTGGCCGGAACGAAACCCTAGGAGGCCGGGAAACAGGGCCCCCAGGGGAGTTCCGCCGTTCCTGCCGTTGAATCCCCGGTTGTTTTCTGATATACTTTATTTATCTGTCCCTTGGCGCTGCAGGCCAAGGAAAGAGGCGGCCGCAGCGTGCTGCGGCCGCGGCCCGTTTTCTTTTCAGCCCGGAAAATAGAGAAAGGGAGCATGAGGATGAAAATTACATGCGCCATCTTTGACGCGGACGGCACTCTGCTGGATTCCATGCCCATGTGGAAGGCCATCACCTACGAATATGCCCAGGACAGGGGGCTTGACGCGCCCCCCGGCCTGCACCGTACCTTAAACCGTCTGAGCATGGAGCAGTGCGCCGCCGCCTACAAGGAATTGGGCGCGCCCGGCAGCCTGGAGGAAATCCGGAAGGAGCTGTCCCAGTACGCCCTGAACGGTTACCGGGACAGGGTGAAGGAAAAGCCCCATGCAACGGCCCTGCTGAAGCTGCTGCACGAAAACGGCGTCCATGTGGCCGTGGCCACCGCTTCCAATCCCGTGGGGGTCCGCACCGCCCTGGAAGCAAATGGGATGACGCCCTATGTGGAATACCTGGTCTCCTGCACGGAGGTGGGGCAGGGGAAGGACAGCCCCGCCGTCTTTTTGAACTGCGCGGAGCATTTCGGCGCGGTCCCGGCGGAATGCGTGGTGTTCGAGGATTCCGCCTATGCCCTGAGAACCGCCCGCGGCGCCGGATTTCTCACCGTGGGCATCCGGGATGAAATCTCCGCGGAAGAGCCCGGCGCGGACTTTTCACAGCTCTGCCACCGGTATCTGCCGGACTATGCCCAGCTGCTGGCGGAGCTCACCCCGCCGGAGGAGGAAGGTAGCCTGCTCCGGGCGGTCCGGAAATAGCCGGATCGAGTTAGTGATTGCGGCGGAGCAGCCGCCGCGGAAAGGAGTTTTTGAAATGAAAGTATTGCTCATCAACGGAAGCCCCCATCAAAGGGGCTGTACTTACACCGCCCTGGCGGAGGTTGCCAAATCCCTGGAAGAAAACGGCGTGGGCGCGGAAATCGCCTGGATCGGGGCCGGGGCTGTTCACGGCTGTATCGCCTGCGGCAAATGCGGGGAGCTGGGCCGCTGCGTCTTCGACGGCGACGCCTGCAATGAAATCCGGGCAAAGGCGCTGGAGGCGGACGGCCTGGTCGTGGGCTCCCCCGTCTACTACGCCGCCCCCAACGGCGCCCTGCTCTCCCTGCTTCAGCGGCTGTTCTATTCCGGCTCCGCCGCCCTTTCCCACAAGCCGGGGGCCTGTGTGGTCTCCGCCAGAAGGGCGGGCACCACCGCTTCGCTGGACGCCCTGCAGAAGTATTTCACCATCAGCCACATGCCGCTGGTGTCCTCCCAATACTGGTGCATGGTGCACGGCAACACGCCTGAGGAAGTCCGGCAGGACAAGGAGGGCATGCAGATCATGCGCAGCTTGGGCAGGGACATGGCCTGGCTGCTGCAGTGCATCGAAGCCGGCAGGCAGGCGGGGATTCATCCGCCCGCGCCGGAAGAACCCCGCGTCTTCACCAATTTCATCCGCTGAAGGAAAAGCGGCTCCCTCAGAAATTGACGTTTCAAATTTAAATTCCGGAGAACACGCTCCCTCTGCGAGTCCTGTTTTCCCTGCGTTGACCCGCAGACCCGGAGAAAGGAAGAGTTCAACCTTTATGCTGAAAAAATTTATCGGGACCAAGGCGTTTTACGTCTCGGTCATTCTGCTCATCGTCCCCATGATCGTCCAGCAGGGCATCACCCAGTTTGTAAACCTTCTGGACAACGTGATGGTAGGGCGGCTGGGCACCGCCCCCATGTCCGGCGTGGCCATCGTCAATCAGATCGTCTTTATCTTTAACCTCACCATCTTCGGCGGCCTTTCCGGCGCTTCCATCTTCGGCGCGCAGTTCTACGGGAAGGGCGACCACAAGGGCCTGCGGGACACCTTCCGCTTCCGCCTCCTCTTCAGCCTTGCCGTGCTGGTGATCGGCATCCTGATGTTCCTGTTCCTTGGGGAATCCCTGTTCAAGCTCTACCTCAACGAGGAGGCCTCCAGCGCCGCCGATCTGGCCGCAACCCTGGACTACGCCAACGAATACATGCTGATTACCCTCTGGGGCCTGCTGCCCTTCGTGGTGGTGCAGTGCTTTTCCAGCACCCTGCGGGACGTGGGCGAAACCGTGTCCCCCATGATCGCCAGCGTCATCGCCATTCTGGTGAACCTGGTGCTCAACTACCTGCTGATCTTCGGCAGCTTCGGCTTCCCCAAAATGGGGGTGGCGGGCGCGGCGCTGGCCACCGTCATCGCCCGGTGGCTGGAAATGTTCTATCTGGTGGGGCGCACCTACCGCAACCGAGCCAAATTCAAGTTCGTGCAGGGCGCTTTCCGCAGCTTCCGCATTCCCCTGTCCCTGGTGAAGAAAATCGCGGTCACCGGCACGCCCCTGCTGCTCAACGAAACCCTGTGGTCCATCGGCATGGCCACCATCAACATGTGCTATGCCACCCGGGGCCTCACCGCCGTAGCAGCCACCAACATCAACGCCACCGTATGGAATCTGTTCTCCATCGTCATGGCCGCCATGGGCAACGCCATCGGCATCCTATCCGGCCAGCTGCTGGGAGCCAATGAAATCGAGAAGGCCAAGGATACCGTGCGCAAGCTGCTGGTGTTCAGCGTGGCCGCCAACCTGGTAATGGGCGGCCTCATCATGGCAAGCGCCCCCTTCATCCCCCACATCTACAACACGGAGGAGGTGGTCCGCCATACCGCCACCCGCCTTCTGCTCATTTCCGGCGCTTTCCTGCCCCTGTCCGCCTACGTACAGGGCACCTATTTCACCATCCGTTCCGGCGGCAAGACCTTTATCACCTTTCTCTTCGACTGTGTCTTCACCTGGGTGGTCTGCCTGCCCATCGCCTATCTCCTCTGCAACTTCACCGGCCTCTCTGTGATCTGGGTCTTCTTCTTTGTTCAGCTGGCCGAGGTGATCAAGGCTGTCATCGGTGCAGTCATGCTGCGCTCCGGCATCTGGGCCAAAAACGTGGTGGGTGCCCGCCAGGAAGACCAGCCCCTCCCAGAATCCCCAGTTTCAGACACCCCCCTCTAATCTCCGCTTTCTTTCGCAGAAAGCTTGGCAAAGAACTCTGAGCTCCAGCCCTCCAGCAAAAGATGCTCTCACTTCGTTCGAGTATCTTTTGCTTCCGGGCTGGAGAAAGGGCTGTCCTTAGCCTTCCCCTTGAGGGGAAGGGGGACCGCTTGCGGTGGATGAGGTGGAAAGTCTTACTCTCCCCGCAGCGGCAGAATATGGGACAGAAACACCTCATCAGTCACCTGCGGTGACAGCTTCCCCTCAAGGGGAAGCCTTTGAACTTTGCCTTCCCCTTGAGGGGAAGGGGGACCGCTTGCGGTGGATGAGGTGGAAAGTCTTACTCTCCCCGCAGCGGCAGAATATAGGTTAGAAACACCTCATCAGTCACCTTCGGCGACAGCTTCCCCTCAAGGGGAAGCCTTTGAACTTTGCCTTCCCCTCACCCCGCAGCAGCTTTTCCGCATTACAATTTTAAAATCCATCAGGAGACGAAACCCATGAGACCTACAAACGGATATCCCTATCGCTATGAACTGCACTGCCATACCTGCCGGTGCAGCAAATGCGCCCACAGCACCCCGGTAGAAATGGCCCGTGCCTATTATGAAAAAGGGTACGCCGGCATGGTCATCACCGACCACTTCCTCCGGGGCAACACGGCTGTGGATCCCTCCCTGTCCTGGGAGGAGAAGATGAACTGTTACCACAATGCCTATCTGGAAGCCGCGGAGTATGCGGACGGCAAGGATTTTCACGTGCTCTTCGGCCTGGAACACCAGTACGGCGGCGGCAAGGAAGTGCTCACCTACGGCATTGACCTGGAATTCCTGCTGTCCCATCCCTGCCTGGACCAGCTTCCCCTCAGGGAGTATGCCCAGCTGGTGTGGGACGCGGGGGGCTTCCTCTCCATGGCCCATCCCTACCGGGGCGCAGCCTATATCGACAGTACCATAGGCCCCCAGCCGGACTGCCTGGACGGCGCGGAGCTCTTCAATTTTTTTAACACCGGTGAGGAAAACAAAAAAGCCGCCCTCCTGGTGGAGCAGCACCATCTGCTGCCCACCTCCGGCGGGGACGTCCACGACGCGGAGAGCGACGCCGTGGGCATGGCGGGGGTTGCCCTGCCCCGGCCGGTTACCGGCGGGAAAGAGCTGGCGGAGCTGCTGCGCAGCGGGGATTACCGGCTCATCATCAACGGCGAGCTGGTCTGACCGGGCTTCCCAAAACAGAACAGGCAGGAGACGGACAAAGACCGGGCCGGCCGCCCGGCTTCCTGCCCGAAACTTATATAATAGGAAGGAGCATTGCCATGCAGGTTTTCACTGAAAAACGCGGCTTTTCGGAGAGGGACGCACTCTCCACCCTGGAGGCCGTGGACGTCTCCACAGGGGAACGGAGCGTCCTGAAGGAGTTCGATCATCTCATCGAGGCCCCAAACTGGCTTCCGGACGGGGACCGGATCCTCTATAACGCGGGAGGCAGCCTTTGGATTTTCCGGCTCTCCACCGGAGAAAGCCAAAAGCTGGACACAGGCTTTGCCGCCTGCTGCAACAACGACCACGTGCTGTCCCCCGACGGGCGCTCCGTGGGCCTGAGCCACGGCACAGCGGAGGACGGCTGGTCCCGGGTGTACACCGTGCCCCTCTCCGGCGGAGTCCCCCGGCTGATCACTCCCATCGCCCCCAGCTACCTCCACGGCTGGTCTCCGGACGGGTCCACCCTGGCCTACTGCGCGGAGCGAAACGGTGAATTCGACATCTACACCATTCCCGTGGAGGGCGGCGAGGAGACCCGCCTCACCTTCGCGCCCGGCCTCAGCGACGGCCCCGAATACTCGCCGGACGGAAAGCAGATCTGGTTCAACTCCGTGCGCAGCGGCCTGATGCAGGTCTGGCGCATGAACGCCGACGGCAGCGAACAGACCCGCGTCACCTGGGAGGAGGGGAGCAACTGCTGGTTTCCCCACCTGTCTCCGGACGGGAAGCAGGTGGCCTACATCGCCTACAAAAAAGGCGACGTGGCCCCCGGAGACCACCCGCCCCACAAAAACGTGGAAATCCGCCTGATGGATGCGGACGGCGGAAACGGCAGGGTTCTGTGCAGCCTGTTCGGCGGCCAGGGAACCCTGAACGTCAACAGCTGGTCCCCCTGCGGCAGGAAGCTTGCCTTCGTCAGCTATACGCCAATCAGTTGATTTTTTTTTAAATATTCTATTGAATATATAATAAGTTAGTGATAATATATAATTGTAAATTCCTTTTTAGATACATTGTTTATGATGGAAGAGGTGATACCAATGGATTCATTTGGACTTCCGAAGATAAACCCCCTTATGTTTTCTCAAGAAAGGAATATTTATCATGAAACTTAGAAAAGTGCTTGCATTAACTCTGGTATTAGTTTTTACAATTTTATCCAGCGGTATAACGGCTTTGGCTGCTTCACCAACTATAGAAGATTTGTCAAAAAAAGAGGAGAGAGTACTCTGGACGGTAAATGAAATACAAAATCCGGATACTTTGATTTCCAGGGCCAAGTTGGGAATTGATGAATTAGCAGATAATTTAGGCATAGAAGCCAAATCAACCATCGAAACTACGGGAAACATACTTGCTGAGAATCATGTTACCTCTCAGCTACTTCAACGCAAAGCAATTGATAATAAGCAAATTGATACTTATGCGGTATCATCTGTTGCTAGGTATGTCACATCTCACCAAGGGCAGAATACTGGCTATGGCTCTACTCTTGTGGCTACGCTATACTTAAATACTATAACAGTTAGTGGACATACTGAAATATGTTTGCTTTATACCCACGATACTGTATATGGTGGGGGTGCCGCACGTTTAGTTATGAGTAACGTAATTCGTGTCGAAGCTGGTGGTGCAGTATATAATACTTCTGACATTTTTTCCTATCCAAGTGGAAGTTATACTTTGTACCCCAACCAAGCTGGACTCTATATCATGGGCGGAACTGCTTTTGTAGGATTAAAGGATTATTTGTTTTTTGATAATGGTGGTTCTATCAAAGTAGAGTTCACAGTGAACCCTGCGGGAATAGTTACACCAAATCCATAGCATTTTTTGGTTCCTCAAATGAAAAATCATAAACTTTTCTGCCCTGATTATGTCCTTTTTTCCCTAATCCTTCTTTTCATTCTGGGTGGGTGTTCCGGAGGCCCCGCGGGCAGCGGCGCCTCCGGGCCGCCGTCCCCTGCCGCTTCCCCGGAACAAACCGCCTCCGGGGAGCCCTATGAATTTGACCGGGGAGATTTTCTGGCCCGGTACCAAGAGGCCCTGGACCGGCTCTCCCAGGGCGCGCCGCCTAGAAATCCCGCCCCCGCTGATCCGGCCGGGACCGGCTTTGCCGTGGTGTCTCTGGATCAGGAGGTCTATGGGGTGAGCCGTTTTGCCTTTCTCCCCCTGAGCTGGCGGGACCTGACCGACGAAGAGCTTCTCTCACTGGCTGCCGGGATGGACGGCCTTCCGGCGGGCGACCTGCTCAAGCCCTCCCATTCCCGCACCGGCCTGCAGGACAGCGCCGGAGAGCTTCCGCTTCTCCGGCAGAGCCGGGAGCTCAGCCCCGGGGAAGAGAGCCGCCTTCCCTTTCTGGAACCCGGCTACCTTTACGAGGGGAACAGGCAGGACCGCGATCCGGAGGAGGGTCCCGCGCTTTTCCGGCTTTCCCCGGAGGAGGAAAAAGAATTTTTTGCAGTTCTGCCCGCAGAGGACATGAGCGGCGACGGGCTCCTGCGGTATCTGGACGCGGTGTATGGAAATATGCCGAATTCCTATTGGATTCCTCTGGAGGGGGAGCTTGCCTATGAGGAGCTTCCGGGCGTGCTGGAAGAAGCCGCTGACCGGTTCCAGCTGGGCGCGCCTCCCCTTCCCCCCTACTTGGCCTTGCTGGTCCCCATGGACGGCCTCACGGAAGAGCCCAGGGACCCGTCCCGGGACTATTGGATGGTGACGCTGCTCTATCCCTCCGGCAGCCAGTATGCGGTCTCTCTGCGGGCGGACACCGGGGAGCTTTCCGCCTGGGTCCGCTGGCCCCAGGGCTTTTACATGGACGGCGGAGCCTCCGCCTCCCCTGCCGCTTCTTCCGGGGCCGCCCGCTCCGAAGAAGAGCTGCAGGCCTCTGTTGCGGCGTATGCGGCGGAGGTTTTCCCCCAAAGCGGCGGTGTTCTCTCCATCCGCGGGGAGGACGGGGAGGTTCCTTCTCCCTATTTCGGCCCATGCCGCCGTTTCACGTTGGAACTGGAGGACGGGACCAGCCTGCTGCTCACCGCGGCGAAACAGGACGGCTCCCTCTGCGCCATGACTGTCCTCCAAACACCCTGAAAGAAGGGAACGAAAAACTGAGGGCCCGCCCTGGAAAGGGGCGGGCCCTCGCGGCCTGTTCCCCAAACTGCGCGGGGAAATCTTTTGCGCGGGGAAACCTTGTTTTTTTGCAGGCAGTGTGGGATAATAAACCCCGACGGCGGAGAACCGCCGATTACCTTTTTCCGGGAGATTGTCAGCATGGAATCACTGAGAGAACTGTACCGCATTGGGAGAGGGCCCTCCAGCTCCCACACCATGGGACCCGCCTCGGCCGCCGCCCGGTTCCGGGAGGCCTTCCCCCAGGCGGACAGCTTTCAGGTTACGCTCTATGGCTCCCTGGCCAAAACAGGCCGGGGCCATTTGACTGACGTCGCAGTCAAAGACGCCCTTGCCCCCTATAACACCTGTGTGGTTTTCCATACGGAGGCCGCTGAGCTGAGGCACCCCAACACCATGGACCTGGAGGCTTTCCGGGGTGGGGAACGCCTGGGAGGCTGGCGGGTGTACAGCGTGGGCGGTGGAAAGATTGAAATCGAGGGCCAGCCCTCCACCGCCCCCCAGGATGTCTATTCCCTGAGCACCTTTTCCCAAATCCGGGCCTACTGCGAGGAGAGGGACCTGCGCCTCTGGCAGTTCGTGGAGGAAAGCGAAGGGCCGGAAATCTGGAATTACCTGATGGACGTGTGGAAGCAGATGAAGGCGGCGGTCTATGCCGGGCTTCACACCGAAGGGGTGCTGCGGGGCGGGCTGAGCGTACAGCGCAAAGCCAAGTACCTGATCCGGCAGCGGCATATCGACGAAAGCGCCGAAACCCGGGAGAACCGGATCGTCTGCGCCTACGCCTTTGCCGTCAGCGAGGAAAACGCAGGCGGCGGCGTCATCGTCACCGCCCCCACCTGCGGCGCCTCCGGCGTGGTGCCCGCGGTGATGGTCTACAAGCAGGAACAGCAGGGCTTTTCCGATACGGAGATGGTCCGCGGCCTGGCCGCCGCGGGGATCATCGGGAACCTGATCAAAACCAACGCCTCCATCAGCGGAGCAGAGTGCGGCTGCCAGGCGGAGATCGGCAGCGCCTGTTCCATGGCCGCCGCAGGCCTGGCGGAGCTGTTCGGCATGGATCTGGACCAGATTGAATACGCCGCCGAGGTGGCTATGGAGCACCATCTGGGCCTGACCTGCGACCCCATCGGCGGCCTGGTGCAGATCCCCTGCATCGAGCGCAACGCCGTGGCCGCCATGCGCGCCATCAACGCCCTGAGCCTGGCCAATTTCCTCACCCATACCCGGAAAATCAGCTTTGACATGGTGGTGAAAACCATGTATGAAACCGGCCGGGACCTGTTCAGCAAATACCGTGAAACCAGCGAGGGCGGCCTTGCGAAAATGTATGCCGAATAAAGGTTGACACCAGCCGCATTCCTGCGCTATAATGATCATTGCCCCGTCACCGGGGCACACAGCGAGGTGTAGCGCAGCCCGGTAGCGCGCCTGCTTTGGGAGCAGGATGTCGCAGGTTCGAATCCTGTCACCTCGACCACACCTGCGGTGCGCAAATCGCGCACCGCAGGTTTTTTCTATTTTCCTGCCTATCTGCCCGCGTTTATGGCAGGCGTCTGTTTTATCAGCATTCCCATGAGCATCTCGTAAATAAAGGACAAACTTTCATAGAGAACAGCCTTCCCGTGGGAAGGCTGTTCTCTATTATCGTTATTATTTGATTTCCTGTTCCAGTTCATCGAACTCCGGCGTGGTGAAAAACTCGCCAAGCGTCATGTCCAGGGCGTCGCAGAGTTTTTTGATCGTCGCCACTTCCGGGCTTTTGCTTTTCGGCCCTAAAATACTGTATATGGTAGACGGGTTGATTCCAGCCATATTCCCAAGCTCATTCGGAGCGATTGTGCGTTCCTTGCAAAGCTGCACAATTCTATTGGCGATTGCCTGTTTGACAGTCAAAAGGCGCTCCTCCTCTCACGACATATCCAATTTATATTCTAAAATTATCTGGGATATGTCGTGCTGGATATATCCAGTGTCGTTATTTTATGGTATAGTACTGGATATATCCCACACGAGGAGGTTATCAATCATGAAAGATAAAACCTGCTGTTTTACAGGGCATAGGCCGGAGAAACTGAAAAGGAACGAAACGCAGGTCAAAGAGGCTCTGGAAAGGGCAATTGAAGCTGCGGTTTCACGCGGATTCACGCACTTTATCTCCGGCATGGCGCGGGGTGTCGATCTATGGGCGGCACAGTTGGTGCTTGAACTGAAAAAACAGAATCCGGACGTAAAGCTTCTCTGCGCCGTACCCTATGAGAACTTTGAAAAAAGGTGGTCGCCGGCATGGCGGCAGTGCTACCATGACGTGTTGGCAGCGGCGGATTACAAAAAAGTGTTTTATCCGTCCTTTTCCTATGCCGCGTTTCAGGAGCGAAACCGTTGGATGGTGGACCACAGCGCTCTGGTAATCGCTGTCTGCAATGGGATGCAGGGCGGCACGCTCAACACCATCGATTACGCTGAACGTCAAAACGTAAGGGTTTTTATGATTCCAGGATAATCGTCTGATTTGGAACTTCATTTTTTTAAACAAATCCGGGTTTTGTATGTGTGCAGAGCGTCACGCTCCCTGCAGGATAACTGCACTTGTCAAAGGAAAACAGCGGAAAAGAACCTCTCACCCGGTACTTTCCTCCACACATCTCAGCCCGTGTCCCCTGTCAATCCCCCGGCCAAGGCCGTGTTTTCCCATACCGCTTCGCCGTATCTTGTGAAGAAACGCCCTGGTCCCCTTGCTCCCCGCCCCGCAACCATGTATAATGCAAATTGACAGGAACCGGAAAAGGAGGGCCGCCTCCCCGCGGATTTTCTTGCCGGGCAGCCGTTTCACAGCGCCCGTCCCATGCCCGGGCGCTGTCCGGGGCATGCCGCAGAGCGGCCCGGGAGAACGCGGCGGCTGGACGGCTCAGATCATCCAGCACGAGCTGGACCACTGCGAAGGCATCACCATTTAGGAGGAACCGTTATGTTTCAAAATCGGGTCGCCGTCGTCACCGGCAGTGCAAAGGGGATTGGAAAAGCCATTGCGGAAGAATTCCGCAATGCAGGGGCCAGGGTGTGCGGCATCGACATTCTGCCCAACGAGTATTACGTGGGAGACCTGGGCGACAAGGCCGTTCTCGAGGACTTTGCCCGTCAGGTCATAGCTGACTGCGGCCACGTGGATTACCTCATCAACAACGCCCCGCCCCTGATGAAAGGGCTGGACCAGTGCAGCTACGAGGAATTCAGCCGCGCCCTGGGGGTGGGGGTCACTGCGCCCTTTTACCTGGCCAAGCTGTTTGCCCCTCACTTCGCCCCCGGGGCGTCCATCGTGAACATCTCCTCCTCCCGGGACCGGATGAGCCAGCCCCAGACCGAAAGCTACACGGCGGCCAAGGGCGGTATTTCCGCCCTGACCCATGCCCTGGCGGTGAGCCTGTCGGGGAAGGTGCGGGTAAACTCCATCTCCCCCGGGTGGATCGACACCGGGGACGCCGTCTGGGAAGGCCCGGACGCGGTCCAGCAGCCTGCGGGCCGGGTGGGCAATCCGCTGGACATTGCCAATATGGTCCTCTACCTCTGCTCCCAAAAGGCGGGCTTCCTCACCGGCGAGAACATCTGCATCGACGGCGGCATGACCCGCCAGATGATCTACCATAACGACTTCGGCTGGACGCTGGAAGGGGGCGCCGTCCTGTGAAGCTCGCCATCCTCTCCGACACCCACGGCCTTCTGCGGCCCCAGGTAGCGGAGCAGCTGAAAACCGCCGACGCCATTCTCCACGGCGGGGACATCAACAAACAGGGGATTGTGGACGAGCTGAGACAATACGCCCCCCTCTACGTCGTCCGGGGCAACAACGACAAGGACTGGGCAGAGGCCATCCCCCACCACCTGACCGTCACCCTTGGCGGCGTGACCTTCTATCTGGTTCACAACAGGAAAGAACTCCCGGCGGACCTCTCCGGCATTGACGCGGTGGTATTCGGCCATTCCCACAGGTATCTGCAGGAGGAAAGGGACGGCATCCTCTGGCTCAACCCCGGCTCCTGCGGCCCCCGGCGCTTTCATCAGGAGATCACCATGATGACGGCGGAAATTGCGGACGGAAAGCTCCGGGTTAAAAAGCTCGCCATCCCCCACGAGACCACATGATGAAGCAAGGGCCAGCTTCCTCCGCGGCGTGGAATCAGAAAACGGAAAGAAAGGTATCAGGATGAAAGCAGAGCAGTTTTCAATGGGCGGCGTGCCCGCCGTGTTGTACGGAGACCCTGCAGACCAGGGCTATCTGTTCCTCCACGGACAGATGGGCCGCAAGGAAGAGGCGGAGGATTTTGCCCGGGCGGCGTGCCCCAGGGGGTACCAGGTGCTGTCCATCGACCTGCCCGGCCACGGGGAGCTCCGGAGCGGGGAGCTGACCCCGTGGGAGGCGGTTCCAGATATCCAGGAGGCGCTGGGCTGGGCAGAGCGCCGCTGGGAAGCGGTCTCCCTCCGGGCCAACAGTATCGGGGCATATTTTGCCATGCTTGCCTTTGACGCCCCGGCCCGTGCCCTGCTGGCGTCTCCCATCCTGGACATGGAAGGGCTGATCCTGACCATGCTGGGCTGGGCCGGGGTGACGGAAGGACAGCTGCGGGAGCAGGGGGAAATCCACACTACCTTTGGGCAGACCCTGTCCTGGAAGTACCTGTGCTGGGTGCGGGAGCATCCCGTTTTCAGCTGGACCTGCCCTGTCAGCATCCTCTATGGAGGCCGGGACAACATGACGCCCCGCCGGACCGTGGAGGACTATGTCCGGCGTCACAACGCCGGGCTCACCGTAATGGAGAACGGGGAACACTGGTTTCACACCCCCGGTCAATTGGCCGTGCTGCGGGCATGGGAAGAAAGGGAGGCCTGAAAATGGAAGAATGCCTGATCTGTCAAGCGCCGCTGGAATACCTGGCACAGGACGAGGCCATGGAGTGCGCGGTCTGTCACAAAAAAGAGCCCAGCAAGACCCGCTGCGTCAACGGGCACTATGTATGCAGCGACTGCCACACCCAGGGCATGGACAGCATTTTCGGCCTGTGCCTCTCCGAAACATCCGCCGACCCCGTGGCCGTCATCCGGCGGATGATGGATTTGCCCTTCTGCCACATGCATGGCCCGGAGCACCATGTGATGGTGGGCGCAGCCCTGCTCACCGCCTACAGGAACGCAGGGGGTCCGCTGGATTTGAAGGAGGCCCTCCGGGAGATGTACAGCCGGGGCAGGGCCGTCCCCGGCGGGGCCTGCGGCTTTTGGGGCGCCTGCGGGGCGGGAATCGGCGCCGGGCAATTTCTGGCCATTGCCACCCGGTCCACCCCTCTGGCCCGGGAGCCCTGGGGTCTGAGCAACCGGATGACCGCCCGCGCCCTGGAAAGCATCGGCAGGGTGGGCGGCCCACGGTGCTGCAAGCGGGACTCCTGGCTGGCCATTCTCGCCGCCGTGGACTTTACCCGGGAGCATCTGGGAGTGGAGATGGAGCGAACCGTCCCCGTCTGCCCTTACAGCAGTCAAAACAATCAATGCCTGGGCGGCCGCTGTCCCTTTTCTGCGGACGGGAACCGGGAAGGCGCCGGCCCTCAGGGCAGGCTCTGACCGCATCGGCACAGACAGCAGCCGCCCGGAGCATCCGAATTGCCGGATGCTCCGGGCGGCTGTTTCCGCATGTTCTCCTTCCGGTTCCGCAGCCCCGGCAGGCCCTTATTTCCGCAGAATCTGCTCCATGGCTTTTCCCTTGGCCAGCTCGTCTACCAGCTTGTCCAGATACCGGATGTCCCGCATCAGCGGGTCCTGGATTTCCTCCACCCGGACGCCGCACACCCTGCCGTGAATCAGCGTGCGTCTCGGGTTCATGGCCGGGGCGCTGCGAAAGAATTCCCCGTATTCCGTGCCGGACTGCTCCATCCGGGCAATGGCCTCCGGGGTGTATCCGGTGAGCCAGGCGGTTACCTGATCCACTTCCTCCCGGGTGCGGCCCTTTTTTTCCGCCTTGCTTACCAAAAGGGGATAGAGCTTTCCAAAGGGCATTTTTGTCACATCAGCGCGGGGCATAGCGGCTTCTCCTTTCCCAGGCTGTCCGCCCGGCGGTCCCTTCCGGGACTTTTTGATTCCATCATAGCATACACGGCCTTTGCCGGCAACTGTGGAAACAGCCTTCCCGGTTTTTACCGATTCCGGAGGGAATCCCCCCTCAAATATCCGTTTCCCTCCGGATTCTCCCGGAGCAAATCAAACAGGAGGACCGCCCCCGCCCTGAGACCGATTTCCAGAAAGACAGACTGGTTTGCCGCCAGGGCCCCGGTCAATTTGTCCACCGCTTCGTCAAGGGCTTTTCCGTCCGGGAAAGTCTTTTCCAGCAGCTTCCAAATGGGCCTTTCCTCTTCCTCCAGGCGCTGTCCATAGGGGCGGCTGTCCTCGTCCTCATACCAATTGTCAAGGCCTGTCCCGTCCATAAGGAAAGAGCGCAGCTGCTGTATGTGCGCACGTTTCAGCATTTGTGTAAAATCCTCCATCCTCACTCCCCCGCAAAGGCCGCCTTCAGGTTTTGGCATACCTGCGCGGCCAGTATCATGCCCGCCTGCAGGCCGATTTCCATGTAAACATCCTCAACCGTGCCCACATACTCAAAAAGCAGCCTGACCATTTCCTCGTATTCCTCCCTGTCCGGGTATTCCCGGCTCAGCCGGGCAACCATACGCTCCTGTACGCAGTCAATCCGTTCCTTGTATGGGCGCGGGTCTACGCCGCATTCGCCGCCGCGCAGGAGAAACTCCCGGATCTGCTGGAGATCCGCCCTCAAAAAGATTTCATCCATATAGTTCATAAAAAATTTACATCTCCCTTTTTCCGTTTTAGCGTGGATTATTCCACTTGTTATTTTAATACTACACGTTTAAAGGGAACAAGTCAAGAGGATATTTCCATTCTTAAGTGTGATTTTATTTTTCCAATTTGATTCTCCCATAAAAACGTGTATAATTTTAAATAAAGGCGGTGAAGCAATATGGGTATGGCACTTAAAATTAAGATAATACTTCTTGAAAGAGGTATGACGATAAAGCAGTTAAGCGAAAAGTTAGGATACAAGGGAAACAATCTATATAACAAACTTGACCGAGATAATTTATGTGAAAAAGAATTACGCGCCATAGCGAACGCACTTGATTGCGATTATGACGGTATTTTCACCTTCAGGGATACCGGAAAGCAGATATAAAACAGCCAGAAAAGGGGTGGAATCAATCCACCCCTTTTCCTTGTTCTAATAAATGCATTTAATTGGCTAAGCCGTATATATTTCTTACGGCTTAGCCAATTAAAAACCAAGTTTTATATGAAGTATAATTTACGGCAAAACGAAGGATGTATACCGCTGCTGTATTGGCTCATCCATGTATCGGTTACTGCTTACACAGTTAATCGGTTTGCAAGTCTTTTCTTTGTCAGAGCTGTTATCAAAACATTTTTAGGGGGACATATGGATGCGAGAACAATATCCTGAAAACATGGATGAACATCTTCACCGTTGTTTGCTCGGATTGGCCCCGCATATAAAGTCGAGTCACTCAATGAAACTGTTTTTGAGTTTTCCGGCTGCTTGTAATTATTTCCATAAGAGAACGCTAAAATATTGACTTCGTCAGTATGCCCAGATATGAATTTCTTCAAATCCAAAGCGGTACTTGCCGAAATGTAATCGGCAAGTAAATCCTGTAATACCCAGATGGTTTTGCCATTCCAGGCCATAGCCGCCTGTGATTTTACTATAAGCTGACTTGCCATCCTTGCCCATACCTGTCTGTAATTTATGCCGGGTGCAAGATGATGTTTTCCAAGCATACAATCTTCAAATGCCTGCGGGATACAGCTTCGTTTATCCTTGTTGCCACCAGATGTGCTTGACGTCATTACTTCGATGATGACAGGGCTCCCTATTGGGAAATCTTCAATATAAGTTTCTCCGTTGCGGAGTGCAAACGTATGTCCGCTATGGCGTAGGTTCTTTTGCAGGACACTCCATTTAAGCCCCGTAGCTTCAAGAGCTTCCGCCTTACTCGCTCGTCCTAACGGCATCATCACATAATCAAACGTGTAATCGAAGGCTGATGTGTCCGTATCATCCTCTTCATTCGTATACTTCACTTTTGCCTCCGCCCAAATCCCGACAAGAGTACCCTTTGGATAATCGCATTTTTCTAAGAGTTTCGTCTGTGTTTCGCCCTTAATAATCGCTTCATCAGCCTTGTGCCCCATATAAAGCAAACGGCGCGGGCAAATAATCCAAGGTGAAGTCCCATCCGAAATCTGAATTGAACATACGCCAGAGGGAACACGGGTCATGCCGGGAAAACATTCTCCCAACTCCGGATGTTCTCTCAAATCTATATCGGCCATATAACGGTTGCCGCCGCCATCACAAGTATCAGAAATGAAAGGGCAAAATGCACGCCTGCGCGACTCCATAATTTCTGGACTGTTATCGTTTATGGGATATCCGAGCAATTCATAGATTTTTGGCATTCTAATACCTCCTTAACTTTTTCCGCAATAGCACGGGCGAGCGGCGGCGGCACAGAATTGCCAATTTGGCGATGTTGATCCAAATCTCGTACCGTACCTGTGCGCCCTCTTATCGGCCCGCGTAATACATAATCGTCCGGATAACCATGAATACGCATATACTCTCTCGGCGTTAAATATCTATCTTCGGTAGGATGGTAAAATATTTCACCGCCCCGAAGGGTATTCGACGGCTTGTTTCGGTCTAACCTCAAAAACTTAGTCGTATCTTTTTTCGTCAGTCCACATATTTGCTCTTTGGGCAATTGAGTTTGTGACGAAAGGTTTTTGCCCTCCGGTACTCCGTGAATTCTTTCTCTGTCCCGTGCCGGAGTAACATCATAATGGCTATCGTCCGGTATCTCGCTTGTTTCCCCTTTACGAACAGGATTACGGATCCCTTTTATTGCTTCTCCAACGGTGGTATAAGGGAGCAGCGCGAAAAGGCTATCACACCTTTCCGGCTTGTCATGTGTAGGGTCAGGGAACTTAAAGCCATTCGGCTTCTTTGTTGCAACGATAAAGACACGCTCTCTGAGCTGAGGGACACCGTACTGCGCAGCAAGCATAACTCTCCATTTTGGCACATAATCCATTTCCTCAAGTTGCGCAACGAATGATTCAAATACGCCGCCGCTTTTTCCAGACAAGTCCTTTGCAGTAAGTAATCCTTTGACCTGTTCCATCATTATCGCTCTTGGCTGGATAGCTTCGGCATACCTTATCATCTGGTATAAAAGCAAGCCGCGCTCATCCTCCAAAGATTTTTGTTTTCCTATTTGAGAGAACGCTTGGCAGGGGGGGCCGCCAAACAGTAAATCGACTTGACCCGCCTGCAGTTCAATCTCTTCAAGGATTGTACCGGGGCTAAGCTCTCGTATATCACCCTCATATACAAGGGTATTTCTTTTTTTCCTTTTAATGTTTTCCCTAAGGGTAGCACAACAATTCTTGTCGATTTCAACACAAGCCTTAATATCAAATCCTGCTTGCAAAACGCCGACATCCATTCCGCCTGCGCCAGAAAAAAGGGATATTGCCTTAAGTGTCTCAGACATTTTAACCTCCTGCATTTTGCAATATCATACTCTACTCAAAGATGAATTCTGTAATGTCGCCAATATTGCAGTTGAGTGACTTACATATTCGGTAGAGTATTTCCATCGAAACATACTCGTCTTTGCTCAGTTTTGCAAGAGTAGTCGTACTAACACCGGCAAGCTCAATCAAGTCCGTCTTTTTCATCTTCCGGTCTATTAAGATTTTCCAGAGCTTATTATAATTAGCAGCCATATCCTCGCCTCCTGCTTTTTAGTATATTGTAGCACCTCCTTGTGAGCCAAACAACGCATAAGCGGAAAATTTTTATGAGTTCGCTGATTAATAGTGTGATAATGCGTTTTCCTCCTTGAAAATTGCTTTGCTCTTTTGCTTGCCGCTCTCCGTCGTTCCCCGCTGTACGGCACGGCAGGCCGGGAGGACAGCCGCCCGTTCGTGTTGTGATTTGTAACCGTCGTTTTATGGGCAACCGACTAAACCGGCGGGCCATTTGCGGCGCGGCCAGGGCGCGTCTATGAGAAAGGCGGCGCTCCAAAAAAGGAGCGCCGCCCGCCGTAGCCTGCATGACAAAAGGCTTCAAGTTTCGTTGGACAGTGAGGCCATGTATTCGGTTCTCGTATTTTTTTCCTGTCCGCTCCGTTCTCCGCCGCGCCTTACAGGGGCAAATCTTTTTTCGAAAACCTGACGGCGCCCACCGCATAGCTCACCACTGCGACAGCAACCAAAACCAGCAGTTTCCAGACAAAGGCGGTGTCCACGCTGCCTGTGCCGATGGTCGCCAGGGCATCCACATCGTACAGGCCCACCAGCGTCAGTTTGTTGAAGATGCTCAGTTCCTCAACGCCCATGCCGGTGTTGACCATATTTTCCGAACCAAACAGGCCGATCATGGACGCGAGGAAAAACCAGACCGCCAGGCCGCCGCCGAACGCCATTGACTTTTTGCTTTGCGAGAACAGACAGCTTCCCATATAGCACAGACCGCAGACCGCCTCCACCAGGATGTACATCCCGATAAACAGGGCCACCATCCCCGCCACGTTCACTTCATCGTAAAACAGGAAGGAGGTCCCGATCCGGGTTGCGCCTACAACGCCGATGATCAGCAGCGGCACCACAAGCAGGAATACCATCTGTGTGACGGCCACGGCGGAACGTTTTGTGGGCGTAGACAGCACATATGCCATGGAGCCCCGGTCCACCTGATCCGCGATCAGGGAATTTGCCAGAATGACGATGAGAATGAAAATGGGAAGCAGGCCCATTGCCGTATAATACATCTGGTTCATCATGGACGCCGGGTCCATTTCGCTCATCTTCTCCACAAGATCCGGGGCAACGCCCATCATATCCAGCGTGACGGTAAGCATTTCAGACACCGTCAGCTCTTCTTTGCTGAACACGCCCTCCGACTGTTTTAAAGCATATGCATATTCAAACTGCTCCACATATTTTTCAAGGCCGATTCCTGACTGCGATAATCCGTCAATGGCGGATTGAAATCCCTCCACGCTCAAATCCATACCGGCCTGGGCATTGAGCATTTCAAACGCCGTTTCATACGCCGCTTCATTCTTCCCTCCTGCAAAATCCTCATAGGACAGTTCCTGCTGCGCCATTGTATCATAGGCTGCAAGCCCGCCGAGATAGGTATAGAAGCTTTCCTGGTACTCCGTGACGTCCACGTCGGATTTTTCCGTCGCCATCATACTCATGGCATAGTTCATCACGTTTCCCAGCAGCACCATGATGAGCAGGATCGCAAGGCACAGCGCCCAGTTGGATTTGATTGTCTGCCCCATCAGCGGCCTTGAGAAAAATCTTGCCGTCTTTTTAGTTGTTTCCATTTTGAGCCAGCCCCTCCTTATATGCGCTCATAAACTGCTGCTGCAGCGAGCGGTGGATTTCCTGCAAATTTGTAATCTGACAGTCCTTCAGCGAAAGGAACAGCGCGTCCAGCTGCGATGTCCTGCACTGGACCGTTAAGCTCTTTGCATCCCTGCTTTCGGCTGAGAATTCCGTGTTTTGGAGAAAACGCTGCTTTTCCCCCGCCTCCCCAAATTCGATGATGAAGTTTTTCACAGCCGGATGGCGCAGATCGTACAGGGAAACCGTATCGATGATACGCCCGTCCTTAATCATGGCAACCCGGTCGCACACCGCTTCGATTTCCTCGAAAATATGGCTCGACATAAAGATGGTATGGCCCTTCTGCTTTTCCTCCCGGACCAGCCCCAGAAACGCCTCCCGCATCAGGGGATCCAGGCCGGTGGTGGGTTCGTCCAGGACGAGAATCTCTTTTTCCCCCATCAGGGCGGCGACAATCGCCGTCTTCTGCTTCATCCCCTTGGACATCCTTTTCAGGTTGGCGGTGGGGTCCAGCTGCAGAAGCTCAATGACGTGGTTCATATATCCAAAATCCGTCACCCCAAGGTACTTTGCCTGTGTTTTCAGGAACTCGGTCCCCGTTTTCAGCGCGGGGAAGGCAATTTCACCGGGAACATAGCTGACATGCTTCATGATCACGGCGGACTCTTTCCAGGAATCCAACCCGTTTACGGTGGAAATGCCGCGGTCCGGCCTGATGAAGCCCATCATATTGCGGATGGTCGTTGTCTTCCCGGAACCATTGGTTCCCACAAAGCCGAAAACCTCGCCTTTATGGACCTCGAGGTCAATCTCAAAAACGCCCCGGCCCTTGCCGTAATCTTTGGTCAGTCCGCTTGTCTTTATCACAACGTCTTCCATCACTTCACCCCCTCAAATACTTTATCCTCATGATAAAACTGCATGAAGTAATCCTCCAGCGAGAAGGGGAACTCCGTAAAGTCGTTGATGTGGAATTGGGAAATATCCGCGAGAAAGGAAGGGATTTCGCTGCTTTTGAGCTGAATCCTGGCGCGGAGCTTATACTCGTTCACAGAGGTAAAATGATAGGGATGGGAGATGAACTCCTTCCACTGGCTTTTCTCCGCAAAGGAAACCCTGTAAATTTTGTCGCTTTCCCGCTTCAGCACCTCGGGGTCAAATTCCGAAACGATTCTGCCATCCCGGATAATTGCGATCCTGTCGCAGGAAGCGTCTACCTCATGGAAAATGTGAGAGGATAAAAATATGGTTTTGCCCCGTTTCTTTTCCTC
This sequence comes from Neglectibacter timonensis, assembly GCF_900048895.1. GTDB lineage: Bacteria > Bacillota > Clostridia > Oscillospirales > Acutalibacteraceae > Acutalibacter > Acutalibacter timonensis. The sequence continues at coordinate 135,737 of NZ_LT160635.1, read as the reverse complement.
AAGGACATAATCAATGAAGATCTCCTGCATAATCGGGTCAAGGCCGGAGGTGGGTTCGTCCAAAATCAGTATTTGGGGATCGTGCAGGAAGGCGGTTACCACCGCCAATTTGCGTTTTGTACCCAGGCTCATCTGCTTCAGGCCGATATTGGGATCCAGCTCAAACCGTTCCAGCAATTTTTCCAGGTAGGAGGTATCCGTCAAGCCTCTCATCTTCTTCTGCATTGCCAGAAACTGCGTTCCCGTCATTCCGGCAGGCAGGGCAATTTCGCCCGGCAGGTACCCCACCCTGCGCTGAAGCTCCGCCGAATAGGTCCAGCAGTCCTTGCCGTCAATGACGGTGTTCCCGCCCTGCGGCTTTGAAAATCCCATCAAATGCCTGATGGTCGTGCTCTTTCCCGCCCCGTTTGGGCCGAGAAATCCAAAGCACTCTCCTTTGTCCACACGGGCGGATACATCGAACACGCCGCGGCCGTGCCCGTAGTCTTTTGTTAATCGATTGACTTCAATTACCGACATCCGTATCGCTCCGATCTTCTTCTTGATTTGTGCAACAGTATGTTGTAGGATGCCATTATAAAAGAATCCGCCCGGTTCATCAAGCAACAATATGGAACACACTGTTGCTTGATGATTCAGACGGATTTCAGTAAAGTAAAAGAAAGGGAGGGGAGAATGCCGTGAAAAAGCAGCCGGAAATTACCGCCGCTACAAGGCGAAAAATCATGGATGCGTTCTGGACGCTCTATAAAGAAAAAGCAATTGAAAAAATATCCATTGCCGAAATCACCCGGATTACCGGGAACAACAGAGGGACCTTTTACCACTATTTTAAAGATGTGTATGCGGTTTTAGAGCAAATTGAGGCCGATTTGCTTCAGCAGGTGAACAGGGAGGTAAGCGAGGCCTTCCGCAATTCTCCTTATGCTGCAGGCGAAAGGGATCTCGATTGGCTGTATTCCGTCAGTATGCCGATTTTTAAAAGGCACGAAGAGAAAATTTTCACGCTGCTTGGAAAAAACGGGGATCCGAAATTCACAGGGGTATTTCGGGAAAGCATCCGGGCCATCTTGATTGAGTTTTGGAATATGCCGGATGGAATTGAACACCTGGACTATCTGATGGAATATGCCTACTCAGCCATGATCGGGCTGATGGCCAAATGGTATGAAAACGGAAACGACGTGACCGACGATGAATTTTTTAGGATGGCGCAGGGCCTGGTGGCAAAAGGCATCTTGGGTTATTTGGAATGGCATCCGTAATCCGCATGCCTTATAATAGAATTAAGAGGGGAAAAACAACCCGCGGCGGGGAGCGGGACTAAAGCGGGGATTCCCACCCAACGCGGGATGGGAAAGGGACGCCGCGCCGCAGGATAGAGGAACCCGCAGAAAGATAAAAGGCCTCCCGGTACGTTGTACAGAACGTACCGGGAGGCCTTTTCGTATGTGCGGAGCCACGTGCCAGCCATCGCCGCATCGCCCGTCCCGCCGGCGCTGCGCGGGCCGGGTGGAGCATGGCAAAAAATTAGCGGGCACACAGGCGTATTCGGCATTCTTCCCCTCTGGTTTTGCAGACAGCACGCCCTGTGCGCCCCTGGAAAGGGAGGCCGCAGGGCAGGAGCGGCGGAGCTTCAGGCCGCGTCCGGGCTGAAGTACTGGGCCAGACAGGTGAGGATCTGCTCCAATTCCTCCGTGCCCCGGATGGAGCCGATCCGCCCATTCAGAGAAGCCTTTTCCACCAGGCAGACCTGCTCGATCAGGGTGGTGCTGGGCTTGTGGAGCCCATACCCCATGATCGTGATATGCCTGAGATTCCGGGGCTTATGAGGGTTGCCCGTCAGCGGCACCACATGGGCAAGCGTGGAATTCTGTTCGCATTTCACCACGATGACGGGCCGCATCTTCCGGATTTTGTCGCTGTCCCCGCCCGCGCCCAAATCGCACCAATACATATCGCCTGTCTGAATTGTCACATCAATCATCCTTTCTTTTCCATACACCGTCCAAACCCATTTTCTGATACAGCCTCCCTTTTTCCAGATTGAGACAGTGATATAACCGCCGGAGCTCTTCCTCGATCCCAAGGCGGACCGAGTCAAATTCTGAAATACATTCCCGCTGGACCTCCAGAGAAACCTGGGGAACGGGCATCCGTTCCAAATCAGAATTTTTGAGCGTGATGATAGACGTCCCTATCTGCCTGCTTTTCAGATAGGCCAGCCCGGCGGGGCTGTTCAGGTAACAGAGCAGGAATTCCGGGGAATAGACCGACTGTTTCAGCCGGATCCCGATGAAATTCAGCGAGAGCAGGACGTTTTCCGTGCCTTCCGGCACAAGGCAGGTCTTGATCTGCGCGCCCTTGCAGGACACCAGCACATCTCCCGGCCGCACCAGGTACCGCCCGACCTGGCCGTCGGCCCAGCACTCCTTCAGGCCTTCGGTACACAGCACGCCGTCCTGAACGTCGGCGTAATTGATGATCCGGTAGGAGTCCCCCGCCCCGCTGGAAAGCCGGGAACCGTTCACCCCCCGGTAGATTTTTTCCGCCATGTCCCCCAGGCTGGGCCAGCCCCGCATGCGTGCAAAATCCACATTCAGCATTCCCAGTTCCGTCTCCACCCAGGGGTTGACCACATACCTGCTGGGCAGCAGGACGCTGTCGTTCTCCTCGATTTCCCCCATGCTCACGGCACGGCTGTAGGGCGTGTCCGTTTTTTCCTTCAGCAGGGCGGTGATTTCTTGAATTAGTTCCTCATCCAGCTGCGAAGCCACCCGGGCGGCGCTGACGTTTCGGAACATGCCCTCCGTCTGCACCATCAGGACGTCTGTCCGGTCCGGGTCTCTGCCCCTGTCCAGCACCAGCAGGCTGAGCGGCGTGGCGGTGTAGGGCAGGATGTGGGAGGGCAGAGTGATCACACAGTCGATGCAGTTGGTTTCCAGAAGCCGCCTGCGGATCCACCGGGCGGAGTCGTTGAACAGGGAACCGGTGGAAACCGCAATAATTCCCCGGCCCTTCTCCTTCAGGGAGGCCAGCTGGTGCTGCACGAAGAGCCACTCCGCGTTGGAGCGTGGCACAGGTCCCCCGGAAAACCTGCGGTATTTGTCCCAGGCAAGCTCCCTCTCCGCTTCTCCCCAGGGCAGGCCCAGGGGGGGAAACATAACGGAGTAATCAAAGGAGGCCACCGTATTTCCCACAGTGTATGCAGGAGCCGTGAGCACGTCCCCGCCGCGTACGGTAAAGTCCTCCAGCCCGTTGAGATAGGCGCGCACGGTGGAAACGGCGCAGAGCACGTCCAGCTTCTCCTGGGCGAAGATGTTCAGGCCGCCCCCATGCCCAGCGGCGTACCGCCCCGCCTCCATGCAGGTGGAGCCCAGCCCGGACGTGCCGTCATAAAAGGCGCCGTTTTTGGGGGCTAAAATCTCCATGCACAGCCGGTTGACCGGGAGAGGGGTGTCGATGGGCGCCGGGATCACCAAAGGATAATAACCGGTGATCAGCTGCTCCGCCAGCTCCCGGAGCTCTTCCCTGCCAGGACGCTGGGAAAACAGCTCCGCAACAAGGGGGCCGACCTCTGCGGTGAGCCTCTCATTTTGCTCCAATTCCCGCACCGCCTCCCGCAGCCCCTTGGGCGCAGCCGGAAAGATCAAGTCGTAGACCAGGTCCCGGGCATAAAGCGTATTCTGGGAACCGGCGACCTGAAGCCAGTAATCATAGGTGAAAGGCCCGTGTGCCTCCCCGCTGGGGTAACCCCTGCTTCCGGCAATCACATACGCGCCCAGGCAGACGATCAGCATGTTGTGAAGCATGTCCAGCTGAACCGCCCTGCCCCTGGAAAACGACTCCAGCAGGCTCTTCGCCCTGCCTCGCGCAACTTCCTCTCTGTTCATGTCGTCCTCCGTAGTAATAAAAATACTCTTTTATAGAATTTTGTCGTTATCTTTTCTTTCTTTAGTATTATCATAGCACGGCAGGGAATATTTGTAAATATAAAAGTTTGTTTTTCTGGCAAAAAGGGTCAGACCGTAAAAACGAATAGGCTCTGTTAATAAGTAATTATATTACTCTATATCATCTTTCAGTCTGACAGCGGAGGACAGGCATATCTACCATGGTTTGCCGGAGTACTCCCGCTGTGATATAATAGCCGCAGAAACATACAGCGCATGCGGCGGGCTGGAACTCCCGGAAGCTGGGGAGCGCGGCTCGCCCACCGCAGGTGGCAACGACAGGAGGTTTTCCCTATGGAAAAAGACGAACTGAACAGGTTATTTGAAACCTGGTGCCGCAGGCTGAGAATCACCCCCGGCTGGGATGTAAAATTGGAATTTTCTGAGGATCCTTCCTGGAACAAGACCGGAGACTTCAAGGTGGACTGCGATGACCGGAAAGCCATCTTCTTGCTGAACATCGCAAGCCCGAAGCAGGAAAATCTGGAAGAGGTGATCGTCCATGAGCTGCTTCACCTGAAGCTCTACCCCCTTGACCAGGTGACGGAATCCCCGATTGTCAGCCATATGGAAGAGGGCAGCGCCGGGTATCAATTTGCCAGCCGCCAGTTTTTCCAGGCGCTGGAACAAACCGTGGAGGAGCTGGCCAAATGCTTCCTGCTGGAATTCGGCGAGAACAGGGAGCTTTCCTTCGGGAGGTGCGCGGGAAGGGCCTCCTTCGACGAGCTCTACCGCGGGTTGAAAAATATTGAATAGCAGGCTGCCCGCCTCCCCTCGCCGGAACGCCTTTCCGCGCCGTGGGAAAGGCGTTTGCCCGCTGAACTCCAAAAAGGCCCGCAGGTTTTCCTGCGGGGCGAATAAAGAAAGGAAGGGCTGTGCCAATGATAAAGCGCTCCTGCATGACCACGCTCTGCTATGTGGAGCGGGACGGCAGCTATTTAATGCTGCACCGCAATGTGAAAAAGGATGATGTCAACGAGGGAAAATGGATCGGCATAGGCGGCCATTTTGAAGAGGGGGAAAGTCCGGAGGAATGCCTTTTGCGGGAAGCGCGGGAGGAAACCGGCCTCACCCTCACCTCCTTCCAGTTCCGCGGGCTCGTCACCTTTTCCCAGGCTGGCTTCGGAACGGAATACATGTGCCTCTATACCGCGGACGGCTTTACAGGCGAGCTTCGGGACTGCGACGAGGGCAGGCTGGAATGGGTGAAAAAATCGGAGCTGGGCGGCCTGAACCTGTGGGACGGAGACAGGATCTTTTTAGACCTTCTGGCCGGCGGCGCGCCCTTTTTCTCCCTGAAGCTCCGCTACGAGGGGGACTCCCTGCGGGAGGCGGTCCTGGACGGCAGACCGCTGCCAGACAAGGTTCAAAAAGGGTGAGCGCCCTGACAAACGCTCACCCTTTTGTCGACCGTAAACAGAATTTTCCAAACCAGGCGGAACCGGCCGTGCTTCAAAGAAAATGATAAATAAGACATTGCTTTGGGCATTGCCTTTTCGTAAAATCCCAGCCGATCTTCCTTCCTATTCCAGCCTCCGGCGTTCAGATCACTGCGGCGGCGGAACGGGGCGGGATGACAAACCCGGACTCAAAGGGGGTCAGCCCGCTGTCGTCAACCAGACGGTACCGGCTCAGCTTCCGGCCGTTCTCCAGGCTGGGCAGTACAAAGACGGATTTTTCCTCATCGTAGTTGCAGATGACCATCCCCTGCCTGCCGCCGGCGTTCTGGTACACGGCGTAGGAATCGAGGGTTCCCCCGTCGCCGAGCTGTACGGAACCGCCCAGCCCGCCGCAGAACCTGCCGTCCCAAAAGTACTCCCGCAAATCGGTGCGCAGGGCGTCCATCTTCTGGCCGTAATCCACGGTATCCGGGTAATCGGAAAGCATGCCCTTGAACATGTAGGGCTCGTAGCTGATGATATACCGGTTCAGCAGGCACTGGTTGATCATCCCCCGGTCGTTAAAGCCGGTAACCGCCGTCATGATATTGCCGTCGGGACGGATGTACCGGCTGACCGGCTTGTGATCCCGGCCCCAGGTACGGGCGTAGGACAGGTCGTAGTAATTGTGCTGGAAATCGTAAACAGCCTCTCCGGCAATCAGGAACTCCCTGTCCTTTACCATTTCCCGGAAGCCCTCGATCAAATCCTCGTCCCAGCCGTAGGAGGACGCGCCGTACCGGTGGCCGTGGCTGGTGTCAAAGCAGCACAAGGTGGGGGAATGGTGCAGGCATTCGTCGTACAAAATGCCGTCCGCGCCCAGCTCCACACACTTTTGGAACTCCGCGTTGCAAATTTCCCGGTATTTTTCAGCCCCAAAGCACATGGGGATAAGCCGCCGGGTATTGACGTTGGTGAGCTGGGACAGGGTCATGTACTGGTAGCCCTTATACACGTAATAATTCTGGTAGGGGTCCTTGATGGCCAGCTCCTTGTACACGTCCTCAAAGTCCTCATTGGACTGATCGGCCCACACAAACTTGGCGAATAGGACGAGCTTGATGCCCATCTCCCGGATTTGCCGGATGGCCTCTTTCAGCTCCTCAAAAGTTCCCAAACGGGGGTCCGGGGTATGGGAGGGGTTCCCCCTATCCTGGCCTCCCTGGTTCCAGCCCACCAGCTGGATGGCCTTGACGCCGTATTTTTTGCACTCTTCTCCTATTTTAGGAAGGTCCTTAAACCGGATGCGCAGCTCGTCCTCCGGAGAATTGATGTGGATCTGCAGCCAGGAATGGGGCTCCTTCGCCCAGGCGGGCGTCTGGGCAGGCAGGCGGTTCCACTGTTTGCTCACCTTGGTGTAGCAGGAAGCGCCGGTATGCCAGCTGCCCCGGTAGGCCTCCATGGAGAAAGCCAGCAGGTCAAAGTCGTCCCCCGGGGCCACAAAGGGCAGGTGGCCGACGGCAAAACGGGTGTAAGCGTCCTTTCCCGCCGCAGTGTCTTCCTCAAACACTCGGAAATCATTGGAATTGCGCCACCCGGGCAGGTATTCCGCGTGCCAGGTAGCCGCCTCCATCCGGCGCTCGGCAACGCCCAAATACAGGCCGTTGCCATTGTTGTCCGAAATCAGCCCAAAGGGGTTCATGGGCGGATTGATGTGATCCTCCACGCACAGGGTGGGATAATCCACGCTGTGGGTTCCCTGGCAGTTGGGGAAAATGGGGTACATGGAGTAGGTCTTCATGGCAATATAGCTGCCATGTTCAAATTTCATGGATTCACAGTTGTTGGTGCGGTACAAATCCCCGATATAGGGATAGTACACGTTCTCAATCAGGCAGCCGGACCTGTTGGAAAGGTGCATCCGAAACACGGCCTGATCGTTTTCAACGGCGCACTCAGCGGTAACCTTCACATCCATTTTTCCGCCGAACTCAGTGGTAATGCTGTCCCAGGTAAAGACAATTCTTTCATCTGTGCACTCACACCGGGGCGCGTCCGGCTGCTTATGGCCCCAGGCCTCGTTGTTGCGCTTCCCCTCCAGGGGCAGCATCATCCGCCAGGACAGGCCCAGCTTGGGCCGCTTGATCACATTCCAGTTGGACGCTTTGGAATACAGCTTGACCAGGGAGCCGCTGCTCCTGTCAAAGCCCAATACCAGGCTGCTTGTTTCCAGGGTGACAATCTCAGGTTTCATTTCATTTCGCTCCTTATCTATGGTTTTCCCGCTAAGGCCGCGCACGGTTATTTCACCACGCCCAATTTCAGAATGATGTTGGAATATTTTTCCCGTTCACCGGTTGCCACCACCGCCACTGCGGTCCTGGCCCTGGCGTAAAACTCCTGGCGGCTCAGGAAGGAGAAGCCTGTAAACGCCTTTTCCTCGTCATACCGTTCCAGCAGGTCCCGGTATTTGTTCCAGACGGCGGGTTCCTCCCCTTTTCCCGCCACAACGGACATGAGGACCGCGTTTTCCTCCACATAGTCGTCCAGGGGGAAGAAGGGCAAAATAGAAGCCAGCAGATTCTCAATGGTGTCTCCTTCTGCGTGAACCACCCTTTGCCCCATGGATTCCGCCGGGAAATTGGCGTCGCCGAACACAATTTCGTCCCCATGGCCCATGCGCATCAGCACATCCATCAAATCGGGGGTAATGTTCCTGGGAATATGGCGCAGCATTTCAGCAGCCCCCTTTCTCAGCCTGGGGCACGCCGGGATGATTGGAGAAGTGCTTCAGCATGACCAGGGGCTCAAACTCCGAATGGTTTTCCACCCGCACGTCCCGGCCTGCCGCAGGGGCGCCCACATAATATTCGCCGGCGCTCAGCCGGCCGTTCATGAACCGGGTGATACTGGAGCGCCCGCAGAGCACAAACACCGGGACAAGCCGGAGAATTCCCCCGTTTTTTTCGTACACGTTCCTGGTTTTATCCTGCATCATTACAAATCCTCCCTAAATGTGTAATCTGAGCCTTTCACCGAACCGCTGGTAAGCCCGCTCACAAACTGCTTTTGGAAACCGCCGCAGACAGCCGGTTGTAGTCCGCCAATCCCCACAGCCGTCTTCTCTCTGTTTATTCTCCATCCAAAAAACGTCTGCATGGTTTTAAAAGGAGATTCTCTCCGCTTTTCCTCTCTGCTTTCCGGAAAAACTGGTTTTCTTCAAAGCTTTCTGGCCTTGAGCGCAAAGGTGAGGGGCAGCAGCCTTGCTCTTTGGGCCTGTTCGCTTTCCCCCGCCAGCAGAGCCTCCTCGGGCTCTTCCTCCAGGCGCTCCACGGCAAAGCCCGCTCCTGCCAGCGCGTTGATGTAGGCGGAAAGCGTCCGGTCCGACAGGGTCAGCTCCCCGCCGCAGAAATCAGCGGGCACCGTATACCAGGACCCGTCAAAATAGGATTTCTGAAAGACGAACCTGTCCCCCTCCCTTTGCACGCATTTGTGGATGGGGTGGGACCAGCTGAAAAGGAAAGTCCCGCCTTTTTTCAGGCAGGAGGCAATCCTGTGGAAGGTCCCCTCCAGATCAGTGGTCCAGCCGATGGCATAAATGGAATAGACCAGGTCGAAATACGCCTCGGGCAGGCCGCATTCCTCCTCCATCGGGGCGCAGACCAGCCTTGCCTTCATGCCCCGGGCCGCCAGATTCTCTTTTGCCCTTTCCAGCTGCTCCGGGGAGAGGTCCAGGCCCCAGAGTTCAGAAACGCCCCGCTCCCCCATATAGCACAGGGACTGCCCGTTCCCACAGCCGATTTCCAGCACCTTTTTCCCCGCCATATCCTCCAGCAGGCGGCACTTCTCCTCCGAAAGGAACGCCCCGTACCGGGGAAGCACCACAGCCCCCAAATAGCGGTTTCCCTCCGTATCCCAATACAAACCGTTGATCCTGTGCACGGAATTCTGTTCCACGCCCCACCGCCCCTTTCTCCCGGCCGCGCCGGACAGCTTTAGCCCGGCCCGATTTTCTTCATCGCAAAATTCGTCATCTCCACGCCCCGGCAGCGGACTGTCTGCTCCCTTTCCACCCGGTAGCCCCTCTTTTCAAAAAAGGGCTTTGCCGTCAGCGACGCGTGCACCCGTATCGCTTCTGCGCCCAGGCCGAAGGCCTCCTTTTCCAGCGCCTCCGCCAGAGCAGAAGCCACGCCCCGGCGCTGGAAGTCCTTCCCCACGTAAAGGCGGTCCAGATAATCCGGTGGGGCCAGGTCTGCAAAACCGGCGATTCTTCCCTCCGCCTCAGCCACCAGCGCCACATGGGCCCGCAGGCTCCGATCCCAGGCCCCGGTGTCCAGCTGTTCCGGCGGCGGCGCCCAGGCATCCCGCTGCTCCCGCGTATATTCCCCCGCGCAGACCTCCCGCACTGTCTCATGAAAGAGCCGCAGCAGCTCCGGCAGATCTTCGCTGCGGTAGGCCCGCAGCGTGATTTCCTTCATCATCATCCTTACCGCCCCTTTCCCGGCAGGCAGCCAAATCACACCCTGCGTTTCAGCACCGTGATTGCCGCATAATGGAGAATCTGGAATTCCTCCGGCGCGCAGGCCGCCAGCAGCGCCCTGTGTTCCCGTTCAAACCCGGCGATCTCCTCCCCGCTCAGGGACGCGCCGATTCCCCGGCAAGCCTTGATCCGGCCGTTCCAGCTTTCCCGGGTAAAGGGGACCTGCAGATCAAAGACCTGGCTGCTCTCCGCCTCAAAATACTGTTCATAGACCTGGGGCACGAAAATTTCGTGCCGTGTCTCTCCGCCGCCCGACCAGGAGGGATTGTACCGCAGCACCAGCTTTTCACTGGCAGCCGCTATGGTGTCCTCCCCGGGAAGCCAGGCCATGTACAGCAGCGCCAGCCTCCCGTCAGGTTTCAGCATCCTGCTGAGCCTGGGCGCCAGCACCTGGTGGTTGAAGTAGAAAAAACACTGGCAGGCGGTCGCCACGTCAAAGGAACCGTCTGGATATCTGCATTCCTCCGCAGCAACGCATTCGTAAGCAATATCCATACCGCCCGCAGCGGACAGCGCCCTGGCCTGCCCGATCTGTTGGGGGGAAATATCCGTACCCACGAACTCCGCGCCGTACCGGTACAGATTGCGGGGCAGCACCCCTGTACCCGTGCCCAGATCCAGCACCCTCTGCCCTTTGACGCACAGGCCGGCTCCAACAATCCTTTGGTAAAACTCCTCCGGATAGATATCCCGATATTTGGCATACTCCTGGGAAGCCCGTCCCCAGTCAAAAAACCTGCCGCCGTCAATTTCCGCGTTCTCCGGCATGGCCCACCCTCCTGTTCTCTTGTGTCTCCCTCCCGGGAAACGCATTCCCGATTTTACGGGTTTCTGTCCAGTATAAAGCAACCCGGCGGAAAAGTACAGGGCCGGAAGAAAAATATCTTCCGGCCCCCCGCAGGCGCTGCGTAAACCGATTGCACGGCCTATGTGCCGTATTTCAGGCATACCGTAAAAACCCGAAAAACACTGCCGTACTCGCAACGCCAAAAGGATGATAAGTTTTTTACGCAGAAAGGTTCAAAAGCCGTCCGCAGAATGCACAGTAAGCCTTTGGGTATCCGTTAACCAGCGGCCGCTCAAAGGGAAGCCGCATGCGCCTTCAGTGCCTCCGACACATAGTCAGCCAGCCCGGGGCGGATTTTGTCGAAATAGGCGCGGAACCTCTGGTCCGCCGCGTACATCTCCCCCAGCCCGGAAAGGATCTCCGGCGTGCATAGGTAAAACCGCCGGCTGAGATATGCCTGCAGCTCGCCGGCCGGCCCCCTTGCCCCTGCCGGCTCCGGGCTCTGGTCCATGCAGTCCGCAAACCGCCGGAAAATCCCCTCCATCTCTTCCTGAATTTCCGTCCAGTCCCCATCCTTGTAAGCGGCAGTCCTGCGCTGGGATTCCCGGTAAGCCTCAGTATCCCCCCAGCGTTCCCGCGCCTCCTCCGCGTAGGCGTCGCGCCGCGCTTCGTATTCCTTCTTGTCAAAAGCCTCAAAATTCATGTTCCGTTCTCCTTTCATCAAGTTTTCCACCAGCCTGATCAACCCGGAAAGCCGCTCCCGCTTCAGTTCCAACAGGGACTTCTGTCTTTCCAGCGCACTGTTCCGGCCGGTCTCCGCCGCTTCCAGCAGAGGCATTATTTCTTTGAGGGGAAATTCCAGTTCCCGGAACAGCAGGATCTGCTGCAGCCGGAGGAGCTCCCGCTCCCCATAGAGCCGGTAGCCGGCCTGGGTCACTTCGGCAGGCCGCAGCAGGCCGATCTCATCATAGTAGTGGAGCGTGCGCACGCTCACACCGCTAAGCCGGGCCGTCTCCTTCACGGTCAGCAGCAGCTCTCTGTTCCTGTCTTCCTCCATGGAAATCCTCCTTCTTTCCGGTACCGTGGTTCTATCCTACTCCCTCACGCGGCGTGAGGGTCAAGAGGGAAACTTCATTTTTTTGCAAAATTTTTTCCCCCACTTTTTATGGGGCCGTGCGCCTGCGCTTTTTCCCGCCTATCATAGCAGTCCGCTTCCCATCCCCCAAGATCATTTGGGAATTTTAAAAAATGCCCTGGCACGATCCCGCGAGATCCGCTATAATGGCAGCAAGAACCCCCTTGGCCGGGAATTGCGGAAGGGGACGGAAGGCTGGAAAAAGAAAGGGCCGCCGCAGTGCACGGCGGTCCGTTTACAGAGAGGATGCGATCTCAAAATGACAACCGGAATCTCTTCAGAATTTGACAGGCCCCTGACCAGGGAAGAAATGGCGGGGGTGATCGAAGGAAAGGGCCGTGCCCGCAGGGTCCCCATTGCCGTGCAGCATTGGGCCGATCCCTCTGTCTTTGGGGAAAAGGCTCCCCTGATCCGGGAAATTCTGGACTCCTGCCCCTGCGATTTCACCAGGATTGATTTCAAAATCCCCGATGTTTTTCAGGCTCCAAAGGACGCCCCCTCCTACCGGTGGATGAACGTGGACAATTTTTTCCCCGAGAACACCTCGCTGGATGCCGTTACAGCCCTGCAGTGGGACCAGCTGGACGCGGTGCTGGCGGATTTTCCCGACCCTGGTTACCCAGGCCTGATTCCCGGAAACGTTCCGCCGGACGACGGGACCTACCGGGTGGGGCTCTGGTGGTACTGGCTGTTTGAACGGCTCTGGTCCCTGCGGGGCATGGAAAACGCGCTGTGCGATTTCTACGAGTCCCCCGACAAGGTGCACCGGCTGTTCCGGGCCCTGACAGATTTTTACAAGGTCATGCTCCGGCGCGGAAGGGAGGAGCTCCGCTTGGACGCCGTCTGGACCAGCGACGACATCGGCACCCAGAAAGGGCCCTTTTTCTCTCTGGAAATCTTCCGGGAATTTTTCAAGCCCTATTACAGGGAGCTCATCGAGTACGCCCATCAGCTGGGCATGCATTTCTGGCTGCACGCCTGCGGAAACATCGAAATGATGATCCCGGACCTCATTGAAATTGGTCTGGACGTGCTGCACCCCATCCAGAAATATACCATGCAGGAAAGGGAAATCGCGGAAAAATTCGGCGGGCAGCTCTGCTTCTGGGCCGGGTTCGACGTGCAGCAGATCATCCCCTACGGCACGCCGGAGGAGGTACGGGAAGAGGTGCGGTTTATGATTGACACCTACTACCGTCCCGAAGGACGGCTCATTTTGGCGGCGGGCAACAACATGACCCCCGACACGCCGCCGGAAAGCCTTCGCGCCCTGCTGGACGAAGCCCTGCGCTACGGCACGGAGAAATGCAAAGGGCAGCAGGCGTTCCACCCATACTCTGAAGCCGGGATGTAACGCTTCCTGATCACTTCGCGGCGGCAGAGCACGGAGGCAGAACCACCTCATCAGCCGCCTCCGGCGAAGATCTCTGAACAAAGTGAGGAGATCTTTTTGGCAGACTTCCCCTCAAGGGGAAGCCTTTGAACTGTGCCTTCCCCTCGAGGGAAGAGGGGAAACAGATTCCCTGCGGGAATCTGCCGGATGAGGTGGAAAGTCCCATTCTTTCATCCGCAGCGGCAGAGTAAGGAGGCAGAACCACCTCATCAGCCGCCTCCGGCGAAGATCTCTGAACAAAGTGAAGAGATGTTTTTGACAGACTTCCCCTCAAGGGGAAGTCTGTGGTCGGCGCTGGACGCGTGCCACCGGCACGCGTCCAGCGCCCTTAGCCCTTTCTCCAGCCCGGAAGCCGAAGGCGCGAGGGCTGGAGCATAAGGTTCTTTGCCAAGCTTTCTGCGAAAGAAAGCGGATTGGGGCTGGGGAGCTCAGGCAGGGATGTCCCGGCGGCAGAATACGGCGATTCCCACTCCATACAGCGCCAGCCCCCCAGTATATAGGAGAAGGAAGCTCCACACTGCCGAAGGCTCTCCGCCAATCAATCCCTGGGGATCGAAAAGGGTCAGCGGTGTGGCATATTTCAGCCATTCAAATTTTTCTCCTACCCGGGAGAGCATCTGCAGCAGCACAAAGGCAATGCAGGCCCCGGCGCCCACGCCCGTGGCAAGCCTGGGTTCGCTCCACAGGCAGGCAGTGCAGAAGCACAGCCCGGAAAGGAACAGGTAGAGCCCGAACAACCCTGCGTTCAGCAGGAGAAAGGCCCCGCAGTCCAGCTCCCCCGGAAACAGTGCCGCGCTTAAGCCCAGAAGCAGGCCGGTCATGTACAAAGTCAGGCAGAACAGCAGCAAAACCATGACAAAAGCCTGGGTCAGGGCAAGTTTGCTGCGGCGGTTGGGCGTGGCCAGCAGAAAGGCGATGGAACCCCGGTCCAGGTAGCGGGTCAAAAGCCGGTTCGCCAGCAGGATGAGGAACACCATGGGGAATACAACCAGCAGAAACCCGTAGAGATAGTTGGACAGGAACTCCGTGAGCGTGGCTCCGGACTGGTTCATGCCGAAGGCGGAGAACAGGTCCGGCATGGAATCCGCCATAGCCTTCAGGCTCTCCCCCAGCTTGGGGTCAAACATGCTGGTGATCATCCCCCCGTATAGGGTGAGCACTGCGAGAAACAGCGCCAGCAGCTTTCCGTTTATCTTCAGTTCCCTTTTCAGCAGCGTGCCGCTCATTTCGCCGCCTCCTCTCCGTAATAGCTTAGGAACAGCTCTTCCAGGGTCTGGCTGCGGGTGGAAAGATCCCGCACCTCATAGCCTGCCAAAGCCTTGACCAGCCTGTCGGCGCTGCCGGAAAGCGGCAGTTCCACCTCTGTGCCCCTGGGGACAGCCTCCGGGAACGTCCCGGCAAAACGGGCAGCCTCCTCTTCCCGGGCAAAGGAGATGCAAAAGGTCTTGGACCGGCTGGCCCGCAGCCGCTCCATATCCTCCACAGCGGCCAGCCTGCCTTTCCGCAGAATGGCGGCACGGCCGCAGGTGCGTTCGGTCTCCTCGAACACATGGGAGGAAAGGAGGATGGTCTTGCCCCTGGCCCGCTCTTCCAGCAGCAGCTCAACAAACCGGTTCTGCATCAGGGGGTCCAGCCCGCTGGTGGGTTCGTCCAGCAGCAGGAGCTCCGGATCCTGCAGGAAGGCGCAGACAATCCCCAGCTTTTGTTTGGTCCCCTTGGACATTTTGGAAATCCTTCCGGTTAAATCCAGCTCAAACCGTTCGGAAAGTTCCTTTGCCCTGCCCAGGTCCTTCCTCCCTTTCATTCCGGCCTGGAACCGGAGGAACTCTTCTCCCCGCATGCCGTCGGGAAAGGCGATCTCCCCCGGCAGGTAGCCCAGATGCTTCTGGATTTCCGCCGCCTGCCGGAAGCAGTCCATTCCCAGAATGCGGGCCTCGCCGGAATCCGGGTGCAGGAAGCCCATCAAATGGCGCAGCGTGGTGGTCTTGCCCGCCCCGTTGGGGCCCAGGAAGCCCAGGGTTTCGCCCCGGCCCACGGAAAAGCTCACCCCGAAAATTCCCCGGCCCCGGCCATAGTCCTTCGTCAGGCCCTTGACCTCGATCACGTTCATTCTGTATCCGCCCCTTTCTCCTGGGCCGGCTCTTCCGGCTTTCCGCCGGGGGCCCCGCCCGTTTCCTCTTCCCTGTAAACCATCCTCCGGAATATTTGAGACCAGCGGCGGAATTCCTCCATCACCGTTCCGGAGTCCACCGGGATTCCCCTCTGCCGGGCCTCGTGCATGTACCCGTCCGTCATCCAGGTGAGCATGCGGAACAGGTAGGCCGGGTCCGCACCCTCCCGGAATTTAGAAAAGTCGATATGGCTGAAATAGTCCGGAAACGCAGAGCCCACCTTCTGCTGGTAAGAGGCGGCCACCGCCTGGGAAACCTCCTCCTGGGAGGAGTAGAAGGAGCGGACCGTAAAGTCCAGCAGATAGGGGTTTTGCTCCAGAATCCCCGTCTTTGCCCGCGCCCCTTTTTCCAGCATCTCAAAGAAATCTGTCTCCTCCCGCAGGTTGGCCTCTTGGGCAGCCCTGCGCACCGCCTCGTTTGCATACTCCAGCAGATAGAGATACAGCTCCTTCTTGTTGTGGAAATAGTAGAACAGCAGCCCCTTGGAGATTCCCGCCTTAGCGGCGATGTCGTCTGTGGACGCCTTTTTGTATTCGTGCTTTGCGAACGCCTCCAGCGCCGCGTTGAGAATCCTCTGCCGTTTTTCCTCCGGCAGCGCAAAAAAAGCCTCGTTCATGTATGCAGCCCCTTCCGACCAAACCGGTCAAGCTCATTCGGTCAATGCCATTATAAAGGATTGACTCAGATTTACAAGGCCCCGTTCCGCCTTTTCCCGCGTCCAGCAAGCCTGAAAAATCTCATACAAAATTTTTGGCCGCCAGTGCCGGCCGGCCCGCTTTCCCCGCAGAAAAAAAACTGCCGCGGCGGCTGCCGCGACAGTTGAGAAAGCAATGATTTCCCCTTCAGGGGTGAGCCGCCTTATACATGCAGCACCAGGGTGATGATGCGCAGGACAAAGAGGCCGAAGGACACCCACATGACAGGATGGATTTCCTTGATTTTGCCGGTGCAGACCTTGAGGATGACCCAGGCCACGATGCCGAACATGATGCCGTTGGCAATGGAATAGGAGAAGGGCATCATGATCAGGGCCACAAAGCCGCCCAGCACGTCGGCGATATCGCCGTCGAACTTCATCTTCAGCACGGATTTCATCATCAGCAGGCCAACAAACACCAACGCAGGGGTGGTGGCAAAGCTGGGGATGGCCAGGAAGATGGGAGAGAGGAACAGGGCCAGAATGAACATGCCGGCGGTGGAAAGAGCCGTCAGGCCGGTACGGCCGCCCTCGGCCACGCCCGCGGTGGATTCCACATAGCTGGTGACGGTGGAGGTGCCCAGGCAGGCGCCCGCCACGGTGCCCACAGCGTCGCTCATCAGGGCAGCGCCCACCTTGGGGAGCTTGCCGTCCTTGGTGAGCAGGCCGCCCTGGTCGGCCACGCCGATCAAAGTGCCCACAGTATCAAAGAGATCTACAAACAGGAATGCAAACACGATGACCACGAAATTCATCACGTTTTTGGCGATAAAGCTGAAATCAAACTGGAAGAACGTGGGGGCAAGGGAGGGGGGCAGAATGCCGCTGCTGAAATTGGGGATCAGCGAGTAGACGCCGGCTTCCGGATTCACCACATACCATCCGGTCAGCTCGGCGATAATGCCCAGCACCCAGGTGATCAGGATGCCCCACAGAATGGCGCCCTTTACCTTAAAATGCCACATGATGCCGATGATCAGAAGGCCCACAAAGGCCAGCACCACCGCGGGGCTGGAAACGTCGCCCAGCGCCACCAGGGTGGAGGGGTCGGCAATGATGATTCCTGCGCCCTTCAGGCCCACAATGGCGATAAACAGGCCGATACCGGCGGAAATGCCGAACTTCAGGTTGGCCGGTACGGAATTCACCAGGGTTTCCCGGAATTTGAACAGGGAAAGCAGAATGAAGATGATGCCCTCCACCAGAATCGCCGTCAGGGCGATTTTCCAGGGATCGGTGATGCCCATCTCCTGGAGCTGCGGGCAGACCGTGTAGGCAAAGTAGGCGTTCAGGCCCATGCCGGAAGCCAGCGCCACCGGATAGTTGGCGAACACGCCCATGATAATGGTGGCAAATGCCGCCGAAACTGCCGTGGCGGTAAACACCGCGCCCTGGTCCATACCCGCAGCGGAAAGGATGCTGGGGTTCACCGCCAGGATGTACGCCATGGACAGGAAGGTGGTAATGCCGGCAATAATTTCGGTGCGGACGTTCGTGCCGTGCTCCTTCAGCTTGAAGAATTTTTCCAAAACAGTCACACTCCTGAAAAAAATAAAATTGACCCCTACTTTCTCCAACACTCGCCAAAGTGAAACAAAATAGGGGTTCCTGCAACAGAATTCAGTATAACAATTTCTTTATAGAAAATCAATACTTTCGTCACATTTTATTCATAATAAATTTCAGGACCAAAACTCCCCTCCAGGCCGGAGAAAGGCAAGGACGCCCCTAGGCTTCCCCTTGAGGGGAAGCTGCCGCCGCAGGCGGCTGATGAGGTGGAACGTCCCTCTTCCACCCCAGCGGCAGAACAGGGAACGGAATATCTTCGAACTGCGTATGCCATTTTTTCTTCGGGCCGGAAGAAGCCCGGTACCTTCCGCAGGAAAGTCGGGCGTTGCGGAGTGGAAACTGTTCTTCCCGAAGACGGCCGAGCGGAGGCGAGGTCATCTTTTACCCAGCCTGTTTATTGAGCTCCTTCTTCCGCTCTTCAATAAACCCGGAATACCATTTGATCTTCCCCTCGATTTTGCACAGGTGCCGCTGCAGCACGCCGATTTCCTCCAGCACGTGCTCCCGGTGGTCGGTAAAGATTTTGAGGCGTTCGTCCAGGGTATCGTCCCCCGCGTCCACCAGCTCAAAATAGCGCTTGATGTCCTTCAGCGGCATGCCGGTGCTCTTTAAGCACATGGCCATTTCCAGCTGGGACATATTCTCCTCCGTATACGCCCGAATCCCGCTTTCCGTGCGCTCCGGCGTGATGATGCCCTCCTTCTCATAAAACCGCAGCGTGTGGGGCTCCACCCCGAAACGGCTGGCTGCCTGTGAGATGCTGTATGTCATGTAGTTACCATTCCTTCCGCCTGGAGAAGCCGGGCCCGCAGCGCCCCGCCTCCCCTTCATTATAGTTTGAGTCAAGTTTAACAGCGCAGAATCCCTTTGTCAAGCAGAAGCGCCGCCAAACCTGCCGGAAAAGACACGTTCCTCCCCATCATGGGACAGCCGTTTTTTCCTCCGCGCCGGATTCCCTTTCGCTTCAAAAGCGAGAAAATGCCCGCAGAACGCCCGCCTGATAAAAGCGCAGCTGTTCTGCAGGCATTTCAGCCGGGCCCGCGGGCCTCAGTCAATTCTTTCGCCGTCCCGCAAGAAGAAGATCGTTTCTGTACCGTTGGAATACTCCACTGTAACGGCCCTGTCCAGCCCATTTCTATGGATTTCCTCCGGGCTGGGATAATAGGGCCTTGTGGATACGATCCTCCTCCCACGGGCCGGAACCTCCAGGACCCCAGGATTCTGAGGCAGGTTATCCGCTGAGAAATCAAACAGCTCCTGGCCTTTGCTCTCCCAAAACGGCAGTTCCCCCTTTGATTCGATCAATCCATTGAAAAAGTCCGTTATCGTGCCGATCCGGATAAAGTCCGAACCGGAATCCCCCGCGTAGAGGTAGGACGCTGTGCGGCTTTCCCTTTGGTTGATGACAATATCGTAACCCATAAAATACCCCACCGTCACTACGCTGTCCATGAGTCCCAAATTGTAAGGGACCCAACTTCTGGTTTTCAGGATAAATTTGAGATCATTCATCCGGTAATCTCCCGCCTGAAACAGCACAAAACCGTCTGTGACGGATTGGATTTTGACATAGTCCTCCGGCAAGGGATAAGTCTTCTGGAGTTCTAAAAGGGACGCCTTGTCCGGCGGACTCAGCTTTGACATCCCCCATTCCGGGCCGCTCTGAAACAATTCCATGATCTGTTCTATGTTCCGGGCCATTCACTCCACCTCGATCACTGGGCCGCAGGGTCCGCGGCCTCCATCTCTCACAGAAAGCAAGAACTTCCTTCCATCCCTCCAACGACGGCCTGTTTCCCGCCTGATGAATCGATCTTCCCACTTCAAATCCGACCCGACAGCGGGGTGGGGTCCCTTTTGGAGCAGCCCCGCCCCGCTGCCTGTTTACGAGCTTTTTCTTCCCCTTCCCGCCGGATGGAAAGCAAAATCACGTTTCGTCCATCAAATTCAGTCCTTCACCGCCCGCACCGCGTATTCCCCATATTCACGAAAACCCTCCGGAAGCGCGTAGGGACGGCTCCCCGTGATATCGTAGTAAAATTTGTAATGGGGCATGTAATAGTACGCGGTAATCATATTGTCGTACTCCAATTTATAGCCGAGGACGTCCTGGCTCTTTATACCCTTCTCTTCTTCCAGCTGCTTCAGCGCCTCGTTGTAGGGGAGCAGGACGTAATCCCCCGCATATTCCATCGCGTCAGGCGCCGTGACGCCCACTGCTGTGGAGTCATCTGTCTCCACAGACAGAAACATGGGGGCCAGCGCCCGGTTGAACGCGGCCTGTCCCGCGTCCTCGCAGTCCTGGTAAATATAGAATAACTTTCTGGAGCCGTCCCCGCTAAAAGTATAATCCTGCCTGGAAGCGAACGCCGGATTGTCTATCCCCGCATACCTGCATGCCTCTGCAAGAAACACATTTTCCGCAAGCAGCGTTTTCAGCTCCTCCGTTCCCATTTCCTTGACACCCGGGAGCTTCAGGCCCAAGGTCATGCCGCGTGCCATTGCCGAAACTTTAAACTCTGGAAAGTCACAGGAAAAGCTCGGGGTATCGCTCTCGTTCCACAGATAGCTGTTGGGGGTCAAGCCCGCCTCCACCAAATCTCCGCGGCCCACCGCGGTCAGGAAATCCTCCACCCGTTTCCGGTAGCCTGCCTTCATTTCCTCCGTCGTCTCATATTCGTCGGAGGGATACTTATCCCGGTACACGGGCAGGCCGGTGATGCCCTCCGGGGCCTCGGTCAGAAAATCCGTGCCCACGCCCTTCAGCTCGTCCAAATCCTTGCAGAGATACGCATTGAGCTTCCACATGTCCCTGCCCGCGCCGCTCCAGCCGATCTCCTCCGGCAGCGGCGTGCCCACCGGGTACAGCACCTTTGTGCTTTCCAGAACCCTTGCGGACGCGTACAGCATGCAGGCGGCCTCTGCGCGGCTGACGGCCCGGTTCGGGCGGAGCGTCCCGTCTGGATATCCCTGCAAGATTCCGTTGGACGCGGCCCAGTCAACCGCGTCGGCCGCCCATGGAGAGACCTGTCCCGCGTCCTTGAATTTCTTTCCGGCATCCACTGTGCAGACGATCCTGTTGCCCGTCCTCTGGGCATAGCGGTAAAGCATCACCGCCGTCTCTTCCCGGGTGACCGGCCTGTCCGGCCGGAACCGGTTATTTCCCTCTCCGTTCGCAACGCCTGACGTAACGGCCCACTTGACGGGCTCCGCATACCAGCGCGCCTGGTCCACATCCGTGAATCCGGACGCCCCGGCCCAGTCCTCCTGTCTGTACCCTGCGGTATTTCTCGCCAGTACCTGGGCAAGCATGGCGCGGCTCATGGAGGAATCCGGATGGAACTTTCCGTCTCCCCCGCCCAGGAACAGTTCGTTTTCCTCTGCGTACCCCACCGCCGGGGCATACCAAGCTGTCTCCGGTACGTCGGAAAACCGCCCGGACGCCAATGCCGGCGAAGCCAACGCGAATACCAGGACGCCCGAAAGCAGGACCGCCAGCGCTTTGTTCCTTCCCTTTTTCATTGCTTTCCTCCTCTCCGCCTCAAATGTCTCATTGCGGCTGTGCTTCTATGCCAAAGGCGCACGCATGCGCCCACCTCCCGAAAAGTAGCCGGAGCTATACGGGGTTACAATTTCGCACGGGAATTTATTATAAATTTTCCTAAATTTTTTTAACATAAATTTCTATAATTCAACTATAGTACCATTTCATGGATAAGTCAACCGCAATCTCACATGCCATAGCCGGGCAGGCGGAATGCAGTATTGCAGTCTGATATTCCAATGAAAGGAGCGGCTTTTCCCTTACGAAAGGCCGCTCTGCTCAATTCCTCTATTCCGTCCAGATGCCGTACAAACCACGCCGCCCTTTGCGCCGTATGCCTGTCAAATTCATTCAGAATTCGCAACCCAGCGCCAAAAAAGTTTCGTCTGTCACCGGCGCGTTTACCGTGATGCTGGTGGTCGTCAGGGATTCGGACAAATTGCCGTCCGCATCGTAATGTTCCGATTTTATAAGAATTCCGGTTTCTCTGTCCACCCACAGCTTAAACTCTGCCGTGTGGCGTTTTTCAGAATAGAAACCGGACAATTCGCCTTCCAGCACAAGACAGTTTCTGCCTGCAACCGCTTCTTCCCCTGTGATATCCCAGGTATCAAAATTTCTCAAATACCCGATAGCCAGTTCCTGGGGATCGATGCTCTCACGGCAGTACCCTAAGCCGTTCAGGTTTTCCCGGTAGTAATAGGTGTTGATTCCCTCTTCATCCGTGGTCACGCGGGATCCCGCACGAATCAGGGAGACAAAATCACAGGCCTCTTTTTCCTCCACATCGATCTGTGCGGTGCGGAGAACCTTCTCAGTCTCCTCTGTTCCCCGTGTCAACACATTTGCCGCAACCTCCTTCTCTGTTTTGGTCTGCCCGTCGAAGTAGGCCGTTATCTTTTTTGGCTCAGCCTCTGACGCGGCTTCGCCGCTCAGTAAGCTTGCGGAATCCGGTTCATACAGAATACTTTCAAAAGATTTCCTGTCCTCTCCAGATCTCACGCAATAGGTTGCTGTGTAGTTGAGATTGGAAAACGCCTGACTGAACTCGAAGCTTCCCTGCAGCGTGTCGTAAAAGTCAATCGTATTGAGCATTCTGTCATAAATATATTCTTTATTTGCAGCGGTATTGGAAACTGAATTACTTCTCGTCTGTACCAGAGTCAGGTCTGTAGGCCGGAGATCGTCCTCTGTGAATCCAAAAGAGGCAAACATGGTTTCCTTATTGGTATAGTCTATCCCTTGAGAATCCAAAACAACAGCCTGATCCGCTTCCTTGTTTGCGATTATTTTTTCTCTCTCGGCAGCGTCCAGATCTCCCAAATACGCCGCGTCCGTATCCGCAGAAGCCAAGGTCCCTGCAGCCACGCAAATCGCCAGCAGAATTCCGGTAAGCAGTGCAATTTTCTTTTTCATGTTGTTCCCTCTCTTCCTGGCTTTCCAATTTTTTTGCACGTATTTTTTGCCGCTGTCCGCGCTTTCATGCTCCCATCCGAACCACTTTTCTCGCAATTTTGCTGGATGTTCTCCATAATTTCCTTTATACTGTGTATAATATCATTATCCATTTGACAAATCAACCATTATTTACTTATAAATTTACATATTTACAAAATTTTTAAAAAATGCTATGATAAGGCAGTAATATTACGGAGTGTGCACACAATTATGGCAAACGGTGAACCTACAAAAAAGGTATCGGTGGAACTCCTGTGCTTGTCTTTGCTACAGGAAAAGGACATGTACGGGTATGAGATGTCTCAGGAAATTTTCAGGCGGAGCGGCGGGCTCCTTTCCATGGCGGAAGCGGCAATTTATATGTCGATGTACCGGCTGGTGAAACGGGGCGTGGTCACGGACCGGCGGGAACTTTCAGGAGACGTCAAGTCCCGTGTGCGCGTTTATTATCATCTGACGGAATCCGGAATGGAATACTTTCAGGAAATTCTGGCGGATTATAAACGCTCTGCCCAGGGGATGCAGAATTTCTTTGCTTACCATACGGAGGACGACCATGAACGCAACTGAAAACCCCGCGGTTCAAAGCTACCTGAAAAAGGTGAGCTCTCTTTTGGAATGCCCGCGTCAGCGCAAGAAGGAAATACTGCGCGGCATTGAGCTTCTCATCGGGGAGCACCTGCATCCCGACGGTTCCGTCCGTTATGAGGAAATCGTCGCCGCAATCGGTACTCCGGAAGAAGTGGTGGAGGCTTACATCGGGACGGAGGACCCCGTCAAGCTGAGCCAAAGCCTGAAACGCAGAAAGCTCTTCTGGATTGCCGGTATCCTCATCGTCGTTTTGCTGGCCGTGATGGCCGCCCTGTACGCGTTTGACATTGCGGATAAAATCGCATATCGCGACGGCTATTTTGTGGAAACCATTGTTCCGGATTCCAGTATGGATCTGGACCCCGGCAGTGTCGTCGGGGTGTATTGAGAGGAGCACTTATCATGAAAAAAATTCTTTCCCTGCTTTTGTGCTGTTCGCTTTTGTTTGCAGTGGCCACTCTCCCTGCCTCCGCCAAGGCTGTTCCGGAAACGCCGGAGACCAGGACCGTGGAGTACCTGCCGGACGGCAGTTATTTTGTCACAGAGCTGACCCGGGAGAATTCCCTGCTGCGCTCCAGCCAGGGAGGCTCCAAAACCTCGACCTATTACAATAGCAATGATGTGGCGATCTTTGCGGTCACCGTACACGGTTCCTTCACCTATTCCTATGGGGTGAGTTCCTCCGCCACTTCCGCTTCCTGCACGGTCACCACCTATTCCACCTCCGCCTCCTTTAACTCAAAGGACGCCTGGACCTCCGGCAAATCCGCCTATGGCTACGGCAGTGTGAGTTATAAAGGCACAAATACCGGCAGGACGGTCTCCATCTCCTGCGACAGTTACGGGAACCTCTCTTGAGATAAACATTCGCGGCGTCGGATATCCGGCGCCGTTTTTTTGTCCTGCCGGATGCCAAGAAGCCGGGGGGTGCCGGACTTCAGTCGGCAGCAAGAGAAAGGAACAACTGCGGTAAACGATTTCCGTCCGTTACAGGGCCCGGGCCGCGGAAAACATGCCGCCGCCCGGGAGAGTACCCTTTGGGAATTCAGCCTTACAGGGCCAGGACGTAACTACAGCCCTCGCCGGGAAGCCGTGCCGGATGAGGCGGCATGCACACAGCGGCCCGCATTCGCCCCAAAAGTCTTAACAGCAAAAACCGTCCCGCAGGATAACTCTCCTGCAGGACGGTTTTTATTGGAACAAGCAGGCGCGTTTTCCGTGCGCCGCTCTGAACGAAAAATCTGCGGTTCTTACACTTACGGGGCAACCGCAGCTACAGTCCAGCTGCCATTGCTCTCTGTGGCCTCGTAGCCCTCCGGCACATAATCGCTGGGGTTGGTGGAAAACGTGCCGCCAACGATTGTCATGCACCACTCCAGTTTCGATTGAGACTCATTCAGCGCTGCGGCTGCTTCCGTGTTACCGGTAAAGGAACCGCCTTGGACAAGGATATTGGCGTTGCTGGAATCCTGCTTGCCATCGTCCACCGAAGCATAAAGGCCATATCTCTCTCCGGTAAAGCTGCCGTCATTAATGGTCACATCGGTGTTTACCCCATTATTGGTAATCCAGACACCATAATAGGTGCCGCTTGTGTAGGTACCGCCGTTAATTGTTACAGTGCCGGAATTGATCCCCAAAGCGCCTTTAGCCCCCTCAACTGTAAGCGGCGATTCTGAATCGGATCTCAAAGTAGCTTCCCCGCTGTTGCAAATCACCGCATAAGCACCGCTACTATAATCGGTAAAGGTACCGCCATTTATAGTCAGTGTTCCATCACTGTAAACATTGGCATTTCCCTTATTCTCACCAGTGGCTGTCATGGAACACTGGTTCAGCGTCAGAGAGGAATTTACGCCAGGCCGGTTTTTGATTGATGCGCCGTTATCTAAACCTACATCTTTGAAAGTCACTTGATTAGCCTCGAGCGATCCATAGTTATCAATCAACCCGTACGCACCGGAGTTGATACCGGAAATCTTACCGCTGTTTCCATTGATGGTAAGATTTCCCTCATTTTGGATTAACCTTGTCCCGGACGCGTCAAGCGTCAGCGTCTTTCCGTTCAGGTCAAGGGTAATTTCAGCGCTCGCCGGAATAGTGACAATCTCGGTAAGCTTTGTGTCCTGCAGCAGTTTGATAGTATCGCCCGATTGGGCGGCCTCCACCGCGCTCGCAAGAGTGCGGAAGCACCGCTCGCCCACGCTTGCCACGGTGCCGGGGTCATCCGCCGTTCTCTTCTCTATTATCCACTTGCCGCCGCTTTCCTTGGCCGTAAGATCGTCCCGCACATACGCGCTGGGGTTCACAGAGAAGGTGCCGCCGGTGATAGTGAGGGAAGCAGGTGAGGTGATCGTAATCGGCCCCGTAAAGTCGCCGCCGGTGATTTTAAGTCCGCCTTCATACTCAGGGTAAGTATTGGTATCAATTTCCGCACGTATGACGTCCTTCACCCCGGAAAATGTTCCGCCGGAAACGTTGATATAACCGCCGGAGGAGAACACGTACAGCGCCCGTCCAGATTCCGACGTGTAAGTGCCGCCGGAGACATTCAAGGTACTGCCGCCGGAAACCGACAGAGTTGAACTGCAATGGTCAGAATAGTTTTTCTGGGTAAAGGTACAATCGGCCACGGTCGCCGTACCCAGCTTTGATTTTTCACCAAGCTTTGATTCGGTCACCTCGATGCCGCCCCCATAGCTGGAGTGAATCGTAACGCCGCTCAGGGTTGCTTCACCACCACACACCTTCACGTTCAGTCCATAGGGACGACTGTTTTCCAAGGTGACGCCGCTTACATTCAGAACGCCCTCCGCCTCTACGCGGAACGCGCCGTAAGCGCCGGAACCTTCCGCTGCCGTGGTTCCGCTTCCGACCGCAACGATTTTACCTCCGCCAGTAACATTCAGCGTACCGGAGATAATCTTGAACGCACGGTTATTGACATTCGCGCCATTGGTTACTGTATAGGTATGCCTAGCCAAATCAAGATTCAGAGTAACCCCGGCACGCTCCATTTCAACGCCGTCCTCTGCTACTGCGTCCTTGCACAGCTGAATGGTTTCCCCATCATGTGCGGCGTCAAACGCTGCCTGAAGCGTGGTAAAGAACCGCCCACCCACGCTTGCCACGTCGTTTTCATCGGGTTCCGTTTTTACTCCCACGGTATAGGTATCTTCAGTGTTTTTAACCACCTTGTAATCCTGGGCCACATACGCGCTGGGGTCCACGGAAAATGTGCCGCCGGTGATTTCCACGCTTGTGGGGAAGATTTCGTTTACGGTCGCGCTCACTTCGATCGGCCCTGTAAAGGTACCGCCGCTGATGTTCCAGTCAGGAGCCTGATACGGTGCGTCATCCCCGCCATCCACAGTCTTGATGTTTCCCGGAACGGCGTCCACCTGGAAAACATTTTTGGCTTTGCCTTCTGCTGTAAAGACACCGCCGGTGATGTTTACCGTCGCGCCGCTGTCCCAGCCGGAAAGAACCGACTGACCATCCTTGCAGGTAAATTCTCCGCCTGAGATATTGATGGTGGCGGAAGAACCAAAGCCAACGCAGCAGCTCACGAAGTCATAATATGTCTGTTGCGTGAAAGTACCTCCGTAGATGTTCAGCACGTCGCCTGCTCCGCCTTCAATGGCAAAGCAGCCTCCGGTGGTGGAAGTAATCTTTGCATCCCATACATTGATTGTGACGTTTTCTCCGGTGGCCTTAATGCCGCCCCAGTTTTGTACAGTATTGTTGTAATTACCGCCGAACTTACCCTCAGCACCGATATTCAGCGTACCGGCGTCCACCTTGAAGGAGCCGTTCTCTGAGTTAATTGCTCCGGTTCTGTCTGAGGAAGAATCCAGCACGGTCACTGTTTTCCCCGGCGCGTTCACAGTAAACGCCCGTGCGGAAAAGCCCGTTCCGTTGATGGTTTGGCCGTTGAGCTCCAGTGTGACAGACTTGGTTATAGTCACTGCCTCTGACAGCTCCACGTCCTTCAGCAGCTTGATGGTCTGGCCAGAGGAAGCGGCGGCCAGGGCCTGCTCAAACGTCTCATACTTGGCACTGCCGATGGAGGCTTCGGCGGTTTCCGGATCTTCCCCTACCTTGACCTGTACGACGGAGGCGTTGCCGCTTGCGTCGGAGACCTGAAGATAAAGGACAGCGCCCGGTGCGGCCGGAGTATAGGCGAAGGTAACGGGAGTATCGGCCTCAGAAAAAGTTTCTCCCGCAGTCCACGCACCTTCCGTGCTGCCTACCTGATAGCTGTACGTTCCAGCCTCGTTGGAGGTAAACGAAATCGTGTACTGAGCACCTGTCTCCTGCTTCTCCGCGGATACATCAGTGACGATGGGCGGAATGATGTCCTTTGTGCCCTGCTCCTTTTTGCCGTTGAAGATCTCCGTGGCCGCGTTCAAGGTTGTAAGCGCTTTCGCATTCACGCTCTGCGTTGCTGCCGACGTATTCTTTGCGGCAGCAATCGCGGCCGTGTAGGTTCCCTTATTCAATTCGGTGACCCACGACTGGCTGGGCAGGACGTCCTTGCCGTCTGCGGAAATGCTCACAGAGGCCGCGTTCAGCTCCGCCGCGTTGACGGCTGCCAGCAGGGCTGTGTCGTCCAGCGCCGCACCCTTCCGAACCGCTTTCTGGTACACGCTCATGGCGGCGTTCAGGTCCGTGATGGCTTTGGCCAGCACAGCGGAGTCGCCGCTGTCTTTCGCCGCTTCCGCAGCGCTGATGGCTGCTTCATACGCAGATTTTACTTCCTCTGTCACCCATGCTTTGCCGGGCTCCACTTCCGCGGCATCGGCAGCGGTCGTTTGAACCTTTGCGCCAGTTGCCGCGTTGATCAGCTCGCCAAGTGCGCTTTGCAGGGTTGCCGCTTCATCGAGCGTGCCCACCTTTTTCGCCGCGGTGTAAGCGTCCACGGCGGCGCGCAGGGCTTTCTCCTGCCCGGACACCGCAGAGGCGAGAGCATCTTTATTATCTGCGATTTCTTTTGCATGGCCCACTGCGGTAGTCAAATCAGCTTTTTCCTGCGCCGTCACAAAGACGATACCCTTCGCGACTTTCTCAGCAGAAAGGTCCTCAACCACCACGCCCTGCTGTACCTCCTCCGCCTTATCCAGCAGCTTTTTCAGCGCGGTCTTGTCCGCGGTAATGGCTGCAGTGGGGGCACTGGTGGCGGTTTCCGAACCTTCATAGTTGGAAATGGTTACGGTGACGGCCTTGCCGATCTGCTTGTCCGTCAGCACAAAGGTCTTTCCCTGTGCGCCGGCAATTACAGTTTCTCCGGCCTTCCACTCATAGGCCAGCGTGCCGGTGGCGTCGGCATTGGCCACAGCGGTAAGGGTCTGCCCCACATAGGGCTTGCCTTGAACGGCGGCCTCTTTCACCGCGACGGCGGCGGGAATGGTAACCGTGACGGCCTCGCTGGCCAGTTTGGTATCGGTGGCTTTGACGCGGACCTGGTAGGTCCCGGCATCCACTGAAATGCTTTCACTGTTGATCGGCTCCCAGTCTCCGGAAGCCCTGTATTCCATGGCGTTGGTCACCCCGGTGATCGTCCCTTTGCCGCCTGCCGCAGTGGGCGCGGCAAAGCGGACGGTTGTGGGCGGCGCGGCCTTTTCGGTTGCCACGCGCCCCGCATTGCCTTTGTCTTCCAGCTTCACCTGGCCGCTGCCGGTGTTGTTGACGGCGGAGACGGTGATCTCCTGGGCAATCTCGACGGTGCTGCTGGTGTTCGCCGTCACGTCGATCTGGCCCACGGTTCCCTGGCCGGCCATGGTCAGAGTGCCGCCGGCAGTCAGGGTGTTGACCGTCTTTCCCTCCCCCGCCAGCTTCAGCGTGGTACCGGGCTGGGTTTCGGCCTTGTTCACGCTGGCTTTCAGTTCCACCGTTCCGCTGGCCTTTACCGTGTCCACCACGCCGTCAGGCGCGGTAAGGCTGCCGCCGACGAGCTCCGCCGAGGCGATGCTCAGCGCCGTATTCTCCAACGGAATTTCTATGTTTGTACTTCCTGCGGCCAAGTTTTCCACCAAACCGCCGCCTGTCAAACTGAGGCTGGCGGCCGCTTTGGCGGCCAGCACGGCCACTGTGCCTTCGACCTTCAGCTTAGGCGCTGAGGCCGTGGCTGTAACCTGTTCCACCGTGCCGCTGATGGTGGTCTGCTCTCCCGTGGTGACGGCCAGAGTCACATTTTCGGCGGTGCTGCTGACGGTGGGGTTCACCGCTGCCGCCGTGCTCAGAGTCAGCTTTGCGCCGTCCGCCTGAATGCTGATAGTTTCGGATTTTCCGCGGACAATCACCTGCTTCTCCGTGGCGATCACCACGGGGGCGGGGTTCTCCTGCGTGTCGTTCACCGCGGCAGGTCCGGTTACGGTGATGTTGCCAGAAATGGGGGCCGTGTTATTGAAGGTGCTGTTGGACACGGCCTGAAGGTTGACGGAACCATTGACGGCCACGCCGTTTGTCACCGTAGCCCTGGGCGCGTTGATGGTCAGGGAGGAAACGGAGGCCGTTTCGCCCTTGATTTCGATCCGGGTTGCGCTGGTGGAATTGACCGTCAGGTTTCCCAGGCTGGCGTTGTTCAGGTCAAGCGTCAGGGTTTTGACGCTTGGGTTGCTGATGGCGATGTCGTCGTTTACCGTGATGCTGTTGTCAGTCTCCACGGTGGCGGTGACTGTGTCGGCCTCTTTCTGCGCCGCTTGGATAAACCCGGCGGCGGTGCCGGAGCTGGCGGAAGCGGATGTACCGCCGCCTCCTCCGCCCCCGCCGCCTCCGGAGGGCTCTTCCTCACCGGTTTCCAACAGCAGGGCCAGCCGCTGAATCACCGTTGCCGCCTCTGCGCGTGTCGCCAGCGATCCGGGGACAAAGCAGCCCTTCTCGTCTCCGTACACCAGGCCGTAGGTGCGGCAAAGCTCCACCGCTTCCACAGCGTAGTCTGCAATTTTGTCCGCATCCTTAAAAGCAGGGGCCGTTCCGGTCGCTTGGAAGGTCACGCCGTGCTCTTTCATGTAATAGGTCAGGTACCGTGCGATGAAGGCGGCCATTTCCTGACGGCTGACCTGCCGCTCTGGCGCGAACCTGTTGTCCCCCACACCCAGGACGATGCCCCGTTCCGCGGCCCAGGCCACCGCGCCGGAGTACCACATGCCCGAAGGCACGTCCTCAAAGGGGTTCGCCTGGTCATTTCCCTCCACGCCGTCCACCCGTGCAAGCACGGTTACGAACATACCGCGGGTCATAGGTTTGTCGGGCGAAAATTTTCCCACATCGGTGCCGTTGAAATACCCATGCTCCGCCACATAATCCACAGCGCCATAATACCATGCCTTGGGGGGAACATCGGTAAAATCCTTCGCCGACGCGGCAAGCGCCGATGGCATAAGCGATATCATCATACATAGGGTCAGTACGATGGCCCAAATCCTTTTCTGTACAGTCTTCCTCATATTGTCGATCCTCCCTTTTCCACGCCGGACCGCGTTTTCCTGCGGTTTTATTCCCGGCGCAGTAAATACTTTGCGTTTTTTATGCCGGAAAGCCTTGAGCCTCCGTTGAAAGCTCCTGCTCCCGTCCTCTCACCTTGTTCAAGCTGCAGACCCTGCCTTCGCCTGCTCCAGCCCGAAACTGCGCAGGCCATCCTGTCCGCGCCCCTGAATCCTCAGCCAGGCACGCAGTTCTTTTCATCCAACCACAACCTTTCTTCTATTCTTCTGAAAAATTCCCCTGAAAGCAAAAACAAACCGGAAGGAATTGCCCAACCCCCGCCGGTAAAAAATGCAACCAGACAGACATACCGCTTGGGCGGGTTAGTCTCACGGCTTTGCGACTCCGTCTTTCGACAGGGATTGCTAATGTATTCATTTTTTCTCATCAGCCTGAAACAGCTTTTCGCCTGAAAATCCGGCACCCTGTCAAGCATGATGTTTTTGTGCCTTGGGATCCCAAGGCACAAAAGGGGATGTACATCCCCTTTTGGCAGTCAATTCAGAAAAACTTAAATTTCCGATCAGTTAATTTTTTACTATTTTTATTATAGACCCTCTTCTGTGTGTAATCAAGCAGAATTCTTGTGCAATTGGTTTTATAGTGAAATCGCCCGCTGTCAGGTAAACTTTTTGTGAAAAAAGCATGCCATTCCAGCTTTTCATCCGCCTCTCAAAAAGAGCGCCCGGAAGCAGCATTTCTCTGCTTCCGGGCGCCTTTTCCTTCCATTGGCGGTCCATTGCCCTTGCCCACAGGCCGTAGCTCACAGCTCCGGCAGCATTTTCTTATAGTAGGGCCAGAGGCCGGTACGGTCCGGGGTATGCTCCGGCTGCTGCCAGAAGTCGTAGCCCGGATAGTCGTTGCCCTCCACAATGGCGGGGCCCTCCGGCGTGATGCACACGTCCCAGCCCACAAAGCGCATGCGGGGTTCCACCAGCGCCGCCTTCTTGCACAGCTCCACCGCCTCCTTGGCAAAGGGAATACGGTAGCCCGGCAGGCGGATGCCCGTTACAGGGTGCGCCTCCACCGTCTCCAGGGATGAGGTGTGCCCCACGGCGGTCAGCTCTCCGGTTTCCAGGTTCACGGGACAGAACATGCCCCCATTCTCCAGATTGTCCACAAATTTCCCGCCGTTGCCGATTTTGAGCACAGCGTACACACAGTTCGCTTTCCAGCCCCGGGCTTCGCTGCCGGTGAGCAGCGTAACCACCCGCATGGTATTCACACTGTTGGGGTAGAGCTTCGCCAGTGCCTCGTGCTGTTTCAGTTCTCCCTCCACAGTGCCGAACCGGCGTTCTTTCACATAGGTATACATGGCGTGCAGGTCCGTGAAGTCGGATTTCTGCAGCCTCTCGATGCCCTTGCCGCTTTCGCCCACGTCCGGCTTTGCAAAGAGCACCTCCCTGTTTTCCATAAACTCGCAGAAGGCTTTCTCATCGGTGTGCTCCACGATGAGAAAATCGCGTTTCAGGAACTCCTGAAACCTGGGGTAAAACAGGGTCTTCCGGTCGAAACCGTCCGCAGCGTCCGGGTCGTTGAGCAGGGTGATAAGCTTTTTGTTCTTGATGCGCGTCACATAGGTCTTTCTGTGCTTTCCATCCATATCATAGAAACCGAACATCACGTAATCGTGATAGCCCGCCCCATAGCGGGCGGCGCACCAGAGCATGTCAAAAAACAGGGAAACTCTGTTCCTGCCGCTTCGCTCCCGCGCCTTGTCCAGCGATTTTTTCAATTCGTCAATCCGCACGCCCCGCAGAATCCTGCCCACGTAGCCAAACAGATGAAAGCCTTTCTTTTCCGCCATTGTTCCGACCTCTCCTTTCCTGCTCCGGACCAGATTGCTCTTTCATCCGGACGCAGCCGCAAAGTTCAAATCAAATACAGGGCCTGGCTGAAAACAAGCCAAACCCCGATCCCTCATGTTCTGCTGTTCTTGCCGGACTATCGTACCATGAAACGACGAAAAATTCAATCGATCGGCAAAAAACTAGAAAATCCTTAAGAATTATCCCAGAAACAGGTAGTTTCCCAGAAAGGCTGCAGCCCACGCGGGCGGACAGCGGACTGCTATAAAAGTTTTTCCGGCTGCAATACCCCCGGTACAGCATGCCCCCGTCCGTCCGGGATATGCCATGTTGCATGACACCGCAGAAAAGCGGATCCCGTGCCCGGCAGCGCGCCGGACACGGGATCCGCTTTTTAATTTTGCTTTTTTTCACGATTCCAACAGCAAAAACCGCTGGAGCATGGCTGCGGTTTCCGCCCGGGTAGCCGTACCCTGGGGATCGATCCTGTTTCCTTCCTTCCCCCGTACGATTCCCCGCTCCACAGCCCAGCCCAGGGCTTCGGCGGCCCAACTGTTCACCGCCCCGCCGTCGGCAAAGCCGGAAAGCGTGGCCGAATTGTCAGACTGCACGGCGTCAGACCGCGTCCTGAAATAGCGGTACAGCATGGTCACCAGCTGTTCCCGTGTGATGGGGGCGTGGGGCTCGGAGCCGTCGGAAACGCCTGTCTCCACGGCCCATTGAATCCCCTTTTCATACCAGGGCGTACCCTGGGTGTCAATCCCTTCAATCCTGGCCAACACCGTCATCAGCATGGCCCTGGTCAGGTGTTCCTCCGGGGAAAACTCCGCCGGGCCCGTGCCCTGCAGCAGCTCACGGGCCGCCGCAAAAGCAATATCCCCTGCGCCCCAGAAGCTTTCCGGCACATCCTCAAATCTGACGGCGCGTTCTTCGACCCGCAGCGTTCCGCCGGTCGCGCCACGCAGCACCAGCTCTGTGCCTGTGACATAGGAGTTTGGCAGCACCCTGTCCGCCTCCACAGCCACCAAACCCGGCCGCAGTCCCGCTTCGACGGCGTCCCCTCCGGCTCCGCGCAGAGAAAGCTGTTTTTTCTCTTCCAGCAGCCGCTTCAGGTCGATTCTCAGCTGCATGCCGGACAAATCGGAAAGCGGTATGCCGTTCACACGGATTTCCAGCCAGATATCGGCAATTCCTCCGGCGGAGGGTACCACCCGCAGCACAAAGCTGGTTTCTCCGCCCGCCGCTTCCGGCAGGGTAATCGTCCCCGCCGCAGTTTCCACGGAACGTTCGCCGTTTTCTATCGCTGTGCTCGGAACTCCGGCCTCAATACCGACAG
Organism: Neglectibacter timonensis; assembly: GCF_900048895.1. Lineage (GTDB taxonomy): Bacteria > Bacillota > Clostridia > Oscillospirales > Acutalibacteraceae > Acutalibacter > Acutalibacter timonensis. The sequence goes on along the minus strand of NZ_LT160635.1, from coordinate 101,891 downwards.
AACCGTCCGCCCCGATTTCGGTCTCAGCATGCGCGCCCGAGGCTGTCTCCCGGCTCTCGGTGACGGAACCATCGTCCCTGGTCACCTTGACGGCAACAGAGCCGTCCGTACCCCTGGTGGTCTCTGTCACGGTGCCCGCGCCGGGATCCGTGACAATGGTGGTCTGCGACCCGTCGGGATTTGTCACGGTCTCCTCCGTCACCGAACTCCCGCCACCTCCGCCGCTGGAGGGCGGGGTGTAGGGCGCTGCCACCAGCGTCAGCGTCATCACGCCCGTGGTATAGGGCTCCAGCCCCTCCTGGGAAAGGGTTATGGTAAAGGCAAAGCTGCCCGGTGTGCCGGAAGGATTTTCGGCGGTACCGGCCTCGGGCTCCACATAGCCGCCCTCCGTCAGTTCTACAGCGACTGTGATTGCTTCTTCTCGAACCAGGCCCCGGGTCCAATCGGTTATGTATCCGATCAGCGCGGCTTCCCCCTTGAGGGAAGTGGCCGGGGGGTCGGCCTCCGCCAGTGCGGCGCAGGCTCCTTCGAAGCTCTGAGTCGCCCGGTCCTTCACCACCAGGGCGCCATCCTCATAATAACAGAGGTAATCCTCCCCGGCAGCCATTCCCTGCGCTTCCGTACCCAGGCCGGCGGCAAAGAGCAGCTCCCGGGTTCCGTTGCAGTAACCGTTGGCCTCCAGGCTGTTCACCGTCAAACCGCAGTTTTCCCCGGTGACAATCTGTACCGGGGACTCCGCGGATGCACTCCGCCCCGGCAGAATCTTCCCGGCGAAGCTGCCGTTAACGGTGAGCGACGCGCCGCCCTCCAGCGTGAGGACCGCAGCGCCCCGATCCTTTGGATATGCGGTTGTACTGGTATTTTTCGGATCCTCAGGCTGGAAGCTGTCATAAAAGACAACCTGGTTCCGCAGGCTTCCATCGTGGCCGGTTTTTTCCGCAATGGTGAGGGAGGCCCCGTTATCCACCGCCACCTGGGCCCCCGGCATAAATTTTAGCCGTTCGCTGACTGTCCAATCTCCGGAAATCAGCTCAAAATCCATATCCCCGTCAACAGGATAGAGAAACCCCGCCGTGCTCAAATCCATGCCCACAATTTCCAAGGTGCTGGAAGCCACGGTTCCCCCGCCGGAAAGCGCCAGCTTTTCCCTGCCGCTTTCCGCGTCATAGGTCTTTACCGCGGCCCCTCCTTCCTGCAGGCGGATCAGCCCATTCTTAGAATCCACTTGGGGGAACCGGGTGTAATAATAGCTGCCGGAAGCATACATCTTCACCGTGCCCACCAGGCTGCCGCCGGCCTCAATCCGGGTTTCAGCCGTGATGTTGTGCATGTCAGCCTGGTTCATGGGGTACACGCTTGGAAAGACCTCAAACGCCTGGGAGCCGCCGCGCCAATTGCGCACTACGTACAGGTCCCGTACCTCGCCGCCGGACTTTACGGTAACAGTGCCGCCCCCCTTCACATAGCCGCACACATCCAAAACGCCTCCGCTGGGTATTTGAATTTCACCGCCCAGCTCGATCTGCCCGTAGCCTCCGGTCACATCCATGTCATAATGCCCGGCCCCAGGACGTCCTGTCACCGCGTTGACCAGCACCGTCCCCTTCACCGTCAGCGTGACACCCTCCGGTACCGTCAGGGTTTTGAACAGCTTAGCCTTTGGGGACACCCCCGTAGCAGGGCTCGTCTCCGTGCCGTCCGGATTGTAGCCGGTCTGCGCGTCATATCCGGTATCAAATTCGGAACAGGGTACAAGCAAAGTGGTTTTTTCCGGCACTTCCAGGTTCTCCTGCAGGGTGAGGTCCCGAATCAGCCGGACCGTGCCGCCCTCGGTTTTCAGCGCGTCAAAGGCTTCCGGCAGCGTATCAAACAGCTCGATCCCCGCCTGTGCTACGGCATTCCGGGGGTCGGCGAAGAGCGCCGTGATTTGTTTGTCCTCACGGACCATCAGCTCGAATTCGGCCTCCAGTGACAGCAGCTCATTTTTTTCATCCAGCCAGCCGAGAAATTGATTGTTTTCTCCGGGTACCGCCGTCAGTTTTACGGTCGAACCGACCGCTGCGCTGTTTGCTCCCGGCTGCAGCCCCGTAACCGTGCCGGTGCCCTTAACGGTCAGATTGAGCTCCGCCGTCCCTGTCTCAAATTTCATATTGGAAAAGGCGGCATAAGAGTCTGTCGATTCCTTGTCCCAATTCGTATAATTCAAGGTGACCGTTTGGCTTCCTTCGGCAGCCTCCAGAGGGATTTCCAAATGGGTCCATCCCTTTTTCCCACTGATCGTAACCAGCTCGTTCCCATCCTCGACCGCGATTTTCAAATCGTTTTCTTCACTGCCATCCACCATATAGTCAAAGGAAAGGATCCCCGGGTTCTTTGCCGTGACGGACAGCCAGGAGGAAAAAAGGTAAGCCTCCTGGTTGGTTGTGGCAAAAACAGTCCGCTCCGGTGTGCTGAGCCCGTTGCTGTACTGCCAGGGATATCCCTTTCCCCAATAGAGCTGCAGAGGGTCATCCGTTAAAAACTCCAGCTCTTCTGACCCCGGTATTCCTTCCTCCAGGGTGACGGTGGGCCAGAGCAGTACAGTGCGGACACAGTCCGAAAAGTCCTGCTTCCGAAAGCGGAACTCCACCACATGCTGCGCATTACCCGGTGTAAGCTCATAGCAGCCTTCTTCATTCAGAGCAGTAGGCTCGCCATTATCCGTAACGGTGACGGAGTCATATGCGGCAGCGCCCTTTATAACCTTTATTTTCCACTCCCGGCTCTTGTCCTTCTCATAAGCCTGGCTCCACCAATAACCGTCGAAATCCGCCACATCCCCGGCCAGAAGGCTCCAGGTGCCTGCCGGATCCCGGCAGTAAAGCTCCATCTTCTCCGGCGCGGGGGCAATCGGCACCGACTGCAGCGCCGCCGTATAGGCATCCGGCTTTTCCAATGGAATGGAAAGGATGGAATACTCCGGGTCCTCCTTGACGGTATTCCCTTCGGAATCCGTCACTTTCCAGCCCTGAACATCGATTTCCTCTTCATAACGAAAGTACAGGGACAATTTGGAGTAGATGGGGAATACCAGGACCGAGGGCGTTTCAATATTTGTTTTTTTGCTGTAATATTTGCTCTCCACGTAGCCGTGTTCCGGATTGAACCGGAAGTCCACTGTGGCCTTGTACGCCTCCGGAAGGCTCTCCAGAGACTCATAGAACCGGAGATTGGAAACATAAGCCCTGGCAATTGGGTTCTTATCGGAAGAAGACCGGTAGTGCTCCAGCCATAGGACACGGTTGCTGGTGTTGGCATCCGTCAGATCCACAACTGCCGTTTTCCATGCTCCGGCTGCAACCTCGCCCTCATCCTGATAGTCGCTCCGGGCCCCGCTGCTTGAAAGGTTCGTATAAGAAGTTGTACCGGAGGTCTTTGTCAGGTTTGCCGCCGTCTTATGATACAGGGAAGAGCTTGACTTGGAGGCCAACGTATAATCATAGACCAGATAACAGGGCCTGCTCACCTCCAGGGCAAGCCCCGCGTATTTTCCCGACTCCGCGCTGCTCTGCACCACGGGACGGCCTGCGTGGGTAAAACCTGCCTGTTCCCAGCCGTTCCCGTTTTGCTTGGCGTCGTTTTTGACGGTGACCGTTACCTCGCTGTCGCTGTGGGTAAAAAGGCCATAAAACTCAGAGGCGTCGGTTTCCTGATACCCCTGTACCGTGACCTTTTCCACAGGCTCCGGTTCGGCGGCCAGTGCCGTGCCCGGCAGGGCCAGACAGAAGGCCAGTGCCAGGGAAAGCGCTTTCCTCCGGCAGAATCCTTTTTTCATCCTGTTTTCCCCCATCTCAAAAGTGAAGAACCCCGCGGGGGAACGGGCAAGCTCCCCCGCGGGGTCTTCCTGCGGTTTCTAAAATTTATGCTTCTGTCGTTTCATTAACAAAGGAAAGGGTAAAGGTATAAGTCTTACCCGCGTTGGAAGCTAACACAACATCGATCGATTTACCGGCAAGCTGGCTGAGCTTCGTTGTCCCGGCCACACCGAGCCCGCAGCCCTTCACCGCCGCGGTAAGCTTCACCGCATCCTTAAGCTCTTCCTTGGTGAGTGCCCCGGAATCCCCCAGCCTCACTGTTTTGAATTCCTCATAGCCGCCCACCGCCGTTATCAAAGGATTGAACAGCTTATCGTACACCTCTCCAACAGTTTTGTTCGCAGCAGCTGTCTTTACGGTGACCTTGAGCGCTGCTCCTTCCGCGCTCAGATTTGCAAACTCGCCGACACTGGTTCCCAGCCCGGTAAAGCTAGCCGCCACTTTCTGCTGCAGAGCCGGTTCTGACATATCCTGAAAGCTCAGCGTGTAGGAAGCCGTATAAGAGGTGCCGCCGCTGGCTCCATGGAGGGTGAGCGTCAAATCCGCCTTGCCGACCACATCCGCCAGAGTGGTGTCCCCATTCCAGCCGCTGCCGCCCCAGGCCTTCACCGCCGCGATGATCTTCTGGTCGCAGTCCGCCGCATTCAGAGAAATTCCCGTGGTACTGGCAACGTCCAGAGTTTCAATCTGCCCATAGTTCTTTACAATGCCGATCACTTTCGCCAGCACATCGTTTGCCACGGCCGACAGCTTTGTGGACGGCTCATATACCTCTACGGATACCGCATAACCGCTTCCCTGGGCTTCAGCAGCACTGAGCTTCGCATAGCTCATAACGCCGTTGACCCCGGGAATCTCACTGTTCACCTTGTCCAGCAAAGCTTTCTTCAGCTCAGCTTCTGTGGGCGCGGGTGTTACCGGGGGCGTCACAGTGCCGCCTCCGCCGCCTGAACCCGTATCTGGCTTTACCTCCTCGCCGCCCACCAGGATGCTGTCGTCACCCTTGTTCTGCACGTTGCTGACCTTGGTGTCGCCGGAAACCACAACGCCCTCGCCGCCTGTGACGGTGAGATTCTGCACGGTTCCCTTGCCGTCCACATTGAGCTTATCCGCTGCGGAAGTCATACTGGATACTGCCGCGGCCGCGTTTACGGTCACTGCGGCGGCCTCTGCCGTCTCCTGCACAGTAAGGCTGCTTACCGAACCGGACACCTCTACGTTCGTCTTGGGTGCGGCCACGTTCAATGTGCCCACACTGGCGCCTTCGGCCACTTTAACCTGGGCTCCCGCCGCCGTCTCAGGCACCTCCACCTTACCGGCACTGCCCGCCACTTCCACGGCAGCCTCTGTATTTTCCACAATCAGGGTTCCCACTTCGCCCTCTATCCTCACGTCGTCGGAACCGTCCTCCACGGTGATGATTTCCACCTCAGCGCCGTCTTCCACGGCAACCCGCAGCTTGCCGTCCCTGCGGTTTACAAGCACCGTGCCCAGTTTGGATTTTCCCTTGATGACGACGGAATGCTCCCCGCCGCCGCGCAGGACCAGGCTGCCCTCCACGGTGACGCCGTCCAGCGTCACATCGCCGCTGCCCACGCCTTCCGCGATGATCAGGTTGCCCTTGACGGCCATATCCTTGAGTACGGCGCCCGCCGCGTTCACAATCACTGATTTTTCAGAATCTTTCTGATATTCCCCGGCCTTGTCCACGATGTCCCCAATGGCGTTGTCCACCACAGTGATTACCTCGGCGCGGGTGATGTTCGACTTGGGGCTGCACTTCCCGTTGCTGCCGTGGAGAATCCCGGCCGCGGTCATGCCGCCGATATAGCCTTTGGCATACTTGCTGATCTCAGCCGCGTCGCTGTAGGCAGCCGTGCCGGCCTCGTTCTCTTTCACCATCAGCGCCCGGCCCATCAAAGTGAAGGCCTGCTCCCGGGTGATTCTATCTCCGGGGGACGCTTTGTCCACGTCGGTTCCCAGCAGGATTCCCGCTGCAGCCGCACCCAGTACGGACTTGGTATACCATGTGCCCGCCGGCACATCCTTAAAAGGATTCACCTTGGTCTCCGCATAGGCCATCAGCCGGTCCAGCACCACGGCAAACTCCGCACGGGTCATGGGATCGTCAGGACGGAAGCCCTTCTCGTCCCCCTTGACAACGCCTCTGCCCTCCCAGCGCTCGATAGCCTCCTGCGCCCAGTGGCCCTTTGCGTCCTGGAACGCGGCCCCTGCGGGCAGCGCCACAGAACCGAGCACCAATGCCAGCACCAGGGTGACTGCCAGCAAACGTCTCTTTTTCATACTCTTTCCTCCACTTCTCTGTAGCATGATGTAACGGCAGCAAAAATTTAGTCCTGTCTGCCGCTGTTATGGATACGACCCACGGCCAAGGCAATTTTGACGAAAGGTTTTTTGCAGTGAAACTCTTCAAAATAAAATCAGAGCGGGACATAACGCACATTATGTCCCGCCTGTTTTGTGTATATTGTAAAATGCGTTGGCAAACCTGCCTCGCTTCCAGTTTTTTATGTGAAAAACCATTTCCATATCCCTTGATTTTCCAGTTATAGTATGGCATAATGAAGGCGAATCAACCGGCGGACAAGGTAAGATTGGGACATAATGTGCGTTATGTCCCAATTCTTTTTTGCCTGAAAACGGGTGGCCACGCCCGGTAACCGCTACAACAGCAGATGCATCTGCTCCAGCGTCCTGCAGTGCTCTTCACCCGACGTCACGATATAGATACGGGTGGTGTCGATGGAGCTGTGCCCCAGCACATCCGCAAGCTTCGCGATGTCGTGCCGCGCCTCGTAGAAAGTACGGGCAAACAGATGGCGCAGATTGTGGGGGAACACCTTCTGCGCTGCCACTCCCGCCCGGCTGCACAAGCTTTTGAATGCGGCCCAAATCTCTTTGCGGTTCATGGGGCGCTTGTTCCTGGTAAGAAATACCGGCCCGGAAAAAATCCTCTGCCGCTTTGCATAGCGAAGGAGCTTCCTGCACAGCTTTTGCGGCAGCAGGATGGTGCGTATCTTTCCCTTGAGGCGGATCACGGCCTTTCCCTGCCGCAGCGCCTCCACTGTAATGGCGCTGGTTTCCGACACCCGTATGCCGGAGGAGCCCAGCGTCTGAAGCAGCAGGGAAGTCCGGCTGCGCCCCGTGGCCTCTGCCGCCTGGATCAGCCGCAGGTACTCCGCCCGGTTCAATTCCCGGTCGGCCGGGCAGAAAGCCCTCCGCTGGATCTTCAGCTTTTTTACCCGGCAGTCTTCCCTTCCCAAAAATCCGAGAAAACTGTTCACCGCCGCCAGCATGGAATTCACGCTGGAAGGCGCATATCTCTTAACCAGGTGCTCCTTATAGGCCAGCACCCGTTCCTTCTCCACCGCTTTCCCCACCGGGAGAAAGGCACAAAAGGCACGTACGTCTCTGCCGTATTTCTCCACCGTCCGCTCACTTTTCTCCTCCCGAACCAGGTAAGCCAGGAACTCTTCCACCTGCTTGCCTGTAACCCGCCGGAACTCCTCCATAGTCTCTTCCTTTCCAAGGGCCTGTTTTCGTCTGAATTAGGCTTTTTCTTTTCCTAATAGTACCATTGAAAGGGCAGAAAAGCTCCTGTTTCCATATATTGGCAAAAGTATGCCTTTCCAGTGTTCCGGTCTTCCCATGCCGAAGCCGGGCACAAAAAAGCGGCGGCCGGGCTTAAGCCCGGCCGCCGCTTTTATGAAAGAGGTTGAAATTACTGCGTGAGTATAACCTTGTAAGCTGATTTTACTGGCAGTTCTTCTTCAGGGTCTCCAGCTGATTGCGAAGCTCCTGAGGCAGTCTGTCGCCAAACTGCTTGTAGAACTCTTCAATGCCCTCGGCCTCCTTGGCCCAGGCAGCCTTGTCCACATCCAGAATCTTCTGCAGATCTTCCACCGTGAAGTCCTCCAGACCCTCCAGATTGATGTCCTCAGCCTTGGGCACAAAGCCGATAGGAGTTTCCACAGCGTCCACCTTGCCCTCGCAGCGGCGGATAATCCACTCCAGTACACGGAAGTTGTCGCCGAAGCCCGGCCAAATGAAGTGGCCTTCGTCATCCAGACGGAACCAGTTGGTGTTGAAAATCTTGGGAGCCTTGTCGCCCAGCTTCTCGCCCATTTCGAACCAGTGCTTGAAGTAATCGCCCATGTGGTAGCCACAGAAGGGCAGCATTGCCATGGGGTCACGGCGGACAACGCCCACAGCGCCGGTGGCGGCGGCAGTGGTCTCAGAAGCCATAATAGAGCCTACGAACACACCGTTGTTCCAGTCCTTAGACTGATAGACCAGCGGGGTGGTCTGAGCGCGGCGGCCGCCGAAGATGATGGCGGAAATCGGCACACCTGCAGTATTTTCGAACTCTGGGCTGATGCAGGGGCAGTTCTTGGCAGGCGCGGTGAAGCGGCTGTTGGGATGAGCGCCCTTCTGATCGGAGGTCTTCCCGTTCCAGGGCTCGCCCTTCCAGTTCATGGCGTGCTCAGGCGGATTCTTGTCCAGGCTCTCCCACCACACGGTGTTGTCGTCCAGATTCTGCACCACGTTGGTGAAGATGGTACCCTTCTGGGTGGAGATCAGGGCGTTGGGGTTGGACTTCATATTGGTTCCGGGAGCCACGCCGAAGAAGCCGGCCTCCGGGTTGATGGCATACAGGCGGCCGTCGGGGCCCTGGCGCATCCAGGCGATATCGTCGCCCACAGTCCAGACCTTGTAGCCCTTCTCGCGGTAGCCTTCCGGCGGGATGAGCATGGCCAGGTTGGTCTTGCCGCAGGCGGACGGGAACGCCGCGGACACATACTTGACCTCGCCCTGGGGATTTTCAATGCCCAGGATCAGCATATGCTCGGCCATCCAGCCCTCGTTCTTGCCCAGGAAGGAAGCGATGCGCAGCGCAAAGCACTTCTTGCCCAGCAGCACGTTTCCGCCGTAGCCGGAGTTCACGCTGATGATATAATTGTCCTCGGGGAAGTGGCAGATATAGCGGTTCTCTTCCTCGATATTCACTTTGCAGTGCAGGCCCTTGACCCAGTCGCTGCTGTCGCCCAGCACGTCCAGCACAGCCTGTCCCACGCGGGTCATGATGGCCATGTTCAGCACCACGTAGATGGAGTCGGTAACCTCAATGCCGATCTTGGCAAGGGGAGAACCGATGGGACCCATGGAGTAGGGGATCACGTACATGGTACGGCCCTTGTAGCTGCCGCGGGCAATGTCGAAAAGCATCTTGTAGGCTTTCTGGGGGTCCATCCAATGGTTGGTGGGGCCGGCGTCCTCTTCCTTCTGGGAGCAGATGAAGGTGCGGCCTTCCACGCGGGCCACGTCATTGACAGCCGTGCGGTGCAGATAGCAGCCGGGGAGTTTTTCCTCGTTGAGCTTAATCATCTCGCCGGTTTCGCAGGCCTGCTTGCGCAGCGCCTCGAGCTGCTCTTCGGAGCCGTCGATCCACACAACCTCGTCGGGTGTGACCAGCGCTTTCATCTCTTCAAGCCAGCTCAGCACAGTCTTGTTGTTGGTCATTATAAATTTCTCCTTTCGCCCAATGGCAAAAAAATGCATGTGAAAATGAACACTTGTTACCCAGCATCTATTTTAGCACATAGCCTCTAAAGAATCAATGACCAATTTGTTAAAATTGTGGCAAAGCAAAAAGTAACGGAAGAGGCCTCCGGCCAGGGAAAACCTTCCTCCGATGCTCAAAACATTTTTTATAAGTTTAAGACTTTCCCGGTGAAGCTTTCCTGCGGGGGACGCAAAAAGGCAGGGCGCACACGCCCTGCCTTTTTGGATCAGCGGTACTCCGGCAGCCAGCTGCCGTGAGACTCTATCAGGTCATCCACCATTTTCACGATGGTGTCAATATCCAGCTCGCTGCCGGTGTGGGGGTCCAGCATGGCGGCCTGGTAAATGTGTTCCTTCTTCCCAGTGACGGCGGCCTCGATGGTCAGCAGCTGCACGTTGATGTTGGTCATGTTCATGGCGGCGCACTGCACAGGCAGGCGGCCCACCCTGCAGGGATGCACGCCCATGCCGTCGATCAGGCAGGGCACCTCCACACAGGCGTCCTGGGGCAGGTTCTCAATCAATCCGCCTGCGTTGAGCACATTGCCGCCGATCTTGTAGGGATCGCCCGTCACAATGGATTCCATGATGTGGGAAGCGTATTCCTTGGAACGCTCGTGCTCCAGCCGGCGGTTCTTGCGCAGTTCGTCGCGTTCCTTGGCCCAGCCCTCGATCTGGTTGACGCAGCGGCGGGGGTATTCGTCCAGGGGGGTGTTGAACCGCTCAATGAGCTCCGGGGATTTGGATTTGATGTAGAACATGTTGTATTCAGAATTGTGCTCGCTGGACTCGGTGCAGTAATAGCCGAATTTTTCGATGTAGTCCAGACGCACCATGTCGTTGTGCTTTTCCGAGGCGTTCTTCTCCCTGGCTCTGCGGCGGATTTCGGGATACAGGTCGTTTCCGTCCCGGTCTTCCAGCTTTAAAAGCCAGCCCATGTGGTTGATGCCGGCGATGAGCTCCTTGCGGTCCTGCAGCTTATCCTCCATGTCCAGTTCTTTAAGAAGGGTCTCGCTGCAGGTCTGCACGCTGTGGCACAGGCCCACGGTCTTCACCCCGGTATAGCGCTGCATATAGCCGGTAAGCATGGCCATGGGGTTGGTGTAATTCAGGAAAAGGGCGTCGGGGCAGACCTCCTCCATATCCCTGGCAAAATCCGCCAGCACAGGGATGGTGCGCAGCGCCCGCATGATGCCGCCGATGCCCAGCGTGTCGCCGATGGTCTGGCGCAGGCCGTATTTTTTCGGCACCTCGAAGTCGATGATGGTGCAGGGGTCGTAAAGCCCCACCTGAATGGCGTTCACCACGAAATCGGCCCCGCGCAGCGCCTCTTTCCGGTTCTCCACCCCCAGATGCGCGGTGACCTTCGCATGCCCGCCCATGGTTTCGTTCATGGCGCCGATGATCTCCGCACTTTCCGAAAGCCTTTTGGCGTCAATGTCGTACAGGGCGAATTCCGCGTCCCGCAGCACCTCGCTGCAAAGGCAGTCCCCCAGCACATTGCGCACGAACACCGTGCTGCCCGCGCCCATAAAAGTTATTTTCTTCATTTTCAAACAACATCCTTTCCGCGTTTCGTGGGCTCCTGCCCACTCCGGCTTTAGCTTATCACGGAAATCCCGTATTGGGTATTGCACAATGTGAGGTTTCTTTGGTATGATGCTAGATGTTAGCCGTCAAATCTCAGGTAAGGCTTCCCCTTGAGGGGAAGCCTGTCCAAAAGATCTCTTCGCTCTGTTCAGAGATCTTCGCCGAGGCGGCTGATGAGGTGGAGTGAATAAGACACTCCACCTCATCCAGCAGATTCCCACAGGGAATCTGTTTCCCCTCTCCCCTCAAGGGGAAGGCTAAGGGCAGCCCTTCTCCAGCCCGGAATCCGAAGGCGTGAGGGCTGGAGCTCAGAGTTCTTTGCCAAGCTTTCTGCGAAAGAAAGCGGAAGGAGGTGTGAAGATGGAGATGCAAACTGTTCTGCTGTCAAACCAGAGATGGAAGGAGGTTAACCCCATCCAGTTTGGGTGGGAGCACTGCGCGCCGGGACATTCTTTCGGCCCGGCCTCCCGTTCCTATTTGCTTTTGCACTATGTGGTGTCAGGCAAAGGCGTCTTTACGGTGGGCGGGCGCAGCTATGACCTGGGTCCGGGACAGATTTTTGTGATCCACCCCTATGATATGACCTACTATGAGGCGGACCGGGAAGCCCCCTGGCACTACCTCTGGATTGGCTTTGAGCTGGGCCTGCCCCTTCCCGAAGCACTTTCCCGGGACGTGCTTCTCCTCCCCCAGGCGGAAAAGCTGTTTTCCTCCATGCGGCAGGCAGCCTCCCTGACCGCAGGGAGGGAGGCCTTTCTCTGCGGAAAAATCTGGGAGCTCCTGGCCCTGCTTCAGTCCGGCCCCTTCCAGGAATGCCAGGGCCGCGGCCAGGACTATGTCAACGCGGCAAAAACCTATTTGGAGACAGAATATATGCGGGGCATTTCCATCTCAGAGCTGTCGCGGCGTCTCAATCTTGACCGCAGCTATTTCAGCGGCCTCTTCCGGCGGGAGACCGGAAAATCTCCGCAGCAATACCTGACCGGCTTCCGCCTGGAAAAGGGTGCCGAGCTTATGCGGGAGCACGGCCAGACCCCCAGCGAGGCCGCTATCTCCACGGGATATTCCGATGTGTTCAGTTTTTCCCGGATGTTCAAACGGTATTTCGGCGTCTCCCCCACAGAATATCTGAAAAAATGCTGATGTGGTTTCTCCTGCGGCCCATTTCAGCACTGTGCCCGCCGGAACTGGCAGGCGGCTGAATAGAAAAAGGGACGTTTTCTTTCGGAATCTGTTTTGCATTGGCGTATCTTCTGTGATATAATTTGGAACGATTGAGTTTTAAGGATTCGAGGGGGAAAGATTCATGGAAATCGGGTTCGACAACGACAAATATCTAAAGCTGCAGTCTCAGCAGATACGGGAGCGCATCGACCAATTCGGCGGCAAGCTGTACCTGGAATTCGGCGGCAAACTGTTTGACGACTTTCACGCTTCCCGGGTGCTTCCGGGCTTTAAGCCGGACAGTAAGGTGAACATGCTGCTCCAGCTCAAGGAACAGGCGGAAATCGTCATCGTCATCAACGCCTCTGATATTGAGAAAAATAAGGTAAGGGGCGATCTGGGCATCACCTACGATCTGGACGTACTGCGGCTCATCGACGCCTTCCGGGAAATCGACCTGTTCGTGGGCAGCGTGGTGCTGGCCCAGTACAATTCCCAGCCCGCAGCGGAGGCTTTCCAGAACCGGCTGGAATCTTTGGGCATCAAGGTATACCGCCACTATACCATTCCGGGCTATCCCGCAAACGTCCCCTTCATTGTCAGCGACGAGGGCTTCGGCAGGAATGAATATATCGAGACCTCCCGTTCCCTGGTGGTGGTGACCGCCCCGGGGCCGGGCAGCGGAAAGATGGCCACCTGCCTGAGCCAGCTCTACCACGAACACCGTCGGGGCATCACCGCGGGCTATGCCAAATTCGAGACCTTTCCCGTCTGGAACCTCCCCCTGAAGCACCCGGTGAACCTGGCCTATGAGGCCGCCACCGCCGACCTGAACGACGTGAACATGATCGACCCCTTCCATCTGGACGCCTACGAGGTGACCGCGGTGAATTACAACCGGGACGTGGAGGTTTTCCCCGTCCTCAACGCCATGTTTGAAAAAATCGCAGGCGCCTCCCCCTATAAATCCCCCACGGATATGGGCGTGAATATGGCCGGAAACTGTATCATCGACGACGAGGCCTGCTGCCGGGCCGCCCGGCAGGAGATCATCCGCCGCTATTACAGCGCCATGTGCGAGCAGCGCCAGGGCAACGGCAGCGAAGAGGTGGTCTACAAGGTGGAGCTGCTGATGAACAAGGCCGGCATCACTTCCGAAGACCGGCCCGTCATTGCCCGCGCCCTTTGCCGGGCGGAAGAAACCGGCATGCCCGCCGCCGCCGTAGAGCTGCCTGACGGACGGATTATCACAGGAAAAACCTCCTCCCTGCTGGGCGCTTCCGCAGCCGTGCTGTTGAACGCCCTGAAGGCTCTGGGCGGCATTCAGAAAGACATCCACCTCATCTCCCCCATTGTCATCGAACCCATCCAGAACCTGAAAATCAAGCATCTGGGCAACCGGAACCCGCGCCTGCACACCGATGAAATCCTGGTGGCCCTGTCCATCAGCGCGGCCACCAACCCCACCGCCGAGCTGGCCCTGCGCCAGCTGCCCAAGCTGCGGGGCTGCGAGGCCCATTCCTCCGTCATCCTGTCCCATGTGGACGAGGGCACCTTCCGCAAGCTGGGAGTCAACCTGACCTGCGAGCCCCAGTACCAGTCCAAAAAGCTTTACCATAAATAAAAAAATTAAAAGGCGAAGCCCTGCAGAGATGATCTCTGCAGGGCTTCGCCTTTTTTCAAGAAGCCTTCCAATCACCGGTTTTTCCATGGACTTGTTCCTGAAAAGGCGGGCCGCACGGAGCACGCCCCAGATTTTTTTGCACACTGTAAATTTCTCTGAGAAAACCGCAGACCTGTACCCGGTATGCCCTAAGGCTTTCCTGCATAGAGCCTTTTCTGCAAGGTACAATAACCCTATACTTTGCGAAAGGAGTTTTCAACATGGAGAATTACAAACTGACCCCGGAGCGGATTGCGGCCTATGGCCGCTATTTGATTCAGGAGGAACGGGCTCCGGCCACCATCGAAAAATACCTGCGGAGCATCCATTCCTTCGCCGCATGGCTGGACGGCCGGGCTGTGACAAAGGAAACCGTGGCAGGCTGGAAGGAGGGGCTGCTGGAAGAGCACCGCTCTCCCTCCACAGTGAACGCCGCCCTCTCCGCCCTTAACGGCCTGTTCCGCTTTCTGGGCTGGGAGGGCTGCCACGCCCGCTTCCTCAAGGTCCAGCGCCGGCTGTTCCGGGACCCGGCCCGGGAACTGGACCGGAACAGTTATGACAAACTCATTGCAGCAGCACGGGACCTGGGCCGGGATCGGCTGGCCCTGCTCATGGAGACCATCTGCGCCACAGGCATACGGGTCAGCGAAGTTCGGTATATCACCCTGGAGGCCGTCCAGCGGGGACGGGCAGAGATCCGCTTAAAAGGCAAAATACGCACCATTTTAATTCCCAACAAGCTGGCCCGCAAGCTCTTAAAATTCGCCGGAAAAGAAAAAAACGTCTCCGGTGAGATCTTTCTCACTGGAAACGGAAAAAGTCTGTCGCGCCGTCAGATCTGGGCGGAAATGAAGCGGCTTTGCAAATATACAGGCGTGGCGCCTTCCAGGGTGTTCCCCCACAATTTGCGCCACCTCTTTGCAACCGCCTATTACCGGGCCTACAAGGATATTGCCAAACTGGCCGACGTGCTGGGACATTCCACCATTGAGACGACCCGGATTTATTTGCTGACCTCCGGCGCGGAGCATCAACGGCAGCTTAACCGGCTGGGACTCGTCTCATAGGACGAAATCAACATTCCGTCCAGATAGCCTACAGACATAGAACTATCAGGATTACATATTGTAAAAAAATTGTAGCATGTATCCCGCAGAAACGCAAGTATTCCATGGCTTTTCGGCGCAAAAAATTCAGCCGCGAAAAGATGATTTTTTGCGGCCTATTTTTCTACGGCCTTTCACTCCTTTTTGGAGTGATGAGGCCGTATGTTTTTCCATTTCCGTTCACATCCAGCCCATAAATGATGGCCGGGCAATATGCGGAATGTTGATTCTGTTGACAATATTAGGAGGGAAACAACGTTATGAAAAAGCAACGCAAATGGAAGCCTTATAGTAGCCGAATCCTGTCGAGTCTGCTGGCCTTGTGCCTGCTGATCGGTATGCTGCCCACGGCTGCACTGGCGGCGGAGGATGAACCGCAGGACGGCGGAGCGCCCATTGTCTGCACAGAATTGGAAGGCTGTACGGAGGATACCCACGACGAGAGCTGTCCCCTCTATGTGAAACCGTCGGCCCCCCCTGCGGAGGAGCCGACGGAGCCCGGCGAGGGGTCCTCTGCTGAGGAGCGGCTTTCGGAGCTAGTCGCGGCTCTGCCCGCCCTTACGGACATTAGCCCGGAGGATGAGGGGCAGATAGAGGCGGTCTACAATCAGATTACCGACATTTACGCCTTTTCTGATGAGAACGGACTGACATTGACTAATGAGCAGGAAATCGTCATTGAAAGGATCCTTACTGTTCTATATTCTACCGATACTTTCAGTGAGCCGATGCCAGAAGGCACATGGATTGAGGCTGTTACAGAATGCCCTAATGGGTATACTGCTGACGAGGAAAATAAAAAAGTCACAATTTCATCTTCCGAGGGAATGGCATGGTTTGCAAAGCAGCTTCAAACTAACGCCTATACTGGCTATAGCGTCAGCTTAGAGTCTGATATTAACCTGAGTGCACACTATTGGGCATCATGGAATAATACTTATGCGTTTTCTGGAGAATTTAATGGGAATGGACACACAATTTCTAATCTTTATATTTCCGCTACTTCAAGTTGGCAAGGCCTTTTCCCTATCATTAAGAATGGAGGCGCTATAAAAAATTTAAAGGTTTCCCAGATTGATATTTCGGCAGAAGAAGGACATGTAGTCGATACATGTGGTGTGATTTCTCCTCAACTGCAAGATGGAACCATTACAAATTGCAGTATTTCAAATGGCACGGTTACAGTAAGAAGTGGCGTGGGCGGTATCGTAGGTTCGACAATTTTAGATACGGGTGGAATTATCTCCTATTGTTCTGTTTCGGACTTTACATTTAATTTATCAGGAAACAGCAATATCAGAGGCGGCGGAATCGCTGGAGAACTTCGTCAGGGAAATATATATACAAACTGCTTCGTTTATGATGTAACGTTTTGTTTAACAAATAGTGTATCAAGCAGGAGTTTCGATGTCGGCGGTATTGCCGGCTTCAACCTGGGTGGAAGCGTTGAGCAATGCTGCGTCCTAAACTTTTCCGCGTCCGTCAACGCTGAGAATCCGGTCATGAATATAGGCTCAGTGGTCGGAAATTACAACAGTGGTTCTATTATGCGGTGTTATGCTGAGGGCCATGAAACATACTCTCCAATTGGAGCGGGTGCTGAAACAGATGTAACGACGCTTTCCGCCAATCAATTCAAGGATGCTTCTAACTTTCCAGCATTAGATTTTGATAATATTTGGAGTATTGACGGAGCGCAAGGGCTTGTACTTCAAGCAAAGACGGGTTTTCCAACTGTATTTTATGCAGAAAAGCTAAAAATCATGGATGGAGATGCCGTAATTGGCGGTTATGATGGAACGGGTTCTGCTGTGGCGCAGGAACTTTCAATTAGCATTCCCATGAATTGCGGTTCTGTTGCGATTTCTGCCTCTGCAAGTACAGGCGCAACGCTTACTGGACTTCCAGCCACAGTGGAATTTGAATCTTTGGATACGGTAAAATCCTGCACATTCCAGGTCACATATCCTGGAGAAACCGTGAAAATATTTCGCATTACATTAAATAGACCGAAAGTTCTTTCCGGAGAGGGGACGGATCAAAGTCCTATCCTCGTTTCAAATTTGGAAGATTTGGAGGTTCTCTCGGAAAATATAAGTCAAAGAAATATTCCTAACGCATTTATTTCGTTTACGGCTGATATTGATTGCTTGGGAAAAAGCATTACACCTGTGCCGGCAGTAATGAATGTGCAAGGCAACCAACACACAATTTCTAATTTTATAATTTCCGATGAGTATACACAAGGAAGCGGCCTGTTTAAGGCATTAGAAGAATCAGGAAAAATTACAGACCTCTATTTAGATAATGCATATCTAAACGGCGGACCAAACAGCGGAGTGTTGGTTGGAACAATTTCGGAAAACGCAAAAGTGACCAAATGCGCTGTAACAAACTCGGCATTTCTTGGTGGCATAGGACATTACAGCGGACTTATTTTTGGAAAGAACAGTGGAAGTATTTCCCAATGCTACAGTACTGGCGATACACGAAACGCAGGGCCAAATATCATGACTGGAGGCCTTGGAGGCACAAATGCAGGAACCATCAAAAATTGCTATTCCGATGTATATGTAACTGGAAACAATAGCGGTAATGACAAGGGCCCTTTCGTATGGACGAATGAAAGCGGAATGATCGAAAACTGCATTTGGAACGCAGAGAAGGTTACTAATTGCTTTTCTATAGGCCCCGCATCCCACAGCACCAGACAAGGAACCGTGCAGAACAGTGCTGGAGTCGATGCGAAAGGCGGTAGCTTTACACAGGAGGCTATCTTTAAAGCAACCGCAATCCCTCTACCGACTAAAACAGGCTATGTTTTTGATGGATGGTATGATAACGCGGAATTGACCGGAACACCTGCAACCACCGTCTCGGCTGACAGCACCTACTACGCCAAGTGGCTCATCACCGGCGGCTTCTGCGGTGATCCTGCCGTCAATGAGGGAAGAAATGTCACTTGGGCGTTAACCAAAAATGGAACAGTAACGGTAGATGGCGAAGAAAAAACCGCCTATGCCCTCACTATCTCCGGAAACGGAGCAATGGCGGATTATTCTGATCAAAAAGACAATCCGTGGTGTATTGCGCTGCCTGATAATGCGTATCAGGACCAGATTACGAAAATAGTCATTGGCGCAGGCATTACAAAACTTGGAAGCTGCGCATTTCTTTGGTGCAAGAATGTTTCCGCTGTGGAATTTGAAGGAGGCAGCCGGTTGAGGGAGATCGGGCTCAATGGCTTTCACTCTATGGCTAAACTAACCGAAATCACTTTTCCCGCACAGTTGGAGGTGATTGGAGAAGCGGCTTTTTATAGCTGCTCAACGTTGGAAACCGTCACGTTCGAAAACCCAGACATTCTCACGGCAATTGGTAAAAGCGCATTTGGGGCGTGCAGCAAGCTGGTCTATTTCAACAACACTGAGAAATCAGACGCGAAAGAAATCCTCCCGCAATCGCTCACGGAAATTAGACCAAACGCTTTTCAAAACTGTTCCAACATGATTGGACAAATCACAATTCCATCAGCGGTTGAAGAACTGACCGGCAGCTTTTGGGGCTGTGCAAAGCTGTCAAAGATTACATTTGCAAATAATTCCAGATTAACAAAGCTGGGGGCGAATACCTTCAATGGTTGTAAAGGCATCACAGAAATTGAGCTTCCCTCCGAACTCACTTCCATTGGAACGAGCGCTTTCTCCAACGTACCGATTACCTCCATTGTCATCCCCTCGCAAGTTACCGAAATTGGGGATTCCGCTTTTAGTTCATCAACTAAAGATGCGAATACGATTGCAAATGTAGTTTTTTCTGAGAACAGTCAAATTAAAAAAATAGGAAACAATTCGTTTAAGTTCTCTCTTATAACATCCATCTCTCTGCCGGAGGGCCTGGAAGAGCTCGGTAATTCTGTTTTCCAGCAGTCCACTATAACCGCTATCACCATCCCCTCAACGGTAAAAAAAATCGGCACAAATATGTTTCATGACCACCGACTGGCTACCATAAACATGTCTGCTCTTACGGATGATGCTGAATTTACAGGCTGTCTGGGCTCGCTTGCTCATGGGACTGTGGTCTATCTTGCATCGGAGGCCGCAAAAATAAAGCTGGCCCATAATGATACAAACTACGGACAGTTGGTATACGCCATTACCAACGGAGGCGTTGTCCCCGCAGGAGAATTTACAACCGAAGCGCTGAACGCGCCGGTTAGAGAAGGTTATACCTTTGATGGGTGGTATGTTAATGCGGATTTCAGTGGACCCAAGTTGAGCGGAGCACCTCAGAACGCCACGGCCTACTACGCCAAGTGGACGCTGGGTAAACCCGAAGTTGAAGTAACCGCCTCAGCATCCTCCATCACCAGCAGCCAGAGCGCGATTCTGACCGCCGCAGCCATCCATGAGCTTGAGGGCGTGACCTATGAATATCAGTGGTATACAGGCACTCCCGACAGTGGCTCCGCAATTAGCGGCGCGACCAGTCAAACCTACACCGTCAGCAGTCTGACCTCCGACAGCACCTACTACTGTAAGGTGACGGCTGTGAACGGCGCTGACAAGAGCGATTCTGTCTCCAGCACCGGCGTGACCATCACCAAGGCAACTAATACCGGGAATGTAACAATCACCAGCCCGGCAGAGGACGCCAAAACAGCGGCCTACGGCGGCGCAGCTTTTGATGTTGTCTACACCGTCAGCGACAACAAAACCGCAACCGTGACCAGCTCCAATGAGAAAGTCGCCACTGTAAGCGGAGATACCGTTACCATCGTCGGCGCGGGTACGACCACCATCACGGCGACTTTCGCGGGCAATGCCAATTATTCCACCGCCTCTGACAGCTTTACCCTGACGGTTAACAAAGCAGTCCTGACCGCCACTTACGCGGGCGAGACAATCTATGTGGGCGGAACGCCTGCGCTGAAAGTGACCGTCACCGGCTTTGTGAATAACGAGACAGCCGGCACAGCCGCTGGCTATACGGCTCCTTCCGTCAAGAACAGCCATACGGCGGCTGGCAGCTACACGCTGACCCCCAGCGGTGGAAGCGCCACAAACTATGACTTCAACTATGTGGGCGGCACTCTGACGATCCGCACCCATTCCTCCTCCAGCGGCGGCTCCACTACGGAGACCACCACCAATCCGGACGGTTCCACGCTGGTGGTGGAGACCATGGCGGACGGCACTGTGATTACCACCGAGACCCGCGCCGACGGCGTCAAGGTCAAAACCGTGGATGAGCCCGGCAGGGATGTGACGGCCGAAGTCACCATCCCCCAGAACGTGGGCGGTACCACTGTGACCATACCCGCCGATGTGGACTACGGCATGGTGGCAAGAGACGAGGACACCGGCGAACTCATCAAGCTGTCCTTTCCCACCGGGGACGGCATGCTGGTCAAGCTGGAAGGCTCCGCTGAACTGGTGCTGGTGAACAACGCCAAGGATTTTTCCGACACCACCGGCCACTGGGCCCAGGACGCCATCGATTTCGTCACGGCACGCGGGTTGTTCGGCGGCATTAGCGAGACGTCCTTTGCCCCGGACAGCCCCATGACCCGCGCTATGCTGATGACGGTTCTGGCCCGATTCGACGGACAGGATACCGAGGGCGGAGCAGTCTGGTATGAGAAGGGGATGGAATGGGCAGTCGCCAACAGCGTATCCGACGGCTCAAACCCCAACCATGCCGTTACCCGCGAACAGACCGCCGCCATGCTCTGGCGTTACGCAGGCTGCCCTGCCGCAGAGGGCTCTCTGTCCGGCTTCATGGATGCGGGAAGCACTAGCGAATACGCTGTTGACGCCATATGCTGGACCGTAAGCGCCGGCATTATCGGCGGTACGGGAACGGGCGTTCTGGCTCCCCAGGACAACGCCGCCCGTGCCCAAGTGGCCGCCATATTGATGCGTTTTGTGGAAAACCTGGTGAAATAACAGTCTTGTAAAAAACAACTGGGCTGAAACAAGCCGCCCCCATTGCCAGCCGGCAATGGGGGCGGCGCTTTGCCAAAGGGCGGCCCAAAGAGAGTATAACCGCCGGATGATAAGAAACCGTCTGACTGGCCCAGGTATCCCTTGAAGAGGAAAATCCGGCCGTTTCTCTCATTTCAGCCGGATTTTCCCGCCGGACAGATAGTTTGCCAGCAGAAAAATGGTTTCTCCGGGCGAGGTTCCGGAAATCATCTGCCTGTCCAAAAGCTTTTGCAATAGCTTTACGTCCCCGCATTCCCAAAGATCTTCCACAGCCCGGGCGATATCCCGGGACACCGTGCGCGCCGACTTTTTCTCCCGCTCGGCAATTTCCCCGTAAAGCTTCATCAGGCCTTTGGCAGGAAAGACGCCTTTGCGGATCACCAGTTCGACTGCGGTTTCCAAATAACCATATCCGATTCTGGTGCGGTGTTTTGCCACCCTGTCCAAGAGCCCGCCTGCCGTGCCGGTCGAATTTGTCACCAAACTCCCTCCTACAGTCACAGAATCCGGCAGACGGCTTGATAAAAGCATCACGCCGCTGTTCCTGCCGGTGTTTCCGGTCAATTCTACCCCGTTTTTCCCTGAATTCGGGGGAATGTGACAAAAAAGGACAGCCCCCGCCTGGAATTCCCCCTTGACTTTTTCCATCCGCTGTGGTTTAATGGGGCAAATTAAATGAAAAAAGCGATGAGAAGAAACAGTAAGCGTTCCGGAACGCTCAGAGAGAAGGCGGCAGGTGCAAGCCTTTGCTGGAAGGACGCAGAACCCCTCTTCGAGCTGTGGGCCGAACGATTTTTTCCTGTAAGCCTCACCGGGTTCCTCCCGTCACAGGGGAAGCCGTATCGGGCAAAAGCCCTGTGCGGAAAAGTGCGGAAGGTCCTCAGTGCGGATTTTCCGAATTTAGGTGGTACCACGGACAGAACCCTGTTCGCCCTAAACCGTTTGAAACCGGTTTAGGGCGTTTTCTTTTTCCCCTGCGCACCCCTCTTCCGGCAAGGCCATGCGCCTGTACAAAACAACCGGCAGGGAGAAAGGAATAGAAGAACTATGAAAATAAAGCAGCTGATTGGAGACCGTTTTAAGGAGCGGCCGGCGGACTGCGTCATCGACAGCCATGTCCTGATGCTTCGGGGCGGCTATATGAAATACGTGGCCTCCGGCATCTATTCCCAATACCCGCCCCTGCGGCGGATCACTCGGAAAATTGAACAGATTATCCGGGAGGAGATGGACGCCCTGGATGGCCAGGAGGTACAGTTCCCCGTTGCCCTTCCGGCCGCTTTGTGGCAGGAGTCCGGCCGGTACGATACCATCGGCAGCGAGCTGCTGCGGTTTTCCGACCGGAACGGCGCGCCCCTGGTGCTGGGCATGACCCATGAGGAGGCTGCGGTACAGCTGGTGCGGGAGTACGGGCAAAGCTATGCCAAATACCCCTTTTTCCTCTATCAGATTCAGGAAAAATTCCGGGACGAGGCGCGTCCCCGGGGCGGGCTGATCCGGGTGCGGGAATTTTCCATGAAGGACGCCTACTCCTTTCACACCTCCCAGGAGGACTTGGAGGCGTTCTACCAGCGCTGCCTGCAAGCCTATGAACGCATTTTCGCCCGGGCAGGCATTCCCGAAGTGATCTCCGTAGCCTCCGACTCCGGCATGATGGGAGGCAGCCTTTCCCATGAATTTATGCTGCTGACCCCCGTGGGGGAGGATTCCATCGCCCTATGCGGGGAATGCGGCTACCGGGCCAACCTGGAGGCGGCGGAGTGCATCGTGGAAAACCGCCGGGACGAACAGTCACAGCCGCTGACCCTGACGGGCACCCCCGGCGCCCACACCATTGAGGAGGTCTGCCAGCTCCTGCATCTGCCCCGGGAGAAGGCCTGTAAGGCAGTGGCCTATGAAAAGGAGACGGACGGCGGCCTGGTACTGCTGTTCCTGCGGGGCGACCTGGAAGTGAACGAGACCAAAGTGACGAATTTTCTGGGCTGCGGGATCCGCCCGGCCTCCCTCACGGAGGAAAGCGGGCTGCACCCCGGTTTTCTGGGGCCCTGCGGGCTGCCGGACGGGCTTACCCTGCTCTTCGACCGCTCCCTTGAGAACGCCAACAACCTCTGCTGCGGAGCCAACCGGGAGGGATTCCATTATACGGGCCTGGACCTCCGGCGGGAGCTGGGGGAGCTGCGCTATGAGGATTTTGCAAAACTGCAGGACGAAGGAATCTGCCCCCGCTGCGGCAGGCGATCCATTTCCATCTCCCGGGGAATCGAGGTGGGAAACATCTTCCAGCTGGGCGCCAAGTATACCGAAGCCATGGGCATGCGGTACCTGGACCGGGAAGGCAATTTCCATTTCCCCCTGATGGGCTGTTACGGCATTGGGATCGGACGGCTTGCCGCCTCGGTGTGCGAGGCGCGCCACGATGAATTCGGACCCGTCTGGCCCCTCTCCATCGCTCCCTGGCAAGCGCACCTCTGCGCAGTGCGCGCCGAAAACCCGGATGTGAAGGAGGCCGCGGACCGTCTCTACGGGGAGCTTCAGGCCGCAGGCGTGGAGACGCTGTACGACGACCGCCCGGTGAGCGCCGGCGTCCAGTTCTCCGACGCCGATCTTTTGGGCGTGCCCTTCCGGGTGGTGGTCAGCCCCCGGAACCTGCGGGAGGGCTACTGCGAAATTGCCGCCAGGGACCACAGCTTTACCCAAAAGGTCCCTCTGGCCGGAGCGGCCGTCCATCTGCTTGGCTTGATATAAAGAAACGGAAAGGCAGAAACGCCGCCTGCCGGGAAAACCCTTAAAAAAGAAACCGGCGTCCTTTTTGAGCTGAAAGGACAGGCGCCCTCTCTACTGAATCGTCCAGTAAATAGGGCGCCTGTCAAAACCGCTCTGAAAAGGCGCCGGTTTTGCGCGCTGTGTTTTCAGGAAACTATTTTTTAATTTTTCTCTCTTGTGATCCCATTTTCACGGGCACGCTGTGCCCCGTCCGCATTTGGGGAGAGGCCCCCTCCTGCGGTGCGCTCAGTTCCGGAAGACCCGGTCGGCCACCACAGTGTTCGCCAGAGTGGAAACCCCGTCAAACAGGAACACAATGCCGATGAAGACCACCGGAACGCTGGCCGCCGCCAAAGGCCGCACCACCATCACCGCGCCCAGGATCAGCAGGGCCAGCGCCACGAGAAAGGAGACCCACCAGTGCTCAAAGCCCAGCGCCTTCAGATCCAGCGCTTTCTTCACGGCGGAAACACTGTCCACGATGATATAGATGCCCAGGGCGATGGGGATCAGCGATACGATCACCTGCGGGCAGACCAGCAGGAAGATGCCCAGAGCGGCCAGCAGCACACCCACGAAAAGGTCAAACCGGCCGGACGCCTCGCCGCCGTCCCGCACAAAGGCGACAATGCGCACCACGCCGTAGATCAGCGTCACCGCGCCGATGAGGATACAGGCGAGCCCCAGCGACACCTCGGGGAACACGATGAGCACGACGCCCAGAACAATGTACAGCAGCGAAGTCAAGATAATACTGTTTCGAATCCCTTTTAACATAAAGAAAGCCTCCCTGCGGCAGAATTTCACTTTCTTCTATTATAGGTGCTTTTCACCGGGATTACAACGGAAAAAGAAAACTGTAAGAAGTTTGAAATAGACGCCTGCTTTTTTGCCGGGCGCACCTCACGCGCCGGTTACAAAACGCCGGGCAGAAGATTGCAGCCCAGCATGGCGCCCATGACCGCCAGCACCCCGGCGGCAAACACCCAGTCCCGCGGCTCCACCCGGGGGCGGAGCCGGTAGGTCCGGTTCCGGCTGCCGTCAAATCCTTTGGATTCCATGGCCGCTGCAATGTCCCCGGACCAGTGCAGCGCGTTCACCAGCATGACGAACAGCGGCTTCAGGGAGAGCGGCCCCACCCTCACTCCCCGCACCCGGAAGGCCAGCCGCACTTTCCGGAATTCCCGGGCGAGGCTCCCTGAAAAATGGTAGGCTGCCAAAATGCCGTAGGCATACCTGGGCGGCAGACGGAACTGCTGGATGTAGGAGGCCACCAGAAGGTCGCTGGAAGTGGTGAAGGCAAACAGCAGCCCTATGGCGGCAAAGGCCAGAATGCGCGTGCCCAGCAGCACGCCGCTGCGCAGGGAGCCGGAGGACACGGCGGCCATGGCAAAATTGACGCTCTGGCTTCCGCCGCCCTCCCTGCCGAACCAGAGGGAGGTAAAAAACAGGCTCAGCGCCGCCAGAAGCGCCCCGCCGCCGATGGAAAGCGCCCTTTTTTTGCTGCCCGGCGCAAGGAACAGGAACAGCAGCCCCAGCACGATCAGCAAAAGGTTTGCCACGATGCTGCCGTTAAAGGAGAGCACCAGGCCCAGCAGCAAAAACGCCGCCGTCTTTACCGCCGGATTGATCCGTTCCACGGCCTCAGCCCTCCCTCCTGCAATTCATAGACCGCGTCGCTGTATTGACAGGCGGTCTCCCTGTCATGGGTGGAGAAAACCACGGTGAGGCCCTCCGCGCACAGCTGCCTCAGCTGTTCCATCATGGCCCTGGTGCTCCTGCAGTCCTGCCCGTAGGTGGGCTCGTCCAGCAGCAGCAGCCTTTGGCCGCCAGCCAGCACGGAGAGCACCGCCAGCCGCCTCTGCTGGCCCTGGCTGAGCATGTAGGGCGAATAGCGCCGGTATTTTTTCAGACCGTACCGGTCCAGAATTTCCAGCGCCCTGCTCCGGAGCGCCTCCCCGTTTTCCCGTGGATTCCAGAGCTCCAGACTTTTGAACACCTCGTCCAGCACATTCAGCGCAATAAACTGGTTTCCCGGATTCTGGAACACCGCCGAAACCTCCCGGTACAGCTTTTTCTTTCCGGCCTTTTTGACCTCCATGCCCGCCACCCGCACCGAGCCGCTGTAGGGCAGCTGCCCCAGAATCACGGAAAACAGGCTGGTCTTCCCGGAGCCGGAGGGCCCCAAAATGGCGGAGACGCTTCCTCTGCGGAAAGAAGCTGAAAGCCCCCGGGCAAGCGTCCGGCCCGGGTAGCCATAGGCAGCATCCCGAAGCTCCAACACAACCTCGCCGGACTGCTCCCGGGCCTCGAAAGCCTGGGGCTCCCCGGGGAAAAACAGCCCTTCCTCCTGAAACAGCCGCCGGTATTCCCCCAGACTTTCCGGATGGATTCCCCGGGCAAGCGTTTTTCCTCCGCTGCCCAGCACCATAATCTCATCGGCAAAATCCAGCCAGCGGTCCAATTTGTGGTCGATGACCGCCACAGTAGCCCCCTGCTCCCGCCGGTACCGCCGAAGAAGCTCCAGCAGCCCCGCGGCGGACTCCGGGTCCAAATTGGCAAAGGGCTCGTCCAGAATCATCCCCCGGGGCTCCAAAAGCAGAAGACAGCAGAGGGCCGCCTTCTGCTTCTCTCCCCCGGACAGGGTGGAGAGCTTTCTGTCCAGCAGTTCCTCCACCCCGTACAGCCGGGCGAACTTTTCCACCCGCGCCTCCATTTCCTCCGGACTAACCGAGAGGTTTTCCAGGCAGAAAAACAGCTCCTTGCGCAGGGTGTCCATACAGAACTGCAGGTCCGGATTCTGAAACAGCACGGTCAGGGCCTTCGTGCGCTGGGGGATGGCGTACTCCGCGAGAGGCCGCCCCAGCAGCCGGATTTCCCCCGACTCCATCACCCCGCCGTTTTCCGGAAAAATCCCCGCCGCCAACAGGGCCAGGGTGCTCTTCCCGCAGCCGCTGGCCCCCAAAAGCACAGTGACCTTTCCCTCTTCCAGGGCGAAATTCACATGCTGCAGCACGTCGGCCTGCGCTTCCTCCAAATAGCGGAAGCTCACGTTGCAAAGCTCCAGATACGCCGCCATGTCAGTCTTCTACCGTCAGCTTCTGCCTGTCGCCCAGCGCGAAGCCCCGGAGCACGCCCGCCTTCGCCAGGCCATCCCCCAGCAGCTTGCACAACACGCCGCAGAACAGCAGGGAGCTGAGCAGCCGGATCGCGAAGATGGCAATGAGGATTCCGGGGGCAAAGGTGTGGTAGCCCTGGCGGATCCCCGTCCAGATATAGCTGAACACCGTGCAGCCCACAGCCGCCAGCATGGTCTGGGGATAGCCGAACTTTTTATAGCGGAACGCGGCGAACGCCACCTCGGACCCCAGGCCCTGAATCAGCCCGCTGAGGAAGATGATGGGGCCGAACATGTTTCCCATCAGCACCTCCAGGAAGGATGCCAGCATTTCGGCGATCAGGCCTACGCCGGGCTTCTGAATCACATAGGTGATGAAAACCGCCGCCATAAACCAGATGCCGTAAAAGGGCTCGTACCCCAGGATACCCAGGCCCATGGGCGTGAGCACCCCGGTGAGGAACGTGCCCGCATAGGTGGTTCCCAGATAAAACACGCCGAACAGCACGGCGGTAATGGCAATGAACAGAATATGTTTGAGTTTCATGGCTGACATCCTCTCTTCTGCCGCAGCAGCGGCCTTTTTTCAAAATATCCGGACTCCCGTCTCATTCGCTGGGGCTGTTGACGCTCAGGGTGACCTGGAATACCGCGTGCCCCAAATGCTCCGCGCAGTAGCAGAGCACCCAGTCGAAATAGGAGAACAGATCCTGCACGTCGCCCTTGAGCACCGTCACATAATGGGCGGAGCGGTCATAGATCCCCAGATCCACCGCACGGTTGACCACCGCCGCAATGTGGGGCATATAGTCCTCCATCCCCATGGGGTACAGGGAAATTTTCGAGGTTACCGGGAAGTGCACGTCCCGGATCCTGGGCTCGTTCTGCAGGACATCATCCGCCGCCAGATAGCTCTCCCCTTCTGTATCGCCGGGGCAGCCCTTGGACAGGGTGGCTTCCAGCACCATGTGCACCCCTTCCCGGTAAGCGCCGGTAAAGCACGCCTTCAGCGCGTCCAGCACATGCTGCCGCCTGCCGCGGTACACGGTGGAGAGCTCGTCGGTGAGGGAGTACACCTTCGACACGTCTGCCTGCCGCACCGCCTCCAGGATAATGTCCACATAGGCGTCGCTCATGGGGGACAGGCTGAACCGGCAGCCTGTAATACCCTCAGGCCCGCCGACCCTGCCGCAGGAGGATCCGCAGCAGCACCCATATTCCACGTATTTTTTCTTTTTTTCCGGCATATAAAACGCTCCTTTTCCTCTTCCGTCCCGGCGCATCAAAAAAGCTCTTTCTGCGCATGCCTGCGCAAAAAGAGCTTTTTAAAGCTTTTCGTCTTCCTACGTTGGCATTACCCACATCAGGTTAAAAGGGTCGAAGTTCCATTGCTTCCTCTCAGCCGGACAACCGGCTCCCCTGGTTCTGATTCACTTTTTCAGGCTCCGGACGGAACCTTTTTCTGGCAGGAGTATCGTAACACAAGCCGCAGGATTTGTCAAATTTCAGAGATTTCCGGCTTTTCCTGCTTTTTTATCAGAATCCGTTCGATGCGGTGCTCCCGAACCTCCTCCACATGCAGGGAAAGGCCGCAGAGCTCCAGGTCCAGCTGAGAGCCGTCCCTGGGGATAAAGTCCAGCTGGGTGAAGATCAGGCCGCCAACCGTGTCGTAACTTTCACTCTCCGGCAGCTTCACCCCCAGCGCCTCGGAAAGGTCTCCGATGGAAGCGCCGCCGGACACCCTCCACAGGTTTTCCCCCAGCTGTTCGATTTCCGGGGATTCCGCCGGGTCGAACTCATCGTAGATGTTCCCCACAATTTCTTCCAGCAGGTCCTCCATGGTGATGATGCCGCCGGTACCGCCGTATTCGTCCACCACCACGGCCATATGCACCTTTTTCTGCTGCATCTCCCGGAACAGATGGTCCGCATGGATGGACTCCGGCACGAAATAGGCCGGACGCATCAGTTCCCGCACGGTCTTCTCCTCCCCGCTGCCCACACTCAGCAGAAAATCCCGCGTAT
Source organism: Neglectibacter timonensis (assembly GCF_900048895.1). GTDB lineage: Bacteria > Bacillota > Clostridia > Oscillospirales > Acutalibacteraceae > Acutalibacter > Acutalibacter timonensis. The sequence goes on along the minus strand of NZ_LT160635.1, from coordinate 73,035 downwards.
TGAGCACGCCTGCAATGGTGTCTACGGTTCCCTCATACACCGGGAACCGGGAGAGGCCGGTCCGCCGGATGGTCTCCAGAACCTCCTCCCGGGAAGCGTCCGCAGAAAAGGCCTCCACGTCGCCACGGGGCGTCATGGCTTCCCGCACCGTCATGTCCCCGAATTCAAACACGTTCTGAATCCACTCCTGCTCGTCTTCGTCGATGGCGCCCCGCTGTCCGCCCAGGTCCACCATCATGCGGATTTCGTCCTCCGTGACCGCTTCCTCTTCCGCTTCCGTTTTGAGCCGAAGCACCCGCAGAACCCCATTGGTGGATTTCGACAGGAACCAGATCACCGGGCGCATGACAAAAGAGATGCCCGATACCACACGGCAGGCAAATTTCGCCACTTCAAAGGATTTCTGCATGGCGATGCGTTTCGGAACCAGCTCGCCGAAAATCAGGGTGAAATAGGCAAGGATGATGGTGATGACCACAATGGCCAGGGCGTTCAGCACGCCTTCCGGGAGGGCGTGAAATCCTAAGCCGTCGTAAACCCAGGAGACAAAATAGCCGGAAAAGTTTTCCGCTGCAAAGGCGCTGCCCAAATAGCCGGCCAAAGTGATGCCCACCTGAATGGTGGAAAGGAAGCCGGAGGGCTCCTCCACCAGCTTCAAAAGCTTCGGGGCGGTCTTGTCGCCCTCCTCCTCCAGCCGCTTGAGCTTCGCGGAACTCAGAGAGATTACGGCGATCTCCGTAGCGGCAAAAAACGCGTTGATCAAAATTAAAACAGCCTGCAGCAAAAGCTGGGCAGGGATGGAACTCAAATTCATGCACTCCTTTTTTCTTCAGCAGAATAAATTTTTTCCACAGTTCTCCGGTTCCTCTTTAACACCGTTTCCGGAGCTGGACTGCAAAACACAAAAAAGCATAACCTGTGGAATCCGGATTCCACAAGCTATGCCTGTATTCTATCACTCTGCTGTCAAAACAATTGGCTTTGCCGTCCCCGTCTGAGCCGCCGTCGGCGTCGTCCATGGTAACTCAAAAATCCTTTCTCATTCAGAAATATAAAATCTATATTATATATACTATAACGAAAAACGGCCTTTTGTCAAGATCCCTGTTTCGCATCCAAATTCTGCGGGTTGAAAAAGCCGGGTACAGCCTGTATGATAATAGCATCCTCATGATGGAAAGGATAGATTTCCATGAAAAAGAAATTTGCCGCTTGGCTGCTGACGCTGACACTTCTGCTGGGCGTCCTGCCGGCCTTGCCCGTCTCCGCCAAGGACGCGGACCTTCGCCAGAAGGCCGCCCGCATGGTGGAGCTGATCAATAAAGAACGAAAAAACGCGGGGCTTACCCCTGTGACAGCAGACAACAGCCTGCTGGAGCAGGCCGCCGATGTGAGGGCGGAAGAGCTGCCGCGGCTCTTTTCCCATACCCGCCCGGACGGACGCGGCCCCTTTACCGCGCTGGACGACCTGGGCCTTTCCTACCGCAGGGCAGGGGAGAACATCGCCTACAATTCCGGCTATGCCGACACGGTGGCCCAAACCATGAGCGACTGGATGAATTCTCCCGGACACCGGGCCAACATCTTAAACGGGGAGTTTGAACAGGTGGGGATCGGCCTGTTCCAGTCCGGCAGAACCTATTACTGGGTGCAGATTTTCTACACGGGCTCCAATCCCCAGCCCAAGCCAGAACCCTCTCCGGAGCCCTCCCCCGGGCCCCAGCCCTATCCCGGCACGCCGTTTACGGATATCGACGGCCATTGGGGCCGGGAATCCATCCGCTGGGCCTATGAACGGGGTCTTTTCGGCGGTGTGTCGGCCGCAACATTCTCTCCGGACACCTTGCTGGAGCGGGGAATGCTGGCAGAGGTGCTCTACCGCCTGGCAGGAAAACCCGCCTCCAGCGCCGCTTCCGGCTTTACCGACGTATCCCCGGACGCCTATTATGCCAAAGCCGTGGCCTGGGCGGCCCGGCGGAACATCGTCACCGGCGTGGGAGGCGGCAGGTTCGAGCCGTCCTCTCCCATCACCCGGGAACAGCTGGCAGCGATGCTGTACCGCTACGCAAATCTACAGGGTCCGGTTCAGGGCAGCCTCTCCGCCTTTTCTGATGGAGAAGCCGTCAGTCCCTGGGCGCAGGATGCCGTTCAATGGGCCGTAAACCGGGGGATTCTCACCGGAAAGGGTTCCCGCCTGGACCCCCAGGGCCGCGCCACCCGCGCCGAAGCCGCCGCCATGCTGCAGCGTTTTGCAGGCTGATCTCCGTCAGCGCGCTTTCCCTCCCACATCCGTCCGGCCTCCAGCCTGGAAATCACCCCCTGATGTAGTCTGTTTTCCTACTTCAGGGGGTGTTTTGTCACTGTCCGTTTTTACTGGTTGGGTTCATTTCTTTCCTGCCCCAGGGGTGTCTTTTTGTCCTTTTGCGTCCTTTCGCTCAAGCGCCGGGGCGTCTCTCCAAAAACGCCCTGCCTACAGCTGCAGATAACGCTCCATCAGCCAGTTCCTGACGGCGTCCACGCCCTCCGCCGTCAGGGGGAATTCCCGCTCCTCCTTATCCTGGGCCTTTTCATAGCAGACGTCCTGGGCCCAGCAGCTGGCAATCAGCTTTTCATTTTCCCTGTCCGGCCACACCTTGTAGCGGATCACCGTCCCCTTTTCCCAGTCCTTGGTCTTGCTGCCCGTATACAGGTTCCCCTCTGTAAAATGGTTCAGCTTTGCGATATCCGGTAATTCTGTTTTCTGTGCCATCGGTATCATCTCCCGCTTATACTCTGCTTAGTATACCAGACAAGACGCTGCGCATCAAGGTTTTGGCCCGAAAGGCGGTTTTTGCCGGAGGACGGCGCTCCCTTTATTCCCTGACATAGACAAGCCCGCAGGCGTTGGGGCCGATATGGCTGCCGATGACGGCGCCCACATCCAGAAGGGCGCCGTCCGGCACGAGGATTCCCTCCTCTTCCACCGCCCGCTGCAGGAGCAGGGCGTTTTCCCTGACATGGGTGTACATCAAGTACACCGGGAAGCTGCCGTCCGGCCTCTTTTCTCTCAGCTGTTTCCGCAGATAGGCGACGGCCCTCCGCATCCCCAGGGCCTTGGAAACAATCTCCGGCTTTCCCTCTCTTGTGACGGTGAGGATGGGCTTGACGCCGGCCACCGCCCCAATCACAGCTGCCGCCGTGGAAATGCGCCCGCCCTTCTGGAGATATTTCAGGGTGTCCAGGCAGGCATAGAGGACCACTCTCCCTTTCAGCTGTTCCAACGCGGCGGCGATTTCGACTGCGCTCTTCCCGCACTCCCGCAGGGCGGCCGCATGCTCCACCAGAATCCGCTGCCCTGCAGAAGCGGTGAGACTGTCCACCAGACAGCAGCCCTGGTATTCCAGGTCGCTTTTTGCCAGTTCCGCGCCCTGGAAGGTACCGCTGAGGCCTGAGGACAAAAACACCCCCAGGGTCTCCTCCCCCATTTCCTGGGCCTGGCCGAAGACCCGCCGGAATTCCTGAGGGGAGGGCTGCGAGGTCTGGGGAAATTCTCTGTGCTCCTGCAGCTGGGTATAGAACTGCGCTTTCGTCAGCGTCTCATTCTCCCGGTAAAAGGTTTCTCCGAAGGATACGCCCAGAGAGACGCTCTCCACACCCAGCCGGACAAGCTCTTCCGGTTCAAAATCTGCCGCCGAATCCGTGACAATCCGCATCAGAACCCCTCCTCTTTTCGTTTTTTGTTGAGCGCCCGCCGTGCGCGCACCCGTTCCTCCCTGGGGACCGATGCACAAACCGCGCCGGGTTTACTCCATGCTTTTCTAGTCTGTGCGCTGGAAGTTTTTTCTATACGCCGGGCCCAGCTCTTTCTTTTTCGGGGCAAAATTCCAATCCCGGCATACTCTGGAACAAGAGCTTATTTTGGGAGGGATCGCCATGAGCAGAGTGCCCTTTGAACTTGCCCGCCAGGCCGCCAGGCTGGGCTGCACCGCAAAATACTGCCGGGAGGACAAATCCTTTGAGTTCCACCTGGACGGCGAGGTGCTTGCCGTCGTCTTTCCGGACGGCGCCTATGCCGGACGGGCGGACGGCACGGAAACCGCCGCCCAGAAGGCCATGCTCAAAAAGCTGCGCAAGGCCTACGACGCTGTCTGTGAATTTCTGACGCTCTACGAAAACGGCGTGGAAATCGACGGCATCTCCATTTTCCCCGACAGCAGGGTTTTGGCCTTTGCCAACGGCGTCTACTTTCTGGGGATCGATCTGGGACTGTTCCGGGGTTTCCAATTCGCCGCGCTCAGCCGTTCCTCTGTCTCCAAATTCTATCCCGCCAGAAAGTTCCCCGCTGCAAAGCGGGAATTCCTTCTGCGTTCGGGTCTCAGGACAAAAGAATGAGCCCCAAAAGCGGCAGAAAAATCCGCTCTGGCCCGCAGAGATAATCTGCGGGCCTTTTTTGCCGGAAGCCCCGTAAGGAACTCCCCGGGCAGTTCGTCTAAAGGATGACGGATCTGCATAAACCCCCGGAAAGGAGAAAGCGCCGTGCTGTCCCACCTGCTGCTCACCCTGCCTATGCTGCTCTGTTTGGCCGCCCTTCTCCTCCGCTGCGCCGCGGCCTGGGGGGCTTCCCCAAATCTCTTTCGACGATTCCCCTCCCTGTGGGGCGAACCCCAGAGGACGGAAGAGGAACGCTGTCCGGAACAACGGAGAATTTTCCTGACCGCCCTTGCCATACGGCTTCTGGTGCTCTTTGCCGCAGTAGCCTGCGTCATGCTGCAGGCCAGGGAATCCATTTCTTTTCAGGAATGCTTCCAGCGGCTGGAACTCTGGGATGTGCGGCACTATATCAATCTGGCCGGCCAGGGCTATTCCGGCTATCAGGAAGACGGACAACACCTCTTTCTCGTATTCTTTCCCTGCTACGTCTGGCTGGTCAGGCTGCTTTCCTGGGTGCTCCCAAATACCGCCCTGGCCGGCGCGCTGCTCTCCACGCTTTGTTATGCCTGGGGCTGCTGCTGGGTTTACAAAACAGGCGTCGAATGCAGCGGAAAAAAGACAGCGGAGGACGCGGTGCTGTTCCTCTCCCTTTTCCCCTACTCCTTTTTCTTCGGTACCGTGATGACGGAGGGGCTGTTCCTGCTGACCACCTCAGCCGCCTGTTACTGCGCGCTCCGGCACAAATGGGCCGCTTACGCGGTGTGGGGCTGCCTGTCCGCCATGACCCGGATGACGGGCTTTCTGGTCCTGGTCCCGGCGGCTGTGGAGCTGCTGAAAACCGTACAGCCCCTGCGGCCCCCGGCAGGGCAGTCCCTCCGGGCGGCCTGGAAGGCGCTTGCCCGCAAAATCCCGCTGCTGCTCTGCCCTCTGCTGGGGACGCTTTCCTATCTGCTGCTGAATTTCATCGTGGACGGGGACGCCTTTGCCTTTGTGACTCATCAAAAGCACTGGTACCAGGGGCCCATGTGGATTTCCAAGGTGGTGGTCACGCTCTGGAATTACCTCGTAAAAAACTTTGGAAATACCCTGGGCTGGGCCATCTGGCTGCCGGAGCTGCTTCTCCTTCCCGCCTTTTTCCTTCTGCTGGCCGCGGGCATCCGGAACAGAAAGCTTCCGGCAAGCCTGCTGGCCTACGGCTTCTGCTATCTGATCGCCAACTATTCCCTTTCCTGGCTGATCAGCGGCGGCAGGTATCTCTCCTGCGGCTTCGTCTTCTTCCTTTTTTTGGCGGCCCTCACAGAGAACCGTCCCACCCTGCGGCGGCTGCTTCTGGCCGGGGAAGCCGTTTTTCTGGGCGTCATGCTGTCCGCCTATGTCTCCGGCGCGCAGATCATGTAAGCATGTTCCTGCTGACAGGACATGCCTACATGGCGGAAAAGCGCGGAAGACGTCACAGCCAGTCCCCCTTTGCTTTCCAGGCCTTTTCCGCACTTCCGGCGTTTCTCCGGAATAGGATAGAGTAAAAGAAAGTAAGAAAGGAGGGCTTTTTCTTGCCAATCCGCATTTTTATCGACCAGGGCCACAATCCCAGCGGCCCCAACGCGGGGGCGGAGGGCAACGGCCTGCGGGAGCAGGACGTCACCTACAATGTGGGGATCTACCTGGCGGAGCTGCTCAACGACGATCCCCGGTTTACCGCCCGCACCTCGCGCACCACGCCCACGGAAAGCCTGGGTACCAGCAATGCCGGCAGCCTGCAGCAGCGGGTCAGCATGGCCAACTCCTGGCCCGCCGACTATTTTGTCAGCATCCACTGCAATTCCAATACAAACCCCGCCATCAACGGCAGCGAGGTCTACGTTTACCAGACTTACACCCAAGCCTACTGGCTGGCCCAGCACATCCTGAATTCCCTTGTGGCGCAGGCAGGCACCAGGGATAACGGCGTACGCCTGAACCCATCCCTTTACGTCCTGCGCCGCACCGCCATGCCTGCCGTACTGGTGGAGCTGGGGTATCTCTCCAATACCGAAGACGCCCGGAAGCTGCGGGACGACCAGCCGGGCTTTGCCCGGGGCATTTACTACGGCCTGCTCAGCTACTTCGGGTTCCGGCCGGTGTAACTCCGCCCTGCTGAGGGTGCAGCGGGGGCGCACCCGCCTGCAGGTTCTGCCGGACGCCCGGGACACGACGGCCCCGTCTTCCTTCCCTTCGCCCGAGGGGAGGCGGACGGGGCTTTCTCTGCAAGGCCTTTCCTGCAACCTTTCTGAAAAGCCGAGGCGATTTGACAGCCTCTCAAAAGGCTGGTATGCTGTAACAAAGCTTACAGGCAGAAAGGAATTCCCTCTATGAACTGGATTGACTCTCTCGAACGCAAATTCGGCAGGCATTCCATCCCTCATCTGATGTATTTTATCACAGGCGTCATGCTTGCCGTCTATGTAACGGATCTGGTCCTGGGCGGCCAGGTCTCCGCCGCGCTCTATTTCGACCGGTCTCTCATCCTCCGGGGAGAGGTCTGGCGGCTGGTCACCTTTCTCTTTCTCCCCCCAAACAGCTCCCCCATCTGGATTTTGTTCAGCCTCTATTTTTACTGCCTGATCGGCAACGGGCTGGAAAGTGCCTGGGGCAGCTTCCGCTTCAACATCTTTTACCTGGTGGGCGTGCTGGGCGCCGTCTGCTCCGGGCTGATCACAGGCTACGCTGCGAACGGATTTCTCAACATGTCCCTCTTTCTGGCCTTTGCCGCCATCTATCCCGACAATCAGGTGCTGGTGTTCTTCTTCCTGCCCATCAAAATCAAATGGCTGGCCCTGTTGGACGCCCTGTATTTTATCTTTGCATTCTTCGCGGGTGGCTGGCCTTCAAAGCTTGCCATCCTGTTCGCCCTGCTGAACATCGTGCTGTTCTTCGGCGGTGATCTCCTGCGCAACGCAAAGCAGCAGGCGGGTTTCTGGAAAACCAGGTACAACTTTCGGAAAAATAACCGGCGGTACTGAGCTGCCTGTTTTATGCCCTCCCGGGATCCCGGGAGGGCATTTCCCATCCCTGGGGGTTTCCGACAGGACGGCTTTTCCAGAATTTATTTTTCCCGCGGCCCCTTTTCCTATTGACTTCTCCCCGACGTTAAGGTATATGATTGAGAAAACAGCGGTAGGGCCGGCAGATGCCGGCTCAAAACACGGGAGGTATTTAAAATGATGAAAGCATTGACAGACTGCTATACCCTGGCAAACGGCGTAAAAATCCCCTGCATCGGGTTCGGAACCTGGCAGACGCCCAACGGGGAAGTGGCCGTCTCCTCGGTCCTCAGCGCCCTTGAAGCGGGCTACCGCCATATCGATACGGCTCAGGGCTACGGAAACGAGGAGAGCGTGGGCATTGCCGTAAAGCAGAGCGGCATTGACCGGAAGGAGCTGTTCCTCACCTCAAAGCTGACGAACAGCGAGCATGGCTACGAGAAAACCCTTGCCGCCTTTGAGACGACCCTGGAGAAACTGGGGACGGATTACCTGGACCTGTTCCTGATCCACTGGCCCAACCCCATCGCCTTCCGCGACCACTGGCAGGAGGCCAACGCAGGCACCTGGAAGGCCTTCGAAGAGCTGTACCGGAGCAAGCGGATCCGCGCAATCGGCATCAGCAATTTCCGGCCCCGCCACATGGAGGAGTTGAGCAGGACGGCGGAAATCGCCCCCATGGTCAACCAAATCCGCCTGTGCCCGGGAGATACCCAGGATGAGGTTGTGGAATACTGCCGCACTCACAATATCCTGCTGGAGGCCTACAGCCCTCTGGGTGTGGGGAAGATTTTCGAGGTGCCGGAAATGAAGGCGCTCGCCGAAAAGTACCAGAAGTCCATCGCGCAGATCTGTATCCGCTGGAGCCTGCAGCGCGGATACCTTCCCCTGCCGAAGTCCGTTACGCCTTCCAGGATCCGGGAGAACACCCAGGTGTTTGACTTCGAGCTGGATTCCTCCGACGTGCAGCTGATTGCAGACCTGAAGGGCTGCGTGGGCTATTCCTCCGACCCGGATACCACAACGTTCTGACGGGTCCGGCTGAATGCCGCCGATCCCTCCGAGGAAGCCTGCCTGCCGGCAGGTTTCCTTGTTTTATCTTCCGGCGCCCTGCTCCGGCCCGGGTATAGCCCAAGCTCCCGGCTTGGGCTATACTTCCGGCAGCTGTTTGTGACGGTGAAACCTTTGCCGTCTGTTTCAGTTTCGTGAGTTTAACCGGAATCAGCTTCTTAAAAAGCAGGCGGCTGCGAACTCTTCCCTGTGGTATTTAGAAAATCTTGGAGGAAACTTTTTGGAACTTGTGATATGATAGAACAGGGTGAAAATGATGGATTTCGATGCAGGTCTTTATAAGCTCGTTTCCGAATATTATGAAGCCGGTATTCTGTACGGACTCTATTCCTGTGGGGACAGCCTGCCCTCTATTCCCAAAATTTGCGCCATGTTTCATTTGGCGCCCGCCACGGTTCGCTGTGCCTTCAGCGAACTGGAGAAGAAGGGCTATCTGAAGGTCGACGCCAGAAAGACGGCAAAGGTAGCCTGCCGGGTTCCCAAGGGCAGTTTCCGGAAAAACGCCGCCAGATACTTTGTTCCCCGCGAGGAGGGGATTCGGGATCTGGCGCTGTCCGCGAAGCTTCTTCTGGAGCCTCTCTGGAGGGCGGGGCTGGACTGCTGGGAGGAGGAGGACTGGGCGCAGCTCCGGCACGGTCTGGAGGACCCCGCTCACAGTCCGGCGGCCCTGCCGGTGGAATTCCATCTGCTGGCCATCCGCTCTCTCAAAAACCGGCTGGCGCTGAATCTTTACTGGGAGGCCATCCGCTATCTTCAGTTCCCCTACCTGGAAGGGGCGAAAGGGGAGGTGCCCTTTCGTCTGGAGCCTGGCATAAGCTCCCGGGAAGACATCGCAGCCCTCCTGAACGGGCGTTTTGAAACCTCCTGCAGGAAGGCGTCCGAGGCGCTGTTTGCCTTTCTCCGGGAGGTCAAAGCGGAATGCCCTCCGGATCAGGAAGAGCCGGTGCCTTTCCGATGGACCGTCAGCCGGCTGCGTCCCCAGCTGCGGTACTCCCTGGCTTCCCGGATGATCTCCGGCATTCTCTCAGGCCAATATCCTGTGGGGAGCTATCTGCCCTCCCTCCCCAAGATGATGGAACGATACGGGGTTTCCCGCAATACGGTGCGGCGTTCCCTGGATATTCTGGAACAGCTGGGCGTTGTACTGCCCCAGCAGGGAAAGGGAACGCTGGTCTATATGGAGCCCCGGGAAACCGATTATTCCAGGCCGGAAATCCAGGTGGGCCTGCGGCTCTATCTGGAAAGCCTGCAGCTGCTGACGCTGACCATCCCCCAGGTATCCCGCTACACGCTGGAGGCTGTCTCTCCGGAACAGCGCCTGTGGCTGCTGGAAAGTTTCAAACGGCTGAGGGAGGAAAAGCAGGAATATCTCTGTTTTGACATCTGCCTCACCTTTGTAGAAGAGCAGTGCCCTCTCGCCTCCATCCGGGAATGCTACGGCAGAATCCGGGAACTGCTCCTCTGGGGATATCCCTTTACCCTGCTGCGCTTAAAGGGCCGCTGCCTCCATGACGAATATTCTGAGAGGGCTTACCATCTGGAGCAATGCCTGCAGGACGGACCGGAAATTTTTTCCGCCGCCTGGGGCAGCTTTTTGGCTGGCGAGGAACAGAAGCTCCGGAACTATTTCAGCAGCCTGCTGCCGGAATCCGCCGGGCCTGCGGCACTTTCCCTATAAAATTAGGAATCGCCGCGCCATTCCGGTTTTCTCTGACGTTCTCGTTTCCGAAACGCCTTGAAGATGAAAATTTTTTGCAGGATTGCTCTTGACAACCTGCGAAAGTTGGTGTACTATCAATTACAATCTTTTACAACTGTATAAAAGAAAAGGCGATGACGAAGACGGCCTGAATTTTATCCGTTTCAGAGAGTTGGCGGCTGCTGCGAGCCAATGCGGAGAATTCCTGAAGCCCTTCCCTTCTGGGGGCTTATGCCCATCCCTTCCGAGCCGGAAAGCCGAATCCCGGAGCTCCCGGGCAGTAAGCCTTTCCTGCGTATGCTGCGTTAGTGCATAGGGCTTGCTGGAGCCCGACAAGGTGGCGCGAAAGCGCAATTTGAGTGGTACCGCGGAGTTTATTCCGTCTCAAGAGATGAGCATATCATCTTTTGAGACGGTTTTTTATTTGGCCTGGTCCTGTAGAATCCGCGGATAAAACGAAAAGCCAACGCCGCCGGACAAAGCTGCCAGCGCGTCATTCAATTTAAACGGCTTCTCATTCATAATAAGCCAAAGAAAGGGGAAACTTACCATGGAGAAAACAGATTTGAAGACCCAGCTAGCAGAGGTCGCGGAACGCATCCGCACCATGCGGGAAATCACGGGCCTTTCTGAGGATGAAATGGCAAAATGCACCGGCGTCACCAAAGAGGAATATCAGAAATGCGAGGCGGGCGAAGCGGATTTCAGCTTTACCTTTATCTACAAATGCGCGCAGCGCTTCGGCATCGACCCCACCGACCTGATCAAGGGCGTCAGCCCCACCCTTTCCACCTACACCATCGTGCGCAAGGACGACGGCCTGCCCATCACCCGGCGCCACGGATTCAAATATCTGAACATGGCCCCCCTGTTCAAAAACAAGACAGCAGAGCCTTTTTTCGTCACCATGCCCTATTCTGAGGCAGAGCAAAACGTGGCTATCAAGCTCTCCACCCATGCGGGCCAGGAGTTCGACATTGTGGTGAAGGGTTCCATGAAAATGCAGGTTGGCTCCCATGTGGAGCTGCTGCATGAGGGGGATTCCATTTACTACAACTCCGCCGCTCCCCACGGCATGATCGCCACAGGCGGCGCGGACTGCCAGATCTACGCTATCGTCCTGAAGGGCGCGGAGGAATTCGTCCCCGAGCAGGACCGCTTCCAGAAGCTCATCGACGCAAAGATTGCCCGGCAGGACCGGGAAACCGTGTCCACCCCCTTTGTGGAGACCACCCTGGACGAAAACGGGATTTTAAACGGCATGACCTTCAAAAATGAGGAAAAATTTAACTTTGCTTTTGACATCGTGGATAAGCTGGCGGAAAAATGCCCGGAAAAGCTTGCCATGCTCCATGTGTCCCGGGATAAGACAGAGCGCCGCTTCACCTTCGGCGATATCAGCAGATGGTCGTCGAAAACCGCCAATTATTTGGAATCCCTGGGCATCCGCCGGGGGGACCGGGTGCTGGTGGTGCTCAAGCGCCATTATCAATTCTGGTTCGTCATCACAGCCCTGCACAAGATGGGCGCGGTGATCATCCCCGCCACCAACCTGTTGATGGAGCACGACTTTGACTACCGTTACAAGGCGGCCGGCGTCAAAGCGGTCATCTGCACTTCGGACGGCCAGGTGGCCGACGAGGCGGACCGGGCGGCCCAAAACAGCGATACCGTGGACGTGAAGATCATGGTAGGGGAAAACCGCCTGGGCTGGCATGACTTTGACAAAGAGGTGGAAAGCTTCCCCGACACCTACGGGAGGAAGCCGGACGCACCCTGCGGCTCCGATCCCATGCTGATGTTCTTCACCTCCGGCACCACGGGTTATCCGAAAATTGCAGAGCACAACTACAAATATGCCCTGGGCCACTATATCACCGCCAAATACTGGCATAACGTAAATCCGGACGGCCTGCACTTCACCATTTCCGACACGGGCTGGGGCAAGGCCCTGTGGGGAAAATATTACGGCCAGTGGATGAACGAGGCCGCCATCTTTACCTACGATTTTGACAAGTTCGACGCTAACGACATCCTGCCCATGTTTGCAAAATACCACATCACCACTTTCTGCGCGCCGCCCACCATGTATCGTTTCTTCATCAAAGAGGATCTGTCGAAATACGACCTCTCCTCTATTGAATACTCCACCACCGCAGGCGAGGCGCTGAACCCCGAAGTTTATGAGCAGTGGAAGCGGGCCACGGGCCTTTCCCTGATGGAGGGCTTCGGCCAGACCGAAACCACCCTCACCGTTTACAACCCTGTGGGCAGCGTGCCCAAGACCGGCTCCATGGGCGTGCCCAGCCCCCTGTACGACGTGGACATCATCCTGCCCGACGGTTCCAGCGCCCCGGTGGGCGAAACCGGAGAAATCGTGGTGCGCACGGACAGGAAGACCCCCTGCGGCCTGTTTATGGGCTACTACAGGGACGAAGACAGGACAAAGGAAGCTTGGTGCGACAATGTATACCACACCGGAGACACCGCATGGCGGGATGAGGACGGCTACTTCTGGTATGTAGGCCGCACCGACGATGTGATTAAATCCTCCGGCTACCGCATCGGGCCGTTTGAGATCGAAAGCGTCATCATGGAACTGCCCTATGTGCTGGAATGCGCCGTCACCAGCGCCCCCGACCCCGTACGCGGCCAGGTGGTGAAAGCCTTCATTGTGCTTACCAAGGGCACGGAAGGCACCGACGCGCTGAAAAAAGAGATTCAGACCTATGTCAAAAAACACACCGCCCCCTATAAATACCCCCGCCTTGTGGAATTCCGCGACGATCTGCCCAAGACCATCAGCGGCAAGATCAGAAGGGTGGAACTGAAGGGCTGATACACGACGCGAGCGGAGCCTGCCCTGCCCGAAGGGCGCGCTGGAAAAGACCCCCGTCTTGAAAAATTTGTAGATTCCCCGGAAGGCGTTGCAAAGGCTGAGCTTTGCAGCGCCTCCTTTCCGTTTCTTCCGCAGGCCTTTCCCCGGACTGTTTTCAACGGGGCCCGCCCTGCTCCGGTTTCTCCTTGACAGGTCTGTAGAAAAGGCCTATCATGGAATTGTACTGAGGACGCTGTCCGGGGAAACCGCTGCATCAACTGCGCCTTCCGTACGTGCAGGTTCTGCGGACAGCTTTAGGGCGTTCCTGCCTCAAAAGCCGTTCGCAGGCTGTTCACCGGATTTCGCCAGTGCCTGCCTGAGTAATCCGGAGCATACCCTTAGGGCGGCTGCCTGCGGCGGCCGCTCCTTGAGATGAGAGGAGTGCATGGGATGAACATTAAGCGGGGCGTTTCCCTCCTTCTTCCGGCCATTCTGATTCTCTGCGCCTGTTTTTCGGCCTGCGGAGAACCAAAAGCCGGCTTTCGTACGGCGGCAGAAAAATATCTTGCCTTTCTGGGGAAAACCCGGGAAGAGGTTTTGACGGGACTGAAGCTCGCCGAAGGGGACCTCTCCCCGGACAGCACGGATATCTGCGCTGTTCTGGACAGCAACGAGCAATTCTGCGGGCAAAAATTTTCCACACAGCTCTTTTTCGACAGTACCGATCCGGAAACCGGCGAGACAACAGACGCCCCGCTCCTGGTCTCTGTCAAATTCCTCCATAGTTCCCCGGAACCCGGGCCGCAGGAGTACGAACTGGCCAACGCGGCCTATGCGGGAATAAAGGCGGAATACGGAGATCCCGAGCCTTTGGCGGTTCAGGACGGCAACGAACACTTTCAGTCCCTGGAAAGGCTGGAAGAGCTCAAGGAGGGCCCTTCGGTCAGCCGGTGCGTGGACAGCTGGGCGGATACCGGCCACAAGGGAATGGAGGCCGTACTGTCTGCAGAGTTGATTCCAAACAGCATGCTTTCGGGCCCGGAGGATGGCAGCACCTTTATCCTCTCCCTCTGGTTTCGCTGGAAGCCCAAGCTGCCGTAAACAAGAGATTACTCCCATTTTAGAAGGGGCTGATGCAAAACGCAGCGTTTTGCATCAGCCCCTTCTCCTATTCCCCACGGCGTACCCGTCCGCTTCCGAAACGCCTCACCTCTGTGCGCCGCGGCGGTAGGCAGAGGGGGAAAGTCCGGTACGTTTTTTAAAAATACGGCTGAAATAGAGCTGATCCTCGTAGCCCACCGCCCTGGCAACCTCTCCGATGGAACTCCCTGTTTGAAGCATCAGCTGGCGGGCATGGTTCAGACGTAAAACCAACAGGTAGTCCAGAGGAGAAAGGCCGGTTGCCTCCCGGAACAGGGCGCGAAAGCGGCTCGGGCTCAGATGCGCCAATTCCGCCAAAAACGGGACGCTGATCTCCTTCTCATAATTCTGGTGGATATAGATGAGGGCGCGGCGGATGCGGCCTCCGGCGCCGGAACGGCCGCCCTGCACCGGATCCAGGCAGCGGCTGATTTCCACGCATATGGAGATAAGTTTGGAGGACGCCGACAGATCAAAGCAGTGGTCGCGAAGGATAAAATCATGAAAGAGTTCCTCAAAGCCGGAGGCGACGGACGCCCCGCCGCCCACCTGCAGAAGCGTGCAGGTGGGCAGACGGCAGCCGGCAATGAGCGAGTCCGCGTCTGTACCTGTGAAATGAACCCAATAGTATTGCACCTCTTCCCTGCCCTTCATGGCGTAGCGGTAACCGGTATGGGGGTAGTAGAGCACCGCCTGCCCCGGCTGCATCAGCCGTTCCTCCCCGTCCAGCCATACCCGCATCTCCCCTTTTACCAGATATTGCAGATAGTAATCCTCCCGGCCCGCCAGCAGGCGGGTTTCAAAGGGCCGTGGCAGGACGCAGACGCCGGTACAGTTAATCACCAGCCTGCGGTCCGTACGGCACACGTTGTTCCCCTCCACCTCCAGGGAGAGATAGTAGGATTGCTCCGTAGGCATCCGCCGTCACTCCTTTCCGTTTTATAACAGGCGATTTATCCATAGAATAAGGCGTTTTCTGTATATGCTTTCCCCTGGTCCCAGTCTATACTGAAATCACAGAAGAAACAAGAGGCGAGGGTGTTTTTGAGAGGCAAATAGGTTCGTTTCCAGACGGCCTCTGAATCAACCGTGCCTCCCGCGGCAACTGGAAAGGAGACGCATTTCCATGAAAAAATCGATCAATGCCTGGGCTGTGGACCCTGAAACCGGGTTTGAAGAGATGTTCCGTCAGCTTCATGAGGCAGGTTTCGACGGCGTCGAACTGAATGTGGACGCCGAAAACCATTCCGCCCATTCCCTGACCCTTTCTACCACCGGAGAGGAGCTAAGGCAGCTCCGGGCGCTTTCCAAACGGTACGAGTTGCCCGTGGTGAGTATTTCCTCCTCCCTGTACGGCGGGAAAATGGGGTCGCCCGACTCCGTGGAGCGGGCGTTCACCAAAACGCTTCTTAAAAAACAGTTAGAATGCGCGCAGGCCCTTGAAAGCGGGGGCATCCTGGTGGTGCCGGGCGGAGGCAGCCCTAAAATTTCCCTTGTTGAAGACGGCCGGAGATCCTTGGAAACCCTGCTTTCCCTGCGGGAGGAAATCCTGAAATCCGGGGTTTATACGGGGGTGGAAAATGTCTGGAACGGATTTTTTACCTCGCCCTTTCAGATGGCGGAATTCATCGACAGGCTGGATTGCCCCTTTGTCGGCGCCTACTTCGACGTGGGCAACGTGGTCGCGTTTTCCTGGCCGGAATTTTGGATTGAGGTTCTGGGAGAACGTATTCATAATGTCCATATCAAAGACTTCAAGCGCCGGGGCGGCCTGAACCAGGGCGGCGCTTTCGTGGACCTGCTCCTGGGCGATGTAAATTGGAAGGCGGTCCTCCCCGCCTTGCGCCGGACGGGATTCGACGGGTATTTGACCGCTGAGGTGTTCAGGGAAGATTCCGCCGTCCCGGAAATTCCCTATGAAAAATTTTACAGCGCCGTGGCGAAGGCCATGGTCAGGATCTTGGAAGAAAACGAAAAGGAGCAGTGAAAATAATGAAAAAACTGGCTTTAATTGGCTGCGGAGGAATCGGTTCTTACCATCTGGAACATTTTCTAAAGTTTCATGACGTTGAACTGGCGGGCTTCTGCGACCTGCTTTTGGATCGTGCCCAGAGCTTTGTCAAAAAAGCCGGGAGCGGCAAGGCCTATTCAGATTTTATACAGATGTATGACGAAGTGCGGCCAGACCTGGTATTCCTCTGCGTTCCGCCCACCTGTCACGGACGCATTGAATTTGAGACCATCCGCAGGGGAATCCCCTTCTTTGTGGAGAAGCCTCTGGCCTTGGACATGAAACTTGCCAGGGAACTGGTGCGGCAGGTGGAGGAAAAGGGCTTGATCGCCGCCTCCGGCTTCCAGTGCCGTTACGATACCATCAACGAAACCGCCATGGAGTTTATTGACAGCCACCCGGTCCTGCATGTGGCGGCTTCCCGGGTGGGAGGCATCCCGGAGGCCCCTTGGTGGAATAACAAGGCCGCCTCGGGCGGGCAGCTGGTGGAGCAGACCATCCATCAGCTGGATATGCTGCGTTATCTTCTGAAAACAGAGCCGGATACCGTATACTCTGTTCCCAGCCGGGGCTATATCACGCAGGAGGAGAACCCTGGGTATTTTACGGATGACCTCTCCACCACGCTGATCACGTTTCAAAACGGCATTACCTGCACGATGATGACGGGCTGCTACTCTTTGAGCGGCGCCTCCTGGGACTCCAAGATGACGTTCGGTTCCCGGAGCGCCCGTATGGATTACTATCTGTGCGCCAAAGCCACCCTGTATGGAACCACCGAGGCGGACCGGCCCGCAGAATCTTCGGGTATCATCGCGGGGGACGGCACCCAGCGCAAAAGCGACAACGAGGTGGGCGTCACTGTGGAAAGCCGGGAGGATTTCGGCCTTGCATGCGACAGAACCTTTCTTGACGCAGTGCTTACGGGAGACCCCTCCAGGATACGATCTCCCTATGCGGACGCGTACAAAAGCGTAGCCTTCGCCATGGCCTGCAACGAATCCATGGAAACCGGACTTCCCGTCAAGGTGTCCTATTGAGAAAGAGGAGATGCGGAAACGGCGGCGGCAATCCCCCTGACGCAAAGTCTTTTCTATAAGAGGAGTCCGGCGCGCTGCACCATAGGGCGCCGCTGCCTGTCGAAAAAAGGGTTGATCCAGTTGATCGGGAAAAGGGAGTGCGGCAGAAGAAAAGACTGCCGCGCTCCCTTTTCCCGTCAGAGATTGCAAAAAGCAAAAGAAATGCAAAATTTTGCCAGATACTCCCTTCTTCTTTGCAAAAGGTAGTTTGACATAGTAAAATAGAAACAGAAGGGGAGGGAACGCATTGGCTGAGATTCTGATTGTGGAGGACGATGAAAACATCGCCAGGATGATTGAGGCGACGCTTTCCATGGTGGGATACCGCTGCGATGGCTGCGCCGACGGCAGTGAGGCGGTGCGGCGCATCCTGGAGGGCAGCTACGACTTGATCCTTTTAGATGTGATGCTGCCCGGCATGGACGGCTTTGAAATTCTGACGAAGATAAAAAACAAGGGTACGCCCGTCATCTTTCTGACCGCCCTGCAGGACGTGGGAGACAAGGTGAAGGGGCTGCGGCTGGGGGCGGAGGACTACATCGTCAAGCCCTTTGAGGCGGTGGAACTGCTGGCCCGCATCGAAGTGGTGCTGCGCAGAACCAACGCGGGCCGTCAACAGCTGGCCTATGACGGCATTCTGGTAGACCTGCAGAAGCATGTGGTCACAAAAAATGGAGAGCGGGTACCGCTGACGCCCAAGGAATTTGACGTGCTGGTCTTTTTCATGCAGAACGTGGATATCGCCATTACCCGGGAACGGCTGATGGCGGCAATCTGGGGATATGAATTTGAAGGGGAGAGCCGTACCGTGGACATCCACGTGCAGCAGGTGCGCAGAAAGCTGAATTTGAAGGGAAAGCTGGTCACCATTCCCAAGCTGGGCTACTGCCTGGAAAGCCGTTGATCCGGAAGGAGGGAAACCCCTATGAAGCTGTGGCACAAGGTATTTCTCTGCACGCTGGCCCTGGCGGTGCTGTCGGTTTTCTGCACCTCCCAGCTGCTGATCCAGCAGGAATTCAGCCGCACGGTATCTGCTGAAACGGACCGGTCCCTGACCGAGCACAGCTTCTTTTCCGCCGGCATTTTCAGCAAGCTAAATTATCGAAAAGCCGGCTCCGGCCAGCCTTTCCTGGGGGACGGCGAGGCGGAAAGCATTCTGGTGCAGGCCGCCGCAGACCAGGCGGGCGGCAAGGGCGGCATGGCGGTTTACAGGGACGGCGTCCGCATAGCCTCAGCCAACACCCCCATAGAACTGCGCTCCGGAAGCCTTTTGGAAAGCATGGAGCAAAAAACGCTTAACGGGGAGGAGTGCCGCACCGTCATTGAAAAAGACGGGGACCGGTATCATATCGTGACCGCCTCCCTCCTGCCCATCGAAGGCGAGGAATATGAGCTTTTTACCGTACGGGAGCTCACAGGGATCTACCGGGCCAGAGAGCAGGAAACCCGGTACGCCCAGGGCTTCCTGCTGCTCTTTTCCCTGGTGATGGCCGCGGTGCTGAGCCTGGTCATCCGCAGGCTGCTCTCCCCTCTGGGCAGGGTAAACCGGGGCATCGGCCAAATCGCCCGGGGGGAGTATGGCCTGCGCCTGCAGGAATCCGGCTCCCGGGAATTCCGGGAGCTCTCTCAGAACGTCAATACCATGGCCCGGTCCGTGGAGGAAAACGTGGAGCGCATCCAGGGGATCGCCGACAGCCGCAAACAGTTTATCGACAATCTGGCCCACGAGATGAAAACGCCCCTCACCTCCATTCTGGGCTTTGCCGACCTGCTGCGCATCAAGCGTACAGTCAGCGACAAGCAGCGCAGGGAGTATTCCGGGGTCGTCGTGGAAGAGGCCAAACGCCTGCAGACCCTTTCCGGCAAGCTGATGGAGCTGGCTGTCGCCAACCACGCCAAGCCGGATTATGCCGAGCTGGACGTAGACCTTCTATTTCGGGAGATGGGCTTGACCATGGCTCCCCTGCTGGCCCGCCGGGGCATCCGCCTGCTGTGGGAATCCTCGGGGGAAAAGCTGACCGCTGACCGGGAGCTGGTGAAATCCCTGCTCTACAACCTGGTGGACAATGCTGCCAAGGCCTCCAAAGAAGGGGAGGAAGTGCTCCTCTCCTGCGTGAAGGGAGAGGGCACGGTAATCCTCTCCGTGTCGGACTGGGGCATTGGAATGGATGAGAAGACGGTCCGGCGGGCTACGGAGGCCTTCTATATGGCTGACAAATCCCGTTCCCGCAAAAACGGCGGCGCGGGCCTGGGTCTGGCGCTGTGCGCCCGCATCGCAGAGATGCACGGCGCGCAGCTGCGCATCAAAAGCGCTCCGGGTCAGGGCACCACCGTGTTTCTGGCCTTTCCTGAGACGCCGCCCGCAGAACCGGAAGGAGGGGAAAGCACATGAGGCTGATCAAAAATGTACTGCCCTTCCTGCTGGCCCTCCTCATCGTTTCCGCTGGTTTTTTCGGCTCCGGCGCCGTCAGCCGGTTTCTTCCGGATTATACCGGCCAGGTATTTTCCGGCGTGAAGCAGGAGGGCATTCAAAATGCTTTTTTCTCCGGCTCCGGAAGCGAAGTCCTGGTGTACCCATGGAATTTGTTTGACCGTTCCTCCTGCCTCCTTCTGACAGAAGCCATGCAGCAGGACGCTGTCTCCGAGCCCTGTTTCTCCGCGGGCAAAATGCTTGCCGATTTTCTGGACAGGGCTGGGGATTCTCCGGCCCGTATCGACCGGGAAAACCGGATTCTGGTGGATCCCAAATCGGAGCTCCTCTACCTGCCGGAAACCAAAATTTCCGACCACTTCTCCGTCAGCATGGCCCTGGACAGCCGGTACATCTGCTATATCCACCAGAAGTCTCTGGACGGCTTCGGAGAAAGCGTCCCCGTGGAGAATCCCAGCGAAAAGCTGCGCTCCTATGTAGAGGAAGCCCGAAGCCTTCTAAAATACCGGGAATTCTCCCAGACCGAAGCATCCTCGCCGGAGGATGTTCCCATGGAAAAGCCGAATATCCTCCTGAACTACGTGGATGGGATGCTGTATCTGTACTCCGACTTCGGCTATGAATTTTCAGAGGAGGAGAACGCTTATCAGGTGATGTCCGAGTTGATCCAATATGCCGATTACACCACGCTTTCCCGGGAAGGGGAAACCCTCATCGCCTTTTCCCAAAACCGGCGCGGCGGCGTGGATTCCCTGGTGCTGTATTACCAGGAAAACCTGGACGCCATTACCGGGTTCAGCCTGCAGCTGGCAGACTGATTTTGCATTTCTTTTGCAACTCGATGGGGACTTTCTGCCCTTCTCCATGAGATACTGGAGAAAAGGGAGGGATTTCTATGACATCCTATGCAATCAAACGGACAAGGCGCCATGCGTGCGGGGGGAAGTGGAAGCTGCTGCTCCCTGCGGCCGCGCTGCTCTTGTTGGGCGCAGCCCTATTTCTTCTCAGCCGGCCTGCCTTGCTCCATTCTCCGGAAGATAACCGGAAGGGAGGACCGGATGCCATGACCGTGCTCGATGTGCCGTTTCTCAGCCAGCTGCCGGAATTCCCCACCGGCTGTGAAAGCGTTTCCGCCGTAATGGCGCTGCAATATTTGGGAATAGACCTCTCCCCAGGAGAGTTTGTGGACCGGTATCTTCCCCTGGGGGACGCCCCTCACCAGGGTGAAGACGGCGTCCTGACAGGCTGCGACCCTTCCGAGGCTTTCCCCGGGGATCCCCGGTCGGAATCCGGCTGGGGCTGCTTTGCCCCTGTGATTCTCTCTGCCCTGGAGCAAGCCTCACAGGGCAGGTATGAGACCAGGGACCTCACCGGGGAATCTCTGGAAACCCTTTGCAGCCAGTATCTTGCCGACGGTACCCCCGTCCTTGTGTGGGTCACCATTGATATGGCCCCCGCCTCTGAGGGGGATACCTGGCTGCTGGAAAGCTCCGGCGAGCCCTTTACCTGGATTGAGCCCCTGCACTGTGCCGTGCTGGTGGGTTGGGACGATACCAGCTATTATCTCAACGACCCCTTGGCCGAAAAGAACACCGCCTATCCGAGAGACGATGTGGAAACCGCCTACAAGGCCATGGGCTCTCAGGCCATCGCCCTGCTGCCCCAATAGGAAAACCCCTGCCTTGAAAACCAAGCCGCGGTTCCCAAGCATGCATTCTCCATTCCTTTTGTTCCCCGCATTTTCCCGCTTGACTTTTTCCAGGTTTCCGCTATGCTTATAGACAGGACGGAGGAGGCGGCAGGGGCGCTTGCGCTGCCGCGAACCGGCGTATAAAAGGAATTACAGAAGAAAGGAAGCCGCGCAGTTACGGTGCAGCCCTCCATCGGGAGCCTGCGCAGGCCTGCGCGCACGGACATTGTCATGGATCATCTCAACGACACCATCAGCCTGGTGATGGAACAGAAAAAACAGCTGCGGGAGCTTTTCTCCGCTCCCATCGACCTGCCGGCCCTGGTTCGGCGTCTGGAAAAGCCCAAGGGCCCGGTGGACGTGGTCATCGACACCGATGCCTACAATGAAATCGACGACCAGTACGCCATCTCCTATCTGGTCAAGAAATCGGACAAGCTGAAGCTGCAGGCCCTATATGCGGCCCCTTTTTTCAACGACAAATCCACCGGTCCAGAGGATGGCATGGAAAAAAGCTATCAGGAAATTTTGAAGCTGCTGAAACTCATGGGCCGCTCCGACCTGAGTGAAAAGGTATACCGCGGCTCCGTGCGGTATCTGCCCAGCGAAACGGAACCCGTACAGTCCGACGCGGCAAAGGACCTGGCGGAGCGGGCCATGGGCTACACCCCGGAAAAGCCCCTTTACGTGGTGGCCATCGGCGCTATCACCAACGTGGCCTCCGCCCTGCTGCTGAACCCGGAAATCCGGGACCGCATCGTGGTGGTCTGGCTGGGCGGCAACGCCCACGAGTGGGAGCACTGCATCGAGTTTAACCTCATCCAGGACGTGGCCGCGGCACGGGTGCTCTTCGGCTGCGGGGCCGCCGTGGTACAGCTGCCCTGTATGGGCGTGGTCTCCACCTTCACGGTGAGCGGGCCGGAGCTGGAAAAATGGTTCCAGGGAAAAAATGAGCTGTGCGATTACCTGTGCAGTTACAGCTGCTCGGAGGGAGAGCGGGAGAGCCGCTATAAGAACAATTGGACCCGGGTGATCTGGGATGTGACCACCGTAGGCTGGCTGGCGGACGGAGACTTTATGAACGATTGTCTCAAGCCCAGCCCCATCCCCGAATATGACGGTTATTACGCCTTCAGCAGCAGCCGTCACCCCATCCGGTACGTCAACAGCATCCACCGGGACGCCCTCATTGCCGACCTGGTCAAAACGCTGACAGAGGCATAATTTATTGGGAACGCAGGGGGGCAGGTCACTGCCCCTCTACTTATTTTCCGGCCGCTTCTCTTTTCGAGGGCCTTTCCCGGGAGAGAAATCAGTCATAAGCAGTCCGCCTCCCGCATACTGTGAAACAGACCATAAACGGGATGGGGGAACACAAGTGGAACTCAAACTGCCGGTTTCAGACGCGGCGCCGTATCCGGCCCTGCGGATTCAGGGGCCCAGCCCCGTGTGCGTGCAGGCTATGCTGGAGAATATCGGAAGCTGCCATTCGGAAATGACGGCCATTGCCCTGTATCTGTACGACAGCGTTCTCACCCGGGAGCGCTGGCCCAAGATTGCTGAATATTTTCATCATATCATGATCGTGGAAATGCGCCATTTGGAACTGTTCTGCCAGGCTGCTCAGCTTCTGGGGGCAGACCCCCGGCTCTGGAGCAATGCCGGCGGGGCCTCCTATTGGAACGCCTCCTGCTGCTCTTACCGGAAGGACCTGCCCGCGCTGCTGAATGCGGCCGCGGCAGGAGAATCGCAGACCATCGCCCAGTACCGCCGCCAGGCGGAACAGCTGCCCGACCCGAATATCTGCGAACTGTTAAAAAGAATTCTCCTCGACGAGGAAAAACATCTCGTCATTTTTCGCCGGCTGTACCAGGAATACTGCGGGCCAGGACGGCAAAACTAAAAAAGGAAGGACCCAGGTGGACGCCCTCTCCGCCCGGGCCCTTCCTTTTTTGGGAATTCTGCCCATTTCAGAAACCGGCAGAACGGCTTTTCAGCCGGGTTGGACTGCCACAGCCTGTTTGCCCAGCTCCGCACGGGCATTCTCCATTACACTTTTCCGGTATTGCAGCGCCATTACGGCGCAACGCTCTCACAGCCGGTTGAATCTTTGACGCGCCGTCTATCTCCCCGCGTGTCAGATATCCAACCGGCGCCGCTCACCGCGGTGAATTGGTTGATAAAGGCCGCGTTTGGAGCATAAACCGTCGCGTATGCCGCTCCGGCATACACATTTTCCCGCGAAAACCGGTGATGATGACACCCAATAACTTCTTTCCTACATACTCTGAAAGGGATGTGGCAAGATGACAATTCACAAAAGTAAGGTTGCAGTAGCCGGCTGCGGGCTGGTCGGTTCCTCCATCGCCTTCAGCCTGCTGGTACAAGGCCTGTGCGACGAGCTTCTGCTGCTGGACAGCAACCGGGAAAAGGCGCTGGGAGAAGCCATGGATTTAAAGGACTGCATTGGTTATCTCGGCAGGAATACCCGCGTCCGGGTTGGAAACTACGAGGATTGTGGGGATGCCGACGTCGTATTGATCGCCGCCGGGCCGCCTCCCCGGCCCGGGCAGACCCGGCTTGACACGCTGGACGCCTCCGTGGCGGTGGCCCGGGCCATCGTGGAGCCCATCCGAAAGAGCGGCTTTGACGGGATCTTCCTGATCGTCTCCAACCCGGTGGATGTGATCTCCCATTATGTGCTCCGCCTTTCCGGTTTTCCGAAAACCCGGGTGATCGGTTCCGGCACCGCGCTGGATTCCTCCCGGCTTCAAAACCTTCTGGGCGGCATCCTCCGGGTGGATCCCCGCAGCGTCCATGCGCTGGCCATGGGAGAACATGGGGATTCCCAGATGATTCCCTGGTCCTGTGTCACCGTCTCCGGCAAGCCTATTGCGGGTCTGCTGGCCGGCGGCGGGGAACTGCAGGGACTCGCCGAAAAAACTGCCCGCAGGGGGTTCGAGATTCTTAACCGCAAGGGAGCCACCTGCTATGGGATTGCCGCAGCCGCCACTGGCATTCTCAAGGCGGTGCTGCAGGATGAAAACAGAATTCTCCCCGTATCCACTTTGTTGGAAGGGGAGTACGGGGAGAATAATGTCTTTTGCGGCGTACCCGCCATTTTGAACCGGACCGGCGTGGCCGACGTGCTGGAGCTGGGCCTGACAGCGGAAGAACTTTCCCTCTTCCGCGCCTCCGCGGCTGTTATCCGGGATACCTCGGAAAAGCTGTTTGCAAGGGAAAACCTGCTCTGACGCGGCGCCTGCCGGATTCCCTGCCGTGCCTGAATTGAAAAAAATCCCCCAGCAGGCCGCCGGGGGAAACTTTATGCTGTTTTAAAGGAAGTTCATGGGGTCAACGCGGCTGCCGTTCTCATACACCTCGAAGTGCAGGTGGGGGCCGGTCACATTGCCGGTATCTCCCTCATAGCCGATCAGCTGGCCCTGCTGCACCGCCTGCCCCGTGGATACCACCATGGAGCTCATATGGGCATACCGGGTGGTATAGGTGCCGTTGTGATAGATGAGCACATAATAGCCCCAGGAATCTCCCCAGCTGTCATAGTTGTTGGCCTCGATGACCGTGCCGGACTCCGCCGCCACAATTGGGGTCCCGTAGGGACCCGCGATGTCCATACCCCGGTGGCCCGCGTAGCCTCCGTAATAACAGGAGACATAGCTCACGCCGGGCAGGGGCCAAATGGGATTGAAGCCGTCCACCCCGCCGCCCCCGGTGGGATAGTCGAACTCGCCGTCGCCGATGGTGCCGCTGGAGCCGCCGTCCCCGGAGCTGCCGTTCTGCTGCGCCGCCTGCTGCTGGCGCAGGGCCTCTTCCTCCGCGGCTTTCTGCGCCGCGATCAGCTGCTCAATCTCTGCTATCTTCGCAGCGCCCTGTTCCTCGTTCTGGGCGATGGTGGCCTCCATTTCACTCTGGGTGTTCTGGTTTTCCGCCAGGGCGGCCGCGTTCTCGTCATAGAGTCCGGCCAGCTCTTCCTGCTTGCTTTCCAGGGTTTTCTTTTCCTCGGCCACTTCCTTCTTCTTGGCCTCGCATTCCTCACGCTTATCCTGGGTCTTTTCCATAAAATCGGTAAGCTCGTCCATGAGCTTCTGATCCTTCTCGCTCATGCTCTGAATGGCCTGGGAACGCATGTTAAAATCCGTAAAGCTGGTGGAATCCAGCAGGATTTCCAGCGTACCCACATTGCCCGCCGTATACAAGGCCTTCAGCCTCTGCTTGAACAGCTCCAAGGTATTCTCGATTTCCTTTTGAGAATCCTGAATCTGCTGGGTCAGCTCCGTGATGCTGGCGTCCAGCTCTTCTATGTTCTTCCGGGTGGTGTCAATCTGGGTTTTCACCACATCAATCTTCTCGCTGAGCGTTTCCTGATACGCTTCCTTCTGGGCCTCGTCCTCTTTCAGGTCTTCCAGCTTGGACTGCAGCTCCTGGTTTTCCTGCTCCAGCTGCTGCTGCTCCGCCTTGAGCTCGTCCACGGTTTTCGCAATCGCGCCGCCCGGCATTGCAATCAGCATACAGGCCGCCATCGCAGCCGATGCTAAACGTTTTTTCCATATACTGTTTCTCATAGAGCTTTTTCCTCCTCGAAAATTAAGAAAGTGAAGCCATAGAGCCTTCTGTACTTGACATAAATTTCTTAAAGGATTGTAACCTATTTTGTCCGCGTTTTTTTTCTTTTTTAGAATTTATATGTAAATATTATTTGAAAATAGGGCCATTTCCTCACAAGACTACTAGATATGGCGTGCTCTGTCAAACTTTAAATAATTTTTATTTTCCTTCTGGTTCCGGCAGGTTTCCCGTGTTTTCTCCGCAGCGGAAAACACTGTCCGCTGATTAAAAAACCGCTCTCTTTCATGGGAAACGGCAGAACCGGCCCTTTCCCTCTTTTGGAAAGACAGACGCCACTTCACCTGAAACAAAGCTGAAGGGCGCGGCAGGAGCCGCGCCCTTCAGCTTCAGGATCTTCACGAATTTAATACCTGCGTTCCACACGGTTCCGGTAAGCCGTACCGGGATAATGGGAACAGGAATAGCGGGCAGACCGCTTCACCACGCCGGAGGTATGGGCCGCACGGCGCTTACGGCGGGGTTTTCCGCTTAAAACCACGGTGAGGGCCACCCCCAAAAAGCCAAGCCCGACCAGGCACCAGCCCAAAATACCAATCATCCGGATACCAAGCTCGTCCCGCACCGGGGCTGCAGCGGCCTCTGCCGCGGCCTGCTCCTGCAGGACAGTATCAGAAGCCGAATAGGTCACGCCGACGCTGGCGCACCAAAGCACCAGGAACGCGGCGGCAAGCAGCAGCACCCAACAGCGGAAATATTGGGTTTTCACGCGGCGACTCCCCCTTTATATGGTATCCAAAGACATTATAGCGTCTAGCTATGGGGAAGGCAACCGAATTCACAAATAAATTTCAACATTTTGTCGAAAGCTGTAACATCCAGTTCAGTCTCTTTTCCCATGAGCTTAATTTTCAGGTCCGCTGTCCCGTCCTGATGCTCCACCACCTGAAAGGGCGGCTGGTCGTCCCCGAAGCTCAGCTTCCTTCCCTGGTAGTCGACCAGCACAAATCCGATTCCCAAGATAAAAAGACAGAGCGCGGCTGCAAAGGAGAAAAAAAAGACGCGCCATGCTCCACGATTCTGCCGTTTCATCCAGTCCCGTCCTTTCCGTCCTTTTGCTTTTATCCTTCCCCCAATCCATCTTTCTTAAACCCACATTCAAAATTTGACAAATTCCAAATCACTGTTTTTTCAGGGTTTTTGCTAAAATTTCCCCCACCAGTTTCCCCGAATATCTGGCTTCCGACGCCGTATTCACCTCGGTGCCCACCTCTACCAGCAAAGAGCCCTTGGTGGCGTTCATATTATATTTGCTGTCGGAAAAATCCAGAGGCCTCACAAGCTCCGGATAGAGCTCCGATGCTGTCTGCTGTACCCGCAGCGCCAGGTGCAGGTTGTCGCGCCAATCGGGAAAATCCCCCCAATCCCCGTTGGCGTCGCTGCCTGCCAAAAACATGATCTGCGCCGCTTTCCGTCCGTTTATCACGGCGGTGGGCTTGTATTTGACCCCTTCCTCCGTGGTCATAGAATCCCGGTGCACGTCAATGGTTACCTGTATTCCCGGATATTTCTCCAGATTGTTCTGCAGCACCTCCCAGGAGCGGGAGTAGGAGCCGTTGTACAGGGCGTCGTTCACCGTGGTGTCGTGCACCACCCCAATTCCCTCCGCTTCCAGCGCCTTTTTGATCTCCTCACCCACCGCCACCACGCTTCTGTCCTGATTCTGGGTGCGGGTTTCCATATCCGTATAATAGAAACCCGTAAACTGGGGCATATAAGCTTCCGAGGTATGCGTATGATAGATGAGCACTTCCACCTCCCCGTTGGACTTCAGAGACACAGCGGGGTCCTGTTTCAGCTCTTCCGTCAAATTGACGCCGGAACCAGAGGTATCCTTGACAAAAAAGTTGCCCACCTGCTCCCCGCCGTCAATCAGAATCTCCTCCACGGTGTTGGAAGCGCGCCCTGGATCCGGGGTGGCGCTGACGCCGGGCAGTTCCTCTCCGTGGAAAGGTACAATCCCATCGTCAGGCAGGCCCAGGTCCGTCTCCTCCGCCTCGACCTGAGATCTGGCCGTTTCCTTTGCGGAGGGCGGGGCCTGGGGCCTCCCCTCCGCTTTTTCGGTTTCCTCCACCCGCATTCCCGCGGCCAGCAAAAGCGCGTCTGTACCCTCTTCTCTGGCCCAGCTCTGAAACCTTACGGCAGCGCACCAGACGCAGACGAAGACGGAGAGAAGTATGGCAAACGCTTTGGAAAATTGGAGCAATTTTTTCTGCATGGGGAAGTTCCTTTCCAAAAAAATTCATAATTTAAACTTGATTTCAATTTAAAACTTTAGTATAATGAAGTTTATTATTTAAAAAAAGTAGGAGTCCGGCGGGGAAGCCGGACAAAAATGTGATGAAAGGAGTTTTATGAATGTCTATCTATTCGGAAATCAGACCGGAGGTGCTCCAGCTGTCTGAGCTCAGCCTGAAGAGCAGCGCCATCGACCCCGAACTGTATCAAAAGTACGACGTGAAGCGCGGCCTGCGCGATTTGAACGGCAAAGGCGTTCTGACAGGACTGACGAACATTTCCGAAATTGTTTCCAGCAAAATGGTGGACGGAAAGAGTGTCCCCTGCGAGGGGGAGCTCTATTACCGGGGTTATAATGTGGAAGACCTGATCCGCCGCCAGCCCAAGGACGACAATTTCGGGTTCGAACGAACCGCCTACCTGCTGTTATTCGGGGACCTGCCTGAGGAGAGCAGCTTCAGGGAATTCTGTGAACTCCTTTCCTTCTACCGTACTCTTCCCACCAGCTTTGTGCGGGATATCATTATGAAAGCGCCCAGCAGCGACATGATGAACACCCTGGCGAGGAGCGTGCTCACCCTCTATTCTTATGACGAAGCGGCGGAAGATATTTCAGTGCCCAACGTTCTGCGCCAGTGCATCCAGCTCATCGCCCTGTTCCCGCTGCTTTCTGTTTACGGATACCAGGCCTACCGCCATTACCACGACGGCCAGAGCCTGTTCATCCACCAGCCGGATCCCAAGCTCTCCACCGCGGAAAATATCCTCCGCATCCTCAGGCCAGACTGCCAGTATACCGCATTGGAGGCCAAGGTTTTGGACATCGCCCTGATGCTTCACGCGGATCACGGCGGCGGCAACAACTCCACTTTTACCACCCACGTGGTCACCTCCTCCGGCACCGATACATACTCTGCCATTGCGGCGGCCCTGGGCTCTTTGAAGGGACCCAAGCACGGCGGCGCCAACATCAAGGTGGTGCGCATGTTCGAGGAGATCAAGCGCGAGGTGAAGGATTGGAACGACGACGGGGAGATCACCGCCTATCTGCAGAAGCTCCTGAGCAAGGAGGCCTTTGACAAGGCCGGCCTCATTTACGGCATCGGCCATGCTGTCTACTCCATCTCCGACCCCCGCGCCAAGATCATGGCCCGGTTTGTGGAGGGGCTTTCCAAAGAAAAGGGCCGCACCGAGGAGTTCCAGCTCTATTCCAATGTGGAGCGCCTTGCGGTAAAGCTCATCACGGAAAAGCGGAAGATTTACAAGGGCGTTTCCGCCAATGTGGACTTCTACAGCGGCTTTATTTACAGCATGCTGGATCTGCCCATGGAGCTTTATACCCCCATCTTCGCCATTTCCCGAATCGCCGGATGGAGCGCCCACCGCATCGAGGAGCTGGTAGGCGGCGGCAAGATCATCCGCCCGGCCTATATGGCCGTGCAGCCCCACCGCAGCCTGGAGGAGTAATCACTTTCCTGGGGCGGCGCTGTCTCCGGACAGGAAGCCGGATGCTGGGGAATATCTTGCAGGAAGCCTTCCAAAGCTCTCTTCCTCCCGGTTCTGCAGGCTTTCCAATATCTGGCCGAACGGTGCAGAAACTTCCATAAGGAAAAGAAAGTATTGCTTTTTTGATAGTTTGTGATAGAATAAACATGTAAAATTAATAGGAGGTGTTCCCCATGCCTTATGTAATCAATGATGACTGCATTGCCTGCGGCGCTTGCGCCAGCGACTGCCCCGTCGGAGCCATTTCCGAGGGCGACGGCAAATATGTGATCGACCCCGATACCTGCATCGACTGCGGCGCCTGCGCCGGAACTTGCCCGGTTGGAGCTCCTCAGGAGGGCTGATCGGTTTTCGGGCCTGATACAATATCAGAAAAGCGGAGCCTGGGGAACAATTTTTTCCCAGGCTCTTCTTTTTGTTTTGCTGCCCCGCCCGGGGGCGGCTTTCCGGCAGAGGCTTGCCTGCCGGTTCGGGAAAGGAGCATCTTTCATGACAGGCAAAAACTGCTTTCCGGGTATCCCCGGCGCACGGTGGGAGCCGCTTTCCAGCGCCTGCCGGGCGCTGGTCACCCGGGAACACAGCTTCACGACGGACACGCTGCTGCTGGCGGATTTCTCTCTCCCCAGACGGGGTGAAGTCTGCGCCGACCTGGGCACTGGCTGCGGCGCCATTCCCCTGCTGTGGCGGGAGAGGGCGCAGCCCCAAAAAATTTATGCTGTGGAAATCCAGGAGGAGGCCGCGAGGCTTGCCCGTACCGCGGTGGAGGCGAACGGCTTTTCAGACAGGATCGAAGTGATTCTGGGGGATGCAGGAAACCCGAAGGCCCTCTTCCGGAACCAGTCCCTGGACCTGGTGGCATGCAATCCCCCCTATCAGGCGGCGGGCACAGGCCCCCAGGGCGCAGAGGAAAGCAGGAGTACGGCGCGCCACGAGCTTCGCTTTTCTTTGGAACAGCTTGCCGGTACCGCCCGATTCGCCCTGCGCTTCGGCGGCAGGCTCTGCCTCTGCCTGCGCCCGGAGCGGCTGGCGGAGGCCCTGTCCCTGTTTCGGAGCTTCGGGCTGGAACCCAAGCGGCTGCGGCTGGTGCAGCAGAGGAAGGATAGGCCCCCCTCTCTGTTCCTGCTGGAATGCCGCAGCGGCGGCAAAACCGGGCTTGCCGTAGAGCCGGTGCTGCTGCTGGAACAGGACGGCGGGGGATATTCCGAAGCGCTGGAAAAAATATATGGAGATTACAGGGCGAATGCGGGCTGGAAGAACCGCTCCTGATCAAAGCTCCCCGAAAGGAAGGATACACGTGTTGGAAAAAGGCGCCCTCTATGTGGTGGGAACGCCCATCGGCAATCTGGGGGACTTTTCCCCCCGGGCACGGGAAACCCTGGAGGAGGCCGACTTTATTGCGGCGGAGGACACCAGAGTCACTTTAAAGCTCCTCAGCCGCTTTGGCATCAAGAAATCCATGGTGAGCTATTTTGAGCACAATAAGGAGGAGCGGGGGGAGCTGATCCTTGGCCGCCTGCGGGCCGGGGAAACATGCGCGCTGGTGTCGGACGCGGGCATGCCCGCCATCTCCGATCCGGGCGAGGCGCTGGTGGCATCCTGCGCAGCGGAAAATATTCCGGTTTACGTGGTTCCAGGCCCCACGGCGGTGATCTCTGCGCTGGCGGTAAGCGGCCTGCCCACCGGCCGGTTCACCTTTGAAGGCTTTCTCAGCATGAACAAGCGAAGCCGCCGGGAACATCTTCTCTCCGTATCCCAGGAAACCCGCACCATGGTCTTTTACGAAGCCCCCCATAAGCTGCGCAGAACCCTGAATGATTTTGAAAGCGTCTTCGGCGGCGAACGAAGGCTCGCAGTGGTGCGCGAGCTGACCAAAATCCACGAGGAGGTCTGGCGCACCACCCTGCGGGAGGCCGCCGCCCATTACCGGCAGCATGAACCCAAGGGGGAATTCGTGCTGGTGGTGGAAGGCGCCAAACCGAAGGAAACCCGGGAGGAATACACTCTGGAGGAAGCCGCAGAGCTGGCCAGGGATTTCCTGCAGGACGGCGTCTCAGCCAGCGAGGCCGCCAGGGAAGCGGCGAAGGTGTCGGGCTTGAAGAAAGGGGACATCTACCGCCTGCTGGGATAACGAGGGGACGCCGCATCCATCCGCCGGAAACCGGGCGCGTTGGTCGCGGCGCTTTTCTCAATAAATGCAGGGACGCAGACGGTCAAGTCGTCTGCGTCCCTGTTCTGTAAAAATTTACTTTGTTTATTTTGCCAGCATGTTCTTAAGCATCTGTGCGGCCTCTGCCCGTGTGGCGGTGCCGGCGGGGCGAAGGGTGCCGTCTCCGTTTCCGTTGATCACACGGTTCCCCACAGCCCAGCGCATGTACTCTACCGCCCAGGAGCCGACTTTGTCCCCGTCGGTAAAGGCGGAAAGGTCGCCGCTTCCGGAATCTTCCATGCCCTTGTACTGGGCATACCGGCAGAGGATGGCCGCAAACTCTTCCCTGGTGATGGAGCTGTCGGGCCGGAAAATGTTGTTGCCGAAGCCGTTGACAATCCCGTTTTCCGCGCCCCAGGCAATGGCTTCATTATAATAAGCGCTGTCCGCCACGTCGGTAAAGGGATTGGGGGCGGCAGCCGGTTCCTTTTCCAGACGGTGGAGGATTGTCACAGCCATCCCCCGGGTCAGCTTCGTCTCCGGGGAAAAGCTTGTCTCGCCTGTGCCCAGCATCATGCCGTTTTCATAAACATATTGCACCGCCTCGTGATACCAGGCGTTTGCCGCCACGTCGGCAAAGGGCAGTTCTCCGGCTTTACCAAAGGATACCCCAATGGCGACGGGGGATTCGGGCATGGTGAAGGCGTACCGGCCGTTGCCCAGGTCCGAAAGGCTGAGCTCGCTGCCGTCCTGGGCGGTGACGGTAAGCCCGGACAGCGCATAGCCTTCGTCGGGCTTCACAGTGATGGTGACCGTGCTGCCGGGGCTGGCGGAGGTATCGGAAACGGTGATGATTCCGTTTTCAGGGTCAGCCGGCACGATGACGTCATAAGCCATGGAACCGCCGCCGCTGGAGGGCGTATAGAACACGGGGGTGGCGGTGATTGAGGTGCCGCTCAGCCGCAATGCGTTCAGCTCAGAGAGCAGGGCTTCCGTAAGGGTTTGATAGACGGTATCGCCCAGTGCTGTAAATTTCCAACCTCTGAACTTCTGGCCGGAGGGCGCTTCCGCCTCCGGCAGGGCCTTGCCCACGTCCGCCGGAGTGTAAGTTACAGCGCTGTCCAATGCTCCTCCGTCCTTATCGGTAAACTGGACGCTGGCGGTGCGCTCGTCCACCTTGAACAGGAAGGGGCTGAAGCCGTTGGTGGTGAAGGTGGCGATGTAAATCTTTTCGGTTGTCCCCGTAGCAGATTCTTGCTCAGCCTCTGTTACAGTGGGCTTGTAGGTTTCGGTTGTACCGTCCTTCTTTGTATGGACGACGTACAAGTTGGCTGCATCTGTCCCGCTGATAAAGCCCTTGGGGAGTTGGAAGCTGATGGTCACCCGGGTGTTCCTGTCCACCGGGAGATCTTTTTCTTCTTCCACGACAGCCGCGTTCTTTGTCTCACCTGTACCGGGATTTGTGATAAGCGGTGCATCAACAGAGGTTTCGGCCTTCACCACAAGAAGGTTGTACTTGGGGGTGATTTCCACTTGCAGGGTCTTTTCCGCCTCTGTCGCGCTATAGCTCTCAGCCTTAATCTCCATGTAGGGCTGCACCACCAGCTTGATGTCTGCGGCGGCGGGGCCACTACCTTCAGTTCCCGTAACCTGGAGTTCCTCTTTTGCTTTTGTGAGTGCTGTTTCTGCCATTTCCTTTGTCACAGCGTTGCTGTCAGAGGCAACGCTGCCCGCAGCGGCGTCAAGGCCGGAAGAGGTGGCGTTCTCTATTGCTGTTTGGACATCAATTTGAGAGCCTTCTGGAATCTTAGTTACATCCACGGCAGGCGCGGCGTCCGGCGCAGGCGCTACTTCTGTTTCGCCCACCTTCACTTGGTTTGTTACCATGTAGGTGTAACCTTTTTCCGTACTTGCGGCCACCATCTTGTCCTTGGCGAGATACGCGCCGGGGTTGAACGTGAAATGTCCGCCGGAGATGAATTTCTCCCCGTGTTTCGAGCTTACAGCGCCGGCTTTTCCTGAGAAAGCGCCGCCCAAGACTTCGAACGTGCCGCCTACTTTTAACGCATTTCCTTGGTTTGCCGCTGTATCGCTCTCATAAAGAGCATAGCCGTTCAACGAGGTAAAGGTACCGCCTTCAACAGTCAGTTCCACATTTCTCGCATAACTATTGTTGTTGGTGATGCTGATCGCCGCGCCGGTGGATTCGGTGCCGTTATTGAAGGCCTCCGCCGGATCAATGAAAGGCCCGTCAGCGGTAAAGGTACCGCCCTTGATGGTAAACTTGCCGGATTTAATACTCAGCACATCATTGCCGGAGAGCTTTGCGCCGTCCTCAATCTCCCATTCTGCATAACCGGCCGCATAGACCCCGGCAGACGCGGCTTTGTTATTGTTCTGGCTGTCACCGCGTTCACTGGTGATCTCAGCGGTAGAGGCAATGGTGATCTTTGGAACATTGCCTTCAGTCGCGTTGATAGTCCCGTTCACACTGATACTGGGGGAGCCGTATCCACCAGCGTCCTTTTTCCCGTGGATGGTCCCGTTTATCGTGACAACGGTACCATAGGACGTATTATTCCCGTTCTTATCCAGCAGAACCCCGCTGTAGCCCTCAAGAACAACATTCTCTCCCACAGTCAACACGGAATACTCGCTGGCACTGGTTTCATTAGAGCCAACCATCGTGATGACAGCGGTATAGGGCACCTGCTCATATATTTTGCCGGAGCCTGTCACATTCAATGCGCCATTCTCGACTATAAAATAGCTGTTTTCTGCAAAGCCTATTTCATGCCCTGCCAGATCCAGAGTGATCTTCCTGCCGTTGTTCACGACAATTGCCGGGTTATCCGTGGTCGTCTCCAGCAGCGTTACCGTCTCGCCGTCCTTTGCGGCGGCGGTGGCGGCGGCCAGGGTGGCGTAATACTTCTCATTGATCCTGGCGGCGGCATTGTCCGCACTCAGATTGACAACAGTGTAGTTTCCATCTCCATCACGCACCACGGTGTACCCTTCGGCGCACCACGCCGGGTCTAATTCAATGAAGAAAGTACCGCTGATGATACCAGTACTCTTGGGTACTGAAAATGTTTGTACCGCAGTGGAAAGCTCTTTTCCATCCCAATAATTGTTTTCCAGAGAGATCGCACCAGGAGGCAATGTTCCAGCCTTGATGAGTTCCCCTGCAGTATCGCCAGAGCCTACCATAACGTTGTTGTTGATGAGAATGGATGTCACATCACTGCCCATATCCCCAAAACGGATGGCTCGATCTTGCGCGTTTTTGAGCACATTCTCTTGAATCAGGACGGCGCCCTTAA
This sequence comes from Neglectibacter timonensis, assembly GCF_900048895.1. GTDB lineage: Bacteria > Bacillota > Clostridia > Oscillospirales > Acutalibacteraceae > Acutalibacter > Acutalibacter timonensis. The sequence goes on along the minus strand of NZ_LT160635.1, from coordinate 37,809 downwards.
CGGGGTTGCTGGTGGAACTTTGAACCGCGATGGAGTTGTGCCTGGTATTTTCGATCACGCAGTTCTCCACTGTCAAGCCGTCCACGCCCTGAATATAGACGCCCTGATAATAATTCTTAATGGAGCAGTTCTTGACCGTGATGTTCGTGAAATACCTGCTGTCCGCCCCCGTTTTTACGGCAGCAAATGTAGCTGTGTCCATTTTACTTGCATCGCCAGTAAATGTGCAGCCATCAAAGGTAATACCAGAAACCACAGCCTCCATGGATTGATTCCCGGAATAATTCTGGAGGAACACCTGCCCGCTGATTGTCAGACCCTGGAAGGTGATGTTCTTCAGGCTGGAGTAAGCGTGGTAGCTCCTGTTCGTATCGACGATCTCCATATCCCGCACATGGTCATAGGCGGGAGCGCCATTCTGTCCATACACATGACCGGAGCTGTAAGAAAATCCAGGCAGAACAACCCCTTCCTCTGCGGTAAAGGTCACGTTTTCCACTTTGCGGTTATAGTAACAAATTGTGCTCGTGAGTTGCTCCCAGTCAATATTCGGTTTAACTGGTTCCCAGCCTTTCTCTGAGGTCCACTCGCCGTTGTAATATTCTGTGTTGCTGCCCACAAACTTGGTAGGACGAGCCAGTACCAGCACATCGGTATAGTCGCCGCCGCTGAAACAGATCGTTTTCCCATCAATAGAGCCATAAGCTCCATCCAGGGTGTACTGTGCGTTTTCGGGGGTCACCGTAATCACATCGCCAGTCACGGCCGGTGCGGCGGGAAGAGCGGCATTCCCGTATCCGGTCTCTTGCGACACGTTTCCCTCCACTGCCATTGCGGTTACCGGCAGGAGGGACAAGACCATGCATAGTGTCAACAGCAGGGCCAACAGTTTTTTTCTCATCTTCTTTCCTCCATTTCTTCCAAAAGACAAAATCGTTATTTTGTCAAGAAGTATGTGACAAGTATTACATAGGCAGAGCAAATGAAATGACGTTTTTTTAAAAAGGACGCAAGAAATAGACCGTTTCCGAAAAAATTCTTGAACGGTCTTGTTTTCATGCAAAATTCTTGTTTTTTTTGGCTCATCACATTATAATGACAATGAAAAGCTCGAGGCAGACCTAGTGTCTGTCCACGAAATAACGATTTTGTTTAACACACCAGCCCCAACCGCTCCATCTGCCGGGTGTACTCTGCCACGGTGGTGACAAGGTAGATGCGGGTGGTTTCTATGGATGAGTGCCCCAGCACGTCCGCCAGCCTTACAATGTCCCTGCAGGATTTGTAGAACACCCGGGCAAAGAGGTGCCTCAGGTTGTGGGGAAACACCTTTGCGGCGTCCACGCCTGCGTGTCTGCACAAGCTTTTCATCTCCGCCCAGATCTGCCGTCTGGAAAGTCCTTTTCCGCTTTTGGTGAGAAAAATCTCGCCGGAGGCGGTTTTTTGTTTTCCGGCATAGTTCAGCAGCTTCCGGCAGAGCTTTTTCGGCAGGATGATATTGCGGATTTTCCCCTTCAAGCGTATTTCTGCCTCGCCCCTGCGGGCAGCCTCCACCGTGATATACTGCACCTCCGATACCCGGATGCCCGTGGCGCAGATGGTCTCCATGAGCAGGGCCAGCCGGTGCCGTCCCCTGCTTTCTGCCATAGCTACCAGCTTTTCGTAATCGCCTTTATCCAGCTCCCGGCCTGTCTCCCGGAACACTCGCCTCTGAATCTTCAGGTACTTCACCTTGCAGCCTGTAAAACCCAGAAACGCCAGGAAACCGTGTACCGCCGCCAGCATGGAGTTAACGGTCCTAGGCGCATAGCCCTGGGAGACAAGCTGTTCCTTCCACGCGGCCACCAGGGCTTTGTCCACCGGTTGTCCTTCCGCAAAGGCAGCAAAGGCCCCCACGTCCCGCAGGTACTTTTCGACGGTGCCAGATGCGCGTTCCTCTGCCTGGAGCTGCCGGGCGTACTCCTGGATACGGCTACTGTTGATGATGTGATTTTTCATAGGGATACCTCCGTTTTTTTGAGATATCTCTATTTTACCCAGGCTGGGCGGTTCGATTATGGAAAATCGTTTCTGCTGAATTTCCAGGATCAGGAAAGGATGCAGGGGGAACGAAGGGATCGGACAAGCACAGCAAGTGCAGCCTTGTTTGCCGGATTTTTCATTTAGGGAGACACCTGCCCGAGATAAAACTCCTTTGTTAAATTTTTTCTATTCTCAAAAAAGCGATGACCGCAATCCGTCTTTGTGGTATGATAGAGCCATGAAAAGTACATTGCTGAAAGGACGGATTTCCATGCTGAGAAAAACCAAGATCATCTGTACCTTGGGTCCCGCTACCGAGGACGAAAATATTCTCCGCCGGCTGATGCTGGGCGGCATGAACGCGGCACGATTTAACTTTTCCCACTGCACCCATGAAGACGCGGCTAAAAAATTTGACACAGTCTGCAGGATGCGCGAAGAACTGGGCCTGCCCGTAGCTACCATTCTGGACACCAAGGGCCCGGAAATCCGGGTGAAGACCTTTCGAAACGGATCCATCGAGCTCTCCTCCGGAGACACCTTCACCCTCACCACCCGGGAAGTGGAAGGGGACGAGAACATCGTTTCCATCACCTATCAGGATCTTCCCAAAGATTTAAGGCCCGGCTCCAGTGTACTGATCGACGACGGCCTGCTGGAACTGGAAGCGATCCATGTCACTGAAACCGACATTGTGTGCCAGGTGATCAACGGAGGCAGGGTTTCGAACCACAAGGGCATCAACGTGCCGGGCACCAAGCTCTCCATGCCCTTTATCAGCGAACAGGACCGCGCCGACATCATTTTCGGCATTCAGACGGGCTTTGACTATGTAGCAGCCTCCTTTACCCGGACTGCGGAGGATATTCTGGCCATCCGCAGCATCTTTAAGGAATACAACTGCCACTCCATGAACATCATTGCCAAGATTGAAAACATGGAGGGCGTGGAAAACATCGACGAAATCCTCCGTGTGGCTGACGGCATCATGGTGGCCCGGGGCGATATGGGTGTAGAGATCCCTCTGGAGGATGTACCGATTCTGCAGAAGGAGCTGATTCAGAAATCCTACAAAGCCGGCAAACAGGTGGTCACCGCCACCCAGATGCTGGATTCCATGATGAAAAACCCCCGTCCCACCAGGGCGGAGGCCACCGACGTTGCCAACGCCATCTATGACGGGACCAGCTGCATCATGCTCTCCGGGGAAACCGCCGCGGGCAGTTATCCTGTGGAAGCGCTGGAAACCATGGTGCGCATTGCGGAAAAGGCAGAACAGAACATCAACTATATCAAGCGTTTCAATTCCCGCGACAACAGCGATATCGCTTTCGACGTGACCAACGCCATCTCTCACGCCACCTGCACCACGGCCCATGACCTGGGCGCAAAGGCCATTATCACTGTGACGAAATCCGGGATGACGGCGCGCCAGCTCTCCAAATTCCGCCCTCTCTATCCCATTGTGGGCTGTACTACGGACGACCACGTTTACCGTCAGCTCAATCTCTCCTGGGGCGTCTCCCCGCTGCTCATCGACGAGGAGACCGATACCGACGCCCTGTTCGACCATGCGGTTGACGCTGCCGAAAAGGCCGGCCTGGTAGCCAGCGGGGATTTGGTGGTCATCACCGCCGGCATGCCGCTGGGCGTCTCCGGCACCACCAACATGATGAAGGTGCACGTGGTGGGCCACGTACTGCTGATGGGGGACGGCGTCACCGACAAGACCGTATCCGCAAGGCTTTGTGTCTGCAGAAAGCCGGAAGACATAGAAAAATCCTTCCATGACGGGGATATCCTGGTGGTGCCGGAAACCGACAATTCCATGATTGACTGCCTGCGCAGGTGCTCCGGCATTATCACCGAGCAGAAGGGCACCAACACCCACGCCGCCATCTCCGGCCTGGCCATGGACAAACCGGTCATCACCGGTGCGGCAAACGCCACCCATATCCTGAAGGCGGGCACCGTGGTCTGCCTGGATGCGAAAAACGGGCGGGTCAGCAGCGTCTGATCCGCCCGAACAAAGGAGATGACCGTCCTATGAAACAGGTGTTAGTGCTGGGAGGTACGCGCTTTTTCGGCATACATCTGGTGAAAAGCCTTCTGGAGCAGGGGGCTGGGGTGACGCTTGCCACCCGGGGCCTGACGCCCGACCCCTTCGGCAGCCGGGTCAACCGTATCCGGGTAGACCGCACCGACCCTGACGCCATGAAGGCAGCCCTGCAAGGAGCGCGGTACGACGTGGTCTTTGACGACGTGGCCTACTGTTCCAACGATGTGAAAAATCTGCTGGACTCTGTTTCCGCAGAGCGGCTCGTCCAGGTGTCCTCCGCTTCCGTTTATCCCGACCGGCCGGACACCCCGGAAGAGGAATTTGACCCCTTTCAAAAGGAACTGGTTTGGTGCGACAGGACGGATTTCGACTACGGGGAGGGGAAAAGGCAGGCGGAATGCGCCCTGTTTCAGGCTGATCCCGGTCAGAACGCCGTCGCTGTAAGATTCCCCTATGTGATCGGCCCGGATGACTATACCCGCCGCCTCCTGTTCTATGTGGAGCATATCCGGAAGGGGCTGCCCATGCAGGTGGACAACCTTGACGCCCGGCTCAGCTTCATCAGTTCCGAGGAAGCCGGACGCTTCCTCTGCCATCTGGGTTCCCGCAGGGAAACGGGCCCCTTCAACGCGGCGGCCCAGGGCACTGTTTCCCTTCGGAAAATTTTCCGCTTTGTGGAGGAACATACGGGCAAATCCGTCCTTCTCTCCCCGGGCGGGGAAGAGGGGCCCTACAACGGCTGCGAGAGCTTCAGCCTGCGCACCGACCGGGCCGAGGCGGCCGGATTCTCCTTTTCCAAACTGGAGGACTGGCTGCCCGGCCTGTTGGAGCGTTATTTGCAATCTACGCTTTAACAACCACTGAACAAACCGCGCCCAGCTGTCGGGCGCGGTATTATTCCGTGCTCATTTAAGCGGTTCATTTTATACGGTAAGGAAGTGAGTGTCAATGTACAATCCGCAGTTGGAAACCTTTTTGCGTGTGGCTGACGCGGGCAGCTTCAATAAGGCGGCGGAGGCGGTTTTTGTCACGCCTACCGCTGTGATCAAGCAGATCAATCTGCTGGAAGCGGAACTGGACGTACAGCTTTTTGAGCGCACTCATCGCGGCCTGACCTTGACGAAGGCGGGGCAGTCCATTTACCAGGACGCGAAATATATCATCGGGTATTGCAGGGATTCGGTGGCCCGTGCGAAAAACGCCATGCAGGAGGAGGAGAGCGTCATTCGGATCGGCACCTCCCCCATGACTCCGGCGCAGTTCCTGATGGGCCTTTGGCCGAAAATCCACGAGCTGTGCCCAGACGTTAAATTTCAGCTGGTCCCCTACGAGAATTCTCTGGAGAACGCCCGGGAAATCCTGAAAAACCTGGGACAGAATATCGACGTGGTGGCCGGTGTGTTTGACGACGCCATGCTGACCCTGCGGGGCTGCGCGGGCTTTGAGTTTTCCCGGGACCCCATTTGTTGCGCGGTGTCGATCCACCATCGGCTGGCCCAAAAAGATGTGTTGACGCTGGAGGACCTGCATGGGGAGACTCTGATGCTGATGCACCGGGGCTGGAGCAATTATGTGGACGAGCTGCGGGACGACATCTTGAGAAACCACCCCCAAATCAAGATCAGGGATTTCAGTATCTACAGTTTGGAGGTTTTTAACCATTGCGAGAGCAGCGAGGACGTTCTGATGGTGGTCAAGCGTTGGGATACTATCCATCCGCTCCTGAAAATCCTGCCGGTGGAATGGGATTATAAGATCCCCTACGGCCTGCTGTATTCCCCCGCGCCCTCGAAAACGGTCCAGCGCTTTCTATCCGCCATACAAGCTGTGCGGGAGAGCGAGGCGGAGTGATAACCTTTCCGTATCAACTGGTGAACCAAGAGAGACTTCTCAAGAGGTCTCTCTTTTTTTATACTGAATATAGAAAATCAGAACAGATGAGCGACTCAGTTCGCAGAAAGGCGGTCATATCTCATGAAAGCAGTATTGATCAATGGAAGTCCCCGGGCAAAGGGCTGCACTTTTACGGCTCTGACAGAACTGAAAAACACGTTGGAGCAGGAGGGGATCGAGGCCGAGATCGTCCATGTGGGAAATAAGGATATCCGGGGCTGTATCGCCTGCCGGAAATGCCGTCAGACCGGGAAATGCGTTTTTGACGACGTGGTAAATGAGATCGCGCCCAAGCTCAAAGAATGTGACGCATTCGTGATCGGTTCCCCAGTCTACTTTGCCTCTCCCGCAGGCGGAGCGATCTCCTTTCTGGACCGCTTGTTCTTCAGCACCTTCAACGTGGACAAAAGCATGAAGGTGGGCGCGGCGGTCGTCACCTGCCGAAGGGGCGGCAATACGGCGACCTTTGATGTGCTGAACAAGTATTTTGCCATGAACGGCATGCCCATCGCCACCAGCCAATATTGGAACATGGTCCACGGCGGCAGCGCCGAGGAAGTCCTCCAGGATAAAGAGGGGCTGCAGACCATGCGTACCCTGGGCCGGAACATGGCGTTTCTGGTCAAGAGCATTGCGATGGGCAAAGAAAAGCTGGGTCTGCCCGAAAAAGAACCCCTCACCTTTACCAATTTCTATAAGCCCGGCATAGAAGCTTGATGGAGCGGGAGGATATCCAATGAAACTGAGAGCTTTGGGAGACGGACTGCAGGTGTCCGAGCTTGGCTTGGGCTGCATGGGATTCAGCCATGCCTACGGCGCCCCTACGGACAGGGCAGAAGCAATCCGGGTCATGGAACAGGCTGTCGAAATGGGGTATACCTTTTTTGACACGGCGGAGTCGTACACCGGTGAAAACCAGGACGGCAGTATTTCCTACAACGAGGAATTGGTGGGAGAGGCGCTGAGGCCTCACCGCAATGCGGTGCAGATCGCCACAAAATTCGGCGTGAGACGGGAGGGGAACGAGCTGGTGGTGGATTCCCGGCCCGAACAGATCCGCAACGCGCTGGAAAACAGTCTGCGCCGCTTGAAAATGGATCATGTGGAGCTGTACTACCAGCACAGGGTGGACCCGAAGACACCGGTGGAAGAGGTGGCCGGTACCATGGCCGATTTGATCCGGGAGGGGAAAATCCTCCACTGGGGCATTTCAGAGGCGGATGAGAGCATCATCCGCAAAGCGCATAGGGTCTGCCCCTTGGCCTGCATACAGAACCGCTATTCCATGATGGCCCGGTGGTATGAATCGCTGTTCCCCGTTTTGGAGGAGCTGGGAATCGGTTATGTGGCGTTCAGCCCCCTGGCGAACGGTATTTTGACCGGCGCTTACCGGGCCGGAGAGACGTATGCGGCGGACGATTACCGCAGCCGCATGCCGCAGTATTCCCCGGAAGCGTTTGAAGCCAACCGAAAGCTGTTTGAGGTTTTGAACCAGCTGGCCCGGCAGAAAGAGGCCACGCCCGCCCAGATCTCCCTTGCCTGGATGCTCTGCAAAAAGCCTTACGTCGTGCCCATTCCCGGTTCCCGGAAAGCAGAGCGTATCCAGGAAAACGCGGGAGCCGCGGAGATACGGCTGACCGGGGAGGAGGTAGCCGCCATCGACCAATCCCTCAACAGTATGGAGATGAGCGGAGTTTACGGCGGCGCGAAAATACTGGATAAATAGTTGTGAGTAACACCTGGCCGGATACCCGAAAGCGGATACCGGTCCATGACAAAAACAGGAGGATTTGATGATGGAATTTGTTACCCTATGCAACGGCATCCAGATGCCGCAAGAAGGCTTCGGCGTTTTCCAGGTACAGGATAAGGAAGAATGTAAGCGGTCCGTCCTGGAAGCAATCCGTGCAGGGTACCGTTTGATCGACACGGCGGCTTCCTACACCAACGAGGACGCGGTGGGGGAAGCGGTACGGGAGGCCATTGCCGAGGGGCTGTGCACCCGGGAGGAACTGTTTGTTACCTCGAAAATGTGGGTGCAGGATATGGAAAATTACGATACGGCTAAGGCCGCCATCGATGCCTCCTTGGAAAAGACGGGGCTGGAATACCTGGACCTCTACCTGCTGCACCAGGCTATGAAGGACTATTTCAGCGCGTGGCGGGCCATGGAGGATGCCTATGAGGCAGGTAAGCTAAGGGCCATCGGCGTATCCAATTTCTACCCGAACATCCTGACAAATTTCTGTGAGACGGTGAAGATTGGTCCTATGGTCAACCAGGTGGAATTGCATCCTTTCTTTGCCCAGGAAAATGCGCTGGAAACCATGCGCCATTACGGCGTCGTGCCCGAGGCATGGGCGCCCCTGGGCGGCGGGCGGTACGCTCCCTTTGAAAACAAAACGCTTTTGAAGATCGCCGCGGTCCACGGCAAAGCGGTCAGCCAGGTGATGCTGCGGTGGAACGTACAACGGGGTGTGGTGGTCATCCCGAAATCTACCCATCGGGAACGAATCGTGCAGAACCTGGATATTTGGGATTTCTCCCTGACGGAAGAGGAGATGGGGCAGATCTCAGCGTTAGATTTGGGCTATGCAGGCACGGCAGTGAAACACTTCGACCCGGATTTTGTGCGAATGTGCGTGACCAGAAAAATCCATGATTGAACCGGGAGGAAGACCGAGGATGAAAAAACTGGGATTCGGCTTTATGCGGCTGCCGGTGCTGGACGAAAACGACCGCTCCACCGTGGATATTCCGCTGACCGAAAAAATGGTGAGGCTTTATTTGGAGCGGGGATTTACCTATTTTGACACAGCCCACCGGTACAACGACGAAATGAGCGAACCCGCTCTCCGTCAAACGCTTACCAGCCGTTACAGCAGGGACAGCTACGAATTGACCGATAAGATCACGCTCAATTACATCAAAAAGGAAGAGGACCAGGAGCTCTTTTTTCAAGAGCAGCTGAAACTTTGCGGCGTAGAGTATTTTGACAACTATCTGGTGCACAACATGGGGGAGGCGTGGTATCCTGTTGCGGAAAGGCTTCGTACCTTTGAGTTTCTGAATGGGCTGAAGGAGCGGGGCTTGGTAAAGCACATTGGATTTTCTTTCCATGGCTCTCCCGAAATACTGGAAAAAATATTGAACGACCACCCGGAAACAGAGCTGGTGCAGCTTCAAATCAACTACTTGGATTGGGACGATCCAGCTTTGCAGGCGGGAAAATGCTACGAGGTCGCCAGAAAGTACGGCAAGGAAATCCTGGTGATGGAACCCGTGAAGGGCGGCACCTTGGTAAACTTACCCGAGAAAGCGGCGGGCTTGCTGAAACAGGCTGACCCCAAAGCCTCCTACGCGAGCTGGGCCATACGTTTTGCGGCCAGCCTGGAGGGCGTTCGGGTGGTACTCAGCGGAATGTCCACCATGGAACAGGTGGAGGACAATACCAGTTTTATGAACAGCTTTCAGCCTTTGACCGCGGATGAGAAGGTGCTTTTGCTGAACGTGGCGAAAATCATCCGGGAAAATACCGCGATCCCATGCACCAACTGCCGCTACTGTACCACAGAATGTCCCAAGAATATTGCCATCCCGGATTATTTTGGGCTGTATAATAACCATAAACGGCTAAAAAACACTGGGTATATGAGCAATCAAAAGATCTATTACGTGAACCTTATTCAAAGTCATGGCCGGGCTGGAGACTGCATTCGTTGCGGGCTATGCGAGAAGAACTGTCCCCAAAAGCTGAAAATCCGTGACCTGCTAGAAACGGTATCGAAAGAATTCGACTAAATGACTCAAGGAGAGATCCACATGGAATACACCACATTACACAACGGTGCGAAGATGCCCATGCTGGGCTATGGCACCATCGGGCAGGAAGGGGGGCAGATCATCGAAAACGTCGCCTTTGCCCTGCACAACGGGTATGGGCTGATCGACACTGCCAACCGCTACGGTAACGAGGTCGAAGTGGGACGGGGGCTGAAAAAATCAGGCCTTGCCAGGGAAGAATACTTTTTGGAGACTAAGCTGGGGCCCACCCTTTACAGCAAGGACGGCGCTGTGGAGGACACCTTAAAACGCCTGGACACAGACTATGTGGATCTGATGTTGCTGCACCACCCGGTAAACGACTATCTCCACGCCTACAAAATGCTGGAAAAGGCGTATCGGGAAGGGAAGCTGCGGGCCATCGGCGTTTCCAACTTTCCTGTGGAGAAGCTTCGGGAGGTACTGGAACAGTGTGAGATACGGCCTATGGTGATGCAGGTAGAGTGCCACCCCTATTACCCCGCGGAGCAGGTCAGGGCGTTCTGCGAGGAACAGGGAATTCGGCTGCAATGCTGGTACCCCTTGGGCCACGGCAGCACGGACCTTTTAAATAACCCGGTACTGGTGGGACTGGCCCAAATGTATGGGAAATCCGCAGCACAAATCGTTCTGCGGTGGCATCTTCAAATGGGCTTCTGCCCTGTGCCCGGCAGCAGTTCGAAGGAGCATATCCGGGAAAATGGCCAGATCTTTGATTTTGCCCTGACTGCCGGAGATATGGAGCGCATCGCAGGGATCAACCGGCACGCTCCCATTTACCAGGTGACGTCAGAATCTTTACAGCGGCTTGCCACCACAAAATGCAATTTCGAAGCATGACTCTGTGAGGGCAGGGAGATCCGTCGTCGAAGAAAGGAAGTATCATTATGGAATTTGTAACACTGAACAACGGCATTAAAATGCCCGTGCTGGGGTACGGCGTGTATCAGGTGAGCAATGAGGAATGCGAGCGCTGTGTGTTGGACGCCCTCTGTGTGGGCTACCGTTCCATTGACACCGCCCAGGCGTATGGCAACGAAGAAGCGGTGGGAAACGCTATTCGGAAGTGCGGCGTTCCCCGCGAGGAGCTTTTTATCACCACGAAAGTGTGGGTCTCCAATGCCGGATATAAGAAGGCGAAAGAATCTCTGCGGGAATCCCTGCAGAAATTGCAGACGAAATATATCGACCTGGTGCTGATCCATCAGCCCTTTGGCGACTATTACGGTACCTACCGGGCAATGGAGGAGGCATATCAGGAGGGCTGGATCCGGGCGATCGGCGTATCCAATTTTTATCCGGACCGCCTTGTAGATCTTTGCCGGTTCGTGGACATCACCCCCGCGGTCAACCAGGTGGAGACCCATGTGTTCCAACAGCAGCAAAAGGCTCACGAGTATATGGAAAAGTACGGCGTGCAGCACGAGAGCTGGGGTCCTTTTGCCGAGGGACGCAAGGATTTCTTTACCAATTCCGTGTTGACGGAGATTGGTAAGAAATACCGAAAAACCGCCGCCCAAATTGCCCTGCGGTTTCTGATTCAGAACGGTGTGGTGGCGATCCCGAAATCTACCCATAAGGACAGGATGGCTCAAAACTTCGACGTGTTTGATTTTGTTCTTGCCGAGGAGGACATGGCGGCGGTCCGCGCTTTGGACGAAAAGGAAAGTCTGTTTTTCTCCCATTACGACCCGGCCACGGTGGAAATGATTACCGGACTTCGTCGATAACTGTCATAACCGTCAAGTGAAGCAAGAGAGGGACCGCGAAATTTTCGCGGTCCCTCTCTCCGGTTTTGAACAGCCCTTCAGGATTCCTCCAGGCTTTTCAGCTGTTCTATCTCTTTCTTTTCCACCTTGATCTTGCCGTCCCGCAGAACCTTGACGTCGCCCACCTTATAGACCTTTGGGGCCGCATCCGGATCCTTATCCAGACGCACAGTAAGCTTCCGGGTGAGAAGATTCTGGTCGATGACCACGCCCTTGCCGTCCGGCGTGGAGACCAGGGCGTTTACCTTGGGTGTGGTGCGCAGCAGATCCTGATAGGCCTCCTGTTCATATTTCAGGCAGCACATCAGCCTGCCGCAGGTGCCGGAAATCTTCACCGGGTTCAATGACAGCCCCTGTTCCTTGGCCATTTTGATGGAGACCGGCTGGAAGCCGCCCAGGAAAGAGCCGCAGCAGAAGGGCCTGCCGCAAATCCCGATGCCTCCCAGCATTTTAGCCTCATCCCGTACGCCAATTTGACGGAGCTCGATACGGGTGCGGAACATGCCCGCCAGATCCTTCACTAGTTCCCGGAAATCCACCCTGCCGTCCGCAGTGAAATAAAAAAGGATTTTTCCGTTGTCAAAGGTGTATTCCACATCCACAAGTTTCATTTCCAGCCCGTGCTCCACTATTTTTTTCTCGCACGCTGAAAACGCGGTTTTTTCCTTTTTCCGGTTCTCCGCCACCCGCTTCAGGTCCTCTTTGGTGGCCTTCCGGATCACCTTGCGCAGAGGCTGTACTATGGCCTCGTCGCTGACCTCCCGGTTTTCCATAGCAGTTTCCCCGCATTCTACGCCCCGGGCCGTCTCTACAATCACCATTTCCCCTTTTTGCACTTTCTCCTGCTCAGGGTCAAAATAGTATACTTTTCCTGTATTTTTAAAACGTACGCCTATTACTTCGGCCATACGCACATCCTCCTTTTCTCCGCCTGCCTTTCTGAAGAAAGGCAGGCAAACTACTTTCCTTCAGGAAAGTAGTCCAAGACTATTGCTCCATAGGGCCCGGCGCGAACCAATCGCTTACGCCCCGACGTCCCGTCCCGTTTTCGTCCAGCCTTCCGACGGAAGCTTCTTCCAGGACGCGTGATCCGGGCCTGGCTCTTCCTGTCAGCGCAGCGGCGGCACGCAGCAATTCTCAGCGTCATGCTGCGCCTGCAGCTTCCCTCAGCTTGGCGCAGAAATCCGTTACCAGCAAAGCCATATTTGCATTGCGGTCCGCCTTTGTTTTAAATTCCTCTGCGAGGCCCGGCAGAGCCGCCAACCGCCGTTTAGGTAAAGCGCACAGCGCCTGTGCTTCCTCAGGTGCGCCGCCCAGCATCGCCGCCCCGCCCATGCGCAGCACCAGGGCGTCCCGGAAAATAAGGGACAGCCTGGTAAGCACCTCACGGAACAGCTTTCTGTCCTTGAGCACCGGGGCCGCGGCTTCCAGAAGGGCATGCGCGCTGGAGCCGGCCATTTCTTTTGCCATCTGCCTGGCGACGGCGAAGGCCGCGGCGGAATCCCCGCCGGAAAGTTCGCCCAGCATGCGGCCAATGTTCCCACCGCACAGCGCCGCCAGTTCCCTGGCCTGTTCCGCGCTCACCGCCGCATGCTCCTGCACATAGGCCGCCGCAGCTTCCTCAGAAGGCGGCCGCAGGGTAAAGCTCTGCACCCTGGAACGGATGGTGGGGAGCAGCTGCTCTCCCGATTCGCACACCAGCACAAACACCGTGTTGGCAGGAGGTTCCTCGATGAGTTTCAGCAGCTTGTTCTGGGCGGGCTCCAGGGTTCTGCTGCCCAAAAACAACAGGTATACGCTGACATCCGCTTCCTCCGGCATACGGTATGCGTCTGCCGTAATGGAGCGCACTGTATCAACACTAAGGGAGCGGGTTACCCCGCTCCCTTCTTCGATCCGGATATCAGGATGCGACCCGGCGTCAGCGCGAATACAAGAGGGGCATGTCCCGCAGGGGACGCGCTCCTTTTCTCTGCACACCAGCGCCTTGGCAAGCAGTTTGGCCAAAGTGCGTTTTCCGCAGCCGTTTTCCCCCTGCAAAAGAATTGCATGGGGAAAACGCCCGGAAGCAAAGGCGGCGGACAGCGCCTCCTTCACCTCTTCGTTGCCCAAAAAACCAAAAAAATCCATTATACCTTTTCGAAACGGTCCACATTCATCACAAAGATAGTGGAGCCGCCCACCGTAACCTCCACAGGGAAGGAGGAATACATCCCCACATCCATGGTGGAAGTGCTGGGAACAATCTGCGTTCTGCGGCTGCTGTATTTTGCAATGATGCCGATCACATCATCCACCTTTTCATCATCCACGCCGGAAATGAACGTGGTATTGCCGGCCATCAGGAATCCACCTGTGGTGGCAAGCTTTGTGACCGAATAGCCCTCACGCGTCAAAGCGGAGGAAACTGCGCCGCTGTCGTCGTTGCTGACAATTGCAAGGATAAGTTTCATGAGAGATCACCATGCCTTTCCCGGCAGGAACCCGCCGGAGATTCCTATTCCATATCAATATTCTAACATCAAAACCGGAAAAAAGCCACCCTCTTTTCAAAAATTTGTGAAATCTTTATGCAGAATGGATCGCTTTTCTCATCAGCGTTCTTTCCCGGGCGCATTCCCGGGGCACCTCTCCTGAAAAATAGAACAGCGCCAGCACATTGGGAATCGCCATCAGCCCGTTGAAAGCATCCCCGATCTGGAACACCGCCGTCAGCGGCAGTACGCAGCCCAGAAAAGCAGCGGCGGCGTAAACGGCTGCAAACAAGTTTTTCCCCTTTCCCCCCGTCAGATAGAACAGCCCTTCCCTGCCGTAGCAGCACCAGGCCAGCGGCGTGGCCAGGGCAAACAGCGCCGTGCACAGCGATACCGCCCGGCCTCCCCATTCCCCAAGCGCCCCCTCGTAGGCAAAAAAGGTGAGCTGAGCCCCTTCCAGCATGGGGGAACGGCAGCACAGGATGCACAGCCCGGTAACTGTGCACATGACAATGGTATCCACAAACACCTGAAAAATACCCATACACCCCAGCTCCACCGGGCTTTTTCCCTGCACCTCTTCATAGGCGAAGGCAGCGCTGCCAAGCCCTGCCTCATTGGTAAACACGCCCCGGGAGACGCCTGTTTTCATGGCAAGCAGCATGCCGGCCGTACCGCCCGCCCCGGCACGCAGGGAAAACGCCCCCTCAAAAATCTGGCGGAAAGCCCCGGGCAGGTTATCCCGAAACACCCACAGCACTCCCAGAGAGGCCGCAAAAAAGAGCAGAGTCATGGCGGGCACCAGCTTTTCCGTAATTTTCACCGCAAAGCGCAGGCCGCCTCTGGCCACAAACAGCATCAGCACAGAAATCAGACCCGCGCTGACGTACACCGGAACGCCAAACTCTGAAAATGCCGCGGCGGCCGCGTTGGTCTGGGCCATATTGCCCATTCCCAGGGAGGAGAGGAAACAGCCCGCCGCGTACAGCGCAGCCAGCTTTTTTCCAAACCTTCCCGCCTTTTCTATGTAGCCAAGCGCGCCCGGCGCGCCCCGGTGCTTTGCCGCCAGCAGGTTCTCCGCAAACACGGTCATCATCCCCAGCAGGGAGGAAACCCACATCCAGAACAATGCCCCCGGCCCGCCCACGGTGATAGCCGCCGCAACCCCCACGATGTTCCCCGTGCCGATGGACCCCGCCAGCGCGGCTGTCAGCGCCTGGAACTGCGTCACCCCTCCGTTTTTCCCCCTGGATCCGCACAGAGAGGCCCTCATCCAGGTAAAAAAGCAGCGCACCTGGAAAAATGCTGTGGAAAGGGAGAAATGCACGCCGGCCGCCAGGATCAGGCCCAGCACATGCCAGCCCCACAGCAGGCTGCTCAGCGTCTCAAGCATCCCGGAAGGGAACCCCGAAGTATTCACAGACAGACTGCGCCAGATTCCTGGCGATCCCTTCGATATTGTTGGTGATCCACACCTCATCCTGGGGATTGTCGTGATAGGCAAGCTCCACCAGCACCGCAGGGGCGTTGGTCTTGGTCAGCTCCGCCAGTGTGGTATTGGGTACCGTGTCCACCAGTCCCGGCTCGGGATAAATTTTTTTCAGGTTGTCTGCAATGATGCCGGCCGCCCGCTTCCCCTTTTCGCTATATTGGTAATAATAGACATCCGGTCCCTTAATTTTCCCCTCCAGCTCCGGCGGGGCTGCGTTGGAGTGCAGCGCCAGATGCAGGCCGTAATAGCCGCTGTTGGAATCCCGGATAGAGGTTCCCACACTGGTATCCGGCGTATTCCGGCTGTATTCGATTCCGCTGGCAGTGAGGTAGGGGATCATCGCGTCGGTGATCCTGTTCATCCAGTACTGTTCGTCTCCCCCGTTGGGATATTTGTTGTAGGGCTGTGTGGAAGGGCTGAGAAAAATTCTTGGTGCCTCCATAAATCAATACTCCTTTCTCTTGACAGCTGCCGCATCAGATATGACGCCTGTCACTTCAGATGCATCTTTTTCTCAAAGAAATCCGCAGAATGACCGCCGGACACACGGAGATAACGTCCCAGGCCGAAAAGGGATTCCGGGTCCCGGGTGATTTTACTGATGTGCTCCTCACAGGACAGTGTGGCGGAAAACCCCAGCTTTCTGACAATTTCCGGAGTCCCCTTGCTTACGGCTCCAAAGGGATAGACAAATGTGGTGGGCCGCATCCCCACATGCTGTTCTATTTTTTCCTGGGCTGTCAGCAAGTCCTGGGAAAGCATGCTCTCATATTGGGTCTCCGTCTCTCCCGACACTTTTTTCACCCCCAGCCGGGACCCGTCACTCTTGTGCAGGTTATAGCTGTGATTCTGCACCTCTACCAAGCCGGATTCCGCCATCTCCTGAAGTTCTTCCCAGGTGGCGTGAGAGTAATAGGCATTCTCGTCCGGCGTGTCGGTGTACTGGTCCGCGTAGTAGCCGATGGGAGAGATGACAAATTTGCATTGATACTGCTTTGCCAGTTCAAAAGCATAGAGGTAATTGTTATAATACCCGTCGTCAAAAGTGAGAAGAACAGGCTTTTCCGGCAGTTCCTTTCCCTGGGTATACGCAATCAGGTCGCTCATCAGGATCGTGGTATAACCGTGCTTTTTCAGGTACTGCAGGTCGTTCTCAAATTCAGCGGGGGAAATCACATATTTCCCGTGGCGCGCCTCATCCTTTAATAAGGAGTGGTACATCACGATTGGGATTTCCACCCCCTCCTCCGATGTGACCGCGCTCACTGTGATCACGGCTGCGCAGCACAGCGCCAGGGAAACCAATACCGCTGCCGCCACCTTTAAATTGATCTTCACCAGCGCATACATTCTCTTTCTTTTCTTTTGCTCCAAACAGACCACCGCCCCGGTACTATTTATAGTCCCAAGGCGGCGTTTTTATTCCCGGCTCCAGTCAAAGTTGTCCTCACCGCGTTTGCTTGGAACAGGCACGGAAGTTAACTGAGGCGGAAAGGGGAACAATGGCTTTAACCCGTAAAGAGACCCCCGTCCGCTTTCAGCGTGAACAGGGGTCTCTCCATTTCTTTATTTATTTTACAATTTCATAGACACAGATGGAGTGCAGCACACTGCCCGCCAGCACAAACAGGTGGAACACCGAGTGCATATAGGGTACCTTTTTCCCCACTCCATAGAGGACGGCTCCCACGGTAAATGCAATGCCGCCCGCCAGCAGGCACCAGAAGCCCAGGGCGCTCACATGGGCCATAAAGGTTTTCATGGCAAACACTACAACCCAGCCCATGGCAAGGTAGCAAACCATGGAAACCCTTTTGAACCGCTCCACACTCACCGCGTTAAGGACTACCCCCAATACCGCCGCAGCCCAGACCACACCAAACATAGTCCAGCCCAAGGCTCCGCCCAGACAGACCAGGGTAATGGGCGTATAGGTGCCGGCAATCAACAGAAAAATGGTGCAGTGGTCCAAGGAACGGAATACCACCTTGGCCTTGTTCAGGCCCAGCCCATGATAAATCGTGGAAACCGTATAAAGCAACACCATCATCGCTCCATAAATGGAAACAGAGACGATCTTGAGCGGCGTTTTCTCACAAAAAACCAGCAGCAGCGCCAGCGCGGCTATCGCAAACAGCGCCGATACCCCGTGGGAAACGGCGGAGAACACCTCTTCCCCCAGCGTGTACCTGGGAAGCCCCAATACGCTTCGCTTTCGGGCTCTGTCTTCATTTTTTTCTTTTCTGCTTTTCTCTGCGGTATTCATCCCAGCCGCTCCTTTCCTGTTCTTTATTTCGACACAAATTCTAAATGATGTAGTATTTAAAACTAGATTAATTGTATTATAACGCTGTCCCCCTAAAAATACAAGGGGTAACTTTTGGAGGAAACCTTGCAGTATCCTTCAGGAGACATGTGAAAAAGATTCCAGCATTTTGCCCTTTTCTGTTGACTTTTTCGCGGTGCCGTGGTAGAGTGGCAGTACCGTCATTCTTCCAAAAAATAGGCGTGCAGCCGTGAACGCACGCCGTACAGCGCGGCGTCCAGCAGACGCCTCGTCTGGTTTGGTGTGCCTGCTGAAGTTTTCAACAGGCCTGCCAAGCAGTTGTGGAAAGGGGACGGCGGCCTTTTCCGGGGAGAAAGGCCGCCGCTTCCTTCTTTTTCGTTTTCCCGCTTTTTTGGGAATGGAAAACGGGCCTGCAACCGGCAGGTCCGGCGCCGGAAGAGTCCGGCGTGTCTGTGTGTGAGAGGTATGATATGAAAAACAAAAAGACCCAAAAGCAATCCAATATCCTGCGGTTCTATTCCTTTACAAAGGGGTTCCGCGCCAAATTCCTGATCTCCGTGCTGATGGTGGTAGTGGCGGTCATCGCCAACTACATGACCCCTCAAGTGATCCGCGTAACCGTGGATTCGGTGATTAACGACAATCCCTTTAACCTGCCAGGCTTTATGTCCTCCTGGATCGACGCTATTGGCGGCAGGGAAATGCTGCGCACCCACATTGTGATCTGCGCGGCCATCTCCCTCTTTTTCGCCGCTCTTTCCGGGCTGTCGAACTATGCTTCCCGCATGAACCTGGCCCGTGCCTGCGAGGGTACGGTGGCAAGAATCCGCGACACCCTGTTCGACCATATCCAGCATCTGCCCTACGCCTGGCACAATACCCATCAAACCGGCGATATCATCCAGCGCTGTACCCAGGATGTGGATTTGGTGCGTAACTTTGTGAGCGACCAGCTGATGGAATGCATCCGCACCGTGCTGCTGATTGCGGTTTCCCTGGCGCTGATGTTCTCCATGAACGTGGAACTCTCGCTGCTTGTCACGGCGTTTCTGCCCGTTGTCATCGGCATCTCCCTGGGGTTTTATGTGGTCACCGGCCGCCGCTTCCGTGTGGCGGACGAAACTGAGGGCGAACTCACCGCGCTGGTGCAGGAAAACCTCACCGGTGTACGGGTTGTGCGCGCTTTCGGGCGGGAAAAGTTCGAAATCGACCGCTTTAATCAGAAAAACGAGTATTTTACCAACCTTTGGGTAAAGCTTGGAAAGATCATGGGCGTCAACTGGGGCCTGGGAGATTTTATGGCCGGATTCCAGGTGCTGGTCATCATCGTGGCAGGCGTGTTCTTTGTGGAACGGGGCACCCTCACCGAGGGGGAATTCCTGGCCTTTACCGCCTATAATTCCATGCTGGTCTGGCCGGCC
This sequence comes from Neglectibacter timonensis, assembly GCF_900048895.1. Taxonomy (GTDB): domain Bacteria; phylum Bacillota; class Clostridia; order Oscillospirales; family Acutalibacteraceae; genus Acutalibacter; species Acutalibacter timonensis. Next base: position 18,570 of record NZ_LT160635.1, on the reverse strand, counting down.
AGGAACCTGGGCAGGCTCTTGGGGGAGCTCAGCAAAACCACCATCAGCTCCACCCGCCTGTTCGACATCCTGGACGCAGAGCAGGAGCGTGACTGCGACGCCCCTGTAAAGCCGGACATGAACGGCGACATTGTGTTCGACCACGTGAACTTCGGATATTCCGATTCCAGTGAAGTGCTCAAGGACGTTTCCTTCACCGTAAAGGCGGGTACCACCTTCGGCATTCTGGGAGCCACCGGCAGCGGAAAATCCACGCTGATGTACCTGCTGGACCGGCTGTACGAACTGCCGGAGGGCTGCGGTACCATCACCGTCGGCGGTGTGGACATCCGGAGGATCGACCTGGCTCATCTGCGCAGCCATATCGGCATAGTCCTGCAGGAGCCTTTCCTGTTCTCCAAAACTTTCCGGGAGAGCATCTCGGACGGCGCAGCCCGGCACGACGAAGAGACGGTGCGCCACTACGCACGGCTGGCTGTCATCGACGACGCCATCGAAAACTTCTCTCAGGGCTATGATACTCCCATCGGCGAACGGGGCGTGACCATCTCCGGCGGCCAGAAGCAGCGCGTGGCCATTGCCCGCATGCTGATGCAGGATACCCCTATCAAGGTGTTCGACGATTCCATGTCCGCCGTGGATATGGAGACAGACGCCAAAATCCGGAAATCCATCCAGCATAATGTGCATGGCACCACCATCCTGATCGCCCACCGTATCACCACCCTGATGAACGCCGACCAGATTATGGTTCTGGATCACGGAGAAGTGGTTCAGCTGGGCACCCATCAGGAGCTCTCTCAGCAGGAAGGCATCTATAAGAGGATTTTTGATATGCAAAGTGGAAAATCGGACCCCGATTTTCCACAGGAAGTTTCCTGAAAGGCTGAACAAGAAAGGCCGGGGCGCCGCGAGGCGGGCCGTCAGCCCCCTCCGGGCAGCCCCGCGGCATAAAAAGTTTTTCGCCAGCCTTTTTTCAAAAAGGCTGAACAAGAAAGGCCGGGGCATCGCGAGGCGGGCCGTCAGCACCCTCCGGGCAGTCCCGCGGCATAAAAAGTTTTTCGTCAGCCTTTTTTCAAAAAGGCTGAACAAGAAAGGCCGGGGCATCGCGAGGCGGGCCGTCAGCACCCTCCGAGCAGTCCCGCGGCATAAAGTTTTTCGCCCGCCTTTTTTCAAAAAGGCGGAAAGGAGTTGCACTATGGAACTGACACAACAAGAAAACAGAAAGGAAAAATTCTCGTCGCTGAAAACGTGGGCCAAGCTGATTCCCTTCTTGAAGCCCTATTCCCGAAACATGGCGGGTATCCTGATTCTGATGCTGGTAAACGCGGGCATCGATATCTCGTTCCCGCTGCTCTCGGGATATGCGGTGGACCAGTTTGTCACCCCACGCACCAGCGAAGGTCTTACAGGCTTCGCTGCCCTGTATATGGTTCTGGTGGTCACACAAATGCTGTGCACCATGTTTTTTGCCAGGGCGGCGCTGAAGGTGGAGATGTACCTGGGCAGGGATTTAAAGAAGAAACTGTTCACCCACCTGCAGACTCTGAGTTTTTCCTACTATAACACAACGCCCGTGGGCGTGATCATGGCAAGAGTGATGAGCGATACCAATAAAATCGGCTCAGTGTTCGCCTGGAGCCTGGTAGATGTCTTCTGGAGCGCCACCTATGTGATCGGCTGTATGATCGTGATGCTGTTCCTCAATTGGAAGCTTGCTCTGCTGATTATTGTGGTGGTGCCCGCCATCGCCCTGCTGACCCTTTACTTCCAGAAGAGAATCCTGCACATCAACCGCCAGGCGCGGAAGATCAACGCGGAGATCACCCGGCACTATAATGAAGGCATCTCCGGCGCTAAGACCTCCAAGACATTGGTGATTGAGGACAAAAACACCGAGGCTTTTCAACAGGTGACCGGCCGCATGAAAGATACCACTGTGCGCGCCGTGATGCTCAACGCCGTGTATGTGCCCATCATCGGCTTTCTCACCGCCCTGGCCGTGGCTTTCGTCATCACCGGCGGCGGCAATATGGTGCTTTGGGGCGATATCGGCATCGGCGAGCTGACCATCTTCATGAACTTTGCCCTGGTCATCGCGGACCCGGTGCAGACCCTGGCCCGTACCATCTCGAACTTCATCTCCACCCAGGCCAATATCGAACGGGTTTCCGCCCTGCTGGAACTGGAGCCCCAAATTCAGGATACCCCTGAGGTGATTGCCCGGTACGGCACCTCGCTGGAGCCGAAAAAGGACAACTGGGAGCCGCTGGAGGGACACATCACCTTCGACGACATCACCTTCCGCTATCCGGACGGTACAGAAAATGTGCTGGAACATTTCAGCCTGGATGTGCCCGCAGGCACCACCGTGGCCATTGTGGGGGAAACAGGCGCCGGAAAATCCACCCTGGTCAACCTGGCCTGCCGGTTCTTTGAGCCTACAGACGGGAGAATCCTCATCGACGGCAGGGATTACCGGGAGCGCAGCCAGCTCTGGCTTCACAGCAATATCGGCTATGTGCTGCAAACGCCCCACCTGTTCTCCGGCTCCGTCAAGGAGAACATCCGCTACGGCAGGCTGGACGCCACCGACGAAGAGATCGTGGAGGCGGCAAAGCTGGTAAACGCCCATGATTTTATTCTACATATGGAAAACGGCTATGACAGCGATGTGGGCGAGGGCGGCGGTCAGCTCTCCACCGGTGAGAAACAGCTGGTCTCCTTCGCCAGGGCGATTCTGGCCAATCCAAAAATTTTTGTGCTGGATGAGGCCACTTCTTCCATCGATACCAAAACCGAAGCCCTGATCCAAAACGCCATTTCAACCCTGCTGACGGGCCGCACCTCTTTCCTGATCGCCCACCGCCTGTCCACCATCCGCAAGGCAGACCTGATTCTGGTGGTGCGCGGCGGCAAAATCATCGAGCAGGGCACCCATCAGGAGCTTATGGAACAGGACGGCTATTACGCGGACCTCTACCATAAACAGTTCGAAAGCGAGACCGCGGAACGTGTCTTCGCCCCTCAGGAAAAAGCATAGGCCAGGGCATGGTTTTCGGCTGAAATTTGATCTGCTGCGTGCCAATTAAACGATGAAACCGGATAAATTTCCCCATCCAGCGGCAAACTTGCCGCTGGATGTTTTTTCGTCAAGGTACAGATCTCTATTATACCGATTATTATCGATATATCCATATCCCTTTTATACACGTAAAATAGGGGTTTCGAAGGGGGATATAAAATGGTATCCTATGAGCCCTTGTGGAAAACAATGAAGCAGAAAGATATAACAACATACACATTGATTGGAAAGTATAAAGTATTGTCAAAAACTATCTACAACTTAAAGCACAATAAGCACATCACCACAGCGACATTGGAAAAATTATGCAGGATATTAGAATGTACTCCCAACGACATCATCGAATTCACCAATGAACCACAGGGCAAAAAATAGAAGAGTGATATTCCAAAGCACTGCGTTGGAATATCACTCTTTTCCTTTTTATGGCGCTGTGCAGGTTTACCAAGCCCCTGGCGATCAAAGGCGGCGCGCCTCTTTTATACACTGTATGTGACGGCAAAAGTGATGAAACAATCTTAATTTGCAGGATAACGGCTTTCCAATTGTCCCGGTTGCAGAGCCGTAAAATACTCGGCGGTATATTTTTGCAGTCCATTGGCTGACACCAGTACCCAAGGAAAAGAACGTTGACGAAACCTGTAGAAATATGAAGCATGACTTTTGTTGACGAAAGCGGAATCCCGTAATATAATGAAAAAAAGTGATAATTTGTCACAACTAGAAGGAGTGTGTTTGATCATGGTGAATTACGAGCGGCTCTATCACGCCTGTGTCCTGGAAAGTTCCAGGCTCATCGACGTCCTTGACGCACGGGCTAAAGAAAATCCAGATTCCCGCCAAGGATGCTTTGAGGCTTCCAGCAGGCTTCAAAAGCTGCTGCTGGAATGGGAAGAGCAGTACATAGAAGAGGTAGAAGACACCCCTCCGGTCAAGGCTCTGCCGTTTGAACCCTGCCTGGGCGCAGTAACGCGACTCCGCGTCCCTCCAGTCTGGCTCGGCAGAATCGGCAGCCTTCTGCTAGTCTGCCTTTTCTCCTTACTGGCCGTCTTCTGAGGTACGGTCCAGAGGCTGGACGCCAAAAGCCCGCAATCCATTCTGTTTCGGTCAAAAGGGATCCCCGTCACAATTCCGAATTCGTCTGCTGTGATAGGATGGAGAGCACGACCCCAGTACGGAAACAGCAGTGGGTTTGTACCTACGGACGGTCATCCTTCCCTTGATTGTATCGGTACATTTCCCTCCCGGCAGGTTTCTCCGGAACGAGATGCGCAATGCGAAAAGGCCAGCCGCAGATTTTTTTCTGCAGCTGACCTTTTTTCTTTGGCGGCTTATTTTTCAGATTCTACCAGGTGGCAGGCCACATAGTGGCCCGGCCGGACTTCCTTCAGAACCGGCTTCGATTCCTTACACTTGTCGCAAACCATGGGGCAGCGGCCCGCAAAGTTGCAGCCCTTGGGCGTATTGATGGGGCTGGGCACGTCCCCGGTAAGGATCTGCCGCTGTTTCTGCGCCTCCTTGCTGGGGTCCGGAATCGGCACCGCGGAGAGCAGAGCCCTGGAATAGGGATGCAGCGTATGGTGGTACAGCTCGTCTGAGGAGGCCAGTTCCACCACATTGCCCAAATACATAACGGCAATCCGGTCGCTGATATATTTCACGATGTTCAGATCGTGCGCGATAAAGAGATAGGTCAGGCCCAGCTTTTCCTGCAGGTCGTGCAGCAGGTTGATCACCTGGGACTGAATGGACACGTCCAGCGCGGAGATGGGCTCGTCGCAGACAATGAATTCGGGCTCGATGGCCAGAGCCCGGGCAATGCCGATTCTCTGGCGCTGGCCGCCGGAAAACTCATGGGGGAACCGGCTGGCATGCTCCCTGTTCAGACCCACCAGCTCCAGCAGCTCATAGACGCGCTCCCGGCGCTTTTGGGAATCATACATCTTGTGAATGATCATGCCTTCCTCGATAATGGAGGCAACCGTCATTCGGGGATCCAGGGAGGCGTAGGGATCCTGGAAGATGATCTGCGCCTTTTTGGAATAGTTGAAGCGGTCCGAAGCCTTTTTCAGGTCTACATTTTTACCTTTATAGGTAATTTCACCCTTGGTCGGGGTATAAATCCCCATAGCCACACGGCCCAGGGTGGACTTTCCGCAGCCGGATTCTCCCACCAGGCCCATGGTTTCGCCCTTCATAATGTCAAAGGTCACGTTGTCCACGGCTTTCAGGACACCGCCGGAAACCTTAAAATACTTGCAGATTCCATCCAGAGTAATCAGCTTTTCTGTCAATTCCTTAGGCATCCGCTTTGTCCCCCCTTTCCTCCGGGCTGGGGCAGTCCTCATGGAGCAGCCAGCAGGCGGCATAATGTCCGTCGCCAACCGTGAACTCCGGAGGCTGTTCCTCATGGCAGAGCTTCATACAGTGAGAGCACCGGGCCGCAAAGGCACAGCCCTTGGGCGGCGCCAGCAGGTCGGGCGGCGTGCCCGGAATGGACACCAGCTTATCCTTCTTATCCGCGTCCACAGAGGGAAGGCTCTTCAGCAGCGCCTGGGTATAGGGATGGGCGTTGCGGTAGAAAATGTCCTCACAGGTGCCCATCTCCACGATTTTACCCGCATACATCACCGCAACACGGTCAGCCATGCTGGCCACAACACCCAGGTCGTGGGTGATCAGGATGATGGCGGTGCTGGTCTCTTCCTTAATTTCCGCCAGCAGATCCATGATCTGGGCCTGGATGGTCACATCCAGGGCCGTGGTGGGCTCATCGGCGATGAGCAGCTTCGGGTTGCAGGAAAGCGCCATGGCGATCATGGCCCGCTGCCGCATACCGCCGGAAAACTCATGGGGATACTGGTCGGCCCGCTCCTCGGGGTTGGGGATGTTCACCAGCTTCAGATATTTAATGGCTTCCGCCTTCGCCTCGGATGAAGAGAGCTTCCTGTGGTGCTTGATGGCCTCCACAATCTGCTTTCCCACCTTCATGGTGGGGTTCAGGCAGGTCATGGGGTCCTGGAAGATCATGGCGACTTCGTTGCCGCGGATTTTCTGCATTTCTTTTTCAGACGCCTTGACAATGTCGTGCTCGCCGAGCCGTACATCCCCGGCGGGAATGCGGGCAGGAGGCATGGGGTTCAGCCTCATGATGGTCTGGGCCGTCACGCTTTTGCCGCAGCCGGATTCTCCGACTACCGCCAGCACCTCTCCCTCATCCAGGGAGAAGGTGACGCCGCGCACCGCCTGTACTACGCCTGCGTATGTGTCGAAGGACACGTGTAGATCCTTGATTTCCAATACTTTACTCATATGCTGTTACCTCCTGAGGCGCGGGTCAAATGCATCGCGCAGACCGTCGCCCAACAGGTTGAAGGAGAACATGGTAAGGCTGATGCACAGCGCGGGGATGATGAGCTGGGAAGGATAGGTGCGCATGGCGGCCGATCCGGCCTGCGCCAGCATGCCCCACGAAGACAGCGGCACCGGTACGCCCAGGCCGATATAAGAGAGGAACGCCTCTGTAAAAATTGCGTTGGGGATGGACAGCGTCAGATTGACGATGACCACGGAAAGAGAGTTGGGAAGCAGGTGCCGCAGGATCAGCCGGGGAGCGTTTGCGCCGAGGGCCTTCGCTGCCACCACAAATTCCTGCTCCTTCAGGCTGATGACCTGCCCGCGCACCAGACGGGCCATACCGGTCCAGCCTGTGGTGGCATAAGCCACAACAATGGTCATCAGACCGGGCGGCAGGATCATCATCAATAGGATAACCACAATCAGGTAGGGAATACCGTTGATGATTTCAATGATACGCATCATCACGTTGTCCACGGCGCCGCCGAAATAACCGGAGATGCCGCCGTACACCACGCCGATGATCAGGTTGCAGATCACCGCCGCAAAGGCGATGAACATGGAAACCCGGCCGCCTTCCCAAAGGCGGGTAAACAGGTCGCGGCCCAGACTGTCCGTGCCGAAGATATGCATCTGGCCGTTCTGGTCACAAGTGGAGAACAGGGGCGCGTTGGTATGGGTCAAATGCTGCTCTCTGCCCTCAAAGGGGGAAACCAGCGGGAAAATCAAAGAGGCAAGAATCAGCAGGATGATGATAATGGCGCAAACCAGGGCCACCTTGTTTTTAACCAGCCTGCCCATAGCGTCCCGCCAATAGGTTACGCTGGGACGGGCCATGCCCTCGCTCTCTTCCGCATTGGGGCCGACCCATTGAAACCGGTTTTTGTCGATTTTCTCCATGCTACGACCCCTCCTTTCCCAGTTTGACTCTCGGATCGATAAATCCGTACACCAAGTCGACCACCAGATTGCAGGCGATCAGCAGGCCGCCGTACAAGATCGTGGTACCGGAAATGAGGAAATAGTCTGTCTGCTGTACACTTTGGACAAAGTACTTGCCCATTCCGGGAATGGCGAAGATGTTTTCCACCACAAAACCGCCGGTGAGGATGCCCGCTGTGATGGGTCCCAGCACCGTAACTACCGGCATGATGGCGTTGCGCACCGCATGCCGCCAGATAATCCTCTTATTGCTGATACCCTTGGCACGGGCCGTCTTGATGTAGTCCGCTCCCAGCACGTCCAGCATACTGGTACGCATCAGCCGGGAGATGGTGGCCAAGGAACCGAAGCCCATGGCAAAGGTAGGCAGCACCGTGCTGGCAAAGCCGTTCCAGCCTGTCACCGGAAAGAGCTTGACACCGGTCCACTGAGGCAGCTTCAGGCCCAACAGGAACTGCAGGAACGAACCCACGATAAAACTGGGCACCGAAACGCCCACCAGCGCTATGATCATCGTGAGCGTATCCCACGGGGTACCTCGTTTTACCGCGGCGATAATGCCCAAAAGCACACCGCCCACAAACGCAAAAATCAACGCCCGCATACCCAGGTCGAACGAGACGCTGAACGAGCCCAGCAGAACATCGGTGACCGCTCGCTTCGTCACCATGGAATCACCTAAATCACCGTGCAGGCAGTTGCCGAGATACATCAGATACTGCTCAAACACGGGTTTGTCCAAGCCATATTTTGCCTTGATGCTGGCCAAAACCTCTTCCGGAACCTTTTTCTCGCCCGTAAACGGGTCGCCAGGCAGAAGCTGCATGGTAAAGAATGTAAGCGTCACAAGCACAAACAAGGTGAGCACCGCATACCCCAGCCTCTTCAGGACATATTTTGCCATATGGCCTGTCCCCCTCTCATGAATTATTTCTCTGGTAAACTTGCAGATATGATGGTATTATAGCACAAAACCTCAGTTTACCACAAGAGTTTTGCCTGAATTTACAATTTTCTTCCGCCCTGTACAAAACTTTCAAAGAACCTCTGTGCAAGGCGGCGGTCTATAAGGAAATGTGCCAAAACGACGCCTCCCATTCCCAGGGAATTCCCAAGAAGCCGCCCTTGGCACACTGCATTTTCCAATTTAAGGAACTGACAGAAAAATATTCTTTTCCGCCACCACAAGGAAAGGATTCCCTGAAAATACAGTACGGTGTGGCGCCGTTTTGAAGCGGTCCACACCGTAGCAGTATCTCAGTTTCGAGTAAGAATCCGCTTTCGGAACTTTACTTCAGGGTGGTATAGGTGAAGTTGAAGTCCGTAAAGGTGGTTCTCCAATAACCGTTGTTGATCTTGCCGCTGGTGACATAGTCGCGCATTCTCCAGTAGACAGGAGCGATGGGGCACTCGTCGGCAATGAGCTTCTCGCAGGCGAGGAAGTTCTTCTGGCGGAGCTCCAGATCATTGGTGGAGCCTGCCTCGGCAATCAGCTTGTCATACTCGGGGTTAGAATAATCCACAGAGTTGTTGCCGTTGCCGGTAACCCACATATCCAGGAAGGTCATGGGGTCGTTGTAGTCGGGGCCCCAGCCGGTGAAGTCGAGGGCATAGTCGCGGTTGTCGCGGGCGTCGGACTGAGCCTGAGTTGTCATGGGGTTCACGGCAATTTCGATGCCCAGGTTGGTCCGGAACTGCTCCTGGAAGAAAGCGCCCTGCTTGGTGGCGTCGTCGCTGTTGCCGGTGTTCATGGAAATCTTGGAGGCAGCCTCTTCAGAGGTGATGCCCAGCTCTTCCAGACCCTTGTTCCATGCTTCCTTGGCAGCGTCGGGATCAGCATTCTTCTTGAACAGTTCATCGTACTCGGCAAGCACATCGTCGCGGAAGGGAGTGCCGTTGACGCCGTTAACGCCGGTGGTGAAGCTGGTGGCAACCTGGTTGCTGCCCTTCGCAATGGCGGCGATAAAGGCCTCGCGGTCAATAGCCAGAGAGAGGGCCTTGCGGATGTTGGCGTTTGCAAGCACCTCGTTGTTGGTGTTAAACAGCATGTGGAACTCAGCGCCGTCACTATAGGACTGAATGGGATAGTCTTCGTTGACCATGATCTCACGGCTGTCGGCATTCAGGGTGCAGACGTCGAGCTCGCCTGCCTGGAAAGCGTTGAGCTGGGCGGCGGAATCGATAATCATCTTGCAGTTGATCTTATCCAGCTGCACCTTGTCGGCATCATAGAAATCGGGGTTCTTGACCAGCACGATGCTGTCGTCATGAGTCCAGGATTCCACTTTAAATGCGCCGTTGGTGTTGAAGTACTGGGCTTCGGTCATATACTTGTCTGCGCCCACTTCTTCATAGAACTTCTGGTTCACGGGAGCCAGAGAACCGAAGGAGAAGGTGAACAGGGCGTAGGGGGTGGGGCCTTCCAGGGTGACTTCCAGCTCGTAATCGCTGACAGCCTTAAAGCCCACGTCCTCAATGCCGCACTCGCCGTTATAGAACTTTTCGCCGTTCTTAAAGATATAGGCGAAGTAGGCGTAGTTGGAGCCGGTGTCCTTTGTGAGAAGCTTTTCCCAGGCAAAGGTGAAGTCCTTGGCGGTAACGGGTTCGCCGTTGGTCCACGTCATGCCCTCGCGGAGCTTGAAGTTATAGACCAGGCCGTCGTCGGAAATGGTCCACTCGGTGGCCACACCGGGCACAACCTCGTCATTTTCGTCCAGCTGAACCAGGTTGACCATGTAGTGCTTCGTCAGAGCAAAGCAGTGGCTGTAGGTCTCCACCAGGGTGTTCAGCTTTTCCTCGGCGCCGAAGTTGATGGTGATCTCATTGTCACCGGGGGTGCCGGGATATGCCATATTGTCGGAAGCAGGGGTGGACTCGGCGCTGTTTTCACCGGTGCTGCTTTCGGCTGTGCTGCTTGTACCGGAATTTGCAGGCTTGCTGGCGGTGGAAGACGTGTTGTTGTCACCGCAGGCTGCAAACGTGGTGCAAACCAGCGCAAGTGCCAGGACCAAGGCCAGGATCTTGCTGCGTTTCATGATGATTCCTCCTGAATTAATTTTTAGGAAAGTGAATTCCTTGTGAATTTTCCCTTCACCAAGAATTCACGATATTCATTATAATACACCACCATGCCGGGTATTACAATCGTCAAAGATAGAAATTTCGCAATTTTATATTTTGGTCTTTTTGTCGTTTATGCTGAAAACAGCAGGTTTTTACCCTTGTATTTTCTAAATAAGTTTCAACCCTGTAATCATTTCTCAGGACTGTTCCAGACTTTCCGGTTTTACAAAATAGAGAGATTTTGCAATTTCTATTTTCGAAATTTGCAATTTGAGGAATTTTGCTTTTCAAACTCAACGGGGATTCAGAAGCTTTCCCCTGTTTCCGCAGGAATCGTCAAAACACGGCAGGAAAAATCTATGGCAAAATCTTCTTTTTATATGGTATAATAACCGCAGAAAGCCTGTAGCGCGTGGGGTTGGCCGAAAAACCGCAGAGACCAAGAGGCGCGACATGCCCACCGCAGGTGTGGTATAATATATAGAAATCATAATTTGTAACGCGTGTGGTCGGCTGAAGAACCACAGGGGTGGGATGCGCGGCTTGCCCACCGCAGGTGTGCGGAGTATTAAATATAGGATATAACAGCCGGCAGTCATCCGGATAGACGGAATCATGCCTGCAAAGACTTACAGCATGGATGAAAATCCGGAAAAGCACAATTTCAGCCGCATTCCCGCTATCAGGAACTGCGCCGGAACAGTCAGCCCTACTCTTTCTGCAGTTCGCTTTCCACGGGAGAAAGGAGACGCCAGCTCATGAAGAAGCTATTAAAAAAGCATGTCCTCTGGTTTATGGAGCATGTCGCAAAGGACCGCCTGGATTCCACCTCGGCCCACGGCGCCTATTTCATTATCATCTCCTTTCTTCCCTTCATCGCCTTTCTGCTGACCCTGATGCAGCAGATCCATTTTTCTTCCGGAATCCCCGTGATCGAAGCCGCCCTGCAGATCTTTCCGGACAGCGTCGCTCACTATATCCAGGGGCTGCTGCCGGACCCCATCACCTCCTCCGGCGTGCTGCCGGTAGCGGTGATCGCCGCTCTCTGGTCCTCCTCCATGGGCATGGTAGCCATCATCAAGGGGCTGGACCACATTTTCGACGTGGAGGAAACCCGGGGTTATATTCGCCTCAGGATCGTAGCAGTGGTGTACGTCATCATCTTTGCCCTGGTGCTCATTCTCACGGCGGTTGTTCTGGTGTTCGGCTCCACCATCTATAATTATCTGCTGACGAAGACCCCGCCCTTCTTTGCCACGCTGTTGATGAACTTCAAATCCCTGGCTGGTTTTGTGCTGCTGTTTGCATTTTTTACCCTTATGTACAGTTGCGTGCCCCGCCGCCGGGTGCGGTTTGTGCATAACCTGGCGGGCGCCGCTTTCAGCGCGGCAGGCTGGGTGTTGTTTTCCTTCTTCTTTTCCCTTTTTGTGGAAAACTTCTCCAACTTTTCTGTCTATGGGGGCCTTGCAACCCTTGTCACACTGATGTTCTGGCTTTTTTTCTGTATGTACATCATGTTTTTGGGTGCCGAGGTGAGCATGTGGCTGGAGCACAGCGGTATCGGCCAGGACCTGCGGGACCTGCTGGGCCGAAAGAAAACCCGTGCCGTAGCCCCTGCGTCCAAAATTAAGAAAAGCAGGGGAAAGCGCGGCCGCGCCAGCAACACAAAATCCCCCAACACTTTGAAGGAGTGATCTTTTTTGGCTTCCTTTTCCGCCAAAAGCAAGGACCTGGAACCTGTATATGCCCAATTCTCAGGCGACCTCTTTGCGCTGTGTTTTTTTTATACCCTCAGAAGCAACGAGGCCACAAGCCTGATGCAGACCATCTTGTCGGATATGGCGTACCGGGAAAAAACCTTCCGTCTGGCTTTGCAGGGGCGGGAAGGTTTTTTCCGTGCGGCCTATGGCGGCTGCATGGATTATTTTCTGCGCAAGGCGCGAAAAATGCCGAACGCGGAGGAGCTGCGCAAAGCAAACGTGCCCTTTCCTCTGACGGACTCACTGCTTTCCCTGCTGCAGCTGCCCTACGGCAGCAAAGCCCCCCTGTTCTTCGTCCTGCGGCTGGGCCTTACCGAAGAGGAGGCTGGGAAGCTGCTGGACCGCAGCCCCGCCGCTGTAAGGCATGGCCTGGATAAGGCCCTGAAGCGGGCAGGGCTCGGCAGAGAAGAGGCGGAAGCCGCTTTGGCGTCCCTGTCTGTGGGCGACAGCGCCTTGCAGCGGGTGTGGGACCGCTTTGAGATGGAACGGAGCGAAGACGGCTTCGAGGGCAAGCAGCGGCTGCGTTTTTTCAAGCGCCGCATGGATCTGGCGGCTCCCTGGGCGGCCCTGGGGGTTCTGGTATTTTGCGGGTTTTGCTATCTTGGGGTGCATTACGGCTGGTTCAACGGTATCCCCTATCTCTCTTCTTCCTCCTACCGCAGCCAAATGGAGCCAGACCCCTCCAACGACCCGCTGAAAGAAATCAACGACTACCTGAATCCTTCTTCTCAGACAAGCTCACTCCCGGAAGACCCCTCCGCGGAGCTCCCCCTGGAGATTTCCACTGTATCCGTGTTTGTGCCTACAGATACCGGCTTTACAGAATACAGAGTCAAGGACACCCCCGGTGATTTGACGGAGGTTGCGGCACAGATGGTGGCTCTGGGCGGAATGCCGGAAGGCGGGAAGCTGCTCTCCGTCAAGCTGGACAATCACGGGGAAGAGCATGCTGAGGGCAGCAGCGTTGTCTATACCATGGGCGGCACGTTGACTCTCAACCTGGAGTTCAACCGGGACACCGCCGACTACCTGGCAGAACCGGCCCATGAAACCATGCTGCGCGCCATGGTGGGAACCTTCGTCGCCTTTTATCAGGATCACAGCCTGGATGAGATTTCCTTCCAATGTGAAGGGGAGGAAATCCTATGCGGCAGCGCCAGGGCGCAGGATTTCCTCCCGGATAAGCTTCCTGTAGAAAAAACAGTAGAAACCAATTACCGTCCGGCTGTCTGATCTTTCGGACCCATAGAAAGACGGCGGCTGTGTGGAAGGCGGCAGAGCCGAGGCTTTGCAGAAGATGCCCTCACTTTGTTCGGCCCTCTTCTGCCGGGTGGAAATCTGCCCTGAACGATGACGCGACTAAAAAAGGAGAAGTTATGAAAAAAGTAGTGATTATAGACGGGCAGGGCGGCCGCATGGGTGCGGCCCTGGCCTCTCAGCTGAAGGCCGCAAACCTTCCCTCCTGCGAAATTGTGGCCATCGGCGCCAACTCGGCCGCCACAACCGCCATGCTGAAGGCAGGCGCAGACGCGGGCGCCACCGGTGAAAATCCCGTAGTGGTCAACTGCGCAGACGCAGACCTTATCACTGGCCCCATGGGCATTATCACCGCCAATGCCCTGCTGGGGGAAATCACTCCCAAGATGGCGGCGGCAGTTTCGGAAAGCAGGGCGCAGAAACTGCTCATCCCTGTCAACCGCTGCTCTGTCACCGTGGTGGGCGTAACTGAACTTCCCCTGGGGGAATACGTGAAGCTGGCAGTACAGAAGGCCAAAGAACTGCTCGGCGGCAATCCGCTCTGAAGAATGTGGACAAGCCGTGGAAGCCTTTCCAACATAGGCCGGGCTTGTGTCCTGGAAACGCAGTTCCAACAAAGCCGGGAGGCCTGACCCCCGTGCGCTACGGCGCTATAAAGGAAAAACTGCAGGAAATTTCGGGGAACCGCCCGGATTGCTTGCGGTTTTTTTTGATTTATGCTTTAATAATAGGGTTAAAGGCCTTTTGAATTTTGGCTGGGAGGGAATCCTTTGGAGCTTCTGGATATTTACGATGAGAACCGCCGGAAGACCGGCATGACCCGGGAGCGCAGCAATCCCCTGCAGCCGGGCTGGTACGACCTGGTAGTGGTGCTGATGGTAGTGGATCGGAAAAACAGGGTGTTCTGCACCAGGAGGAGCCCGGAAAAAAGCGCGTTTCCCGGCTGGTGGGAATCCACAGGCGGCGCGGCAAAAGCCGGAGAAGACAGCCTCTCCGCCGCCGTGCGGGAACTGCGGGAGGAAACCGGGCTGACTGTGGATCCCGGAAAGCTCACCCTGCTGTATTCCTGGAAAGGCCAGGGGTTTTTCCGGGATGTCTTCCTCGCCCGTATGGACTTTTCCCTGGAGCAAGTGGTTTTTCAGCCGGGAGAGACCGACGGCGCGCAGTGGTTGCCCTTTGAGGAATGGGAGAAAAAAGCCATGGATGGTCATGAGCCCTATCTTTCCCCAGTGCCTCCCGGCCCTCACGAATTTTATAAGCTCCTCCGGAACCATTTGCAAAAATAACTTCCCGCAGGGGATGAAAGGAACGATCCTATGTCAATAAAAGTAGGCATGATCAGCCTGGGATGCGCAAAGAACCAGGTGGACGGTGAAATGCTCATGGCTTCGCTGCAGCAGGCTGGTTTTGAGCTTGTGGACGACGCGGCTCTGGCGGATATCGCCATTGTGAACACCTGCGGCTTTATAGAGAGCGCAAAAAAGGAATCCATTGAGGAAATTCTGGAACTGGCCCAGCTGAAAAAAGAGGGGCGGATCAAGAAGCTGGTGGTGACGGGCTGCCTGGCGGAACGCTACCGGGAAGAGATACATAAGGAACTCCCAGAACTGGACGCCGTTCTGGGAATCGGCGCCAATGCAGAGATTGCCGGCCATTTAAAACGGATGATGGAAGGCGGATTTGTAGAGGCTTTTCCGGAAAAGGAAAAAATGCCTCTTTGCGGCGGGCGCGTGCTCACCACCCCCAGTTATTTCGCCTATCTGAAAATCGCTGAGGGCTGCGACAACCGCTGTACTTACTGCGCCATTCCTCTCATCCGGGGCGGCTACCGCAGCAGGACCATGGAAAGCATCGAGGGAGAGGCTCGTTTTCTGGTGCAGAACGGCGCCAAAGAGCTCATCCTGATTGCCCAGGATACCACCCGCTACGGAATCGACCTTTACGGGGAATACTCCCTGTCGAAGCTGCTGCGCAGGCTGTGCAAAATTGACGGCCTCCATTGGATTCGGGTGCTCTATTGCTATCCGGACTCCATCACCGACGAGCTGCTGGACACAATGGCCTGTGAAGAGAAAATTGTCAAGTATATGGATATTCCCCTGCAGCATGCCTCTGGAAAAATACTGAGGGCCATGAACCGCAGAGGAGACCGGGAAAGCCTCACCTCTCTGATGAAAAGAATCCGGGAAAAGGTGCCCGGCGTCATTCTCCGCACCACCCTGATCACCGGTTTCCCCGGAGAAACCAATGAGGATTTCACGGAATTGATGGAATTTGTAAAAGAGGTCAGGTTTGACCGGCTGGGCTGCTTCGCGTACTCTCAGGAGGAGGACACACCCGCCGCAGAGCTGCCGGACCAGATCGACGAGGATGTGAAAGAGCGCCGCGCCGAAATCGTCATGCAGGACCAGATGGAAATTATGGAAGAGCAGGGCCAGCGCCTGGTCGGCCAGACCCTGGAGGTGCTGGTAGAGGGCTTTGACCGATACGCGGAATGCTGGTTCGGCCGCTCCGCCATGGACGCCCCGGATATCGACGGCAAGGTGTTCTTCAGCGTTTCGGAAAAGAAGCCGGTCCTGGGATCTTTCGTCAAGGTGGAAATTGAAGACTGCATGGACTGCGACCTCACCGGCCATCTTGTACCCTGAGTACAAAAGGAGGACCTCTTATTATGAATCTGCCCAATAAGCTGACCGTGCTGCGCATCTGCCTGGTGCCGTTTTTCGTCTTTTTCCTGCTGGCGGACTTTGTGCCCCACCGCTATCTGTTCGCCCTGCTGCTGTTCTGCGCCGCCTCCTATACGGATCACCTGGACGGAAAGATCGCCCGGCGAGATCACCTCATCACCAATTTCGGGAAACTCATGGATCCCCTGGCGGACAAAATCATGGTCATGGCAGCGCTGATCTGCCTGGTGAAGCTGGACCTGGCCTCCACCGTGTGCGTTATCCTCATCATGGTGCGGGAGTTTGCCGTCACCTCCATCCGCCTTCTGGCCGTAGAGCAGGGGCGGGTGATCGCTGCCAATAACTGGGGAAAGCTGAAAACCGTGTCTCAAATGACGGCCATCATCGCCATTCTGCTGATGCAGTACATCTCCTCGCTGGTTCCCGGCATTCTGGCCGGCTGCATCATTGCCGGAGAAGTCCTTATTTTGATAGCCACCTTTTTTACCGTGGTATCAGGGATCATCTATATCAAGGATAACCGGGACGTAATCAGAGGCTGATACGTGGAGAACAGAACCTATCTGCGGGTCGTTTCCTATCCCTCAAAAATACTGAAACAGGCCTTTTTCCTTTTTAACAGGAAAAGGGCCTGTTTCTTTTTAAAGCCTGGGCCCTTAAAACCGAATATGCCGGGTCGGTATCCGGAAGCAGAGCCTTTTACGCTGGACTCAGTTGAATTTTTGTTGAACCGTATTTTCCCTTGACAATGTGTATTTGAGTGACATTTTCCACTCTTTCTTGACAGGCCGCCCCCTTCTCCCTAGAATGACAGGCAGAATTCAGAGCGGCCCGGCTGACGGGCCGGAAAGGAGTCAATGGGGAATGGCAAATATACAGCCGAGAAGGAATAAAAATGGAACAATCGTCTCCTACAGTATTCGCGTGTACAAAGGAAGAGATCCAAATACAGGAAAGCAGCTCACCCCTTATTCCACCACTTGGCGGCCTCCGGCCGGCTGGAGTGAAAAACGGATTCGGAAGGAAGCGGAACGGCAGGCGGTCCTCTTCGAAAAAAAATGCAGGGAGGGCCGTATTTTTGACGGACGGGTAACCTTTGGGGAATATGCGGAATATGTCATGCGGCTGAAGGAGCAGTCCGGAGTGAAACACCTGACGCTGCTGCACTACCGGCAAAATCTTGACAGAATCCTTCCTAGCCTAGGCCGCTTGAAGCTGACCGATATCCGCCCGCAGCATCTGAACCTCCTCTATGAAGAGCTGTCAAAGCCCGGCGGCAGGAAAAACAGCGACCGGGCGGTAGCCCGTCCCGAATTGAAAGAGGTGCTTCAAAACCGGGATCTGGGCCATAGAATCCGCGACCGATATGGAAGAGAACTGAGGTTTGACACAGCTTTGCAGGGGAAGCACGTGTCCCTTGTCACGGCACAGCGGATGGCGGACACCCTGAATCTGCCGCTGGAAACCCTGTTCCGGATCGAACGTGATTTGACACCCCTTTGCAGCAGGACCATCCGAAACTGCCATCTGCTTGCGTCCGGTATCCTGGGTCAGGCGGAACGGGAAATGCTGATTCCCTACAATCCTGCTTCCAGGGCCACACCTCCCAGGGTAACCCCCAGTTCGCCGAATTACTACCAGCTGGAGGTAGTGGAACAAATTCTCAGCGCGTTGAACCGGGAACCCATCAAGTGGCGGGCGCTGATTCAGCTGCTGCTGGTGACAGGCTGCCGCCGGGGAGAAATTCTCGGCTTGAAGTGGGATAAAGTGGACTCCCTGAACCGGCAGATCACCATCGATTGTACACTGCTCTATGCCAGCGACCGTGGCGTCTATGAGGGGACACCCAAAACCAAAGGTTCCATTCGGAGCATCAAGCTTCCGGAACAGACGGTGGAGCTGCTGGAAAGCTACCGCTGCTGGCAGGAACAGCAGAAACGCCGTCTGGGCGCGGAATGGACCCCATCCCCGTTTGTTTTTACCGGAGAGAAAGGAGGACCGATGAATCCTTCGCAGCTGGGCAATTGGCTGGACCGTTTCGCACGCCGCCATAACCTGCCTCATCTCAATCCTCATGCTTTCCGCCACACCATGACAAGCGTCCTGTTTTTCAACGGTGTGGACAGCGTCAGTATCAGCCGCCGCCTGGGACACGCCAGCGTCTCCACCACTACCAATCTCTATAGCCATGTAATGGAACAGGCGGAAAACCGCATCAGCGACTGTGTGGCAGATGTGCTTCTCACTTCGCAGAAAAAACGGCGAAAAAAGACGAACAGTTGAATTTTTCTTGAATTTCCACCTCTCCCTCTCAAAGGCTATCCGCCAAAAGGACAAGAAAAATCCTAGCATTTCTGCAGGAGTTTCCTTCCGCTGGTTGGAGTCTATAGATAACTTCAACTCGCGTGGAAAAGAAGCC
>NZ_LT160634.1 GCF_900048895.1 Neglectibacter timonensis | reverse complement strand
AGAATACCCTAAAAACTGAATAAAGGAAGAAGCGAGAAAGAGATCGAAGTGGGGAGACAAAATCAGAAGAAAATGTCTCAAAGAAGCCTGACCTAAAAGAAAGCTATGGTCAAGCCCTCGGCCTATTAGTACTGCCAAGCTGAACATGTTACCATGCTTACACACGCAGCCTATCAACCTTGTAGTCTACAAGGGGCCTTACTAGCTTACGCTATGGGATATCTAATCTTGGAGGCGGCTTCACGCTTAGATGCTTTCAGCGTTTATCCGTTCCACATATAGCTGCCCAGCTATGCCACTGGCGTGACAACTGGTGCGCCAGAGATGTGTCCATCCCGGTCCTCTCGTACTAAGGACAGCTCTCCTCAAATATCCTGCGCCCACGACAGATAGGGACCGAACTGTCTCACGACGTTCTGAACCCAGCTCGCGTACCACTTTAATCGGCGAACAGCCGAACCCTTGGGACCGAATACAGCCCCAGGATGTGATGAGCCGACATCGAGGTGCCAAACCTCCCCGTCGATGTGAACTCTTGGGGGAGATCAGCCTGTTATCCCCAGGGTAGCTTTTATCCGTTGAGCGACGGCAATTCCACTCTCATACCGCCGGATCACTAACTCCAACTTTCGTTACTGCTCGGACCGTCATCCTCGCAGTTAGGCCCGCTTATGCGTTTACACTCTAAAGCACGGTTTCCATCCGTGCTGAGCGGACCTTTGAGCGCCTCCGTTACTCTTTTGGAGGCGACCGCCCCAGTCAAACTGCCCACCTAACAATGTCCCCCGGCCGGATTCACGGCCGCAGGTTAGAATTCCAACAATCTAAGGGTGGTATCCCAAGGTTGACTCCACACAAGCTAGCGCCCGTGCTTCCTAGTCTCCCACCTATCCTGTACATAAATTATCGAAACCCAATATTAAGCTGCAGTAAAGCTCCATGGGGTCTTTCCGTCTTGTCGCGGGTAACCGGCATCTTCACCGGTACTACAATTTCGCCGGGCGGGTAATTGAGACAGTGCCCAGATCGTTACACCATTCGTGCGGGTCGGAACTTACCCGACAAGGAATTTCGCTACCTTAGGACCGTTATAGTTACGGCCGCCGTTTACTGGGGCTTCGATTCAATGCTTGCACATCTCCTCTTAACCTTCCAGCACCGGGCAGGTGTCAGCTCCTATACTTCATCTTTCGATTTAGCAGAAACCTGTGTTTTTGATAAACAGTCGCCTGGGCCTATTCTCTGCGGCCACATCGCTGTGGCATCCCTTCTTCCGAAGTTACGGGATCAATTTGCCGAGTTCCTTAACTACCCTTCTCCCGTTGGCCTTAGAATCCTCTTCCTATCTACCTGTGTCGGTTTGCGGTACGGGCGCCTAAGATATACACAAGGCTTTTCTCGCCCTCGTCTAAGCATACTTCCCTACTTGATTTCGGTCCCTTTCGCCCGGGGCAACCATCGCCCGGGTTATGCTCTTTCAAGGTGTCCCCTTGCTTAAATCTTTTGGCGGCTACGGAATTTCCACCGTATGTGCATCGGCTACGCCTCTCGGCCTCACCTTAGCTCCCGGCTAACTTGGAGCGGACGAACCTTCCTCCAAAAACCTTAGACTTTCGGCCAATATGATTCTCACATATTTCTCGCTACTCATTCCGGCATTCTCACTCGTATGAAGTCCACCAGCGCTTCCGCTCTGACTTCACCCCTCATACGACGCTCTCCTACCACCCATACTTGCGTATGAATCCCAAGCTTCGGTATACACTTTAGCCCCGTTAAATTTTCGGCGCAGGGTCACTCGACCAGTGAGCTATTACGCACTCTTTTAATGAGTGGCTGCTTCTAAGCCAACATCCTGGTTGTCTGTGCAACCCCACATCCTTTTCCACTTAAGTGTACTTAGGGACCTTAGCTGTGGGTCTGGGCTGTTTCCCTTTCGACAATGAAACTTATCTCACACTGTCTGACTCCCGTACATCAATTATCCGGCATTCTGAGTTTGATAGGCTTCGGTACCCTCTCGGGCCCTAGGCCATTCAGTGCTTTACCTCCGGTAATCTAATACGAGGCTAGTCCTAAAACTATTTCGGAGAGAACCAGCTATCTCCGGGTTCGATTGGAATTTCTCCGCTACCCACACCTCATCCGCTACCATTTCAACGGGAGTCGGTTCGGTCCTCCATGGAGTTTTACCTCCACTTCAACCTGGACATGGGTAGGTCACCCGGTTTCGGGTCGAATACATCTGACTTTATGCGCCCTATTCAGACTCGCTCTCGCTTCGGCTCCGGACCTTAAGTCCTTAACCTTGCCAGATGCATTCACTCGCCGGACCATTCTACAAAAGGTACCCGATCACCCATTGACGGGCTCTCGGTGCTTGTAAGCACAAGGTTTCAGGTTCTTTTTCACTCCCCTCCCGGGGTTCTTTTCACCTTTCCTTCACAGTACTTTACACTATCGGTCACTGGGTAGTATTTAGGCTTGGAGGGTGGTCCCCCCATCTTCCCACCGGGTTTCACGTGTCCGGCGGTACTCTGGATTCAGCTAGCTCAGTTCCTCTTTCGCATACGTGACTCTCACACTGTTTCGTCGGCCTTCCCATGCCGTTCTGCTAGATTCCCTGATACTTGTTGCTGTCCTAACCCCGGGGATATTACTACCCCCGGTTTGGCCTCTTCCGCGTTCGCTCGCCACTACTAGCGGAATCTCGGTTGATTTCTCTTCCTCGCCCTACTTAGATGTTTCAGTTCAGGCGGTTCCCCTCATACACCTATGGATTCAGTGTATGATGTCTGGACATGACTCCAGACGGATTGCTCCATTCGGATATCTACGGATCGATGCCTACTTACGGCTCCCCGTAGCTTTTCGCAGTTAGTCGCGTCCTTCTTCGGCTCCCAGTGCCAAGGCATTCCCCTTGCGCTCTTTGTAGCTTGACCATGTGATTCTTTCTTTTGAGTAGCTAAATCTTTCGCATTTCTTTGAATAGACTTAACTTTGCAGAAAAGGCGTCTCTTCCCTTCCTGCTTCTTCGCTTCTTTGAAATTGTAGTCATTTACCTTTAACCAGATCTTTCGACCAAATTAAATCTAAATAACATTCTCGATTTCTTATCTGCTTCGCTTTATTCAGTTTTCAAGGTACTCTTCTTGGGCTTAAGAACCGAGTCACTCTCTGCCTTTTGGCTTATACTTCGTATAAGCTTCCGACACTGCTTCTCTTTTCTTAATCCCCGCACCTCTCGGTGCTGGTGGGCTTAAGTGGACTCGAACCACCGACCTCACGCTTATCAGGCGTGCGCTCTAACCGGCTGAGCTATAAGCCCATTTCTTGGTTTGAGAGGTGGTTTCTACCACTCTGCCCTTTTCCTGCCTCCGACTTGTCAACAATACGGGCGCAATGCCAATTTCTCAACCTTGCTCCCTATCGCAGCTTGCCTTCCGCAGGTCTGGTGGAGATGAACGGGTTCGAACCGATGACCCCCTGCTTGCAAAGCAGGTGCTCTCCCAGCTGAGCTACACCCCCATATTCTTTTCAGAAAAGAAGTGTTCCCTTTCTCTCCTGAGGTTCCCTTTCAGGACCCTCAAAATTAAACAACGATTAGATTTCTAAGACTCGTCCTGACCTTGGATGTTAAAAGGCTGACTTCCGTCTCCTTTTGGTCTCCATAGAAAGGAGGTGATCCAGCCGCACCTTCCGATACGGCTACCTTGTTACGACTTCACCCCAGTCGCCAATCCTACCTTCGGCAGCGTCCCCCTTGCGGTTAGACTACTGACTTCGGGTATTACCGGCTCCCATGGTGTGACGGGCGGTGTGTACAAGGCCCGGGAACGTATTCACCGCGGCATGCTGATCCGCGATTACTAGCAATTCCAACTTCACGCAGGCGGGTTTCAGCCTACGATCCGAACTGAGACCATTTTTAGGGTTTTGCTCCACCTCGCGGGCTTGCTTCCCTCTGTTAATGGCCATTGTAGTACGTGTGAGGCCCAGGTCATAAGGGGCATGATGATTTGACGTCGTCCCCACCTTCCTCCGTTTTGTCAACGGCAGTCCTGCTAGAGTGCTCTTGCGTAGCAACTAACAGTAAGGGTTGCGCTCGTTGCGGGACTTAACCCAACATCTCACGACACGAGCTGACGACAACCATGCACCACCTGTCTCAACTTTCCCCGAAGGGCACCTAATGCATCTCTGCTTCGTTAGTTGGATGTCAAGACCTGGTAAGGTTCTTCGCGTTGCTTCGAATTAATCCACATACTCCACTGCTTGTGCGGGCCCCCGTCAATTCCTTTGAGTTTCAACCTTGCGGTCGTACTCCCCAGGTGGATTACTTATTGTGTTAACTCCGGCACGGAGGGGGTCAGACCCCCCACACCTAGTAATCATCGTTTACGGCATGGACTACCAGGGTATCTAATCCTGTTTGCTACCCATGCTTTCGTGCCTCAGCGTCAGTTAAAGCCCAGTAGGCCGCCTTCGCCACTGGTGTTCCTCCCGATCTCTACGCATTTCACCGCTACACCGGGAATTCCGCCTACCTCTACTTCACTCAAGCTCTACAGTTTCAAAAGCAGTTCATGGGTTAAGCCCATGGATTTCACTTCTGACTTGCAGAGCCGCCTACGCACCCTTTACACCCAGTAAATCCGGACAACGCTCGCTCCCTACGTATTACCGCGGCTGCTGGCACGTAGTTAGCCGGAGCTTCCTCCTCTGCTACCGTCACTATCTTCACAGAGGACAGAGGTTTACAATCCGAAAACCGTCTTCCCTCACGCGGCGTTGCTGGTTCAGGGTTTCCCCCATTGACCAATATCCCTCACTGCTGCCTCCCGTAGGAGTCTGGGCCGTGTCTCAGTCCCAATGTGGCCGTTCAACCTCTCAGTCCGGCTACCGATCGTCGACTTGGTGGGCCGTTACCCCGCCAACTATCTAATCGGACGCGAGTCCATCTTTCAGCGGATTGCTCCTTTGACCGCCGCTCCATGTGAAGCTGTGGTCTCATGCGGTATTAGCGTCCGTTTCCAGACGTTATCCCCCTCTGAAAGGCAGGTTACTCACGCGTTACTCACCCGTCCGCCACTAAGATAAACAAGAAATTCTTACAGCAAGCTGTCTCCCTTTCAGCGTCTATCTCCGTTCGACTTGCATGTGTTAGGCACGCCGCCAGCGTTCGTCCTGAGCCAGGATCAAACTCTCTAAAATATGGTATCTAAAACCCTCTCGGGTCTCAAATCATCTTTAGAGCTTTTGTAGCTCATTTGACGTCTCTGACGTCTGTCACAGATTTTAGGTTCTGTTTCCTTTGTTCTCCCTCGAGTTCCCTCAAGGAATTACGGGTCCTATCTTTCTTCTCGTTGTTTAATTTTCAAGGTCCTCTGCTCTCTCGAAATCCAGCTTCTATGCGGCTTCAAGCTCTCTCGAGCTCCCTTCCGCTTCCGCCCTCTCTCTCGAGCGCTTGACTATAATATCAAATCCTTATCCTTTTGTCAACTACTTTTTCTCCTTTTTTTTGCTTTATTTTCTTTTTCTTCTCCTTTTCCTATATCTTGGGGGCATCTTCTGCTTTTGTACATAGGAAGATACACTTAGTTCTATAATTACGAAATGCAGCGACAGTCTGCCAATCTGTACCATCCGCGGTGTGGAATGATACAGCCGCCCTCCGAAGGCAACAAAGCGCAGTCCGGCATCTTGGATTACCGGGCTGCGTTCTGCTTTTACCTCCTCCTTGCTAAATTCAATTGACCGCCGGCCCTGTCGGCTGCGGACAAGCCGCTGCGGTTCTTTAATTTTTCCGACCAGTCCGCTCCATCGCTTTCAGGCTCCGTCCGTACAATTTTGGTACCACACGTTTGGACGAGATATTATTTCTGGGGAGGGCTTCCGGAAAAGTTCACGTTCACGATGCAGATTTCCGGCACTGTGGCCACCCGCATATTGGGGCCGAACAGACCTACGCCGGAGGTGACAATATTGTGCATACCATCCTTTTGCATGTATCCGCAGGCATTTTCCCAAAACAGCCTGATAAGCAGGTTTCCAGGGAATACCTGCCCATTGTGTGTGTGACCGCAAAGGTCCAGATCTACCCCGGCGTCGGCCAGCTCCTGCAGCTCTCGGGGCTCGTGGTCCAACACCACAATGGTTTTTTCGGCGTCCAGCCCTGCCGTGAGTTCCGCGGGAGTCTTCCGGACCTCGACCCCTCTTCCGGGGCGTTCCTGATCCGGTCTGCCATACAGGTAGAAGCTGCCGTCGATAAGCTCCCACTCCTCTTTCAACAGGCGGATGCCCGCACGTTCCAGGAAGGAGTCCATCCGCGGATCACTCTCCTTTTTCTCACCCGCACGGTCAAAGGTAAAGCCCGCCAAAATTTTTTCCGATACGTCGTGATTGCCGTAACAGGCATAGACGCCGTACTTGCTTTGGATTCCCTGCAGGATGGAGATCAGGGCTTCGGGATCATCCATGGCCTCGTAGTCGTTATCGAAGACATCTCCGGCAATGACCACCAGGTCTGGAGATTCCCGGTTGATTTTCTCCACCATCTGCCTCATCTGCGTCTTTCCCACGCTATATCCCAGGTGGAGGTCGGCAGCCAGCACAATTTTCAGAGAGCTCAGCTTTCCTCCGTCTTTGGGGATGGAGACCTGATAAGGCGTGGTGCGGATGATGGCTGCGTTCACCATCCCATAACCGCTGATTCCTGCAATAAGAACCAGTCCCAGGACTCCGGCCAGCATCCGGTTCCGGCGGAGATGGACACTTTGGGGAGTCCTCTTCCGGAAATGTTTCCAAAGAACCCGCACCAAGTCAAAAACCGCCACCACTATGGCCATGTAAAGAACAATTCCCAGCCAATAATTGCCAATATACTCCATTATCCGTCGGATTCCCGTACCGGCAGGAAGCAGGAAGGCTATTCCCGGAGAAGCGCCGAAAAAGATCCACAACACAATCACCAGGATTTTCACACCTTTCCCTGTAAACCGCAGAGAACAGACAGACAGCCATTTCAGGGACCAACGAGCCAAATAGACCAGGAGCAACGCGTACACCGGAATCAGACAGACCGCCGCCACAGTGCCGCCTCCCTACCACCCACAACGGGCTGTTCTGAAAAAAGAGCCGTAGGAAGGGCGGCTGCGGAGGAAGCTGCCTGCACCTCTGTGATACCTTTCCCCGCGTTTGGCACCTTGGACGAATACGCCTGATCCCCCAAGAAGCACAGCACCAGAGTCAGGCATACAGGGATCAACACTTTCCGGGGAATGCGCCGGATAAAGTCGTCCAACATGGGCGCCAGGAGATAGACTACCAGAACACCCCCCAGGCCGAACACCAAAAGCCCCTCTCCGCAGATGCGGCCGTTCAGGTTGATAAAATAGCCGCTGTAATCCCACCAGCGCTGGCCGTTGTGGGTCAACTCCGTAAAATAGGAGGTAAAGTATTCCACCAATCCGCACAGCACCACGGCGCTGACAAACTCCAGTGCGGGCCTGCTGCGCAGACGGTTGAGCAGAACCAGAATAAGTATGCTGCCCGCGCCGTAAATGGGCAGCCAGGGGCCGTGAAGCATCCCACGATTAACCAGCTCGTGTTCCGCCACCAGATGAAGCATGACCTCCCATATCCAGCCCACAAATGAGAGCAGGAAAAACATGAGAAGCAGGGACCAGATGGAATAGTGCCGCAGGTAATGGGACGTTTCCACGCGGGGACGCTTCTCCGTTTCCGGCAGTGGAAACAGCCGCTCCGGATAGGCTTTCCCCTCCAACGCCTCTTTCCGGGAACGAATCAATAACTGGTCTGCCTGGCTCTTTTCATAGGCCTGCTCTTTCGGGGAATCTGAGAATAAAATGCCGAAATTCCGAGCCATAAAACCCCGGAACCCAGTGAGTTCCGGCATATCCTCCACAGGCTGCCCCATCAACTCCAGCACATCGGCATAGGCGGATTCCGCCACAGTACGTTCAGGCTTTTCAAAGAGATAGCGGTCGTTGAGAAGCTCCGTGCCCGGCAGCCGGATGTTCAGGCTCTTTTCCCGCAGACCGGCATAGTATTCGCTAAACGAGGCCACGCGATAGGGGTTAGAGTAGCAAATTGCGGTAAGCCCAAAGGTCAGTACCCCCAGGGCCTCCCAGCCCAGAAACGTCAGTTCAAACACAAAACACTCCCATTTATGACCGTGCATCATCTTACGGGAAAGCGTGATGGCCTCTCGTGCCTTGACATCGGAGTTTTCCGCCGCGATGTAGGGCACCAAGATATAAGAATAGTGTTTGATGATGCCGCCCACAATGGTCAGAGACCACAGAAATTGAAGCACTGCGGTCACGAACATGGTCCAGGATACCTTTGCCCAGCGTTTGACCCGAAAGAAAAACAGGAATCTCTGGGCGGGCACCTTTTCGTAAACGCGTCCCTCCAAAAAAATTCTGCGGGAAACGGCTGCGTACATATTCTGTACGAAGAACCATACCGCAAATACGCCCAGGAAAGCCAGACCTGTCAAAATCCCCAAAGCCACGCTGCGGGAACCCAGCAGGGAGTTCAGCGCTGAAAACGCCGTGACAAGGAACGAGCCCGAGGTCGCTGCGTCCACCAGATAGGCGAACACCCCCCGGCTGGTTCCAAAAATAGGATTTTCATTTTCTGCGTTTTTTTGAGGCGTCTTTTCAGCCTGTTCTCCCAGATCCACGATTAAGTCCACCAAGCTTTCATCCTGAAGCAGGCTTCTCCCGGGAGCAGCCGCCTTGGATTCCGGGGTAAGATCCTCGCTGGAATAGGACGTGAGCGCCCCCAGGGATCCGGAAAACTCCCCGCCCAAAAATGCACCGATCAGGCAGGCGGCTACAAAAATCAAATAATGTTTTTTCAGCCGCGTTTTAGCACGCCGTTTCATCTCTTTTCTCGTCAACCTCGTTCTCCTCTCCAAACTATAAAATGTTCTCCTAGCTTACCACAGCCAAAATAAAACGCACCCCACAGAGTGAGGTGCGAGACTTATAAGCGGCAACTCGCCGCTGGCGCGCTTGACTGGATTCGAACCAGCGGCCTTCAGAGTCGGAGTCTGACGCTCTATCCAACTGGGCTACAAGCGCATGAAAATCCGCAACCACGCGGACCATTTATAAGGATAAACCCGCAACATGCGGTTTATCAACGATATTTAATATACCACACTGAGAGGAAACATTTAGTCACAATTTGTCGAATATTTCCTCGCAATAACCGCCTTACGCTTTTTTGGCATCCGCCTCAGCCAGCCTCTTCTTCAGCGTATCCACAACACTGGCTGCGGTAATTCTGTCGTCGGAACGCAGAAGGGCAATCAGTGTTTTTTCATCAGGCTTCAGATCGCCTACCGTCTGGGGATTCGCAGAGACAGCCTTGCGGGGCCGCTGTTTATTGGTATCCCAGGCAGGATCCTGAAAAACTGGAAGCTTTCCTTCTTCTGGAAAAAACACCTCGATAGAAACCCCAAAAATATGGGCAATTTTATTGAGAGTTCTCACATCAGGCGTGGTTTTCCCCGTCTCGTAATACGTATAAGTTGAACGGTTGAGATTGAGAATGTCTGCAATGTTCTGCTGAGAAAAATCCGCCCGCACTCTGAGGCACCGAAGCGTCTCCGCAATATAGTTATATTCCTCATTTTGATTTAACTTTTTCACACAACTTCCTCCCAACCCAAAACAGAAAAGCCACAATAACTCTATTCAACTAAAAATAAGAGCTATTCTTTTCTGTGCTCACTTTCTTCACGTGGCAAGCAACATTATATAGCCTAATTGACAAAAAAACCATAGCAACGACACATTTTTTAATATATCGTCTTTCTTCTTCACAATTTGATAATCCCAGCAACATAGTGCGCAAAGTTCACTGTTGATTTATTATTCCTTCTTCATTGTCTTTGGTTCGCCCCCCGCATTTCTGCCGTTATATCAGCCTCGGTCTGTCCAGCATCAAAAGTATAGCCTCAACACTGCACAAAGTTTCAAGCCAACCTATTTTGTTGTTTTCTATTGTAACACAGGCGATTTCCTTTTTCATTGGTAATATCTGGATATCTACATCTGACGGTTAATGTATTGAAACAGGAATGATTTTGATTTTCCAATTGCTTCTTCCAGACAAAAAAAGAACAGCCTTTGGCTGTTCTTTTGGAGCGGGCGAAGGAGCCTCGCTGACGCTTGGGTCCGGTGCTCGACCTGCGCGCTTGTTTGGTTTTCTTCCTCGCACTATCCCCACGCCCTAAAAACGCGCCACTGGCGCCTTTTCTTCACGGGCTTTCGATTCCCTTCGCCCTATAAAAAAAGAACAGCCCTTGGCTGCTCTTTTGGAGCGGGCGAAGGAGCCTCGCTGACGCTTGGGTCCGGTGCTCGACCTGCGCGCTTGTTTGGTTTTCTTCCTCGCACTATCCCCACGCCCTAAAAACGCGCCACTGGCGCCTTTTCTTCACGGGCTTTCGATTCCCTTCGCCCTATAAAAAAAGAACAGCCCTTGGCTGTTCTTTTGGAGCGGGCGAAGGAACCTCGCTGATGCTTGGGCCCGGTGCTCGCCCTGCGCGCTTGTTTGGTTTTCTTCCTCGCACTATCCCCACGCCCTAAAAACGCGCCACTGGCGCCTTTTCTTCACGGGCTTTCGATTCCCTTCGCCCTATAAAAAAAGAACAGCTCTTGGCTGCTCTTTTGGAGCGGGCGAAGGGAATCGAACCCTCGTATTCAGCTTGGGAAGCTGATGTTCTGCCATTGAACTACGCCCGCAAATTTTTCAGTTTTCATTATTATACCGTCTCATTTTTTAAAAGTCAAGCCTTCCGGCCTTCAAATCAGCGGAAATCAATTTTCAAAACTCTGATGCTGTGGTAAAATAATTCTATTGAAAACGAGGGACTGGGAACCGTCCTCGTTCTTCGCCGGCTGCAGGATCCATTTTTCGGCGTCCTGCCCAATCCCACACGCTGGAAGGAGGCCACAACATGTTGGCTTATACCTATGTAGAACCGGGGATTTTTGAACTTCAAAACAAACCAAAGCCCGTTTTGCTGGACAGCAGGGACGCCATTGTCCGGGTGACACTTTCCAGCATTTGTACCAGCGACCTACACATCAAACACGGCTCCGTTCCAAAAGCAGTTCCGGGAATCACGATAGGCCACGAAATGGTGGGCGTTGTGGAAAAAATTGGCTCCTCCGTCTCCTCTGTCCTTCCCGGAGACCGGGTAACGGTAAACGTGGAAACCTTCTGCGGAAACTGCTTTTTTTGCAGACACGGCTGGGTGAATAACTGCACGGATCCGAACGGAGGCTGGGCGCTGGGCTGCCGGATCGACGGCGGACAGGCGGAATACGTCCGTGTTCCTTATGCCGATCAGGGACTGAACCGTATTCCAGACAGCGTCACCGATGAACAGGCCCTGTTCGTAGGCGACATTCTTGCCACTGGCTATTGGGCCGCCCAGATCTCTGAAATCAAGCCCGAAGACACCGTCTTGCTGATTGGCGCAGGCCCTACAGGAATCTGCACCCTGCAATGCGTGCTGCTTCGGTCGCCCCGGCAGGTGATCGTCTGTGAAAAAGATCCGCGGCGCCTGCAGTTTATACGGCAGCATTATCCGCAGATTCTCGCAGCAGAACCGGAACACCTTCCGGAAGTTCTCCGGCAGCGCTGTCCCTATGGCGGAGCGGACGTAGTTCTCGAAGCAGCAGGCAGCCAAGATTCCTTCCGTATGGCGTGGCAGTATGCCCGGCCCAACGCTGTGGTTACAGTGGTCGCCCTCTATGATGAGCCGCAAATTCTGCCGCTTCCGGAAATGTATGGCAAAAACCTCATCTTTAAAACAGGCGGAGTAGACGGCTGCAATTGTGCTGAAACGCTGAGGCTGATCGAAAACGGTAAAATCGATACCACGCCTCTTATCACACACACCTATCCTCTGGGGAAAATCGCCGCAGCATACGAACTGTTCGAAAACCGCCGTGACGGCGTCATCAAGGTTGCCATACAGACTGCTTTGTCATAAAACCGGCTCCGTGCTGGAAATGAATGGAGAACAGAAGATGAAAAAGATAATCTTGATTCCCGATTCCTTCAAGGGCACCATGAGTTCTGAAACTGTATGCCGCATCATGTCCGGCGTTTTACAGGCGCATTTCCCCGATGCAGAGCTCGTCAGTATTCCCGTAGCCGACGGAGGAGAGGGCAGCGTAGACTGCTTTCTTTGTGCTCTTGGCGGCAAAAAGAAGTACGTCCAGGTACATGGAGTTTTCGGAGAGCCCATGCAGTCCTGCTACGGCGTTCTGCCAGGAGGGAAGACCGCCGTGGTGGAACTGGCGGCATGCGCCGGGCTTCCTCTGGCTAAGGACAGGCTGAACCCTGGAAAAGCTACCACTTACGGCGTGGGCGAGCTGCTGCTTGCCGCAGCAGAGGACGGTGTGGAGCAGATTATTCTGGGGCTTGGAGGCAGCGCTACCA
The DNA here is from genome assembly GCF_900048895.1 of Neglectibacter timonensis. Lineage (GTDB taxonomy): Bacteria > Bacillota > Clostridia > Oscillospirales > Acutalibacteraceae > Acutalibacter > Acutalibacter timonensis. The sequence goes on along the minus strand of NZ_LT160634.1, from coordinate 63,113 downwards.
ACGACGGCGGCTGCGGGGCCGCCGCTGCCGCAGGAGTGGTCTTTCGGAACAAGGACGGCAGGAGTTTTGTCCCCACCGGGGATACCCTCGCCGAGATCGACCGTATCGACTGTTCGGGCCTGAATCCTCTTCTCCGCAAGCTCTCTATCACCGCCATGTGCGACGTGGACAGTCCCCCCTTCGGGGAGACGGGGGCGGCTTATATTTTCGCCCCGCAAAAGGGTGCGGATAGGGAAGCCGTCATCCGTCTGGATCAGGGCCTGCGGCATTTGTGCAAAAAAATAGCAGAAGAGCTTGGTACAGACGTTTCCGGACTGCCGGGCGGCGGCGCGGCTGGCGGGGCGGGCGCTGGTATGCACGCCTTTTTCCACGCCCAGCTGAAGCCTGGCATCGAGACTATTCTGGATTTGACAAACTTTGATTTCTGTCTGACCGGCACAGACCTGGTCTTGACCGGAGAAGGGCAGATAGACGGGCAGAGCCTGCGCGGCAAGGTGGTAGCAGGGGTTGCCAGACGGGCGGCAAAACAGCAAATCCCCGTTGTGGCGGTTGTGGGTTCCATCGCAGACGGCGCAGAAGAGATCTACGAACAAGGCGTAACCGCAATGTTCAGTATCAATACCAAAGCGATGGATTTCAGCCAATCCCGGTGGGAAAGCGAAAAAAACCTGAAAATTACAATGGAGAACCTTTCCAGGCTGCTTTCCGCCGGATTCCAGCACACCGGGAGAACCGCGAAAGGAAAGGAACGCTGATGGAGCAGAACCGGTCAACTACCGCGAGAGCGGGTCTTTACGCGGTGGGAAGCATTGTGAGCGAAGAACTCCGCTGGATTTTCCGGGAGCAGCCGGTGGAAGACTACGGCATCGACGCGCACATTGAAATCTGTGAGGAAGGAAAGCCCACCGGCCGCCTGCTGGCGGCCCAGATCAAAAGCGGAAAAAGCTGGTTTGAAAGACGGACCGAAGAAGGCTTTGTCTATACAGGATCTCTGCGGCATCTGGACTACTGGACCTCCTACTCTGTCCCCGTCATCCTGATCCTGTATCACCCGGAGGAAAAACGGGCCTATTGGGCGCCGGTAGAATCCCGCAGGATCCACCGAAATAGCAGAGGCTGGAATATGGCGGTGCCTTTCAGCTCGGTCTTGGACCGTTTTGCCGGAGAAGCGCTGCGGGAGCTTGCTGTGCCTCACCGCAGAAAATGGAAAAATTTTCGGGGAATGCTTACAGACTTTCCTCGGGATCAGATTTCCTCTTTTGGGGAGGACCGTATTTTAAATTTTCTAAGTCTGGCTGAAAATTCACTGGACATCGCCGTCCCTTTTCTGGACGAAGCCTTTCTCTGGATTTTGAAATCCCTGTCTTTTCGGGTTTCCATCCGCCTGCTTACCGGTTCCGGTTCTGGCAGGGCAGTGACAGAAGAATGCCTTGGAAAGAATGGAATGGAAATGAGAGTTCTGCCTGCTCTTCACGAAAAGGCCGTCATCCTGGACAGAACATATACCGCTTACGGCTCCGCCTGCCTGACTAAAACCGCATGGAGGGACGCCCGGGAGCTACTGTTCCCCGACGACGATCCTCAAATTGCCGCCCTGCGCCTTAGGCAGTTTGAACGCGCCTGGGATATCGCCGCGCCCTGAGGGCAAGGGCACCCAGCGGCAAGTCGGGATTTTGTCCTGTTCCACCCGCTGAACAAGATGGAACGAGAGCGTTTAATGGAGGCCGCCCGTCAACAGAAGTCTCGCTCATAACGAAAGGAGTCTGCCATGTCTGCAAAAACCTGGAATTCTTACAGCTTTTCCATCAACGGCTTTCCCGTACAGGCGCGTTTCGCCCAGGAAGATATTCACGGTCTTTTTGTCCCGCTCCTCCGCAGGCTCGCCCTTTTGCAAAGGGAAAAAGGAGAACGGCTTATCGTATTCCTGGCCGCGCCCCCCGCTGCCGGAAAATCCACATTGGCGGCCTACCTCTCCCTCTTGTCCCGGGAGCTTCCGGACTGCCTGCCCATGCAGGCGTTGGGTCTTGACGGCTTTCATTTTCACCAGGACTACATCTTAACCCACAACGTGCGGCAGAAGGACGGCCATATCTTGCCCATGAGGCAGGTGAAAGGCAGCCCGGAAACCTACGATCTGGTCCATTTTGCTGAAAAGCTTGCCGCTTTGGGCAGGGAGGACCCCCTGTGGCCCGTCTACGACCGCCGCCTCCACGACGTGGTGGAAGAACAGCTGCCCGTCACGGACCCTATTGTGCTGATTGAAGGCAACTGGCTGCTGCTCCGTGAAAAAGGCTGGGCAGAGCTCTCCCACAGCGCAGACCTCACCCTTTTTCTCCGGGCCAGGGAAAACCTGCTGCGGGAACGCCTGCTCCGCCGAAAGATGCAGGGCGGTCTTTCCCGAGAAGAGGCCGAAGCATTTTACCGGACCGGCGACGGAGTGAACATCCGCCGCTGCCTTGAGGAAAGCGGTCCGGCCGACCTGGCCTTACTTCTGCAGGAGGACGGCAGCTTTTCCTGTACGGAATAACCGGAGTCAGTCTTTCAATTCTATAATATCTAAAACAAAATACTTATTCGTTCAAATTTTATTTACTTTTCAACACCACGCCTTTTATGCTATAATAGGAATACCCGGGAAAGATCCGTCTTGGGAAGTGAGAATTCTTCCAAAGAGTATCTTCCATACGTACCGCAATTGTGCTTAGAAAGAGGTGTTTCGTGAGTAAATCAAAATTTCGCCAACTGAAACAAAATCGGACCATATTAACGGAAAAGCTCAAAGAATCCCTGTCCTCCGTACTGCCGGTCACAGGGATAGTTTTTCTGCTGTGCTTTTCCGTTTCTCCCGTTCCCAACGGCCTGTTGATGGGCTTTGTATTGGGCGCGCTGATGCTGATCCTGGGCATGGGTCTTTTTACTCTGGGTACCGACATGGCCATGACCCCCATCGGCACTCACGTAGGCTCTGCCGTCACCAAATCACGAAGTATCTGGCTGGTGGTGCTGGTAAGCTTTCTGGTGGGTATTTTTATCACCATGTCCGAACCGGATCTCCAGGTTCTGGCCGAACAGGTTCCCGGCATCCCCAACATGACGCTGATCGTCGCCGTGGCTGTAGGAGTGGGTGTTTTCCTTGTGGTTGCCATGCTGCGTATGCTGTTCCGTATCAAGCTCTCCTACCTGCTGATCGGCGTATATGCTCTTGTCTTCCTGCTGGCACAGTTTGTTCCCAGGGAATTTCTTTCGGTGGCCTTTGATTCCGGCGGCGTCACTACCGGCCCCATGACCGTGCCGTTTATCATGGCTCTGGGCGTGGGCGTTGCGGCGATCCGAAGCGACAGCGATGCGGAAAACGACAGCTTTGGCCTGGTGGCCCTGTGCTCTGTGGGCCCGATTCTCGCCGTTCTGATTCTCGGGATTGCCTACCGGGCAGGGACCGGCGAATATATTCCCGTCGCTATTCCGGAAATCTCTGATTCCAAAGAGCTCTCCCAAATGTTCCTCTCTTCCCTGCCAAAATACATAAAGGAAGTGGGGATTGCTCTCTGTCCGATTCTCGCCTTCTTCCTGCTGTTCCAATTCACCCGGCTCCATCTGAAAAAAGGCGAGCTGATCAAGATTTGTGTAGGCTTGGCCTACACCTATGCCGGCCTTGTTTTATTCTTGACCGGCGTAAATGTGGGCTTCATGCCGGTGGGCAATTATATCGGCGAGTTGATAGGGAGTCTGCCGTACAATTGGATCATCATCCCAATCGGCATGGTAATCGGCTACTTTATTGTTGCAGCGGAACCCGCGGTCCATGTGCTGAACCGGCAGGTTTTCACCATCACTGCGGGGGCCATCCCCAAAAAGGCACTGTCAACCAGTCTCTCTATCGGCGTCTCCGTTTCGGTAGGGCTTGCCATGCTGCGTATTGTAACCGGACTGCCTATCCTCTATCTGCTGATTCCGGGATACCTTGCCGCCGCTGTTCTCACCTTCTTCTCCCCGCCGCTGTTCACCGCCATTGCCTTTGACTCCGGCGGTGTGGCTTCCGGACCCATGACCGCCACCTTCTTACTTCCCCTCGCCATGGGTACCTGCAGCGGCGTGGGCGGGAATGTAGTGGTGGACGCCTTCGGCGTAGTGGCTATGGTGGCCATGACTCCCTTGATTGCCATACAGGTTTTGGGGGTATATTACAAACAGAAATCCAAAGAGGCAGAGGAGACAGACGCTGTCAGCCCATCTGACCCTGAGGATGACGATATCATCACGTTTTGACGAGAGACGGAAACAAGCTTTCGGAAACAGATGCAGGATATCACTATTTGGCTGTGCAAAATAAAACTGCAAAATCCGCGGACCAGCGTGGGAAAGGTATGGTCACAACAATGGGTAACATGTACTATTTGATAACAATTGCCAAGCGGGAATACGGCGAGGATTTCATTGAGTTTTTCTATGAAAGCGGGGTTCATTCCCTGACTGCCGCGCTGTGCGAGGGCACAGCGCAAAAGAAAACCCTGGATCTGCTGGGCATTGAAAAGACGGAGAAGATCATGCTCTCCGCTGTGGTTCCGGGCTCTCTGGCAGCAAGGCTGCTGCGCGGCCAGATGCGCACCATGCAGATTGACGTGCCGGGCAATGGGATTTCCTTTACCATTCCCCTGCAGTGCGCGGCGAACTCGCTCAGCCTGCAATATCTGACGCAGGGTCAAAAAACAGAACAAAATGAGGTGATGGAAATGGAAGAAAACCGCTTTTCTTTGATCGTTGTGATTGCCCAAAAAGGGTATACTGAACTGGTGATGGAGGCCGCACGCAGCGCGAACGCCGGCGGAGGCACCATTATTCACGCCAAGGGGATCGGCGAAAAAAACGCCGCGCCCTTCTTTGGCATGTCGATCGCCTCCGAACAGGAGCTGATCTACATTGTCTCCAGACAGAGGGATGAAAAAAACATCATGCATGCCATAATGGAAAAGGCAGGTTCCAAACAGGACCGGGTGGTGGCGGCTTTCTCCCTGCCAGTTAACCAGGTGGTGGGACTGCGCAGTCTTCTGGATGACTGAATTTTCCCAGGAGCGGACAAGCCAGAGGCATACTTCCCTCTCAACGTTCCAGGTTTGGAACAAGGGCGGCGCTAACTCGAGAGGGGTTGTCCCTCTCCGATGCGCCGCAGTTCTTCGCGGGAATAGGGCAGCTGCCAAAAGGGCTGAAACCGGTTCTGCAGCAGCAAATCCTTCTGCATACCCCGCAAGCCAGCCGATGCCTGTCTCTGTTTCCGGTATTCCCGGGGCGGCACTCCCACGAATTGACGGAAGGTCCGGTAAAAATTGCTCAGGCTGGTAAAGCCGCATTGTTCTGCAATTTCCGTCATGCTGCAGCCTTCCAGGTTTTCCATCAGCCCGCAGGCGGCGCTGACCCGGACAGAATTCAGGTACCGGGTCAGGCTCACTCCCATATGCTCTTGAAAAAGGCGGTAGATCGTGGGCTCACTGAAGCCAATCCTTTCCGCCAGGACACTGGCGGAAAGGGGGCTGTCGTATTCCTTGTGCACGATTTCTACACAGTGAATAAACCGGTCCAGCGGGCGGCCTGAAGCGTTTTCCGCACCGGGCTGGAAACTGTGCCTGGAAAGACACATCAAAATATGGTACAGCTCCTTATGATACTGATACCACTGTTCTTCCGAGTCCATGGCGCCGGCTCCCCACTGCTGGTAAAACGCGGGGTTTTTCCTCCAGCGCTTGTAATCCGCCGCGTCGGGGGTCAGCAAAGCTGCCAGCCGGGCGATTGCCGACCGGACTTCGCAAATATCCTTCTGGTCTTTCGGCAAGGCATTCTCTCCTACCGTGGAAAAGCCGTATCGGCTTCCTGCCGGAAGCCGCAGCAGCGACGGTTCCACCGAAAACACCAGCTGCAGTCCTCCCGGCAAGCCCTCTGTGAGCTCGTGGCTGAGACCGCAGTTGACGGCAACCAGGTCATTTTCCTTCAGCACGTAAGCCTCCCCCTGTATTCTCACCTGTACGCTTCCGTGGATGCAGCAGATGATTTCCAGGCTGTCGTGCCAGTGAAGCCGGTTGAATAGGATATTTCCCGCAATCACGTTCATCTTGAGTCCTGTGCGGTTCACGGTGCTGCCCACAATCTCATAATATCCGGAATGGCTCATGCGTCTCTCCTCCGTTTACATCCGAACACTCCTGCTTTTTTCCATATTGTCTTCACAATAGCAGAAAAATGGAAATTTAGCAAGAAAGTCCTTCTGATTTTGATAGAATCCTGGAAAAATGAGCCTGAATCAGGTAAGACAAAACCTATTTTATATGCTATGATAGGGGCACGAAAGGGAGCGCGTTATCCCCGTCCGCCGAGGGCTCCCAAACAACGATACAGCCCGCAAAGAAAGGAGAAAAAACATGCAGTGTGAACAGATTGTCACTTTTTCCGCCAACGGAAAAGCTTACCCGGAAACGACACGGATTCCGGTCACTCCGGAGGCCGACGAGCCAAGACATCTGGAATCCGGCGTCCTGAATCTTTATCCGGATATTACCTACCAAACCATCGAAGGATTCGGCGGCGCCATGACCGAAACCTCCGCCTATCTGCTTTCCCAAATGGACGAACAAACCCGAAAGTCCGCTCTGGAGGCATTCTTTGGAGAACAGGGCAGCCATGTCAAGTTTCTGAGAGTCCATATGGACAGCTGTGACTATTCCCTGGAGGAATACACAGCGGTAGAGGACCCGATAGCAGACCCGGACTTTGAAACATTTTCATTGAAACGGGACCAGAAATACATCCTCCCGGTTCTGAAGGAAGCCCTCGCCATGTCCAAAGAGCCGATTTCCGTGCTGCTGAGCCCTTGGTCTCCGCCTGCCTGCTGGAAGACTCCTCCGGAACGCCCGAAGAACGACGCTTCCGTCTACGGAGACCTTCCGGGCCATATGAAAAAGGAAATCGACTACGACACGCCCTCCCGCTGCAACGGCGGCAGCCTGAAGCCGGAATATTACGCCTCCTGGGCCAAATATCTGACAATATTTGTCAACGCTTATCTCCAGGAGGGCATACCCGTCACCATGATGTCCATCCAGAACGAATCCATCGCAGCCACCGATTGGGACAGCTGTGTCTGGACGGCGGAGGAGCAAAAGATTTTCCTGCGTGATTTCCTCTATCCGGCTTTTGAAGCTGCCGGACTCGCCGGGAAAGTGGGAATCTACATCTGGGATCACAACAAGGAAAGGGTTCTGGAATATGCTACAGACATCATCGACAGCGCCACTGATTCCATGATCGAAGGGCTGGCTTTCCACTGGTACTCCGGGGATCATTTCGAGGCGGTGGAGATGGCCGGCAGGAAATATCCCGGCAAGGTGCTGATGATGAGCGAGTGCTGCGGCCTGCACATGCCGGGCCGTGTAGGCTTTATGGGTTTCGGCGGCGGCGGGAAGACGCCGGAAACCGTGGAATATGAGGACGCCGTAGCCTATGCCCACGACATCATCGGCAACCTCAACGCGGGTATGAACCGCTGGATCGACTGGAACCTCTGCGTCGATAAAAACGGCGGTCCCCGCCATGTGCCCGGGGGATTCACCGCCTGTATGATCGTAAACGACGATTACAGCTACCGGACAAATCTGACCTACGACTACATTGGGCATTTCTCCAAATACATTCTGCCCGGGGCCATGCGGATCGGCTGTTCCCGGTGTGACGACAAGGTGGAGATGACTGCCGCCAAAAATCCGGACGGCTCCATCGCCGCAGTCGTGCTGAACAAGCAGGATGAGGATCAGAAATACGCTATTCGCATTCAGGGCCAGGTCATCCGGATCAAAGCGCCTGCCAGAACACTCAGCACTATCGTGATCCGCTGACAAACTTGGTTTATCCCGTTCTCCATTTCGGCAGTATATCACAAGCCAAAATGAGAACGACGCCTGAAGAAAGGAACGGACAGCGTCTTGTTCATAAGGACGCTGTCCGTTTTGCTCCCCCATAAAACAACGAAAACACCGGCCTCCGCATTTGTCACTGTCCGTATTACTGGACATACTCACATCTGCGGCTTTGCCGGTGTTCTTTTATTTTCTATTCTCAGCTGCTGAAGTCTCTTCCGTCATAGAGTATGCCGGAGCGTCAGCTGCTCCAGATCACGGAAGGATCAAAGGAGAACAGGTTCCTTGTTCCGGTACGCGCCATGGCCGTCGCCAATTCCCCCGTCATTTCATGGATGGCCTGCTCCACACCGGCAGCGCCGGAGACATGGAGGTACTCCATCATCTTTCTTCCAACCGAAACCGCCGACGCGCCCAAAGCCATTGCCTTGAACACATCCATTCCGCTGGAAATGCCGCAGTCCACAAAAACGGGAATCCTGCCGTTTACCTCTTTCAGGATATCCGGCAGAACGCGCAGGGGCGGCACAGCATAATCCTGGATGCCGTGATGGTGGGAAACCACAATGCCGCCGGCGCCAGCCGCCAGGCAGCGTCGGGCGTCCTGCACGCTGAGCACTCCTTTGACCACAAAGGGAAGGCTTGTGGCCGCACAATAGCACTGAAGCTGTTCCAACGACTTTGCCTCCATGGGATACCCCAGCACCGTGTCGAAGGCGCCGCCGCGCCCGAAGGCATGGTCGATATCCATACCCACCGCCAGGGCTCCGCAGGCCTCCGCATGGCGAAGCTTACGGAAGATCAGCGCCTCGTCCGCATAAGGCTTTACTATTTTTATGGTCTTCGCGCCGGTGGCCGTAATCGCCTCCAGCTCGGCTTCCTCTCCCATGCCTGCCCACATCACCGCATTTGCCGCTGCTGCTCCCCTTGCCATTTCCACCATGCCGTTAGGCCAGCAGCTGTCCAGATGGGACAAAGCCGCCATCATCACCGGCGTGGAAAAGGTGTGTCCGTAGAGCTCCAGCTCCGTACAGGGCAGCACGGAGTCTACCAGGCGTGTTTCCACCAGCAGGGAATCCAGATACTCCCGGGTGATGCGGTTGGAATCGCCGGGTCTCGCATCAGCCTTGTCTGTCTTTTCCATGGTTCAGCCTCCTTCTTGTCTCACAGCGTTCAGTTTTCGTGTTTCTTGCTCTGCGGCCTCCATCAATCCCTTGATATACCCCACCGCAAAGTAATTGCCCAGTACTCCATAACTCGGGTTGCCGTTGTCCTCGCCCAGCAGGGTGGGCACATGATCCGGACGGGCAACACCGGTAAACCCAATGTCGTAATAGGTTTTCATCGCCTCGTACATATCCGTTTTCCCATCGTCATGAAAGGTCTCCTGAAACCTTTCCCGGGTTCCCTGTACATCCCGAAAGTGTACGAAGAAAATCTTTTCCTTCCCAAAGCGCCGGATCGACGCAGGTATGTCTTCTCCCATGGTGGCAAAGCAGCCCTGGCAGAAGGTCATACCATTCATAGGGCTTTCCCGAAGGGAAAAAACACGCTTAAAAGCGTCCGCGCTGGTCAGGATTCTCGAAATCCCCTTGAGCGGGGATACCGGCGGATCATCCGGATGCAGCGCCAGCCTGACGCCGTACCGTTCGCATTCCGGCAGGATCTCCCGCAGAAAGCCCTCCAGCGTAGACCAGAGCCTGTCGGCGGAAATCTCTCCCGCATAAGTGCGCTCTGCGGAATCGGTATCCTCCAGGCGGAACCCCGTCACAGTAGCCCCTCCCCGGGCGGCCAGATTCATATGGGTACGGTACCAGCCCAGGACCGGCATCCAGTTATAGCATACCGTATCAATGCCCAGGGTTCCGCAGGCCGCAATAAACTCCTTGAATTGCGCCAGCTGCTCGTCCGCGCCGGGACGTCCCAATTTCACCTCGTCCAGAGCGGGAGGGCCCTCGATCACCGAAAGCTTCAGCCCAGCCTGTGCGTACTGCTTCTGGATAGCCTGCACGCTCTCCATCGTGTACGGCGCATACCCGTCCATTTCCCGCGAACCGGATATCACCTCGCAGAGCCCCAGCTGCTTTTGTACATTTACCTTCTCCTGATCATAGCCATGAAAATAAGCCAACCCCAGCTTCACCGAACCAACTCCTCTCCAACACATCCGGAACATTCCTCTGCAGGCTCATGCAAACACTATTTATAGACAGTAACATGGTAACATTTCTCTGCTTAAAGTACAAGCATTCTTCCGGAAGAGTAAAAAGAACTAAAGCGTGGCAGAGAATGCAGAAAGGAAGGACAGCTTTTTTTCGCTGTCCTTCCAGCTTGTTACAATTTTATGCTAAGGAAGCAATATATTCCTCCAGCTGTCCCTGAATCACTTCACGGACCTTTTCTATCCCTGCTGCTTCCATTTTTGCCTGGTAATCCTTCAAGCCGGATTCTGCATCGGTATAACCCAGTTCCAACGGCCACCAGTACTGTTGATGTACGTTCTGGCAGGCAGCATACTCAGTCTCGATAGAAGAAGTGTTGATGGCGAAACCGGCATATTTTGCTCCGCCTTCCCCATTTTTCTCCTTGATGTACTCATCAAATCCATCCTTGAAGGTCTTCAGGTCCGCCGGCGCTCCGTAGGAATCCAGGTTGAATTCCGTTGTCCGGGCCGCCCAGCAGGCTGAAAACGCGTAGTTGTCAGCATCCAGGTTTTTGATCTGGCCGTCAATGATCTCATAAGAGGTATCCTCGATGCCATAATAGAAAGCGCGGAAAGCCTCTTCGTCATTGGTGATCAGATCGTAAAGCGCCAAAGCCCGTTCAGGATTCTCCGAAGTGTTGGAGATGACCACTGTATCCTGGGTAAAGGGCATGTTGTAAACATCCTTGACAAAGTTTGCATATTTGACGCCCCAGTCCGGGTGGTCAATGTAATTCCCGGAATAGCTGTCAATGTTGTGAATGGTAGATGCCGCAATTCCATTTTTGAACTTCTGAGAATCCGTATCTGACAGGGCGGATTTCGTAAAGTAGCCCGCCTCATTCCAACGGTTCATCATTTCCAGGAAATCAGGGGTCTTTTCATATTCATAATAGGTAAAAATTTTAGGGTCTGTCTCGTTGGGGTCGATAAACAGGAAATCATTGGTGGCTCCCTTCACCGCATACATCCCCTGCTCCCGCATGTACATATCGTCCACTTCCGAACCGGACTGCATGACATTGTAGGGTTCAAACTGCGGAGCCGTCTTTTTGACGTACCCCAGATAGGCCTCAAAATCTGCGAGATTTTCCATTTTTCCGTCCCAATCCGTGCCCTCCAGAATGTCGGTGCGGTAAATGGGGCCATAGGCGGAATAGGTGGCAAGCAGGGTGGGAATGCAGTAGTAATGACCTTCCACAGTAGCCTGCCGCAGAGCAGCTTCCGACTGGCGCTCAAAGTTCTTCGGCGCATACTTGGGCCAGAGCTCATCCAGGCTCATAAAAGCTCCTTTCTGGGCCAGAGAGGCAAAATTCAACCAGGTAGCCGCGTAAGCCATGTCAAATTTCTCGCCGGAAGAGAACAGCAGCGGATATTTATTGGGATACTCCGCCCAACCGATCCAGTTTACCTTCAGCGTACAATTGAGCTTTTCCTTAAACAGCTTGTTGAAATTTTCATCAATTTCATCCTGCTTTGCAGGACGGTCGCTGACTACATACATCACGATTTCAACTTCCTTGGACGTGTCCAGATCGCCCGTTTCAACAGGTGTGGATTCCGCGCCTGCCGCAGAGGATTCTTCCGCCTTGGAAGCAGGCGATTGCGCCGGGGAAGAGCTGCTCTCCTTCTTGCCGTCCCCACATCCGGCGAAAACGCTTGCCAGCAAAGCGATTGCCAGCAGAAGGGACGTCAGTTTGACTGGTTTTTTCATAACAATACCTCCCTAAAAAATTAAGAGTACAAGGACGCCGTCTTCTCTTCTTTTAGAGAAAGTCCGTCAGCCGGCTCTCCCTTTTCAAAAAATCACGTACGCCCTTTCCTCTGTTATCTTACTATGAGGGAGCTTTCCTTAGAAACAAGAAAAAACTACGATTTCAAGGAATAACTTAATGATTTTAGATGTATTCCACTATATTTCATATTAATTTATTACAATTATGTTAGAAATATTGAGTTGCTCCTGCAATTTTAGGGATAGTGAAGTGATCTTGGACATAAGACCGGAAAGGTCAACAACAAAAAAGGACCGCAGCCTCGGGAGAATCTTCTCCCTTGGCAGCAGTCCTTTTTCCAAAGCAGTTATTATTTCAGGGAAGCAAGATATTCGTCCAGCTGTCTCTGGAACTCCTCGCGCACCTTCTCGATGCCCGCAGCTTCCATCTTCGACTGATAATCCTTCAGGCCGCTTTCGATATCCACATAGGCCAGCTCCAGAGGCCACCAGTACTGCTGAATCACGTTCTGCACCGCAGCATACTCAGTCTCGATGGAGGAGGTGTCAAGGGAGAAGCCCTGAAGCTTCTGGCTGCCCTCTCCGTCCATCTCCTTGATGTGCTCGTCAAAGCCTTCCTTCAAGGTCTTCAGATCAGCGGGAGCGCCGTAGGAATCCAGGTTAAACTCCGTGGTGCGCGCCGCCCAGCAGGCAGAGAAGCCATAGTTGTCCGCATCCAGATTTTTCACCTGGCCGTCGATGATCTCGTAGGTAGTGCCCTCGATGCCATAATAGAAGGCGCGGAAAGCCTCCTCATCGCTGGTGATCAGGTCGTACAGCGCCAGCGCACGCTCGGGATTATCCGAGGTGTTGGAAATGACCAGAGCGTCCTGAGTAAAGGGCAGGTTCGACACGTCCGTGATAAAGTTGGCATACTTGATGCCCCAATCGGGATGATCAATGTACTCGCCGGAATAGGCGTCGATATTATGGACGCGGCTGGCAGACTTACCGCTCTTAAACTTCTGGGAATCCGTATCGGAAAGGGCGGACTTGGTGAAATAACCAGCCTCGTTCCAGCGCTTCATCATCTCCAGGAATTCAGGGGTTTTTTCATATTCATACCAGGTGAAGAACTGCGGGTTTTCCTCGGCGGGATCCACCCACAGGAAGGTGTTGCCCTTGGGGCCAAAGAAGCCCTGCTCCATCATCCATACGTCATCCACTTCAGAACCTGCCTGATAAACGTCCCAAGGCTCGTATTCGGGAGCGTACTGTTTGATATAGCTGAGATAGGTCTCATAATCAGCCAGATTATCCATCTTTCCGTCCCAATCCGTGTCCTTCAGGAGATCGGTGCGGTAGATGGGCCCAAAAGCGGAATAGGTGGCAAGCAGGGTGGGAATGCAGTAATAGTGATCTCCCACGGTAGCCTGGGTCAACGCAGTCTCGGACTGACGCTCGAAGTTTTTCGGCGCATATTTGGGCCAAAGTTCATCCAGAGCCTTAAAAGCGCCCTTCTGTGCCAAAGAGGAGTAATTCAGCCAAGTGGCAGTATAGGCCATGTCGAATTTCTCACCGGAAGAAAACAGCAGCGGGTACTTATTGGCATATTCCGCCCAGCCGATCCAGTTGACTTTCAGCGTGCAGTTGAGCTTTTCCTTGAACAGCTCATTAAAATTGGCGTCCATATCATCCTGCTTTGCAGGGCGGTCGCTGACCACATACATGACAAGCTCTACTTCCTTAGATGTATCCAGATCATTTCCGCCCTCTGCGGTAGAACTCTCTGAAACGTCTGTTGACGCGTTGCTGCTCTTGGAATCTCCGCCTTTGGACGCTGTTGATGACGAATTGTCACCACAGGCCGCAAAGGTGCTCACGACCAGGGCCAGGGCCAGCAGCAGGGATGCCAGTCTGACAGTTTTTTTCATTTCCTCGTACCTCCAAAAATAGTTTGGTATGCCGCCTTTCACAACGTATGAAGCATTACGAAAGCGCCTCCTCACTATACTATAAAAAGCAGCTGGGACGGAATAGAACAAAACTACGATTTCAGGGAATAAATTAAGCGTTTTAACCGTATTCTCTTCAGTTGATGTTACAATTTTGATACATTTACAAAATTTACTATACGAAAAAAGGACGGCTCAAAGGAGCCGTCCCAATAAGGATGTATGACACTAAAACTGACAGGGGAGAGCACACAAAACGACTGTGAATCTCCCTCTCTCCAATATTACGTCCCTATCACACCGGGCTGAAGAACCGCTCTTATTTGATCCCGGTATTGTCCGGGAGTCACTCCGTATTGTTCATGAAATACCCGGTGAAAGGTCTTAACACTGGAAAAGCCGGACTGTACTGATACTGCAGAAATGGATAAGTTGGTATTTTCCAGAAGCTGTTCTGCCTGATTCAGGCGGAGCTTCAGCACATATTGATGAAAGGTCGTCCCTGTCTGGCGTTTAAACAAGCCTGACAGATAGGTCTCATTAAAGCCCAGGGCCTCCGCACAGTCCTTCAGCGTCAGGCTGGAGAGATCGTGTTCAGAGAGATAAGACAGCACCCGTTTCAGCGAGTCATCCTGGGAGGAACGCCGTTTTTCAGGCGTCTCAAGGGGCAGCAGCCGTATGGCGGCTACCGCCAGCAGCATCAGCTGGGCGTATACCCCTTCCCTCCAGCCCGGCTCCCGCTGACGATATTCCCTCTCTATCACGGCAATACTTTTTTCGACAGCCTCTCTGCCCTCTCTGCCCCACTGGCTGCTGTGCCTCCTTATTCTGGAGAAACAGGCGCCGTCCACAGCAAAGGCACTTTTGGAAAAGAGCAGGGAAGGATGAAAGCTCAACACCAAACGCTTTGCCTCCCGTTCCGAGGGGAACAGGCAATGATTCTGCCTTGGGCCAATAATCAGGATATCCCCCTCTTTCAGCCGGTAGGGGTGTTCCAGAACGCCGACGACGGTCTCCCGCTCCAGGCCGCAGAGGATTTCAATCTCGTCGTGCCAGTGATAGAGACAAGGCTGTGCCCCGTTCCTTTCAGCCAAAAGCAGAGGAAACTCCCGGTCCAGGGCGTTCCTTTCAAAAACCGGCTCTGTCATCTTCCGGTAGTCAAATTCTGTGGGAGCCAGCCGCGTTCAATGCATTTGCGCAAATCCCACCCAGCCGGATCGGAAATCAGCTTATAGCTCCAGAAGAAATAACCGGAACAGTCCTCCCACACCGCCAGCTGGGCGTCGCCCACCAGCCGGAAAAACAGTTCCTCCTGCAGGGGGGTGCGTTCCCGTTTGGACTGGGAATCATGACAGAGACACCATTCGCCTACGATCACCGGATGGACCTGTTCCATCAATTTGAGCTTTTCCGCATGGTCATGGAAAATTGTCCGCATAAAGTCCAACTCTTCCAGATTGCTGCCCAAATCCATGCCCAAGTACCAGTGGGCGTCCAGCACCACATTCTTGTATTCTGGTTCCGTCATAAAGTTGAACCAGGCGTCAAAGCGGAAGCCATCGTGAAATACCACCGCCTTCGATTCCTCCATATGCCTGCGCAGTACCTCATAGCCCCGCTTATAAAAGTCCTGCAGAACAGAAAGCGGCACAAAATCGGAGCCTGTCGCCCGCTGTGGGTCATGAGGCAGGTACCTGTCCTGAATGTGGTGCCAAAGCTGCTCTGAAATGGGTTCATTGAGCAGTTCAATGCCCCATAACCCCTCCCGTTTTCCGTACCGCTCTGCCAGCTTTTCCAGCACCAGCAGAACTCTGTCGATCCGTTCCGGAGACTGAGCCCATTTGCAGACGCCGCAGATGCCGCCGTTGTCAAAGCCGTTCTGGCTTTCCGGCGCAGTATGCAGGTCTACCAGAATCTGCAGGCCTGTCTCCTCCGCCCAGTCGAAGGCCCGGTCCAGATATTCAATGCAGGGCACATAGGGGTCGCAATATGCCGGGTCGTCCCCAAAGATGAAATGGGGTACCGGAATACGCACCATATTCATACCGTGTTCCCTCACATAGAGGAAATCGTCCTTTGTGATATAGGTATCCCGATGTTCTGTCAGCCGCCTTACCAGTTCCTCCCGGGGGAGCTGCCGGCAGAGTTCGTCCTCATCCTCCGCCGTGGTGCCCGCAAACAGTTCCGGGTGCATCCATTTTTCCAGCACCAACCAGTTTCCGAAATTGACGCCTCTGATTTTCTCCACTAAAACCATCTCTCCTTCTGATTTCTCTGTAAGTTAAAAAAGCAGGGTCTGAATGCTGTGGGCCTTCAAAGTCAGATCCGCCAGCTCCCCATGATACCGCAGAGTGACCTGCCGGTCTTCTTCCCAGCGGTTCAGCACCACAACTGCGATGCTGCCGTCCGGATTGAGAAACGCGCCGGCCTCCAGGCTCGTGTCAAAAATGCTGTAGCCAATTCTTCTGGCGCCCCGCTTTATAAATTTGCTGAAATGCCCCAGATAATAATAAGATGAGGTCACCGTCAGTTCTCCCGTCGTACGGTCGATCATAACCGGGGACGCCCCCACCCAGATCTCAGCCGGATCTTTGCCGGATTCCCTCTGCTCGTCCAGCCAATGGCTGGGGCCTCCGTCCTCGTTGAGAAACATGTTCCAATCCACCCAGGCTCCCGCCCAGTGGTTCAGGTCCCCCAGGATGTCATGGGCATAATGTTCTCCCGCCCCATAGACCTCTTTGGCATGGCCGGTGCATTGCTCGGAAGCCACAAAGAATTTTTCAGGAAACAGGTCATGCGCCACATCCAGCGCGGTAAAATGGTCGCCGGAATACCAGTGCACGGCTACGCCGTCAAAAGCGTCCCGCGCTCTTTGATTGCAAAGGATATCCAGGCTCCGGTCCACCACACGCTCCTTGTTGTGATCCCAAAACATCACCTTCCGGTCCCCCACACCCATCTGTTCATAGATGGGCTTCAGGTAACCGGTGACAAAATCCCGTTCCTCTCCCGCCTCATATTGGCAGGATTCCCATCCCTGTCTGGCCTTGGCTTCATTCTGCACAGTGACGCCCCAGATTTTCACGCCTTCCTTCTCATACTCCTGGAGATACCGGGCTGTGTAGCGGGCCCACACTTCCTTGCAGTCTTTCCTGAGAGAGCCGCCCTGATTCATCGTTCCATTGGTTTTCATCCAGGCAGGCGGGCTCCAGGGGCTGGAGAAAATCAGCAGATCCTCTGCTTTATCCTGCGCAGCCCTGATCATGGGCAACACCGATTCCCGGTCATGGGCGATGGTAAAATCCTTCAGCGCAAAGTCTTCCGGCGTATCGTCATAGGAATAAAAATCTTCGGAAAAGTCACAGCTGTTGATGGTGGCGCGGCAGAAATTGTAGCCGATCCCCTTCTCCTTGTCGAAATAGAGTTCCAGAACCTTCTGCCTCTGTTCCTCCGAAACCTTTTGGTAATTGAGGGTGGAGGATTCGGTAAAAGCCCCGCCGAAGCCCAGAATTTCCTGATATTGTACCTGATCGTACACATTGAGGATATGACCCTCCTGTCCGTCGGTTCCAGGCTTATCAGGGCGGAATTCCAGCGCCTCCCGCTCCTGCAGCATCTTTCCTGCCCGCATGTCCGTTTCAATGACTCTTATTTTTCTGCTCATTTCCAATACAAACCTCCAACTCATATTTTAAGCCCAACAGGGAAACCATAGCTTCCCCGCTGCCTTACGGCTGATAGCATTCTGCCATGACCTCCCGGATGAGTTGCACATAACGCTTTACCTTCCCAACATCATGGTTAATCGTATACACATCCCGCTGAATCAGCTCCAGGCTGCAGCCGGAGGCTGCGCGGGCAGTCCTGCGGAAATGTTTCCGGACCTCTTCTTCTTCCAATATGGTCCCCACCCCCAGAAAATTGGGGCTGGGTTTTCTCAGATAAGCGATTTGAGCGCCGCGCAGCTGCTCCCCCATAAACTCCTCGTCACACCAGGGGGAGACGGAGACCTTGCGCAGGTTCGGCAGCGTTTTCAGATCCTCCCAAACCGGGTGGACCGGCTCACAGCAGCCATAGGAAAGCTTTCCGTAACAGGAGGCTATCTGCCTGTAGCACGGAAAGATAAAGTCATGGAACATCTCCGGAGAGATACTCACCGTCTCCTGGGAGTCCAGGAATCCCCATACATCCCGGGTGGCGAGCTGGCCCGAGCGGAGCAGCTCCTCTGTAAAGCACAGCGATCCCTGGGCTACCTTTTCAAAGCCTGCAGTGGGCAGCAGGCAGCCCTCCTTTTCCAGCATGTGGAAATAGGCAAGGTAATCCTCTGCCAGCCGGTCCATCATTTCCCGGAATTCCTCCGGATAGTCTGCCAGTGCAAAGCACATGTTTTCCATCCCCATCAGATGGACCACATCCTGCGTGGGCACCGCATAGAGTCCGTTCATCGTGCGGCGCACCGGCAAAATATCGCCGAACATCTCCTGCGCAAAGCGTTCCTTCCGCTGATAGAACGCCCCATCGAATCCAAACTCCGATGGTGTCAGCTTTTCAAAATCCTCGTGCAGATCCGCCAATACATAATGAAATCTGTGACCCAGCCTGTTTCCGGCCGAATCTGCCGCCGTAGTACGGGTAATCTCGTATCCAAAAGGACGGAACCAGCCGCTCTGCTCCACCGGAAAATAGTCCGGAACCACCCAGTCGTCGTCGAAGAGCTCCAAATTCAAAAAGTTCCGGTACAGTTCCCGTTCCGCCGCCCGTGCCTCCTCCCCCTCACAGCGCAGCAGAGAAGGAAGGATTTCCTGTTCGAAGGTATCGATTTCAACATGGACGACCGGAGCGCTGGGCTGAAAGGCGTTATGCGCCTTCCAAAGTAAAATCCGCTCCTGGTTTTTTATGGATTGAGATATTTCCAACTGCCGCTTCGCCAGCTCCCGCAAAATCGTGCGGTCCTGTTCCCGGCTCATGTGCGTTCCCTTCTTTCCTCTCAATACCGGCCTGTCTTTTCAGCCCTCTTCAATCACCTTGAATCCCCAGGGTTCCAGCTCCAGCTCCGAACCATGAGCGATCAGATCTCCGGAAATCAGTTCCACACCGTGGCCATGGAAATACTCCTGCTTTCTCGGCTCCATGGAATAATTGAAATAGAATCGCACCGTCTTACCCAAACCGTTTACCCCGCTTTTGACAATCACAGGGAACTCTGCCTTTTGTTCCGTTCCCCACAGTCCGGCCCGGGCCAGACGCCTGCGCAGAAAAGCCTTCAAATAGGCTTTCGTGGGCATACAGCCCACATAGGCTGCCGACCCCTTCCCATAGGCGTTTTCCGTGATGGCGGCATAGCGGCCCCAGAAGGGGTGGCCGTACCTTGCAAATACATTGGCAGTGGTGGGGGTGAGCAGCTCCATCCAGGTGGAAACCTGCCGGTCCGCACCGGCCACCGGCAATTCATCCCCCACAAGGGCGACATTGCGGGGCTCTGTAAACTCATCATAGCTCACGCCGAAGCACTCTGTCAGAAGATGCGGCTGGCGCTCATGAGCCACAGTGAGATACTCATTAGAAAATCCTGTCTTGAAAGTGGCCAGCAAATGTCCGCCATTTTTCACATAGCCAGCAAGAGACTGCAGCAGGGAATCCAGCGCGCTGTACAGCGCCGGAACCGCGATGAAATCATACTCGCCCAGCCTTTCCTCATCCTGGGGAAACAGGATATCGCACTCTACATTGAGCTCATAGAGGGCATCGTAAATCAGACGTACCACATCGTTGTATTTTGTTTTTCCGTCCGGCAGGCGGAAAAGCTCCAATCCGGTCAGGGCTTCATTGCTCACCAGCATTGCCACCCGGTTTTTCTTTTTCAGATTCACCAAATGCTCGCTCAGCCGGTCAAAATCCGCCCCAATGGTGCAGGCTTCCCGATAGGGAGCATTGGGCTGCAGGTCGTGGCTGAGCAGCCCCTTCCAATAGGTTTCGCAGGCATTGTGAATGGAATGCCAATGCCAGTACATCACCGCGTTGGCGCCGGACGCCACATGGCTGAAAGCCTGCATGCGCAGCTGCCCATCAAAGGGCGTCCAGTTCACATGCCCCTGGGCCTCGGTTTCGATGACCAGGTAATTATCCTGCTTGAGGCTGCGGGACACATCTCCGCCAAAGGAGATTTCCGCGCCGGTGAGCAGGTCCTGGGTGGGATGATAGATATCGCAGCCGGCAATGGTAACCGCCTCTGCCGCGGCTTTATGGTCCACATCCGGTTGTATGCCGTAGGAATAGCCCCGCCATTCATAATCGAAGTTATGGGTGATAAACTGTCCTTCCTTCAGGTATTCCCGAACCAGCTCCGACTGCCACGCAAGATACTCCGTGACCAGCTCTCTGCGGAATTTCTCAAATTCTGCCCGGAAGCTGCCGTTGATGCTGCCCGTCACATCCGGAACATTTTCCCAGCTGTCGACGCGGTTGCTCCAATAGTTGAACCCAAACTCCCTGTTCAACTCTTCCACCGTGCCGAATTTTTCCCGCAGGTACCGCACAAAACGCTTCTGTACATTGGGTCCCGCCGTGTGGTAATGCTTGGTTTCGTTATCCAGCTGAAACCCGATGACATTGCCGTACTCCTGTACGCATTCCATCAGCTTCCGGATGACCCTCTCCGCATGGTAGAGATACACAGGGCTGGTGATGTCCATATTCTGCCGGGCACCGTATTTTCCCGCTCCGCGTTCCGTTACGGCGATGATTTCAGGGTGGGCTGCCGCCAACCAGGGCGGCACCGCGTAAGTGGGCGTACCCACAATTACGGAAATCCCCGCTTCCTGCGCGGCCTCCAGCGCCCTGCGCACATGGGTGAAATCGAACACCCCGTCTTCAGGTTCTTCCGTGGCCCAGGTGGATTCCGCAATACGGATGACATTGATGCCCGCCTCCCGCATCATCTCCATATCCTTCCGCAGCCGTTCCTCCGGCATGTACTCGTCATAGTACGCTACTCCATAAAGCAAACGATCCATTGTAACCATCTTCCTTTCTCTGTCAGCAAGCGTCCTTGAGTTACCCTGCGCAGCATCTGTGCCCTGCGAACAGGTACGCCGCACTGTCCTTCTTAATTTCGGTTTCTGGAACAAGGGACAAAAATACAATCTCTTGCTTTTTTCTCTCTGTCCCTTTTGTACATTGAAGGTATCATAACACGAAAAAGGGGCGATGGGAAGAGGAACTCCCCCACCGCCTCTTTTTGCTGCTGCATTTATTTTGCAATTTCAGCCAGATAGTCGTCCAGCTGGCGCTTAAGCTCTTCACGGACCTTTTCGACGCCTGCCGCTTCCATTTTGGACTGATAGTCTTTCAGCCCTTCCACCGGATCGGTATAGCCCAGCTCCAGAGGCCACCAGTACTGCTGGTGTACGTTCTGGCAGGCCGCATATTCCGTCTCGATAGAGGTGGTGTTGACAGAGAATCCACGGAACTTCGCGGTACCTTCCCCATTCATCTCTTTGATGTGCTCGTCAAAGCCGTCCTTAAAGGTCTTCAGATCCGCCGGGGCGCCGTAAGAATCCAGGTTAAACTCCGAGGTACGGGCCGCCCAGCAGGCAGAAAACGCATAGTTGTCCGGATCCAGAGATTTGACCTGACCGTCGATAATCTCATAGGAGGTGCCCTCTACGCCATAAAAGAACGCCCGGAAGGCTTCCTCATCGCTGGTGATCAGATCATACAGAGCCAGAGCTCTTTCAGGATTCTCCGCCGTATTGGAGATAACCAGAGCATCCTGGGTAAAGGGCAGGTTGGAAACATCCTTGGTAAAATTGGCATACCGGAATTTCCATTCGGGATGCTCGATATAGCTGCCGGAGTAGCTGTCGATATTGTGCACGGAGCAGGCAGCCTTGCCGTTCTTGACTTTCTGGGAATCCGTATCGGACAGAGCGGACTTTGTGAAATACCCTGCCTCGTTCCAGCGGTTCATCATTTCCAGGAATTCCGGTGTTTTTTCATACTCGTAGAAAGTATAGAGCTGCGGATCCTCCTCCGCCGGATCGAGCCACAGGAAATCGTTGGACATGGCGCCCTTCACAGGATATTGACCGTTGAAGTGCATGAAAAGGTCGTCTACCTCAGAGCCGGACTGATACACGTTCAGCGGCTCCATATCAGGCCTGGCGGTCTTCACATAGCCCAAGTATTTCTCCAAATCATCAAAGTTTTCCATCTTTCCATCCCAATCGGTCCCCTCCAGAATATCCGTCCGGAAGATAGGGCCATAGGCGGAATAGGTGGCCAGCAGGGTGGGGATGCAGTAATAGTGTCCGTCCACCGTAGCCTGGAACAACGCGGAATCAGACTGGCGCTCGAAGTTCTTCGGCGCGTATTTGGGCCACAGCTCATCCAGGTTCAAAAAGGCGCCCTTTTGCGCTAAGGAAGCATAATTCAGCCATGTGGCCGTATATGCCATGTCGAATTTCTCGCCGGAGGAGAACAGCAGCGGATATTTATTGGGATATTCCGCCCAGCCGATCCAGTTCACCTTCAGTGTGCAGTTGAGCTTCTCTTTAAAAATCTTATTGAAGTTTTCATCGATTTCATCCTGCTTTGCGGGACGGTCACTGACCACATACATCACAAGCTCCACTTCCTTGGATGTATCCAGCGCGCCGGCATCCTCCGGTGTGGTTTCAGAGGAAACCGACTCAGAAGACTTCTTTTCTTCCTTGGATGAGGGGGATGCTGCAGAGCCGCCGCCCTTATTGTCGCCGCACCCGGCAAAGACGCTGATTACCATGGCGAGCGTCATCAAGAACGCTGCCAGCCTGACCGATCGTTTCATACACAGACACCTCCATACTATATTCGTACGCTTCTATCCCCCGCCGCCGCTTCCGGCGCCGGCCGAGCTGCTTCTCCTCCCAGGATTATCCATGGGAATTCGGAAGCTTCTTCTAGCGTTATCTTACTATGAAGCTGCCGCTTCTGGGAATAGTAGTAAATTACGATTTTAAGGAATAAACTACTGGATTTTAGATAATTTATCCTGTTTTTATTCACATAATTACAAATTTGTTACACAAATTATATATTTTACTTTGGATACAACTTTGAATCTGAAACATAAGCGGAATCCCGGCTGCTGCAAATCACCCGCTGATGTGAAAAAAATAAAAAAAGCAGTCCAAAAGCCGGCAAAAAAGACCATGCTTCAGGACTGCAGAACAACTCCTATTTCTTGATGTAAGCCAGCCCCACGGCGCCGGGGCCTGTGTGAGTCCCTACGATACTGCCGATAGAACAGCAATGAACCTCACGTTTTTTCAGAATCTCCTCAAAATACTCCAGAAAGTCCTCGCAAGTTTCCGGCACATTGGCATTCCCAACCGTGACGCAATAATCGGAGGAAATTTCATGCTTCTGCACCAGGCCCTCAATATATTTGAAGGCCGCCTTTTTCCCCCGTGCCTTTCCCACAACCTCCACCAGTCCATCTTTCAAAGTGATGATAGGACAGATCCCCAGGATGGAGGCCACCAGTGCGCTGGTGGCCGACAACCGGCCTCCCATCTTCAAATATTTCAGATCGTCAATCAGCGCCCAGAGCCTAACACGGGGGATTAGCTCCTGAATATGCTCCACAATCTCCGGGGCAGAGAGGCCGCGGTCCCGCATCTTTACCGCCTCCTCCACCAGGAGCGCCAGCGCGAATGTGACGTTCAGCGTGTCCGGAAGATAGATGTTGGTGGCCCCCAGGATATCCTTGGCTACCGTGGCGGACTGCAGGGTGCCGCTCATCTTGGAAGAGATAAACAGACAGACTACCTCGTCGCCGTGTTCCTGGTATTCCCGGAATTTCTGTTCAAAAAAGGCAGGAGGAATCTGCGCGGTTTTTGGCAGTTCCTTGGCCTCTGCCAGCTTCTCGTAAAATTCCCCGTTTGTGATATCCAGATTTGCGCGGTAACTCTCCTCACCGAAATGCACGGTGATGGGCAGCATCTCCACATCCAACTCTGCACAGCGTTCCACGCTCAAGTCGCAGGAACTGTCCGTCAATATTTTTACCATAAATAGAATCTCTTCCTTTCTCCAACCCGCCTGCTCCGGGCAGACGGCCGCACAGGCTCCGACTTTCTCCAGTGGAAGCAACGCCGGGGAAGTCCGACCTTTTTCTGCGTTCTCTTAATGATACACGAATCTCCGCGTCCGGTCAATATTTCATCATCCTCTTCCCAAACGGTTCCGGCCGGCAGCACAGAAAAGGAGCAGAGCGCAAACCCCGCCCTGCTCCATCCACTTCTCACTTTTTCGCCATCAGAATAACCGTGTTTCCACAGGCCCAGCAGACTCTCACCGAAGAAAAGCCCGCCGCAAAAAACAACTTTGCCTGACGCTCCACCGTACAGGGGATCCTGTAATGGTAGAATCCACCGCGAATGCCCTGTTCCCTGCGCAGCCTCTCGTTCTCTGCGGCACAGGACTGTTCGTACTCTCCGTTGGGGGCATAGAGATCCGTTTCCAGATAGAACCCGCCCTTTTTCAGGCTCCGGCCGAGTTTGCGGTACAGTTCAAGCTTGGCCTGGGGTTCAAAATAGTGCATTGACATCACAGAAACCGCCCCGTCATACCGTTCGATACCGAAATCATATTCGAAGAAGTTTCCCTTTACCGCTTGGACCTGCTCCATTCGCTTCCGGTTCTTCTCCCGAAGCTTCCGAAGCATCCCCTCCGAAATATCAATCCCCGTCACGGTGACGCCCGGGTTTTGCTGAAAGATCTCATCCAGCTCAAGACCGGTACCCACTCCCAAATCCACCAGGGAGAGGCGTTTACGCTTCGGGATCAGCTTGGCTGTCTCCCGGTAATAATCCTGCGCTCCGTCGGCCTCTTGGCGCACGTACTCCTCATAGTCCTTGACACGGGCGTCAAAAAAACTGTTCATCTCTTCCAATGGCATGACTTTCACTCTTCCCCCAACTCTGCATCGCTTTTCTGTTACTTGTTTTCCTGATCTCCCACATTCATGGGATATTTCCGCATATAGCCCAGCAGCTCATCCACCGTAGTGAAGGCCAGCCCCGTCACCGTATCGGCAGCGCCGTAATAGATGGAGATGCGGCCTGTTTCCGGATCGGTAAGCGTGGCGCAGGGGAAGGTGACGTTGGGCACATCCCCGGTGAGCTCATACTGCTCCTCCGGCCCGAACACGTAAAAGTTCCCGCGCTCCTTGACGATCCAGGGGCGGTCGATATCCAGAAGGGCCACGCCGAAACGGTAGACAAAGCCGTTGCAGGAATTCAACACGCCATGATAGATCATCAGCCATCCCTCATCCGTCTCGATGGGGGTAGGTCCGGGGCCCACTTTCTTAGACTGCCAGCCGCCTGCCGTACCAAACACATAACGGTGCTTCCCCCAGAAAGTCAGGTCCGGGCTCTCGCTGTAGAAGATATCGCCGAAGGGCGTATGGCCGGTGTCGCTGGGACGGCTGACCATTGCAAAATTCCCATTGATCTTTTTGGGGAACAGCACGCCGTTGCGGTTATAGGGCAAAAAGGCATTTTCCAGCTGATAGAAGGTCTTGAAATCAAAGGTATAGCCGATGCCAATAGTGGGTCCGTGATAGCCGTTGCACCAAGTGATGTAATAACGGTCCTCAATAAAGCAGACCCGGGGGTCATAGCGGTATTCCTTGCGGACTACGTCCTTCTCCCCTTCGAACACAATGGGAT
The DNA here is from genome assembly GCF_900048895.1 of Neglectibacter timonensis. GTDB lineage: Bacteria > Bacillota > Clostridia > Oscillospirales > Acutalibacteraceae > Acutalibacter > Acutalibacter timonensis. The sequence goes on along the minus strand of NZ_LT160634.1, from coordinate 37,626 downwards.
CGGGGTTGATATTCCAATGGACGCCGTCCTCAGAGAACCCGGCAAAAATGTCCATCTCCACCCCACGGTTATCACAGCGGAATACGCCCGCATAGGCGTCCCCAAAGATTACCACTGCAGAATTAAAAATGCTGTTTGACGTGGGAATTGCATCCCGTTTGATGATGGGGTTGGCGTCATAGCGCCACACCGGCTTGTCGCACCCCGCCGGCTTGTCCTGCCAGGGCATATTGGGCAATGCTGGCCTTCCAATGATTTTCGCCATACTGACACATCCTCCTTTTCCGGGAGTTCCCGGAACGATTGCTGTCTTCATTATAACAACTGCCGCTTCGGAAGGGAAGGGCTTTCCCAACTTTTTTCATATTTGCTCCATACCTCTTCCGGATCCATTCCTTCCGGCCGCATACCCTGTCAATTTTATTGGTTTCATTTTGAGGCGGAGCGCCTTTTCTCATTTCTTTCTGATCCCGTCCAATGCATATGCAATATTGGCAATACCGCCGTCCAGACGCTTGAAATCTCCGGTAAAGCGCTTGGCATAATAGCAATGCCTTCCGGTATAGGCGCTCTCCATTCTGTCGTCCGTGCCGGCCATGATCTCGCCGCAGAGCTCCAGCGCGTCGTCGATGATCGCCTTTGGAACTGCGTTTCTGCCGTGCCCGCCGTACATTACGTCAAAGTCCGGCTGGTATTCCTTGAAATGCAGCAGGCTCTCCCTGTACTCCTCGATGGTGGTGGAGCCCGGAAGAAACAACAGCGTATTGGGATTGCAAGCATCTCCTGAAAACACCACCCTTCTCTCCCGGTCCAGCAGCACGATGGTGCCGAAGCTGTGCCCCGGAACGCCGATCACCTCAAGCTGCACGCCGCCCAGATCGAATACGTCCCCGTCATATACGGGATAGGTCTTCACCGCACAGGCCGGAATCACGTCAGCCATGGTGGGCGGCGTTGCCATAGCCTTGGCACGCGCACCGCTCATGGCAAAACCAAACCTGCGCTCCGGGTCGGAATGGTCGTACATCAGCCGGATATCTGCCGGATGGATGCGGCATTCTCCAAACTCAAAATTGGCCCCGCAGTGGTCCACGTGCCCATGGGTGTTCACCACCTCCACCGGCAGATCTGTCAGCTCCCGCACAAAAGCTTTCAGGCTTCCCACGCCGCTGAGCCCATCAATGAGCAGCGCCTTTTCGCTTCCCTCCACCAGATAGCACTGTTCTCCCGCCAGCCCCGCAATTACCGTTACATTATCGAATAATTTTTCAGATTCAAAAAATTTCGAATTTCCCATTTTTCCAGACTCCTTTCCAAAGCCTTATTTTTCTGCCGTCCTATCCCGTTCCGCGTCCAGCCTCCGGTTTCGAAAATAGAGGCCCAGATCAACCGAAACCATGACCAGATTGAGCACGTAAAACACGAACACATAGGTAAGCCCTTTATCCGCCGTCAGCTTGCTGACAATACCACACACATAACCAATCAGGATCAATACGGTAAAGGCCGCGCTTTTACCTTTGGCCGTTCTGGAGCGCAAAGATTTCACGATATTCAGCGGCCAGGAGATACCGAACGCCACCACCATCAGCATTTCAAAAAATTCAGACACAGTTTTCCCTCCGATTTTTCCTGTTCTTCCGGTACGTCCATGTTTGTTCTTACAAAAAAAGGATCAGCCCTCCCGTGTTTCAAAGCGCACCCTGCGCAGCAGCAAGCTGCCGGAGATATCTTCCACTCTAACCTGACCCATCCGGCCTGCCTCCACCACACCGGCCGTTTCCAATGAAAACTCCGGGCAAAGCGGCAACGTTCCCTCAAAGAGGACATCCCCATCCAAGGAAACCCGAACCTCCGCCGGACTCTCGGCCCGGTACTCCAGCTTTACCGTCCGGTCTGATGCTGCCGACCGCACCGTATAACCGGCATAATCCCCAGCATGCAGGCACAGCACCATACGGGAGAATTCCTCATCTTCCCTGGGATTTCCCATGGGCATGGGGCCGGGTTCCCAGGAGTCGGGATAGACGATATCCATTCGGTCCGCCGCCCGGTACTTGGTAAATCCGCCGTACCAGCCGCTGCCCCGGAATGAGCCCTCCGGCAGAGCGTCATAGCAAACGCCGGGCAGGGAAAAGCTGCCGTTTCTCAGGATAAACGCCTGGTTTTCCCGTTCGACCCGGCAATTTTCCACTTTTACCCGCTCCAGATATTCTTCCCAGATTTCCTGGGCATGGGCATAGGAAGGTTTGGGACCGCCATTTTCCGCATAGTTCCGGATCAGTTCCCATCCCTCCGGCAGCTGGAACCGCAGCGTACCCGCACAGCCGGAGCCTTCCGCCGATTTCCAGCACCAGATATTAAATCCGATATGATGCTCCAGCAGCAATTCGTACAGACTGCTCATCCACTCGTTTTCACCCCCGGTTTCTCCCATCCAAACCGGCACGTTCAGCTCCCGGGATTTCCGCAGCGCACTGCCGAAGGAAGCAACCTCGGGTCGCGCTCCATAGCAGTGGATGCTGATGCCCCAATTGTTGCATTCCGGGTCAAAATTCCGGTCGAAAATGTGAACCTTGGAGGAAAACATGGTTCCGTTGAGCAGGAACATATGGTTTTTGTCCAGTTTGCGTACCCGGCTCACCAATTCCAGATAAAAGCTTCTCAGCTTTTCCTCCAGCTCTGCATTAGGCGCCATAGCGGAGAGCGGCTCGTTGATATAGTCATAGGCTCCCACAATCCAGCGGCCTGCAAGCCTGCGGGCGATCTCCTCGCAAAGCACGATGGTGCGCTCCGCGCTTTCCTCATCCAGGAAGAGATGGGGTGCATTGTCCGGTCCGTCGTCGCAGGGTAGGCAGGACTGCGCCCCTGCAGCCGCATGCAGATCTATCACTGCGTATACCTGGTAAGCCTCGCACCAATCCAGCACCTTTTCCAGCATGGCAAAGGAATCCTCATTATAGTGAATTCCCGGTTCCTCCTCCAGAAAACAGCAAGCCCGGATGGGGAGACGCACGGAATTGTAACCCAGCTCATGCAGCAGCCGGATATCCCCTTCGGAAAGATAGGCCCTATGCCATTTCTTCCAGAATTCTCCGGCAAACACCGTACCACAGGTCTCCCTTAAAATCAGATCCATAGACCTGCCCCGGTCCAGTCTGCCCATATGTTGGATTTCTCCATTTTGGGGAAGATTGAAATGGCTGCTTCCTCCCAGCATGAAGCCTTCCGGATTGTTCCAGTTTCCCATGCCCCAGCCTCTCAGTAGAACCTCCTCCCCGCAGCCGTTGACCATCCTTCTTCCATCGGCATGCAAAAAACCTTTCACCCTTGCATTTTCGAATTCCTGCTTCATATCGGCTTCCTCCCTGGTCCAGCCTGGTTCAGAAGGCCGGACATAACTTTTCCCACCCGCGGTATGATGCCGCAGGCTTCAGTCCTACGATGCTTCGATTTTGTTTCCGTGCTATGAACTATTCGCTGCTATTATAGCATAAATTTTAAATTTTGGCGGGACGATTATTTGTTATTTATAATTTTTTTGTAAAAGTATTCAATATTTTAAACACTTTTATCTCCGTCATTGACTTCCCCGGATTTTCTCTGTATGATAATCTCATAGGTATAAAGGAGGAATTTCCATGAATCAACAGCCGTCGAACTATTCTTGGGAGAACGCAGACCCGGAATTTCGGGAAAAACGATACTATAATCCCTACACAAACCAGCCTATTTTAAACCAGGCTGATTATGACGCCTATACTGCACAATACCGGGCCGGGCAGGCGAACAGCGCTGCGGTTTCCCCCTTGAAAAAAAGCCGCGGCAAAAATTTCTGGAAAAACTGGTTTCTGGCTGCAGCATGCTGCACAGCGCTGCTATGCCTGAGCGCTGTACTGACTTTTTCCACCGGACAGGCAGTCCTCAAAAAAACAGCCGACAGCCAGGCGAATGAAGCTTGGTCCACAGGCTATAATACCGGCTATGACGATGGGTACGATAACGGCTATGGCGACGGTACCCGTTCCGGCAAAAAAGAGGGGTACGAAGCGGGACGCAGCGAAGGCTATGAGAGCGGCAGAAGCGATGGTATGGATGAAGGGTATCTCTATGCTGCCGAAACATATCAGGAAAATTTCGAAACTCTGATGAAAAAGCTGGAAACCCCCTATCCCGATAGCGGTGCAATATTTTATGCCTCCACAGAAGACCGGTACGCTCCCTTTAAAATTCTCAATCCCGGAAACGAGGCCTATTTCTTTAAGGCCTATTCGGACGACGGGGAGGTTCAGAAGGATATCCTCACCTTCTTTATAGAACCCAATTCGGAGGCGACGGTATATATGCCACTGGGAAACTACAAGATAAAGTATGCTGTGGGCAGCGGCCCATGGTATGGGGAGAAGATGCTGTTTGGCCCTGAAACTCAAACCTATGCTATCACCGATTTCTTTCCCTTCACCTCGGACAGTGGTTACTATTACGGCCACTCTCTGACCATGCAAGTGGAAGGCAGTGGAAATCTCGTTACAGATTTCCTTCCTTTGAAAGATTTCTAAACTCAGCCGGTTGTGGCTGCAAGAGTAATTTTGACGATTTAGCGAATAAAGTGACTAATTTTGACAAGTTTGTATAAATTATGGGAAATTATGGTATAGTTAGCCGATTTCATTCGAAAGAGGTGCTATTTCATGGTCCCAGATCAAGAAAATGTTGGAAGCCTGCTCGACAAAATTGCCGAGTACCGCACCGGTGTGGGTATGAAATACCTAGAGGAGGCTGTGCGGAGAGTTTTGGAAAAAGGGGAATTTCCCGCAAAGGGTTTGATGCAGCTCTATGGAGAGATCGGTGCGCCGGACGGGGTTTCAGACCGTACCGTTTCCCGTGCCATCGCAAAGTCCGTCAAACAGATTTTGGAATACGGAAAGCTTCAGGTTCTGCTGAACCGGATCGGAATGAACGATGTAACTCCCGGCGATGTGATTTTCCTGCTCGCCAATTATCTTGCCGGCGGTACCATTAAGCTGCGCTGAAAAGGGACATGCCGTTCTGGTTACGGAACGGCACAGACAAAATCCTCCTGGAAGGGCTCAATGCAGCCCTTCCAGGAGGATTTTACGTTTTGCTTATCTTGTCTGTTCTGCCTTCCAACTGTAGAGTACGGGACAGTCTGGCTTTTATACATCCAGCAGCACAAGCTGTCCTTTCCGCCGTGTTTCTTTCAAATCGATCACCCTCTGGTTTTCGCTGCCGCGAAATGCCAATTCCAGGTTTTTTTGCTCCTCCAGGAAAGGCCCGTCGATCAGCACATCCGTTTCCTGCAGCAGGGCATCCACCTGTGGGTCATGCTTTTCCAGAAGCTGCTCATAGGTCCAGCCGCTGAACACAGTCACATCTTTCCCCATCCCGTGCACCAGTTTGGCCAATTCCGCCAGCGGTTCCGGCTGGCAGAAGGGCTCACCGCCGCTGAAGGTCATGCCTTTGAGCATCGGGTTTTTTTGAAATTCTTCAAACAGTTCCCCCACCTCCACCGTTTTGCCTCCATAGAAGTCATGTGTCTGTGGATTATGGCAGCCCGGGCAGTGATGGGGACAACCCTGGGTAAAAACTGTATAGCGAATTCCCCTTCCATCCACAATTGACTCCTTCACGACTCCTGCTATTTTCAATTCCATACGCTTTTCCTTTCCCAAGCCCAAAGTTACGTGCTCCCTCTTTCCGTCAGGGCGCGCTGCAACATTACACATCCCGGATATCCGCTGAATCACTCGTTCCGGATTCCCAGGCGGCGTCCTCACGTAGAAGTACCCCGCAACTGCTTCAAAGACACCTTTGGCGATTTTAAATGCGCCGGCATACGTGCGGCTTTTTCCGGCTGCAGGCTAAATTTCCTCTACAAACCCACCTTCGGATTTATTCAGAGTTTGCCCAGAAAAACACGGGCCGTTAAAAACGGCCCGCTGCAGTTTTTCAGAGATATCCGTTCCTTCCGCAGAAATAGCGGCAGAACCGGATGACAGCCGCTCCTGCTACCGTCCGCCGAAAGAAATCTGAAACTCTTTCTCCCGGAAGCCTGAGGAATCTGTGATACAGAAGGTGAGCGGGGTGAGTGAAACATAGCCCTCTGTCAGACAATCGATATCGGAGGCTTCGTTCTGCACAGGCGGCATCTCCCGAAGAACAGGCCAATAAGAAAGCCTTCCGTCCGGAGTCATCCGCCGCTCGTACTTTTCCTCTGTCCACTGGACAAGTTCCTGGGGCGCCCAACGGACACCCTTAAGCTTTTCACCGGGCAGCGCCGGAATATTGATATTAAGCGCGTGCCGTACATCCTGTTCCAAATCAAGCTGATCTAAAATCTGCAGAAATATCTCCACAACTGCCCGCGTATCAGCCCCGTGGGGCGCAGACAAGGCCAAAGCTTTCTTTCCCAGCATTGCCGCCTCCAGCGCTGCCGACACCGTGCCGGAATAAAGCAGATCCGTGCCCGTATTGGGGCCGTCGTTTGGCCCGGAAATTACCAGGTCTACCGGTCCTTCCGTCAGCGCATCCAAACCCAAACCGGTACAGTCTGCGGGCGTTCCCGAAATCGCATACGTCTTTATTTGCTCTGACCAAAAAGCTTCCTGAACAAACAGCGGACGCCGAAGAGTAATCCCGTGGCCTATGGCGCTGCGCTCCCCATCCGGAGCCACCACAGTCACCTCATGCTTCTCCGCCAGGGATAAGGCCAGCCGCTTTAAGCCCTGAGAATGAATTCCATCATCATTGACCAGTAGAATATGCATCGCTTACAGGCTTGACAGAGTGTGCTTTACCCGATCCTGTTCCTCGGCGCGCTTGGCGTTGTTCCAACGGTCGATGGTGCCGACCAGATAGCCGGTAATGCGGCGGATCCGTTCAAAATCACGGCCTTCGCCTACGAGTACCTGATTTTCTGTCGAAACAGCTTTCGTGCTCTGTGCGGATTTTGTTGTCTTAGTCATAAATTACCTTCCTTTCATTTTGCGGCTGCCCACGGAGACAGCCCTGCTGTTATAAGTCGTTTTCCTTACCGAATCAAATGGGAATAATCCGGCACATCATGATATTTCTTGCGCAGCTCCAGCAATTTATCCACCGGTACTCCCTCGCCTGCATGCCTGCCGCAGCGGGGACAGGTCTCGTCGATAATCCCGTTGTAGCCGCAAACCGGATCTCTGTCCACCGGATGGTTGACCGAACCGTATCCAATGCCGGCCTCTTTCATGCAGCGGATCACGCTTTCAAAGGCATCCACATTCTTGCAGATATCCCCGTCCAACTCCACATAGCTGATATGGCCTGCATTGGTCAGCGCGTGGAAGGGGGCTTCCTTTTTTATTTTTTCAAAGGCGCTGATGGGGTAATAGACCGGTACATGGAAGGAATTGGTGTAGTATTCCCGATCCGTCACACCCTCAATTTTGCCGAACTTTTTCTGGTCGATACGCACAAACCTGCCGGAGAGGCCTTCGGCCGGAGTGGCAAGCAGAGTGAAATTCAGGCCTGTCTGCTGAGACAGCTCATCCATCCGTTTTCTCATATAGGTGATAATTTCCAAGCCCAAATTGTAGCTTTCCTGACTTTCTCCGTGGTGCTTGCCTGTCAACGCTTTGAGGGTCTCAGCCAGACCGATAAAGCCTACGGAAAGTGTTCCATGCTTTAAAAGCTCCGCTACGGAGTCGTTGCGATCCAGCTTTTCCGAATCGATCCACACGCCCTGCCCCATGAGGAAGGGGTAGTTATAAGCCTTTTTGCTGCACTGAATTTTGAAGCGGTGCAGCAGCTGCTCTACCACCACTTCGATTCTATCATCCAGAATCCGGTAGAATTTCTTGACGTCCCCTTCCGCCTCAATACCGATACGGGGCAGGTTGATGGACGTGAAGCTCAGGTTGCCCCTGCCGCAGGTGACCTCTCTCTTAGGATCATGCACATTCCCCATCACTCTGGTGCGGCAGCCCATGTAGGCTACCTCCGTATCATAATCCCCAGGCTTATAATACTGCAGGTTATAGGGCGCGTCAATAAAACTGAAGTTCGGGAACAGTCTCTTTGCAGACACCCGCATAGCCAGCTTGAACAGATCATAGTTGGGGTCTTCCTCATTATAGTTGACCCCTTCCTTGACCTTAAAAATCTGTACCGGGAAGATCGGGGTTTCCCCATCGCCCAGGCCTGCCTCTGTGGCCAGCAGCAAATTGCGCACAACCATTCTGCCCTGCTCGGAAGTATCGGTGCCATAGTTCAACGAGGAGAAGGGGACCTGTGCGCCTGCACGGGAATTCATGGTATTCAGGTTGTGCACCAGGGCCTCCATCGCCTGGTAGGCAGCCTTGTCCGTCTCTCTCCACGCAGTCTTTTCCGCATAGGAGCCGGCATCCATTGCCTCTTCCTCAGTGATCTCCTCAAAACCGTTCTCCCGCTGATGCCGGGGCAGATATTCGGCAAAGCGTTCGCTGTATGCACAGGCGCTGCCCATGGTGACGTCGTCCCCCAGTTCTTCTTTCGCCGCAGAGATCAGGGCTTCCGCATCCTCATAGGACATGCCCTTTCGAATTTGCAAAAATTCAATAAGTGCTTTGAAATATTCCTTGCGGTAGGTTTTATCCACACCTTCCGCCATGGAATAATCAAAATTGGGCACGCTCTGGCCGCCGTGCATCTCATTTTGATTGGCCTGGATGGCAATGCAGGCCAGCGCCGCATAGCTGCGGATATCCTTGGGCTCCCGCAGGTAACCGTGTCCCGTGGAAAAACCACCGTGGAAAAGCTTCAGCAGATCGATTTGACAGCAAGTCTCCGTCAGAGTGTAAAAGTCCTTGTCATGGATATGGATATCGCCGTCGGCGTGAGCCTTGGCAATGTGGGGGGGGATGACATACTTATCATAAAAGCTCTTTGCTCCCTCAGAGCCGTATTTGAGCATGGTTCCCATAGCGGTATCCGCATTGATGTTGGCATTTTCCCGCTTCAGGTCCACATCCTCGGCTGACACAAAAGTCAGTGCGGAATAGATCTTTACCAGCTCGTCGTCCATCTCCCGCAGTTTCTGATGTTCTGCCCGGTACAGGATATAGGCTTTGGCGGTCTTTGCGTAATCGGATTCAATGAGCTTCTCCTCCACGATATCCTGTATCTGCTCCACCGTAGGGGTGGTCCGCAGCTTACCCGCAGCCTCCACCACTTCATCCGTCAGCCGGTCCAGTTCCGCCTCACTGAACTTTTCTGTGGCAATTCTCACATTCGCCTTGAAAATTGCGCCGCGTATTTTAGATGCGTCAAAGGGGACCTTTTCCCCGCTTCTTTTAACGACCGTTTTCAGCATGTATCCATTCCTCTTTCTTAATTCTCTCGAAGATTTCCGCCTTATCCGGATGTATGTTTTCCACACACGTCACGCACACTCTCAAATCCCATCCGTGCCTCCGCTTACAGGGCCAAAGGCTCAAGGAAAAAAATTCCCCTAGCTCTCATACAGAAACACCCAAGGGAGAACGACTTTTATTATAGAGCCCAGACCGCTTTCTGTCAATACTATATATAGTGTATTTTAAGACATTTTTAGTGTGAATAGCGCAAAATATACCGCCCCCGACATGGTTTCACAAACCGGCCGGAGGCGATTTTCCTCTTTATTTTCCAGACGAAGACTGACGAAAGGCGGGTGCCGCCCAGGGTTTCGTCAGGCTTTCTCCTGATGTTTCACAATTTCGATGCCCAATTCATCCAGCTGGCCCGGCTCCACTTGGGAGGGAGCCCCCATCATCACATCCTGGGCGCTCTTATTCATGGGGAACGCGATGACCTCACGGATGGAACTTTCACCGGAAAGCAGCATGACCATGCGGTCTACGCCGGGAGCGATTCCCGCATGGGGCGGCGCGCCGTAGCAGAAAGCATGATACATGGCGGGGAACTTCGCTTTGACATCCTCTTCACCCAGTCCCACCAGCTCGAAAGCCTTCACCATGATCTCCGGATCATGGTTCCGCACCGCGCCGGAGGAGAGCTCCACGCCGTTGCAGACCAAATCGTACTGCTCCGCCAGGATGGTCAACGGATTCAACTCCCCACGCTCAGCCTTTTCCAGGACCTCCATGCCGCCTGAAGGCATGGAAAAAGGATTGTGACAGAATTCCAGCTCCCCGGATTCCTCCCCGATCTCATAGAGGGGGAAATCCACAATCCAACAGAACTCATAGCGTTCCCAGTCCATATGACCCTCACAGGCAGCGCCCAACAGCTTCAGCATAACGCCGGCCGTCTTTCTGGCCTCCGTCAGAGTGCCAGCGGACAGGAATACCAGGGTATTGGGCTTGAGATTCAGCGCTTCCGTAAGCGCCTGGGCGCGGGCAGGATCGGCGTTGATGAATTTGGCCACTCCGCCTGCGATCTCTCCCTTTTCATCCATCTTGAACCAATAGGGCTTCTGTCCGGCCTGTACTTCCACGTCAGCACAGAGCTTATCTACAGCCTTGCGCGGGAGCTTACAGTCCGATACAGGCACGGCCTTCACCACGCCCTCTTCAAAGGGAGCAAAACCACAGCCGGAAAGCAGGGCGGTCACGTCGCTGACCCGCAGGTCGATGCGCAGGTCCGGCTTATCAGTGCCGAATTCCTCCATTGCCTGAAAATAGGGAATGCGGCGGAACGGAGCCTGGGATGCGGCATGGTACGCACCGTACTTGGCAAAGATGGGAGGAAGCACATCTTCCAGAACGGCAAACACATCCTCCTGTCCGGCAAAGGCCATTTCCATATCCAGCTGATAGAACTCGCCGGGAGAGCGGTCCCCCCGGGCGTCCTCATCCCGGAAGCAGGGGGCTATCTGGAAATAGCGGTCAAATCCGGCGGTCATCAGCAACTGCTTAAACTGCTGGGGCGCTTGGGGCAGTGCGTAAAATTCACCAGGATGCTTCCGGGAGGGCACCAGATAGTCCCGGGCTCCCTCCGGAGAGGATGCTGTGAGGATGGGCGTGGTGATCTCCAGAAACCCCTGTTCTTCCATAGCCCTGCGCAGGGCTGAGACAACCTGGCAGCGCAGTACAATATTCCCTTTCACTTGGGGATTTCGCAGATCCAGATAACGGTATTTCAGCCGCTGGCTCTCATCCGCATCCCTGGAAAAATTGATTTCAAAGGGGAGTTCATTATGACGGCAGCGGCCCAGCACTGTGATCTCTGAGGGTACCACCTCAATGTCTCCGGTATCCAGTTTGGGGTTTTTGCTGCTGCGCTCCCGCACCACGCCGGTGACGGACAGGGTGGATTCCTTATTCAACGCCTTAACCTTTGAAACCATCTCCTCGGTCTCCAGCACCACCTGGGTGACGCCGTAGAAATCCCGCAGAACCAGAAAGGCAAAGTTGCTGCCCACCTCACGAAGATTTTCCATCCAACCTGAAAGGGTGACCGTCTCTCCTGCATGCTCCAGACGAAGCTGGCCGCAGGTATGTGTCCTGTATTGGCTCATGCCGTATAACCTCATTTCTTTCTTTTACTTCTTTCCCAATCGCTTCCGAAGCTTCCCATGGAACCGGCAGCCTTGTCCGCACTTAACCGACCGCTCCGGGCCTTGTGGGAGAACTCGGTCCTCTGTCCGCCCCGACCCTCTTTAAACGCTCAGGTCATCCTGCGCCGTGCTGGCGGTAAGATAGGCGTCGATGAAATCTTCCCCGATGGAAATTTTCCGCTTTTCCCCCGTCTTCATATTCTTGAGCTCCGCCTTTCCTTCCTGCAGCTCGTTGTCGCCCAGGACCATCGTGTACCCGGCGCCCAGCTTATCCGCATATTTCATCTGGGCTTTCAGCCCTCTGCCGCAGAGGTCGCATTCCGCAGGCACGCCGCATCTGTGCAGCTCATCTACCATCAGGAACGCCTTCTTCAGGGCCTCCGCGCCCAGTGCAGCCAAATACAGCTCACACCGCACCGGCTGGGGGAATTCCACATTTTGGGCGTCCAGCGCCATCATGATACGGTCCAGGCCCAGGCCGAAGCCCAGTCCAGGGGTAGGCTTACCCCCCAGCTCCTCCACCAGCCCGTCGTAACGCCCGCCGCCGCCCAGCGCAAAGCCCAGGCTTTTGGAGGGAAATTCGAACACGGTTCGGGTATAATAATCCAGCCCCCGTACCAACGCGGGATCAATGGTAAATTCCACGCCAAGCGCCGTGAGATATTCCTGTACCCTCTCAAAATGCGCCCTGCAGTCGTCACACAGGTAATCCGTAATTTTGGGCGCGGCCGCGGCAATTTCTTGGCACACGGGACTCTTACAGTCCAGGATGCGCATGGGGTTGCGGTCCAGCCGGGAAAGGCACGTATCACAGAGTTCATCTTTCCGGGAAGTGAAATATTCCTTCAACGCCTTATGATACTCCTTCCGGCATGCAGGGCAGCCGATGGAATTCAGCTGCAGTCCCACGTCCTGAAGCCCCAGACGTTTAAATGCGGACAGAGCCAGTGCGATCACCTGGGCATCTGCAATGGGCTCCGCCGTACCGAACATCTCCACACCAAACTGGTGCAGCTCACGCAGACGGCCTGCCTGAGGCTTCTCATACCGGTAACAAGAGGTATTGTAGTACAGCTTCACCGGGTATCCCCCGTTGTAGAGGCCGTTTTCCAGCATGGCACGCGCTGCGCCTGCAGTTCCCTCGGGACGCAGGGTGACAGAGCGTCCGCCCTTATCTTCAAAGGTGTACATCTGCTTTTCCACCACGTCCGTGGTGTCTCCCACACCCCGGAGAAACAGCTCGGTGTGCTCAAACACAGGCGTGCGAACCTCGGCGAAACCGTTGAGCTCTGCTTCGCTCTCAAATACCCCTTCCACCAGCTTCCACTTTTCCGACACTCCGGGGACCAGGTCTACTGTCCCTTTGGGCGCTCTTGTGATCAATTCCATTTCATTTCCTCTCTTTCCCCGTACCTTTTTGTAAAAAGGTACGCCAAAATCTTCTATTCCGGCTTCGGACTCCTCCAAATTTTGGGCTCACTCCCCGATGCCCACACCTACTTTTTTCCCATATAAACCGGAAGTCTCTTCCGGAACGCGTGACAAAAGATCTCCGGCGCAATGCGGTCTCCGCTCCGCTACGGATCTTGGTCCCCGGTGGGGACCGGTAAGACCGACCGACGCGACAGCGGAGAATGGTGCTGGACGCGTGCCACCGGCACGCAGCGCCCGCCTTTTCTTCGAAAAGTACCGAGCTTCTTCCGGCTGGGTAGAAATATGGAGTACGCTCACCGGGGGCAAGCGAATACTGTCGGCATAAAAAGCCGGGAGCAGCTAAAAATCACGTGATGCGGGCTCCATCCTTCCCCAAAACGCAGCGGCGTTACGCCGCAATCACCGCGACTCGGGTGCAGCGTCACGCTGCCCCGCCTCCCCGTACTGGGCGATACGCCGTTCATACTTTGCAAGCGCCCCGTCCAGCGCATCCTTTGCGTCCAGTTCAAGCACGCCGCACAGGCACAGCAGGGAAAACATACAATCCCCCAGCTCGTCCTTCATTGCGTCAGTCGCCGTCAGGGGAAGCTTCCCATAATCCGACACCTTGAGCAGTTCCTTGGACAGCTCTCCCAGCTCTGAAACCAAATCCAGAAAACGCACCCAACCATCCGTTTCCAGCCCATGGGCACGGACGAACTCCGCCACAACAGCTTGTTCTTCCCGCATACTTTCCTCTCCTTCTTTCTCCAAAGAACAGAAAAACCTTCCTCCCCCGCCGGCATACTGCCGTGCAAGGGACGAAGGTATCTCCGTGGTGCCACCCTAATTCAAAAGCGGACAAACCGCCTTCCTTTGCAATGTTCCATTGTATGGCTCACGGGTGTCTTTCTCCTGTCCTGCGCCAAGGGGGCTTTCAGCGCTTTCGCGCCCCCTCTCTCTGCTGCGTGGCCGCAGAATACTCCTCCCGGTCCTCGCCGGTTGTACTCTTCATTATACTGCCAGGAACATCCCTTGTCAAGCCGCACTGCAGCTTCAGTTCCGGACAATCTCTCTCCAATCCAAGTCGCCCCGCTCCAAGCCGTGGATCAACACCTCAGCCGTGGCAATATTCGTGGCCACCGGAATATTGTGCATATCGCAGATACGAAGCAAATTCATATCGTTAGGTTCATTGGGCTTCGGAGTCAGCGGATCCCGGAAGAACAGAAGCAGATCAATTTCATTGCAGGCAATGCGTGCGGCAATCTGCTGATCGCCTCCCTGAGGCCCGCTTAAAAACTGCTGAATTTTAAGGCCCGTCGCCTCCGACACCATTTTGCCGGTAGTCCCCGTTCCGCACAGAGTATGCCGGCTCAAAATACCGCAATAAGCGATACAAAACTGAACCATCAATTCCTTCTTGGCGTCGTGAGCCGTAATTGCAATATTCATGGCGATATTCCTCCCTAAACTATAAATATCCGAATTTTATCCTCTACCAGAACAAACCTCATCCATCCTAACCTCTCACTGAACCGAATTGGAAACGCTGATGCTTCGTATCATCCTACACGGTTCTGCTCCGGCGCCTTACCGCCTAAAAGACAGAAAGAGGAATCGTTTCTCCGTCAAGCCGGCCGGCAATCCGGCAGAGAGCCATCATACCCTTGGAATGTTCTTCCGCCTTCTTTCCTTTCAGAAAGGCCGCCGCCAGGGAATAGTCCTCCGGAACCACACCAAACAGCCGAATGCTGGAGGCATCGATCACATTGTCCAAATCACTGTAAACGCCGGTCTCGTCAAAAAGCCTGCTGTTAAAGCGATTGATCACCAACCGGAGCTCCGGGACCGCCAGCTTTTCCAGAAGTCTCTTAACTGCACTGGCGCTGCGTACGCATACCGGATCCGGGCTGCACACGACCAGCGCACGATCCGCCGCACAAGCTGCTGAGCGGAAACCGCCTCCCACACCTGCGGGAGAATCCAGCACAACATGGTCATAATATCGTTTCAGCAGCGGCACCAGCCTGCGCATAACGCTGGGACTTGCCATATCTTCCCCTGAAGAGGGCGCTGGCAGCAAAAACAGCCCTTCTGTTTCGGTGCAGGGATAAATAGCGTCTGCCGGGGCACATCTGCCCTGTATCACATCAGACAGATCAAATACAAGAGCCTCCTCAGTACCTGTCATCCGGTCAAGGCTGCGGAGGCCTGCGTCACAATCGATCAGAAGAACTCGCCGTCCCCTTTGTGCCAAAGCTCGTCCCAGACCCACGGAGACCGTAGATTTTCCTACGCCTCCCTTTCCAGATGTGATAACTGTTGAAACTCCCATAAGAAACTACCTCGAATATCATCTTAACACACATGACGCACATTGTCAAAAACAAATATTAATTTCCTATAATTTTATATTATATGCATAAATTTCCTGCTTTGCTTTTGACATTCTCATGCTCAAACAAAGAGTTAATGCTACATCCACTCACGGTACATCCGGAAGCTTTCCGCTCTCAGGGACCGCCCCAATAGGGGGAATTGGGGAAACTTTCCGTCCTGCTCCCTGAACTGCTTTCCGGGGGCATTGTACTTTCAGGCAATACAGGCTGCGATTCTCCGGTAAAGGGTGTGTCGGGAATCCCCTCATCCCTGTCCTTAGAACTGGAAGATTCCTCTGAAGCGGAAGAATTGGTTCCTTGTTGTTTCTCCGGGAGCTGCGAGGCTTCGCTTTCCATCTTCTCTGCATTCTCCCGTTCCTCTTTCTCCTTCGCCACCTCGTCCGCTGTTTTCAAAACCTTACCATCCTTGTCGATCTGGTTCCCCTCGCTGTCAAAGCGGTTGCCGTCCTCATCCCGGGTGACAAATCCAAAATACTGGTCCAGGATATCTTTTGCAACATTCTGGGCATAGGCGCCCTTTTTCCCTTTCTCCATCACCACGGCCACCGCAATCTGCGGGTCATCCAAGGGGGCGTAAGCGATAAAGGTCAGGTTGGGATCCGTCTCTTCATCATTGGCGGTTTCGGCTGTACCGGTCTTTGCCGCGATTGCAACCGGATAATCCCCAAAGGTGGCATAGGCGGTGCCGTTGGGATCCGCGGCTACCTGCCGCATTCCCTCCCGTACCACGCCCAGCACGTCGCTGGAAAGGCCTGCGTCTGACATCTGCTCCGGCTGATAGGCTTCCACCACCTCGTCCCCGGTATAGTTGGTGATCTTATCCAGGAAATGCGTTCTCAGACGTACGCCGCCGTTGGCAATGGTGGCACAGTAGGTGGCCAGCTGGATGGGAGTGAACATGTTGTCGCACTGGCCGATGGCCGTCTGTGCGGTCAGGCCGTCCGTCCAGGTGAAGCCCGGGTGGTTCTCCGCATATTCCTGCGGGCTGGACATGATGCCGGAACTTTCGGACAACTCCACCCCGGTCTTCGTGCCCAAAGCGAAATACTCCGCATAGGCATCCATCTTCTTAATCCTCAGATTCATGCCTGTGTCGCAGAAAAAGGCGTTGCAGGAACCTGACAGCGCCTCATACACGTCGGCATAACCATGGACGCCGGTGCACTTCAGCGTCAGATCGGCGTACTGATAATACCCCTGGCAATTATAGGGCGTGGAGGAAGCGCTGATCACGCCCTCCTGCAGTGCCGCCAACGCCACCATAGGCTTGAAGACGGAACCGGGGGTGAAACTGCCGTCCAGCGCCCGGTTATACTGCGGGCTGGTTTTATCCTCCCCGATCTGCTCCACATAGCTGTCATCCGCCTTATAGCGGTTCATGTCGAAAGTGGGATAGGAGGCGCAGGCCAGCACGCCAAAGGTCTTCACATCCAGCACCACGGCGGCGCCCGCCTCGCAGTTCGCCGCCCCGGTATTAGCTTTCACGTTCTCCTCCAGAGACAGGTTCGCCACCCGCTGCAGGTCCGCCGAAAGCGCCAGATGAACGGTATTCCCTTCCTCCGGGGCCTCAGTAACGGTAGTGCTCTTTACGGCACCGGTCTCGTCCACCAGGATGCTCTCCCTGCCCCGCTTTCCCCGGAGCTGGGATTCAAAGGCCTCTTCCAGGCCGCTCTTCCCCTTGCTGTCCGTCCATTTGTAGCCGGAGGGGTTGGTCTCACTGTCATAAACGGTGCCGTTTTCCTTTGCCGCCTCATAATCCTCCGGACTCAGCAGGCCCACGTCGCCCAGGATGTGAGGCGCCAGGGAACCGTCTTCCCCGTAGGTACGGGTTACGGACACTCTGGGCTCAATCCCCTTGAACTCATCTTCCCGCTCACTGAAAACCCCCACCGTCTCCGGTGAAACATTCTGAGCAATTACGTAAGGATTGGTCCTGGAATAGCCGGAACGGGTCATATTGTAACGAACCGACGCCACAATGCGGGTATCCTCGCGGGAATAGCCTGAGCAGTTGTACTCATTGATCAACGCGTTCATACAGTCTTCCGCCGTGGCATATTCAGCCAGATCAAAGGTTTCCTTCAGGGAAGCGATGGAGTCCTCTCTATTCTCAGAAAAAACATAGTCCCCCTCTTCATCCAGCTCGATGGGCAGCCTGTCCACCCATTTTTCTCCACGTTCTTCCAGCAGAGCAACCACCTTCACAATGGTTGCATTGCGCTCCTCGTAGACCATTTTAAGAGCGTTATAGACCAGGTCGTAAGTAGTTTTATTTCCAGCCAGCACAACGCCGTCCTTGTCCAGGATTTCCCCCCGGGCTGCAGAAAGCTCAATGGTGTCGGTTTTGTTGCTCAGGGCGATCTGGTGGAATTCTTCCCCCCGCACAATCTGCCACTCCACAAGCCTGACGACATAGACTAGAAAAATAGCGGTCACAACCAGAATACATACGGCAGACCGCCCGATTTTAGGCAGCTTCGGCAATTTCATATCGACACCTCTCTTAGAGTTGGAAACCCGCCATACAGCTTCGTTCCCATGGAATTCTCCGGCCTAAAACGTGATATGGGGGCAGACGGCCGGGCACAATCAGCCCCGCTCCTGCTGCACTACGCTATGGCGCCGCATTCGGATCCTGCAAAGCCTGGAACAGGCCTTTGTTCAGAAGATAAACCAATGGAAAAAACAGGAGCGTGTAAAAATATTTGGGCAGATGATGGTGCATAAAAGCATACCCCGGCAAGGAATATCCCCTAAAATAGTACAGGAAGACCCATTGCAGGCAGATGACTATTCCAGCAGTCCAAATCCCCATGAACACAGCCGTGACAATGTTTACCTGCAGATAAACCTGTGCCAGTAAGCTGACCAGGAAGCACAGCACCGCCAGAATCAAAGCATGAAAACCCATCACTCCGGACAGCCCGAAATCCAGCAGCAGCCCGCCCACGATTCCAAAAATCATGGCGGGCAGCTCCTTTTCAAACAGGGCGATGGTGAGCACAGCCGGCAGGACCAACAGCGGCCTGCTTCCAAAGATTGTCGGCAGCAGGCCCGGCGTCTCCTGCAGCATAAAAAGCACAAGCAGTTCCAGCGTGTAGGCAAGATAGCGAATCAGCCGGTTGAAATCCGTCATTTTTTCGCCTCCGCATCCTCACTGTTTTCCGGCCCTGGACTGGCCAAGGGAATCTCCGTGCCTTCATCGCCCTTCCCCGGAAAATTGGTGATGACGAACACATCCGTCACATTTTTCAAATCTTCATAGGGCTTGACAACTGCATACTGGGAGATGTCGTTTTCCGACTTTTCTATGCTCTGTACCTCGCCGATAATAAGCCCCTCGGGATAGATACTTCCTGAGCCGGAGGTGGTAATGATGTCTCCCTTCTCCAACTCTGTATCGCCGGAAAGATAATTCATGCGTACCAGCCCGCTGGCAGCCGACTGAATATTGCTGGTCACCACGCCGCTTTCCGAATGCTTCTTGGAGATAGCCCCCACCTTTACCTCTTCCGAAAGGATGCAGGAAACCTTGCTGGTAGTGGCATAGGCCTGTGTCACAATTCCCACCAGCCCTCTCTGGGTGATGACAGGGTCGCCCACCGCTATGCCGGACAGGGTGCCCTTATCGATTGAAAAACCGTAAAATACATCGCTGGGGTCCCGCCCGATCACGGAGGCAGCCTCCATCTCCTGATCCGGCAGATCCTTGGAAATATCCAACTGCACCTTGAGCTGCTCGTTTTCCTGCTGTAGGTCGTAATAATCTACCAGCTGCTGCAGTAGTTCCGCATTCTCAGTTTCCAGTTCGGAGATCATCTGCTTGAGTTCATCCTTGGAAAGGCCATCCAGGTCAATGAAGTTCTTCACCGACCCTGCCGCCTTGGTACTGATACTCTGCATGGGGGAAGAGACGAACCCCAGCATGTTCGCAAGCACCGAACCGCCCGCTGTCGCCGTGTAGATGATCAGCCCCAGCAGCACCACCACCGCAATCATGAGGACCTTAAATGAGCTGGTTTTAAAAAAGTCCTTCAAGCACAAAGCTCCCTTCTAAGTCAAAGTCGGACTGCCGCAGGGCACGATGTTCCGGGCGCTGCCCCCAAACCAGGGGCGTCACTCACACCGCTCGCCTACGCAGCAGTCCTCCTCTATCCCGCTTTTTCTTTCTGCCGGACCGCACCGGCACCGCTCATTTCTTCCGGGAACGATAATAGGATTTCGGCAGTTCCACCTCCAGGCTCTTGCCTGTGCCCTCCACTACGCAGTCCAGCGGACGCTCCGCCACATGGACAGGAATCCCGGTTTCCTGGCTTACCAGCTTATCCAGGCCGCGCAGAAGTGCTCCGCCGCCCGTGAGCATGATTCCCCGGTCGATGATATCCGCCGCAAGCTCCGGCGGCGTTTTTTCCAACGTATCTTTCACCGCATCCACCACGATCATGACACAATCCGCCAAAGCTTCCCGTACCTCGTCGGCATGGATGGTCACATTCTTCGGCAGGCCGTCCACCAGGTTCCGTCCCTTTATTTCCACAAAGGAGTTGATCGTGTCGTCTGTGGGGAACGCTGAACCGATTTTAACCTTGATCTCCTCCGCCGTGCGTTCGCCGATGAGTAGGTTATATTTCTTTTTCACATAGGTGACAATCGCCTCATCGAATTTGTCTCCCGCCATCCTGACGGACACAGCCGTGACGATATCCCCCAAAGATATCACCGCCACCTCGCTGGTGCCGCCTCCGATATCCACCACCATGCTGCCGGTGGGCTCACTTACGGGCAGACCCGCGCCGATAGCGGCGGCCATCGGTTCCTCAATGAGATCCACATTGTTGGAACCCGCCTGCCGCGCCGCATCCTCTACTGCCCTGCGCTCCACCTCAGTGACGCCCGAAGGGATACACACCACGATACGGGGCCGGCTCAACGTGCCGGATTTCAATGCCTTTTTGATGAAATATTTGAGCATGGCGGCCGTCACATCGAAATCCGCAATCACGCCGTCCTTCAGGGGACGCACCGCTACAATGGAGCCGGGCGTTCTGCCCAGCATCTCTTTAGCCTGCTTGCCTACGGCCAACACCTCGTCGCTGCGCACATCCACAGCCACCACCGAAGGCTCCCGCATTACGATGCCTTTTCCCCTCATAAATACAAGAGTATTAGCGGTTCCCAAGTCTATGCCGATATCCTTGGAAAACATGGAAAACATGGAAAAAAGTCCTGAAAACCACGCCATCTGAAATCTGCCTTTCCGGCCCCTTAGGCCCTGTACTGAAATATTATCTTATGATACCCCGCGGGGCTTTTCCCCGTCCTCATTTCGCCTACGGCAGAGGAAAACCTTCCTCCGCTCAGATAGGATACATTATATCGCATTTTTCCCGGTTTCTCAACAACAAAGTTTACATAAACTTATAGATTCTGAAGATTTCAGTAAATGTGCTGTATTTTTTTCCCGAAACCACAAGATATATACAGAAGATTTTTCGGATCGAAAAATCTTCCTGAAGTTTTCTTCGAAAACTTTATTCCGGCTTGCTTTCTGCTGACCCTTTCGGATCGAAAAATCTTCCTGAAGTTTTCTTCGAAAACTTTATTCCGGCTTGCTTTCTGCTGACCCTTTCGGATCGAAAAATCTTCCTGAAGTTTTCTTCGAAAACTTTATTCCGGCTTGCTTTCTGCTGACCCTTTCGGATCGAAAAATCTTCCTGAAGTTTTCTTCGAAAACTTTATTCCGGCTTGCTTTCTGCTGACCCTTTCGGATCGAAAAATCTTCCTGAAGTTTTCTTCGAAAACTTTATTCCGGCTTGCTTTCTGCTGACCCTTTCGGATCGAAAAATCTTCCTGAAGTTTTCTTCGAAAACTTTATTCCGGCTTGCTTTCTGCTGACCCTTTCGGATCGAAAACTTTCCGATCTGCTCCATTTAACGCTTTCCGGTGCTACCAAACCCGGCGCCGCCCCGGTCGGTCTCACTGAGAACCGCCGCTTCCTCCACCTGGGGCAGGCAGACCGGCATGACGATCAGCTGGGCAATGCGGTCGCCGGGACACACCGTGTAAGCGGTCCGGCTAAAATTGTGCAGGCCCACCTGGATCTCGCCCCGGTAATCACTGTCTATGACGCCAACACCGTTGGATACGGCAATTCCATGCTTCACTCCCAGGCCGCTACGGGTAAAGATCATGCCTGCACAACCTTCCGGAATTTCAGCCGCCAGCCCCGTGGGGAATACAGCCATATCCCCCGGCTCCATCGTAATTTCCTGTGCAATACAGGCGCACAAGTCAAATCCCGCGCTCCCCGGCGTCTTTCTTTCCGGAAGCACCGCCTCTTCTTTCAACTTCTTCACTTTTAAAATCATATCTCTTCCTCCCACATCAACCATCATTTTTTCATTCCCACAGGCTGAAACCAGGTCTTACTTCTATTGTTTGAAGTGAAACCGCATAAAACACGGCCCACAACCTGGAAAAATCAACACTTTCCACAGAGTTTTCCACAACTATTCCACTCCCCGGAAGAACAACCCGTGCGTACAGTCAAATCCAGGCGGTTCCTGTCGAAGAAAGGCCTGATAAATGCTCTCGCATTCCACAGAGTTTTCCACAGTAAAACGCATCAGCCCGAAATCAACCGCACGCAGATCTTTCTCTCCCAGAGAAATCCACAGCGGCACGCTGTTAAGCAGCTCGGTCACCCGAGTGCCTCCTCCACGGGTGCATAGCACAGGAAAGTTTTTGTGCATTCTGTCCGTCAGCATGCCTGGAGCGCCGCACCCGAGACAGCCCCGCTTTGTATTGGCCAGCGGACAGTTTCTCAGCAGCATCAGCGCTTGCCTGCCATACACCATCACACCCCGGGGCAGACTTCCGCCCAAGGAAGAAAGCTCTTTCCCGGTCAGTTCAAAAGAAAGCTCAGCCGAGCTCAGTCCCAGCTGTTCCAGACAGGTCAAGGAAGCTGTGTTTGCAATATTCAGGGAAAAAGATCCGTGCAGAACAGCCCCTGCCCGCCGGGCTGTTTCCAATGCCCCCAGATTGCCGCACACCACTTCCCGGAATCCCAGTTCCATCCGTTCCAGGAGCATCCGTTCCACCTGCTCCTGAACGCCGAACATCGCCCTGGGAAGCTCCAGCAGAATGCGCCGGAACCCCCGGTCACGCAATCGCTGGAGTTCCTCCTTATCCGTACTCAGAGGCAGCTGAACGGCCTCACAGCCCTTAGCCGCATCAAAGATCTGATCCATTCGGGAAAAAGAAACACGTAACGGCAGATGTTCTCCCGTTCTCTGCACATGTGCTGAAAATTTCAGAAGCCTGGTTTCAAAAGGAATGGGCTCCCTCTTTTCTCGAAGCTGCAGAAGCTCCTCCAGCGCCTCCCTTCTCAGACTGTTCAGCCCGGAAACCGTAACCGCAGCCCCATCCTCCGGCACAACAGCCTCCTTTGAATAGAAAGGAGTACCGCCGGTTTTTTTCAGCTGAACCAGACAACGTTCTCCGCTCAGCGGCACAGCATCCCGAACAGCCGGACACCGTACACACGCCGCATGACCGTCTTCATCCCTCACAGTCAGCTCTATCTCTTCCTTCGCCTCCCGCAACGCCAAAATAACCGGCACACAGCTGCGCTCTCCCCGGTACAGCTGCCGAAGAGCAGAAAATACCCGTTCCGTCGCCCCAGTCACATCCTCCTTCCGGCGGATTCCAAACATGGATCCGCCCAGCTTTCCTGTGAGATAGCCCTGGGTAAAGCCGGAGCGGGAAAATACCGCCTCCAGATTGTCCAGCAGCTCCTGCGGGATCTCTCCGCCCTCTGCCGCCATGCGGCAGGCTGAAACCGCTGCCGTCACATATTCCGGCCTCTTCATACGTCCCTCTATCTTGGCGGAGCAGACGCCCGCCCGCCGCAGTTCCTCCACTTCCCGCAGAAAGGAGAGATCCTTCAGGGACAGATCGTGCCCCGTGCCGCCCGGCGCCCCGAAAGGCAGGCGGCACGGCTGGGCGCACATTCCCCGGTTCCCGCTGCGTCCCCCCAGCATGGCGCTGAGATAGCACTGCCCGGACACTGACATGCACAGGGCCCCATGTACAAAGGCTTCCAGCTCAATGGGACAGCTCCGGGAAATCTCCCGAATCTCCTGCAGGGAAAGCTCCCTGGCCAGCACTGCCCGCTTTGCCCCTAGCCCATACAGCAGCCTTACGCCATCCGGAGTATGAAGGCTCATTTGGGTGGAAGCATGCAGAGGCAGCTCCGGCGCGCACTGCCGCAGCAGAGAAAAAAGCCCAATGTCCTGCACCAACACCGCATCCACGGAAATTTCACAGAGAAACTTTGCGAATTCCAGTGCAGCCGGCATCTCTTTTTCCTTGATCAACGTGTTTACCGTCACATATACCTTAACTCCGCGGGCGTGACAAAAAGCAACTGCCCGCCGCAGCTCTTCCCGGCTAAAATTCTTTGCATTTGCCCTGGCCCCAAACGCCTGTCCCCCCAGATAGACGGCATCCGCCCCGGAAAACACGGCGGCGCGCAGAGAATCTTCCCCGCCCGCCGGTGCCAAGACCTCAATTTTACTGCTGCCGATAGCCTCTCATCCTCTCTGCAAATCTATCCTGCCCTATTTTTTCTCGAAGAAGCTCACCAGGCCCTGCTGCTCCATCTCCTCGTGCCGCAAGGGGTTCCGCATCTTTTTCTGCGCTGACTGCGCCGTCCTCTCTCTCATCCCGGACGGGTCGGCAGGCTGTTTCTCTCCGCTCTGTGCCATACTGCCGTTAGCCTTTTCCTCCAATAAGCGGACCCTCTCCTCCGCTTGCCTCATCTGCTCCTCCGCACGGCGCTTCAGCTGCCTCGCCTCTTCGGCAACCCGCTCGGCAGCTTGACGAAACTGCGTTTTTTCCAATTCCGCCCGAAGATTCGCCTCCTCCAGAGCCTGTTTTTCTTCCCGCAGTTTATCCAACTGTTCCTCCAGAGCAGCCATGTCCTGAGCCCCGCCTTCAGAACCGGCCTGAGATGCGGACTTCAGCGCCTCGTTTTCCCTCTTCAGCCGCTGCAGCTCCTCCGTCCCGCCATTCTCCACTGCGGTTTCTTTCAAAGAGGCGTTTTCCGCGGCGAGCCGGGAAATCGTCTCCGCCAGTTCCCGGGCATCCTGCGCGGCGGCCTTCAGTCCGGCATTTTCCTCCTCCAGCAGGGAAAGACGCCGCTGCGTTTCCGGATCCTGAGGAGAAGCTTTCGCCTCCTGCAGAAGCTTCTCCTGATCTTCCTGCCAGATTTCAGCCTCCACTTCCAGTTCCTCCACACGGTCCGAAAGTTCGGCGGCCCGCTTTCCGTTCTTTTTTGCGTCGTCGCAATAGCTCAAAGCTGCGGTCAAGGCCGCAGCCTCCCGGGTAATAAAGGGGGAGGCGGACTGGATTTCCTTCATCATTTCTCCCACCTCAGCCGCGAGAGCCTGCATATATTCCTCGGTCTCCTGGGTGATTAAACCGCAGACAACACCGTTAATCTCCAAACGGATGCGCTTTTTTTCCACCGCCGATCCTTCCTTTCCCATAACCGTATAATTTTACACTATAGATTATAGTGCAAAACCGCAGATTACGCAAAGCTTTTCTCCCTTTTTTCCAGAAAATTTCGATAAACACTGTCTTCCCCCATATTTCCGGAGATACTTCGGAATTTTTATTGTTTTTTTCTTCCTTCTATGATATACTTGCGTTGAATTTCCAATAGGAGAGAAGACTTCTGCCGGCTTTGGCCCGCAGCCTTTTCCGGCGGCGGGCCTCTTTGTGTGTTTTTTCTGTTTTTTGGTTTCGGCAGTACAAAAAGCTACAGAAAAAATACCGGCCCTTTTGTTTTTCCCGGCCTTCCTTGGCACATACTAAAGCTTTGCCGCCTTGTAAATAGTAAACAAATATTATCGTTGAGCTTGAGGCTTTATTGCTGTTGTTTTCTGGCATATTTTAGTTTATAATGCACATATTGCTATATGAAAGCCACCCATAAAATTTTGAATTAGGTTATTTTAAACATAATTGGAGGTCTATTCATGACTTATAAGATGACAGTTCCTCAAATCAAGGAGGCCATTCGGGAAAAACTATCCCATTCTTTCGGCGTCTCTCTGGAAAATGCAACCTATGAGGAATACTACAAGGCTGTAGTGCTTATCGTACGGGAGCTGCTCACCAAGGGCCGTACGGAATTTATAGATAATGCGGAAAAAACCGGAACAAAACAGGTCTATTATCTCTGCATGGAATTTTTGCTGGGCCGTTCCCTGCGGAACAACCTCTACAACCTGGGGCTGGAAGACAGTTTCAAGAAGGCCCTGGCCGAATACGATATCAAATTGGATAACCTCTATGAGCAGGAACCCGATGCGGGTTTGGGCAACGGGGGCCTTGGGCGGCTTGCCGCCTGTTTCCTGGACGGCCTGGCCACACAGGGATACCCCGCCATGGGATATTCCCTGCGATATGAATACGGCATATTCCGCCAGAAGCTGGTGGATGGATGGCAGACCGAGCTGCCCGACTTCTGGCTGCCGGGCGGCAGCGTTTGGCTGCAGCAAGTTCCTGAAAATTCTGTAGAGGTCCGTTTTGACGGACATATTGAGGAGCAGTGGCACGAACAGTATCACTCTGTGCGCCACCGTGACTATACTTCTGTCACCGCCATTCCTTATGACCTCTGTGTGGCCGGTATGGATGGGAAAGGGATCAGCCTTTTGAGGATCTGGAAAGCAGAAAACAATAAGTTTGATATGAACCTGTTCAACGGAGGCAGCTATATGCGCGCCATGGAGCAGCAGGCCATGGCTGAGGTCATCACCAAAGTACTCTATCCGGAAGACAACCACACCGACGGCAAGATGCTGCGGCTCTCCCAGCAATATTTTCTGGTTTCCGCCTCCATTCAGGATATTATCCGGCGGCACCTCTTTGCCCACAGCACCTTGGACGATCTGCCGAAGCTGGCCGCCATCCACCTCAACGATACCCATCCTGTGCTGGCTATTCCTGAGATGATGCGGGTGATGCTGGACGAATGCGGCTACGGCTGGGAGGATGCCTGGAATATCGTCAGGCAGACGGTGGCCTATACCAACCATACCGTCATGAGCGAGGCTCTGGAATGCTGGAGTATCGACCTGTTCAAAATGCGCCTGCCCCGCATCTATCAGATTGTGGAGGAGATCGACCGCCGCTTCTGGGAGGAAATGCGCTGGAAGGGCGTGGAAGAGTCTAAAATCTACCGTATGGCCCCCATTGGCGACGGCTATGTCAAAATGGCGAACCTGGCTGTCATCGGCTCTCACAGCGTCAACGGCGTTTCTGCCCTGCACAGCGAAATCCTGAAAGAGGATGTGTTTCACGACTTCTATATGGAAGAGCCCCAGAAGTTCACCAATGTGACAAACGGCATTGCACACCGGCGCTGGCTCAACCAATCCAACCCAAAACTCAGCGGCCTCATCACAGACCTGATCGGCTCCGAGTATATCTATGACGCCGGAAAGCTTTCCGGCCTGCTCCGTTACAAGGATGATGAGGCTGTACTGGAACAGCTGCAGCAGATCAAGCGCTTCAACAAGGTACGTTTGGCAGACTACATCAAAAAGACACAAAACGACCGTGTGGATCCCGACTCCATCTTTGACGTGCAGGTAAAGCGTCTTCACGAATATAAGCGCCAGCACATGAACGCCCTGAATATTCTGGCAACCTACCAGTGGCTGCGGGAGAATCCCAACGCGGACTTCACGCCCCACACCTTCTTCTTCGGCGCCAAGGCAGCGCCCGGGTACTACTTCGCCAAACAGATCATTCAGTTCATTGCCGCCCTGGCAGAGAAGATCAGGAAGGACGACCGGGTAAACAAGAAGCTCAAGGTGGTGTTCGTGGAAAATTACTGTGTCACCTGGGCAGAGCTTTTGACCCCTGCCGCGGAAATCAGCGAACAGATTTCCCTGGCGGGCACGGAAGCCTCCGGCACCAGCAACATGAAGTTCATGATCAACGGCGCGGTGACCCTTGGCACGCTGGACGGCGCCAACGTGGAAATCCACGAAGCAGTAGGCGATGAAAATATCATCCTCTTCGGTATGACCGCCTCACAGGTAGAGGAGCTGAAGCGTTCCGGCTATTCCCCCAGGCTTCACTATCAGAACAACCAGGTAATACACCGCGCTATGGACGAACTCCTGACCGGCTTTGACGGCCAGAAATTCAAGGATATCTTCAATGCCCTGCTCAATGAGGACCGCTACATGGCTTTGGCCGATTTTGAATCCTATGCAGAGGCGCAAAGGAGGGCTCAAAAGCTTTATCTGGATCAGAAATCCTGGAACCGGATGTCGCTGGTCAATACCGCCTGCGCAGGCCGCTTTGCCGCAGACCGTGCGATCAGGGAGTACGCAGGGAACATCTGGCATGCATCTCCTGTGCCCCCCGTTCAAAACCTCAGCGCCAGAACACTTGAGAAATAAAATTGAAAGCATTTTAAAACGCAGAGCGGATTCGGTTCCTCTCTGCGTTTTTCCGGAACTCTCCGGCCCGCATTTCCACGTCAGAAAGGAATGGTGTAAGCCATGTTTAATTCCAGAGAGAAACGGCACCGCAATCCTGTAGGGGCCGTCCCGGACGGACGGTCCGTCCATTTTAAAATTCTGCTGCCCCGGGAGCTCAGCTGCCGGGAGGCAAACCTGATCATGGAGCAGGAAAACGGCGCCGCCAGCTGTCTGGGCATGTTCTGGTGCGGTATGGAAGGCGCCGACCAGGAATGGTGGGAATGCCATTTCACCCCTGACGCCCCTGGGCTCTATTTCTATCATTTCGAGATCACCACCTGCCGGGGACGTCTTCGGCTTTCCCGCGGATTCGGAGGCCAGGCGGTCTTCGGCGGCATGAACCGCTGGCAGATGACTGTATATGAAAAAAACTTTCGCACGCCTGATTGGCTTTCCGGAGGAATCATGTATCAGATTTTCCCCGACCGTTTCTGCGCCTCCGGCACGGCAAAGGGGCCGCTCCCGGCGGACAGAGCGCTGCATGAAGCCTGGGGGGAGCAGCCCCAATGGCGTCCCAACGCCCAGGGCCGCGTCACCAACAGCGATTTCTTCGGTGGCGACCTGAAAGGGATCGAACAGAAGCTCCCCTACCTGAAGGAGCTGGGTGTCACCTGTATCTACTGCAATCCCGTCTTTGAATCTCATTCCAATCACCGCTACGACACAGCCGATTATTCGAAGATAGATCCCCTTCTGGGCTCCAGAGAGGATTTTTCCTCTCTCTGCGCCGCCGCGGAAAAGCTGGGAATCCGGGTGGTTCTGGACGGCGTGTTCAGCCATACGGGCAGCGACAGCGTATATTTCAACCGGGAGGGACGCTATGAGACCCCGGGGGCCTTCCATTCGCAGCAGTCTCCCTACTATCCCTGGTATACCTTCCGCCAATGGCCGAATTCCTATGACTGCTGGTGGAATTTTGACACACTGCCCAATGTGAAGGAGACAGAGCCCAGCTACAATGAGTACATCAACGGCGAGCATGGAATTGTGCGCAGCTGGCTTAAAGCAGGCTCCTCCGGCTGGCGGCTGGACGTTGCAGATGAATTGCCCGACGAATTTCTCGACCGTCTCACCGCTGCAGCCAAGGCCGAAACCCCCGATGCCCTAGTACTGGGCGAGGTTTGGGAGGACGCCTCCAATAAGACCGCCTACGGTGTCCGCCGCCGGTACCTACTGGGGCGCCAGCTGGACACCGTAATGAATTATCCCTTCCGTGACGCCATACTGGGCTTTCTGCTCGGGGGAGATCCCCTCGCTTTCTGTGAGACCGTAGAGAGCATACTGGAAAATTATCCGCCCCAATGCGTCCGCCTGCTGATGAACCATATCGGCACACATGACACAGAGCGTGCCCTCACAGTGTTGGGCGGAGAACCGTCAGGCAGCAACGGCAGGGAATGGCAAAGCTGTCATGCCCTTTCCCCGGAACAGCGGGAAAAGGGCAGACGGAGACTGAAGCTGGCTTCCCTGCTGCAATTCACACTGCCCGGTATCCCCTGCATCTATTATGGGGATGAGGCAGGTCTGGAGGGGTATAAAGACCCCTTCAACCGCAGCTGCTATCCCTGGGGCCATGAGGATCAAGAGCTGTTGGAATGGTACCGCACCTTGGGACAGCTGCGCAGGGAGCAGAGAAGCATCCTGGCAGAAGGAGGCTTCCGCACCCGGTATGCAGACGGCAATCTTCTCGCCTACGAGCGGTATCAGGAGACGGACGCAGGGGAAGACAGTCTCCTGATAGTAGTCAACCGCAGCCATCGTCCGCAAAGTATTCTAGAGGCGGATATCGATTTTGAAAAGGGCTCTGTTCTCGCAGGCGAGCCGTTGAATCACACCAGAGTGCTTTCCCCTTACGGTTATTCCCTGCTGCGTTTTCACAGGGACGCTCCTGAAACACAGGAAGAAGCTATTGATGCTGCAGAATGATTAAAATTAATACTTGACATTTTTTTTGTGTTCGACTATAATTAGTAAGCTATCAGAAAGCCTTGTTCCTTTTTGATAGTTTTTGCGCCAGTAGCTCAGCCGGATAGAGTGTTTGGCTACGAACCAAAAGGTCGGGGGTTCGAGTCCCTCCTGGCGCGCCAAAAAGAAGGAATTCTGCCTTTCGGCAGAATTCCTTCTTTTTTTGCGTTCACCCTCTTCAAAAGACAGGTTTTCCATGCTATAACAGGATGATCCTACCCTGAATTTTTGCACCTGTGCACGGGATTCCATATATCCCATGCCGCAGCCCCACGATCCGTCCGGTCAGCGGCTGAACCAGGACACTCCGAAGTTCATCAGTTCCTTGTTGGGCGTCAGATAAAAGACCCATCTCCCCTCCGTAACGCCTCCTCCAACCGAGGCATATCGGGAAGTTACCGCCACCGCTGTGACCGGCGTTTTCTTCACGTATCCATCCCCGTTTTCGTCTATGAGATTTATGGAAAAATCCGGCACAAAATTTTCACTCTGAGGAGCAAAGACATAGGGGACAGAGGGATTGATCGAGCCGTTCCGGTATAGGCTGCTGATTCCCCGAATGCTCTCATCGTTAAAGACGCGGCGGATAGGCTCGCGGTTGGGGGGAAGCAGCGCATCCAGAGGGCTACCGCTTCGCTCCTCGTGCATCTTCTTAATCAATTCCTCCGCATACTTCGTCAGCTCTCCCGGAGGAAGGGGTTCCTCGTCCCACAGCATCAGGCCGGAATTCCCCATTTCGTGATGGATCGTCTCCACCTTTCGGTTCTCGACCTGCCATTGAAGATTTTTGAAGAAGCTGATGGTCAGCTCCTTGCTCTCCAGGCCCGCGTCCAGCAGCGCCTTCCGTGCATCGCCCACCGTACGCCCGCCGTCACCCAGGAAAACGCCTGCCATGGTATCCATTACCTGGAAATCATGGGGCTGAACGATTCCCTGGTCATATCCGCTCACACATCCCGCGCCCGCATCCAGGAAGGTATTGGACAGCTGATACTTGGCATCCAAACTGTGATGGAAGCCTAAGTGAACAAAGGAATTGGGGAAAGGATTATCAGCATTGTAGTAATGAGGGAAAAACTTCTGCGCCCGCACCACGTACCGCAGCTCCATATCATAGGAATACGCGGCCAGGATATCCCCGTTGGCCTCGTCCCAGCCCTGGGCGCTACCTGGGGAGAGCACGTTGAAGATGCCGACCCTTCCAGCCGCCCGGTCCTCAAAATATTTACCTTTGACATACGTCTCCTCCAGCTTCAGATAGAGCCCCCCGTTACTGGGGCTGTAGGCATGGGGGATGGACAGGAACACTGCGCCGTACTGGTTGAGTTCCTTGAGGTTTTCCACGGTGGGTTCCTTCGTGGTTATGGAAAAACCCTTGGTACTGTTGTAAAACTTATCGATCATCCCATTGTATATGGGGATCCCGGCGCGGGAGGCAAAATAGGTGCTGATCAGGATCTTCTTGTTTCCAATCACAGTTTCAGAAGCGTTGGAAGCCGCCAGCCCGGCAGTTTCCAGCTCCATAACAGCCGCACCCTCCATGCCGCTCTGCCTCACGGACATGGGCATGGAGGCTGGCTGAGCCTCCGCGCCGTCAAGCTCCATCAGCCAGCCGCCGGGGGTCCCATCCGCATATTCAAAGAAAATCCCCTCAGTATCCTGAGAAACATTCCGAATCGTCCCGGCGGTTTCCAGTTCCGCGGCAAGTTTCCCCATCTCCGTCATTACCGCCGCGCTGGAGACAAGACCGCCCTCTCGGGTCAACTCTTCAAGCTTTTTCCGGCTGCTCTCCTCCACTTTTTCCAGGGCAGCTTCCGCGTCTTCTCCATCCTGGCCGCGCAGCAAATCATAGGCATTATAGAAAATTTGCGCCACCTGCGCCCTTGTAGCGCCCTCCTTCGGCAGCAGCCTGTTTCCAGAACCATTGAGTACCTTATTGGTAAAAGCCCATTCCACCGCCGGTTTCGCATACCCGCTGATACTGCCGTAATCCGCAAACTTTTCAAGCCCGCCGGCACTCTGCGCAGTTCCGTTAGAGGGCTTTCCCAGATACCGGTAAAGCATGGTGACAAGATCCTGCCGGGAGACAGCATTTTCGGGGCCAAATTTTCCATCGCCTATGCCGCCGACAACCCCCTCTCCGGAAGCCCAGGCCACATAAGGGCCATACCAAGTTAAGGGGTTCACATCATAAAAGGTCTTGAGCTGGTACTCATAGGAATCTGGATCGATTCCCTCGAAACGGCCCAAAACCGTTACAAACATTCCCCGCGTCATAGCGGTATTGGGAGAGAACTTATTGTCGCCTGTTCCATGAAACAGGCCTTTTTCTGTGACAAAATCCACCGCCGGATAAAACCAGTCCCCAGTCTTTACATCCTGAAAAGCAGGCGCTGGCTCGGCTGACACAGGGACAGCCGGTGCGATCAGCAGAATCAGCAGCAAAACCACCATTTTTGTAAATCCCGCTCTTATTTTACTCATCTCCAGTCCCACCTTTCTCCGTCACTTTTCTTACTTTTATCTTAGCATGTCCGCTGGTTGAACGCAAACTTATTCTTGCTCCAGGGAGAAAATTTTCCGGACTGCCGGAAACGGACCTTGTTCTGAAAGGGAATGCGTGTTTCCCCGTTCCATGCCGTCCAGAGGGATGGGGCCTTCCGCCGGATTTTACATGTTTTTGTGCCCTTCTGACTGCCGTGCTCCCAATTTCGTCCAGCTTTCGTGGATGCCATCGCTCTTGCGCTGGTATTCGTGGGGATTTGCGGCTTCCTCCAGAATCAGGTAATACCACTGCTTTGGATCCGTATTGTCCGGGAACACCTTTCTTCCCGGCAGCAGGTCGTCCTCCGACTCCGGCAGGCGCAGCAGCGCTCGGTTCAGCACCGCTGCCGCCTCGGCACGGGTGATCTTTTCATCGGGCCGGAACGTCCCGTCCTCATACCCTTCGATCCATCCCTTGGACGCGGCGTAGTTGATATTCCCTCGCGCCCAGTGCTTCCCAATGTCCGGGAACAGGTCTTCCCCCTCATACGTCCCCGGCTCGAACCGGGTGAGGATGGTCACATATTCCGCTCTCGTCACCGGGTCTCCGGGACGGTAGAGCCCGCCGGAATCCCCCTTCAGCAGCCCCGCGTTTGCCAGGGTGCACACTGCCTTGTAAGACCAGCTCCCCGCTCTCAAATCCGAAAACGGGCACTCCTCTGTTTCGTACTTTTCCCTGCTGGCCTCGTCCAGCAGGTTATAGAAGATCATGGCGGCCTCCTCCCGGGTCAAGGTCCCGTTGGGGCGAAGCGTTCCGTCTTCGTATCCGTGCAGGTATACCCGGTGCTCCCCTGTTTCCAGCGTGGGGCCGGGCTTGGGCGGCTGGTATTCCACGTTATAGTACAGTATCACATCCCGCCCCGGCATGGGGAAGGTGAACTCCCGTGCGGTACGGTAGGCCTTCACCATATTTCCGTCTTCGTCCTGTTCCTCCCAGCGGCCGGTCCTTCCATCTTCATCGATAAAGCTGACCGGAACGGAGGTTCTCTCGGGATATATCCCGCCGCCATAGCCGTTTCTCACCGTCAGCAGGTACTTATTTTCCAGTTCATTTTCCCGGCCGTAGGAAAGCTCAAAATAGAGGTCATCGTCCTGGAAAGTATAGCGGCCTCCGTCTCCCTCCCGGAACACGCTGCCGGGGATGCCCCTGCCACCATACCCTATGGGACCTGCCCCTGCCACCGCCGTGGCATACCAGCCGGGCTCGGGCGCTGCGATAGCCACGCCGTCCGTGCCGATAAGCGGCTTTACGTGTGTGCCCTCCGGCGTCATTTTTATAAGCTTCAAGCTGCCGGAGCCGGAAAGGGTCAAGGAGTTGGAATTTCCCTCCGCCAGGGTGATGCCGTCCTCCATGCTATTTTCCCCCAGGAGGGCGATTTCGTTCTCCCCGGCCGGCAGGAGCAGGCCGCCGCCACCACCGTACAGTTTAGCCCCGTTCAGGGTCAGCCGGTTGGACGTTTGACCGGGCTCCCACAGCGCCATGCCGCCCCTCACGTTGGTATACAGCGTGGTTTCCGTCACACCGGTCAGGTCAAGTTCCTCAGACTGATAGTCGGTCACGATATCCTCCGAGTCGAAATCCGCGTCCAGCGCGGCGGTAAACTGAAACACCTTACCCCCGCCCGATACTGCGCCGTTAATGCCGAGCTCGGCTCCTACGGCGGTGAGGGACGCGCCGGATTCTACCGTCACCATGCCGCCAAACATATATACGCCGCTAAGGGACTGCCCTACCGCGATTACAGTTCCACCATCTATTTTGAGGGCGCCGGGGTGGCCGATTCCCTCTTTTTGCACAGTGATCCCTAGTTCTCCCATACAGAGCAGGCGGCCCGTGCCGGAGATGGAAGAAGTTCCAGCTCCGGAATAAGACCAAAGCCCTATACTGGAGTATGCGTCTTTGGTTTTCCCACTGGCCGCCCTCACCGTTCCGTTGTTGGTAAGATGAAGCAAACCGGACCGGATTCCATAACCGCCTCTTTCGCTGCTGTCCCCGCCAACAGCGGTGAGACTGCCGGTTTCCGCCACCTCCGCAGTGAGCGCGCCGCCATCCACACCAACACCGGACCCGCCCCAACGTGTTCTGCAATTCCCTCCGGCAGTATCCAGGGAAGCATTTTCCTTTATTTCCAGTGTCAAATCTCCGTTGACATGGATACCATCGTAAGCGTTTGATGCACTGCCCGCTCCCTTGACCGTCCAGTGGGCGTTTTCCGCCACCACCAGCTGGCTGCCCGCAGGAAGAGTAATGCCCTTGTTGTCCCCTTCCGCCTCGATTTTCCCGTCCCCGCTGAGGGTGAGGGTGAGGGTGCTTTTCACCCAGTTCGCCGTTCCATTTTCTCCATAGGAATATGTCACATCTTCCGTTTGTGTCAAATCCAGCCCCGCCGGGCTCTCCTGCTCCGCCGCCTTTGCCGTCCCCGGCAGCAGCACTGCCAGCAGCACCAGGCTCATGGCCAGTCCCATCAGCTTTCTTCCCATCTGTTTCATATCGTTTCCTCCTTTGGTTTTGTTCTCTCCTCCTGTTTGTCCAGCCAGAGGGGATTGTGTTGGAAAGAGAATTCTTTCCAACAACACAAGGGGGTACCCCCTTGACTGTCTTTCCCTGTTGTTCCTTCGGCCTTCGTCTCCAGCTCCAGCCGCGTCCCGTCTCCGTCCCGGCGAAACACCGCCCGCAGCCCCGAGGAATTGATTTCCCCCGGCTCCACTTCACAGCTTCCCGAAGCCGCGCAGGATAGATGCAGGCCCTCCGCGTCCCGGTCCAGCTCCAGGCTCATCCAACGCTCTGCTTCCGGCAGCCTGCCGCAGGCGTCCAGCATGGTGCTCACCACGCTTCCAATCTCTCCCAGCAGCTTTCCGTCCGCTTCGCACAGCACGGGCGCGGGCGCGGCCCCCGAAAACCGGTATTCCAGGTACACGCCCCGCTCCTCCGCCTGCTTCATCCAGTCCACCAGCGCTTCCGCGAGCCTGCTTTTCCCGCTCATTGCATGGATTCCCGCCTCCTTTTTTCGCAAAAAATCCCCCTAAAACGGCGAAAGCACCGGCGCCCGCTCTCACGGGACGTCCGGTGTTTTCTCTCTTGCGCTTTCATTATACCTCGTTTTTTACTCAAAAACGAAAATTAACAAAATTTAATTTTTTTCTTTTCGCAAAAACCCTTGACAACGGAAAACCTCTGTGCTTACCCCTCCGTTTCGCCGCCGTACAGCGTGAGAACGGTTTCATAGGCGTCCTCCCTCCGGCCCGCGCTCAACTCCCCATCGTAACGCTGGGCAATGCCCCGCAGAATGGAAAGGCCGAAGCCGTGGGCCCGCCGGTCCCGCTTGCTGGTACGGTCCTCCGTTCCAGGCGGGGCGGAATTGCGGCACTCCAGCGTAAGGCTTCCCCCCGCCAGACACAGCCGGAAAAACAGCCACCGCTCCCCCGGGTCCGCCAAACGGCCGCAGCCCTCGACGGCGTTTTCCAGCACGTTCATCAGCACCGAGGTCAGGTCGTCGTCCGCCACGAACAGCGGCTCAGGCAGGCGGCCGCAGTCGTATTCCACATACACACCGCCCTGCTCCGCCAGGGAAAATTCCACCCCCAAAATGGCGTCCACCAGGCCGTTTCCGGTGTATTCCACCGGCGCGCCCCTGGTCACCTGGGGCGTAATCTCTTCCAGGTAGGCGGAGAGCTTTCCCAGCTCCCCCGCCTCCAAATAATGGCGCACCAGCGTCAGGCGATGGCGGCTTTCGTGAAGCTGCTCCCGGGTACGGTGCACATATTCCCTTTGCAGCCGGGCCTGACGGCCCCAAGCCTCCAGCCGAACCTCCTGCAGGGCTTTCTGCTGCTGCAGTTCCGTGCTTTCCCGGTACACCCGCACCGTGTCGTACCAAGCGATGCCCGCCACGAGACCCAGCAGAACGCCTCCGGCCATCTCCACAAACCAGCCCAGCAGAATCGGCTCATGCAGGGGCAGCAGCTTGTCCAGCACCAGCGCGCAGGAGAACACGCAGCCTCCCGCCAGCAAGGGCTTGGAATATTCGGCGCCCCGGCACAGCCCCCAAACACTGGCGCCCAGAAGCCAGGCGGCGGTAAACCATTTATACGCCCCCAGGCAGCTTGCGTAGAACATCAGCGGCCCCGCCGTGGAAACCGGGAACAGCGGCTGAAGCGCCACAGCCGCGCACACCGCCGCCCCCAGCCCGCAGGCGGGCCAGAACACGGGCTTCGGCACCCTGCAAATGCGCCCCTGAATGACGACCAACGCCAGAAAGCTTCCGTAATAGCACACCCGTTCCGCCACGGTCCAGCCCTGCCCCCGTCCGCCCAGGGCTTGAAACAGAGGCCAGGCCGCGCTTCCACAGAAGCACAGGCACAGCAGGGCCAGCGCCGGATAGGGCCGGTGAAAGCGGTAGCGAAGCCACGCCAGCACACAGAGCAGCGCCGTGAGCAGGGCCAGCGCGCAGGCCGCCCCGTGAAACAGCAGGCGCAGGGCCGCCACGCGCCCCACGGCCTGGGGACTGCCAAAGGCGGGCGGGTAGACCATGCCGCTGTAAAAATGGCCGTCGTCCCAAACCTGCGCCACAATCTCGATGCCGCCCGAGGCCGAAAAAACCGCCAGGCTGTCCGCGGGCGCGGGTGGGTTTTCCTCCCCCATGCCCACGCTTTGCACCAGCCTGCCGTTGACCCACAGCCGCCAGCGGGAATAGATTTCCGTCAATTCCAGGGCGTAGTCCCGCTGGATTTCGTCCGTTTCCAGCACGGTGCGGTACGTGGCGCAGCCATGGGGATTCGCGGAGGGGTCCCCCAAGTCGAAGCCGCCGTAGCGGCCCAAATAGAGGTGGGCGTCCGGCTGCCTGCCCTCAAATTCCCCGGGGGACAGGGCATCCCGGTAGAACTCCCAGCCGTCCACCAGATAGAAAAAGGGGTGGGCGTCGTACCAGGCCATGTCAATCCGGGTCATGCCGGGCTCCGAAACGGGCCGGGGCGCGGTGTATTTGTTATCGGCCCGGTAGCAGAATAGGAATAGGGCGCAGCTTGCCAGCACCACCGCTCCCAGCGCCAACGCGAAAGCCGGAGAAAACCGCTGTTTTTCTCTCATGGCCGTCCGCCCCCCTTTCGCCGCTTCCCATGCCTGCCGGGGCGGTGGGAGCGCAGGCCCAGCACCGCCGCTCCCGCCGCCAGAGCCAGCGCCCCGCCCAGCAGGAACGGCCAA
>NZ_LT160633.1 GCF_900048895.1 Neglectibacter timonensis | reverse complement strand
TTGCTGACGAAATTCGGGTAGGCCATCGTTTTTATGGCATTATGACGCTGGCGATTTATGCGAAAAAATGTGGGATTGACGAAGACGAGCTGCGCCGGGACGCTTTTGCGCTGCTCCAGCCCTATGATGATATGAGCGTGGAGGACATAAACCGCTTCACGAAAGATGATGTGGTGTGTGCCCTGGAGATGTTCAATGAGGACTATGTGACATTTCCCAGGGACGATATAGCGAAGCTCTCTGGTCTTACTATGCCTGTCAATAAGCGGAATTGGCGTAAGCAGGAAGAGCATATTCAAGTGATGAACACAATGAAAGCATTAAAAAAACAGTTAGGAGAGATTGTCAATGAGGGTCGACCTAAAGGCAGCGGAACAGCTCAGGTACGGGTTTATGAGTGGCGGCAGCAGCACCCGGAAGGCCGTAAGGCCGACTGCCACCGAGAAACTGGCCTTGATCCGAAAACTATCCGCAAATGGTGGGATTGTCCACCGCCAGCGGTGCGCTTTGAAGATGGGCATATAACGGTGCGGGTGTCCCCTTCGCAGGAGTTGAGCGATTGGCTCCTGGACGCACTGCACAATGAGGGTCAGGAATAAGGCCCAGAAAGGCCCTTGTTACGCTTTAGAAGTCGTTTTCAGCCCTCCGAGGGTAAATATACCGGCTCCCTCGCTACTGCGCCCGTAAAGCCGCATAAATCAAGGCTTTTTTGCCCCCTAAATGCGTACATACTGGGATAGAACTTTAGAGCGTCGAGGACAGGGAGATTGTATTGACATTGTAAACAAAAAGCTATACAATGAATATGATAAAACGGGTTATAATA
Organism: Neglectibacter timonensis; assembly: GCF_900048895.1. GTDB lineage: Bacteria > Bacillota > Clostridia > Oscillospirales > Acutalibacteraceae > Acutalibacter > Acutalibacter timonensis. The sequence goes on along the minus strand of NZ_LT160633.1, from coordinate 5,263 downwards.
AAAGCGGAAGGAGTTGCTATTATGGCGAATACAAGTATCAATATCCGTATGGATGCGGATTTGAAGCGGCAGTTTGAGGCGTTCTGTGCTGATATGGGAATGACGATGACAACGGCGTTCAATGTTTTTGCGCGTAAGGCTGTGAGGGAGTATAGAATACCCTTTGAAATCAGCGGCGATGTGCCGAACGCGGAAACCGTCGAAGCAATCAAGGAAGTAAAGAGAATGAAGGCTAATCCGAGCCTCGGCAAGACCTATTCCAATGTCGATCAGATGATGGAGGAGCTACTTGCCGATGTATAACATAAGACCAACCACAAAGTTTCAGAAGGATTTGAAGCGTGTGAAAAAGCGCGGCTTTGATATTTCTTTGCTGACCGATATTATTAAAAAGCTGGCTGCGGGGGAGCCGTTGCCGGAAAAGAACAGGGATCACCAGCTTTCCGGGGACTATGCGGGGTGTCGTGAGTGCCACATTACGCCGGATTGGTTGCTGATCTACGAAGTGGACGGGGACGAGCTGATTTTATATCTCACCCGGACGGGATCGCATAGCGATTTATTTTAGGGGAAGGAGGAAAGGTCTATGAGCTGGGATAAAGAGAGGATCGCGCAGCTGCGGCTCCCCGATCCGGCGGACGATGATCCGCACCCTCGGCTGCTTCTGGAAGGGTACGGCATACATGCTGGGCAGGGATTTACCGCCTTGTTTCCCGATGGCTGGCACGAGATTACCCTTGAAGTAGCCTGGGAGCCGACAGGCCCCGCTTGCTGGTACATATCCACGCCGGGATTTGAGGGTGTGTGTCCGTTGGCCTGTTCGTGAAGGTATGAAAACAATCCGGCAGATAGCCGACGAGATAGGCGTATCAAAACAGGCGGTTTATAAGCGGTACAAAGGCAAGCTGTATACGGTTTGCGCTCCGTATGCGCATACGGAACAGGGGGTCTTGTATCTATCGGAGCAGGCTGAAACCCTGATAAAACAAGACTTTTTGAGAGATGGCTGCCCCAATGGATCGCATACGGATACGCATACGGAGCGCTCCATTGGAGCGGTGCCGGAGCAGTCGCAAGAGGCTGGTGTGGTAGCAATTTTACAGGCCACCATTGACACGCTACAAGGGCAGCTTTCTGTAAAGGACAAGCAGATTGAAGAATTGAATGCAAGGCTGGCAGAGGTCAGCTCTGCGCTGGTGGTGGCACAGCAGACTGCCCAGGCCGCCCAGGCACTTCATGCCGGAACAATTCGGCAGCAGCTTACTGATGGTGAAGATGATCCAAATCAACAGGGGCAGACGGTGGAGCAGAAAAAAAGCTGGTTTTCAAAAGTTTTTGGTGGCAGATAGGAAACAAAAGTATATTTTTTTCGTCAGTACAAGTAAGAAAGGCGGTGTGATACAGTGAAAAAGATTGTTCTTGTTTTGGTGGCGGCTATGGTTTTGGTATTCACTGGTTGTGAAAAAAAAGAAACTATTTCTATGCCCTTTGATGTTGCTGATGTAAATAACATTGAGATGTATCGCAATGCTGAGCCATACTCCGCCGAAAAGCAAGTTATCACAGAAAGCGAAGACATAGCTGATCTTTATTCTCTGTTTTCGGGACTGGAGGTAAGCGATAAGAAAACGGAGCCTGTTGTCGGGGAGACCATAACGAGTTTTAGGTTCAATCTCTCAGACGATACAAGTTATGAGATCATCTACTGTGCGGAAGCTGTAAAGTCAGGCAGACTGAAATTTCCGGCGGAGAAACTGGATTATTTTACATCAGCCGATATTGGAGGTCGTTGGGATAGCTATCAATATGAGATTGTTCCTGTAAGTGAGAGTGAGCTGCCGGGGCAGTCAGAAAATCCCTCTGATCCGCCGCTTGAAGAAACGCATGAATGGGATAAAATCCCTATGGTAATGGTGGATGGAAAACTCTACTATGATACGGGGAAAGAAAGCACCATAAGTGGTCGTTGCGGGGTAATGGACGGGGAAATTACTTCAACGGTTGATGGCTCTGAGATACCGACAAAGGATAACCAATCTAATTTTGGGACAGGCTTTGAATATCAATACGGGGCAGACAATACCATAGAGATTTTTATGAACGAGAAATGGATCGTTTTTGAGCAAAGAGAAGGAGACGGAAGTAAAGTCCGATATGGTGATCGGATGGTGGATGCGGAGGACCTTTCCAAAGAAACGCTTGAATGGCTGGATTGGTATAATAGCTTGCCGGAAGAACAGCAGTTGGCTGTAAGTTTTGTCCCGTCGGATTTGATTGAAGAAACCGGCCCTGTAAAAACAGAGGACGCAGAAGTTCCTGCACAGGAAGAAGAATTATGCGGTTATCCTCTTGCACCAGAAGAAGTAGAGTGACAGAAGAAGTTCTTAGAGATGGTTGTGAGGCCGGCTCTTTTAGCCCCCGGCAGGGCGCAAAGCACTTTCATACTGCCAGCCCCAAAGGGGAGGCGGTGTGAAAGTGCTTTTGCGTTACTTTCTCACCAGAAAGTAACAAAGAGGTTGTGACAGCCACCCAGGTATGGTAAAATAGAGATAGTAGGATATAGTTCTTTTTACAAGAAAGGGCCGGGTGATTTTATAGAAACAACCATTTCGGGAATGACAGGCCGAGGAAGTATTCGGCACAATAACAGGAGTTTTTCGGCGGCGAATGTAGACCGCAGCCGGTCGGAGCAGAATATCACTTTTTGCAACGATGACTTGAAGCAGGTGTACCATGAGCTTTTTGATGAAGCATTGGCTGCCTATAACGCTAAAAAGAAAAAGACCAGGGACAAAATACCAGACTACTATGAGCATATCCGGCAGAGCAAACAGGAGAAGCTATTTCACGAGGCCATCTTCCAGATCGGTAACATGGAGGACTGTGGGTGCGGCTCCCCAGGAGGGGAACGGGCAGCGGCAGCTCTCAAAGAATTTGCAGAGTCCTTCCAGGAGCGCAATCCTCATCTGCGGGTATTCAATATGGTGCTGCACATGGATGAAGCCACGCCCCACCTCCATGTAGACTTTGTGCCGGTGGCCACTGGGCAGAGCCGGGGGCTGTCCACGAGGGTTTCCATGAAGCAGGCGTTAAAGCAGCAAGGATTTGAAAGCCTGGGCCGAAAGCAAACCGAATGGAAAGCCTGGATGGAGCGTGAGAAGGTATCTCTTGGAGAGATTGCTCAGGTACACGATTTTGAGATTATCAGCCTGGGCGGTGGTCGGCCTCACATGGATTTGCCAGAGTACCGGGCAGCGGCGCAGCGCCTTGAAGCTGTCCAGGAACAGGTTGCAGCAGCAGAACAGGATATAGCAACTTTGGAAAAGCAGAAAAAAGCGTTGCAAGGGAATGTGAAGCTCCTAAAGGCGGTTGAGAAGGTCAAGCCTGATCTGGAGGCCATACAGCCAGAAAAGACGCTGACAGGAGCTGTGAAAGGCGTTACCGTAGAACAGGTAAAGGAACTGAAGGCGGCAGCAATCAGAGGTGCGGCAGCGGAACAGAAAGTGCAAGAGCTGAAGGAAGAAAATCAGCGGCTTCAGCAGAAAATCCCCTCGACAAAAGAAAAGCTGAAGGAGGCTCAGGAGAGGCAGCGGCTTGAAAACCAAAACCGAAAGCTGCTGGTACAGGTGGAGTGCCTGGAACAAGAGTTGGAGCAGGAGCGCAGCTTCTCGGATCGGCTCCTGGATGGGGTCAGTGCGGTGATGGATTTTCTGGATCGGCACCTGCCAGAGAAGTTCCGCCCCCTTGTCGAAAGGGCCAGGGAGCTGTTGCCTGTGCCGGAGGTGCAGCAGCCAGAGCAGGAGCAGGAACGAGGTCATACCTGGGGCGGCATGGAGCTTTGATAAGATAGGGAAAAACTGTATTGATAATATATGCCTGTCCAGGGGACTTGAAAGCGCCATCTGGACAGGCTATAATAACAACAAGAAATAGGGAAAAAACTCATTGATAATATATGCCCCCCTATGGCCTTTAGGCCAGGGAAAAATAATAAAAATATTCTCTCTCGGATAGGGAGAAAGTCGGAGGGGAAAATGGGGGTGAGCGACGGGGTGTGGGAATGTGGCAAACCTAAAAGGTTTTCCATCATTTCCATGCCCCAGAGCGAGGGGGAAAAGGGGGAGGTGACTTTCTCTTTAAGGCCCCGGAGGGGCCGCTCTTTGGCTCCCCCTTTTCCCCCTGTGGGTTTGCAGAATGTATGAAAAGAGGTGTAAGGAATGGTGGATCAGCAAGAGGATTTGGAACGGCAGAGAGAGCTTTATCAGGAAAAGAATGAGCATTTGGAAAGGTTTTTGGAGCCGGTGGCGCCGTATGAGTTTTATCGGGAGATATTCCCGGAGGGTTCTTTCGAGAGGAAGGGACATTTTGAGGACAGGAAGGGAAACGGGATTGCGGTGACGGTTCAGAAAGTTGAGGTTGATAAGGCGACCGGGATCGCCCTGCAGATCGAGGGGGATGGTAAGGCGAAACGGTGTACTATCACTGACGAGCTGGACGAACTGCGGGAGCTACAAGACACTGATTTTACGATTATGTCCCCGATTTCCTATTTTGGTCTGCGGCGGTGCGGTAAAAATGCCAGGTATCTTTATGCTTTGGTGTTTGATCTGGACGGGGTAGGTATGCCGCAGCTTCGGGACACGCTGCACCAGATGAACAAGGATATTCTGCCCCAGGCAACCTTTGTTGTAAACAGCGGGACGGGGCTTCACCTATATTATGTGTTGAAAGAGCCAGTGCCTATGTATCCGCACAACCAGAAATGCTTGAAGGAGCTGAAATATTCCCTTACTCGGCAGATTTGGAACCGATATACCTCCACGATAAAAGAACCGCAAATGCAGGGCATTTTGCAGGGCTTTCGGGTGGTCGGCTCCGGCTCGAAACTGGGACGGGAGTACCCTGTGAGGGCGTTCCGGCTTGGCGGGCCGGTGGAACTGGCGCAGCTGCTCGATTATATTCCGGACAGCAACGGGGAGAGGCAGCGGCTTGAGGGGCTTATGAGAAAGAGCCGCCTGTCGCTGGATGAAGCAAAGGAGAAGTACCCAGATTGGTATGAACGGAGGATCATCAAGAAGGAACGGCGGGGTCGTTGGACGGTCAAGCGTGACCTTTACGATTGGTGGCTGCACCGGATTGCTGACGAAATTCGGGTAGGCCATCGTTTTTATGGCATTATGACGCTGGCGATTTATGCGAAAAAATGTGGGATTGACGAAGACGAGCTGCGCCGGGACGCTTTTGCGCTGCTCCAGCCCTATGA
>NZ_LT160632.1 GCF_900048895.1 Neglectibacter timonensis | reverse complement strand
AGCGTCTGTTCCCCGGAAAGCTCTGGAATCCCAAATTTCTCCATCCCTTCGGCGGCCCAGTCCGGAAGCTCAGCCGCAGGCTGTTCCGGATACAAAATCTCCGCTCCCCCGTTCTGCGCCATCAATCCAGCCGCTTCCTCCGGGGTGATTTCCCCTTGGTTCAGCAGCAGCTGAATCAACCCCCGGGCGGCTTCCTCTCCCGCCTGGCTTTGGGAGGACGTTTGGCTCTGCTCCGGCAGTGCAGACCCGGCTTTCTGCGGGACCAGCCCGCTGTTTCCCAGCCGTTCCTCGTACCAGTCCGGCAGCCTCCACCTGTCGTCAGGCTCAAAATTCTGCAATGCGTCGGCCTCTTGCGGGTCGATCAGCTGCGGAAGCTCTGCCGCGGGCTGTTCCGGGTACAAAATCTCCGCTCCCCCGTTCTGTGCCATCAATCCAGCCGCTTCCTCCGGGGTGATTTCTCCCTGATTCAGCAGCAGCTGAATCAGACCCCGGGCGGCTTCCTCTCCCGCCTGGATTTGAGCGGACGCCCGGTCCTGCGGCTGCGGCGTCAGCCCGGCGTCCGGCCCCGGGGGGAAGAAAGCCTGCCCAGACCGGTTACCCGCCGCCGGAGGCTGAACCCCCTCTCCGGGCAGGGCAAGTCCCCCCTGTCCTCCGGATGCCTCTCCCGTCCACGCCAGACCTGTTCCCGGACCGCCGCCCGCCAGTTCCAGATAAGCCCGCTCCCCGGAAAGCAGACCGCCCTGGGGCGCCTCGCCCGCCTGCATCAGCTCTCCATACACCTGCCTGGCCTGAGCTCCCTGCCGGGCGTCCAGAAAACCGTTCCAGGCATGTCCTCCCGCCGCAAGGATGGCCGTGCTCAGGCCTCCCAGCAAGGCGGCGTACATGGCGTCCGACTTGTAGAATTTCTCCTTTGCCAGACTGTTCGCCGTCTTCCAGTCACAATGGTTTTCCTCCATCAATTGATACGTCATCTCGCTGACCCGGGATTTCCCCTGCATCACCGCCTCGTCCCAGGCTGTTCCGGCTACCTGTTCCCAGTAGCTGCCCGTCGCCCCTTTTTTCGCGCTGAAGAAGATGTCCATCAGGATCGACGTCCCCTCCTGTTTGCCCCCGGTAAAGATGTTTGTCAGCTTCTTCATCGGCGCCTGTTCCAGCGCCGCCGTGATCGCCGCCATTCCCACGCCGGACAGGACGGCCTCGTCGTTGGTGGCTCCGCGGCTGGCCGCGTCCGCATAGGCCTCCTCCCCTTCCATCAGGGACATGTAAGCCAGGCCCAGGCTGGGCGCTCCCGCGCTGCTCATCATCAGCGCGGGGATTGTGTCCGCCACACCGTACGCAATATTCAGCGCCCCCTGGGCCAGGGGATTCCCCTCCAGCATTTCCAGGCCGGTATTCCGGTACACGTCGTTCACATGCTGGGCCCTCTGTCCAGGAGTGTTGGGATTTGCCGAAGGCTTGTAGGGGCTGTCCGGGCTGCCCGTCCGGCCCGCCGCCACGTCCAGCAGTGTGCCTCCCACTCCGAAAATCTTGCTTGGCACAGAGAAGAGTCCAGCCCCAACCGGGTCCCCCTCTGCGTACTCCTTCGCGTTCTGCACCATCCGGCTGTTGGTCCGTGCGTCCAGCTTCCGCCGGAGCGTCTCCTTATACTCTTCTTCCCGGCCCTTGGACAGATAATAGTAATAGTAGGGCTTTTCCTCCTCCGTCATGGTGTCCCGGTCATCCAGCATTCCCCTGCCCTTCCCGCCGTAGAAGGCGATTTTGAACAGCTCCTCAAGCGTTTTCTCGCCCTCCTTTACACGCGTTCCGAACTCCGGATCCTCCAGGGCGCTGTTTTCCAGTTCCAGCCTTTTCTGTTCCAGCTCCTTCTGATACATCAAGTTGTTCCAGTCCGTCCACCGCTGCTGCCAGACGTCCCGCTGCTGGGTCAGTTCCGCCAGCTCATCCTCCCAATTTACCGGGCTTTCCAGAGGGCCAATCCCAAAGGGATCGCTCTCCTCCCCAAAGGAATTCTTTTCCTCGAATCCCAGGGAAGGAAGCTTCCAAAGATTTCCCTGGCTGCCCGGATGGAGCTTCGCAAACGGGTCGTTGGCCAAAAAGGAGTTCCCTCTGGCACGGCTCATCGCCTGCTTTGTCTGTTCCAGCTGGGATTTGATCCACGCCCCGTCCTCCTTTGTGTAATTCAGCGCGTCCGGACTCCCAAGCGGCGGAAATCCGGAAAGCTCCGGCGGTTCCTGCTCCCACTGGCTGCCGGAGGTAAGCTTGTACTCTTCCGGCAGCTTCAGGGGATTGTTCCCCACGTGCTTCGCAGGCTTCGGCAGATTGATCTTTGCTTTTTCCTCTTCCCATTCCTGCAGCGCGTCCCTCACCCAGGCCCGGGCGTATTCCATCCTTTCCTGGTCTGACGTCTCCCTTCCTCTCTCCTTCCAGTTTCTCGCCCCGCCGGAAGAAGCCCGGTACTTTCCGTAGGAAAGGCGGGCATTTCATGCCCGAGGGGTTCTTCCAGAAGATGGCCGAGCGGAAGCGAGGTCATCTTTTCCCCTCCGGTCTCTACCTGCATCTTTTTCCTCCTTTTTCTTCTCTTTTTTTTCAAAAGAAAAGACAGCCCCGAAGGAACCCCTCCGGAGACTGCCTTTTTTCCACGCAAAAAAGGGAACGGCGTTTCCGCCGCTCCCCTTTTCATTCCATTTTCAGCTTATAGCATAGCACAGAACCCATGTAACATAAAAGAACATCTTTTCCGCTGGACCGCCTTCTTTCCTCCCGTATGGCGGACAAGCCCTCCGCCGCGTCACCCTTTTACCGACCCGAGCTTCCCATTGACATAAATCGGCTCCCGCGGCTCTCCAGAATACCACCAAATACACTCTACCCTATATTTCTCATAGAACAACTCTATTTTTGATTCAGAAACTCCACATTTACTTGTAACTTCGTACGCCTACTTTTACGGTATCTATACTATCTCACCAATGCCACTGCCATTCAACCAGAAACTTCTTCTGCTCCTCTGGCAGCAAATCAATGAGACCATCCTTCTTTTCAGCAAAATACTGCAAAGAGCTTGTCCAGGAGACCGCCTTCATTGCTACGGCCTTTTTCAGGCTTTGGCTGTACGCCGCCGCAAGATCGGAAGACGGTATGCTAAATAGCCTGTCAAAAATTATTTTCGCACCCGGCCACCTGGTATCTTTCTCCCATTCGAAAAGGTCTTCCAGATATCTTCCCAGTTCCTTATCCGTTCTCTGGCTGAGAATTTTAGCACAATTTTCCCAGAGATACTTCCCCTCAGTTGGACGGATAAAGACGGATAGGTGCTTGACTTTTTTGGCTAATTCTATCCCTTCTTTTTGAATTTTGGGGTCTTTGCGGGAATCCAGCATATCCAGCAGTTTGTCGATTTCGCTATCCGTTTGTGAATTTTGTATCTCAACATCCACAGTCTCACATATAATCAATACCTGCCCGCCAGAAACCATTTGAATCACAATAGATACGAATAGTATATTTTGATTCAGGTATGACGGCTCCTTTTTGTACTTTGCTTCCTTTACTTCTCTAAGAAGCTTCAGGGGCAGACAGTCTTCCTGTATTGAGATTCCGGCTATTTTTTTACCAGACCCTATTTCTGTATTCCGAAGCGTATAATACAGCACATTGTGGAGGTTCAAATATACAATCTCTCCTCTCGATGCGCTATTAAATTGCAGATACACCTCCCGATTACGGTAATCATAGTCAATTAAGGTAAAATCGCAGCCAGCAACAGGGATTTGCTTTATTTCTTCTTTGTTATGAAAGTCATAGTGCATTTTCAATCCTGCTTTCTGATATATTCCAGTCTCTTTTTGTGATAACTCAGTCTTTCTCTCAGCGGTCAACAGCATAGCTCTTTTCTGTAAAGTCAACTGACTCACATACTATTGTGAGAGAATCGCCAGAAGTCATGGAAAGTACCGACTCAAGATATCCGTCAGGGACCTGGAAGCCGGATTCTTCTTTCCGGAACAAACTACATACAAAAGTGTTATCCTCTGTATCATGCTGATGTTCCCAAAAGTAGACATGGGGACTGGCTCCCCAAAAAGCACAGCTCTGCATTTCAAACAATACTACATTCACAAACCGAAAGCAGAATTTCTTTTTTTGATATTCTTCTGTTAGCTCAAACTTGATTTCGTGGCTTTCACTATCATAGTGAAAGCCCGAAAAACAAGCGTCAACTACATTCATCCGGCTAATTTCTTCCGCTGTTGTTGTTTTATCTATTTTCATCCTTCTATCCTCCAAAGAACATTGAACGCCATGGTTCAGGGATCGGCGTACCAGGCAGATAATGAATGCCCTCATTATGATGGTTTGCATCTCTTGGCCTCATAGTATGGTAGTGCGAAGTATTATTTAAGTCTTGATTCCATTCGAAAATTACCACGCTTGTACCTGGATATACCCAATGAATAATCCCGCCATTCTTGCCCTGATTCATTTCAACACGGGGTATTCGTTCGAGCCCAATCGGATTAAAATCCATTGGGTTGACAGGAAAAAGTATGGGCGATTTCTTTTCTCTGGAGGCGATTATTTTCTTTTCTTGTTCCTCGAATTCTTTTGCATAATCTCTTTTCGGAATATCCGACGCACTGTTCCAGGAACCTGCTATCGAACCAGAAGTGGCACTACCAGTAATATTTTGCACAAACTGAACAACACTTGACGCAATAGCTGCCAAGACAACAGTCGCTATAAAGAACAGACCGATAGCTATTATGTCATCAACAATTGCAATATCGCCGGACGGATCGCTATAATTCACCGGATCATTATTGCAGTACGCAAACATATTGTAGCCCAGGATACCCTGACCAGTGGAGGCAAAGCTGTCCGCGCTGATGAATCTGGAAACCACCGGGTCGTAGTATCTGGATTGGAGATAGTAGAACCCTGTGTCAGTATCGTAATAGTAACCCCGGTACCGCAGCGGGTTGATATCCGCTATGCTTCCGGCAGCGGAAACCGGTTTTCCCCACGCGTCGTAGGCATAGCTTGCTATCACCGTTCCGTACTGGTTCTCGATCCGGACGATGTCCCCCTGCTGGTTCGTCATGTAGTAACCGGTGATTCTCTCTCCTCCGTTCGCGGGGAAATAGTACAGCGCCACCGGCGCTCCGGCATTGTCATAGAAGAAATAGATCTCATTCCCGGACCAGCCCTGCCACATCAGCTTTCCGCCCGCATACGCGTACTCATACGTCACGCCATTTACCGTTTTGCTTGTGCGCAGGCCATCTTTATCGTAGATATAAGACACATTTTTTCCGCTGGCGCTGGCGGTACTTAGCTGTGTGCCGTTCTTCCAATCCATCGCCCAACGGGTCCCGTTGTAGTAACTCACCGGATTCCCGCTTACTGCCGTACCAGATACCGTGTTGGAAGCGGCGCTGTAAGTCTGTCCCTCATAGGCAATCCCCTGGCCTTTAAATGCCGTCAGCAAATCGCCCCAGCTGCTGTTTCCATAGGTATAGGTGCTCCCAGTTCCACCCAGCGCACGGCTCAGCAGATTTCCCGCTGTGTCATAGGTATACGTTTCCGTCCCGCGGCTGTCCGTAGCCTTGGTGATCTGTCCCAGTCTATCATACTCATAACTGGACTCCAATGCAAGGGCATTTGTTCCGGTACGGCTGTATACCTCTTTGATGTTCCCTGCCGCGTCGTACTTGTACTGGTATCCCAGCTTCATGGACGTACCGTCTGCCGTTAGATAGTTAAAATAATTGATCTGATTGGTTTCATGGTTTGTCGTTCCCGCGTTCGTATAATTCCTTCTCCGCTGGTAGACACCCTCCAGCGTTTCCGACTGCATCCGGAGCAGGTTATCATACCCAAAGCTGATACTTCTCCCTGTTCCCAGCAGCATACTGTGCAGCGTGCCGTTGTTGTTATTGTAGGTATAGGCATCCCAGAGGACGATCGGAATCTGCCCCGGTACCTTCCAGGACTGTGCGCACAGCCGGTTCTGGGCATCGTATTGGTGCTGCGTTTCCAGCTCCGTTACCCCATCCCCACTCTGCCCGCTGCGGATCAGCCGGCCCAGGCTGTCATATTCGTACAGGTAGTCCGCTATGAGGTTTCCAGCTCCGTCCAGTACGGCGCTGCGGGCAACATTCCCGTTGGCGTCGTATGTATTGACCTGGGTATAATCCAGCAAATTTCCCGTCCGGTATTCCGCCAGTACGCCCCGTCCATAGACGTCATACGAATAACGGATCGAATCGCCGTTTCCATAGGTCATCTGCGTCAGGGGGCCGTTGTTTTCCGCATACTCGTAGTCCCCCAGCGTGATGGGGGCTTCCCAGGCAACATCCGCTTCACTGCCTGCATTTTTTCCGCTCTGTACCTGCACGCTGGTGATATTTCCCCAAGAATCCGCAGGCATTAAATATCTCTGCCAGTTCGTCGTGCTTCCTGCAAAACTCTTTCTGGAAGTGACCGTCAACTGCCCGTTTTCGTAGGTGCTGCTCAGCGCATAAGTCCCAGAGGAAAATTTATTCGTCACCCTGTCTGAACCAGCGCCATACGTCTGGGTTTCCGTCAGGGTCCCGCCCTGATAGGGAGTTATGGTACTGCTCAGCCTGTTCAGGTTATCATAGGTATAGCGGGTGGTGATGTTATTCACGTCGGTAACGGATGCCGTATGGTTTTTATCCGCCGTGTAAGCAGCACTGCTCTGCATGTAAATGCCGGAGGTGCCCTTTTGCAGCTTTGCCAGGGTATTGTTTCCAGCCGTATCATACTGCGCCGTCAGATTTACCCCGTCGTTTGTGGCCTTTGTCATGTTATGATCGCTGTCATAGGTGTAGTCAAATGTTCCCATAGCTGAAGAAACGAATTTGGTCAGATCCGGACCGCTGTAGGTATAGGTGTCGGTACTCTGGCTGGATTTCGTGACAGATTTCAGCTTTCCATTGGAATCATAGGTATAGGTCTGCGCAGGCTCCTCGGTCAAAGAAATCTGGTCAAACCAGGCGGTATTCACATTGTGGTCGTAAGCCAGGGACACCGTAATGCTGGATACCGTCTTTCCTGCGCGTTTCGGTACAATGAAGCCAGACGTATACTGCCATCCGTCATACTGCGGATCAAACGATACATACTGATATTCCGGTGTGGCAGTATCTGAATACAACACTTTCACAATCATGCCAAAGAAACGCTGGTAGGTGCTGTTGTCGTTGGTCAAGTCCGTAATTGGCGCACAGTCTGTGACAGACATCGCTTTGCCCCAGCCAGAAAGCATATAGGTGGTATCAGAAGGCCGGTTCACAACCACAGTCTGGGAAGCCCGGCGCTGTGCATCCGGGTGGCCCAAAATCTGGAAAATGAAACCGCGGCCGGCGTCGTCCCCAGTTGCACGTACCGGCTGTGCCCTGGCAGTGTCATAGGTCCAATAAACCGGTACAGAGGTTATGCTGGGACCGGAGGAATTCCAGAGCTCTACCCCGCCCATTTGCAGCAGATTGGCGGAAGAGGCGGTTCCCTGTTTCCCTTCAGGCATTTCCGCAGAGGCCAGCACCACCTCTTCCAGTTGGAAATCATCGAACGCCGCATACGTACTTGCATTCTTTACATTAGCCGACACCCGGTAATCCCCGCTGTTATCCGGCGTGAAACTCACCTCCAGACGGCTCCAGCCGGACTGGATTTTGGCAGAGGTGGCAGAATTCAGTATATTGCTCTCTGCAAGCGTTACACCGCTGGTATTTTGAAAGCTGACGCTCATCCCCCCATCTGCGCCAAAATTCTGAATACCGGAGGAATTGGCATACCCGGAAAACACATATGTTTTCCCCGCCTCCAAATATACCGTCTGCTGTCCGCTTACCGTGCCACTGCTGCCGGACGGAGCGTACATTTTCATCAAATATCCACCAGTCCTGGGGGTAATCGCAGGGGTTACTTCACTGACATTGGCACGAAGCGCTGCGTTTCCTCCGCTGATGTTTGTGGAAACATTCCATCCATAAGAAGAATTTGGGTTCTGTTCCAGGCCGCTGTTGTTCAGCCGGTTTCCGGAAGTAATACCGGAGGCTGCAGCCCCGGTAACACGGTTATTTGTCTTAGACGTCCCAGTATTTTTGGTATAAGCCGCCGCAGACGTTCCTAATACCTTGCTTCTGTCTGTATTGTGATTGACCACATTCACAGTACGCCCGGCAATGTCAAAGGTATAGTGGGTGACGATATCGTCTTCCGTTTCCGCAATATGATCTTGACCATAGAAGCGGTATTGCCGCTGTTGCAGGCTGGGCGACCAGTTATGCCATGCATTCCCCACACTCTGCGTCCCATTTATGCTGGAGGCAATAAACTCCTTCGCATTCTGGACAAGCCAGTTATCATATTGGTTCTGATAACCGAACTCCACTCCGGCTTGTGCTTCGCCATCAAAAAGTTTGGTCAAAAGCTGTGCCCCGGCTGAATAGGCATACTCAGCCTCATACCCATCGGGGAACACGATTTTGCTGAGCTTTTGCATGCCGGAAGACGGCAGCGTATATTGCAAGGAAACTTCCCGTCCCTGGGAATCTGTAACCTTGCTCAAATAGTTTCCAGAATAGGTAAACTTGCAGATCAGTACCTGCACATCTGCAGCGCTGCCATTGTCATTTGCCTGCCAAATCTGCGTCATCCGGTTAGATTGACCGGCCTTGGGTTTCCACACAGTTGCAGACGGATTTACCGGATTCGAGGTACTGTAAGCTGTATTGTCGTTATACAGGAAATAAATCGTATTCCCGTTTCGGTCTATGAGCTTTGTCAAATATCCGTTGGTAAACTCTTTCCGATTATTCGTCTCATCCTTTAAAGTATGTACAGTTCCTGAAAGTGAAAGCGTAAGCCCCAATCCCTCATCGTCCTGATAGGAGCTCTGTCCTGGCTTTATTTCAAAGTAATGTTCTGTGCCATCGGCATCCGTGTAGATATAATACTCTGTGGAGACATCATTTGTTTTCACAGTTTGCTTCACCACAGTTTCCTGCACATTCAGCTTCCAGCCGTCTCCTATGTTCATGGTAGTATAATCGGCAGTATGGATCCCTACCGCATTGTTCGCCGTAAAATATCTGCCATGATAAGGAGAGTTATAATAAGCGGTAAGAGAGAAAGGCATCACTTCACTGTAGGAAGAAAGCAGGGTATTAGCCACTGTGAGCTGGGAAGTATAATCTCCCACATAAGCGGTGCCCGCCCTGCCAACAGAAGCGGTTTGATAGGTATATCGGCCTTCCAGCCCTACATTGTTGCGGTAATAGATCATGAAGACGGGAGTAGCTCCCACATTCATCCAAAAGGCACTGGCTGCATAGCTGGAGCTGCTGAACTGATTGGGACCGATGGCATCCATCGCAAGGATTCGGTTGGAAGTTTTGTTAGCATACCATTTACTTACCACACGGGAAATATCCCACGTCACATAGCTCCCTTGATTTCCAGCATTCACCCTGGCATAAGCTTCCGAGACATTGGCATCAAAAGCAGGCTTTGTGTTCCAGGTCATTGCTCGTATCCAATCCGCAGCCGTGCCGTATTGGCTGGGTTTTACGGCAGTGACCTCGTGGGCGCGTAAAAACAGGCGGTTCATGCCCACCGCACTATAGGTATGCTGGTACATACCCAATACCGCGTTTACCACACTACAGTTGGAAGGGAGCGTAGGAAGCTTGCCGAACTGAACGAAAGACTGAATATCCCTTCCATAGGAATCATGGCCGATATAGAGGCTCTCTCCTCCAGCTCCCGTGTTGGTGGTACCGGAGGTCAGCGTTGTAGCTGTGATACTGCCCTGGTAATCTCCGCCATAGAGAATCACGGTAGGGTCAATCATCACGGGGAATGTACGGTCTTCTGCATCTATCCATTCTTCATTGGCTTCCACAGTCAGGACATATCCCTCTGTTGTGTGGACAAGTTCATATTTTGCATCATAAGATATTTTCTGTTTTGCGTCCACCATATAAGGAGCAGGGATTTGATAGATGATCTCCTTTTCCTCATTCATGAGATCCACACCGCCGTTTTCCTGCAGAACTGGCGTTAAACCGTTGAAATTCAGCAGGAAGTCATAGCGGTAGTTTTTCTGCTTTTTATTGATTACAATGCTCTCTTTCACATTGAATCCATAACTCTGATACTGCAGATCCACACCGGGCATGACGTCCTTGTAGGTTACTGTAGAAGAGATTTTCTTGGGCTTTACCTGTTCTTCCAAACTAATCCGCGACGCCTCCGGAACATTGCCCGTGATCCCGTCAATGCTATTGTTAGGGACTTTTGACGTTACGGGATTCTCAATTTCAGCCGTAACACGCTCAGCCATCGCTGACAGTTCTGTTTCCTCACTACCTTCAACCGGAGGCACTTGGCTTCCTGTATTTTCCAGCTCGCTGGCCAGGGAAGACTCTGGGACCTCCATGCTCTCCTCCTGCTCGCCGGGCAGGGAAGACTCTGGGATCTCCGTGCTCTCCTCCGGCCCGCTGGGCAAGGAAGACTCCAGGGCCTCCTTGCTCTCCTCCGGCTCGCTGGGCAGGGAAGACTCCGGAGTCTCCGAGCTTCCTTGTATCTCTTCAAGCTGGCTGGAAAAGGATTCCGTATTTTCTTCCGCCAGTCCAGAACCGAGAGACTCTTCGTCATTGATCTGCGAATTCTGGGATTTTGCCTGGTCTGTTGTACTTCCCGCATTGTCAGCCTCTGAGTTTATTTCAGAATTCTCCGATTCTGGCCGGCTGCTTTCTCCTTCAGAAACTTCCGGAACTGATTCCGGTGTTTCTGACGATGAAGATCCTAACTCATCCTCTGATGGCAACGCTGAAGATTCCAGTTCCTCTTCCGGCTCCTCTTCAACCTTCTTTTCCGTTATCAACATCTGCGCTGTTTCTGGATGCAGGACTGCCATACCCAAACCATACTGGTTATTAGTGAGGGAAAACAATGTCTCATCGGGACGCAAAACCGCTGCAAAGGATTTTATTTCCTCCCCGTTCTCTGCACGATAGACGCTTGCAGCAGCCGTTTTTTCCAATATATTTCCCGATGCTTTCGGGGAAGTGACTGTCAATGTATTATCGATATCCGCCCATTTTCCTTCTTCTACTTCATAATGCACCGCCCAGGGATAAGAAGCGGCCACATAAGAACCGTCGCTCAGGCGAAAATGCTTCGCAGAAGCTTCCCGCTGGTCCTCCTCTTCATATAGCACGTCAAGTTGACCTGTTATTTCTTCTGTAAACCCTTCGGGTGGAATGTTTTCTTCCGCGCTTGGAGCGGCCATCTGAAAAGCATCCTCTGCCGCCGTCGCCTGCATGGGACCGGCCTGTAGCAGTAACGCCGCTGTCAAAGCAACCGCGATTGCCTGTTTCAGTTTCTTCATAACCCTTTTCCTCTTTTCTTCTTTACTCCTTAACGTTTTGCTAGCCTTATGCAGCTGTAACAACCATATGATAAGATGTCCAAAACAGAAAAGTACAATGAACCGCCCCAGATTGAGCGGAAAAGCCCCCCGCAAATCCGCTGCAGAGGGCTTTTCTCTCACCTAAGGAAGGTCTGCTGTGCCTGCTATACCGTTGACACTGCCGCTTGCCGGGACAGTCACAGGGTCGCCGTCGCCCACCTGAACCCTCATGCCGCCGGTGACCGTAAGCTTTCCGTCGCTGCCGCCAAAAATCACTGTGCCGCCGGTTTCCGGGGCGGTAATGGTGATAACAGGGTCGTTTTTCCCGGTCTCCACGGTGACAACGCCATTTGGAGGCACGGCCACACCCCCGTTCCTGATTTCCAGAAAAAACGCTGTGACAGGCGTCAGCACTGCGCCCGTTCTGCCGTCCGTGATGGGGACAACAGCTTCCGCCCCATTTTCTTTCCTCAGAATACCGCGGCCAACGGAGTTGCCGGCGCCGCCGATGGCGGCCGCGCCGTCACCCACAGTCACGCTGTCTCCTGCGGCATAGATACCGGCGCCGCCGGTGCCGCTGCTGCTGATGCCGCCCTCAATGGTCGCCCTATCTCCCACGGTCACATTGCCGCAGGTAGAGATACCGCAGCCGCCCATGCTGTCGCCGCCGCCCTTAATGGCCGCCTCATCTCCCACAGTAACGCTGCCGCTGGTAGTAGAAACGCCGCCGCCTCCCATGCCGGAAACGCCGTCGCCGCCGATGATTTCACAGCCAGCACCCACCTCCACAGCTCCCCTGTGGGTAAAGATACCGTAGCCGCCTTCGCCGGTGCCGGTGCCACCCCTGATGGCCGTCTTATCCCCCACGGTCACTTCACCGTCGTTGGTATAGATGCCGGTGCCGCCGATGCTGCCGTCGCCGCCGGTAATCCCGCAGCCAACACCCACCTTCACGCTGCCGCCGGAGGTAATGATACCGTCGCCTCCCTCGACGCCTTTACCCGTACCGCCGGTGATGATCGTCCCATCGCCCACAGTCACGCTGCCTCCCATGGCATGAATGCCGACGCCGCTGATGCCGTGGCCGTAACCGGTGCTGCCGCCGTGACCGCTGCCCCCGGCAATCCTGCAGCCAGCGCCCACAGTCACATCGCCGCCGGAGGCAAAAATACCGTAGCCGCCCTCACTGCCGCTGCCGCCCTGCAGTGTGAGAACACTGTCGTCCCGCAGGATAACGTCCACCACACCGGAAACGCCTCTGCTGCCGATGGCATCGCCGCCTTTGGCAGTGCCGACGCTGGAAGCATCGCCGCCCACAAGGGCTACAGCGCCGGAAATGCTGAGAACGCCGGAGCAGCCATTCGCCAGTTCCACAGCGCAGCCGCCGTTTCCGCCGGTACCAGCCCCGCCCAAAATCTGACTGCCCTCGCTGCCGGTGATGGTCAGCGTGATGGCGCTGTCATCGGCCGAAGAATCAGGAGCGGCCATCTCAATGGCGCTCTTCCCCGCCGGACCGGTAAGGGTACAGCCGTCCAGCTGGATGGTCAAATCCATTCCCGGTGGAACTGACAAGGTATCGGCAAGCTCTACCTCCCCGCTCAGCGCAAGGGTAACCTTGCCAATTCTTTTGTCCTCACTCACGCTCACCGCATTTTCGCCGAAAGCATCGGTGACCCATTGGAGTCGCTTGTCGTTGGTTCCTGTGTCCTCCAGCGTCAGCGGGCACAGGAACAGCACCGCGGCGATGGCCAGCAGTATCGGCAAAAGCCTCATTTTCTTCATAATTCCCTCTCACAATGTATATTGTCCCCGGATCATGATCCGGGGACAGAGGAGGGGTACCCCTCCTCTGTCCGAAACATTTTTATTCCGTGCTTCTTTCTCTCGGTCCGGACGCATAAAACCGCACTTTCGGCAGCTTGTCGTCCTTGTCTTTCCTATGGAAAAAAACACTTTTGTGGATACAGAATACCATTTTATGGAATTTCTTGCAAGTCCTCCCCCGGGAATTTTTCATGCTCAAAACCCGGGCTGGCGAAGACGCGTCCTATCCTCTGCTGCCCCATCCTGAGGCCTTTGCATTCCTCCCGGCATTCCCCCTGCTTTTCCCAGGCCGGGAGCGCCGGTGCCCGGACTGCCCGGAACCTGCTGCGCCTCCTGCTGCCGCGCCTGAACCTGAGCCTGCTGTGCTTGCTGCATTTGCTGCATCTGTGCCAGCTGCTGCTTCTGTTCCGTCAGCCTGTTTTCCAGATACTGCTTGGTTTCCCCCGCGCCCGGGTAGTGCAGCAGCTCCATTTTCATCCAAAAGAGTAGCAGGGTTTCCAGCTGGGAGGGATCTCCAAAAGCTCCGCTTTGCAGGTTCATTCTGGTTTCCTGCCACATGGCCTCTCTATTATTGGCAAGCGGCGCGGAGTTGTCGCAGGAAAAGAGGAACTGGTCGTTCCAGTACCATTCCCCAGCCTCATCCTGTTCCAGGAAGTCGTAGCGGTTGAACTCCTCGTACACCGAATTTCCCGACAGGTCCCGGGCCTTCACGGGCCTTGCCTCATCCGCATAGGCCAGCTTGAATTTGAACATGGCTTCAAACAGTCTGGCATAGGCCGCGTCCTTCATCACCCGTTTGGATTCCAGCCGTCCCGCCGCCTGGGCCGCGGAGAATTCCTTGGCCTTGCCCGAGGTGGCCGTAGCGTCCCTTCTGCCCTGGAAGGAATCCGTCACCCCAATGATCTGCCGCGCCTCCTCGTACACCTGCTGCAGATAGGTCAGATCCTGGGAGATGTTCCCCTCCATATCCTTCACCGCGATCATCTGGGCCGCCGCCGGCGTACCGGGGCGGATCACCTTCATTTCCTCCGCGTCTGCCCGGATACTGGCGTCATCCGGCAGCACCAGATAGGAGCCGGATTTCACCAGCTTTTCCACAATCTTCGATTCAATCCGGTTGGCTGTGTTCTGCTGGTCCTCGATCTTATCCACATCCGAGTCCCCCAGGAATTCCCCGTACAGCGACACATTCCTCTGCAAAATCACCGGAAACAAATTGGGCTTATAATATTCCACCAGCGCCGGCGTGGCGGCGCGTTCCCGCGTTTCTCCGCTTCCGCTCCGGTCGGTGCTGGACGCTCCCCACTGGGGAGCAGCACCCTCGCTGACAGGGAACAGTTCCCCTGCATCACGCGTTCTGATAGATGCTTCCGGGTATTCCTGCTCCGGCAGCCCATTTTCCAGGAACAATTTCTCCGCATCCCGCATTCCAGCGGATGCTTCCGGGTGTTCCAGTCCCGGTATCCCGCTCTCTGGGAACAGCTTTCCCGTCTCGCGGGCGCTGGGAGCTGCTTCCGGCAGTTCCTTCTCCCCCTCCTGTAGGCCGCCGTACAAAGTTTCCAACAGCTCTGCGGGGATCACCGGGGTGCCGTCAGAACGCACCGCCCCGGGGGGAATCTGTTCATATTCCTCCTCCGCCTCCGTCCAGTCCTTTCCCCCGCATTTGGGGCAGCTCTCCCCTTCAAGAGGTTCCGGCTCCCCGCAGGCCGCGCACCTGCGGACCCGGCGTGCCTGGTAGTCCGGGAGATCCTCCAGTTCCCGGCCGTTGACCCAGGAATAGAGCCCGATGCCGCCCTTTTCGTTTCGGTAATAGGCCACATACTGGGTTACCATGTCGTCCGCGGCCTCCCAGCTCCCGGCGGACTTCACCTCCGGTTCCTGTTCCGTTTCCTCCGCCAGGTCCACCCCGTACCGCCTTTTCAGGTATTCCTTGGTCTGAGGCAGCTTGAGGATGAGGTAATCCATATCCTCCACCCCGGTATACACCCCATTTTGGGGAATGATCTGCTTGGGGTGCAGCACGGAAACCTCCAGCTCCCCCACTGTGGAGTGGGTGCGCTGGGTGTTGTCCCACTCCACCAGGAACATCCCTCCGCCCTGGATGGGCACCGTGCGTTCCATCTGGTCGTTGAGCGTTTCAAAGGGCAGCCTGTCCAGCTCGTTGCGCAGCATGTCCTCGATGAGCTTCGCCTTTTTCTCATCGCCCTTCCGCTTGGCTGTCACCTTGGGCTGGGGGATGGAAGAATTCACCTGCGCCTCAATCAGCTCCGCCGTCAGGTTCCTCACATGGGCAGCCTTGCTCTTCCGGTCCCCCGCCACCTTTCTGCTCAGCTCCCGCGCTCCCCGGTAGACGCTCTCCCTCCGATCCATCTTCGCAAGCTTTTCTTCATACGCCGCCTCGTTCTTTTCAAGCCTTTCCTGCCAAAGCTTCAGCTTGTCCTGCCTCTCCTTCTTTTTCATTTCCAACATCCTTTCTTTTTTATTTTTATGTCGCAAGGATTGCTCCGTGCCGTCGCTGCGTTATCTGGAAATCTTCAGCCCGCATCACGCGTTCCGTCAGCGGCTCCCGGCAAAGGGAAGGCCAAGATCAAAGGCTTCCCCTTGAAGGGAAGTCTGCCAAAAAGATCTCCTCACTTTGTTCAGAGATCTTCGCCAAGGCGGCTGATGAGGCGGCTCTACCTCCTTACTCTGCCGCTGCGGATGAAAGAATGGGACTTTCCACCTCATCCGGCAGATTTCCGCAGGAATCTGTTCCCCCTCTCCCCTTGAGGGGAAGCTGTCCAAAAGATCTCCTCCCTCTGTTCGGAGATCTTCGCCGAGGTGACTGATGAGGTGGCAAAAAGATGCTCGAACTACGTGAGGAGATCTTCTCCCCAACGTTTCCGCAGCATCCGTTTCTCCTCCGGGGAGGCGTTCTCGTAATCCTCCCGCATGTCGTGGGTCCACTGTACGTTCCCCTTTTTCCGGAACACGCTCTGCTGCTCCCTGCTGTAGTAAGCGATGGCCAGCGCCATCACACAGTCGTCGTGAGCGCCCGCCTGAGCCTCGGCCCTGCCCTTCTCGTTGCGGGCAAAGGTCAGCATTTCCTCCAGGGTGTCTTTGTCGTTGAGCCATTCCGGATGCTCCCGCACCACCTCCACCAGCCCGGCGATGGCCACCGGCCGGGTGACCGCCGTGGTCCGGA
The DNA here is from genome assembly GCF_900048895.1 of Neglectibacter timonensis. Classification (GTDB taxonomy): domain Bacteria; phylum Bacillota; class Clostridia; order Oscillospirales; family Acutalibacteraceae; genus Acutalibacter; species Acutalibacter timonensis. Next base: position 35,063 of record NZ_LT160632.1, on the reverse strand, counting down.
AGCCGTAGGCGTCCCGCAGCCTGTGGGTGTAGCTGTCCTCCGCCTGCCGTACAAACTGGCGGAGATACCGCAGCCGTTCCAGCTCCCGGATGGGATAACTGGAAAAGTTGGCCTCCACCGAGAGCAGCGCCCCGTTGTAATAGAGCCCCAGGCAGTAGAGCTGTTTGGCAAAAACGTCCTCGTCCATCCTGCCCCGCAGGGTGCACACCTGCTCCCCGGTCACGTTGTCCACCACCTGTCCCACGCTGTAGTCCGAGCCCTCCCCGGCGGTATCCCCGCCCACCACGTAGGGCACGCCCTCCTCCGGCTCCCTGTAAATCACAGCGGGGCCCGAGTCCGATTCCAGAAACCGGATGGACCCCTGGTCGATCAGCACCTCGCGGCAGGCCTCGTCGTAATAGGTCTCAAACAGGAATTCGCCCCGCCTGCAGGGCCTTTCCCCCAGCCGGGAAAGCCGCCCCGTCACCTTGCCCGCGTCAAAAATGGTCTGGCCCAGCACGCCCCATTCCCCCAGGCAGTACACCGCGTAGTAGTAGGGGTCCGCGTCCCGGTAGCTCTCCAGGGTTTCCTGGTACGCACCGTCCAGGAAGGCGTTGTCCCGGTAGGTGGTCTTCAGCGTCCGCGCCCGGGGATCCTCCCGGTCAAAGAACCGCCGCTTCAGCCAGTGCAGCACGGACACAGGGTTGAAGGTGAGCACCATCTGCTTGTGGGAGCCCCCGCCCCGCAGGCGGATGTCCAGCTGATTGAACTCCTCCTCCGACACCTCTGAAGCCTCCTCGATCCACACCTCTGTCAGTTCCCCCTTGGGGAAGGTGACGGATTTCAGCTTTTCCGTGTCGTCCAGCCCCTTGAAGATGACGGAGTTCCCGTTGGCGCAGGTGATGCGCAGGTCGGAATCCGCGCAGTGGAACAGCTCCCCCAGCCCCCATTTGGCTATCACCTGCCGGAACAGGGCATAGGTGGAATCCCGGTTGGTGGCGGCCACCGCCCGCACCGCCAGAATGTTGCACAGCTCCTTCTGCAGCATGCGCACCAGAAAGCGCTGCACCGCGAACACGGATTTCCCCGACCCTGCGCCTCCGTACAGCACCAGGTACCTGTGCTCCTCGTCGTCCAGCAGCGGCAGATAAGCCTGGTTGAACACGTCCAATTGAATGTGTACCTCCACCGCACCGCCTCCTTTCCTTTTTCGGACGCAAAAAAGGGAACGGCGTTTCCGCCGCTCCCCTTTTCATTCCATTTTCAGCTTATAGCATAGCACAGAACCCATGTAACATTCCAGAACATCTTTTAAAGTCCCTCCCTGCAGCAGTCTTCGGCACACAAAAAGGTTCGGCCCTTGCTCTCCCCCATCAGCGCCGGCGCCTTTTGACAGCCGGGACGGCTGGCCCTTGTCCCCGAAATGCCGCCCTCATGGAGGAACATGGAATTTTCTACTCTGTTTTTCAAGAGGAATCCGGCATCATATCTTCTTGGGAAGAGCTTTGTCAGGTCTTTTCCGGTTTCCCAAAAACATTGACATCAGCATCTGCTGCGTGTTACGCTGTACCGGTAATAAGTAATTATGATTACCGGTATAACTCTGTAACGGAGGCGGCAAAATATTGGAAAATCTCACGGAGCTTCTTTTCCCTGAATGATGCCGGACGTAGGGAGCTGAAAAAATTTGGGGGAAAGCAGGATTTTCTTTCCGTAAAATGAAACCAGCTGAGAGAGGAATCATAATTTATGCAAAAAACTTATGGGTTCGAGGCCGTGATTCAGCCAGTCCCTGAAAAGGGCGGCGCTTATGTACGGTTTCCTTACGATATTCGCAAGGAGTTTGGAAAGGGCAGAGTGAAGGCTGAAATCACCTTTGACGGCGAGCCGTATTCCGGCAGCATCGTAAATATGGGCCTGAAAAATGACGACGGCTCTGTTTGCTATATTATTGGCATTCGGAAAGATATTCAGTTAAAAATAGGAAAACAGCCGGGCGATACCGTAAAAGTCACTGTGAAACCTGTCTGACCAAAGCCAGATGGAGGAAAACCATGTGGGAATGTCCAAAATGCGGTAGGAAATTCAAAAATACAAATCAAAACCATTACTGCGGAACTGCCCCGCAGACTATTGAGGAATATATTGCACAACAGCCGGAATATACCCGGACATATCTCCTGCAGATCAGCGAAACCATCCGCAGCGCACTGCCGGACGCGATACAAAAGATTTCATGGAGCATGCCGACTTACTGGAAAAAGAGGAATCTCATCCAGTTTGCGGCATCCAAAAAACACGTTGGCCTGTATCCCGGCCCTGCGGCGGTGGAAGCCTTTGCGAATCAGCTGGCAGCATACAAAACCAGCAAGGGGACGATCCAGTTTCCCTATGATAAACCGCTGCCCCTTGCACTGATCGCCAAAATTGCAGCCTGGTGCGGAAAGGAGGGGGAAGAATAATGGACGCCGGTACTCTTTTGTTTTTTGAAGGACATATGGATTCCCTCCCGCTCTATGAGAAACTGGAAGAACGGATTTTAAGCGAAATTGACAATGTGCGCATCAAGGTGCAGAAAAGCCAGATTTCCTTTTACAACAAGCATTTATTCGCCTGCGTATCGTTTATGCGGGTGCGGAAAAAGAAGGACTGTCCGGACCATTATATAGTAGTAACCTTCGGCCTGGAACATCAGGCAGAATCTCCCCGTATCGATATTGCAGCCGAGCCTTACCCAAACCGCTGGACACATCACCTGCTGGTTTCCCGGCAGGATGAGATTGACGGGGAGCTGATGGGCTGGATCAGGGAAGCAGCGGAGTTTGCCGCTTCCAAATAAAAGAAGAGCGCTGGGCATTCAAATAAATAATGCACTTTTCGATCCCCAACCTTCTGCAAAACAAAAAGAAGACGTCAACCGTGACCGTAAACTGCAGGACGCTGCAAGTTCCCGCCCCGTCTCTTCCTCCCAACGCAAAAGAGGGGAGCGGCCTCTCGCCGCTCCCCTCTCCGCCGTACTACAGTTTTTCTGTCCCGGTTTCAACTCAACAAATCCATCGTATCCGGCCAATCCTTTTTTCTGTATTCCATGGCAGAGTACAATTTCTTAAGAACATTGCACCTTTCTTACGAATCAATTCGTTTTTTTCCTGCCACTAGCCTCAAAAGCCCGTCAAAGGAATCGGAAATCCAGTACATATTGTTTTCATCACAGGAAGATGCAAAACGGTAGGAATCGTCCCAATAATAAATCCCTTTATCCTCTCCATCACAAATCATTACTAAAAACCCCTGCAGTAAATCATCGCCTATAAGCACTGCTTTTTCTAACAATTCTCCCTCAAACCGCTTCATCCAAAATGTGATACTTGCTTTTTCATGCTCCATATCATTTCCATACAAAACATCTAAAACAATATCTCCGCCCAATCCATCTATCCGGATTCTATTAGATGCATCCTTTTCTACAACCCCGCCGCCCACTTCTTTCAAGAATTTCCTATAGTCTTCCGGTAATTTTATTCGCAGCTGTGTCTCTATGGTTTGAATTTGCTCCTCATTTAACTGTTTAAAATTGTTTATCCTCATTTTAATTCTCCTCTTTTTATATTATTCAGGGACATTCCCCCGCGATGCGTAAACTCTTTATGCACTGCCTTATCAACTTCTTGAAGTGTGTGCCCATCCTGTGAATGGTGCCATGTATTATTTACTGCATCTCTGGGTCCGTTCGGTGCTAATAAATCTGCATTTTTAAAGTCTGTTGTGTAATCTTTAAACTGGCCAATATCTACTTCCTGATTTGTCAAGCCTGCGCCCTTAAAATCAGGATAGCCATCCACATATTTCACACTTTGGCCCTTGCTGTTAGTGTATACCCAGACACCATCTTTATCGATACTTATTTTCCCACCCTTATTTAGCCACTTTTGCGGATTAGGAGAATTTTTAGGCTTCGTTTGCAACAAATTATCTGTCAAATCATCTACAGCGATGATCTCAACCCTGCCAACCCCCGCAGCCTCCAGGAGCAGCCTCTCTTCCCCTGCATTATACCCTCCAGCATCAGCACTGTCCAGCGGGAATTCAGCCGGCTGTTCCTCCAAAAGCCGTACGGCGTTGTCGAAAAGATTCTCCGGCCCGCCCACTCTGGCATTCAGGCGGATGGTCCCCGTCTCCGGATCTATTGCGCCCGTTTTGTCCACGGACATCGTCCCGTCGAAGACCACCTTCCGGCCCAGCTCTTCCGAAATTCTTTTCGCCGCATTCAATTTGGTCCGTCCCACATTATACAGCGCCGCGCTTCTTTCCAGATCGTTCTTTGCTTCGGCTGCTTCGCCCTGCCTTAAGCTCCAATCCCAATCGCTCAAGCCCTGGGGCCTCTGGAATTCCTCCGGCAGGCCGTTCCCCTGGGGGAACAAATCCTTTCCCCCACGGAATTCCCCCGGCAGAAAACTTTCTATCCCTGGCAGGGAAAAACGGTCAAATAACGAACTCCCTTCCGGTTCTCCGTAATCCCAATCTGGTATCTGGATGCGCCTTTCTTCCTGGTTCGTCAGTTCTGCCGCCTCCTCCGGGGTGATTTCCCCCTGATCCAGCAATAACTGAATCAACGCCTGGGCGGCTTCCTCTCCCGCCTGGCTTTGGGAGTACGTTTGGCCCTGCTCCGGCAGCGTCTGTTCCCCGGAAAGCTCTGGAATCCCAAATTTCTCCATCCCTTCGGCGGCCCAGTCCGGAAGCTCAGCCGCAGGCTGTTCCGGATACAAAATCTCCGCTCCCCCGTTCTGTGCCATCAATCCAGCCGCTTCCTCCGGGGTGATTTCCCCTTGGTTCAGCAGCAGCTGAATCAACCCCTGGGCGGCTTCCTCTCCCGCCTGGCTTTGGGGGGACGTTTGGCCCTGCTCTGGGAGCGTCTGTTCCCCGGAAAGCTCTGGAATCCCAAATTTCTCCATCCCTTCGGCGGCCCAGTCCGGAAGCTCAGCCGCAGGCTGTTCCGGATACAAAATCTCCGCTCCCCCGTTCTGCGCCATCAATCCAGCCGCTTCCTCCGGGGTGATTTCCCCTTGGTTCAGCAGCAGCTGAATCAACCCCCGGGCGGCTTCCTCTCCCGCCTGGCTTTGGGAATACGTTTGGCTCTGCTCCGGCAGTGCAGGTTCGGCCTCCTGCGGATCGGTCAGCTGCGGAAGCTCAGCCGCAGGCTGTTCCGGATACAAAATCTCCGCTCCCCCGTTCTGTGCCATCAATCCAGCCGCTTCCTCCGGGGTGATTTCCCCTTGGTTCAGCAGCAGCTGAATCAACCCCTGGGCGGCTTCGTCGCCTGCCTGGCTTTGGGAGGGCGTCCGGCTCTGCGGATCGGTCAGCCGCGGCAGCTCAGCCGCAGGCTGCTCCGGAATCCAAACCTGTCCCTCCGGCAGCAGGAACCTCCCATCCGGCTGCAGCCCCTGAGTCAGCTGGACCCCAGACTCCTCCGGCAGGAAAAGCCACCCCTCCGGCTGCAGAAAATCCGCTCCCCAGCCCGGGCCTGTCCAGTCGGGCGTCAGGCCGCCGTTTTTGAAGCTCTGGTATTTGTGAAAGACGCTGTTTCCCAGCATGTTCGCTCTGGCCATAATGGCTCCGCCAACCATGCCGCCCAGAAAAACTCCGCCCAGATTCACCGCCTGATCCCGCAGCGCCATCCAAAACGCATCCCTCTCTGAGTATCCCTGCTCCCGATACCTGCCTATGTTCGCGACCCATTTCGATTTCTCCTGGGAGACCAGCAAATCCGCCGTCATATTGATCAGGCTGTTTTCAACCTCCTCCGCTCCCCCGGCCAGCGTGTTCTTCAGCAGATAGCCCACCGCGTCCTTCCCCAGCGATGCCTTGTCCAGCAGCGTCTGCAGGCTCACCTTTTCCGTTATCACCTCCGCCACTCCGGCTATGGTCCCCAGCGTGAACGCCTGCCAGTCCTCCAATCCCCGGTCCTTGGCCTCTATGGTCGCGTCCGCCGCCGCTCCGGTCCCCAAAATCGCCAGGGTCAGCGTCTGGTTCCCTCCTGTCAGCGCCGTGGCCATCAGGAAGTCTCCCATCCCCATTCCCATGCTGTACAGAAAGCTTCCCGGTACTCCCCAGTTTTCCTCCGCGATTTTGCTTACTTCCCTGCGGACTGCCGCGCTCTTGTAGGAATTCCGGTTGTAGGCCGCGTTCTGGTCGATTTTTCCATCCCCGGCAAAATTTGCCAGCTGGCTGAGATAGGTCAAAAACTTCAGCGGGGACGCCACCACGCTGGCCACGGACGTCCCAACGGGATCCTCTCTGGCCTCCCGGGCCGCTTTTTGCTCCTCCTGACGCCTCTGCTTTTCCGTCAGCTCCGGGGTAATGAATTCCAGGTATTTTTCCGCCCTTTCCCTGCCGTCCCGGGCGTAGAGGTAATTGTAGGTTTTCACCTCTTCTCCGGTCATCTGCTTGAGATAATTCTTGTCCAGGCCCAAAAAATAGCTCCCTGTGATGGTGTCGTTGTTGTCCACCAGCTTTATGGCCTGGGGATTTTTGTTGATATAGTCGTACCTCTCATCCTGAAACCCAGTTTCCTGCGGGATACTGGTGGCAAATCCATAGTCGTAACCGGGATTATAGCTGTAGCCGGTGGTGTAGGATGCATCCTTTCCGTTGGCTGTGGAGCGGTACTGGGACTTTTCCTCCCAATCCGGCTCCAGGGGGAGCATGGCGTACTGCGTCTTCTGGAAATCCGGCAGCAGGGCCTCCCTTCTCCGCCTGGCTTCTTCCAAAGTTTTTTCCAGGGATTCCTGAGCCTGCTTCTGAAACTCCGCCTGATCCGGCTCCAGAAAACTCAGGGCAGATGTGCGCTGCCTGGCCTGCTCCAGCTGCTTTTCCAACTGCGCTTCTCTTGCCTTTGCAGCCTGCTCTGCCGCTTTCATGGCGCCAAAGGCCACATCCGCTGCCTGCGCCCGGCCGTCCGGACGGCTGAATCCCGGCGTCTGCAGGGGATTGTTCCCCACATGCTCCGCAGGCTTCGGCAGATTGATCTTTGCTTTTTCCTCTTCCCATTCCTGCAGCGCGTCCCTCACCCAGGCACGGGCGTATTCCAATCTTTCCTGGTCTGACGTCCCCCCATCCGGTCTTTTTCCTCCTCCAGTCTCTACCTGCATTTTCTTCCTCCTTTTTTTCTTTTTTTCCAAAAGAAAAGACAGCCCCGAAGGAACCCCTCCGGAGACTGCCTTTTTTCCACGCAAAAAAGGGAACGGCGTTTCCGCCGCTCCCTTTTTCTGTTGTCTTTCAGTTTATAGCATAGCACAGAACCCATGTAACATTCCAGAACATCTTTTCCGTGGGACTGCCTTTTCTCCCATATGGCGGACAAGCCCTCCGCCGCGTCACCCTTTTACCGAGCCGAGCATAACGCCCTTCATAAAGAAACGCTGGAGGAACGGGTAGACACACAGAATGGGCGCGGTGGAGACGACGATCAGGGCATACTTCAGCACATCGGCAAGCCCCTGCTTGGCCACCAGCGCTTCCACATCCACCATTTCGTTCAAGTTCACCTGATTTGCCACCAGAATCTGCCGCAGAATGAGCTGCAGCGGATAGAGCTCCTGGTCGCTCAGGTACATCATGGCGTTGAAATAGGCGTTCCAGTGGCCCACCGCGTAATACAGGGTAATCACTGCAATGACGGGTTTCGACAGCGGAAGAAGGATATGGAAAAAGTATTTCGCGTCCGAACAGCCGTCGATCTGTGAAACCTCCAGAAGCGCCTGGGGGATGCTGTTCTTGAGGAAGGTCCGCACCAGGATCATATTGTACACGGAAATGGCTCCGGGCAGCAGCATCGCCCAAATGGTATTGGTCAGCTTCAGATTCGACACCACCATATAGGTGGGGATCATCCCCCCGCTGAAAAACATGACGACGAGAAAGAAGACGGAGAAAAACTTCCGCATGGGAAAATCATTGCGCGCCAGGGGATAAGCGCACATCACCGTAATGGTCACGTTGATGGCCGTGCCCGCCGACGTGTAAAAAAGGGTGTTGCGGTACGCCGCGCCGATCAGCTTGTGGGCAAATACCGTCTTATACCCCTCCAGGCTGAAATCCACCGGCCAGAGGAACACCTGCCCGGTGCTCACCGCCGTGCCGGAGGAAAAGGAGGACGAAACCACATAGATCAGCGGATACGCCACCAGGAGAAGGAAGACGATCAGAACGGCAGTTACCGCCGTGTAGAGAATTTTGTCCTCCCTGGAATCCCGGATTGCTCCGGCAGGGCGTCCGCCTTTGTTTCTGCTCATATCCATTCCCTCCCCTAAAAAAGCCCGTAGCCGCCGTCGCCCACCTTGTCCGCCAGCTTGTTGACCACCAGGAGCATACAGCAGTTTACCGCTGAATTGAACAGCCCGATTGCCGTCGCATAGGAAAACTGGGCCGTGCCGTTGTTCATACCGGTCTTGTAAATATAGGTGCTGATGATCTCCGAGGCGGACAGGTTCGCGTTGTTCTGCATCAGATACGCCTTGTCAAAGCCCACGCTCATAAGGCTGCCCACACTGAGTATCAGCATGATTGCCGCCGTGGGCAGAAGGATGGGCAGGTCGATATAAACCACCCGTTTCAACCGGTTTGCCCCGTCCAGCTGGGCGGCCTCATGCAGCTCCAAATCCACAGAGGATAGGGCCGCCAGATAGATGATCGTATTCCAGCCAAGGCTTTGCCAGATGCCCGACCACACGTAAAGGTGCCGGAACGTCCCCGCGTTTGCCAGAATATCCGGGGGATAACCTGAGCCGCAGAACAGCCGGTATACGCCTCCGTAAATCCCCACCACCGGGCTGAGCACCTGGTTCAGGATTCCCACCAGCACCACCACGGAAATGAAGTACGGCATGTAGGAAACAGTCTGCACGAACTTTTTGAACCCGGTCCTCCGCACCAGATTGATCGCCAGCGCCATCAGGATAGACAGCGGAAAGCTCGCCGCCAGGCTGTAAAAGGAGAGGATCAGGGTATTGCCCAGCACCCGCTCAAACTGATAGGAATGAAAAAACTTGATGAAATGCTTGAACCCCACCCAGGGGCTGTTCCAGATGCCCGCCCTCGGCTGATAATCGCGGAAGGCAATCTGCGCCCCCAGCATGGGCCAGTAATTAAAAATCAGGACCACCGCCGCCGCAGGGATCAAAAACAAAAACAGCTGCCAGCGTTCCCTGCATTTGCGGCCAAAGGTGATAAATCTTCCCCTCATCTCCAACCATTCCCCCTCACAAATATAAAAGACTCCAGTCAAACCCGTCCGCTTGCGAAAGCCCGCTCCGGCGCGGAAATCCGCCGCCGTACATCAGGCGCGGGAGACGGCGGCGGACCCATTCAAGCGCTGTACCCTTCCGGAACGTTCCGGCGCGCCCGTTTATCCCATGGCCCGGTCATACGCCGCCTGGGAGGTTTCCAGGTACTCTGCAAGGCCCATGGTATCCAGTTCGGCAAGATATGCCTCCCAGCCGGTCTCGACGTCCAGATCACCCAGCGCGAAACGGGTGATGGACTCATCCACATAGGTTTGGACCGAGCTCAGAATATCGTGGATTCGGTCCGTCTCCTCCTCGTTGAAGGTGACCTTGACGGGCATTTCCTCCGGATGGAGATTGTAACGCCTGGGGAACACGTTGTAGCACAGCTCCGTCAGCTTATATTCCTGATATTCGTCCGCATAGGGCACCGCCAGAGCGCCGCCCATCAGAAGCGGGGGCAGGGAGTTAAAGACATTATCATGCCAGATGACGGCATTCTCCGTTGTCCAGGGCACGGTTTCCTCCGGATCAAAGCCCTGCTCGTAAACGGCCTTATATTCCTCGCCGATCCCGCTGTAGCGGCTTTCCCCCTCCGCATATCTCCAGTTGACGTCTTTTTTACCGAACCGCATGGTCAGGCTCATTTCGGTTTCCGACATGGCGTCGAGGAAGCGGAAGGCCGCGTCCGGATTCCCGCAGTCGCCGGTGATGAAGACCTGATACGTGCCAGACTGATAGGAAAACGGGGCCCATTCCACCCCATCGGGCCCTTTCAAAGAGGGAATCCCCACATACTCCTTCACCCGGGGCACACCGGTGCCGAACAGCGGGGAGGGATGGCCTACCACGACGCCCACCAGGCTGTCCTGGTCCTCCGGAGCCTGCAGGATGCTCTTTACCTCCGCGTCCGTTTGAGAGAAGCTCAAATCCGAAAGCAGCCCTTCTTCCACCAGCTTTCTCAGGAAACGAAGCCCTTCCCGGAACTCTTCGGTGACAAAAGGCGCGCTCAGCCGTCCGTTCTCCGCGTTGAGCTGGTAGCCAAAATCGCCGCTGTAGGCAAAATAGGTAAAGGAATTCAGCAGGAAAGTGGCTGCGCTGCCCTGCCAGCCGGTGTGGCCCATCATGGGGATTTCGTCCTTGGAGTCGCCGTTGCCGTTGGCGTCCTGTTCCTTGAACGCCTTCAGCACCGTGTAAAGCTCATCCGTGGTGGCGGGGACTTCCAGCTTCAGGTTGTCCAGCCACTGCTTATTGATGCTCATGTACAGGGAGGACGCGTCCGCGGGGTCACAGTAAAACTGAGGGAACGCGTAGATCTTCCCGTCGAAGGAACGCGCATCCCGCAGCACGCTCTCTTTCTGCTGTCCCGTGGCCCAGGTATCCATGGTCTTATTCCAGTTTACGGCGTCGTTTTCCATATACTCGTCCAACGGGATGAAGTAGCCGCCGGAACCGTAGTTGTAACGCTCCACGTCGGAAAGCCCCGGCAATACAACGATATCAGGCAGCGTTTCGCCACCAGCCACCATCATGGAAAATTTCTGTTTTGCCTCCGCCCCCTCCGATGGGAAGAAGAAAAATTCCAGGCTGACCCCTGCGGTTTCTTCCATCAGGTCCGTCAGATAGTTGTCCTCATAGTCGGTGGTCAGCGGATTTGGCCGCAGGCCAATGGTGAGCGCCGGCTTTTCTCCCGCTGCGGCGGATTCTTCAGCCCCGCCGGACACGGACGAAACGGCGGACTCTACGGAAGCGGCCGAACCGGAACCGTCCGCGTTGGACGGGCCGCAGCCCGCCATTGCGGAAATCAGCAAAGCCGAACTCAGCACAAGGGATAAAAACTTTTTCATACCTGACATCCTTTCTTTTTCTGATTTTACTTGTGTCGCACTCTCCTTGCCGCAGCAGGCGGAACAAACCGCGCCGGATCTGCCGGCCCTTCCTTCAAAGGAGCTTCTCCGCGGCAAAATCCTCGTAAACTGCGTTGTGGATCTCCTCTCTCATTTGGCAGACCCTGCCGTAATCGTACCCCCTGAACCCGTTTTTCCTGTTCAGGGCCCTGGTCGCGTTGGTCAGCAGAATGACATACAGCCGGCCGGCGCGGTCAAAGAAAATCGAAGTTCCCGTATGCCCGCAATGCCCGAAGCTGCCCGCGGGGAAGAGCCTGCCCGTCTGCGGGTATCTCCCGTCCACATAAAGCCAGCCAAGGCCCCTGCCCTCGCCGCACTTTCCGGTGTAATCCGCCTCCGCCAAAGCGTAATAATTCTCTGGATACAGCCCGCCGCTTTTGGCCATGACTGCCTCTGAGAACTTTTTCAAATCGGAGAGGGTAAAGAACTGCCCGCCCGAACCGGCGCTTGTTTGCAGCACCCGTATGTTTTCATCGTCCCAGGGGTGAGGCAGGCCGTTTACGTCTTCGCTTCTGTAACAGAGCGCCGCGTTCGGTTCGTCCACGGCAATATTGAACCTGCTTCTCGTATACCCCAGCGGCCCTTTCAGCCTTGTCTCAAAAAGGGTTTCCAGGGACAGGCCGTAACTCCTTTCCAGAAGAAACCCCAGCAGAAGCATCCCGCTGCAGGAATAGAGATACCCTGTCCCCGGCGGAAAGGCCAGCGGATGCTTCAGGATCTCCTCCGCCACCGCCTCCGCTCCCCGTCCCGCCGCCTCCGGGGAGATAGGGTGCCTCACGATTCCCGAGGTGTGGGTGAGCAGCTGTTTCACGGTGATTTTCCGCTTCTCCTCCGGCACATGCCGGAAAAACCTTGTGAGCGGGTCGTCCAGCGAGAGCTTCTTTTCCCCCACTGCCTGCAAAATCAAAGGGGCGGTCACCAGAACCTTGCCCATGCTCGCTATGTCAAAATAGGTATCCCCGTCCACCTGCGCGGAATGGAAGAAGGCCTCTTCTCCCCTCCTGCTGACAAACAGGGCATAGGAAGTAAAATCCCCGTCCTTCTGTTTCTGTTGCAGCAGTTCCGCCGTACGGCTCAGCAGCATTTGATTCCTCCTCTCTGAGGCGGAACGGCGGCCCTCTCCGGCCTCCGCCTCCCCGGTTTCTCACGGCACAGCCGGGAAACGCCCCCGGCTGCCTCCTCCCACTGTCAAAACGACCTTTCCCACATTTTCTCCGCGGTAGAGGATCTCCTGGGCGGCCTCCGCCTCGGTGATGGGCAGAACTCTGTAAATGGTGGGCCTGACCGCGCCCGCCGACACTTTGGGCCACACGTTTTGCACCAGCTCCGCCAAAATCCCCGCCTTTGCCTCCGGGCTTTTGGAACGCAGGGTGCTGCCGATGATCCGCACATTCCGCACATAAAGATTCTTCAGGTCAATTTCCGTTTTGGCTCCCGCCAGCGCCGCAATCATGATCCACCTTGCGCCGCGGGCCAGGTAAGGAAGGCATTTCCCCATGGTTTCGCCGCCCAGGCAGTCGATTGCCACGTCCACCCCATGACCGTCCGCCAGCTCCTCCTTCAGGACCTCGGAGAGATCCTCCCGGGCGGTGACGACCACCCGGTCCGCCTGCAAATGCTCTATGCTGCGGGCAATCCCGCCGGTCAAAACAGTGGTGATCACCCGTGCGCCGAATGCCTTCGCCATGGGGATGACGACGCTGGCCAGGCCGCTGGCGCCGGCATGCATCAGCAGGGTGCCGCCGGGCTGCAGCCCTCCCTCCAGAAACAGGTTCAGGTAGGCGGTGGCAAAGGCTTCCGGCATCGCCGCCGCCTCGATCATCGAGCAGTTTTGCGGAACCGGCATCAGCATATCACAGCGCACGGCCGCATACTGGGCATACCCGCCGCCGCCCAAAAGCGCGCAGACCTGATCGCCAATTTGGAACTTTGATTTCCGCCGCGCCCCCGGGGACATCCCGATGACTGTTCCGGAAATTTCAAGGCCCATCCATTCCGGGCTGCCGGGAGGCGGCGGATAATCCCCTTCCCGCTGCATCAGGTCGGCCCGGTTCAGCGCCGCCGCCTCAACTTGAATCAGGCAGTCGTCCTCTCCCAGAACCGGATCGGGAACCTCGTCCCAGCGAAGGCTTCTGTCCCCGTTCACGAGAATTGCTTTCATAAACATCCCCCTTTTCCAAATGAGGAAAGCCCCCGCCCGGCCCCCCTCCGCTACAGCTTTCTTCTGCAGCCGTCGATCTGTATGTTCTGGCCTGAAATATAGCTTGCCTCGTCGCTGGCGAGAAAGCAGATCAGGTTGGCGTTCTCGTTGTCAGTGCCCGTCCTGCCCAGGTAGGAGAGCCCGCTTTCCTGAAAGTAATCCATATCCGGGTTTTCCGCTGGACTCACGCTCCCGGGAGAGACGCAGTTGACACAGATCCCCTTTTCGGCAACCTCCTTGGCCAGCGCATAGGTGAGGGAGATCACCGCGCCCTTTGTGGCGGAGTAATGGGCCATGTTGGCGTTTCCGTAAACGCCCGCCACCGAAGCCACGTTTACAATTTTCCCGTACCGCCTTTCCAGCATCCCGGGAAGCACCGCCCTGGTGCAATAGACCGTCCCCATGAGGTTGACGTCAATAAACTTTCTCCATTCTTCCGCGGAGACATTGACAAAGGCGTCCCAGCACCTCCAGACAGCGGCGTTGTTCACAAGAATGTCAATGTGTCCAAGGGCGGCTTCCGCCTTTGAGACGGCCGCATAAACCTCAGCCTCCCTGCTGATATCGCACGGAAGCGCAACCGTCCGGCCGGCGTACTGCCGCGCCTCTTTCTCCGCGCCGCACAGCTTTTCGGCATTGAGGTCAAGCAGTGCCACATCCGCGCCGCCCGACGCCAGCATCCTCGCAGCCGCCCGTCCGATTCCCACTGCCGCTCCCGTTACAAGGGCAGTCCTGTTGCTGAATTTCATACGCCGGCCTCCCCAATAGTTCTCTCATTGTTTTCACATCCCGCAAAAGCGGCTGGACGGGCGTTGCAAACCCGTCGTGCTCGTGTACGCAGAGATACATACAGCAGCCAAGCTCGCCGCCGATCCGCCTTAAAATGCCGCACTGGCCGCCGCAGAGAAAGAGGAACGGGATCTGCAGCTCTCTCTTGAGCATCAGGATGATTTTCAGGTTTTCCACCTGCTCGTCCATCGTCTGGGCTCCGGTGACGATTTTGCTGATGTCCGCGCCGCGCTTCTGGTGCTCCAGCGCGATTTCAAGCACCCGCTGCGCCGGGGTGAATTTATGTATGTGGGAGGACATCAAAACCTTTGCGCCCCTCTCATGAAGGGCTTCGATCAGCCGGAGCTGCCTGTGGATCGCCGCCCTGTCCACGGCGGCCTCGTCGGGCCGCCTGTCGAAATAATCCCCCATCACGTCGCAGAGGTCGGCGCCGCATCCGGCAAGCTCCAGAAGCTCCCGGGCAAGCATGTCGTCTGTTTTTCCCCTGTTTTGCGCAGACCGGTAATTTGTCACATAGACAGGCCTGCCGTCTGTCCGGGCGAACAGCTGCCGGTATACCTCCCCGGTTCTGAATTCGGGCCTGAGCCGCTCGAATTGTATTCCAAAGGCCTCCGCTCCCTCCAGGGCGGAACAGTCCATCAGCTCCTGGATTCTCCGGGGGGTATCCGCCTGCACCATCACCGTTAAAAGCGCCCTCTCGTTTCCAAAAAAAGACCCTTTCACCACTTATAAACCATGGCTTTCACTTTGCGAAAGCATTCCTTTCTCGTGGAATTGCGGGTGGTTTTGCACAGCAAAATCGGGATTTTCCCAACCCTGAAAGCCGCAAAACACCGTTTCAAAAATACGCTTCACGCTTTCCCTCTGCCCATCGCGTTTCTGCCGCCGTCAATCATGATATTTTCGCCGTTGATAAACTGCCCCTTGTCCGACGCCAAAAACAGGATGAGGTCGACAATTTCCTGGGGCTCGGCCGCCCTGCCCAACAGGGTTTCCATCTCCGCCATGCCGGGCCTCGTCAAGACCGGGCCGGGAGAAACGCAGACGCAGCGAAAGCCGTACTGCGAGCCGTACTGCGCCACAGATTTGGTCAGGCCGAACATGACGCCGCTTTTGGCGGTGGGGTAATCCACCCCGTAGCCGTCCCCCTCCATGCCGGTGATGGAACCGATGTTGACGATAAGCCCGCTT
The DNA here is from genome assembly GCF_900048895.1 of Neglectibacter timonensis. Classification (GTDB taxonomy): domain Bacteria; phylum Bacillota; class Clostridia; order Oscillospirales; family Acutalibacteraceae; genus Acutalibacter; species Acutalibacter timonensis. Next base: position 19,716 of record NZ_LT160632.1, on the reverse strand, counting down.
TTCTGCCGGCGCATATAGCGGCTGGCGGCATGGCAGAAATAGAATTGGCCCTTCAAATTCACGTCGATGCCCCAATCGTACACGGCGATGGGAACATCGGGAAATTCTCCGATCGTCCCGCGCACCCCCAGCACACGGGTGGCGGTCCCTCCCGCAAAATTGCACACCAGGTCAAGACTGCCGAAGGTTTCGTAAGCGGTTCTGCAGGCATGCTCCACCTGCCCGTATTCCCTCACGTCGCACAGCACGTCCAAAGCCTGACCGGCATGGCTGTCACGGATTCCGCGGGCCGCCTTCGCCAGGGCTTCCCCGTCGGCGTCGCACAGGACGACGCTGCCGCCGAGCCCGGCCCAGTTCTGCGCAAACAGCAGCCCCATCCCGGACGCGGCGCCGGTCACGATTGCCGTTTTGTTCAAAGAAACCATAAAACTCACCTTCCCTCCTGCAAACATTATAATTTCAGGCCAAAGGCAGTTCAATGCAAAAAACCGAAGCGATTTAACATTTCCGATACAATTTTTCTCAAAATACTTGGAAATTATTTCAAAAAACAGTAAAATGAAAGGGAGGTGAGGCAAATGTATCGTCTGGAATGGGTTACGGTGAAGGAGCTGGAATCTGTCTATACTGTCAGCGCCACTGCAGGAAAGCACATCCAAATTGAGAACCGCAGTACCTTCGGCCTGTCCTTCTGTAAAAGCGGAAAAATCACTTATACGCACGGAGGGAAAAAATTCGTGTCTGCTCCCGACCGCGCCGTGATTCTGCCCATGGGTGCCACCTATACCCTTTATAATAACCTGGGCGGGGAATTCCCTCTGCTCAATTTCACCTGTATGGAGCCGCTTACGGAGGAATTCATCGTGATCCCTCTCAGCCAGACGGAGGAATATTTCAGCGATTACGAAAAAATAAGGCGGCTTGCCACGATGCACGGCAGCCGCCTGAAGATGATGAGCCTCTTTTACAGCGTTCTGGAACGGCTTTTTGAAGAATCCCAAAACAGGAACGTCAGCCTGCGGCGGGCCACGCAATATGTGGTCGACCATCTGGACGACACCGCGCTGTCCAACAGTAAAATCGCCGCAGAGGCCGGCGTCTGTGAAAGCTACCTGCGCCGGATGTTCCGGGAGAATTATAAGACCACGCCAAAGCAGTATGTGATTGAGGCGCGCATACAGAAAGCCGGACAGGCCCTCCGGGAAAACAGGGGATCGGTCACTGAAATCTCCTATCAATGCGGCTTTTCCAGCGTCTATCACTTCTGCCGCGCCTTCAAACAGTATTCGGGCCTGACCCCGTCGGAATACAGGAACCGCTATGGCCTTGAGGGCATCTGACGCCGAACAAGCGGCTGATGAGGGGGAACGCCCTTAGGCTTCCCCTTGAGGGGAAGCTGTCGCCGTAGGCGGCTGATGAGGTGGTTCTGGCTTGTATTCCGCCGCTACGGAGAAAAAAGGAAGCTTTCCACCTCATCCAGCAGATTCCCGCAGGGAATCTGTTTCCCCTCTCCCCTCAAGGGGAAGGCAAAGTCCAAAGGCTTCCCCTTGAGGGGAAGCTGCCGCCGTAGGCGGCTGATGAGGTGTTTTGACTTGTATTCTGCCGCTGCAGTGTAAGCGGGAAGCTTTCCACCTCATCCAGCAGATTCCCGCAGGGAATCTGCTTCCCCTCTCCCCTCAAGGGGAAGGCTAAGGCCCTCCCAACCCGAAAGCCGAAGGCTAAGGGCAGCCCTTCTCCAGCCTGGAAGCAAAAGATCTCCTCACTCTGTTCGGAGATCTTCGGGAAGAACCCCTCGAACGCGAAGCGTTCGCCTTTCCTGCGGAAAGTACCGGGCTTCTTCCGGCCCGAACGAAGTGAGAGCAGCTTTTGCTGGAGGGCTGGAGCTCAGAGTTCTTTGCCAAGCTTTCTGCGAAAGAAAGCGGCGAAAGAAAGCGGGGTTAGGGGTCCAGGGCGGCCAAGGCGGCTTCGCGTTTCCACAGGAACTCCAAAAACACCTTTTTGAGCCAGGCGGAAGTATTCCGGACGCCCATCAGCGCCCTCTGCTTCTCCTTCATCTCCTCCAGGAAATCCAGGATCACCGTGCTGTCCACTGCTTCCAGTACCCGGCGGTTTTCCGGCGCGTCCTCCCGGCGCAGTTCCAGCATCACAGCGATCAGCTTGTCCAGAAAAGGCAGCTTGTCCGGCATGTTCTCCGCAAAATATCCGTACTCCAATTTTTCCTTCACTCTCTCCCTCTCCCGCTCCCTGTCCCTGCGCAGTGCCGGGGAAGGAGGGATAGAATGGCTCTTGTTCCATTGGGGCTTGTTAAGTTCTTCTAGTTCGGGTGCCAATTTGTCACTAGGGTGGTGACAATTTAGCACTGGGGGTGGTGACTTTTTGTCATCACTGCGGTGACAAGCCGGCACTGGGCGCGATGGCATTTTCTCTTCCCTGCGGCGGCTTTCCTGTGCACTTTTTAGTGAATTTATTTCACTTTGTTCTTTCTGCCCTTCCTCCGGTTCCGCAGCCTTCTCCGGAACAGCGGGAACCTCCGGCTCCCGGAAAACCGTCCCGCGGTCTTCCAGCGTCCGCTGCTCCGTCAGCACATACAGGTTGGCGGTGGGATCCCCTTTGACGCTCCGCTGCTCCTGCTTGATTACCAGCCCCAGCTTTTCCAGCCCGGACACGGCCCGGATCGCCGTGCGGCGGGAGCACCCGGCCCGTCTGGCCAGCGTGGCGTAGGAGGGAAAGCAGCTTCTGTTTTTGCCGTCTGCAAAGGCGCACAACGCCACATAGACAGCCAGCTCGGTGGGCCGCAGCCTGCCCACCGTTTCCTGGTCCAGCCTGATAAAACGTCCCGTCTTCCCCGCTGTTCCCGTCCCCATCAAGAAAACCTCCCTATCCTCTGTTCCGGCAAAAAAAGGGAGCGGCGAGAACGCCGCTCCCTTTCCCTATCCTCTTCAGCCTATACCATACCACAGAACCCGTGTAACATTCCAGCACATCTTTTCCCCGCCGGTTTTTCTTCCATTCCCCTTGACAAATACCCCTATGGGGTATATAGTAGAGATCAAGAGATACCCCCATGGGGTATTCACACAAAAAAGGAAGTGACCGAAACGCTATGGAACACCGGGAGACGGAAAGCCGGGCTTGCTGTCCGGCGGAGACCCGTAAAACGAAGGAGCGGCCTGAAAAAGAGTACCGGGACCTGATGAACCGGCTGAAGCGGATTGAGGGCCAGGTGCGCGGGCTTCAAAAGATGTTGGAGGAAAACGCCTACTGCACCGACGTGATGGTGCAGGCGTCAGCGGTGAGCTCAGCCCTGAACGGCTTCAACAAGGCGCTTCTGGAAAACCACATCAGGACCTGCGTCGCGGAGAACATCCGGCAGGGCAACGACAACGTAATCGACGAACTCACCGACCTGCTGCGAAAACTGATGAAGTAATTTTTAAGCCGCCCCGTCTTTCTGAAGAAAGACGGCCAAAGACTTTTGAGTCGCGGGGGTCGCTCGCTCCGCTACGCTCGGACTTCAAATTTTCGGCTCGTTTCCCGCGGCCCAAGGCTTCCCCTCGAGGGGAAGTCTGTCAAAAAGATCTCTTCACTCTGTTCAGAGATCTTCACCGTAGGTGACTGATGAGGTGGCTCTGACTTGTATTCTGCCGCCTCGGTGTGATAAATAAGACACTCCACCTCATCCACCGCAAGCGGTCCCCCTTCCCCTCAAGGGGAAGGCGAAGGGCTTTCCACCTCATCCGGCAGATTCCACAGGAATCTGTTCCCCCTCTCCCCTCGAGGGGAAGGCAAAGAGCAATATCTGTAAAGAAAGGAGTGTTCCCTTTGGAACAATATGAAGTGACGGGAATGAGCTGCGCGGCGTGCAGCACCCGGGTGGAAAAGGCGGTGTCCAAGGTGCCCGGCGTCACCGCCTGCTCGGTCAGCCTGCTGACCAATTCTATGGGCGTGGAGGGAACGGCTTCCCCCCAGGCCGTGCTTGCCGCCGTGGAAAAGGCGGGCTACGGCGCGTCCAAAAAGGGAGCCGCGCCGGCGAAAGCGGAGGGCACGGCCTCCGCCGGGACAGCCGGAGACGGAGAAATCCTGAAAATGAGGCGGCGGCTGACCGCCTCCCTCTGCCTGCTGCTGCCGCTGATGTACGTGTCCATGGGGCACGCCATGTGGAACTGGCCCCTGTCCCCCTTTTTTGAGGGCAACCCCGTGGCGGTGGGCCTTGTGCAGCTGCTGCTCTCCGCCGCGGTGATGGTGGTCAACCAGAAATTCTTTGTCAGCGGCTTCCGGGGCCTGATCCACCGCGCCCCCAACATGGACACCCTGGTGGCGCTGGGCTCCGCGGCCTCCTTTGGATACAGCGCCTTTGCCCTGTTCGCCATGAGCGGCGCGCTGGCCCGGGGGGACGCGGGGGCGGCCATGAGCTATCTCCACGGCCTCTACTTTGAATCCGCCGCCATGATTTTGACCCTGATCACCGTGGGCAAGCTGCTGGAGGCCCGCTCCAAGGGCAAGACCACCGACGCCCTCCGGAGCCTGATGCAGCTCCGGCCGAAAACCGCCCTGCTCCTGCGGGACGGCGCGGAGACGGAAGTCCCCGTGGAGCAGGTAAAGCCCGGGGACCGCTTCGCGGTCCGGCCCGGGGAGAGCATCCCCGTGGACGGGGTGGTCTTAGAGGGCGGCAGCGCGGTGGACGAATCCGCCCTCACCGGGGAGAGCGTCCCTGTGGACAAGGCCACCGGCGACCCCGTTTCCGCGGCCACGGTAAATCAGTCCGGTTTTCTGGTCTGTGAAGCCACCCGGGTGGGCGAGGACACCACCCTTTCCCAAATCATCCGGATGGTGGGCGACGCGGCGGCCACCAAGGCCCCCATCGCCAAAATCGCGGACCGGGTATCCGGCGTTTTCGTGCCCGTAGTCATCGGCATTTCCCTGATCACCCTGGCCGTCTGGCTGCTTGCGGGGCAGAGCGCCGGCTACGCCCTGTCCAGGGCCATTTCCGTCCTGGTGATCAGTTGCCCCTGCGCCCTGGGGCTGGCCACGCCGGTGGCCATCATGGTGGGCAGCGGCGTGGGGGCCAGGCACGGCATCCTGTTTAAAACCGCGGTCTCCCTGGAAGAGGCGGGCCGGACGCAGATTGCGGTGCTGGACAAAACCGGCACCATCACCAGCGGGACGCCCAAAGTGACCGACCTTCTCCCCGCGGAGGGCTGCACCGAAGAGCAGCTTCTGAAAGCCGCCCTGTCCCTGGAGCAGAAAAGCGAGCATCCCCTGGCAAAGGCCGTCCTCTCCCTGGCGGAAGAGCGGGGAATCGCGGCGGAAGGGGCGGCGGATTTCCGCGCTGTCCCCGGAAACGGACTGTCCGGTTTTCTGGACGGTTCAGCCCTGGCAGGCGGGAACCTGAATTTCCTCCGGGAAAGGGCTGACCTACCGGAGGAGGCGGTCCGCCGGGCGGAGCAGCTGTCCGGACAGGGGAAAACGCCCCTGTTCTTCAGCAAAGACGGCAGGCTTCTGGGCATCATCGCCGTGGCGGACGTGATCCGGGAGGACAGTCCCCGGGCGGTGAAGGAGCTGCAGGACATGGGCATCCGCGTGGTGATGCTCACCGGCGACAACGAGCGCACGGCACGGGCCATCGGCGCCCAGGCCGGCGTGGACGAGGTGATTGCCGGCGTGCTGCCCGACGGCAAGGAAGCAGTGGTCGGCAGGCTGCGCAAGCAGGGGAAGGTGGCCATGGTGGGCGACGGCATTAACGACGCCCCCGCCCTCACCAGGGCGGACACCGGCATCGCCGTGGGCGCGGGGACCGACGTGGCCATCGACGCCGCGGACCTTGTGCTGATGAAGAGCAGGCTTCCCGACGTGCCGGCGGCCATCCGCCTGAGCAGGGCCGCGCTGCGCAACATCCATGAAAACCTGTTCTGGGCCTTTGTCTACAACGTCATCGGCATCCCGCTGGCGGCGGGCTGTTGGATTCCCCTTTTCGGCTGGACCCTCAGCCCCATGTTCGGAGCTGCGGCCATGAGCCTTTCCAGCGTCTGCGTGGTCGCAAACGCCCTGCGCCTGAACCTTTTCAAGCTGTATGACCCCAGCCGGGACAGGAAGAGGAAAAAGTCCCCCGCCGCCAAGGGGCAGGAGGAACCCGCCGCCGTCACCCTGCAGATTCAGGGCATGATGTGCGGCCACTGCGAGGCGGCGGTGAAACAGGCCCTGGAGTCCCTGGAGGGCACAGAGTGCCTCTCCGTAAGCCATGAAACCGGAACCGCCGCGGCAAAAATCCCCTCCGGCCTCCGGCACAGCGCCCTGAAAAAGGCAGTGGAAAAAGCAGGCTACAACGTATTGGATATCAGACGCCAACCATTCACGAAAAGCTGAAAGCGCACGGCAGACAGAACCCCTCCTGACGCAGTTCCTTTTCTTGCGTCAGGAGGGGTTTTTCCCATACAAAATGAGCGCGGCACAGAGCCGGTCCCGTTGTTCGCAGGGACGCCCTTTACGGTTTCAGCAGCCTTGCTTCTTTTTCCAAAATGGCTCTTTCTAATTTCTTTCTCAGCTCTGTCAGCCATTCAGGCTCATCGGCAAATTTTTCCGCAACACACCGGATCAGCCGCGCATAGCCATACAGATTGCTGAACCGCCGCATAAGCGGAAGCCATTCTTCCATCTCCCGCGTATACGGGCGTTCCTCCTGATACCCTTCGATAAATTCGTTTCTTGCCGATTGAAGGGCTTCGCCGCTTAGCCTGTCTTCGAGGGATTCAAAAACCTGTTCCAAATCTAAGGCAAACCAATGGTACATGCCGTCGTCAAAATCTATGACAGAGCAGGCCTTCTTTTCTTTGTCATAGAAAACATTGTCCAGTTCAAAATCGTAATGAACCAATCCATACGTATTGCGGTTTGCCGGAAGTCTACCCAGTTCATTTTTTATGGCGATTTGTTCTGAAACGGCAGCTTCCGGAGCATGGTATTCTGAAAGCACCGACATAATCCAGTCCAAAACCTCACTGTGCGTCCACTTTTTCGTTTTTGCAGCATAGTGAGAGGATAGGGAATGAAGCCTCCCCAGCGTTTTTCCGTATTCCCGCATAATTTCGTGCGACAGCTCCGTGTCTTCTACCGGCACGCCGTCCACTTTGCGAAACGCGGCCGCGTAGAACTGACCCCACTCGGTGTCCAGCTTCAAGCATAGTTCCCCCGTTTTTGTCCCGATGGGCTTTAAGGCGGGATAGCCGCGCTCCAGAAGATAACGGATGAATTCCATCTCTCCAAACACATTGTTCTCCATTTTTTCTTCAAGAGGGGAAAGCCGTAAAAAACAGACCTCGCCATTTTGGCAAAACGGATAAATTGCATTGGAAGAAATCCGAAACTGAGACAGCATCCTGTCAAGCGTGTCCTCATCATGCTCCCAATTTTCAAGCGCTTCCTTTGCCAAGCCATAGTTTTCAAATAAGTATTTGAGTTTTAACATCGTGTCTATCCTTTCAAAAATAAAATAAGCACTCCTGAAAAACAGAAGTGCAAAATTTATCGCTTACTGATCATAAACACGAGTGCCTCTTATACGATGCTGATCAAGCGAGCGGTATTACTTCGGTTTTTCAGATAAAATTCGATTTTCATACTGCCCGCTCACCTGCCTTTCAATACTGTTATCACTCTATCAGAAATTTCTGCCGCTGTCAATGCGTGATTCCCTCCGCCGCACCATTCTCAAAGGTGGGCGAAAACTTTACTTTCCTCCAGCCGCCTGCTGCCCGGCAATACTGCGCGGTCAGATGGGTTTGGAGCGCTCCGCCTGTTGCCGCTGGCACTCGTGTACCTCCAAAAGCTTCCACAAAAGCTGCTCCCGGAAAGCCCCGGAATCGCCGCCGGCGGGCTGGCAATCAGCCCCATAGCCCGCATTTACAGCCTCGTTGACCTGCTGCAGACACGCCGCCGTCTCTCTGGAAGCAAAGTCTTCATATCTGGTGAAAGGCTTTCCGGCAAGGCGGGCTTCACGAATTGCCCGGATTGTCTCCATATGGAAGCGCTTTAATTTTCCCGTCAATTCCTCTGCAAGCGCGGGCGCAAGACCGGGATTGGGACAGTTCTCGAAACAGCGGTACAGCATGGTATAGTGCAGTCTTCCCTCCTCATCCCTTCTGGAAAACGCCCGATGCCATACATGGAATGCGTGGGACGCCGCCACACAGCAAGCCAACGCGGAGGGGTCGGCAATGGTGAGCAGCCCCTTCCCTATTACCGAATCGGCTTGGACCCACGCCATAGGCATGATTTCAAATTCCGGATCCAGGCATCCCGGCAGAATGAGACGCCCCCGCCGCGCCCGGCGCAGTGCGGAAGGAACGTAAAAGCTGCTTCTTTTCCTTTCCCCATCCTTCCACAGGTTCTCCCAGAGATAGCGTAAGGCGGCCTTTTCCGGTTTTCCTTCCAGCAGGATACAGGACTTTGCAATTCCCGTTCTGAAGTATTCATCGCTGTAATAGGGACGGATCAGCTTCGCCGTGTCTGGAGATTCCTCCCTGATTCTCTTTGCCTGCGCCTCCGTCAGCAGAAAAAGCTGCGTTCCCGGCTCTGCGGAAGTACCATAGGCAATCCAATCCGGAATCAGAGCTTTCCCGCACCCCTGCTCCTTGATTTTCTGAACATGGTTCCGTACTTCTATCCTTGCAGCATTCATCCGTCCGCTCTCCTTCTCTACAAATTTTGGCAGTGCCCGAAGCCGCCGGGGCGTTCTTCAGCCCGCACATGTCAGGCTCACGCCGGGAGCAGCCGGTCCGGCAGGTTCCATTCTTTCTTTGTTCTCAGTTCTTGCCGGACGCTTTCTCGATAGGAAAAGTGCCGCCAGCCTGTTCAGGCGTTCTTCATCGGAAGCAAAAGGCCCTCCATACAGCTCTTCTACCCAATTGTCCAAGTTTTTGCGCTTCTCCGCCCTATTTCCGCCTTCCGCCAGCTCAAAGGCGGCGCTTTCTATTTTCTCCAAAAAATTCCTCTCCGCTTTCGGAACCGGAAAAGCATTGTAGACATATTGGTACAAGTTGCGGGTCTGTGCGTTCCTGCTCAACGCATTGCTCCACACGCGGAACATTCGGGACGACAGCAAGCCGTACTGCAGCAGGGTATTTCCTCTGCTGGCAATCACCAGCTCCCCCACCGCCACAGGCTCCCGGAAAATCCGCACCGGCGCCCCCGAGCCTTTTCGGTATCTCTGCCCAGCCGCTACAAGCGGCTCCTCCTTGTTCGCGGGAACAAGGCCGCAGTACGCCCTTCCCCAGCTCTCCCGGTCCGGCCCGTTCAGCTCCGCCTCCGCCGCCAGCAAAATACGGTTTCTCAGAAAGATATCGGGACAGCCCGGCAGCCAGAGGCAATCCTTCCTCTCCCTGTAGAACAGCGTGTTGCCGCTTACAAAGGGGTATAGGCAGCTTTCCGCCGCGGGAAATAGCCTGAGCAGCTTGTCCCTGGCCTTCGGGGACATAACCAGATTCAACTCCGCTGCTATTGGTATGGATTCCTGAAAAAACAGCGGTTTCCCCTGCTTCTTGATCTTCCCCACCGTGGCTTCCCAGTCCAACCGGCCCTTTTCTCTCACAACCCTATCTTTCCTTTCTTTTCCGTTTCCCGCGCTTATCCGTCAGCGGGTTCCGCTTTATTAAAGTAATCATTTTTCACCCTGCAGTCCGAAACTTTGGCGCTCCAAAACTGGAGCGCCAACAAGGGCAGTTGAATTAGTCAATCGGAATCCAGTCCGGGTCTACCCAGTAGCCCCAGGTAGCATTCCAGCGGCGGGCATACCGTTTCCCTGTGTTCTTATCTCTCACGATGTACCATTCGATCACATCCGCCCTGGTGGACGGTCCAAAATCGGCCCGCTCAATGGTGATGTATGGAAGTTCCGCAATCTGCTTCGGCGTCAAATCACGGAAGCCGGCATTCGCCACAATAGGGGGCGTTTCTGCGGCGTGGGCTTGTACTCCCGCACCGAGGGCAGGACCTGACGTCAGAAGCGTGGCGGCCAGAAATAGGGCAGCAAATTTTTTCATAACTTTCCTCCTGAATATTCAGCGGGTAAGATCTCCCGCAGTTTTACCAACTCACATTCACTTTGCGGTTTTGCCGATATCCTATCTTCCAGAATGAAACAGGGCTCCACGTCCGCCACAAAGTAGGACTGAAATATGATGCAGTAAGAAACGAGAAACAAAACGGCAGCTGTCAGTAACAGAGTCGCTCCGCTCAAGACTTTTCCCGCCTTGGCAAACGGTTTGTCCATAATCCTTGCCACCCGGCATTCCAGTTTGGAAGCTGCAAAACTGGGCGCGATGGAAGTCTCGGTTCCTGCGAACTCGATGAGCGTCATGCAGTAGTACCGCACATCACTGGGTTTCCTTCCTCTGACCACCTCTTCATCCGCCCTATATTCCAGAATTTCCTTGACGCAGCGTCTCAAGAGGTACGCGCAGGGATTCCACCAAAAAAACGCGCAAAAGAGATCTGCCAGCAAATAGGTAAATTCGTCATGATGTTTGAAGTGCGCAGCCTCATGCTGCAGGACGCAGAGCAGTTCCCGCTTCTTCCAATTCCGATCCGGTAAACAAACCGTCCCTTGGAAGCACCCGGTCAAGAAAGGCGAACCGATTTGCGAAGAAACCACAGCGCGCAGTTTTTCGGAATCCCGGCTATCCACTATTTGAGACAAACACCGTTTCACTTCCTCACCAGCCTCCGGCAAGGAGCGGGCGGCTTTCCAAAAACGCCGGTGCTTCCGAAACACCTGGGCCATAGCCGCCAAGCCGACCAAGAGCCACACCGACAAAAGCACCGTTTTGATGGGAATACTACGCGGGCCAAGCGGAACAGTTTTCATCAGCAACGTTGCTACCGGATTGAAGAACCGCACCGGAATTTCCACCGCCGCCTCCAGCTCGAAACCAAGCAAAAGGCGGAGCGCACACCCAACATACAGGACAATGAGGCTATGAGAGCCAAAAGCCCGGACGAACCACAAACGGCGGCGCAGAAAGTAGATTAACAGGATCAGTAAATCGCACCAGACGACAGACATAAGCACAGAGTAAAACGACACTCTCACTTTCCCTTGTTTTTTCCGGCTATGTGCGTTTTTGCCTTGGCTATGGCTTCGGGGCTTTCCTTTTCAGCATAACCGGGTGCGGGAATAGCATCCAATTCACTTTGAAAAGCGACGCGTATCCTTTGGCTAAGGCTGCTAATTCCACAAGTGGGCTTTTGTATCATTCCTACCGTTCTCCTGAGCTTACGCAATGTTTTAGGCACTCGATTCAGGGTTGAAGTATCGTCTAGTATGCTCTGGGATGCTGTTTTTTGATTGAGACAATCTTTTATGATATCTTCCATTTGGACAATTACAAACGTAGCCTCTTTACTATCTGGATGCTGTAATAAATATCTTAACCACTGGGAGGCACGCTCAATATCTTCGACGGCATAATTCTCTTTAATAATCCTATAGGCATGACTGACAGTGTCTGAGTCAGCTTTATTACACATAGAGTTTTCTCGACATTCCAATGCGAGCATTGCCATCATCGTTTTGACAGCCGGATCTTCTATGGGTGCAACCCGAAACATTTCATAGGATCTATGGATGCTTGCACCTATAGATTTCATTGCTGACTGAGGTATAGTTTTTTGTGAAACAGCTCTACGTACAGTGTCAACATCCAGACCGCTATAAGCTGCAAAACTGTCCTCGGTCATCCTATTTGACTTCAAGTATCTTTTTAACCAATAGGATAATTCTAACTTTTCTATATTTTCAATCTCTATCATTCTCAATTTTTCCTCCAATTTTACTTGAAAATATAAATTTATATGTTTATCTTTATATTTTCAATTTGCATGGGCAAAAAAATAAAGGTACAATTCAAACAAATAGTGAAGTCCGTGAGGAGGTCGAAAAAATGGAAGAGACACACATCCATAAACTACGGATAGAATCTGGGCAAACACAAGATGAAGCCGCTGATAGCATTGGCCTTACCCAATCCACTTTTCAGCAATGGGAAGCCGGAAACAGAGGGAAGAGCATTAAAAAAGCATTAAAAGCCCTTATGACATATTACAACGTATCTAGCGACTACCTCCTGGAGTTCACAGAAGTAAGAGACAGTCTGACTGACGCTGATAAGGAACTTGCATATCGCATAAACAGGGTCAATAACCCAAAGCTAGTACAATATCTTCTTGGGATTCTGGATGAATTCGATGAGACTATGAATGAAGAACAAAAGCGCGTCTCCAAGTAATATAATATATCCTATTTTTTGTCTCGTCAATGCAAATGTTTCGACATTTTAAAAGATTCCTGTTTTTTGTCTTGTGATATATACTTAGTTGTACGATTTATACCTTAAAATGCAAAGGGGCGGTGGCCTTGGCGAACTTAAACAGGCTTCGTCACTTACGGGAACAGCATAACCTTAGCCAAAGAGCTCTAGCTGAAGCCCTTGGAGCCTATGATAACGAAGAATTTGATCCGAAACGCATCTCTGTTTATGAGACAGGAAAAGCTGAACCGGATATAGAAACTTTGGATAAACTTGCACACTTTTTTGGGGTTACAGTAGACTATCTGATAGGCAGGGAGACAACAGTGTTCCCCAAGCCGGAAGATTCTGATTTGTGTCTATGGGCTTTTGGGAAAAGGGTCCGTCAGTGTCGAACAGAAAAAAACATTTCAGCTAAGGAATTATCTTTGGAAATCGGTATATCTCAAACATACCTTTTGCTGATTGAAGCTGGCAAAAAAATTCCTAAGCTAGAAACAGCAATTAAGATTTTGAATGCCCTTGGTGCTTCAGCTGATGCAGCTTTTATGGATTCTTTAGTATCAGGCTACACTGTACGAAGCCATTATTTGGAAATCAGAATGGCTGCTTTACGCCCTGAAAAACAGAAGTTTATGCTTGACATGATTGAGAGCATGATAGAAAAGCTGGAAGAAGATCAAGGTATCAAGAAAGCATCAGATTGACATTTGAGGTATCCTAAAGTGACAAACTTGGAAGCGTTGCGAAACGGTAAAGGTTGGAGCAGAATGCAACTGTGCAAAATTATTGGGCGCGGTGTGACGGTTCGTATGATTTTTTCCTACGAACGGGAAGGTGTGAATCCTGACATAGATTTGCTCATTGCCTTTGCCGATGTTTTTAATGTATCAGTGGATTTCCTGTTAGGACGGTCAAATCCCGACACACAGCCGTATGATGAATTAGCGGAACCACTTAATATCTCTCGATTCGGAGAAAGAATACAGCAGTTCCGTATCAATCACAACCTCGAAAAGAAAGATATCGCAGAGGCGGCTGGGATTACATGTACTTATTTAGGGGCAATCGAAAATGGACGTAGCCCCAAATTGGAGACCGCAATTCGCATTCTAAATGCCTTGGGTGCTTCTGCTGATTATGCTTTTATGGATGTTTTGACGGCAAGTGCCCCAATCAAATCGGCCTTGCTGCAGGATCGCGTTTTTTCTTTGCCAGTAGAAAAAAGGGCCCAAGCACTTAATCTTATTGAAGCGATTTTAAAAACATTATAGCGTTGGATATATATTGAAATGGTCATTTCAATATATTATTTTTGTGGTTACATCATCTTCAGGAAAGGGTCGTGAAGTCAATGCTCGGTGATAAACTAAAGTCTTATCGCCTGTCGCGTCACTTAACGCAAGACGATGTTGCTACTGCTTTAAATCTCACTATAAGACGGATTTCCAGTTATGAGTCCGGTGAAGCCGAGCCGGATTTGTATACACTTGCTGATCTTGCAGACTTTTATGAAATCAGCCTTGATGATTTAATGGATCGGCAAAGCCCCTCCGTTACCGACGCAGATGGCTATAGCTTATCTTTGGCAAAATTTGGGGATCGGATTCGTCGGTTCAGGGAGGAAAAAGCTATTCCCCCAAAAACTATAGCAGACCGTGCCCATATAAGTGTGCAATATCTTAGCGCTATAGAAAAGGGATTTAGAATACCGAAATTCGATACAGCTATTGAACTTATGAACGCATTGGGGATGTCAGCTGATTTCGCACTTGCCGATAATCTGGTCGCCGCACATACGACAAGGGCACGATATTTGGAGACGCTTATTCCTTCACTTCGTCCCACAAACCAAAGGATTATGCTCGACACGATTGAATCTGTTTTCAGGACATTGGCTGAAATTGAGAAAGCAGGTCAATAGCCACTGCTATTTGGATGATTTGTGACAGACAGCGCATTGACACCCCATTGTCATTTCAATAAATTATTTTCGTGGAGTGCGTCATTTTGGGAAATATGTTATTAGCTAATAATTTGAAAGCTTTGCGCAATGCCTGCAATCTTACACAAAAACAGTTGGCGGAATTTACTGGGTTGACCATTCGTCGAATTTACACCTATGAACATGGTACGGTTAAACCGGACATCGAAACCCTGTTCGCCTTGTCTGAATTTTTCGGTATTGCTATCAATCGCTTATTAAACGAAGATATCACACAAACACCGAAAGCAGTTGTACCTATAAACACTGATAGCATAGGTTCTCAGATCGAAAAATATCGGAATTTGAAAAAAATGACCAAAGCTCAGTTTGCAAAAGCACTAGGCGTTACGCCCGCGTATATTTCCCTTATAGAGCACGGAAAAAAGCTTCCTAAAATGGAAACATTTATTCGTATGCTCAATATTTTAGACGCACCTGCAGATGATATCCTCCGGGACGTACTTAATGGCGCGATCCCTCGGCAAGCGACCTTTGTGCAGTGTGCCGTCTCTTCACTCCCGCTTTTTAAACAAAGACTTGCTTTAGACTTACTATTGAAAACCGTGGAAGTTTTAAAATCAGCCGATGTCAATTTACCTGACGAGAACGAAACAAGGTAACATTTCTTGCAAATCAAAAAGGGAATTTCCCTTTTTAAAAATGGATGAATTGAATCCAACGCACCAACGACTGCTCCTAGATGCAATAGAAAGCCTTTTTGATACTTTTTTGGAATTGGAGCAAGGTGCAAAATAGAAAGCGCCTTGCTCCAATTCCACATTACTAGCGATAATAAATGCGCAGAATTGGTTTTAAGGAACTTCTAACTGTTTTTTGAAATCAAAATCCATCCTTGATTTGCACTTGCGTAATGGTATACTGATCTTATCGAATCTTAGGGAGGATACCAAATTGGTAAAAAGATTACGTGAACTGCGAGAACAATTTAATCTTACACAGAAAGAGCTGGGCGCGGCCCTCGGTATTTCTTCCCGGAGAGTATCGGCATATGAAACGGATCAGGAACCCGGCATAGATATGCTTATCGCTATTTCCAATTTTTTTGGAGTAACCGTTGACTATTTGATAGGTAATAGCCCCGATATGCAGAAGCAGTCTGATGGGCTTTCTCTTTCCTTACTTCAATTTGGAAAACGAATCCGTGATTACCGTATTGAAAAGGGTATTAAGCAAGCTGATTTTGCTAAACAGCTGGAAATTACTCCCTCTTATTTGAATTTAGTAGAAAGCGGGACTAAAATTCCAAGTTTCGATTTAGTCGTTCACATCCTAAATGAACTTGAAATGTCTGCCGATGCCGCATTATGTGATAGTCTAATATCGGCAACTCCCATTAAGGCGTCTTTCCTCCAAAGCGAGGTTGCCGATCTGGATGGATACAAACGAGTTGTTGCTTTGGAAACCATAAAAGTAGTTGTGAAAGCCCTGAAGGAATTAGCATAAAGCGAAAACGCCCTTGAATCCGGCTATCCATAGCCAAATTCAAGGGTGTTTTTCCATCTTCAATTTCTTTCAGAATAACAGCTGTATTCGGTTTGCAGGCAATAAGAAAACCACCCGCCGCCAAGGGTGGGTGGTTCGTTTCCAATTAGGATGCTTTCCTTGTTTTTTCCACAGACAGCGGCAGCGCCGCGTAAGGAGATATTCTGCGCTCGTCTCCTAAATTTTCGGGTTTGCTCCCGCGGCCCCGGCTGCTGCCGGGTTTTCGCCCAGCCCAAGGCTTCCCCTTGAGGGGAAGCTGTCACCAAAGGTGACTGATGAGGTGTCAAGAAGATAAGCCTCGCCTCCGCTCGGCCATCTTCCGCCCGTACTCTGCCGCTGCGGTGTAAGCGGGGAGCTTTCCACCTCATCCGTCACGGCACAGCCAGCATATTCCGCAGGAATCTGTTCCACCTCTCCCCTCAAGGGGAAGGCTAAGGGCGCTGCATGCCAGTGGCATGCGCCCAGCACCGACCAAGACCAAAGGCGGCTGATAAGGTGGCAAGAAGATGACCGAATAAAATGAGGCCGCCTTTTTTCCCCCCGGCCGGAGGAAAAAAGACAGCTTGGGGGATAAAACTCAGAGTTCATGGCCTCGCTTTCTGCGAAAGAAAGCGGAAGTTTTGTGGTGCAGGATGGCGGAGGCTATGGATGCGGCGGAGATGTCCGGGGCCGTGAGGAAGGGGGCCGGGGTGCGCTCCTGCAGGGCGGCGGCGGTCACCGGGCCGATGCAGACGCAGGTGCAGCTTTCCGGCGGCGCGCCGAAGGCGCGGAAATAGGCCCGCACGCTCCCCGCGCTGGCAAAGGTCAGGTAGTCCGGCTGTTCCTGGGGTTCGCAGGGAACGTAGACGGTTTCATAGAGGGAATGCTCCTCCACGGGGATGCGGCTCCCCTCCAGCGCTTTCCCCAGGGCGGGACTGCTCCCAGCCGCCCGGAACAGCAGCGCCGTTTCCGGGGGACGGACGGCGGCACAGAGGGCCGCGGCCAAATCCTCCCCTGTGGCGCAGCCTGGGCAAAGGTCCGCAAAGACGCCGTACCGGGCCAGGGCCTCCCCGGTGGCCTGCCCGATGACGGCAAATTTGCAGCCCTTCAGGGAGCGCAGGTCGATTTTTTCCCGGTTCAGCAGGTCAAAGAAACAGGAAACCCCGTTGGCGCTGGTCAGGACGATCCACCTTCCGGCGCCGTCCCCCAGACGGGACAGGTCAAATTCCAGGGGCAGCGGTTGGATGCGGGCCGTGAGCAGGGGGAAGGTCCGGGCCCCCAGGGGCCGCAGACTGTCTGCCAATTTGGCGGCAAAGGCCGGGGTTCCCGTCAGGCCCACGCTCACGCCCCGGAGAGGCCGGGAAATGCCGGATTCCAGATGAAGGGCAGCGGTTTCCCCCACCACAATGACCGCGGGAGCCTGTACGGCGGCGGCGCGGGCCTGTTCCGCAATGGTTTCCAGCGTGCCGCGCAGGTTGGCGGGGCTGGGAGAATTGCCTCCGGAAACCACGGCGGCAGGGGTCTGCGGGGACTTTCCCGCGGCGATCAGCCCGGCGGCGATCCGCTCCAAACCGCCCAGGCCCATCAAAAACACCAGCGTGCCCTGGAGGGCGGCCAGGGCCTGCAGGGATTCGGGCAGGAGCTCCCCCCCTGCCGCTGTGCGGCCGGTGATGACGTGGAAGCTCCTGCTCAGCTCCCGGTGGGTCACGGGGATTCCCGCCTCGGCGGGAATGGCCACGGCGGAGGAGATGCCGGGCACCTCCTCAAAGGGGATCCCCGCCTCCTGCAGGGCCAGAATTTCCTCGCCGCCCCGGCCGAAGACAAAGGGGTCCCCGCCCTTGAGCCGCACCACGGTTTTCCCCTCCCGGGCCAGCCGCACCAGCAGGGCGCTGATCTCCTCCTGGGGCATGGAATGACTGCCGCTGCGCTTGCCCGCGGGGTACCGCTCCGCCAGGGGGGCCTCCTCCAGCAGGGCGGGGTCGATGAGCGCGTCGTAGACCACGGCGCCGCAGCTTTGCAGCAGGCGCAGGCCCCTGACGGTGATGAGATCCGCGCTGCCGCAGCCCGCGCCAACCAGATAGACACAGCCGGTTTCTTTCATCCTTCCCTCTCCTTTCCGATCAATGGGGCGCAGCCCCTGGAACAAACCTGCCCCATGAGGGCGGCGTACTCCTCCTCCGTCAGGGGGCGGCCCCGCTCCAGGCAGGCGTCAAACAGCGCGGAAAACAGGGCCGCCCGCAGGCTTTCTTCCCCGATTTCCCCCTTGACCCGGGGACGCAGGGAGGCGAGATAGGCAAGGATTTCCCCGAAGCCGTCCGCCCCGTCCGTATCCCGGGGGACGGGCAGGCAGGCCTCCACCCGCTCCTTGACAAAGACGGCGGCGCTGGGGCTGGCCCCGCCGGTAGAGATGCCGATGGAGAGCGGCCCCCTGCGCACCAGGGCGGGGAACAGGAAGGTGCAGGCCTCCTTGTCGTCCACCGCGTTTACCGGGATGCCGGCCGCCCTGCACAGGGCGGCGATTCTGCGGTTCACCGCCCTGTCGCCTGCGGCGGCGATGACCAGCGTGCTGCCTGCCAGGTCGTCCGGCCGGAATTCCCGGCAGTGCAGTTCCAGCCCCGCCTCCTTTTCCAGGCGGCGGAACGCGGGCAGGAAGTCCGGGGCCACTGCCTTGAGCTTCGGGCCGTAGGGCAGCAGCTTCTGCACCTTGCGCAGGGCCACGGGGCCGCCGCCCACCACCAGGCAGGGGGCGGCCTCCAATTCAATAAACAGAGGGAAATATGCCATAGCCAGTTCCTTTCCGGGCGGGAGAACGCTTTTCCCTTTCCCGCTTCCGTCAGCCGTTGTGTACGCCGCCTTCCGGCGGCTCCTCGCAGTAATACTGCCAGCCGCCCTCCGTCTCCACCCGCCGGACCCGGACCCCGAAGGCCCGGTCCAGCGCGCCGCTTTCATAGAGCGCCTCC
Source organism: Neglectibacter timonensis (assembly GCF_900048895.1). Classification (GTDB taxonomy): domain Bacteria; phylum Bacillota; class Clostridia; order Oscillospirales; family Acutalibacteraceae; genus Acutalibacter; species Acutalibacter timonensis. The sequence goes on along the minus strand of NZ_LT160632.1, from coordinate 988 downwards.
GGGGCGGAAAGCTGCTGCAGCCGCCCCTCCGCCAGCAGGGCCACCCGTCCGGCAACCCGCAGGGACTGGCAGAGGTTGTGGCTCACCAGCACCACGGCCCTGCCGTTTTCGGCCAGGGCGCGGGCGGTGCGCATCACCTCCAGCTGGTGGCGCACGTCCAGCCAGGTGGTGGGCTCGTCCATGAAGACGCTTTCGGTCTCCTGGGCCAGGGCCATAGCCAGATAGACCTTCTGCCGCTGGCCGCCGCTGAGCTCCTGCATGGGGCGCTCCGCAAGCGCCAGAGCGTCGGCAGCCGACAGGGCCCGGTCCGCGGCCTCAAAATCCTCTTTCCGGTAACGCCGGGGAAAGGAAAGGTAAGGAAAGCGGCCGTGGAGGACCATGCGCCGGGCCGTGATGGTGGGGATGTTGCGGCTTTGGGCCATATAGGCGGCCTGCCGGGCCGCCTGGGCCGGGGAGAGGGAGGACAGGGGGACTCCCCCGTAAAGAACTTCGCCGGAGAGGGGGGGCAGCAGCCCCAGGGCGGTCTTCAGCAGCGTGGTCTTCCCGCAGCCGTTGGGGCCCAGCAGGACGGTGACGCAGCCGGTGGGGAAAGTAAGGGTGACGTCCTCCAGGACGGGCGTCCCGCGGTAGCCCGCGCTGAGATGGCGCAGCTCAATCACGGGTGGATCACCCCCTTTTTGCGGAACAGCAGCCAGAGGAAGAAGGGGCCGCCCACCAGGGAGAGGACGATGCCCACCGGCAGCTCGTAGGGGGCGAACAGGGTGCGGGCGGCGATGTCGCACAGGGTGAGAAGGGCCGCGCCGCCCAGAGCGCAGCCCGGCAGCAGGCTTCTGCCCTCGCCGCCCACCAGCCGCCGCACCATGTGGGGGACGATCAGCCCCACAAAGCCCAGCAGGCCCGCAAAGCTCACCGCCGCCCCCGCCAGCGCGGCGGCCAGCGCCAGAAGGATCAGCCGGACCCGCCGCACCGGCAGGCCCAGGCTCCGGGC
>NZ_LT160631.1 GCF_900048895.1 Neglectibacter timonensis | reverse complement strand
CACCGGCGGCAGCTTTACCGGAGGCGCGGGCGGGAACAGCAGCGGAACGATGTCGTACACTGACGCCGGTTTCGGCGGCGGACCCGGAGAACCCCTGCCGAAAATCGGCGGCTTCGGCGGCGATGGCATTTCCATGACCGGCGGCACGCTGACCGTCTCTAACGGTGCGTTCACCGGCGGCGCGGGCGGCAAAAGTACGGTTTCCGGCGCAGGTAACAGCTCGGACGGCGGCGCGGGCGACGGCCTCTACCTCAACACCGTTATCGCCACGGTGGACGGCGGTGTCTTTGACGGGCAAATCGCCATTTTCGCGACCGGCGGATCAAACGCGGGCGGTACGACCCACCCGTTGGTCGTCAACGACGGTGTTTTCACCGGCGAGAGCTATGGACTGAGTGTGTCAGTGGTTCCTGTCACGGTAAACGGCGGCACGTTCACCGGCGGAAACGGCGCTGTGGTTATTGCGGACCGTGCGGGTGCGCTCGCGGGCGGCACGTTCACCGGTGGCGGGGCGAACGCTTACGCGATATTAAGCGGCACGCCTTCGAATGCTCCCAAGGTCAGCGCGCTGCTGGACGAGGGCAAGGCGTATTTTGATGCCGACGGCAAGCAGATCACCGAGGGGCTGGACGCGTCCACGCTGGGCAAAAACGCAACCATCCGCGTGCTGAACGCGCCCAGTGCCCCGGATACCTACAGCATTTCGGGCGTTGTGAAGATGCATGACGGCAGCACGTCCGCCGTCGGCGCAAAAGTGACGCTGAAGCAAGGCGCGGAGACCGTGGCCGTCACGTGGACGGACGCGCAGGGCGGCTACGTCTTCGGCGGCGTTCCCACGGGGCTTTACAACGTGGTGGCCGAGCACAGCGATCTGACCATGACCATTCTAGTGGCGCTCACCGGGGACGCGGACGAAAAGGACATCACGCTCCCGGAGGCAGGGAAAAACAGCGTGGTAGAGGTCAAGGAGA
>NZ_LT160630.1 GCF_900048895.1 Neglectibacter timonensis | reverse complement strand
CCGCCTATGCCAGGGAACCCCTGGGCTGGGCCGTAGGGCAGGGCATCTTGAACGGCAAGGGCGGCGGCATCCTCGATCCAAGAGGACAGGCCACCCGCGCTGAAACCGCGGCCATGCTCCAGCGGTTCCACCAGGAAACCGCAAACTAATCCCGCCGCAAAGGCATATTGAAAATTCTCAAAACCAGCCCGGAAAGAGCTTCCCGCCTTTCCGGGCTCCCTTTTTCCATCCCCTGTTCCGCGCCGTCAGCCCGGCCTCCTCCGGGGTGGTATCCCCTTAACCCGGCAGCAGCTGAATCAACGCCCAGGCGGCTCCGTCCCTCGCCAGTTTCCTCCCAACGCAAAAAAGGGCACATTGCAGAAATGAAAATTCTGCGATGCGCCCTTCTCTCTTACTTATTCCCTATGAATGATTAAGCCTTTTCTAAAAACTCTGCTACACTTTTCTCAAACTGAAAGTGATGCTGACGAACATATTCATCAATTAACATATTGCTATCCATGCAATATCGCAAATTCGTTATCAAGCTGTAATATCTTTTTACATATCTGACGAGTTCAATAGCATTTTCCGTTCTTCCTTTTTCCCCTTTCAGATTATTTCTGACCAGTGCAATCCATCCCACACTAAACACTTGATTGGTGTCCAAATATCGAATGAAAACATCACTTTCTTCTGAATTCCGTAAAAAATCAACCTGAATAGAAATATTGTTTAAAGTGTAATGTACAGAATACTCATCATCCGTCTTTACATACCCTAACTTCTCAAGGAAGAGAGCTTCTTTTTCGATTTTATTTTTCGCATCTTTGCTCATTACCATTTCTTCATTCTCCTCCCAATACCATTTTTCCACTCACTAGTTTATACCCTTTTGATTTTAAATAAAAATACTCCTTGCCATAACCGGTTAATTCTCCAGTCTTGGTATATAAAGTATTATTATTAATCGGCGTTGCCATCAAAATATCATCTCCTCTATCTATCGCGGAATCCAAAAACGGTTTATTATATTCATTCCAAAACTGCTCTGGTGTCTTGTACAATTCATCCGGTGTATTTAGTAGATTAAATCCACCTTTGTTCCCCGAAAAATCAGTACTCTTAGGAACGCCTAGCTCCTTTATAATATTTTTTGTATCTGAATCGTATCTTCCCAAAACTGTGGTCGTCTTTTGGGGGACACTAGTTAATTTAATACCTGAAGTGGTTTTATATGTGAGCGTTTTAGCCCCGCCAACCCCCGCAGCCTCCAGGAGCAGCCTTTCCTCTTTTGAATTATACCCTCCAGCATCCGCGCTGTCCAGCGGGAATTCAGCCTCCTGTTCCTCCAGAAGCCGCAGGGCGTTGTCGAAAAGATTCTCTGGACCTCCCACTCTGGCATTCAAGCGGATGGTCCCCGTCTCCGGATCTATTGCGCCCGTTTTGTCCACAGTCATCGTCCCGTCGAAGACCACCTTCCGGCCCAGCTCTTCCGAAATTCTTTTCGCCGCATTCAATTTGGTCCGTCCCACATTATACAGCGCCGCGCTTCTTTCCAAATCGCTCTTTGCTTCGGCTGCTTCGCCCTGCCTTAAGCTCCAATCCCAATCGCTCAAGCCCTGGGGCCTCTGGAATTCCTCCGGCAGAAAACTTTCTATCCCTGGCAGCAGACGACCGCTCTGCGGTCGTCTGGAAGAACCCCTGAGGCGTGAAACGCCTCTCTTTTCCTCCGGAAAAGCACCGGGCTTCTTCCAGCCCAGTGGATAACCTGACACAAGCTCTTCCGGTTCTCCGTAATCCCAATCCGGTATCTGGATGCGTCTTTTTCCCTGGTTTGTCAGCTCTGCCGCCTCCTCCGGGGTGATTTCCCCCTGATCCAGCAATAACTGAATCAACGCCTGGGCGGCTTCCTCTCCCGCCTGGCTTTGGGAGTACGTTTGGCTCTGCTCTGGCAGCGTCTGTTCCCCGGAAAGCTCTGGAATCCCAAATTTCTCCATCCCTTCGGCGGCCCAGTCCGGAAGCTCAGCCGCAGGCTGTTCCGGATACAAAATCTCCGCTCCCCCGTTCTGCGCCATCAATC
>NZ_LT160629.1 GCF_900048895.1 Neglectibacter timonensis | reverse complement strand
GGGTGTTGGTATAGCCGCTCACATCGACGCCCAGCATTCTGGTGAGCATCAGTGCGAAATCACGGCGGGACACAGCGCCTTCGGGATCGAATCTGCTGTTTTCTTTACCGTTGACAATACCAGCCTTTGCCGCTGCCATGACATAGTCATAGTACCATGCATCCTCAGGCACGTCCACAAACTTGGAAGCTACTGTCGCCTTCAGGGTGTATACATTGGTGGTGTTTCCGTCTTCGGAAACTACTTTGATAGACAAGGGAGAGGTGAGAACATAGGTCTTGTCAGGATCGGTGGGATCATACTCGTTGAAATCAACCTTAGCCATCTTAGAGGCTGTAATTGCCAGCTTTACCTGACCCAGGTTGGTACCATAGGGCAGAGTCACATTGATGTTCTTGCCGCTAATGGTTGCATTGGTGTTGTTTGCCTTCAGGGCGGTGATTTCAGCGCCCTTCTCTGCATCGGCTACCTTTACTTCCTTGATCTTATAATCCTTAGTAGTTGTTCCATCTTCAGCAACAACTTGCAGATAGGCATTATCGTTCAAATTCCATGTCTTGTCATCGGTGTAATAGACCTTTACTTTGTTATTATCCGAAGCATCTTTCTTAATTTGGAAATCGGGGTTGCTAGTAAAACCAGCTGCCGCAGTAACCAATTTCCCTGTAGCCGCATTGTAAGTCTTCAACCCAGAAGAATATACAGGATAATAAGGAGTAGAATGCAGCTTTAACGTGGCACCATCGGAGACTGTAAAGTCAAAGAAAAATGTCTTCCCATCAACATAGCTGTAAGGCACGGTCAGAGTGATATCTTCGCCGTTGATAGAAGCCGTAACCTTTCCGTCATCTGCGGAGAGAGAGGTCAGGCGAGCGCCTTCGCGGTCTGCCGGTGTGACATTGAACTTGTACTCCGCATAATTCGTACGATACATGTTCTTGATCTGGCCATACTTCTTGCCATTCAAAGTACCGTTCGCAATGTCGGTGGCCAACTTTTCGTCCGCTACAAAATAGATCTTTGTTTTTGTCGTTACATCGATCGCTGCACCAGCAGCGCCGGTCTTCGTGTTGTAGGCACTCACTGCAACAGGGTTGGTGTCAGTGTCACCGGTTACAACGTACAGCTTTGCGCCCTCGGAAAGGGTGAACTGGCCGTACAGAGTGGGAACAGTTGTAGGCAGAGTTACCTTGAACTCATTTCCGGAAACAGTAACATTGAAGTTCTTGTTATTGTTGTACTCCATCAGGTTGCTGTTGTCAGCGGTGCTGAGAACAAAATCGCTGATGGACTTTCCGGTTTGGGCGGTGTTCCGCACATACTTGACTGTGTAGGCAATCTTATCGCCAGCGTCGGAAGTGACGGTAACGCTGCTTCCGTCTTTAAAGGTCGCACTTGTCAGTGCAGCATCATCAAGTTCGGTAAGCGCGGTCTTGCCGAAGGTGTATTCGGTGGTATCTTTGCCGCTCTTAATGTCTGCATCGAGAGTGGAATGAGGCAGGTTAAAGGTAATGGTCTTCGCTGCCTGATCGATAGAGGCTGTGTAGCTGGCCTCGTTCTCTGTGTCCTTATTCAGAGTAAGCTTCGCAGAAGTTACCTGAGGATTCTTGTTGGCTTCGGCTGCCTTGGTAACGGTAAGCGTATAATACTTTATCGTTTTGGTATCAGCAGCGGTGACCTTCAGGCGGACAGGGGCATCACACTTAACTTCTGACAGTGTAGCTTTTCCATCATTACCAAAATTTGCAGTCTTCGTGCCGTCTGCAAGCTCAATTTTAGGTGTACCGTTTGTAAAAGCTTTGGGTCCGACAAAGTCCAGCTTTACAACTTTGCTGAGATCGCTGTTTGCAGGAACCTCAACAGTAAGAGCTTCGCCGTTTACGGTTCCTTCTACTGCCAGAACTTCGGTACCGGAAGAATTCTTCGCGGTGGCAGTGAACCCTGTGATAGCGGTATCGGTATCTGCACGCTTCATTTGCAGCGTGTATTCTCTTTCACCGGCACCGTTTTCAATTTTGAACGTTTTTGTGGCAGTGAGCAAATCGGCAAAATTGACTTTATCACCGTTCTTAATTTCAGTGCTGTCAAAAGTAGCCTTATTGTAGTTGGAACCAACCTCAAAGGCGGCAACCAGATTCAGTTCGCCCTTGTTATCCACAGCCAAGTCAGCAGGAATTGTGAATTCAATGGTGCCTGTCTCATAGCCCTTGTTGTCACCGTCTGCATTCTTCAGGAACACGCCCTTGTAATCGCCAATGGTGAAGGAGGTCAGGCCTTCCTCTTCCTCAGCGGTTATGGTGTAAGTAATGTCCTTGCTGTCGTCCTGAGGCTGAACTGTGATCTTTGCTTCCTTGGCCTTCACCTCATTGGTGCCGACGGTAATGTCAGATACAGCAACAGCTGCAGTGCTTGTGGTGCCTTCAAATGTAACAGATGCACTGACCGGAGTAGTATTAAGCTTTTCTGCATAGCCAAAAGGCAGTGTAAACTTAATGGTGCGGTCTGTCTCGTTGACAACGCCTGTGTAGTTGCCGATTTTAGCTTCCTTCACGGAAACGTCGCTGGCGGCGGCCTTCACAGACCAGGTCAGGGTGTAGTGCTTACTCTCTTCCGTGCCATTGACAACCCAGAATTCCACGGGCGCGGGCGCACCGTCTTTTTCCCACAGCATGATGCTGGTAGCATTGGCCACTGTGTTGCTGTCGCTGTCAATGTAGGAAATTTTCTCGCTGCCGTTGGTGATTTCGAATTTCACTTCATGCGTAGCCCCGTAGTTAAACTCCGCGGCCCAGCCATCTGCTGTTTTCGTCAGAGTACCGTCCACTACAGGCGTAAAGCCAGAAGCGGGCTCATACTCCGCCGCCGCAGCGCTCATCGGAATCATTGCGACGACGAGCATGAGTGCAAGGAGCGTCGCAAGTGATTTCTTCAGAAACTTGCTTTTCTTCATAATTTCAACCCTCTTAAATTTTAGATTCTCACGCGGCTTCTTTTCCACGCGAG
>NZ_LT160628.1 GCF_900048895.1 Neglectibacter timonensis | reverse complement strand
CAAGCGAGAATCTAAAATTTAAGAGGGTTGAAATTATGAAGAAAAGCAAGTTTCTGAAGAAATCACTTGCGACGCTCCTTGCACTCATGCTCGTCGTCGCAATGATTCCTGTCGGTGCTGCGGCGGCTACTTTGCCGGACATCACACGGATTACCGTGGATGGGGCGGTGGTTGAGCTGGATGCTGACGGAACGACCTTTGCGGCGGATATCGCGGCAGATGCATCTTCCGTTGAAATCGGCGCTGATTTTGCAGGCGACACATCATCGTTTGTGATGACGCAGAAGAACGGTGTCCTTAAAGATACCGTATCGGACAGCGCCACAGCCACTTTAACACTGAACAAGTATCCGGATGCCGTAAGCGGCGTCATCACGATCCCCATGGTTCTTACCTCTGCGGACGGCGCCGCGACAAAGACCTACAAGCTGGTGCTTACCCAAACCACAAAGGGAACGACCACGAACCTGAAGAGCGTCACTGAAGGTGCTATGGTAATCGACGCTACCTTTGACAACGACACAAAGGTAATCAGCGTTACCGTTCCCCGCGGTTATACCTCTGGCGGAAAGATTGCGCTGGAGACAGAAGACAATGCTGCCATTAGCGCCAGTGACAAAACCGCAGTTCCGATTGATACTGGCTTTACAGTCACCTCGGAATCCACTGGAAATGCTGCAAGCTGGACCTTTGATATAACTGAGGTTGACGCTATTACCTCTTTTGAGATTGACGGCGTATCCGGCGTCTTCTCAAAGTCGGCAGCTAATGTTGCTTTCAACGACACCATCACGGTTACGCTGCCCGCAGAAAAATTTGTGGACGCAGATGGCAATCCTATTACGAATCCCAAGTTCCCGGTAACCTTCAGCACGCTCGGGAACACCACCGTTACTGCAACTGATGTGTCTGCTTCCGCGTTGGAAAACGGCAAGACCTACACGTTTACCGGTTTGGGAACGACTGATTTGGAAAACAAAGCACTTACTGTGGCCTGCAAAACTGTTAGCCAAGAGTACAAGCTCAATGTAATCCAGGCCAAGGCCGGCGACAAGGACATCACCTACGCTGAAATCGACAGTGAGATTGCGACGATCTCCGGGAACAAGATTTCTGTAGAGGTACCTGCTGCTGCTACTTTGACAGACCTTCCTGTCATCTTCCGTACGGCAACCTCCGTTGATGCTATTACTCTTTCCGGCGGCTCAACTACTAGTGCAATGACAATTGTAAAAGATGGTGCGGCCACCTCTGAATACCAGCAGTGGAAGGGCAATAACAGCGGTTCCTCCAATGAAAACAAAATAGATCTCACAAAACCTGTAGCCGTTACCGTTAAGGCTGCGGACGGTTCTTTGAAGCAGTACACACTGACCGTCACCAAGGCCAGTGAAGTAAATGAAGCAAAGGCCTCTGCTATGTGGCTGAAAGACGGCGAAACCCAATACGAAGGCAAGATTTCCGGCAACAACGTCACCTTTAAGGTTCCTTACATGACAAAATCTGATGATTTTAAAGGCTGGAATGTCTATATCACCCCCAGCAGCAATGCGAAAGCCTATCAGGGAGATGGTACAACAGCCATTGTAAATGGAACCAAGGTTTTTGGTACTATCATGACCGGTATTACCATTGCTAATGCTGACGATACTGTAAAGACCGTTAAGGAAAATGCCTTCTGCATTGTCAACAAAGCGGATCCCACTGTGAAGAGCGTATACAGCGTCACCATTGAGTTTGAGGATGCCAAATCCGGCAGCACTCTTACTGACCTGACAGTTACCTCCACACGGAAAACCAACGACGTCGATGCGTTTAAGGCTATCACGGCAGACAATACCTTTAAGGCAAAGGTAGACGGTTCCGCAAAGACGGTTACCATCAATCCTGCTTTTACTTTAAGCAATTACACTCATCTCGTTACCTCCTTTACGACTGCTGCCGGCGGCGTAGCTTTCTATGCAGAGGCCGATAGTGATGATTATAATAACGTCACACCGGTAGCGGCACTGACAAAGGACAGCGATAACGAAGCTGCTATTGACTCTACAAAATTCGTAGCCGATAAGTACATCATTGTCCTCCCCGAAATCATTGCGAAAGATATTACTTCCGCGATTACAAAAGATCAGGCCAAACTTGGTACCGTTTACAAAATGGCTGTGGTCGCAGCGGCTAAGGTGAAGGATTCCACGCTGAAGACACTGACCATCAACGATGTCAAGCTGACTATTTCCGGAAACAAAATTACCGGCACCATCCCCTATGGCATGACTGTGGATGCAGAGGGTAAGATTGTTGATGCAACTGCTTTCTTTGCCAACTTTACAGCAGGCAAATATGCAACTGTCACTAGCAAAGAAACTTCTTCGAATAAGTTTGTCAATGCAGGCGGCGCAATCGGCGATGGGGATCCCGAGGCTGTTTCTGCAGACAACGCGAAGATTGCCTTTGTGCGCGGCAATGACAACAAGGTTGCTGTGTATTCCCTGAAGGGCGCTGTTAACGCAGATAATACTGCTGCTATGACAGCTTTCAAAGTAACTGCGGAAGACCCCGCTAGCTCCAGTGAATATGTTTTTGATTTGAAGTATGCAGACCCCAACAGCGAAGCAGCCATTACCTCCTTTAAGCTGGCCGGAGTAACAGGCACTATCAGCGGCAAAACAATCAGTGTAACTGTTCCTTACAACACGAAGCTGAATGGTTTGATTCCTACCTTTACCACTTCTACCGGAGCAGAGGTAAAGCTTGCAACTAACACAGTCCTTTCCGGTAAGACTGCAATCGATTTCTCTAAGGACGTCAAGCTTACGGTTACTTCCGAAGACAAGGCCAACACGGTTATTTACACCGTAAAGGTAAAGGTTTCCGAGCAGTTTAGCGATGTAAAGCAGGGAGATTGGTTCTACAACGAAGTGATGACAGCGGCAGCCAACGGCTGGGTGGACGGAACCGGAAACGGGAAGTTCAGCCCCTATGAAGGCATGAAGCGCGGCGACTTTGCTAAGATTGTTGCAGCTATCGACAACGCCGACCTGTCCAAGTATACCGATTCCGCATTCCCCGACGTTCCCTCCGACAAGTATTACAGCGCTGCTGTTGCCTACTGTGCGGATAAGGGATACATCGGCGGAGATGAGAAGGGCTACTTTAACGGTGAGAAGATGATCACCAGAGAAGAAGCAGCAAAGATCATGTGCAATGTCAAGGGTCTGACCCCGGTCACCGAGCCCACGACAAAGTTTGCCGATGACGCTAAGATTTCCAACTGGGCAAAGGGTTATGTGTATGCCTGCAAGGAAGCTAAGATCTTCGGCGGCGACGAGAAGAACTGCTTCAATGCGAGCAGCACAATGCAGAGATGCGAAGGCGCTGCAATTCTCGTCAGAGCATTTGCTTAAGGTTTCAACTCACCTAAATTTTATGATTACCCCATAGAGCGAGGGGGCGGAGAAATCCGCCCCCTTGTTCTATTTTCTTTCAGTTATAGAAAGGCTTCGGTTGAGCGTAAGTTTCTAGGTTTGCTGTGAGAACCGGGATGGGAAACAATGTGCAGTGAGACTGCTAGAAAACTACATCTTATTTTATGGAAGGGCTGCCCGAATAAACGGAAATGGGCATAGAACAAGGTATTCCATTCCTCTTAAATAATATAAAATTACCCCAAAGACGAAAGGGACGGATTGCTCCGTCCCTCCCGCCCATGGGGTAATCATAAAATTTAGGTGAGTTGAAACCTTATTTGTCCATTGCCACGACCATGATCTTAGCGGTTTCGGCTCTGGTGATGGGGCTCTTCGGGTTGAAGTTGCCCTTCTCGTCGCCGCCAAAGATTCCGGCAGCCTTGCAGGCATCTACATATCCCTTTGCCCAATTGCTGATCTTCGCGTCATCCTTGAACTTCTCGGTTGTGGTGCCGGTAAGCTCCTTGGCAACGGAGATCATCTTAGCAGCCTCTTCACGGGTGATGGAATCACCAGGCAGGAAGTTGCCCTTGCCGTCGCCGCCAACGATTCCGTTCTCAGCGCAGTAAGCGATAGCGCCCAGCGCGTAGTCATCAGCCTTTACGTCATTGAAGGGGGTGTTGGTATAGCCGCTCACATCGACGCCCAGCATTCTGGTGAGCATCAGTGCGAAATCACGGCGGGACACAGCGCCTTCGGGATCGAATCTGCTGTTTTCTTTACCGTTGACAA
>NZ_LT160627.1 GCF_900048895.1 Neglectibacter timonensis | reverse complement strand
CCTAAAGCAGAAAAAGACCACACAACAGACTCTGTAGCCTGTTGTGTGGTCTTTCTGTTGGCACCGCTTGAGGACGTCACTCAAAAATTATCATTGTTTTCAATAATCCCTAAGTGAACGCTCCAAACGGGGCCGTCCTGTTATTTTTTCATTCAAAGAGGGATTCGAACCCTGAGAGGGTCTGAGCGGGTCACCCAGGCTGAGTCTCGACGCGCAAGTCGTGTCCGGGGCTTTGCGATTTTTGTTGTTGAAGTATTAGTGACACTAAGATATAATGTTTTTATAAAAACTAATGAAGTGACCCCAAAAAGTTAGACAATTCCACTGGCCTCCGTTCTGGATCTATACCATGCTGAAAATTGACCAGATCATCAAATGCGTCTGGTGCTTTTTCCGTCTCAAGGGAAAAAATGGATGAAGGTAATCGCTTCCACGCAAGCTCAGACGGAATAACACGACAAACCAGCACAGAGAGAAAGCGAGGAAAAACACCGATGGACGGCAAAAAGATCCATATGCTCGTTGTAGACGATGAAAAAATACAGCGTGATGGAATTCTTTTCCTTCTGAAAAAAAGCGGATTGGAGTTTGAGATTTCCCAGTGTGAAAACGGAGAGGAAGCCTACCGGTTGCTCAAAAAGGGGCACGTGGATATTTTGCTCACGGATATCCGCATGCCGTTTATGGATGGCATGGAACTAATCTCCCGGGTAGTTCCTCTCGCTCCTGACATTAAAATCATTCTTTACAGCGGATACGAGGATTTCGAATATGCCAGAACCGCCATGTCTCTTGGCGTTCACTATTATCTGCGCAAACCGGTTGATCTTGAAGAATTCCGTGACGTGATCACCAGTGTGATGGGCGAGGTGCTTGAGACAGAAAAGCGGCAGGAGGAAAACGGAAAAATCAAATCCTGCGTACGCAATTACGCCCTTTGTTGTCTTCTGAACGGTACGAAGAACGATCAGATTCAGGATTTAGCCGGCTCACTTCTGGGGGAAAAATGGGTAAGGCAGTATAACCGGATCTTTTTGATCCATTTTGAGGAGGAAATCTCCGAGGAAGAATGGAAAAACGCAGAGGAAATGATCCGCCATGAAGCGGACGGAATCTGTGAGAGCGTCGTTCTGAGCGCGCATCAGCTTGCAGTGCTTTGGGACAAAAGGAACCGGCTGAATGATTTCCATTATCAGGCACGTGCACAGCGAATGCACCGAAGGCTGGAGGACACTCTGCATCGAGATTGCTGGATTGTCGCCGGAGAGGAAGTTTCGGATCTGCTGCACATAGCCGAAGAGATGCCGCAGATGCGGGCGTGTTTGGAAAATCGTTTCTGGGAAAATGGAAAAAGAGTCCTCTTCTTCCATCAGGAGAGAAAAAATGCTTTGGAAGAACAATACGCAGATGGAAAGATTCTGGAAATTGTTCGGGAATTGGCCGGGCAGGGCGATTACGCCGCTTTACAGGTAGTCATGCAGGAGTATTGGGATTTTCACAGAGAAAAGGAAAATTCCTTGCTCTATTCCAAATTTCTCTGTACCAGCATACTCCATGAAATCATGCAGAAAAGCTCTATTTTTTCCGATTTCGATATTGTGTCCGCCGTGGAGCAGGTCTATAAAAGCAATCGTTCCGATAAAGTAGTCGCTCTGATTCAGGATGTCATTGAACAGGCGCGCGCTTTCCACGAAAGCAATGCGGCAAAGGAACAGCATCCAATCGTGTCCATTGCTAAAAAATATATCTGCAAGCACTATGGAGAAGAGCTGGATCTTGAGCAGCTGGCGGAAAGCGCCCACACTTCCCCTCGCTATCTGTGCAGACTGTTTAAGGAGGAAACCGGAGAAGGGATTGGCCAATATCTGAAAAAATATCGGCTGCAAAAGGCGCAGGAGCTTTTAAAATCCACTAATCTGAAAATTAAGGAAATTGGACGGAAAACCGGCTACAGCAGCGCCTCATACTTTTGCCAGAGTTTCCGGGAATATTTTGGCATCAGTCCAGAAAAGTTCCGAAACACTCCTGACTTTCCAGGCCTTTGATGGTCCCTTTTTCACAAAATGGTCGACAGGAGGCTTTTTGATGGGATGGGTCAATCACATTCGAGATCTCAAATATAAATATAAAATTATGGTGGGCTGTATCCTGTGCTGTCTGATTTGCATCGCTGTCCTGTGGAGCTACACCGTCCACGAAACACATTCCCTTTTGACTCAGCGATCCCTTCTGGACATGGAAAATCAGCTCCAGCAATCCGCAGCAGCGCTCGATCATCAGCTACAGCTCTGCGACAATGTTCTTGGCAGCCTTTCGATCAATAACAGCGTCATTTCTGCGGCAGAGCATGAATATACCGGCTACTATGAGATGTACGACATTTTTTCCAATCAGGTCACACCTCTGTTTTCCTCTGTGCTCACCTTCAATGGGGATATTGCCCAGCTGACGCTGTATTCTGCTTCTAATGTGGAACGTCACACTCCCTGGGTACTCCCTACCGATGAGCTTTCCGAAACCATACGCCTGCAAGGGGAAAACCGGTGGATCTATGACACAGATCAGGGAGTATGTAAGCTTCAGAAGCTTGTGTCGAGCTGTGGAGAAAACTATCTGTACATTCAGCTGCACGATGATGTATTGGAGAGACTGTTCGGAAGTCTCTCCAGCCAGGGATACGGCGTAACCCTTTTCGACTCTTGTGGCAACGTTGCCTATGACGTCCCGCCAAATGGACTGACGTCTGTTTTCTTCACAGCAAACAGCGGAAAACACACGGGACAGATCTGGGAACAGGACGGATTTTTCTGTTCCTGCCGGACAGTGGAGTCCAGTGGCTGGACAATTTACCTTTATCAGTCGAAGGGGTATTTCTGGAATCGAAATTGGCAGATGGTGCCAGGATTGATAGGGATCTCTGTCGTGTGCCTGATGGCTGCCGTGTTGACCAGCCTGCTTCTTTCCAGACTTGCTGTCACCCGTATTGAAAATCTTGCCGCTAATATCAGACAGCTGCGGGAAGGACAAAATGAAATTTGGGTGCAGAGCAAATCAAAGGATGAAATCGGATATCTGACGGACGAATTTATCACGATGATGCAATTGATCCAGCATTTGATCAAGGATGTCTATCGGGAACAGTTGATCCGAAAAGAATATCAGATTCAAATGCTGCGCGCCCAGATCAACCCCCACTTTTTATACAACACACTCTCCGCAATCCGTTGGAAAACTTTGATGAACGGTGACGAGGAAGCCAGCGAAATTATCAACCAACTCTCTGTTTTTTACCGCACAGCCCTGAATAAGGGACGTGAATTTTCCAATGTGGAAAATGAGATGAAAAATATCCGCGCTTATATCACCATCCAGAAAGAATTACAAAGCCATCTGTTCCAAGTGAGCTACCATGTGGACTCGTCTCTGTATCCCTGCAAAATCCCCGTCATGATCCTCCAGCCAATCGTGGAGAATGCCATTTTACACGGTCTGGCAAGTAGTCGCAAGCAGGACAGATCCCTGAGCCTTTCTGCCTTTGGAAAGGGGAGGGATATGATATTTGAAATCCGGGACGATGGTGCCGGAATAGAAGCGGAACAACTCAAACAGCTTCTCAACAGCAAAACGAACGGTTACGGGATGAAAAATGTACAGGAAAGGATTCACCTGCTATACGGCAATGAGTACGGTCTGGAAATCCACAGCATTCGAGGCGAAGGAACTATTGTGAGGGTACTGCTGCCAAAAGAACCTTTGACGGATGTAGAAAATTGATATAAAAGTGGATTTATTTGATATTTCCATGAAAGCCCCCTCTTACTATAATTTCATTATAATCGATACAAGCTTGTATAACAAACAGAAAATCAGGGAACAAGGAGGATACAAGAGCAATGAAGGTTTTATGGAAAAAAGGGATTGCCGCTATGCTGGCGCTGTTGATGGCTTGCGGAGCCGGCGGATGCACGGACAGCGGTGAACTGTCTACCGACACAACGTCTTCAGCAGGCAGCTCTGCGGAGGATGACGCATGGATCGCAGCGGCTACCGATCCACTGACGCCATATCCTGAGACCGTAACAGTAACATTCGGAAAAGAAGCAGGAAGAAATTTCTCCGCTCTGGCTGGAACTGAGTGGGAAAATCACAACGACGATGACAACGCGATGTACGATATTATCGGCGGCTTCTTGAACATCGATATTCAGATCGATTTTGTCGGAAACGGCGGCGATGACTATAACAAAAAAGTTGCGATGGCGATTGCGGACGGCAATATCCCGGACGTGATGAAAGTCAGCGATTATTCCACTCTGAAGCAGCTCGTGGAAAGCGATATGGTAGAAGACCTGACGCAAGCCTTTGAAGACTGCGCCACCGACCGCATTCGGGACATCTATGATTCATTTGACGGAAGATGCCTGGAGAGTGGCAAAATTGACGGTAAGCTGTACGGTATTCCAGCTACCAATATTTTCAATGGTCAGGAGCTTCTCTGGCTGCGAAAAGACTGGCTCGACAAACTGAACTTGGAAGAGCCGGAAACCATGGAAGACATCGAATATATCCTGCAGCAGTTTGTGGAACAGGATCCTGGAAATAATGGTGAGGGAAAAACCATTGGTCTGGTGGTGAATACCGGTATCGCTGGCGCTTATGGCGCCCAGTTCCAACTCAATAATATTTTCACCCACTACGGCGCAGCGCCCGGCCAGTGGATTGAGAAGGATGGAGAAGTAGTTTACGGCTCCGTACAGCCGGAAATGAAGGAAGCGCTGACGGTTTTGCGGGACTGGTATGCAAAGGGATTGATCGATCCGCAGGTAGCGGTCCGCACCAACGACGATCGCATTGCAGTGGTGGCCAGCGGGCAATGCGGCGCATTCTTTGGAGCATGGTGGTCCTGCAACAGTCCTGCATCCGACGCATGGGCGCTCGATAACAGTGTGGAATGGGTTCCTTGTGTGGTCCCCGTCGGTGAGGATGGAAAAGTCACGGTCATTGAACAGAATCCTTCCATGGGTTATCTGGTGGTTCGCAAGGGCTTTGAGCATCCCGAAGTAGCGGTCAAGCTCGTCTCTCTCCAGTATGACTATATGCGCCGCTCCGACTATGTGCAGAGCGATGTGGAAAAAGCCTATATCGCGGGCGACGTGGCCTGTGACTTCTTGGGCAACTGCGATTTCAACAACGCCCTCGTACTGTGCTACGAGAACATTCGGGATATTCTGGACGGAAAATCACCGGAGGACGCAACTGCCTTTGAATACGGCGTGGCTGCTTCCTGCCAAAAATACGTGGACGCAATCGATGCGGGACAGCTTCCGGACAAAACCGACTGGTCCAACTACTATGGCAGAATGATCGGCACCAGACTGGCAGCTGAAGTTCCATACAACAAAATCAGTCCTGTATTTTACAGCTCCACAGATACTATGAAGCTACGCTGGGGTTCGCTGCAAAAAATGGAATCTGAAATGCTTTTGAGAATTGTCATGAACGAGGATCCGATCGATTCGTTTGACTCCTTTGTGGAAGAATGGTATGCCAGCGGCGGTGACACGATCACCGAAGAAGTGAGCGCAGAGGTTGCCAAATAAACAGAAAAACAGGTCTTGTTGAAAAGGCCTAGGCGGACAACCCGGCGGATACGATGCATCAAAGGGCGCTTTTTCTGAAAAGAAACTTCCCGCACGGCCTTTTGCAGGGCCGCAGGAGAGGAAGGAAAGGAACATGTTATGAAAAAAAGACTCAAAAGGGAGATTCCCTTCCACCTGATGCTGCTGCTTCCCATGTTATTTCTCGCCGTATTCTCCTTTGCCCCTCTGTTTGGTATTCTGATGGCTTTTCAGGACTATATGCCGGCGAAGGGGATTCTCCAATCCAGATGGGTTGGTTTGGAAAATTTTGATTTTATCTTTTCTTTGCCAAGCAGCCGTCAGATTTTCGCCAATACCATTATTATCTCACTGGGAAAACTCGCGGCAGGAATCATTGTTCCGGTCTTCTTTGCTCTGTTGCTCAATGAAATCCGAGTGATTGCTTTCAAACGCACGGTACAGACCATTGTATACCTGCCGCATTTTCTTTCCTGGGTAGTCCTGGCAAACGTCGTTTCTAGCATTCTTGGATTTGACGGTCCAATCAACAGCCTGATCCAGTCCACGGGCCACGATCCCATCCTCTTTTTGGGAAGCAATGTATGGTTTCGCCCGGTGATCATTCTTTCGGACTGCTGGAAAGAATTCGGTTACGGATCCATCATCTATCTGTCGGCTCTTACATCCATCGATCCCGGATTGTATGAATCGGCTTCGCTGGACGGTGCCAGCCGGCTCCAAAAAATTTTTTATATTACTCTTCCCATGCTGGTCCCAACCATTGTCCTGATGATGGCGCTGAATCTGGGAAATATTCTCAACGCGGGTTTTGATCAGATTTTTAATCTCTATAACCCTCTGGTTTATGAAACAGGAGATATCATTGACACATATGTTTACCGGATTGGTCTGATCGATATGCAGTACAGCCTTGCCACCGCGGCAGGACTGATTAAGTCCGTGATTGGATTTGTTCTGATTATGTCTTCCAACTTGGTATCACGCAAGCTGGTCAGCCGTTCCATTTTCTAACGAGAAAAGTGGGGGAAAAATGATGCAGATAGAATTTTTTAAAAATAAGCTTATGGACACGGTGGTATGGTTGATCGTCATTTTGATGACACTCTGCTGCTTGCTCCCGCTGCTGAATACGCTGGCGATCTCGTTCAGCAACAACTCTGCGGTCAACGCCAACCAGGTGGGGATTCTTCCTGTGGGATTCACGCTGAGTTCGTACAAGAAGCTGCTTGAGGACAACCAGTTTTGGCGCTCTGCCTGGATTTCCGTTCTGCGCGTAGTGCTGGGTACAGGACTGAACATGCTGATGATGATTTTACTGGCGTATCCCCTGTCGAAAAGCAAAAACCGTTTTGCAAGCCGCGATATTTACATGAAACTTGTCATTTTTGCCATGTTGTTTAATGGTGGTCTCATTCCTGGATACATCATTGTATCCAAGCTGCACCTGCTCAATACCATCTGGGCATTGGTTCTACCGGGAGCAGTCCCCGTATTTAACGTCATCCTGCTCATGAATTTCATGAAGGGGCTTCCGGAGGCTCTGGAGGAAGCGGCCGTGATCGACGGCGCATCTGAGTGGACCATTCTGACACGAGTGGTTCTTCCGATTTCAAAGCCGGGTCTTGCCACGGTGGCTCTGTTTTGCATTGTAAATCATTGGAACGATTATTTCCAAGGCCTGATCTATATGCGTACACCGAGCAAATACCCGCTTCAAACCTACATTCAGCAGTTGACCATAGACGTCTCGCAAATCACCGATCCTCAACAGCTGATTTATTTCATGACCATCTCCACCCGCACGCTGAATGCGGCTAAAATTGTGGTGGCCACTGTCCCGCTTCTGGTGATCTATCCGTTCCTGCAAAGATATTTTGTGACAGGCATTGTCATCGGCGCGGTAAAAGAATGATGCAGAAAGGAAAGGTGTTTCACCGTGATCAACGAAGTATATTCTGTCCATGGAATGTCGTTTTCCAATCCAACCAAGGAGGATCTGGCGCTTTCCGGATATACCACCAGAGTGCGGCTGCCCGGGGCCGTGTACTATCCGGACGGAAGCGTGGAATTCACTCTTTTTGCACCGGAGGCAGAACACGTCGAAGTATCCGGTATGCCCGGCAGCAGCATGGGAGAGGAAAAAATACCGCTGAAAAAAAATGGAGGATGGCTATTGGACCGCTGTGGTAAAGGGACTGCCGAAACGGTTTCATTATGTTACCTTCTGGAGTAATGGAAATGAAATCCTCAACAGCAGAATGAATCTTGGAGTCGGTTATGGACGAGTCGTCAATTATATTGATATCCCGGATCCGGAAAAGAAATTTGTAGAAATTCAGGATGTCCCTCATGGAACCATTCGGTGTGAATTTTGGGAATCCCAGGTACTGAAAAAAACGTGCGGTGTATGATTTATACCCCTCCCGGATATGACACTTCAGAGGAATCCTACCCTGTGTTGTATTTGCAGCACGGAGGGGGAGAAAACGAAACCGCGTGGTTCTGGCACGGCCATTTGAACTGGATCCTGGATAATCTGATCGCACAAAAACTGGTTTCCCCGATGCTGGTGGTTTGCAGTACAGGCTATGCCATCGACGGAAACGGACAAAACGGTTCCGCCGTCAACCAGGCTTTCCGCCTCCTGTTTTTCTCCTTTGGACTGGATGAGGAGGGAAAAAAGGCGGAGTGGCAAAAGACGCAGGAACGAATGGAACGCTGCGGTGTTCGAGTTCTGAAGCATTCCTGTTATCCTGGAAAACATGAATGGAGCGTGTGGAGAAACAGCATTTTTGAGTTTTTGCAGCAATGCTTTTTGTGAAGAAGGGAATCGAGAGAACGATATCTTGACAGAAAAGAACTGCAACCAGGTCTATACCTCTCAGGCGCTTTCCTTTGATCCGATCCCGTTTGGGAATCGATACGGGCAGAACGGCGTCACCTATCTGGAAAACGGCGATGTCCTGCTTCGTTTTTTTGCCCCAAACGCTTCTAAAGTGGAATTTTCAGGAATGCCGGGCAGCCTTGCAGGAGAAGAAAAGCGTCCGCTCAACCGCTGCAAGGGTGGATATTGGGAACTGACGCTGTCTGGCCTGCCCACAAAATATCTTGCCATTATTTTCTATGTGGACGGGATTGAAGCCATGAACCCCTGTGTCAACATCGGCGCAGGATACGATAGAATGATAAACTATGTGGATCTTCCACATGCAGAAGGTAAATTTTACGAGGTAAACCGTGTTCCACATGGCAGCATTCGCTATGAATTTTATCATTCTTCTCTAACAGGAAGACCGCGTGACTGTCTGGTCTATACGCCTCCTGGCTACGACGGTGAAAAAAAAGAGGTATCCTGTTTTATATCTCCAACACGGCGGGGGAGAGAACGAGACAAACTGGTTCTGGCAGGCAAAGTTGAATTTCATTTTAGATAATCTCCTCGCCGAAGAAAAGGCGGAAGAGATGATCGTCGTGTGCAACTCCGGCGAGGTTTACCGAAACGGTGAAAAACCCACCCCAATGGATTTTGAAGCCCTGTTGATGCAGGATGTCATCCCCTTTATCAACAATCGGTTTCGCGTTTTGACCAACCCGTCCCATACTGCTGTTGCGGGACTTTCCAGAGGCGCCTATCAGGCTTTCTACATTGGTCTGAGGCAGCTTGGCAGATTTCGGTCTATCGGCATGTTCAGCGGACGAACCACTGTTGAATCTATGCATCAAATTGGTGGGACAGCCGATCATCTTCCCCTTCTGTTTGATGCGGAGAAAATGAATGACAGTTTGGACCTCCTGTTCTGTTCTGTGGGAGAACAAGAGGAGGAACGCGCTACCGGGATCTGAAACTTGCTTATCAGAAAGCAGTACAAAACGGTGTGACACGCATGAAAATCTATCACTGTCCCGGTGTTCATGAGTGGCAGACCTGGCGTTACGGCATATTCCACTTTTTGCAGAAAATATTTCGCCCTACGGACCGCTCTGCTTCCATCGTTTGAGCACTTGCAGGTTTACAGACAAACATAAACAAGCGATAGTTGGACAAAAGAGAATCTGTTCCATGAGGTAAGAGACAAAATACTCCCTGATGCAGGAAGAAAACCGCATCAGGGAGTATTTTGATTCCAAGCAGTCAGCCCGCCCAGGATAAGGTAGAATAAATTTCGCAAATTGAAAAGTAGATAAAAAGAGACATGGTTTGCAGAACTCTGGTAGAATGAAGTCGCGACACACCATTCTGAAAGGAGACAGCAAACCATGTCCGAGAAGATTGTACAGCTAAACGAGGAAGTAATCAAGGGGCAGCTCAAGGAACTTGTGCGCGGAAGCGTAGAGGAAACCCTCAACGAGCTGCTGGAGGCCGAGGCTCAAAAGCTGACCCAGGCGGCTCGGTACGAGCGCAATGAGCAACGCCAGGGCTATCGCAGCGGTCACTACAACCGCAGCCTCACCACCACTTCCGGGGATGTCACCCTCAAAGTGCCTAAGCTCAAGGGAATCTCCTTTGAGACGGCTATTATTGAGCGGTATCGCCGCCGGGAGAGCAGCGTGGAAGAGGCACTCATTGAGATGTACTTGGCGGGCGTATCTGTCCGGCGTGTGGAGGACATCACCGAGGCCCTGTGGGGCAGCAAGGTCTCTCCCTCCACCATCAGTGAGCTGAACAAGAAAGCGTATGTCCACATTGAAGATTGGCGGAACCGTCCTCTGCAAGGTGGACGTTATCCGTATGTCTATGTAGATGGGATCTACCTGCGCCGCAACTGGGGCGGAGAGTTTGAAAATGTGGCCATTCTGGTTGCAATTGCAGTAAATGAAGACGGATACCGTGAGGTTTTAGGCGCTGCAGAGGGTATGAAAGAGGACAAGGCCAGTTGGGTCAGCTTCTTCCAGTGGCTGCGTGGCCGTGGCCTGGACGGGGTTAAACTGGTGGTTGGTGACAAATATCAAAAGAGCAAAGACCAACCGCGGAAGATTTTCCAGCAAATACGCCTTAACGGAGCGATTGGTGTGCGGCATCTGCGGCAGCCTGTACCGAAGGGTTACCTGGAGCATCCATGGCAGAAAGGAAATTGTGTGGCGATGCATCAATCGCCTGGAATATGGTTCCAGAATCTGCGGCTCCTCCCCTACCATACGAGAGGAGTTGCTGCATGATGCCATTATGGAAGCGATGCAAAACCTGATCCGCGACAATCAGAACGATATGGCCGCCTCCCTGCAGGAAATCATCCTCCAATGCACGGCACAGCAGAATCAGGGCTCTCAGCCGGAGGAGCTTCGTCACCGTCTGGAAGAGCTCAATCGGGAGCTTGACCGTCTTCTGACGTTTGCCGGAAATGACCTGACGGATCTGAGAATCAAGCAGATCAGTGATGAGATGCTCCGACTCAGGCAGCAGGAAAAGCAGCTTGTCTCCTGTGCGGACTATGCAAGGGGAAGAGAGGACGAGATGAGGGAGGTGATCGCCCTGCTCGACGATAAAGATCTGAATCTGACAGAATACTCCAACGAACTAGTGCGCCGCGTGATCGAGCGCGTGACTGTGCTTTCCAGGGAGGAGATCGTGATTCGGTTTGTCGGAGGGATGGAGATGAGACAGCGGGTTGGGAAAAGTATGACGATGTAGAAAAATCAGAAATACAACCGGACGATGCAGGATCGGGCCAGGGAAATATTTGAATTACTTGCGGCAAAGATTTTAGCTAGGCCGAATATTCCGGCACGGAAATGCTGTCCGATGAACTTTCTGTGAAAATTGGCGGCTTACTTGCGTTTTTTGCGGCAGAATGGTATGATAAATTAGGAAAAGGGACGGAGGCGATTTGGAACGTGAGCGAAGAAAGCAACCGGATACAGGCTCGTGAGCAGCGCGTGAAACGGATGCGCAGCCTCACCCTGATGAGCGACACCTTCATGTCGGTGGCTCTCAATGATATCCCGGCCTGCCAGTATGTGCTGCGAACCTTGACGGGAATTGAAAGCCTGAATGTGAAGGAAGTCCGGACGCAATACCGGGTTTCCAAAACGGACTCCCGCGACGCTATTTTGGATGTACTGGCGGAGGATGCGTCCGAGAAATTGTACAATCTGGAGATCCAGCGGCTGAACACGGTCGACCACGCCCGCCGCACCCGCTTCTACGGGGCGATGATCGACAGCAGCTACCTGGAAAAGAGTACCACATATGCGGACTTGCCGAAGGTTTACATCTTCTATCTGAGCGAAACGGATATTTGGCAGGAAGGCCATACGATCTATGAGGTCGAAAAGCATTTTAAGAACACAAAAATTCCGTATGATGACGGCCTGCATATTGTATATGTGAATGCAGCCATAGACGACGGTTCGAAAATAGCAGCGATGATGCAGTATTTTAAGGCATCCGATCCGGAGGATCAGACGCAGGGAGAACTCTCCAAACGGGTACGCTATCTCAAGAGCGAAGAAGGAGGTCGAAGCGAAATGTGTGAAGTCTCTGAAGAAATCTTCCAGGAAGGGAAAGAAGAAGGCCGCGAGGAAGAAAAGAGAGCGACCGCCATCAGCCTTTTCCAAATGGGAATGTCTGTGGAAAAGATCGCGGAGGCAGTCCGAGCCAGCGTAAAGCTGGTGCAGGAATGGGTTTCCGGTAATGGAATGGTAAGCCCAGCGAAATAATTTTCCTTAGATTAGAGAAAGCGGGTTCAGGATGTATGCCGGTTTTACACCGGCTGTCCTGTGCCTATCTTTTTTTATTCCAACGGGAACGGACGAAACAAATCTCACGGAGAGCAGATACTATTCTGTTAGGGAACAAAATCTTTCTGTTTTCCCGGGTATCTATTCCGTCGCCGCCATTCAAAAATAACAGGACGACCCTAAAGGGGGTCTCACTAAGGGATTTTATTCCTTGGAAAAATATCGGCATAGTTTGGAGAAATCCGGCTATGCCGATTTTTTCTGTTCCTGGGGCAGTTCGACTGCTCCAATGAAGTTCCAATGAATGA